>NZ_JBIVNB010000013.1:0-203888 GCF_044753345.1 Kitasatospora sp. NPDC088391
GCCCGGTTACATTCCGAACCCGGAAGCTAAGCCTCACAGCGCCGATGGTACTGCAGGGGGGACCCTGTGGGAGAGTAGGACGCCGCCGAACAATCTTTGTGGAGAAGCCCCCTGACGGGAAGTCAGGGGGCTTCTTCGCGTTTCCGGCGAAGTTCGGAACACTCGCCGATGGGGTCTGGTGGGGGGCGGGCGTTTGCCGACGAGTAGGCCAGGCTGCACGGCGATCCGAGGAATTGGTTGGTCATCATGCCGGGCCGCGTCCTAGCCTCACGGCTATGGCCACCGACATATATGGCTGCATCGAGGTCAGGGATCCGAACTCCGACGAGGACTGGTTCGAGTGGGAGCCATGGCAGCGGTGCATGGACCTGTCCCCGTTGTTCGATGGCCGGCACAACTACGAGGCGCTCGCGTTGCTGTTCGGGGTGCGCAACTACCAGCAGTGGGAGCCGCTCGCCGGGCAGCGCGGACTGCCGGTCGACGTCTCGGCGGCTGTGCGCGCGGACTTCGAGGAGGCCGAACGCATGGATGCGGCCGTGCACAGTCCGACGTGGGTGAGCTGGGCAGAACTGGCTCAGGTCGACCTGACCGCGTCGCCCGTGGGTCTGCGGGGAGTGGTCGTGCTGAGGGACCCGGCCGGCCCGTACCCGCACCTGGAGAGGTGGTTCTGGATCGGTGAGCAGTGGGGCTCAGAGGAGTTGCTGCAGCGGATGGGGCCCCGCGTCGACGGTCGGAGCCCGGCGGAACTGCCCTTCGGCGAATGGTCGGTGGGCACTGCGGAGGTGTCGTACCGCCCGTTCGTTCTCGGGGATGCGATCGGGCCAGGCACCGGGTGGGAGCACGTGTTCGCCGTGATGGCGGCACTGGCCGGTCGCTTCGGCGGTGCCGGCGTCAGGCTCGTGGTGTATTTCGACTGACCGGACATCAGCTCGGTTGCCACGCACAGCCGCTAGGCCCTGGAGCCGATGGCCCAGGAAACCTGCCCGGGGCCCGGTGGTGGGGTGGTGGCTCAGAGGCGGCCGGCGGCCTTGAGGGAGAGGTAGGTGTCGGCGAGGGCCGGGGCGATGGAGTCCGGGGGGGAGTCGAGGACGGTGATGCCGCGGCGGGTGAGGAGTTCGGCGGCGCGGCGGCGGTCGGCGCGGGTCTGTTCGGCGGCGGCGGCGCCGTAGACGTCCTTGACGGTGAGTCGGGGGGTGTCGACGAGTTCGTCCAGGCGGGGGTCGGCGACGGAGGCGAGGACGACCTCGTGGCGCTTGGTGAGGAGGGGGAGTTGGGGGAGCAGGCCGTCCTGGATCTGGTGGGCGTCGAGGCCGGTGAGGAGGACGATCAGGGAGCGGTGCGGGGCCATCCGCAGGGCGGTGGAGGTCATGGCGCGCAGGTCGGTCTCGATCAGGGCGGGTTCGAGCTGGGACATCGCGTCGGTGAAGGCGGGGAGGATCTCGGCGGGGGAGCGGCCGGCGACGGCGGCGCGGTGGCGGCGGTCGAAGGCGAGCAGGTCGACGCGGTCGCCGGCCTTGGTGGCCAGGGCGGTGAGCAGCAGGGCGGCGTCGAGGGCGGAGTCCAGGCGGGGGGCGTCGCCGACCCGGCCGGCGGAGGTGCGGCCGGTGTCGAGGACGATCAGGACGTGCCGGTCGCGCTCGGGGCGCCAGGTGCGGATGGCGACGGTGCTGCGGCGGGCGCTGGCGCGCCAGTCGATGGAGCGGACGTCGTCGCCGGGGAGGTACTCGCGCAGGGAGTCGAACTCGGTGCCCTGACCGCGGGTCAGGACCGAGGTGCGGCCGTCGAGTTCGCGGAGGCGGGCGAGCCGGGACGGGAGGTGCTTGCGGCTGTGGAACGGGGGGAGGGCGCGGATGCGCCAGGGGGCGTCGAGGTCGGCCTGGCGGCCGGCCAGGCCGAGCGGGCCGAGCGAGCGGACCGTCACCTTGGCGGCGTGGTGGTCGCCGCGCCGGGTGGGGGCGAGCGGGGTGGTGAGGCGGCGGCGCTCGCCGGCGGGGACGGTGACGGTGTGCCGGGCCGCGTCGAAGGAGGTGCCGGGGGCCCAGGCGGAGGGGAGCCAGCCGTCGCGGACGCGGCCCCGCAGCGGGCGGCCGGAGGGGTTGCCGACCAGCAGGTCGACGCTGGTGGCCTCGCCGAGGCGGACGGTCGGTTCGCCGGAGCGTTCCAGGGTGAGCCGGCGGACGGGGGCGGCGAGCGCCAGGTCGGTGACGACGGCGGCGAGCAGGGGCAGCATGACCAGGCCGATGCCCGCCCAGGAGGGGAGGACCAGGCCCACCAGGAGAGCGCCGAGGGCAGCGATGAGGGCCGTGCGACCGGTCAGGGCCATGGGGTGCGGGGCTCGCTTTCTGAGGGCGGGGGCGCGGTGCTGCGGGGGCCGGGGGAGCGGGCGGGCCGTTCCCCCGGCGGCGGGCTCAGCGCGGTGCGGGCGTCTGGGCGAGGACGGCCTGGATGACGCTGTCGGGCGTGGTGCCCTCCATCTCGGCCTCGGGGCGGAGCTGGATGCGGTGCCGCAGGGTGGGCAGGGCGAGGGCCTTGACGTCGTCGGGGGTGACGTAGTCGCGGCCGGCCAGCCAGGCCCAGGCGCGGGAGGTGTTGAGCAGGGCGGTGGCGCCGCGGGGGGAGACGCCCATCGCGAGGGAGGGCGAGTTCCGGGTGGCGCGGACCAGGTCGACGATGTAGGCGAGGACCTCGGGGGCGACGGTGAGCCGGCCGACCTCGGCGCGGGCGGCGGCCAGGTGCGCGGCGGTGGCGACGGGGCGGACGCCGGCCGAGGCGAGGTCGCGCGGGTCGAAGCCGTTGGCGTGCCGGGACAGCACCTGGAACTCCTGGTCGCGGCTGGGCAGCGGGAGGACCAGCTTGAGCAGGAAGCGGTCGAGCTGGGCCTCGGGCAGCGGGTAGGTGCCCTCGTACTCGACCGGGTTCTGGGTGGCGGCGACCATGAACGGCTCGGGGAGCTTGCGGGGTTCGCCGTCGACGGTGACCTGGCGCTCCTCCATGGCCTCCAGCAGCGACGCCTGGGTCTTGGGGGGCGTGCGGTTGATCTCGTCGGCGAGCATCAGGTTGGTGAAGACCGGGCCGGGCTGGAACGAGAACTCGGCGGTGCGGGTGTCGTAGACCAGCGAGCCGGTGACGTCGCCGGGCATCAGGTCGGGGGTGAACTGGACGCGCTTGGTCTCCACGTCGAGCGCGGTGGCCAGGGTGCGGACCAGCAGGGTCTTGGCGACGCCGGGGACGCCCTCCAGCAGGACGTGGCCGCCGCAGAGCAGGGCCACCACCATGCCGGTGACGGCGGCGTCCTGGCCGACCACGGCCTTGGCGATCTCGTCGCGCAGGCCGGTGAGGGCGGCGCGGGCGTCACCGGGCAGGGCCGGGACGGTCTTGAGCAGCTGGTCGGTCACGGCTGTCGTACCTGCCATTCCATGTCGTCGAGTTCGTCGGCGAGCCGCAGCAGCGCGGCGTCGTCGGTGGGGGCCGGGCCGTACAGCAGGTGCTGGAGGTCGGCGGGGGGACGGCCGAGTCGGGCGGCGGCGGCCTCGGTGAGGGCGGCCGGGTCGGGGTCCCCGGAGGTGTGCGGGAGGCCGAGGGCGGCGGCGGCCCGGCGGCGGGTCGCGCGGCGCAGCGTCTCGGCGGCGTGGCTGCGGGCGTCGGCGCGGTGGTAGAGGCGGGCGCGGCCCTCGGTGCTCTCGGAGGCGCGGACCACGGCGGGGAGCCGTTCGCTGAGCACCGGTCCGAGGCGGCGGGCGCGCCAGGCGACGGCGAGCAGGGCGGCCAGGCCCAGCTGGTAGGTGGCCCAGTGCCAGCCGGCCGGGACGAGGTCGAGGAAGGTCTTCTTCCGGGGCTCGCCCTGGGCGCCGGGGCGGTCGCCGTGCCGTTCGACGGGGGCGTCGCCCTTGCCGCCGGTGACGCTGTCGCCGGTGCCGCCGCTGTCGCCGGTGCTGCCGCCGGTCGCGCCGGTGGTGGCGGCCGGGGCGGGGGCGTCCTGCTCGGGGTTCGGGTCGGTGATCTGCCAGACCAGCCGGGGGTGGGCACCGAGCAGGCCGAGGGCGAGCGCGGCGTTGCCCTCGTGGCTGAGGTGTTCGTTGACGAGCGGGTCGGCGGAGCCGAGGACGATCACCTGTTGGGTGCCGGTGGTGCGGCTGAGCAGGGCGTGCAGGGTGGTGCCGGGGTAGCAGGCGGTGTCGCCGGGGCGGCCGCCGAAGCTCTGGTTGTCGAGGTCGACGCGGCCGGCGGTGACGGCCTCGGGGAGGTCGCAGCCGGGGTCGAGCGGGTGGGTCAGGTCGGGCTCGGAGTAGTCGGCCCGGATGCCGGGGGCGAAGGCGTTCAGCGCGGTCTGGTTGGGCGAGACCAGGACCAGTCGGCTGTGCTCGCCGCGGCCGATCGAGCCCAGTGCGGCGAGTTGACGGGTGGTCAGCTCGTTGGGGCGGGTGAGGACGACGGTGGTGTCGGCGTCGCGCAGGGCGCGGCCGAGTTCGGCGGCGGTGGCGGCGGTGCCGCTGGTGATGCCGCGCTGCTGGAGCAGCTGGTCGGCGGCGCGGGTGCCGCGGGCGCCGCCGGAGCGCGGGTCGAGGGCCGGGTGGTCGTCCTTGCCGGGGATGCCGGCGATCAGGACGCCGACCAGCAGCAGGACCAGGCAGCACATGCCCCACCAGCGCCAGCGCAGCCACAGCGCGCGGGCCGCGGCGCCGCGCGGCGGCGGGGTGTTCGCCGGGGCGTCGTCCGCGGGGGTCTCGGGGGCGGTGGCGGGCGGCGGTGCGAGGGTGCTCATGCGGTTCCTCCGCCGGCCGGGACGGGCACGGGACGGGTGCGCGACAGGGCGTCGTCGAGGTCGACCAGGGTCTGGTACGAGGACTGGTCGGCGGCCCGGTTGCCGAACGCGACGGCGTCGAACAGCCGGGCGGCGGCGGTGAGTTCGGCGGCCCGCTCGGGCAGGGCGCGGCCGGCCTCGGCGGCGGCCTCGTCGGCGGTGCGGCCGGGGCGGGGGTGCAGGACGGTGCGCTCCTCGAGGCCGCGGACCACGGCGCGCATCCGCTCGCGGACGGCGTCGGCCCACTCGCCGCGGGCGGCGTGCGCCTCGGCGTCGGCGCGGTGCCGGGCGGCGCTGTCGGGCGCGGTGGCGGTGTCGAACAGCCGACCGGTGCCGCGGGCCTCCCGGCCGGGGGCGCCGAAGCGCCACCAGAGCAGGGCGCCGACGGCGAGGGCCAGCACCAGCAGGATCATCAGGGCAGTGCCGCCGCCCCCGCCGAACGGCGAGCCGATGGTGTCGAGGGCCCGGCCGATCCGGTCGCCGAGCCAGTTCATGAAGCGGCTGACGAGGCCGGGGTCGTCCTGGTGGTAGACGGCCTTGCGGAGTTCTTCGCGGGCGGCGTCGCGGGCGGCGTCGCGCGGTATGTCGACGGGGGCGCCGTTCGCGAGCAGCGCCCCCTCCCCCCGGAGTCCCATGAGCTCAGGCCCCCGGCGGGGTGGCGGGGCCCGGGACGGGCGCGGCGGGGCGGTCGGTCCAGCTGTAGCCGGGGAGTCCGGCGGCGCGGGCGAGTTCCAGGTCGAGGGCCTCGCGGCGGATCCGCCGGTCGACGTACAGCAGGGTGATCAGGGTGGCCTGGAGCGGGAGGGTCAGGGTCTTGGCGAAGGCGGCGAAGACCCCGGTGAGGGCGATGGTCAGGACGGCGGTGCCGTCGGAGGAGTCGTTGCTGCCGAGGATGCCGGAGACGAGCGAGGCGGGGCCGATGACGGAGATCGTGACCAGGCCGCAGACCAGGCCGAACAGCAGCTGGACGCCGAAGGTGCGCCACCAGGCGCCGCGGACCAGCCGCCAGGAGCGCCGGAACGCCCCGAGGACGGACTGCTTCTCCAGGATCAGCGCGGGCGCGGTCCAGCTGAGCGCGACCCACAGCCAGGCGCCGGGCAGGACGGCGACCGGGAGCAGCAGGATCAGCAGCGGCTCGGCGGTGAAGCCGGTCAGGGCCAGCACCGGGACGACCAGGGCGGCGAAGGCCGCGGACAGCACCAGCAGGTGCAGCAGGGAGAGGGCGGCGAGCGCCCAGAACCGGGGGCGGACCTGGGCCCAGACCGTGCCGTGGGTGGTCTCCCGGCCGAGCAGCGCGGCGCTGACCACGGGGGAGAGCAGCCCGGTGACGAAGGTGGCGAGGAGCATGTGCAGCGGCAGCGTCAGGTAGCTGGAGAACATGTCCGCGAAGGAGTTGCCGTTGAGGTGGATCCACCACTCGACGCCGGCCTGGACGAGCTGGAGGAAGGCGGCGAACCCGAGGCTGAAGCCGAGGGCGACCCGCCAGTGGAGGCGGACCAGGGCGAAGGAGCCGTCCATCAGTTCGCCGACGCCGAGCGGCCGCAGCGGGATCGGGCCGACGACGGGGGTGCCGGCGGCCTGCTGCGGTCCCGGTCCGGCGGTGGCCGCCGGGGGCGCCGGGTGGCCGGAATCGGCCGGGCCGGGCCCGGCTTCGGGAGAACCGGGTGAGGTCCAACCCGGGGTCTCGGTCATCGACGCTCCTCGTCGGGGCACCCTGGGGCGGGTGCTTTCGGGAGGCCATCGTGCCATGGTGCGCACGCGTACCCCACCGGTATCCCGTTGCTGATCGGCAACGGTCCCGGCCCGGCTTCCGACCCGCGAACTTTGCGATGGTATGACTGGTTCGGCGGACAGTTCGGGCCGGTGGACGGGCGGGCTGTGCGACAGGTCACATTCGGGTGATGAGAAGATGGAGACATGAAGGGACGTGTCCTCGTCGTCGATGACGACACCGCGCTGGCCGAGATGCTCGGCATCGTGCTGCGGGGTGAAGGTTTTGAGCCGTTTTTCGTCGCAGACGGGGACAAGGCGCTGGCCGCCTTCCGGGAGACCAAGCCGGACCTCGTACTGCTCGACCTGATGCTGCCCGGCCGGGACGGCATCGACGTGTGCCGGCAGATCCGGGCCGAGTCCGGCATCCCGATCGTCATGCTGACCGCGAAGACCGACACGGTCGACATCGTGGTCGGCCTGGAGTCGGGTGCCGACGACTACGTCACCAAGCCGTTCAAGCCCAAGGAGCTGGTGGCCCGGGTGCGCGCCCGGCTGCGCCGCGCCGAGGAGCCCACCCCGGAGCAGCTCACCATCGGCGACCTGGTGATCGACGTGGCCGGCCACTCGGTCAAGCGCGAGGGCCGCGGCATCCCGCTGACCCCGCTGGAGTTCGACCTGCTGGTCGCGCTGGCCCGCAAGCCCTGGCAGGTGTTCACCCGCGAGGTGCTGCTGGAACAGGTCTGGGGCTACCGGCACGCCGCCGACACCCGCCTGGTCAACGTGCACGTGCAGCGCCTGCGCTCCAAGATCGAGAAGGACCCGGAGCGTCCGGAGATCGTGGTCACCGTCCGCGGCGTCGGGTACAAGGCCGGGCCCAGCTGAGGATGGACGACCTGCAGGCCGCCGCCTCCCCGCCGGACGAACCGTCCGGCGGGGAGTCCGCTGTGCGCGGCGACGTACTGAGCTCCACCACCGGCCGACCGCGCCGGCGCCGCTGGTGGACGGTGCTGCTCGCGCCGGTGGCCCGCCAGTTCCGGCACCCGGTCGGGCGGCTGCTGGCGCTGTACCGCCGCTCGATCCAGCTCCGGGTGGTCGCGGCGACGCTGCTGCTGTCCTTCGTCGTGGTGCTGGTGCTCGGCGTGGTGGTGGTCGCCCAGGTGCGCACCGGCCTGCTGGAGACCAAGCAGAAGTCCGCGCACGGCCAGGCCGTCGGCGGCTTCCAGATCGAGCAGGACAAGATCAACGAGGCGATCAACCTACAGGCCAAGGCCGGCGCCGCCGCCGACCCGAGCCGCGACCAGATCAACGCCTGGCTCACCAAGCAGGTCTCCGACCTGGCCTCCGGCGGCTCCGGCGTCTACTCGGTGATCGCCATCGCCCCCGGCGGCAACGAGGCCAGCGCCTCCAGCGCCGGCCTGCGCGGCGCCCGCTACAGCGGCACCGTCCTGCCGGACACCATCACCCCGGAGATGCGCGCCAAGGTCGCCGCCGAGCCCTCGCTGCCGCACGAGCAGCCGGTCAAGCTGCACCGCGCCCCGGACAGCCAGGCCAAGCCCGACGACAACAAGGGCCTGGCGATCGGCAAGCAGTTCACCGGCCCGGACGGCCAGCCGTACCAGCTGTACTACGTGTTCTCCTTCTACCAGGAGACCTCGACGCTGAACCTGGTGATGGGCACCCTGGCCACCGCCGGGCTGTTCCTGGTCATCCTGCTCGGCTGCATCGCCTGGGTGGTGGTCCGCCAGGTCGTCACGCCGGTCCGGATGGCCGCCGGGATCGCCGAGCGGCTCGCCTCCGGGCACTTCGACGAGCGGATGAAGGTCACCGGCACCGACGACATCGCCCGCCTCGGCGACTCCTTCAACCGGATGGCCAACGGCCTGCAGGCGCAGATCCACAAGCTGGAGGAGCTGTCCCGGGTGCAGCGCCGGTTCGTCTCCGACGTCTCGCACGAGCTGCGCACCCCGCTGACCACGGTCCGGATGGCCGCCGACCTGATCTACGACAGCCGCGAGGACCTGGACCCGATGGCGGCCCGCTCCGCCGAACTCCTCCAGGACCAGCTGGACCGCTTCGAGTCGCTGCTCGCCGACCTGCTGGAGATCAGCCGCTTCGACGCCGGCGCCGCGATCCTCGACGCCGAGCCCGTCGACCTGCGCGACATCGTGACCCGGGTGGTGGAGGCCGCCGACCCGCTGGCCCGCGCCAAGGGCAGCGCGGTGCTGATCCGCGGCGGCGAGAACCCGGTGCTCGCCGAGGTCGACGGCCGCCGGATCGAACGCATCCTGCGCAACCTGGTGGTCAACGCGCTGGAGCACGGCGAGGGCCGCGACGTGGTGATCCGGCTCGGCTCGGCCGACGGCGCGGTCGCCGTCGGCGTCCGCGACTACGGCATCGGCCTGAAGCCCGGCGAGGCCTCCCGGGTGTTCCACCGCTTCTGGCGGGCCGACCCGTCCCGGGTCCGCACCACCGGCGGCACCGGCCTGGGCCTGTCCATCGCGGTCGAGGACGCCCACCTGCACGGCGGCTGGCTGCAGGCCTGGGGCGAGCCCGGCGGCGGCTCGCACTTCCGGCTCACCCTGCCGCGCACCCGCGGCGGCGAGATCGCCCGGGCCCCGTTCCGGCTGGAGCCCGAGGACTCCCGGCACAACCGGGGCATGTCCTCGGCCGGCGCGCCCTACCGCCGGGCGGTGCGCGGCGCCGACGCCGTCCCGGAGACCCCGGACACCGAGCGGCACACCTTCGGCTCCGGCCTCGGCGGGGTGCTCAGCATCGGCCCCGGTCTCGGCCGGCCGAGCGCCGCCCCGGTCGCCGACCCGTCGGACGTCCGCGCCGCGGCGGCCGGCTACGCCGCCACCGGCGCCCAGGTCGTGGTGGACCGCGGCCGCCCGACCCAGCCGGCCCCGCCCGCACCGGACGGCGCCGACACCGACCAGGAGGGGACCGCCGGTGCGCAGGACCGACAGGACGGCTGACCGGCGGGCCCTGGCGATCGGCTGGGCCGCCCTGCTGGCGACCGCGGCCACCGGCTGCGTGTCGATGCCCTCGGGCGGCCCGCCGCAGCGCCTGGACCCCTCGCAGGGCGCGGCCGACGGCGTCCAGGTGCACGTCTACCCGGTCGCCCCGCACCGCGGCGAGAGCCCGTACGACCTGCTCGCGGGGTTCCTCGACTCGTCCAACGCCGACCAGGCCGGCTACGACACCGCGAAGCAGTACCTGACCCCGGCGGCGGCGAAGTCCTGGAAGCCCGACGAGCGGGTGGTGGTGCTGGCCGGGGCCCCCAACCTGACCAACATCGCGGAACCGGCCGCCGAGGTGACCAGCGTCGAGCTCTCCGTCCGCGGCGACCAGGTCGCCGAACTCGACCGGCAGCACACCTACCAGGCCCGCCCGGGCGTCCGGTACCTGCAGTCCTTCACCTTCGTGAAGCTCGCCGACGGCCCCGACAAGGGCGAGTGGCGGATCAGCACGCTGCCGGACGGCCTGATCGTCGACCAGACCAACTTCAAGAACGGCTACCGGCCGGTCCACCGCTACTTCTTCGCCCAGCCGGACCCGTCCTCGGCGCACCCGGCGGCCGCGTCGGTGCTGGTGCCGGACCCGATCTACCTGCGCCGCCGAATAGACCCGCTCACCGAGGCCGCCCAGGCCACCGCCGACGGCCCGTCGAAGTGGCTCGGCGCGGTGGTGTACTCCCGGCTCGACGGCGTCCGGGTCGCCTCCGCCACCGTCAACGACAACCGGGTGGCCACCGTCAAGGTGGACGGCGTCGACCTCGCCGCCGACCCCGGCCGGTGCAAGCAGATGGCGCAGCAGCTCTTCCAGACCGTCGCCGACCAGCAGGGCAAGCTCGACCGGCTCGACCTGTCCGCGCCGCACGGCACCTGCTCGATCGGCAGCGCCGAGGCCGCCCAGACCGCCCCCGGCGCGCTGGCCGGCGGCGACGCCGGCACCCAGGCGTACATCCAGCTCGCCGACGGCCGGCTGACCCGCTACCAGGAGGGCCTGGACCCGATCCCGGTGCCAGGCGTGCTCGGCCAGGTGCCGCAGGCCGGACAGCCCCGCCCCGGCACGGTCGCGGTCCGGCGCGACGGCGCCGCCGCCGCGCTGATCGGCGAGGACGGCACCCGGCTGTTCCGGGTCGACGTCGCGGAGAGCGGCAAGTACGGCGACCCGGTGGTCACCAGCCGCGCCCCCGGGCCCGGCCAGGGCCTGGCCTCGCCCAGCTGGGACGGCCGGCAGGACCTGTGGCTGGTCGACCGGGACCCGGCCGCGCCCCGGGTGCTGATGGTGCGCGACCGCGCCGTCGTCCCGGTGCAGGTCGAGGGGCTGAACGGCCGCACCGTGCAGTCGCTGCGGATCTCCTCCGACGGCACCCGGATCGCCCTGCTGCTGCGCGGCCCCGACGGCTCGACCAGGCTGGCGCTCGGCCTGGTCCGGCACGGCGGCGGCGCGGCCGCGCCGACCGCCTCGATCGGCTCGCTGCGGGACATCGCCCCGCAGCTCACCGAGGTGGCCGCGGTCTCCTGGGGCGACACCGACCAGCTGGTGGTGCTCGGCAAGGAGAGCGACCGGCTGCAGCAGCTGCACTTCCTGGGCACCGACGGCTCGCAGTCCACCGACTCCCCGCTGCAGGGCGGCGAGTCGATGACCGAGCTGTCGGCGACCGAGGCCCGTTCCCGCGACGACCAGGCCGGGCCGGCCGTGCTCACCACCGCCGACCGGGGCGCGGACCGGCACCTGTACCGGTTGAAGGACAACCAGTGGCACGAGGTGCTGCCCGGCAAGGCCAAGGCCAAGGAGTTCAGCTACCCGGGCTGAGCCCGGGCCTCCCCGGGCACCGGCCCGCGCCGCTCCCGGCCCGGGACGCGCCGCGCGGTGGCCGCCACGGTGGCCGCCGCCCGGGGCGGGCAGCCCGCCGCCCGCAGCGCCCGGGCCGCCTCGGCCAGGCTGGCCCCGGTGGTCACCAGGTCGTCGACCAGCACCAGCCGGTGCCCGGCCAGCCGGCCCGCCACCCGGGCCGGGACGCTCAGCGCGCCGTCCAGGTTCCGCAGCCGCTCGGCGGCCCGCAGGCCCGCCTGGTCGGCGACCGGCCGGTCGTGCCGCAGCACCGGGGCGACCAGGGTGGCGACCCCGCCGCGACGCAGCTCGCGGGCGGCGGCCCGGGCCAGCCGCAGCGTCGGGTCGTGGCCGCGGGCCCGGGTCGCGGCGCGCACCGAGGGCACCGGGACCAGCAGCAGCGGGGCGGCCCCGGCCCCGGTGGCGGAGCGCACGGCGGCGGCCAGCGCGGCCCCGAGCGGGGTGGCCAGCCGCAGCGCGCCGCGCTCCTTGTGGGCGATCAGCAGCTGCCGGACCGGCCCGGCGTAGGGGGCGGCGGCGTGCACCGGCGGCAGCCCGGGCGGCGGACGCAGCGGCCCGGCGGGCCCGGCGGCGGTGCCGTCCAACTGGCCCCGGCAGTCGGCGCAGAGGCCGAGCCGCCCCGTCCCGCAGCCGGCGCACCGGACGGGGAGCAGCAGGTCGAGCAGGGCGGCGAGGGCCGGGGCGGGGCCGGACGCGGGCGGGTGGGCGGTGCTGCGACTCGTCACGGAACCCCTCCGGAACGCTGGCCGGGCGGCGACTTCAGCCATACGGTGGGCGGTGTCAGGCGTGTTGTCCAGCCGCTCACCGTTTGTTCACCCGTAGGAGGGTAAACAGGGAGGAACAGCCGGACCGCCGGGCACCCGCCGGTACGTTCGTTCGACCCGGGAGGCGGGATCTCCCGGTGAGGTGTTGCATGAGGCTTCCAGGGGTTTCGTTCGCTCCTGGTGGGGAGGAAGTGAGGTAAGGGACCGGTGGTCCTCGCGGGTTCCCCGGGCGGTCGTCCCGGGGGCGGCGGCGGTCTGCTGGTCCGGCTGGGTCTCACGCCGGTCCGGGACGCGCTCCGGGCCGGTCAGCACAAGGGATCGGAGTTCTGCGTGGACATCGTCGTCAAGGGCCGCAAGACCGAGGTGCCCAAGAGGTTCCGCGAGCACGTGGCCGAGAAGCTGGAGATGGTCCAGAAGTTCGACACCAAGGCGATCAGCCTGGATGTCGAGGTGTCCAAGGAGCACAACCCGCGGCAGGCCGACCGTTCCGACCGGGTGGAGATCACCCTGCGCAGCCGGGGCCCGGTGGTCCGGGCCGAGGCGTCCGCCAACGACCCGTGGGCCGCGCTCGACCTGGCCTCGGCGAAGCTGGAGGCGCAGCTGCGCAAGTCCGCCGACCGCCGCCGGGTGCACAAGGGCGGTTCGCACGGGCGGACGCCGATCAGCGTGGCCGAGGCGACGGCGGCGCTGGCCGGGCTGCCGGAGCCGGCCGCCCCCGCGGCCGCCGACGGCGCGGCCCGCAAGACGCTGGCGGGCAGCCTGGAGGTGGAGGGCGACGGGCCGCTGGTGGTCCGCGAGAAGACCCACGCGGCCGGGCCGATGTCGCTGGACCAGGCGCTGTACGCGATGGAGCTGGTGGGCCACGACTTCTACCTGTTCCAGGAGAAGGACAGCGGTCTGCCGAGCGTGGTCTACCGCCGGCACGGCTACCACTACGGCGTGATCCACCTCAAGGAGGACACGGCCGCCGCGGTGGACGCCGCCGGCGCGGGCGGCGCGATCAACGGGCCCGACGAGGACTGACGGGCGGGCGGGGGCCCGCCCGCCCGAGGACCGGTGACCCCGGCGGCCGCGACGGCCGCCGGGGTCACCGGTGCGCGCGGGTCACCCAGCCGGGCGGTTCGGCGGCGGAGGGTGATCGCGGGCCGCCCCGGCCGTGGAATGATGGGCGCGTCACTGACCGCCTGCCGGGGGAGGAGCGCATGGTGGAGCTGTCGCGCGAGGGCCTGGGCCCGGAGGGCGCGGGCTACCCGCCGGGCCGGTCGGAGCCGATCCGGGTGCTGGTGGTGGACGACCACGCGCTGTTCCGCCGCGGCCTGGAGATCGTCCTCGCCGAGGAGCCGGACATCCGGGTGGTCGGCGAGGCCGGGGACGGCGCGGAGGCCGTGCTGAAGGCCGCCGACCTGCTGCCGGACATCATCCTGATGGACGTCCGGATGCCGCGCCGCAGCGGGATCGAGGCGTGCACCGCGATCAAGGACGTGGTGCCCAGCACCAAGATCATCATGCTGACGATGAGCGACGAGGAGGCCGACCTCTACGAGGCGATCAAGGCGGGGGCCACCGGCTACCTGCTGAAGGAGATCTCCACGCACGAGGTGGCCACCGCGATCCGGGCGGTGGCCGACGGCCAGTCGCAGATCAGCCCGTCGATGGCGGCCAAGCTGCTGACCGAGTTCAAGTCGATGATCCAGCGCCGCCCGGACGACCGGGAGCTGCTGCCCGCGCCCCGGCTGACCGACCGGGAGCTGGAGGTGCTCAAGCTGGTGGCCACCGGGATGAACAACCGGGAGATCGCCAAGGAGCTGTTCATCAGCGAGAACACCGTGAAGAACCACGTGCGCAACATCCTGGAGAAGCTGCAACTGCACTCCAGGATGGAGGCCGTGGTCTACGCGATGCGTGAGAAGATCCTCGAAATAGGCTGAGCGCCGGCCGGTGGCGGCTCAGCCGAGCAGCTTCTCCAGCTCCGGCCGCAGCGACTCGTCCGCCAGCCGCTCCACCCGCACCGCCGAGCAGCCCACCCACTCGGCCGCCTCGCGCAGCGCCTCGGCCAGCGCCGGGACGAACCGGGCGCCCTCCAGCGAGACCTGACGGGCCACCAGGACGCCGCCCTCGCGGGCCGGGTCGACCCGGCCGACCAGGCGGCCGGCCGTGAGCAGCGGCATCGCGAAGTAGCCGTGCACCCGCTTGTGCTTGGGGGTGTACGCCTCCAGCCGGTGCGTCATGCCGAAGATCCGCTCGGTCCGGGCGCGGTCCCAGATCAGCGAGTCGAACGGGGACAGCAGGGCGGTGCGGTGCCGCCCGGCCGGCTCGGACTCCAGCGCCGCCGGGTCGGCCCAGGCCGGGGCCGACCAGCCCGCCACCTCGACCGGGACCAGGCCCGAGGCCGGCAGCGCGGCGTCCACCTGGGCGCCCTTCAGGCGGTGCTGGTCCATCAGGTCGGCCCGGGTGGCGACGCCGAGCGCGGCCCCGGACTGCGCGACCAGCCGGGCCAGGCACTCGGCGTCCGTCAGGTCCTGCTCGAACAGCTCGCCGGGGACGGCCCGTTCGGCCAGGTCGTAGACCCGCTTCCAGCCGCGCCGCTCGGTCACCACCACGTCGCCCAGGGCCAGCGCCTGCTCCACCGCGATCTTGGTGTCGGACCAGTCCCACCACTCGGCGGTCCGCTTGGCGCCGCCGAGCCCGGTGGAGGTCAGCGGGCCCTCGGCGCGCAGCCGGTCCAGCACCTCGGCGTACGCGGCCGGGGAGACCGCCTGGCTGCCCCACACGTTGCCGCGGGCCCGGTAGGCGCGGCGGCGGAAGGCGAACAGCGGCCACTCCTCGATCGGCAGCACGCAGGCCGCGTGCGACCAGTACTCGAAGGCCGTGCCGCGGCCCCAGTACGCCTGCTCGACCGCGGGGCGGCCGACCGCGCCGAGCCGGGCGTACGGCACCAGTTCGTGCGAGCGGGCGAGCACCGAGATGGTGTCCAACTGGACGGCGCCGAGGCGGCGCAGCACGCCGCGGGCGCCCGCGCGGCGGTCGGGGGCGCCGAGCAGGCCCTGGGCGCGCAGCGCGAGCCGGCGGGCGTGGTCGGCGGAGATCCGGGCGATCGGGGCAGGGGTCGCAGCCATGGGGCGAGGCTAGGCGAAGGCACTGACAACCGGCCGACGGAGGGGCGATTCGACCCTTTGGTCCCGGCATCGGCGGATGTGCTCCCAGGAGTGACACAGGAATACCGTGCTGACGGACCTCCCGGCCGCTCGGACTCCTCGCATACGATGGCCGGTACGGTGGGGTGGACTCCCCGCCGGCAGTCATCCAGAGCCGAATGAGGCAAGGAGCCCGCTCACGTGTCCGTCTTCGACAAGATCCTGCGCGCCGGTGAGGGCAAGATCCTCCGCAAACTGCAGCGGATTGCCGCCCAGGTCAACTCGATCGAAGAGGACTTCGTCAACCTCACCGACGACGAGCTGCGCGCGCTGACCGACGAGTACAAGGCCCGGCTGGCCGACGGCGAGAGCCTGGACGCGCTGCTCCCCGAGGCGTTCGCCACGGTCCGCGAGGCCGCCAAGCGCGTCCTGGGCCAGCGCCACTACGACGTCCAGATCATGGGCGGCGCCGCCCTGCACTACGGGCACGTCGCGGAGATGCGCACCGGCGAGGGCAAGACCCTGGTCGGCACGCTGCCCGCGTACCTGAACGCGCTGACCGGCAAGGGCGTGCACCTGATCACGGTCAACGACTACCTCGCCGAGCGCGACTCGGAGTGGATGGGCCGGGTGCACCGCTTCCTGGGCCTGGAGGTCGGCGTGATCCTGGCGAACATGTCGCCGGCCGAGCGCAAGCGCCAGTACGGGATGGACATCACGTACGGCACGAACAACGAGTTCGGCTTCGACTACCTGCGCGACAACATGGCCTGGTCGCAGGACGAACTGGTGCAGCGCGGCCACAACTTCGCGATCGTCGACGAGGTCGACTCGATCCTGATCGACGAGGCCCGCACCCCGCTGATCATCTCCGGCCCGGCCGACCAGGCCACCAAGTGGTACAACGACTTCGCCAAGCTGGTGGTCCGGCTCAAGATCGACCGGGACTACGAGGTCGACGAGAAGAAGCGCACCGTCGGCATCCTGGAGGAGGGCGTCACCCGGGTCGAGGACTACCTGGGCATCGACAACCTCTACGAGTCGGTGAACACCCCGCTGGTCGGCTTCCTGAACAACGCCATCAAGGCGAAGGAGCTCTACAAGCGGGACAAGGACTACGTCGTGATCAACGGCGAGGTCATGATCGTCGACGAGCACACCGGCCGCATCCTGGCCGGCCGCCGCTACAACGAGGGCATGCACCAGGCGATCGAGGCCAAGGAGGGCGTCGAGGTCCAGAACGAGAACCAGACGCTCGCCACCATCACCCTGCAGAACTTCTTCCGCCTCTACGACAAGCTGTCCGGCATGACCGGTACCGGCACCACCGAGGCGGCCGAGTTCCACCAGATCTACAAGCTCGGCGTGGTCCCGATCCCGACCAACAAGAACCCGAAGCGGATCGACCAGCCGGACCTGATCTACAAGTCCGAGCCGGCCAAGTTCGCCGCCGTGGTCGAGGACATCGCCGAGCGGCACGAGAAGGGCCAGCCGGTCCTGGTCGGCACCGTCTCGGTCGAGAAGTCCGAGTACCTGTCGCAGGAGCTGCGCAAGCGCGGCATCCCGCACGAGGTGCTGAACGCCAAGCACCACGAGCGCGAGGCGCAGATCGTCGCGCAGGCCGGCCGCAAGGGCGCCGTCACCGTCGCCACCAACATGGCCGGCCGCGGCACCGACATCATGCTCGGCGGCAACTCCGAGCACCTGGCCGCCGCCGAGCTGGCCCAGCGCGGCATCACCCCGGAGGACACCCCCGAGGACTACGAGGCCAACTTCCCGGCGGCGCTGGAGAAGGCCAAGCTCGCGGTCAAGGCGGAGCAGGAGGAGGTGCAGGAGATCGGCGGCCTGTACGTCCTGGGCACCGAGCGGCACGAGTCCCGCCGGATCGACAACCAGCTGCGCGGCCGCTCCGGCCGTCAGGGCGACCCGGGCGAGTCCCGGTTCTACCTCTCGCTGGGCGACGACCTGATGCGCCTCTTCAAGGCCGGCATGGTCGAGCGCGTGCTGTCGATGGCGAACGTCCCCGAGGACGTGCCGATCGAGTCGAAGATGGTCACCCGCGCCATCGCCTCCGCGCAGACCCAGGTCGAGCAGCAGAACTTCGAGATCCGCAAGAACGTCCTCAAGTACGACGAGGTCCTGAACCGCCAGCGCGAGGTCATCTACGGCGAGCGCCGCCGCGTCCTGGAGGGCGAGGACCTGCAGGAGCAGGTCGGCCACTTCATGGACGACACCGTCGCCGCGTACGTGGCCGCCGCCACCGGCGAGGGCTTCGAGGACGACTGGGACCTCGACAAGCTGTGGACGGCGCTCAAGCAGCTCTACCCGATCCAGCTGGACGTGGAGGAGTTGGAGGAGGACGCCGCGGAGAACGGCGGCCTCACCCCCGAGTACCTCACCAAGGCCATCCAGGAGGACGTGGCCGCCGCCTACGGCCGCCGCGAGGACCAGCTCGGCGAGCAGATCATGCGCGAGCTGGAGCGCCGGGTCGTCCTCTCGGTGCTGGACCGCCGCTGGCGCGAGCACCTCTACGAGATGGACTACCTGCAGGAGGGCATCGCGCTGCGCGCCTACGCCCAGCGCGACCCGCTGGTCGAGTACCAGCGCGAGGGCTTCGACCTGTTCTCCGCGATGATGGAGGGCATCAAGGAGGAGTCCGTCGGCTACCTGTTCAACCTGGAGGTCCAGGTCGAGCAGCAGGTCGAGGAGGTCGAGGTGCCGGACGACGAGCAGGTGCTGCTGGAGAAGCTGGAGCGGGACGCCGTCCCGGCCGCCCGCCCGGAGATCCGCGCCAAGGGCCTGGAGGCCCCCGAGCGCAAGAAGCTGCACTACACCGCCCCGTCCGACGAGATCGGCGGCGGCGTGATCGAGGGCGACTTCGACGAGGACGGCCTGGTCGACGAGGGCGACGGCCTCACCCGCGCCGAGCGCCGCAAGGCCGCCAAGGCCGCCAAGGGCGGTCGGCGCCGCAAGGCCTGACGGTCCGTCACCGACGGGGCGCCACCCCCTCCGGGGTGGCGCCCCGTCGGCGTTCACGGGGTTCACGGGGTTCACCGGGTCTCCACGGCGGCGCACTGCCACTGGCCGGTGCGGGTGTGCCGCTCCAGCCGGAACGCCAGCACGTGGTGGCGCGGGCCCAGTTCGACCCGGACGCAGGCCTCCACCGCGCCCGGCACCGGCACCGAGTCGTGCACCCGGCCCAGCCGCGGGTGCGGGGCCCGGCCGCGCGGGCGCAGCGGGCCGGTGCGCACCAGCGCCGCCAGCTGGTGGAAGCCCGGCAGCGTGGTGTGCCGCTGCAACTGGTGGACCGGGCGGGTGCCGCACAGCACCTCGACCAGGCGGTGCGCGAAGCGGGCGGCCAGCTCGGTGTGGCCGGCGCCGCCCGGGGCGGCCGTCCGCGGGCGCGGCGGCACCCCGGCGGGCGCGCAGCCGGCCCGCGGGTTGCGGGCGGCGCGCGGGCCGTCCCCGGCCGGGTGCGGGCGGCGGGCCGGGCGGGGTCCGGCCGGGTGCCCCGGGGCGTGCACCAGGGGGCGGACGCGGGGGCCGGACGGCCGGGGGAGGTGCTCGGTCATCGGGTCCTTCTCGGTGGTGGGGCGGACGGGGCCGAGACTCTTGGTACCGGCCGCGGCGGCCCGCGCCCAAGGCCGTCCGGGCCGCTCCGGCGACGCCGGGTGATCCACCCGTGCGGGTGGCGGCCGGGCTGCGGCAAGGGCGCCGCGTCGGGTTGCCGGGGACGGGGGTTGACGGGGCGTCGGCGGAGCGGACGGTCCGTAGGGGGACCGGGGGCGACCCGATCGGCGCACCGGGCCGGGGGCCCGGCCGGGGCTGCGTATTCTTGACCCGTCGCAACCCGTGGCAGTGACCGAGGAAGAAGGGCGCCCCGCATGCGCGTGTACGTGCCGACCACGTTGAAGGACCTGTCGGCGGCGCACCCCGGGGGCGTCCTGGAGCAGGGCACCGCCTACGCGGTGACGCCCGCGCTGCGCGAGTGGTACGTCAGCGACGACCTGGAGGAGCTGGAGTATGCGGCGCTGAACCGGGCGGCGCTCTCCTCGCTGCGGATGCTGGCGGCCGACCCGGGGGCGCCGTGCCGCCGGGTGGTGGTCGCGGTCGAGGTGGCCGACTCCGCGGTGTCGCCGTTCCCCGGGGACGAGTACCAGGACCAGGCCACGCTGGGCCGGGTGGTGCTGGCCGGTCCGGTGCGGCTGGCCAAGGCGGCGGCGGTGCACGCCGACGACACCGACCCGGACGTGCTGGCGGACGTCGCCGCCGCGGTCGCCGCGGTGGCGGCCGCCGACGGCGGGGACGAGGACGCCCAGTTCACCGTGGACGGCGCCGAGGACCACGAGCTGCTCTGGTTCGCCACCCAGGAGATCGCCGCGCTGCTCGGCTGACCCCTTTTCGCAGGAAGGACCCCGTCCCGGCCCCGGCCGGCGGCGGGGTCCTTCGCGTTCCCGGAACCCGGTGGCAGGCGTCTGCAATCATTGCGTTTGCAAGTAGATGTGTCTGCAACTATTGTCGAAGCTCGTAAGACGCATCGGCAACCTATGGAGGGACGCGTCATGCCTCTCGCGCTTCTTGCCCTGGCCATCGGGGCGTTCGGGATCGGCACCACCGAGTTCGTGATGATGGGCCTGCTGCCCCAGGTCGCGGCCGACTTCGACGTCACCATCCCCACCGCGGGCCTGCTCGTCACCGGCTACGCGGTCGGCGTGCTGGTCGGCGCCCCGCTGATGACCGTGCTCGGCACCCGGACCGGCCGCAAGCGGATGCTGATGCTGCTGATGGTGCTGTTCACCGCGGGCAACCTGATCTCCGCCCTCGCCCCCGGGATGACCGTGATGATGGCCGGCCGGATCGTCGCCTCGCTCGCCCACGGCGCGTTCTTCGGCATCGGCGCGGTGGTCGCCGCCGAACTCGTCGCCCCCGACCGGAAGGCCGGCGCGATCGCCACCATGTTCACCGGCCTGACCGTCGCCAACATCGTCGGCGTCCCGCTCGGCACCTGGATCGGCCAGGCCGCCGGCTGGCGGGCCACCTTCGCGCTGGTCGCCGCGCTCGGCCTGGTCGCGATCCTCGGCATCGCCCGGCTCGTCCCCGAACTGCCCCGCCCCGAGGGCGCGCACCTGCGCCGGGAACTGGCCGCCTTCAAGAACGCGCAGGTGCTGCTGGCGATGGGCATGACCGTGCTCGGCTTCGGCGGCGTCTTCGCCGCGATCACCTACGTCGCCCCGATGATGACCGAGGTGGCCGGGTTCCCGGCCGGCGCGCTGACCTGGCTGCTCGTGCTGCTCGGCGTCGGCATGTTCCTCGGCAACCTGCTCGGCGGCCGCTTCGCCGACCGGCGCCTGATGCCGATGCTGTTCACCACCCTCGGCGGGCTCACCGCGGCGCTCGCCGTCCTCACCGTCACCGCCCACAACCCCGTCACCGCCGCCGCGACCCTGCTGCTGGTCGGCGCGCTCGGCTTCGCCACCGTCCCGCCGCTGCAGAAGCGGGTCCTCGACCAGGCGCACGGCGCCCCCACCCTGGCCTCCGCCGTCAACATCGGCGCCTTCAACCTGGGCAACGCGCTCGCCGCGCTGCTGGCCGGCGCCGCGATCGACGCCGGCCTCGGCTACACCGCCCCCGCCTGGGTCGGCGCCCTGATGGCCGGCGGCGCCCTGCTGCTGGCCCTGCTCTCGGCCGCCCTGGAGCGCCGCACCCCGGCCGCCGCCGATCCGGCCGCCGCCGCCCGGATTCCCGCCCACACCCACTGACACGGGCGCCCCGAACACTCCAGAACACTCTCGAACACCCCCCCCGAACGCCCGCCCGCACGGAGAGACACGCACCATGAGCACCACCGAGATCCCCACCGTCACCCTCAACAACGGCGTCACCATGCCCCGGCTGGGCTTCGGCGTCTTCCAGGTCCCCGACGAGGAGACCACCGCGGCGGTCGCCGCCGCGCTCGCCGCCGGGTACCGGAGCATCGACACCGCCGCCGTCTACGGCAACGAGCGCGGGGTCGGCCGGGCGCTGGCGGAGTCCGGGGTGGCCCGCGAGGACCTGTTCGTCACCACCAAGGTGTGGAACGCCGACCAGGGCTACGACGCCACCCTGCGGGCCTTCGACGCCAGCCTCGACAAGCTCGGGCTGGACCGCGTCGACCTGTACCTGATCCACTGGCCGGCCCCGGCGCTCGACCGGTACGCCGACTCCTGGCGGGCGCTGGAGCGACTGGCCGCCGAGGGCCGGGTCCGGGCCGCCGGCGTCTCCAACTTCCGGCCCGCGCACCTGACCCGGCTGATCGAGCGGGGCGGCCTCGTCCCCGCCGTCAACCAGGTCGAGCTGCACCCCGGCCTCCAGCAGGCCGAGCTGCGCGCCTTCCACGCCGCGCACGGCATCGCCACCGAGGCGTGGAGCCCGCTCGCCCAGGGCGCCGTCCTCGCCGACCCGGCGGTCGTGGCGATCGCGGAGCGCACCGGGAAGTCCCCCGCCCAGGTGGTGCTGCGCTGGCACCTGCAGCTCGGCAACGTGGTGATCCCCAAGTCGGTCACGCCGGCCCGGATCCGGCAGAACCTCGACGTGTTCGACTTCGCGCTCACCGCGGACGACCTGGCCGCGATCGCCGCCTCCGACCGCGGCCTGCGCACCGGCCCGGACCCGGACCTGTTCGACTGACCGGGCGGCCGGGGCGGGCGGGGCCGCCGCGTACCCTGGGCGGGTGCGCACACACATAGTCTGGGACTGGAACGGCACCCTGCTGTCGGACATGGCGGCCGTGGTGGGGGCCAGCAACGCGGCGTTCGCCACCGTCGGCATCGCGCCGATGACGCTGGAGGAGTACCGGGCCCAGTACGAGATCCCGATCCCGCGGTTCTACGAGCGGCTGATGGGCCGGGTGCCCAGCCCCGCCGAGTGGCTGGCGCTGGACGACGCGTTCCACGTCAAGTACACCGAGCTGTTCCCGGGCTGCGGCCTGACCCCGGGCGTCGAGCAGCTGCTCGCCGGGTGGACGGCGGCCGGGCACAGCCAGTCGGTGCTGTCGATGTACGCGCACGACAAGCTGGTGCCGGCCGTCGACGCGTTCGGCCTGGCCGGGCACTTCCTGCGGGTGGACGGGCGGCGCGGCGACGCCGGCGGCCGCAAGGCCGGGGAACTGGCCGCGCACCTGGACGCCCTGGGCGGGCAGGTCGACCGGGGTCGGACGGTGCTGATCGGCGACGCCGCGGACGACGCCGAGGCGGCGCTGTCGGCGGGCATCGCCGCGGTGCTGTACACCGGCGGCTCGCACACCCGGGAGAAGCTGCTGCCGGTCGGCGTGCCGGTGGTGGACACCCTGGCCGAGGCCGTCGCACTGGCCGGGGAACTGACCGGCTGAGCCCGCCGGCCGGTGTGTCACGGCACGTCGGAGGGGGTGCGCGCGTTCACCCTTGGAGGGGTACAGCACGCACCACCGTACGGAGCAGTCCAGCACCATGCCGATCGACGCGGTCACCACCGTCCCGACACCCGCCGCCGAACCGGCGCGCGACTACGCGCCGGGCAGTCCCGAGCGGGCCCGGCTGGTCCGCCGGCTCGACGAACTGGCCGGGCGGCACACCGAGTTGCCGATGGTGATCGGCGGCCGGCGGCGGCTCGGCGGCGGCGCCGTGGCCGAGCCCGCGCAGCCGCACCACCACGCCGCGAAGCTCGGGGTGCTGGGCGCGGCCACCCCCGCCGACGGGCAGGACGCGGTGGACGCGGCGCTGGCGGCCGGACCGGCCTGGCGGGCGCTGTCCTTCGACGACCGGGCCGCGGTGTTCCTGCGCGCCGCGGACCTGCTGGCGGGCCCGTGGCGGGAGACCCTGGTGGCCGCCACCGTGCTCGGGCAGTCCAAGGCCGTGCGGTCGGCCGAGGCCGACGCGGCCTGCGGCACCGCCGACGCCTGGCGCGGCGACGTCCGGGCCGCCCGCGCCCTGCTGGCCGAGCAGCCGGGCTCCGGGCCCGGGGGGTGGAACCGGGCGGACCACCGCCCGCTGGAGGGCTTCGTCTGCGCGCTCTCCGCGTTCGACTCCACCTCCGCCGCGGCCCGGTCGGCCACCGCGCCCGCGCTGCTCGGCAACACCGTGGTGTGGAAGCCCGCGCCCGCCCAGACCCTGGCCGCGCACTTCACGCTGCGGCTGCTGGAGGAGGCGGGCCTGCCGCCCGGCGTGGTCAACCTGGTCACCGGGGACGGCGGGGCGGTCGCCGGGGCCGTCCTCCCGCACCCGGCGCTGGCCGGCCTGCACTTCACCGGCTCGGCCGCGGCGTACCGGCGGCTGTGGCGGGGGATCGGCCGCGACATCGCCCGCTACCGGACGTACCCGCGGCTGGTCGGGGCGGTCCGCGGCGCGGACTTCCTGGTCGCCCACCCGTCGGCCGACCCGGCGGCGGTGCGCACCGCGCTGGTCCGCGGCGCCTTCGGGTTCCAGGGCCAGGGCGGCGCGGCGCTGTCCCGGGCCCACCTGCCGCGCGGCCTGTGGCGGCGGATCGCCGACGACCTGCTCGGAGAGGTGGACGCGCTGCCCGTCGGCGACCCCACCGACCTGGGCACCTTCATGGGCGCGCTGGTCGACGCCCGGGCCTTCGACCGGACGGTCGAGGCGCTCGGCCGGGCCGCGGCCGACCCGGCGGCCGAACTCGCGGCGGGCGGCCAGCACGACGCCGCGATCGGCTGGTTCGTCCGGCCCACCGTGCTGCTGGACGGCGCCGGCCGGCACGGCGGCAGCCCCGGGCCGGTGCTGTCCGTCCGGCTGTACGAGGACGACGACTGGGCGGGGGCGCTGGAGCGGGCCGCCGCGGACAGTGGGTCCGGTGGGCCCGGTGGGCCCGGCGGGTCCGGCGGCGGCGCGGTGTTCGCCCGGGACCGGCGGGCGGTCGCGGAGGCGCTGGAGCGGCTGCGGTTCGCCGCGGACCGGCTCCGGGTCAACGGGCAGCCGTCCGACGACCGGGCCGAGCCGGGCCGGGACCTGGCGCGCTGGACGTCCACCCGGTCGATCAAGGAGACGTTCACGCCGCCGACCGACTACGTCCACCCGCACATGGAGTGGTCACCCGAATGACGGACACCCCAGGTGGGGGCCATTGGACAAGGTGTCCAGGAAGGCCCGATCCTCCTGCGGGTTTGCGCCTCCGTGTCCCCTGACACCTTCGTTTCGTCAGGCTAGGCTGACGGCGTCGCCGGTTATCGGTCAGGCAGGCCAAACGTGCTGTCGTACCCGGGCGGAACGCGACTCATGCGTGCCTTGAGCGCTTTTCACCCCTCGCGTACGGGAGGATTGCCGACGGGGCCCGGCGGTGCACCCACAGTCATCACCGAGTCACGCAACGGCGCGCGACAGGAGCCAAACAGCCATGCAGACCAAGCTGGACGCAGCCAAGGCCGACCTGCTCAGGAAAGCAGCAGCAGCCGCTGAGAACAGCCAGGTGGGGGGAGCGGCGCCGGGGGAGGGCCTGAGCAACGGTGCTCTGGCCGCCTACCTGCATCACTACTACCTCCACACGGCACCCGAGGACGTGATCAGCCGGGACCCGGTGGACGTCTACGGGGCCGCGGCCTCCCACTACCGGCTGGGCCTCAAGCGCCCGCAGGGCACCGCCGAGGTCCGGGTCTCCACCCCGACCGTGGAGGAGAACGGCTGGTCCTGCGGCCACACCGTGGTCGAGGTCGTCACCGACGACATGCCGTTCCTGGTGGACTCGGTCACCAACGAGCTGACCCGCCTGGACCGCGCCATCCACCTGGTCGTGCACCCGCAGCTGGCGGTGCGCCGCGACATCACCGGCAAGCTGCTGGAGATCCTCGACGTCGACGCGTGCAACCGCGCGCAGGCGGCCGGCGCCGAGTGGCCCGCCGACGCCGTGGTCGAGTCCTGGATGCACATCGAGATCGACCGCGAGACCGACCGCGACGACCTGCGCACCATCGAGGCGAACCTGCGCCGGGTGCTGGGCGACGTCCGCGAGGTCGTCGAGGACTGGTCGAAGATGCGCGACTCCGCCGTCCGGCTGGCCGACGAACTCGCCGCCGAGCCCCCCGCGCACCTGCCCGAGCAGGAGGTCTCCGAGGCCGGCGAGCTGATGCGCTGGCTGGCCGACGACCACTTCACCTTCCTCGGCTACCGCGAGTACGACCTGGTCGAGCACGAGGGCGAGGAGGTCCTCAAGGCCGTCGCCGGGACCGGCCTGGGCGTGCTGCGGGCCGACCCGCTCAGCCACGACACCGACCACCACCCGGTCTCCGAGGCGTTCGGCCGGCTCTCCGCCCCCGTCCGCGCCAAGGCGCACGAGAAGAAGCTGCTGGTCCTCACCAAGGCCAACAGCCGCGCCACCGTGCACCGCACCGCCTACCTCGACTACGTCGGCGTGAAGCGGTTCAACGCCGCCGGCGAGCCGGTCGGCGAGCGCCGCTTCCTCGGCCTGTTCTCCTCCGCCGCCTACACCGAGTCCGTCACCCGGATCCCGGTGGTGCGCCGCAAGGTGCAGGAGGTCATCGGCGGCGCCGGCTTCTCCGGCGACAGCCACGACGGCCGCGACCTGCTCCAGATCATGGAGACCTTCCCGCGCGACGAGATGTTCCAGACCGCCGCCGCCGAGCTCCAGTCGATCGCCACCAGCGTGCTGTACCTGCAGGAGCGCCGCCGGCTGCGGCTGTTCCTCCGCCAGGACGAGTACGGCCGCTACTACTCGGCGTACGTCTACCTGCCGCGGGACCGCTACACCACCCGGATCCGGCTCGCGCTGACCGACATCCTGAAGACCGAGCTGAACGGCGACACCATCGACTACACGGTGTACGCCACCGAGTCGGTGCTCACCCGCCTGCACTTCGTGGTCCGGGTCGCCCCCGGCACCGAGCTGCCGCAGCTCTCCGACTCCGACATCGAGCGGATCGAGAACCGGCTCGCCGAGGCCGCCCGGTTCTGGATGGACGGCTTCAACGACCAGCTGCAGACCGAGTTCGGCGAGGAGCGGGCCGCCGAGCTGGCCCACAAGTACGCCACCGCCTTCCCCGACGGCTACCGCGCGGACTTCCCGCCGCGCACCGCCGTCGCCGACCTCAAGCAGATCGAGTCGCTCAGCGGCGAGGGCGACTTCCGGCTCAACCTGTACCAGCCGGTCGGCGCCGGCGACGACGAGCGCCGCTTCAAGATCTACCGGGTCGGCGGCCCGATCTCGCTCACCGAGGTGCTGCCCGTCCTGCAGCGGCTGGGCGTCGAGGTGCTCGACGAGCACCCGTACGCGCTGCGCCGCACCGACGGCAGCACCGCCTGGGTGGTCGACTTCGGCCTCAGGCTCCGCGAGGGCACCGACCTCACCGAGGAGGACCGCGAGCGCTTCCAGGACACCTTCTCGGCGACCTGGCTCGGCCAGGCCGAGAACGACGGCTTCAACGAGCTGGTCCTCACCGCCAAGCTGACCTGGCGTCAGGCCGTGGTGCTGCGCGCCTACGCCAAGTACCTGCGGCAGGCGGGCTCCACGTTCTCCCAGGACTACATGGAGGACGCGCTCCGCAACAACACCCACACCACCCGGCTGCTGGTCAACCTGTTCGAGGCCCGGCTCTCGCCCAGCCACCAGTCCGGCGCCGCGGAACTCACCGAGGGCCTGCTGGAGGAGCTGTCCGGCGCCCTCGACGAGGTGGTCTCGCTGGACGAGGACCGCATCCTGCGCTCCTTCCTGCACCTGATCAGGGCCACCCTGCGGACCAACTTCTTCCAGCACGACGGCGAGGGCCACTGGCACTCCTACGTGTCGATGAAGTTCGACCCGAAGGCCATCCCGGACCTGCCCGCGCCGCGCCCCGCCTTCGAGATCTGGGTCTACTCGCCCAGCGTCGAGGGCGTCCACCTGCGGTTCGGCAAGGTCGCCCGCGGCGGCCTGCGCTGGTCCGACCGGCGCGAGGACTTCCGCACCGAGATCCTCGGCCTGGTCAAGGCCCAGATGGTCAAGAACACCGTCATCGTGCCGGTCGGCGCCAAGGGCGGCTTCGTCGCCAAGCAGCTGCCCGACCCGGCGGTCGACCGCGACG
Organism: Kitasatospora sp. NPDC088391; assembly: GCF_044753345.1. NCBI lineage: Bacteria > Bacillati > Actinomycetota > Actinomycetes > Kitasatosporales > Streptomycetaceae > Kitasatospora > Kitasatospora sp. NPDC088391. Next base: position 27,310 of record NZ_JBIVNB010000013.1, read on the forward strand.
CCTGGCTGGCCGAGGGCATCGCCTCGTACAAGACCTTCATCTCGGCGCTGCTCGACATCACCGACAACCTGGTCGCCGGCGACGTCGTCCACCCCGTCGACGTGGTCCGCCACGACGAGGACGACACCTACCTGGTGGTCGCCGCCGACAAGGGCACCGCGACCTTCTCCGACATCGCCAACGGCGTCGCCCAGGAGTACGGCTTCTGGCTCGGCGACGCGTTCGCCTCCGGCGGCTCGGCGGGCTACGACCACAAGGGCATGGGCATCACCGCCCGCGGTGCCTGGGAGTCCGTCAAGCGGAACTTCCGCGAGCTCGGCGTCGACACCCAGACCGAGGACTTCACCGTCATCGGCATCGGCGACATGTCCGGCGACGTGTTCGGCAACGGCATGCTGCTGTCCGAGCACATCCGCCTGGTCGCCGCCTTCGACCACCGGCACATCTTCCTCGACCCGAACCCCGACGCGGCCGTCTCCTTCGCCGAGCGCCGCCGGCTGTTCGACCTGCCGCGCAGCTCCTGGGACGACTACGACAAGTCGCTGATCTCCGCGGGCGGCGGCGTCTTCCCGCGCTCCGCGAAGTCCATCCAGCTCTCCGCGCAGGTCCGCGACCGGCTCGGCATCGACGCCGCCAAGCTCACCCCCGCCGAGCTGATGAAGGCGATCCTGCAGGCCCCCGTCGACCTGTTCTGGAACGGCGGCATCGGCACCTACGTCAAGGCGACCGCCGAGACCAACGCCGAGGTCGGCGACAAGGCCAACGACCCGATCCGGGTCAACGGCGGCGACGTCCGGGCCCGGGTCATCGGCGAGGGCGGCAACCTCGGCTGCACCCAGCTCGGCCGGATCGAGTTCGCCTCCACCGGCGGCCCGCAGGGCACCGGCGGCTGGATCAACACCGACGCCATCGACAACTCGGCCGGCGTCGACACCTCCGACCACGAGGTGAACATCAAGATCCTGCTCAACCAGGTCGTCGCCGACGGCGACATGACGGTCAAGCAGCGCAACACCCTGCTCGCCACGATGACCGACGAGGTCGGCCACCTGGTGCTGCGCAACAACTACGCGCAGAACGTGGTGCTCGCCAACGCCGTCGCCCAAGCCGCCAGCATGGTCGACGTGCACGCCCGCATGATCAACCGGCTGGAGGCCAACGGCCAGCTCGACCGGGCCCTGGAGTACCTGCCCGGCGAGAAGCAGATCCGCGACCGCCAGCAGGCCGGCCGCGGCCTCTCCCAGCCCGAGCTGTCGGTGCTGCTCGCCTACACCAAGATCACCCTGGCCGACGAGCTGCTGGCCACCGACCTGCCCGACGACCCGTACTTCCGGGACGCCCTGCACGCCTACTTCCCGAGCGCGCTGCGCGCGAAGTTCGCCGAGCAGATCGACAACCACCCGCTGCGCCGCGAGATCATCACCACCCTGATCGTCAACGACACGATCAACCGCGGCGGCTGCACCTTCGCGTTCCGGCTCCGCGAGGAGACCGGCGCGACCATGGAGGAGATCGCCCGGACGCACGCCGCCGCCCGCGCGGTGTTCGGCCTGGAGCAGCTCTGGGACGACGTCGAGGGCCTCGACAACCAGGTCCCCGCCCGGGTCCAGACCAAGATGCGGCTGCACGCCCGCCGCCTGGTCGAGCGCGCCACCCGGTGGATGCTGAACAACCGTCAGCCGCTCGACATCGCCGACACCATCGCGTTCTTCCACGACCGGGTCAACCAGGTCTGGGACGCGCTGCCCAAGCCGCTCCGCGGCGAGGACCTGGCCTGGTACGAGTCGGTCTACCAGGAGCTCTCCGGGGCCGGCGTCCCCGACGAGCTGGCCACCCGGATGGCCGGCCTGTCCTCGGCGTTCCCGACCCTCGACATCGTCGGCGTCGCGGACCGCTCGGACGCCGACGTGATGGAGGTCGCCGAGCTGTACTACGACCTCGGCGACCGGCTCCAGATCAGCCACCTGCTCGACCAGATCATCGAACTGCCGCGCACCGACCGCTGGTCCTCGATGGCCCGCGCCTCGATCCGCGAGGACCTGTTCGCCGCGCACGCCGCCCTCAGCTCCGACGTGCTCGCCGCCGGGCCCGCCGGCTCCAGCCCCGAGGAGCGGTACAACGCCTGGGCCGAGCTGAACAGCACCCTGCTCAGCCGGGCCCGCACCACCCTCGACGACATAAGGGGTTCGGACACCTACGAGCTGTCCAGCCTGTCCGTCGCGATGCGGGTGATCCGCACCCTGCTGCGCAGCGGCCGCTGATCCGACGGCAACGGCCGGAGGGGCCCGGGCATCCGCCCGGGCCCCTCCGGCCGTCGTACGGGAAGCCCCGGGCTCAGTTCTCGGTGGCCCGGCGGAGGGCCGAGGCGAGCAGGGCCAGGTCGGTGGGCCCGTTGCCGAGCTCGCGGACCGGGCGGGGGGACGGCGCGGTGCCGTGCTCCTCGGGGCGCTGGGCGACCACGGTGGGGCGGAGCGTCGCGGTGCGGGGGATGCGGCCGCTGACCCGGGCCCCCTGGAAGGCGGTGACCTCCCCGTCGGGCCGCCGCAGGTACCCGCGACCGGGCGTCGCCGCGGGCAGCGCCGCCGCGTCCGGCAGGTGGATCAGCAGGTCGGAGTCGCCGGCCTGCTCGGTGCGCAGCGCGATCCGGAGCTGCGCGCACTCGCCGATCTCGGTGTCGGCGGTGGCCTCCGGCGCCCCGGTCGCGGCGATCACGTGCACGCCGAGCCGGGCGCCGTGCACGGCGACGGCGGCGAGCGCCCGGGCCAGCGGGCGGCCGCCCGGGCTCGCCGGGCCGAGCAGCGCGTCGTAGTCGTCGACCAGGACGACCAGCCGGGCGGGCGCGGCGTCCGGCGACGGGGCGTCGGGGGAGCGCCGGGGCTCGACCACGCGGACCTGCGCGGCGCTCTCCGGGGCCGGGCCGCCGACCAGCGCCGGGGTCTTGTCGAAGAGCCGCCGGGTGTGCCACTCGGTGAAGGTGAGGCCGTCGAACAGGGCCTCGCGGTGGGAGAGTTCGTCGTGCAGGCGCTCGGCGGCGAGCAGCGCGCCGCGCGGGTCCTCGGCGGCGTTGACGTGGGCGGTGACGTGCGGGAGGTCGGTGCAGCCGGCCAGGCCGCCGTCCTCGGCGCGGGCCCCGTCGACCGTCAACAGGGCGAGCCGGTCCGGGCGTTCGGAGACGGCGAGCGAGGCGGCGAGGCTGCGCAGCAGCTCGGACTTGCCGGAGCCGGGGCCGCCGCCGATCAGCAGGTGGTCGCCGTCCTCGGCCAGGTCGAGGGCGCAGGTCTCCTCGCCGCCGGCGCCGCGCGCGGTGCCAAGCAGCGCGGCCGCGCCGCCCGCCCCGGCCGGGAGCGACTGCCAGGACTCGGCGAGCCGGGCGGGGGAGAGCGACTCGGCGCGCAGCAGGTCGAGCAGGCGCAGCGCGTCGGGGAGCGGGCCGCGCGGGGCGGCCCCGGTGTCGGCCTCGGTGAGCGGGGCGAGGGTGCGGGCCAGGCGCTCGGCCCAGGCGGGGGAGACCGCGTCCAGGGTGATGTCGGTGAGGCGTTCGCGGGTGCCGCCGGCCGGGCGGTCCAGGGTGAGGCGGGTGGCGACCTCGCCGGTGACCCGGGCCACCGAGCCGAGCCCGGCGGGGAGTTCGGCGGCGTCCTCGGCGAGGCAGAGGGTGAAGACGCCGGCCGCGGGGCCCTGGCGCAGCAGCAGGGCGAGGGCGTCCCGCCCGGCCGGGGTGCCCGGGTCGCCGTCGACCAGGACGACGGTGGCGGGCGGCCCGGCGGTGGCGGCGGCGAGTTCGGCGAGCCGGGCCTCGGCCTGGGCCGGGTCGAGGCCGAACAGCAGCCGGCAGGACTGGCCGTGGGCGGGCCGCAGGTGCGGCAGCCACTGGGCCCAGGCCCAGTCCTCGACGGGGCGGTCGGCGGCGACCACGACCAGGGCGAGGCCGCCGGGCGGGTGCAGGACGGCGAGTTGGGCCAGCGCGGCCCGGGCCAGGCCGGTCAGCCGGGGCCGCGGGCCGGCCAGGCCGAGGCTGCCGGCCGTCTGCAGGTCGACGGTGACCGGGACGGCGGGCAGCAGCGTGCCCGGCGCGGTGCCGGGGCCGGCCGGCAGGTCGGCGGTGCCCAGCCGCAGGGTGAGCGCGTCGGGGTGGTCGGGGCCGCGCTCCCACAGCCGGGGGCCGGTGCCGAGCGCGGTGAGCAGCAGGGCCGCCGGGTCGGGCCAGCGCTCGCGCTGGTTGGCGGCCTGCCGGGCGCGGGCGGCGGCGTGCTGCCGGTCGCCGTCGACGGCGGCGGGCTCGCTCCGGCCGCGGCGCAGCCAGCGGCCGCGCGGGGCGGGGGCCTCGGCGGCGGGCGGCTCGGCGGGGGCCGGGCCGGGGCCGCGGCCGACCGCGGGCCGGGCGCCGGTGCGCGGCGCCAGGCGGAGCCGGCCCTCGCCGTCGGGGGCGGTGGCGCGGGGCGGTATGCCGTCGGGGCGGGCGAGTTGGAGGGTGGACTCGCCGATCCGCAGCAGCGCGCCGGGGGCGAGTTCGGCGCCCTCCTCGGACAGGTAGCGCTCGTCGAGCAGGGTGCCGTTGGTGGAGCCGAGGTCCCGGACGGTGGCGCGGCCGTCGGCGGCCAGGTGCAGGGCGAGGTGCAGGCGGGAGACGTCGGGGTCGTCGAGCGGGACGTCGGCCTCGGTGGAGCGGCCGACCCGGACCCGCTCGCCGTGCAGCCGGTGGACGCCGCCGGCGTCGGGGCCGCCGACCACCCGGAGTTCGGCGGCGGGCGGCTCGTCGGTGCCCGCGGTGCCGGGGCCGGGCTCGCCGAGGGCGAGCACCGCGCCGTCGACCAGCGGGGGCCGGCCGAGTGGGGTCTGCTCGTCCAACCGCCGTTCCCCGTCGTACAGATGGACGTGGGTGGCGGAGCGCGGGCCGCGGATGCCGACGGCACCGGCGAGGGCGGTGGCGACGGCGCCGAGCGTGGTGCCGGCCGGTGCCGTGACCAGCACGTCGGCAGAACTGCCGGGCGCGGCGGGGCCGCTGCGCGGTCGAAGGACGGTGAGCCGGATCTGCATCTCGCCCGGGGTCCCTTCTGCACACGGGTGGTGCGTGCCATCCTGCCACCCGGGACGGACAGTCCGCGCACGGTACCGGATTTGACGATCTTGCGATCATCGCCATGGTGGGTCCGGCGGGCGGCCGGGTCAAGGACCCCCGGACCTCCCCGGGCCGACCCCGCGCGCCCCGACCCGGCAGCACCTCGGAAACCCGCTCGGGCACCGTTAGAGTTGCCGAAAACCGGAGAGCCCGCGCCAGCGGGCTCCCGCAAGGCCCCGGCGCCGTTCACGGGAACGGGGGAGTGCCGGATCGCGGCCCCGGCAGCGGGCGCCGGGTGACCGAACGGAGTGCACAGTGCGGCCTGTCGGCAGCAAGTACGTGCTGGAAGAGAGCCTGGGACGCGGAGCGACCGGCACGGTCTGGCGCGGCCGGGTCCGCGAGGACGCCGCGGTGCCGGGCCTGCAGCCCGGCCAGGCCGTCGCGGTCAAGGTGCTGCGCGAGGAACTCGCCGCCGACCCGGACGTGGTGATGCGCTTCCTGCGCGAGCGCTCGGTGCTGCTGCGCCTCACCCACCCCAACATCGTGCGCACCCGCGACCTGGTGGTCGAGGGCGAGCTGCTGGCCCTGGTGATGGACCTGGTCGACGGCCCCGACCTGTACCGCTACCTGCGCGAGTCCGGCCCGCTGTCGCCGATCGCCGGCGCGCTGCTGATGGCGCAGATCGCCGACGCGCTGGCCGCCAGCCACGCCGACGGCGTGGTGCACCGGGACCTCAAGCCCGCCAACGTGCTGCTGGCCACCCTCGCGGTCGACGGCGGCGAGCGGATGCACCCGATGCTCACCGACTTCGGCATCGCCCGGCTCGCCGACTCCCCGGGCATCACCCGCACCCACGAGTTCGTCGGCACCCCCGCCTACGTCGCCCCGGAGTCCGCCGAGGGCCGCCCGCAGACCGCCGCGGTGGACGTCTACGGCGCCGGCATCCTGCTGTACGAACTCGTCACCGGCCGCCCGCCGTTCCGCGGCGACAACCCGATGGCGGTGCTCCAGGCGCACCTCGCCCAGGAGCCCGAGCGCCCGCGCGGCATGCCCGAGCCGCTCTGGACGGTGGTGGAGCGCTGCCTGCGCAAGGACCCGGCCGAGCGGCCCACCGCGGTCTCGCTGGCCGAGGCGCTGCGGGTGGTCGCGGCGGGCGTCGGCGTGCACGCCGCCCCGGACGCGGTGGAGGCCGCGCTGGCCGTCGGCGCGCTGCTGCGGCCCGACCCGGCGCTCGCCCGCGCCGCCGCGCCCGCGGTCGACCCGCACGAGGCCACCCTGGCCGGGGCCTTCGACCCGGCCGCCGCCACCCAGGTCATGACGAGCCGTCAGGCCGTGCCCGGCGCCGAGGACAGCACCCGCCTGATGGCCCCCCAGCCCCCGGCGCAGCCGCCCGCCGACCGGACGGCGGTGATGCCCGCGATGCCGCCCGGTCCCCCCGGACAGCCCGGACAGCCCCCGGCCGAGGACCCGCACCCCTGGCAGAACCAGCTGCAGGCCGCCCGGGACCGCAACGCGCAGACCCGGATCGGCTACTTCGAGCCCGAGGACCTGGCCGCCCCGCCGGTCGCCCCGCGCCCGTACCAGGCCGGCCAGTACCCGCCGCCCGGGCAGCGCCCGCCGGTGGCCCCGCCGCCGTACCAGGCCCAGCAGCAGCCGCAGCCCGGCCGGTACGCCCCGCAGCAGGGCCCCTACCAGCCGCAGCAGCAGCCCGGCCGCCCGCCGCAGGGCCAGTACCCGCCGCAGGGCCACGGCCAGCAGCAGGGGCACGGCCGGCAGCAGGGCCGGGACGGCCGCCCGCCGGTCGCCCCGCCGCCGTACCAGGCCCAGCAGCCGGGCCCGCCGCCCGCGTACAGCGGGCAGCCGCAGGGCTACGGGGCGCCGCAGCGCCGGGCCGAGCCGGCCCCGCCGCGCCGCCAGGAGCCGCCGTACCGGGAGCCGGAGCCGCCCCGCGAGGCGCCCCGGGAGCGGGAGCCGCGGCGGCGCAGCCGCAACCGGATGTGGATCCCCGGCCTGGGCTGCCTGAAGGGCTGCCTGCTGGTGCTGGTGGTGCTGGCGCTCGGCTGCCTGGCGCTGTGGAACTTCACGCCGCTGCCGCACTACTGGGACAACGTGGTCGGCTGGTACCACGACGCCTCCGACTGGGTCGGCAGCCATACCTGACAACGGGATTGACGCTTTGTCGACAATCCCGCGAAATTCCACCGGATCGGTACCTCTCCGCGAGCCCTCCACGGCCCCCGGAGGCCCTTCGGACGCGTAGGTTGGTCGTCGGCACCGACCTCACGAGCCCACGGAGCAGCATTGGCACGCAAGATCGGCAGCCGCTACACCGTCCACCGGGTGATCGGCCGGGGATCGGCCGGCACCGTGTGGCTCGGGGAGGGCCCGGACGGTCCGGTGGCGGTCAAGCTGCTGCGCGAGGACCTCGCCGCCGACCAGGTGCTGGTCGGCCGCTTCGTCCAGGAACGCGCCGCGCTCACCGGCCTCGACCACCCGCACGTGGTCGGCGTCCACGACATGGTGGTCGACGGCAGCGACCTCGCCCTGGTGATGGACCTCGTCCAGGGCAGCGACCTGCGCACCCGGCTGGAGCGGGACGGCGTCCTCGACCCGGCGACCGCGGTCTCGGTGATCGCCGACGTCGCCGACGGCCTGGCCGCCGCGCACGCCGCCGGCATCGTGCACCGCGACGTCAAGCCGGAGAACGTGCTGCTCGACCTCGCCGCCCCGCCCGGCCCCGGCGGCGCCCCGCGCGCCAAGCTCACCGACTTCGGCATCGCCCGCCTGGTCGACGCCCCGCGCCGGACCCGCGCCACCCGGATCATCGGCACCCCCGACTACCTGGCCCCCGAGATCATCGAGGGCCTGGAGCCGCGCGCCGCCGTCGACATCTACGCCCTCGCCACCGTGCTGTACGAACTGCTCACCGGCGCCACCCCGTTCGGCGGCGGCCACACCGGCGCGGTGCTGCGCCGGCACGTCACCGAGAACGTCCCGCCGGTCGAGGGCATGCCGGACGAGCTGTGGCGGATCATCTCCGAGTGCCTGGCCAAGGCCCCGGCCTCCCGGCTGCGGGCCGCCGAGCTCGCCGCCCGGCTGCGCGGCCTGCTGCCCGAACTGGCCGGCGTCGGCCCGCTCGCGGCGCCCGCCCCGCGCAGCTCCCCCGAGGAGCTGCCCACCCCGGGCGAGGCGGTCTACGCCGAGGTGGACGCCGGCGGCGCGCACCGCCGCCGGCGCGGCCCCGCGGTCGCCCTGGTCCCCGGGCCGCAGCCCGACTCCACCCGCGACACCCACACCAGCCTGCGCCGCCCGTCCCCCGCCGAACTGGCCTCCTACGCCGAGGAGTCCCGGGCCCAGCGGAGCCAGGCCGCCCCGGCCTCGCACCGCCGCACCCGGGCCCAGGCGATCCGCCGCCGCCGGACCCTCGCGGTGCTGGTCGCGGTGCTCCTGCTGCTGGCCGGGGCGGCCGCCGCCTGGTCGGCGTTCGCCGCCGAACCGCCCGCCGGGGCGCGCCCCGAGGGTCTGCACAGCGTTCCGCACCCCAGGTTGTAGCCGAGCCCCCCCTTCGAACCATTACCCTTGTGGCGTGGCAGCCGTCGATCCTTCCGAAGAGCTCAAGAACCTCGACTCGACCATGTCGTCGATCGAGGCAGTCCTCGACCTGGACAAGATCCGGGCCGACATCGTGACCCTCGAGGAGGAGGCAGCCGTCCCCACCCTGTGGGACGACGTCGCCAACGCGCAGAAGGTCACCAGCCGACTCTCCTTCCTCCAGGGCGAGCTGCGCAAGGTCGAGACCCTGCGCGGCCGGGTCGAGGACCTGGGCGTCCTGTTCGAACTCGCCGAGGCCGAGGACGACGCGGACACCCGCGCCGAGGCCGAGACCGAGCTGGTCTCCGTCCAGAAGGCCGTCGAGGAGCTGGAGGTGCGCACCCTGCTCTCCGGCGAGTACGACGCCCGCGAGGCCCTGGTCAACATCCGCGCCGAGGCGGGCGGCGTCGACGCCGCCGACTTCGCCGAGCAGCTGATGCGGATGTACCTGCGCTGGGCCGAGCGGCACGGGTACCCGACCGAGGTCTACGACACCTCGTACGCCGAAGAGGCCGGCATCAAGTCCGCGACCTTCACCGTCAAGGCCCCCTACGCCTACGGCACCCTCTCCGTCGAGCAGGGCACCCACCGCCTGGTGCGGATCTCCCCGTTCGACAACCAGGGCCGCCGGCAGACCTCCTTCGCCGGCGTCGAGGTGCTCCCCGTCGTGGAGACCTCCGACCACGTCGACATCGACGAGGGCGAGCTGCGGATCGACGTCTACCGCGCCTCCGGCCCCGGCGGCCAGGGCGTCAACACCACCGACTCCGCGGTCCGGATCACCCACCTGCCGACCGGCATCGTGGTCTCCTGCCAGAACGAGCGCTCGCAGATCCAGAACAAGGCCTCGGCGATGAACGTCCTCCAGGCCAAGCTGCTGGAACGCCGCCGCCAGGAGGAGCGCGCCGCGATGGACGCGCTCAAGGACGGCGGCTCGTCCTGGGGCAACCAGATGCGCTCCTACGTCCTGCACCCGTACCAGATGGTCAAGGACCTCCGCACCGACCACGAGGTCGGCAACCCGCAGGGCGTGCTGGACGGCGACATCGACGGGTTCATCGAGGCCGGCATCCGGTGGCGCAAGCAGCGCGAGGCGTAAGCAGGCACGCGCGAGCAGGCACGCATGACGGAAGGGCCCCTCCGCCTCGGCGGAGGGGCCCTTCCCCGTCGGCCCGGGCCCGCGGGCTCAGCGCGTCAGCGTCAGCAGGACCATCGCCAGCAGCGCGGCGGACAGCACGGCCAGCAGCACCGCGGGGTTGAGCGCGGCGAACGGCCCGTGCTGCTCCTGCTGCAGCCGGGCGCGGTTGGCGCGGCAGACCGGGCAGCGGCCGTCGACGACGCGGCCGTTGCAGTTGGCGCACACCAGTTGGTCGCAGGTCATGCGATCTCCTCCTTGCTGCATAGCCAACGTCCCGGAGGCGGATTCGGTTCCGTCCGCTCACCACTCTGCCAGGTTCCCCATCCTCCGGCCCCCGGAGCCGAAGGGTTATCGATCTGTGACGTACCTCGCAATTTCCGGTCCGAACCGGAACGACACCTGACGAAACCCCGGTCAGTAGGCGTCCGGTCACTGCGGGTGCGCATGGGCATCGCGTAAGGTCACTGCCCTCGATCCACCTAGGATGGCCCCCGTGATGCAGCCGTGATCAGATTCGACAACGTCTCCAAGACCTATCCCAAGCAGAACCGTCCGGCCCTGGACAACGTCTCGCTGGAGATCGAGAAGGGCGAGTTCGTCTTCCTGGTCGGCTCCTCCGGCTCCGGCAAGTCGACCTTCCTGCGCCTGTGCCTGCGGGAGGAGCGCCCCTCCACCGGTGACGTGCACGTGCTGGGCAAGGACCTGGGCAAGCTCTCCAACTGGAAGGTGCCGCACATGCGGCGCCAACTGGGCACCGTCTTCCAGGACTTCCGCCTGCTGCCGAACAAGACCGTCGGCCAGAACGTGGCGTTCGCCCTGGAGGTGATCGGCAAGCCCAAGAGCACCATCAACAAGGTGGTGCCCGAGGTGCTCGACCTGGTCGGCCTGGGCGGCAAGGAGGGCCGGATGCCCGGCGAGCTGTCGGGCGGTGAGCAGCAGCGGGTGGCGATCGCCCGGGCGTTCGTGAACCGTCCGATGCTGCTGATCGCCGACGAGCCCACCGGCAACCTGGACCCGCAGAACTCGGTCGGCATCATGAAGCTGCTCGACCGGATCAACCGGACCGGCACCACCGTGCTGATGGCGACCCACGACCAGGCCATCGTCGACCAGATGCGCAAGCGCGTCATCGAGCTCGACAAGGGCCTGCTGGTCCGTGACCAGGCCCGCGGCGTCTACGGCTACCAGAGCTAGAAGAGAGAAGCATGCGCGCCCAGTTCGTCCTGTCGGAGATCGGTGTCGGTCTCCGCCGCAACCTGACCATGACCATCGCCGTCGTGGTCAGTGTCGCGCTGTCGCTCGCCCTCGCCGGTGCCTCGCTGCTGGTCCGCGACCAGGTCAACTCCATGAAGGACTACTGGTACGACAAGGTCGAGGTCAGCATCTACTTCTGCACGAAGGCGGACATGACGTCGCCGCAGTGCTCGGCCGGCGCGGCCACCGACGACCAGATCAAGCAGGTCAAGACCGACCTGGACAAGATGACCCCGCTGGTGCAGACCTCGACCTTCGAGTCCTCGGCCGAGGCGTACCAGCACTTCAAGCAGAGCAACCCGGACAACCCGCTGCTCGCGGCGGTCGGCCCGGACGCGATGCCGCAGTCCTGGCGGGTCAAGCTCAGCGACCCGACCCGGTTCGACGTGATCGCCAGCGCCTTCGCCGGCAAGCCCGGCGTGAAGTCGGTCGAGGACCAGCGGAAGATCCTGGAGAACTTGTTCGGGCTGCTCCGCGGCCTGCAGACGGCAGCCTTCGTGATCATGGTGCTGATGCTGTTCGTGGCCCTGCTGCTGATCGTCAACACCGTCCGGGTGTCCGCGTTCAGCCGCCGCCGCGAGACCGGCATCATGAGACTGGTCGGCGCCTCCAACTTCTACGTGCAGATGCCGTTCATCGCGGAGGCCGCGTTCGCCGCGCTGCTCGGCGCGGGCCTGGCCTCGCTGCTGCTGGTGGGCGGGCACTTCTTCGTCCAGGGCTGGCTGCAGAAGAAGGTGGCGTTCATCCACTTCATCGGCCTGTCCTCGGTGCTGTCGGTGATCCCGCTGCTGGTCGTGGTCGGCATGCTGATGGCCGGCATCGCGGCGTTCTTCACCCTGCGCAAGTACCTGAAGGTCTGACGGACCGTCGGCCGGTGCTACCGGCCGGTGCGCCGCCCGGCCTAGACTCGGCGGCATGCCGACAGCACCGCGGGTACGCCAGGGGATGACGCTCGGCCTGGTGTTCGGCGCCGTGCTGTTCGCCGGAGCGGCCTCCGGGGCCTGGGGAGAACCGATCGGTTCTCCCCAGGCCCCTTCGTCGTCCGACGCCGCCCCGGCCGCCGCCGACCTCTCCGGGGCCGACCTGAGCCCGCAGGAGGCCCGGCAGCTGGTCGGCGCCAGCGGCGACCGCTGGGCGGCCTACCTGAGCCCGCAGCAGTACGCCGACCTCACCGGCGGCCGGTACGCGGGCGTCGGCCTGACCGTGGACCGGACGGCCGGCGGGCCCACCGAGGTCGCCGAGGTGCAGTCCGGCTCGCCCGCCGCCCGGGCCGGGATCGCGCCCGGGGACCGGCTGCTCGCCGTCGACGGGGTGCCCGCCGAGCAGCTGCCGGTCACCGAACTGGTCGCCCGGCTGCGCGGCGGCCCGCCCGGCAGCACGGTGGCCGTCACGGTCGCCGCCGGGCCGGGGCCCGCCCGGCAGCTCGCCCTGACCCGGGCCGAACTGGCCGCCCGCGAGGTGGAGGCCGACCACCCGCTGCCCGGCGTGGTGCGGATCTCCGTGCACGCCTTCACCGAGGGCGTCGGCGACCAGGTCCGGGCCGCCGCGGCCGGCGCCCGCGCCGTGGTGCTCGACCTGCGCGGCAACTCCGGCGGCCTGGTCGAGGAGGCGGTGGCCACCGCCTCGGTCTTCCTCGACGGCGGGCCGGTCGCCAGCTACCAGGCCCGCGGCACGCACCGCGAACTCACCGCCGACACCGGCCGGGCCACCGCCGTCCCGCTGGTGGTGCTGGTCGACGGCGGCACCATGAGCGCCGCCGAGCTGCTGGCCGGCGCGCTCCAGGACCGCTGCCGGGCCGTCCTGGTCGGCACCCGCACCTTCGGCAAGGGCACCGTCCAGCAGCCCAGCCGGCTCGCCGACGGCTCGGTGCTGGAACTCACCGTCGGCCGCTACCAGACCCCCGGCGGCCGCTCCCCGGACGGCACCGGCGTCCAGCCCGACGTGCCCGCCGGCGCCGAGGACCCGGCCGCGCTCGCCCTCAAGGTGCTGGACGGGCTGAGCAGTTCGGCGCCCGCCACCCCCGCCGCGCGGTAAAGGGGCTGCCGAGCCCGCCGTCGAAGTGCGAGAATGGCCGGGCTATGGCAAAGGAAACGGGCAAGAAGCTGGTCGCGCAGAACAAGAAGGCGCGGCACGAGTACACCATTCTCGACACCTACGAGTGCGGCATGGTGCTCACCGGTACCGAGGTCAAGTCGCTGCGCGAGGGCCGGGCCAACCTGGTCGACGGCTACGCGTACATCCAGGGCGGCGAGGCCTGGATCGACAACGTCTTCATCCCCGAGTACGCCCAGGGCACCTGGACCAACCACTCGGCGCGGCGCAAGCGCAAGCTGCTGCTGCACAAGATGGAGATCCGCAAGATCGAGTCCAAGGTCAAGGAGACCGGCCACACGCTGGTCCCGCTGACGCTGTACTTCAAGGACGGCCGGGCCAAGCTCGAGCTCGCCCTCGCGGTCGGCAAGAAGCTCTACGACAAGCGGCAGACCCTGCGCGAGCGCCAGGACCAGCGGGAGACCGACCGCGCGGTCGCCGCGGCCCGCCGCCGACAGGGCTGAAAACGGGTCAAAGGGGCACGTCGGCACCCCAGTTGCGTACGCCCATCGGACGCTTCCGTACCATCTCCGGGTGGACACCTCACTGATCAGTGGCTGGCTCCCGTGGACCCTGCGCGTCCTGGCGGTGGCGGCGGTCACCGCGGCGTTGCTCAGAGTCAGCCCGTTCTGGCTCCGCCGCAGGCTGCCCTGGGTGGTCGGCGGTGCGCTGGCCGGCACCGCCCTGATCGCCCTGCTGGTCGCGTTGTCGGGAGTCGCCGACGAACCGCTGCCGACCGGCCTGTGGTTCTGGGTGTGCTGCGCCCTGCTGGGCCTGGGCGGCCTGGCGGCCGGGGTGCGGCGGTCCAGCTGGTGGAACCTGGCCGCCGTCCCGCTCGCGGTCCTGCTCTCCCTGGTGTGCGCCGCCAACTCGGTGAACATCTCCACCGGCTACTACCCGAGCGTGGACGCCGCGGTCGGTGACCTCTCGGACGCCCCGGTGCCGCAGCAGATGGGCCTGGACGAGGCGCTCGCCGCCGTGGGCAAGTCCTCGGCGGGCCGAGTGGTGTCGGTCGACATCCCGGCCGAGCCGAGCGGTTTCAAGCACCGCCACGAACTGGTCTACCTGCCGCCGGCCTGGTTCCGCAGCAAGACCCGGCCCAAGCTGCCGGTGGTGGTGATGATCGGCGGCCAGTTCGCCGCCCCCGACAACTGGATCCGGGCCGGCGAGGCGATCAAGACCGCCGACGCGTACGCCGCCGCGCACAACGGCTACGCCCCGATCCTGGTGATGGCCGACGCCACCGGAAGCTTCAAGACCGACACCGAGTGCGTCAACGGCAAGGCCGGCCGGGCCGCCGACCACCTGGTCAAGGACATTCCGGCGTACCTCACCAAGACCTTCAACAGTGCCTCGGACGCGCGCTCCTGGTCCGCGGTCGGCTGGTCGATGGGCGGCACCTGCGCCGTCGACCTGGCCGTGGTGCATCCCGAGGTGATCGGCAGCTTCGTCGACATATCCGGTGACGCCGGCCCCAACCTGGGCGGCAAGCAGTCCACCGTCGACCAGCTGTACGGCGGCGACGAGGCCGCCTGGGCGGCGCACGACCCGGTGACCGTGCTGGGCAAGGCCAAGAAGGACACCTACCGCAACTCGGCCGGCTACTTCATGATCGGCGACCAGGAGACCGGCCGGCACCTCGCCGACGCCCAGACGCTCGACAAGGCCGCCCGTGCCGCCGGTCTGACCACCACGCTCGAGGTGCACCCCGGCAAGCACGACTGGCAGTTCGGCACCTTCGCCTTCAAGCAGACGCTGCCCTGGCTGGCCCAGCGGGCCGGTCTGCCCGGCGCCGGCGGCGCCGCCGGTTAATGCGCTGGACCCTTGACGGGCCGGTTGAGTACTATGGCAGCGCATCACCCGGCGGGCCCGCCCGTCGGAGCTGTTTGTCAAAAAAACATGGGGATGATCGGTTTCGACAGTGACAGTCGAAACAGGAGAAGCGAGCCGAGGAACGCGGCAATGATCTCGTTAACCACGTGTCGCAAAAAAATAATCGCCAACTCTAAGCGCGATTCCCAGCAGTTCGCTCTCGCTGCCTGATCTGCGAGAGTGAATGGGTGTCAGCCCGGGAAGTTCCCGACCCGGATCCTGGCATAATCTAGGGAACTCAACCTTCCACCCCGGTCGCGGGGGTGGCGGGGAAACCAAACAGTGACTGGGCCTGTTGGCGGCTTGTCCGCGTGACTGCCAGGGCCGAGAAAATCACAGCGGACTGCGCTCGGAGAAGTCCTGAATCCACTTCACTGGACCCGGGTTCGATTCCCGGCATCTCCACCACCCCATGTGCATCGCAGAGCCGTCCTCCGTCCCGGAGGGCGGCTCTCGTGCGTTCCCGGGCCCTCACATCCCCGCCGTCCGCCGGGTGAGAGGACGGTTCCGCACCCTTCACACCGCACAACGGACCCGAAATCCTGGCCTCCTAACGTCGGTCGCACAGGGTCTTGGACACCCGCACTCGAAGGAGCGAGCCCATGGACGGCACCACCACGCACGGCAGAACGGGCGGCCGCTGGATCCAGCACTGGGAACCGGAGGACACCGCGTTCTGGGAGGCCACCGGCCGCCGGGTGGCCCGCCGCAACCTCGCCTTCTCGGTGCTCTCCGAACACATCGGCTTCTCGATCTGGAGCCTCTGGTCGGTGATGGTCCTCTTCATGGGCAAGGAGTACGGGATCGACCCGGCCGGGAAGTTCTTCCTGGTCGCCGTGCCGACCCTGGTCGGCTCCTTCGTCCGCATCCCCTACACCGTCGCGGTGGCCCGGTTCGGCGGCCGGAACTGGACGGTCGTCTCCGCGCTGCTGCTCCTGCTGCCGACGTTCGCCGCCGCGTACGTCATGCACCCCGGCACCTCCTACACCACCTTCCTGCTGGTGGCCGGGCTCACCGGCGTCGGCGGCGGCAACTTCGCCTCCTCGATGACCAACATCAACGCCTTCTACCCGGCCCGGCACAAGGGCTGGGCGCTCGGCCTGAACGCCGGCGGCGGCAACATCGGGGTGCCCGTCATCCAGCTGGTCGCGCTCGCCGTGATCGCCTGGGCCGGGGCCGGCCACCCGCGGACGGTGCTCGCCGTCTACCTGCCGCTGATCGTGGTCGCCGCGCTGTGCGCCGCCCTGTTCATGGACAACCTGGCCCCGGTGAAGGCCGACACCGGCGCGCTGGCCGCCGTCGTCCGGGAGAAGCACACCTGGCTGATGTCGGTGCTCTACATCGGCACCTTCGGCTCCTTCATCGGCTTCTCCTTCGCCTTCGGCCTGGTCCTGCAGAACCAGTTCGGCCGTACCCCGCTGCAGGCCGCCCAGCTGACCTTCCTCGGCCCGCTGCTCGGCTCGGTGGTCCGCCCGCTCGGCGGCAAGCTCGCCGACCGCTACGGCGGCGCCCGGATCACGCTGTGGAACTTCGGCGCGATGGCCGCGGCCGCGAGCCTGGTCACCTACGCCTCGTCGGTCCGCTCGCTGCCGGTCTTCCTCACCGGCTTCGTCGCCCTGTTCGCCCTCGCCGGGCTCGGCAACGGCTCCACCTACAAGATGATCCCCGGCATCTTCGACGCCAAGGCCCAGGACCTGATCGCGGCCGGCCGCACCCCCGAGGACGCCGCCGCCTGGTCCCGCCGGATGTCCGGCGCCGCGATCGGCGTCATCGGCGCCGTCGGCGCCCTCGGCGGGCTCTTCATCAACCTCGCCTTCCGCGAGTCCTTCCTGACCGCCAAGTCCGGCACCCCCGCCTTCGCCTCCTTCCTCGCCGCCTACGCCCTCTGCTCCGTCCTCACCTGGGCCGTCTACCTCCGCCGCCCCGCCGCCGCCCGGCCGGGCGCCGACACCCCCGCGCTGGCCCGGGTCTGACCCGCCGTCACCCCCGGGCCGCCCCGACCTGCGGCGAAACACGCCGGTAATCGGAGCGACCCGGGGGTGACACCCCGACCGGCGACGATTGACCACCCACCCACCCACCCGACCGCCGCCCCGTCCCCCGCCAGGACACCCCGGGCGGGCGGAGCAGCTAAGGACGACACCGCATGGCCGACCCGACCCGACGCCTGCAGGACGCACCCGATCCGGCCGGCACCGGCCCGCTGGCCGGCTGGACCGTCGGCATCACCGCGGCCCGCCGCGCCGACGAGCTGGCCGCCCTGCTCCAGCGCCGCGGCGCGAGCGTGCTGCGCGCGCCCGCCCTGCGGATCGTGCCGCTCGCCGACGACACCGAACTCCTCACCGCCACCCGCGCGCTGATCGCCGACCCGCCCGACCTGGCCGTCGCCACCACCGGCATCGGCTTCCGCGGCTGGCTGGAGGCCGCCGACGGCTGGGACCTCGGCGACGACCTGCGCGCCGCCCTCGCGGAGGGCTCCGTGCTCGCCCGCGGCCCCAAGGCCAAGGGCGCGATCCGCGCCGCCGGGCTGCGGGAGTCCTTCTCCGCCGCCACCGAGTCCTCCACCGAGGTCCTCTCCCACCTGCTGGAGCAGGGCGTCGAGGGCTGCCGGATCGCCGTCCAGCTGCACGGCGCCCCGCTGGCCGGCTTCGTCGAGTCGCTGCGCGCCGCCGGCGCCGAGGTCGTCGAGGTCCCGGTCTACCGCTGGCTGCCGCCCGCCGACCTCGCCCCGCTGGACCGGCTGCTCGACGCGACCTGCGCCGGCGCGCTCGACGCCGTCACCTTCACCTCCGCGCCCGCCGCGATCGGCCTCTTCGACCGGGCCGAGCAGCGCGGCCGCACCGAGGAGCTGCTGCACGCGCTGCGCCGCGACGTCCTCGCGGTCTGCGTCGGCCCGGTCACCGCCGCGCCCTTCGACGAGCGCGACATCCCCACCGTCTGGCCCGAGCGGATGCGCCTCGGCGCGATGGTCCAGACCCTCGCCGCGGCCCTCCCCGAGCGCGCCCGCCGCTTCCAGGTGGCCGGCCACACCCTCGAACTCCGCGGCCAGGCCGCCCTCGTGGACGGCGAGCTCCGCCCCGTCCCCCCGGCCGGCATGGCCCTCCTGCGGACCCTGGCCCGCCACCCCGGCTGGGTCGTCCCGCGCGCCGACCTGCTCCGCGCCCTCCCCGGCAGCGGCGACGACGAGCACGCCGTCGAGACGGCGATGGCCCGCCTCCGCCAGTCCCTCGGCGCGCCCCGCCTGATCACCACCGTGGTCAAGCGCGGCTACCGCCTGACCCTGGAGCACTGAGGCCGGGGGAGTCCGGGCGGGGCCCCTTCTCGTGCGGGACGGCGTTCATCCCTTAAGATCGTCCGTCCGCCTTTTTCTCCGCACCTTTGGGGGCTCCTTGGGCGCGCACGGCTCTGCCCGGCACCAGAACGACACTGTCCGCGACCGCGAGATCGCGGGCGAGCAGCGGCACCTCGACACCGTCTACCGGCGGCTGGAGGAGAAGCTCGCCGAGGCGGAGTACATCCTGGAGGACGCCGCCAAGCGGGTGCAGGTCGGTACACCCGGCGCGCTCGCGGAGCGGGACGCGCAGGTGTACCGCGCCGGGGCGCACCTGCAGCGGTTGAACAACGAGTTCGAGGACTTCCTGTTCGGGCGGATCGACCTGCAGCGGGCCGACGCGCCGGAGGAGCACGGGATCCCCTCGCAGACGCCGCTGGACCCGGCCGACCCGGCCGTCGCGGAGAGCCTGCACATCGGCCGGCTGGGCGTGCTGGACGCCGAGTACGGCCCGCTGGTGATCGACTGGCGGGCCCCGGCGGCGGCCCCGTTCTACCGGGCGACGCCGCTGGAGCCGGGCCGGGTGCTGCGCCGCCGGGTGATCCGCTCGAAGGGGCGGAAGGTGATCGGCGTCGAGGACGACCTGCTGCGCCCCGACCTCGCCCCGACCCTGGACGGCGCGGAGCTGGCGGTGGTCGGCGACGGCGCGCTGATGGCGACGCTCGGCCGGGCCCGCGGCCACTCGATGCGCGACATCGTCTCGTCGATCCAGAAGGAGCAGGACGAGGTGATCCGGGCCGCCGCCGCGGGCGCGACCCTGGTCACCGGCGGCCCCGGCACCGGGAAGACCGCGGTGGCGCTGCACCGGGCCGCGTTCCTGCTCTACCAGGACCGCCGCCGGTACGCGGGCGGCATCCTGGTGGTCAGCCCGACCGCGCTGCTGGTCTCGTACACCGAGGGCGTGCTGCCCGCGCTGGGCGAGGAGGGCCAGGTGGCGATCCGCGCGGTCGGCAGCCTGGTGGACGGCATCGAGGCGGAGCGCTACGACAGCCCCGAGGTGTCCCGGATCAAGGGCTCGGCGCGGATGGTGCAGCTGCTGCGCCGGGCCGCCCGCGGGGCCGTCGAGCTGGGCGCGCCGACCGAGCTGAAGGTGTTCGCCCGGGGCCGGGCGCTGCGGCTGGACGCGGCCCGGCTGAAGGCGGTCCGCGGCCACGTGGTGGGCGGCGGCGGCACGCCGCTGAACCTGCTGCGCCCGCGGGCCCGCCGGCTGCTGCTGGACGCGCTCTGGTCGGAGGCGGTCCGCGACCTGCCGAAGCCGAGCACCCACGCGGAGCGCGAGCAGCGCCAGGACGAGCGCGAGTCCTTCGACGAGTACGTGTCCGACGAGGCGCCGTTCCTGGCCTTCCTGGAGGCGTGGTGGCCGGTCGTGACCCCGCGCGGGGTGCTGGCGACCATGCGGCAGCACCGGCACGTCAACCGGGTCGCCCGGCGCGCCGTCACCCCGGAGGAGGCCCGCCTGCTGGCGGCGTCCTGGCGGCACCTCGACGACCGCGGCGCGGGCGCGCTGTCGGCGCACGACGTGGCGCTGGTGGACGAGCTGCGGCTGCTGCTCGGCGAGCCGGCCCGGCCGAAGGTCCGCGAGGTCGACGCGGTCGACCTGCTGACCGGCCTGGAGGAGGTCACCACCTACGGCGAGCGGGCCTACGGCCGGCGCGAGCGGGAGGCCGTCCCGGAGGAGCGCCGCGAGTACGCGCACGTGATCGTCGACGAGGCGCAGGACCTGACGCCGATGCAGTGGCGGATGATCGGCCGCCGCTCCCGGTCGGCGACCTGGACGATCGTCGGCGACCCGGCGCAGTCCTCCTGGCCGTTCCCGCAGGAGGCGCAGGCCGCGATGGAGGAGGTGCTGGCGGGCAAGCCGCGCCGCCGGCACACCCTGACGGTGAACTACCGCAACCCGGCGGAGATCGCCGAGGTGGCGGCGAAGGTGCTGGCGCTGGCCGCGCCGGGCACCCCGTCGCCGTCCGCGGTGCGGGCGACCGGGGTGCGGCCGCGGTTCGCGGCGGTCCGGGAGCCGGACCCGGCGGCGTTCGGCGCGGCCGCCCGGGCCGAGCTGGAGCGCCTGCTGACGGAGGTGGACGGCACCGTGGCGGTGGTGGTCCCGATGGACCGCCGGGCCGAGGCGGCGGGCTGGACGGCCGGTCTCGGCGAGCGCGTGGTGGCGCTCGGCAGCCTGGAGGCCAAGGGCCTGGAGTACGACGCCACGGTGGTCGCCGACCCGACCGGCATCGCGGGCGAGTCGGAGGCGGGCCTGCGGGTGCTGTACGTGGCGCTGACCCGCGCCACCCAGCGCCTGACGGTGCTCTCCGGCCCGGACGACCTGCCGGACGCGGCGGGCGTCCCCGCGCTGCTGAAGTAGCGCCGGGGAAGACCGGAGGCCCCCACCCGACCGGGTGGGGGCCTCCGCCACGTAGTACACCGACCCGCCATGCTCGCCTCGCGGCAAGTGGTCCCTCGAAGGGACGAAGGTTGGGCCCGGGGGCTTGGATCGAGCCGGTGCCGTTCCAATGTAACGCATCCGCGCCGACGGGCAAGGAGATCGCCGATCGGGCGAACGGGTTTGTCGGGTCCGCACACTCTATGAACGTTATTTCTGGCGCGCCCTTGGTCGGTGCGACCATCGAGTGTCCGGCATGCCGAACGGCATGGAAGCTCAACACTTCGTTGATTCAGGAAGAAGGACGTCGATGGCGACGGTGCCCAGTGTCTCGAACTCGATCACGGTCCGGTTGGAGGTTCCGGCCACCGGCAACGCGGTGAGCTCCATCACCACCGCGGTCGAGTCCTCCGGTGGCTCGGTCACCGGTCTGGACGTCACGGCCTCCGGCCTGGAGGCGCTGCGCATCGACGTCACCGTGGCGGCCTCCTCGGTGGCGCACGGCCAGGAGATCGTGGAGAAGCTCCGGACGATCGACGGCGTGTCGATCGGCAAGGTCTCGGACCGGACCTTCCTGATGCACCTCGGCGGCAAGATCGAGATGTCCTCGAAGCTGCCGATCCGCAACCGCGACGACCTGAGCATGATCTACACCCCGGGCGTGGCCCGGGTCTGCCTGGCGATCGCGGAGAACCCGGAGGACGCCCGCCGGCTGACCATCAAGCGCAACAGCGTCGCCGTGGTCACCGACGGCTCGGCGGTGCTGGGCCTGGGCAACATCGGCCCGAAGGCCGCGCTGCCGGTGATGGAGGGCAAGGCGGCGCTGTTCAAGCGGTTCGCGGGCATCGACGCCTGGCCGCTCTGCCTGGACACCCAGGACGCCGACGAGATCGTGGCGATCGTCAAGGCGATCGCGCCCGGCTTCGCGGGCATCAACCTGGAGGACATCTCGGCGCCGCGCTGCTTCGAGATCGAGGCCCGGCTGCGCGAGGCGCTGGACATCCCGGTCTTCCACGACGACCAGCACGGCACCGCGATCGTGGTGCTGGCGGCGCTCACCAACGCGCTGAAGGTGGTCGGCAAGGAGATCGGCGAGATCCGGGTGGTGATGAGCGGCGCCGGCGCCGCGGGCACCGCGATCCTCAAGCTGCTGATGGCCGCGGGCGTCTCGCACGCCACCGTGGCGGACGTGCACGGCGTGGTCCACGAGGGCCGCGGCGACCTCAACGACAACCTGCGCTGGATCGCCGCGAACACCAACCGCTCGGGCCGCACCGGCACCCTCAAGGAGGCGGTGGCCGACGCCGACGTGTTCATCGGCGTCTCCGCCCCGAACGTGCTGGACGGCGACGACCTGGCCACCATGGCGAAGGACTCGATCGTCTTCGCGCTGGCCAACCCGGACCCGGAGGTCGACCCGGCGGTGGCCCGGCACACCGCCGCGGTGGTCGCCACCGGCCGCAGCGACTTCCCGAACCAGATCAACAACGTGCTGGTCTTCCCGGGCGTCTTCCGCGGCCTGCTGGACGCCCAGAGCGCCAGCGTGGACACCGAGATGATGCTGGCCGCCGCCCGCGCGCTGGCCACCACGGTGACCGCCGAGGAGCTCAACCCGAACTACATCATCCCGAGCGTCTTCCACCCGGGTGTCGCCAAGACCGTCGCCACGGCCGTCCGGGACGCCGCCCTGGCGGCCCGTGGCGGCGCGGAGGCGGCCCCCGCGAAGCCCACCCCGGGCATCGTCGGAACCCTCGACACCGCCGCGTTCCCGGCCGTTCAGCTCTGAGCCCCGCGGGTCCGGGGCGCGCCCGTCGCGCCCCGATCCCGGCGAACGTGCCGGAGCCCTTGCGACACAAGGGCAAGGGGCGTGTTTGGGCTTGTCGGTGCCAGGGCGTACGGTAGCCCTGCGACGGGGAGGCGTGTCCGACAAGTACGGTACGTCCCCTGTTGCGCCACGGCGTGTCGTCCCGGCCGCCGCCCGCTCCGGTCAGCCGGAGCCGACGGAGCGTCACACCTCGGTCGGGCGGGCGCTGTTCGGGTCAACCACGCCGGTGCCCGATTGGCTTTCTCAGTGCCGGTCGGGGCAGGATTCGTACCCAGGCGGGCAGTTTGCGGCGCTTCGCGGTGCGAGCCCGGCCCCTGACCACCCCTCGCCTGAACGAGCACCGTCGCGCGGACCGGCCATGCCTCCGCGCACGGCAGAGCAACAGACCACAGGAGTACACATGAACCGCAGTGAGCTGGTGGCCGCGCTGGCCGAGCGCGCCGAGGTGACCCGCAAGGACGCCGACGCCGTGCTGGCCGCCTTCGCCGAGATCACCGGTGAGGTCGTCGCCAAGGGCGACGAGAAGGTCACCATCCCCGGCTTCCTGACCTTCGAGCGCACCCTGCGTGCCGCCCGCACCGCCCGCAACCCGCAGACCGGCGAGCCGATCCAGATCGCCGAGGGCTTCAGCGTCAAGGTCAGCGCCGGCTCGAAGCTGAAGGAAGCCGCGAAGGGCAAGTGACCCTCCGCCGCTGAACGCACCGGTGGCCCGGACCCCCTCGGGGGTCCGGGCCACCGGCTTTTCGCGCTACGCCCTTCAGGCGGTCAGCTGGACCTCGGCCACCTCGGCCGCCGACGGCAGCTCGATGTGCGCGCCCAGGTCGCGGAGCTTGTCCATGAAGTTCTCGTAGCCGCGGTTGATCAGGTCGATGCCGTGCACCGTGGAGGTGCCCTCGGCCGCCAGCGCCGCGATCAGGTACGAGAAGCCGCCGCGCAGGTCCGGGATGACCAGCTCGGCGCCCATCAGCTTGGACGGGCCGGAGACCACCGCGGAGTGCTTGAAGTTGCGGGCCCCGAACCGGCACGGGGTGCCGCCCAGGCACTCGCTGTACAGCTGGATGTGCGCGCCCATCTGGTTCAGCGCGCCGGTGAAGCCCAGCCGGGACTCGTACACCGTCTCGTGCACGATCGACAGGCCGGTGGCCTGGGTCAGCGCCACCACCAGCGGCTGCTGCCAGTCGGTCTGGAAGCCGGGGTGCACGTCGGTCTCCAGGGCGATCGCCTTCAGCTCGCCGCCCGGGTGCCAGAACCGGATGCCCGCGTCGTCGATCTCGAAGGCGCCGCCGACCTTCCGGAAGGTGTTCAGGAAGGTCATCATCGGGATCTGCTCGGCGCCCCGGACGTAGATGTCGCCCTTGGTGGCCAGCGCCGCGCACGCCCAGGAGGCCGCCTCCAGGCGGTCCGGCAGCGCCCGGTGGGTGTAGCCGTCCAGCTCGTCCACCCCGGTGATCAGGATGGTCCGGTCGGTGCCCAGCGAGATGATCGCGCCCATCTTCTGCAGCACGCAGATCAGGTCGACGATCTCCGGCTCGATCGCGGCGTTGCGCAGCTCGGTGACGCCCTCGGCGAGCACCGCGGTCAGCAGCACCTGCTCGGTCGCGCCGACCGACGGGTACGGCAGCTCGATCTTGGTGCCGCGCAGCCGCTGGGCGGCGACCAGGTAGGTGCCCTGCGGGTGCTTCTCGATGGTGGCGCCGAACTGGCGGAGCACCTCGAAGTGGAAGTCGACCGGCCGGCCGCCGATGTCGCAGCCGCCCAGGCCGGGGATGAAGGCGTGGCCGAGGCGGTGCAGCAGCGGGCCGCAGAACAGGATCGGGATCCGCGAGGAGCCGGCGTGCGCGTCGATGTCCGCGACGTTGGCACTCTCCACGTGCGAGGGGTCGAGGATCAGCTCGCCGTCCTCGTCGCCGGTGCGGACGGTGACCCCGTGCAGCTGCAGCAGGCCGCGGACGACCTTGACGTCCCGGATGTCGGGGACGTTGCGCAGTCTGCTGGGGCCCTGGCCGAGCAGTGCGGCGACCATGGCCTTGGGGACCAGGTTCTTCGCACCCCGGATCTGGATCTCGCCTTCGAGCGGGTTTCCGCCGTGGACCAGCAGGACGTCGTCGGTCATCGTTCTCGCAATCCGGGTGCGCAGGAGAGGTTTTCGGCAGCCGGGCCGAGGGAAGAGCCCTTCACCATTCCATAGATGGTAGAGGGTGGGCGATTGGTTCCCGTGTGCCCTATTGGTGATCATGCTGTAGGGGGTGCCCCGGAGCACTGCCATTGGGCCGTTCGGGTGGTGCGCGGCGGCGGGTCCCCGGCGTGTCGCCGGGTGTCCGGCCCGGCCCCCGGCGGGGCATGATGGCAGGCATGGAAGCGGCCCCCGCGCTGACCGGCCGACTGCTCGTCGCCACGCCCCTGCTGACGGACCCGAACTTCGCCCGGTCGGTGGTCCTGCTGCTCGACCACGACACCCAGGGCGCGCTCGGCGTGGTGCTCAACCGCCCGAGCCCGGTCGAGGTGGCCGCGGTGCTGGACGGCTGGGCCCGGCTGGCCGGGGCCCCGGCGGTGGTGTTCCAGGGCGGCCCGGTGGCGCTCGACTCCGCGCTGGCGCTGGCCGTCGTCCCCGGCGAGGACGACGGGCCGCTCGGCTGGCGGCGGGTGCACGGCGCGATCGGCCTGGTCGACCTGGAGGCGCCGCCCGAGGTGCTGGCCGGGGTGCTCGGCGGGATGCGGGTGTTCGCCGGCTACGCGGGCTGGTCGCCCGGCCAGCTGGAGCGGGAGGTCGTCGAGGGCGCCTGGCACCTGGTGGACTGCGAGCCGGGCGACGTCTCCTGCGAACGGCCGGAGCGGCTGTGGCGGGCGGTGCTGCGCCGCCAGCGCGGTCCGCTGGCGATGCTCGCCAGCTACCCCGACGACCCGCTGCTGAACTGAGCGCGGACCGTGTCCGGACGGTGGCCCGGTCCCGGGCGGCCGCCATAGACTTGGCCCTCATGAGCACTCTTGAGCCCGAGCGCGGCCTCGGCACCGGCACCCTGGTCGAGCCCGTCCCGCAGACTTCGCACGGGGACGGCGACCACGAGCGCTTCGCCCACTACGTCCAGAAGGACAAGATCATGGAGAGCGCGCTCTCCGGGTCCCCCGTGGTGGCGCTCTGCGGCAAGGTGTGGGTGCCCGGCCGCGACCCGAAGAAGTACCCGGTCTGCCCGATGTGCAAGGAGATCTTCGACGGGCTGAACAACCCGGGCGGGGACGACAAGAAGGACTGACCGCGGACCGGCGGTGCGAATACCCCCCGATTGGCATAGACCACTCGGGGTGGTCCGGGGCAGGATGAGGCGCATGGACCTCATCCCTGCCCCGTCGCACGTCCGGACCCGTGCCGACGCCGCCCCGTTCGTCCTGCACGCCGGCGCCCGGATCGCCGCCGGACCCGGCACCGAGGGCGTCGCCCGCCGGCTGCGGGCCGAGCTGTCCGCCGCCACCGGCTTCGACCTCGACCCGGCGCCCGCCGGGCAGGCCGGCGACCTGGAGCTCGCCCTGGACGGGGCACTCGCCCCCGAGGAGTACCGGCTCGACGCCGACGCCGACGCCGTCCGGCTCACCGGCGGCAGCGCGGCCGGCCTCTCGCACGCCGCGCAGACCCTGCGCCAGCTGCTCGGCCCCGCCGCCTACCGGACCGCCCCGCTGCCCGGCGCGGGCTGGACGGTGCCCGCGGTGGAGATCCGCGACGCGCCCCGGTTCGGCTGGCGCGGCGCCCTGCTGGACGTCTCCCGGCACTTCATGCCGAAGGCCGGCGTGCTGCGCTTCCTCGACCAGCTCGCCGCCCACAAGCTCAACGTCTTCCACTTCCACCTGACCGACGACCAGGGCTGGCGGATGGAGGTCAAGCGCTACCCCGAACTCACCCGGGCCGGCGCCTGGCGGGCGTACTCGATGGTCGGCTACCGGGCCGGCGGACGGCACGACGACCAGCCGCACGGCGGCTACTACACCCAGGACGACCTGCGCGAGATCGTCGCCTACGCGGCCGCCCGGCACATCACCGTGCTGCCCGAGATCGACCTGCCCGGCCACAACCAGGCCGCCATCGCCGCCTACCCCGAACTCGGCAACACCGACGTGGTCGACACCGCCGCGCTCGGCACCTGGACCGACTGGGGCGTCAGCGAGAACATCCTGAACCCGTCCGAGGCCACCCTGCGGTTCTACGAGCACGTGCTGGAGGAGGTGCTGGAGATCTTCCCCTCCACCTTCGTCCACCTCGGCGGCGACGAGTGCCCCAAGGAGCAGTGGAAGCAGAGCCCCGCCGCGCAGGCCCGGATCGCCGAGCTCGGCCTCAAGGACGAGTTCGAGCTGCAGAGCCACGTCATCCGGCACTTCGACGGCTGGCTCGCCGCGCGCGGCCGCCGGCTGATCGGCTGGGACGAGATCCTGGAGGGCGGCCTCGCCCCCGGCGCCGCCGTCTCCTCCTGGCGCGGCTACGACGGCGGGATCGCCGCCGCGCAGGCCGGGCACGACGTGGTGATGTGCCCCGAGCAGCACGTCTACCTCGACCACCGGCAGGCCGGCGGCGAGGAGGAGCCCGTCCCGGTCGGCTGGGTGCGCTCGCTGGAGGACGTCTACCGCTTCGAGCCCGTCCCGCCGCAGCTCGACGGGGACGCCGCCGCGCACGTCATCGGCACCCAGGCGAACATCTGGACCGAGTTCATGGACGACGCCCGCGAGGTCGACTACAAGGCGTTCCCGCGGCTCGCCGCGTTCGCCGAGGTCGCCTGGTCCGACCTGCCGCGCGACCCCGCCGACCGGGACTGGGCCGGCTTCGAGGCCCGGATGGCCGGCCACTACGCCCGGCTGGACGCCCTCGGCGTCGAGTACCGCCACCCGGAGGGCCCGCTGCCCTGGCAGCGCAAGCCCGGCATCGTCGGCCGCCCGCTGGACGGCGCCCCCGGACCCTCGGGGCCGCACACCGCGCCGTGACGCAGCGTCAGCACAGCGGAACTCCGGACCCGGCCCGCACGTCCTGATCAGGTGAAGAAGTGATCACCTGGGCAGCGACCGGGGCGCGGTCGGGTCCGGAGTTGTCCCGAGTTGTTCGGACCTGTCCGCGGCCCGGGAAAAGATCAGCGGTCTTTGTGTGCCAGAGTTGCCCAACCCGCACCGATCGCCCGTACCCTACGGGCGGCAGGCCGCACTGCAAGATGGAGCACGGTGGGAACCTGGTGAACCGGACGATCATGATGCCGGCCTCGGTCGACGAGGCGGTCGAAGCGCTGGCCGCCGTCCCCGGAGCGGTCCCGGTGGCCGGTGCCACCGACCTGATGGAGGCCGTCAACGCCGGGCGGCTCCGCCCCGCCGCGCTGATCGGCCTCGGCCGGATCACCGAACTGCGCGGCTGGCGCTACGAGGACGGCGGCACCGCCGTCCTCGGCGCCGGACTCACCCACGCCCGGATGGACCGCCCCGACTTCGCCGCGCTCATCCCCGCCCTCGCCGACGCCGCCCGCACCGCCGGACCCCCGCAGGTGCGCAACGTCGGCACCCTCGGCGGCAACATCGCCACCGGCGACCCGGCCGGCGACACCCTCCCCGTGCTCGCCGCCCTGGAGGCCACCGCCACCCTGGTCCGGCCCGGCAGCCGCCGCGACGTGCCGATCAGCCACCTGCTCACCGGCCTCGACCCGCTGCGCCCCGGCGAACTCCTCACCTGGGTCCGGGTCCCGCTGCTGCACGCCCCGCAGGTCTTCCTGAAGTCCACCGGCCGCTCCGGCCCCGCCCGGGCCGCCGCCTCCGTCGCCCTGGTCCTCGACCCCGCCCGGCGCGGCGTGCGCTGCGCCGTCGGCGCCGTCGCCCCCGTCCCGCTCCGCCCGCTGGAGGCCGAGAGCTGGGTGGCCGGCTGCATCGACTGGGACGCCCGCGGCCAGGACGGCGCCGTGCTGATCGACCCCGCCGCGCTCGCCGCGTTCGGCGAGTACGTGGCCGGCGCCTGCGTCCCCGACAACGGCGACCCCGCCGAGGGGGCGGGCTCGGCAGCGGCCCGACTGCGGCGTACCGTAGCGGTGCTGGCCCGCCGGGCACTGGGAAGGGCGCTGAAGTGACGGACGAACTGCTGAACCACCCCGGAGCGCTCACCGGCGACGTGCGCCCCACCGCCTCGTACACGCTGCGCGTCAACGGCGTCGAACGGCCCGTCGCCGACGCCTGGATCGGCGAGAGCCTGCTGTACGTGCTGCGCGAGCGGCTCGGCCTGGCCGGCGCCAAGGACGGCTGCGAACAGGGCGAGTGCGGGGCCTGCTCGATCCAGGTCGACGGCCAGCTGGTCAACGGCTGCCTGGTGCCCGCCGCGCTCGCCGCCGACAGCGAGATCGCCACCGTCGAGGGCCTGTCCGGGCCCGCCGGCGGCGCCAGCGACGTCCAGCGGGCGCTCGCCGAGTCCGGCGCCGTCCAGTGCGGCTACTGCACCCCCGGCATGGCGATGGCCGTGCACGACCTGCTGCAGCGCAACCACCGCCCCAGCGAGGTCGAGGCCCGCCAGGCGCTCTGCGGCAACCTCTGCCGCTGCACCGGCTACCGCGCCGCGCTGAACGCCGTCCAGACCGTCGCCGACGCCCGCGAGGCCGCCCTGGAGGCCGAGCTCGACGCCGCCGAGCAGGCCGCCGGGGAACACCCCGCGCCCGCCGCCGCCCCCGCCCGGCCCACCGAGCAGTCCTTCGCCGACCTCGCGCTGGCCGGCGAACTCCCGCTCTACGCCGACGCCGAACTCTGGCACGAGGCCGACCAGCTGATCCCCGCCCAGCAGCAGGGCGAGGCCACCGCCCGCACCGGCGGCTACGCCTACCCGCCCACCCCGCCGCACGGCACCCCCGTCCCGGCCGGCGGCTGGGAGCCCACGCCCGCGCACGGCACCGCCGGCGCCGAGTACGGCACCCCCGCGCACGGCACCCCGTACCTCCCCACCCCGCCGCACGGCACCCCGCACCAGGACGCCGGCCCCTACGACGGCACCGTCTACGCCACCGACGGCTACGGGCAGCCGTACCCGCAGTACCCCGGCTACGACACCCCCGCGGGCCACGGTGCCCCGGCCGGCCACGACGCCCCGGCCGGCTACGACGCCACTCCCGCCCACGGCATCCGGCTCCCCGAGGACGAGAACGCATGACCTCCGCCACCGAGCTCCCGGCGGCCGCCCCCGCGGACGACGAGGACCCCGCCACCGGCCTCGGCAGCTCCCCGCTGCGCAACGACGCCCTCCCCAAGGCGCTCGGCATCTACCCCTACGCCGCTGACCTGTGGGCCGAGGGACTGCTCTGGGGCGCCGTGCTGCGCTCCCCGCACCCGCACGCCCGGATCGTCTCCGTCGACACCTCCGCCGCGCTCGCCGTCCCCGGCGTGCACGCCGTGGTCACCGCCGCCGACCTCCCGCCCGGCCCCGACGGCACCCCCGACGGGGCGCCGTCCGGCAGTGTCGTCCCCGACCGGCCGGTGCTCGCCGCCGGCGTCGTCCGCCACCACGGCGAGCCGGTCGCCGCCGTCGCCGCCGACCACCCCGACACCGCCCGCCTCGCCGCCGCCGCGATCCTGGTCGAGTACGAGGTGCTGGAGCCCGTCACCGACCCCGAGGCCGCCTTCCACGCCCCGCCGCTGCACCCCGACGGCAACCTGCTGCGCCACCTCCCGCTGCGTACCGGCGACCCCGACGCGGTCGGCGCCGTCGTGGTCGAGGGCCTCTACCAGGTCGGCCGGCAGGACCCCGCCCCGATCGGCGCCGAGGCCGGACTCGCCGTGCCCCGCCCCGACGGCGGCGTCGAACTGCACCTGTCCTCCACCGACCCGCACGGCGACCGCGACCGCACCGCCGCCTGCCTCGGCCTCGACCCCGACCGGGTCCGGCTCGTCGTCACCGGCGTGCCCGGCGCCACCGGCGACCGCGAGGACCTGTCCTTCCAGGTCACCCTGGCGCTGCTCGCGCTCCGCACCGGCCGCCCGGTCAAGATGACCCTGACCCGCGCCGAGTCCTTCCAAGCCCACCCCACCCGGCACCCCGCGCTGCTGCGCTACCGCCACCACGCCGACGCCGACGGCCGGCTGGTCAAGGTCGAGGCGCAGATCCTGCTCGACGGCGGCGCCTACGCCGACGTCTCCGCCGAGGCGCTGGCCTCCGCCGTCGCCTTCTCGGTCGGCCCCTACACCTGCCCCAACGTGTTCGTCGACGCCTGGGCGGTGCGCACCAACAACCCGCCGGCCGGCCGGATGCGCGGCGAGGGCGCCCTGCAGACCTGCTTCGCCCACGAGTCGCAGCTCGACCAGCTCGCCCAGCAGCTCGGCATCGACCCGGTCGAGATCCGCCGCCGCAACGCGATGACCACCGGCGACCCGCTGCCCACCGGACAGGCCGTCACCTGCCCCGCCCCCGTCGCCGGGCTGCTCGACGCGCTCGCCGACTCCCCGCTGCCCGCGCTCCCGCTCGACGACCCCGAGGCCGACTGGCTGCTGCCCGGCGGACCCGGCGGCGCGGGCGACCCCGGCGCGGTCCGGCGCGGCATCGGCTACGCCGTCGGCATGGTGCACATGCTCGGCGCCGAGGGCGAGGACGAGGTCGCCACCGCCACCGTGCGGGTCTCCGGCGACCACGCCACCGTGATCTGCGCGGCCGTCGACTCGGGCCAGGGCTTCGCCACCCTGGCCCGGCAGATCGTCCAGTCGGTGCTCGGCGTCAGCGAGGTCTACATCGCGCCCGTCGACTCCGACCAGTCCGCGGCCGGCCCGTCCGCCCGCGGCCGGCACACCTGGGTCTCCGGCGGCGCCGTCGAACGGGCCGCGCTGATGGTCCGGCACCAGATGCTGCAGCCGATCGCCGCCGACTTCGGGATGTCCGTCGAACTGCTCACCATCAGCGAGGGCAAGATCACCTCGTACGACGGGGTGCTCGGCATGCCGGTCGGCGAGGCGCTGGAGGGCCGCGAGCTGTGGGCCACCGCCCAGTGCCGCCCGCACCCCACCGAGCCGCTCGACCCCGAGAACGGGCAGGGCGACGCCTTCGTCTCGATCGCGTTCTGCGCGATGCGCGCCGTGGTCGACGTGGATATCGAACTGGGCGCCGTCCGGGTCGTCGACGTGACGGTGGCGCAGGACGTCGGCCGGGCCCTGAACCCGCGTCAGATCGAGGACCGGATCGAGGGCGCCGTCGCCCAGGGCGTCGGACTCGCCCTGCTGGAGAACCTGCGCACCGAGGGCGGCGTCCCCGTCAACGCCTCGCTCACCGGCTACCGGCTGCCCACCGCGCTCGACACCCCCGACGTGCGGATCGCCGCGCTGCTGGAGGAGCGCGACGTGGTCGCCCCGTTCGGCGCCAAGGCCGTCAGCGCGGTGCCCGCCGTGGTCGCGCCCGCGGCGGTCGCCGCCGCCGTCCGGGCCGCCACCGGGCTGCCCGTCGGCCGGCTGCCGATCCTGCCGGAGGACGCGGTCGTCCCCGCCTGACGCGCCGTCCCCGTCCGACCCGGGTCGGACGGGGACGGGCGCCGCGGTCAGCGCTTGACCGGCAGGGTGCTGCGGACGTGCGCGGCCCAGGACTGCTCGAACTGCTCCGGCCCCAGGCCGGTCGCGGTCCTGATCTGCTCCGGGTAGCCGGTGGGGTTGCCGTAGTGCGCGGCGACGAACGCCAGCGTCTTCTGCTCCCCGTAGGTGGCCGCCATCCAGCGCAGCGCGTCGGCGGACAGCGCGTAGTTCGCGCTCCGGGCCTTCGGGTCGGAGGAGTAGAAGTCCGACGCGAGGGCCGGCGGCAGGGCGCCGGTGAAGCGGGCGTCGCGCACCTTGTACGCCAGGTCGTTGCGGGCCTTCGCGTCCTTGCCGCGCAGCGCCAGGTAGTCGGCGAAGCCCTCGACGACCCACATCCGGACCGCGCTCTTCTCCACCAGCCCCAGGTCGAAGTCGGTGGTGAGGGTCGCGGTGAGGGCGTGCGCCATCTCGTGCCGGCCGATGTCCGTCACGCCCTCCTGCCAGCGGTCCGGGTTGGTGAACCGGTCCAGCGAGGTGTCCATCACGATCCGGCTCCCGCCGATCAGCACCTTGCCCCGGCCTGCCTGGTCGGAGTCCTCGGCCTCCACCGCCAT
Organism: Kitasatospora sp. NPDC088391; assembly: GCF_044753345.1. NCBI lineage: Bacteria > Bacillati > Actinomycetota > Actinomycetes > Kitasatosporales > Streptomycetaceae > Kitasatospora > Kitasatospora sp. NPDC088391. Next base: position 59,942 of record NZ_JBIVNB010000013.1, read on the forward strand.
GTTGACGCCCGCCTCCAGGCGGTCGTTCTCCCGGCCCTCGCCCGCGTACAGCTTGTTGTAGACGTCCCGGTTCTTCTCCAGCACCACGAAGAACCCCTGCCCGCCGGTGCGGACCCCGTCCGCGGGCGGCTTGTTCTGCTGCCACGCCGCCAGGTCGTCCTGCGCGGCCTGCTGGAGCAGGTCGACGTCCCGCTTCAGCTCGGCGGACTGCTTCTGCTCGGACACCACCACCAGGTGGTCCCGGGCCTCCACCGCCAGGTCCTCGTACACGTCCCACGGCCCCGGGTAGTAACTCACGGCCGAGGTCCTGCCGTTGATGTCCTTGTCGCCGCCGACCCCGGTGACCGCGCCCGGCCCCGGCTCGCCGGTCACCGTCCACGCGTACGTCTCGGCGATCGGCCGGTTGTCGACGCCCTTCACCTGGTGCACGAACGCCACCGGCAGCACCCCCTGCACCGCGCCGCCGGACCGCAGCTTCCACTGCGCCGTCTGCCAGGGGATCTTGACCAGGTTGCGGAAGACCAGCCGCTGCTTCTCCTTGGCCGGCCCGGCCGCGAACGGCTTGACGAACGCCTCCTCGTCCTTCGCCGCCATCGCCCGGGTCATCCCGTCGACCAGCTCCTGCCACTTCTGGTCCGGCCGGTTCGCCTCCGCGTACGCGTGCTGCCGCTGGACGTTGTTCCACACCAGCCCGGCGAAGCCCAGCACCAGCACCGCGAACACCGCCGTCACGGCGAAGGCGATCCGCCGACCGGTCCGGCGCGGGCGGGGCGGCGGAGGCGGCGTCCCGAACTGCTGCGGCGGGTAGGGCTGTTGGCCGTACGGCTGCCCGTGCGGCCGGTGCTGCTGCTGGTACGGCGGCTGCGGTTGCGGTGCCTGCGGTTGCGGTGCCTGCTGCGGGTACGGGTACTGCGGGTACGGCGGGTGCGGGCCCGGCGCGGGCGCGCCGGGCTGCGGTGGATACGACAACGGAAGACTCCCCCTGGAAGATCGACGCGCGATGTGTGTGCGGGCGGCCCCGGCGGCTAGCGCTTCCCGGGGACCGCCGAGCGGACGTGCGCGGCCCAGGCCGACTGGAACTGGGTCAGGGACTGACCGGTCGCGTCGGCGATCTGCTGCTCGTACTCCTTCGGCTGCGTGTACTGCGCGGCCACGAACGCGCAGACCTTGGCGTCGCCGTACTTCGAGGCCATGAACCGCATCGCGTCACCGGCCAGGGTGTAGTTCGCCGACCGCCGGTCACCGTCGCTGGAGTAGAACTCCGGACCTTCACCGGGGAGTTGGCCGTTGAAGGGGACGTCCTTCAGGTCCGCGGCCATCTCGTCCCGGGCCAGGCTGTCCTTGCCGCGCAGCGCCATGTACTCGGCGAAGCCCTCCGACACCCAGTCGCGCGGGTTCCCCGTCCCGTCGAAGTTCCCCCGGGCCGCCATCAGCGGGGCGACGATGGCGTGCGCCATCTCGTGCCGGCCGATGTCCGTCACGCCGTCCTGCCACTGGCTGCTGGTGAACCGGCTGCCGGTGGTGTCCATCACGATCCGGCTGCCGCCGATCAGGATGCCGTCCGGCCCGGCCTTCGTGGAATCCGCCGCCTGCATCGGCATGTTGACGCCGGCCTCCAGGCTGTCGTTCAGCTTGCCGTCGCCCTTGTACAGCTTGTTGTAGACGTCCCGGTTCTTCTCCAGCACCACGAAGAACCCGCTCGCCGCCCGCCGGTCGGCGGTCGGCGCGGGCCCGGACTTCTGCCAGGCCGCCAGGTCGTCCTTCGCCGCCCGGGCCAGGATGTCCACGTCCCGGTTCAGCTCGGCCGCCTGCCCCTTGTCGGACATCGCCACCAGGTGGTCGCGGACCTGCACCGACAGGTCGTCGTACAGGTCCCAGGGCGCCGGGTAGTAGCCGAAGCCGTCGTCCTTGCCCCTGCTGTCCTTGACCCCACTGACCTCGGTCACCACCTCGGTCCCCGAGTCGGCCGGCAGCACCTGCCAGCCGTACTGCTCCCGGATCGGCAGGTTGTCGACGCCCTTCACCTGGTGCACGAAGTCCACCCGGAGCTGGCCGTCGATCGGCGCGATCGGCGTCGACCAGCGCGCGGTCTCCCACGGGATCTTCAGCAGGTTGCGGAAGACCAGCCGCTGCTTCTCCTTGGTCGGCCCGGCCGCGAACGGCTTGAGGAACGCCTCCTCGTCCTTCGCCGCCAGCGCCTGGGTCAGGCCGTCCGCGACCTTCTGCCACTTGCCGCTCTCGGCCGAGAGGCCCGAGACCACGGGCGGCCGCTTCCGGTTCGCGTGCAGCAGCGCGACGCCGCCCACCGCAGCCCCCAGCAGCAGCACCAGCGCCACCCCCAGGCAGCCCAGCGTCCGCCCCACCCGGCTCCGCCGCACCGGCGGCGGCACCGGCGGACCACCCCACCCCGGCGCCCCGTACGGCCCCGGCTGCTGCGGGAACTGCTGCCCCGGATAAGGCGGCTGCTGGTACGGCTGCTGCTGGTACGGCGGCGGAAAAGCCCCCTGCTGGTACGGCGGCACCGGCGGCCCGGGCGGCCCCGGGAACGGCTGAGCGCCCGGCGCGGGCGCACCGGGCTGCGGCGGATACGACAACTGAGACCCCCTGGACGAACGACGCGCCATTCATAGCACAGCCCCCGTCCGCCCCTTCCGCCCATTCCCGCAGCCCCGCCCCATCGGTACGGACGCGGACTTCCCCGCCCCGCCCCCCGCCCGCGAACGGCAGGTCGGGGCGAGTCGGCACGGCGCGGAAAATGTAGCGGCCCCGTCACGGGGGGTCTGCAAGAGGGGCAGTGGCGGACGATACGATCGGACAGTCCTGGGTTCCGGGGGCGTGAACGAGAACGAACGGGCTGTCAATCGACTGACGGGGTACTGATGACGCTGACCAAAGCCATTCGCGCACTCGGTGCGACGGCACTGACGAGTGCGCTGCTCCTCTCTGTTGCACCGACGGCTTCGGCGGACCAGGTCCGGGACGGGCAGTGGGCGATCCCGGCCTTCAACCTGGACAGGGCGTGGTCGGTCAGCAAGGGCGACGGGGTGATCGTCGCGGTGATCGACTCCGGTGTCGACGCCTCGCATCCCGATCTCGCGGGGTCGGTGCTGGACGGCTACGACCCGAGCGGCCAGGGCCTCAACACCCGTCCCACGGACGACCATGGCACCTCGATGGCCGGGATCATCGCCGCCCACGGCCACGGGAGCGGTGACGGTGTCATCGGTCTCGCGCCCGGCGCGAAGATCCTGCCCGTCTACATGGGGAAGTCGGACAACACCAGTGCGGTTCCCGAGGGCATCCGCTGGGCGGTCGACCACGGGGCCAAGGTCATCAACCTCTCCGTGGGCACCGATTCCCGCCCCGGGGCCAGGCCCGCGCTGACCGAGGCGGTCTCCTACGCCGTGAAGCACGACGTCCTGCTGGTCGCCGCCTCGGGCAACGAGTCGCTGAAGACCGTGGACAGCCCCGGCAACGAGCCCGGTGTCCTCGCGGTGAGCGCGGTCGACAAGAACGGCACCGTCTGGGGGCGCTCGAACTCCGGTCCCGAGGTCGGGATCGCGGCGCCCGGCGCCGACATCGTCATCGCCTGCGCGGACGGGAAGTACTGCATCGGTGACGGCACGTCGGAGGCCACGGCCTTCGTCTCCGGTGCCGCGGCCCTGCTCCGCGCGAAGTACCCGAGCCTGACGGCGGGTCAGATCGCCAACCGGCTGGTCAAGTCCGCGCAGACGCCGACCGCCCTGAAGGGCGCCAAGCTGCCGGACGCGCGGTACGGGTACGGGATCGTCTCGCCGTACGACGCGCTGACCAAGGACATTCCGGCCGGTCCCGCGCAAGGGCCGCTCGGTGGGGCCGTCGGCACCACGCCGAGGTCCTCCCCGACCGCGGACGGGAACGGTGCGGGCGGCAGCACTCCGTCCGGTGACCTGCCCAGCCTCCGCGCGGTGCCCGACAGCGGCTCGGCGGACTCCGGGGTCAACGTGGGCCTGGTGGCCGCTGTCGGCGGCGGCCTCGTCCTCCTGGTGATCGTCATCGTCGTGCTGGCGGTCCGCAGCCGCCGCCGCCCCGGTCCGCCGCCGCCGGGACAGCCGCCGTACGGCCCGGGCCCGCAGGGATGGCCGCCCGCCCAGCAGCAGCAGTACGGGCAGCAGCCCTACCAGGCCCCCGCACAGCCGCCGTACGGGAACCAGGCTCCGCCTCCCGGCTATCCGCCGCAGCAGAACCCGTACCAGAACCCCTACGGGCCCGAAAGCAACCAACCTCCGCGCTGACGGCGTCTGGGACGGGCGACATGCAAGCGATACGATCGAGTGCCGCAACTAACTGAATCCAGTGCTCTGTTGGTTGCGCATACACACGGGGAAGCACCGGTACTCCAGGGGGAGGAGAGGGACGCATGGCCGACGGATTCCGGGTCGACACCGATGAGCTGGAAGCGGTCGTGAAACGGCTGCGGACGATCCAGCAGAACATGGCTCAGACCGCCGACAGGAGCACCTACGGCACTGCCGTGACTGCGTCGGACTTCGGCTCGAACTTCAGCCAGGCCACGGACCTGCACGCGGCGCACGAGCGCATGCAGGCGTGGCTCACCTTGAACATCAGCAACCTGAACAAGCTGATCAACGAGTTCGGGGACAAGACGCAGACCGCTCACAACGCGTACGCGGGCCATGAGGCCGACAAGGCGGCCACCATGGCGAAGTTCCAGCAGAGGTTGGACTGACATGGCATCACAGAACTACGGGTTCGATCGGCAGTCACTGATCCCGCTCAAGGCCATGGTCGCCAACTCCCGCCCGGAGAACCTGACCTCGGCCGCCGAGCACTGGGGCACCGCGAGCCAGGACCTTCAGGCCGCCGCCCGTGACCTCCAGCAGGCCGTCGAGCACGCGATGCAGAACTGGGAAGGCGCGGCCTCCCAGAGCTTCGCCGCCAAGGCCGGGCAGATCCAGCAGAGCCTGACGAACACGGCGGACCACGCCGCCAAGACCTCCTCGGCGATGCACCTCGCCGCGGGTGCGCTGCAGGCGACCAAGGAGCAGATGGGCCGGATCACGGTGCCGAGCTCGCTCGACAGCGGCATGAAGTGGCTCGGCGACCTCGGCGACCGCTCGGACGCCCAGTTCAAGGCCGACCTCGCCGGCGGAATGGACCGCTTCGACGCCGTCAACAAGAACTACGACGAGTTGTCGGCGACCGAGATCCAGCACCAGTACGCGATCGGCACCATGGAGTACCTGGCGCCGTACTACAACCAGGCCGCGGAGCAGATGCCCGAGCCGCCGGACGTGCCGGTGGAGGGGACCGAGGGCGGGAGCCGGAAGCCCTACCCGCCGCCGCCGGACGACCCGGGCGGCAAGGGCAGCGTTCCGCCGGTGTCGCCGCCGCCGAAGATGCTGCCTCCGAAGGAGACGCCTCCGCAGGTGGGCCCCACGCCGGTGCAGCCGCCGAATCATCCGGGGCCGGTGCAGCCGCCGTACCAGGGGCTGCCGAATCCGCCGGTGACGCCGCCCGGGACTCCTGGGCACCTGCCGCCGTTGACGCCTCCGCGGACGGGGATCGACGGGATCGACCTGCCGCCTTCGGTGGGGGTGCCGATCGGGCCCGGGACCGGTGGGCCCGGGGGGATCGGGACGCTGCCCGGGCCGGGCGGCGGTGGTGGTGCCGGCGGTGGCGGTGGTATTGGCGGCGTCGGTGGCGTCCACCTGCCGGGGGTCGGCGGGGGCGGGTACCCCGGCGGCGGTTCCGGCGGTGGCCGGACGTCCGGTGGTATCAGCGGTGTCGGCGGTGGCTCGGGTTCGGGTGGCCGGACGTCCGGTGGCATCAGCGGTGTCGGCGGCGCGGGTTCCGGTGGTCGGACGGGCGGTGCGGCCGGTGGTCTCGGCGGCGCGGCCGGTTCGGGTGCGGCGGGCAGCCGGGGCGCGGCCGGTGGCATGGGCGGCGGCATGCACGGTGGTGGCATGGGCGGCGCCGGTGGCGGCAAGGGCGCGGGCGGCAAGAGCGGCAGCGGCCTGGTCCGGAAGGCCGGTGGCACGATCGGCGGCGCGAAGGCCGGCGGTGCCGGTGGCCGGGCGTTCACCGAGGGCGGCTCGGGCATCGGCAAGGGCCGGGGCTCCGGTCAGGCCGGGGCCGGCGGCATGCACGGTGCGCCGGGTGCCGGCGGGGCCGGAAAGAAGAAGAAGGGCGAGGGCCACCGTCCCGACTACCTGGTCGAGGACGAGGAGACCTGGCGCGGTGGCACGGCGAACCCGCCGGTCATCGAGTAGCGGTCGGCAGGGGCCCGGGCGGGCGTCGGCGGCGGTCCTGGAGGACCGTCACCGGCGCCCGCCGCCGTTTCGGGGATGGCAGAACAAGGGGAAAGGGAAATGGGAAAAGGGCATGGGAATTCACCGGACGCGCCGGTGGAAATGGCGGCCGGTGAATTCCTGGTGGAGACCATGACGGGAATCGAACCCGTGTAAACCGTTTTGCAGACGGTTCCCTGAACCACTCGGGCACATGGTCGTGGAGTGGTGCGCGCAGGGGTGGCAACAGCCCTGCAGGGGTGAAGAGTTGCGAATCAGGCGCAACAGGGGGAACACAGACAGCCGGGACAGGGGGCGGTACAGGTGCGGAGGGCCGCGCGGGCCACCGTCTTCCTGTTCATCGCCTTCTCCTGTTCGCCGTTCGGGCTGTCCGGTGAATTCACTATAGCGGGGATTCCGGGGTTCGCGTCAATATGCGGAGATGAATTCGGTGTGTCGGCGGCGTGCTACGGTCGGAAGCGAGGCGGCCGTCGGACGGCCCGTCCCGGACGAGGTGCGTCGTACCCGGTAGGACAAGACGGCGCGGTAGGTGGTTCGACTACTGCGGAGGAGTCCGTCATGGCCTGGGTGGTTCTGATCGTCGCCGGAGTGCTGGAGACCGTGTGGGCGGTGGCACTGGAGGCGTCCAAGGGGTTCTCGCGGGCGGTGCCGACCGCGGTGTTCGCGGTCGGGCTGGCGCTGTCGATGGGCGGACTGGCGTACGCGATGCGGTCGATCCCGCTGGGGACGGGGTACGCGGTGTGGGTCGGCATCGGCGCGGTCGGCACGACGCTGTACGGGATGCTGGCGACGGGCGACGCGGTGACCGCGGCCCGGATCACCTGCCTGGTGCTGATCCTGGCCGGCGTGGTGGGTCTGAAGGTCCTGCACTGAACGTCCCGCGGGCGTTCTCCGGGCCGTGGCCCGGGTCCGGCGGGCGGGGCGGGATTCCGTCCGCAGGTCAGGATCAAATGGCGGAAACGGCACTTACCATGTCGGGGTGACCAGCACCTCCCGCGCCGAGCAGGCCGTAGCAGCACCCGACCGGACCCCCGTGGACCCCGTGGACCCCGTGGACGAGGACACCGGCGGGGTGCTCAGCGGCCCCTGGCGGGCGCTGACCCTGGGCATCGTGTCGGTGGTGCTGCTGCTGGCCTTCGAGGCGACGGCGGTGAACACCGCGATGCCGACGGCCGCCGAGCAGTTGGACGGCCTCGGCCTGTACGCGTTCGCGTTCTCGGCGTACTTCACTACCACGCTGCTGGCGATGGTGGTGTCGGGGCAGTGGTGCGACCGGCGCGGCCCGCTGGCGCCGCTGTTCAGCGGGATCGCGGTGTTCGCGGCGGGCCTGGTGACGGCCGGCACGGCGGTGGACATGTGGATGTTCGTCGCGGGCCGGGCGACCCAGGGGCTGGGCGGCGGCCTGGTGATCGTCGCACTGTACGTGGTGGTCGGCCGGGCGTTCCCGGAGCGGCTGCGGCCCGCGGTGTTCGCCGCGTTCTCGGCGGCCTGGGTGCTGCCCTCGATCCTGGGGCCGGTGGTCTCCGGCGCCGTCACCCAGCACCTGGGCTGGCGCTGGGTGTTCCTCGCCGTCCCGGTGCTGGTGCTGCTGCCGCTGGCGGTGATGGGCCCGGCGCTGCGCCGCTCCGAGCGGGACCGGCCGCCGACGGCCCGTCAGCCGTACGACCGGCGGCGGACCCGGGACGCGGCGATGGCCGCGGTGGGCGCGGCGCTGCTGCAGTACGCGGGGCAGCGGCTGGACGGCTGGGCGCTGCTGCCGCTGGCGGCGGGCGCCGGGCTGCTCGGCCCGGCGGTGCTGCGGCTGCTGCCGCGCGGGACGCTGCGGGCGGCGCGCGGGCTGCCGACGGTGATCCTGCTGCGCGGGCTGGCGGCGGGCGCGTTCTTCGCCTCGGAGCTGTTCATCCCGCTGATGATGCAGACCCAGCGGGGCCTGTCGGTGACGGCGGCGGGTCTGACGCTGGCGCCGGGCGGGCTGTCCTGGGCGCTCGGGTCCTGGCTGCAGGGCCGGCCGGGGGCGGAGCGGCACCGGGAGGCGCTGATCCGGGGCGGGCTGGTGCTGACCGCGGTGGCGATCGGCGGTGTCGGGCTGGTGCTGTTCCCGGCGGTGCCGGTGTGGGTGCCGGCCGTGTTCTGGGGCGTCGGCGGCGCCGGGATGGGCCTGGCGATCGCCAGCATCAGCGTGCTGATGATGGGCCTGTCGAAGCCGGAGGAGACCGGCGCCAACTCGGCGGCGCTGCAGCTCAGCGACGCGCTCGGCAACGTGCTGCTGACCGGCCTGGCCGGGGTGCTGTTCGCGGCGCTGGGCGGTGGCGCGGTCGGTGCGGCGGCGCACGGCCGGACGCTGCCGGCGGGGGCGTTCGGCGCGGTGTTCCTGGCGATGCCGCTGGTGGCGCTGGGCGCGGCGGCGCTGGCCGGCCGGGCGGGAGCCGCCCGGCCGGTGGACCGGCCCGCCGCCGGACCGGTCGGCTGACCCGTCGTCAGACCTTGGCGCCCGCCGAGGCCGGGGCCGAGGCCGGGGCCGAGGCGGCGCCGCCGAGGTAGCCGTTCCAGCCGCCGGCCGGCGCCTGGCCGGGGGTGAGCGCCTGGAGCTTGCGGAGCACCGCCGGGTCCTGCACCTCCAGCCACTCCACCAGCTGCCGGAAGGAGACCATCCGGACCTCGGGCTTGTCGGCGATCTGCTTCAGGGTCTCCTCGACGGCGTTCATGTAGATGCCGCCGTTCCACTGCTCGAAGTGGTTGCCGATGATGAACGGGGCCCGGTTGCCGTTGTAGGCGCGGTCGAAGCCGGCCAGGTAGGAGTCCCGGGCCTGGTTCTGCCAGAAGCCCTGCCGGCCGGGGTCGCCCTTGGTGTTGTCGCCGGACTGGTTGTACATGATGTTGTAGTCCATCGAGAGCACCTGGAAGCTGTGCCCGGGGAACGGGATGGACTGCAGCGGCAGGTCCCACAGCGCGCCGCCGGCGAACTTCTGCGGCCACATCTGGAGCCCGCCGGGGCCCGAACTGTCGTACTTCCAGCCGCGCTTGACGGCGGTGGGGAGCAGGCCGCGCTGGCCCTCCAGGCAGGGGGTGCGGGCGCCGATCAGCTCCTTGCGGTAGTCGAAGGGCAGCGCGGGCAGGTCGGTGATGCCGGTGTTGGTCCGCCAGTTCGTCACGAAGTCCATCGCCTGCTGGATCTCGCTGTCCCAGTCCTCGGGGGACCAGCGGCCGCCGCCGTTGGCGCCGCAGAAGTGCCCGTTGAAGTGGGTGCCGATCTCGTGCCCGTCCAGCCAGGCCGCGCCGATCTGCTCGATGGTGGCCCGGATGTGCTGGTCGCTCAGGTAGCCGATGTCGGAGGCGCCGACGGAGTGCTGCGGCGGGTGGTACATCGACTTCTTCGACTCGGGCAGGGTGTAGATGCCGCTGAGGAAGAAGGTCATGCCGGCGTTGTGGTCCTTGGCGAGCTGCCGGAACCGGCTGAACAGCTTGTTGTCGAGCTCGCCCGCGCCGTCCCAGGAGAACACCACGAACTGCGGCGGGCGCTGCCCGGGTTCCAGCGGTTCGGCCTTGGGCTGGTTCGGCTGCGGGCCGGTGTCGGAGGTGGAGCCGTCGCCGATCAGCGCGGCGGGCGGCTTGGGCACCGGGCTGGGGCTGCCGCTCGCGGACAGGCCGTCGGCCCGCACCGGCGGGGCGGCCCCGCCGCTCCCGGAGGTGCTCGCGCAGCCCGCGGCGAGGGTGGCGGCGGTCGCCGCACCGGCGGCCAGCAGCGTCCTGCGGGAGAGGGCGTCCATGTCTCACATCCGTTCACCAGGGAGTCAGGGGAAGTCACCGGCCGGATGAACGGTCCATCAGATGAAATGAAGAGATGCGTCGTCCGGGGGAGCCGGGCCCAGCATGGCACGGCTCCGCACCGTGCGCCGGTAAGCACGGCCACGGTACGGATGACCGGGGGACGCCGCGCCCGGACGCTCACCTGTTCGGCGCACCGGTCCGGAGCGCGGGCCCGGCCGGGGAGTTGACTTGGCGTCAGGAGGACCGCCCGCGCAGGCCCGCCCACGGGCCGGAACCGGAACCGCCCGCCCGCCGGAACCACCCGCCCCACGACACGGAGGTCGCACCCGCCCATGTGGCAGTCGCTGCTGGAGGCCTACCGGGACCGGATCGTCGAGACCGAGCGGGAACCGCTGTTCCTGCTGCTGCTCGGACTCGTGCTGTCCTTCCTGTTCATCCGGTTCAGCACCCGGATGATCCGCGCCCGGGTCCGCTGGTGGCCCGGCAACGTCACCCCCGGCGGGCTGCACATCCACCACGTGGTGTTCGGCCAGGCCCTGCTGCTGGTCTGCGGCGTCGCCGCGTTCGCGGTCCGCGGCGACGCCGGCGCCTGGTGGAACCTGCTCGGCTTCGGGTTCGGCGTCGGCGCGGGCCTGGTCCTCGACGAGTTCGCGCTGGTGCTGCACCTCAAGGACGTCTACTGGTCCACCGAGGGCCGCACCTCGGTGGACGCCGTGATGCTCGCCGTCGCCACGATCGGCCTGCTGCTGGTCGGCGAACTCCCGCTCGGCGGCTTCGTCCGGCACCCCGACGGGCCCACCCTGGCCGGTGCCGCCGTACTGCTCTCGCTGGTCGTGGTCAGCCTGCTCAAGGGCAAGACCTGGACCGGGCTGCTCGGCATCATGCTCTGGCCGCTCGCCCTGGTCGGCGCCGTCCGGCTGGCCCGCCCCGCCAGCCCCTGGGCCCGCTGGCGCTACCGCTCCCGGCCGCGCCGGATGGCCCGCGCCGAACGCCGTGAGGACCGCATCCACCGCCGCCTGGTCGCCGCCAAGACCGCCGCCTACGACCTGGTGGCCGGCAGCCCGGACGCCGACCCGGAGCCCGGGCCGGAAACCCCGGGACGGACCGTCGAGCACCCCGTCGAGCAGCCCGTCGAACGGCCCGTCGCGGAGCCCGCCGCCGCCCTGCCTGCCGGGGCCGCCGGGGCCGGACCGCCCGCGCCCTGGCGGCTGCGCTGCGCGGCCGCCGCCCAGTGGTACCTGCGGATCGCCACCGTGCTCAACCTGCTCGGCGCGGCCTTCGCCCCGTTCCGCGCCCAGGTCGAACGGGTCGACCGCGGCGAGTACTTCACCCCCGTCCTGGTCACCGCCGGCTTCACCAGCGCCCTGCTGGCCGGACTGCTCGCCGTGATGCTGCGCCGCCGCAAGCGCGCCGCCTGGATCGCCGCCACCGCCCTGACGGTGCTGCACCTCGCCGTCTACGCCCTCGCGCTGTCCTTCCCCGAGTACCGCGCCCACCCGTTCAACTGGGTCTCCGCCGGGCTCACCCTGGCCCTGCTGCTCGCCCTCCGGCTCGGCCGGGCCGCGTTCCGGGTCCGCGGCGGCCGCGGCAACCTGCCGCTCGCCGCCGCCGTCCTGCTGCTCGGCGGCGCCCTGCTCACCGCGCTCGGCGCGCTCGCCGTCCGGCTGACCGGCAGCGGACCGCGGCCCGGCTGGGGCGAGGCCGCCCGGTACGTGCTGCTGCGGCTGGTCACGCTCTCCGGCACGGTCGAGGTCCCCGGCGTGGACGTGCCGCGCTGGATCGACGTCGCCGCCAACCTGCTCGGCACCGCCCTGCTGCTGCTCGCCCTGCGCATCCTGCTGCGCTCGCCGCGGCACGCCGAGTGGCAGAGCCCCGAGGACGAACGGGCGCTGCGCCGGCTGCTGGAGCGGCACGGCGGCCGGGACTCGCTCGGCTACTTCGCGCTGCGCCGCGACAAGTCGGTGTGCTTCTCGCCCAGCGGCAAGGCCGCCGTCGCCTACCGGGTGGTCAACGGCGTGGCGCTGGCCTCCGGCGACCCGGTCGGCGACCCCGAGGCGTGGCCGCAGGCCGTCGGGGAGTGGCTGCGCGAGGCCCGCGCGCACGCCTGGATCCCCGCCGTCACCGGCGCCGGCGAGCGCGGCGCCACCGTGTACGCCCGGGTGGCCGGGCTGCGCGCCCTGCACCTGGGCGACGAGGCGGTGGTCGCGGCGCCCGGCTTCACCCTGGCGGGCCGCGAGATGCGCGGCCTGCGGCAGACCTGCAACCGGGTCGCCCGGGCCGGGTACACCGTGCTGATCCGCCGTCACCGCGACATCCCGGCCGAGGAGTTCGCCGACCTGGTGCGGCTCGCCGACGCCTGGCGGCACGGCCGCACCGAGCGCGGCTTCTCGATGGCGCTCGGCCGGCTCGGCGACCCCGCCGACGGCGACTGCCTGATCGCCGAGTGCCGGGACGCCGCCGGGCGGACCGCCGCGCTGCTGTCCTTCGTCCCGTGGGGCGCCGACGGCCTCTCGCTCGACCTGATGCGGCGCGACCGGGAGTCCGACAACGGGCTGGTCGAGTACACCGTCGCCGGACTGCTGGAGCGCGCCGGGGAGTTCGGGGCGGTCCGGGTGTCGCTGAACTTCGCGATGTTCCGCGAGGTGTTCGAGGAGCGGCTGGGTGCCGGACCGGTGCTCCGGCTGTGGCGCGGCGTGCTGCGCTTCCTGTCCCGCTGGTGGCAGCTGGAGTCGCTGTACCGGGCCAACACCCGCTACCGGCCCGCCTGGGTGCCCCGCTACGCGCTGTACGAACGGACCTCCGAACTGCCCGCGATCGGCCTGGCCAACGCCCTCGCCGAGGGCTACCTGACCCGCCCCCGGCTGCGCCGCGGCCGCCCCGCGCCGCCGCGCCCCGCCCCGGTGGGCTGACGGACCGTCACCCGGACAGCACCCAGCGCGTGCCGAGCCCCCGGCCGCCGCCTTGACTGGGCGGGGTCGGGACCGGCGGCGGGAGGGTGCGGTGGGCGAGCGGGCATGGTCCGGCGCGGTGGCGGCGGCCGCGGCGATCCTGGTCGGGGCGGGACTGCTGCACTCCGGCCTGGACGGAACCCTGCCGCCCGCGCCGCTCGCCGCGCAGGCCTACGACGGGACGCCGGTCGGCCCCGCGGTGCCGCCGCTGCCGCCCGCCCCGCCGGTCCGGGTCCGCATCCCGGCCCTGGGCGTGGACGCGCCGGTGGCCCGGCTCGGCCTGGACGGCGAGGGCCGCCTGCAGCCGCCGCCGGAGGAGGACCGCAACCTGGCCGGCTGGTACGCCGACGGCGCCGCGCCCGGCTCCGGCGGCGCCGCCGTGCTGGCCGGGCACGTCGACAACGCGCACGGCCCGGCCGTGTTCTACCGGCTGGGCGCGCTGCGCCGGGGCGACCAGCTGGAGGTGGCCCGGGCCGACGGCACCCGCGCCTGGTTCCAGGTCGACGGCGTGGAGGTCTACCCGAAGGCGGAGTTCCCCGACCGCAAGGTGTACGCGGCCACCCCCGACGCCCAGCTCCGGCTGATCACCTGCGGCGGCGGCTACAGCCGGGACGGCGGCTGGGACGGCAACGTGGTGGCCTACGCCCACCTGGTGCGCACCGCGGCCGCCTGACCCCGGCCCGCAGGCCGCCCCCGCCCGCGGACCGCCCCCCGGCCTCAGGCCAGCAGGTCGGCCAGCGCCCGGTCGTAGTCCAGGCCGGCCAGCTCCTGCCCGGCCGGGACGGCCAGGTAGCTGCTCCACAGGAAGCGGCGCAGCCCGGCCCGCTCGAACCGGAGCAGCGCGACGCCGTCGGGGGAGCGCAGCTCCACCAGGGTCCGCAGCCCGGCCACCGGCCGCAGGTGGACGTCCCCCTCGCCACTGGGCACGTCCAGGCCCTCGGCCAGCAGCTGGCGGGCGAACACCCACTCGATCTCGGGCTCGGTGGACACCACCTGCGCGTCGGCGGCCCCGTCCACGGCGTACTCGGCGGGGAAGAGCATCCGGACGGCCAGCGGGTCGTCGGAGCGGTAGCGCAGCGTCACCCGGAGCCCGGCGGAGAGATGGGCGCTGACGATCAGTCGGGCGTGCGTGGTCTGCTCGACCTGCACGGGCGCTGCGAACACGGCGGGACCTTCCGTAGGGCGGTACTGGTACGGGAGCGACCGGGGTCGCCTCCCGGGGAGGGAGAGTCCGGAACGGGCCCGCTCTTACCGTCCCCGCCCGGATCGGTCGCGTGATCCGCGTCACACCCGAACGGCCGACCGGGGCCGCCGGGACGCCCGCCGCCGCGCCGTCCGACCGGCTCCGGGGCGTGCTCCGGAGCCGGTCCGGGGGGCCGCCCGGACCGGCGGGGCCGGAGCGGCGGGGGCGTGCCGCGCCCGCCGTCCGGGGTCGGGAAGGAGCTAGGCTGGGCAGGTTCCACGACCGCCCGCAGACCGCGGGAACAGGGCCTCGCACAGGCCCTGACCTGCGACGACCCCGTTCGGAGACCGTGACTACCGCCGCCTCCTCCTCGATGGCCCCGCTGTTCTCGCACCTCGACAGCACCCACCCCCGCCCGAGCGGCACCTCCGCCGCCGCGCACCTCTCCCCGGCCTTCCCCGGCCGTGCCCCCTGGGGCACCGCCGCCAGCCTGCGGGCCTGGCAGCAGGGGGCGCTGGACCTGTACATCGAGAAGCAGCCCCGGGACTTCCTGGCGGTCGCCACCCCGGGCGCCGGAAAGACCACCTTCGCCCTGACCCTGGCGTCCTACCTGCTGCACAACCACCTGGTGCAGCAGGTCACCGTGGTCGCGCCCACCGAGCACCTGAAGAAGCAGTGGGCCGAGGCCGCCGCCCGGATAGGGATCAGGCTCGACCCGGCGTACTCCTCGGGCCCGCTGTCCAAGGACTACCAGGGCATCGTGGTCACGTACGCGGGCGTCGGGGTCAACCCGATGCTGCACCGGAACCGGACCGAGGCCCGCAAGACGCTGGTGATCATGGACGAGATCCACCACGCCGGCGACTCCAAGTCCTGGGGCGAGGCCTGCTCCGAGGCGTTCGAACCGGCCACCCGCCGGCTCGCCCTCACCGGTACGCCGTTCCGCTCCGACACCAACCCGATCCCGTTCGTCCAGTACGAGGCCGGGAACGACGGCATCCGCAAGTCGGTCGCCGACTACACCTACGGCTACGGGCACGCGCTCGCCGACCACGTGGTCCGCCCGGTGATCTTCCTCAGCTACTCCGGCAACATGCGCTGGCGCACCAAGTCCGGCGACGAGCTGGAGGCCCGGCTCGGCGAGCCGATGACCAAGGACCTGATCGCCCAGGCGTGGCGCACCGCGCTCTCCCCGCAGGGCGAGTGGATCCCGGCCGTGCTGCAGGCCGCCGACCGGCGGCTGACCGAGGTCCGCAAGGGCATCCCGGACGCCGGCGGCCTGGTGATCGCCACCGACCAGACGGTGGCCCGCGCCTACGCCAAGATGCTGCGCGAGATCACCGGCGAGAAGGTCGCCCTGGTGCTCTCCGACGAGACCGAGGCGTCCCAGCGGATCTCCGACTACGCGGCGGGCGCCTCGCGCTGGATGGTCGCGGTCCGGATGGTCTCCGAGGGCGTCGACGTGCCCCGGCTGTGCGTCGGCGTGTACGCCACCTCGATCTCCACCCCGCTGTTCTTCGCCCAGGCCGTCGGCCGCTTCGTGCGCGCCCGCAAGCGCGGCGAGACCGCCTCGGTGTTCCTGCCGACCATCCCGATGCTGCTCGGCTTCGCCAACGAGATGGAGCTGCAGCGCGACCACGTCCTGGACCGGCCCAAGAAGGAGGGCGAGGGCCTGTTCGACGAGGAGGACCGGCTGCTCGCCGAGGCCGAGCGGGCCAACGACGGGGCGGACACCGGCACCGAGGAGTTCTCCTACGAGGCGCTGGGCAGCGAGGCGGTCTTCGACCGGGTGCTGTACAACGCCATGGAGTTCGGCATGCAGGCGCACCCCGGCAGCGAGGAGGAGGAGGACTACCTCGGCATCCCGGGCCTGCTCGAACCCGACCAGGTGCAGATGCTGCTGCAGAAACGTCAGCACCGGCAGATCCAGCGCTCCAAGGCCAGGCCCGCCGAGGAGGCCGACCTGCTGGAACTGCCCGCCGAGGAGCGCCCGGTGGTCACCCACCAGGAGCTGCGCGAGCTGCGCAAGGAGCTGAACGCGCTGGTCGCCGCCTGGCACCACCGCACCGAGCAGCCGCACGGCAGCATCCACAACGAGCTGCGCCGCCAGTGCGGCGGGCCGCTGACCGCGCAGGCCACCGCGAACCAGTTGAAAGCCCGGATCGGCCGCATCCGCGAGTGGGCCGTGAAGGCCTGACGGAGTGTCAGATTTCCCCCAAGGGCTGGCAAAGAAAATGTGCAGACGGTGAGTACGAAGATCAGCTAATCTTCCGCATGCCGGTGCTGGGGGGACCAACATGTTTGGTGTGCCCCGGCATGCGGTAGACCCGCCGATGCCGTCCCGTCCGACGCTCCGGCCCCGCATCCGAAAGAGGAGCCCACCGTGGCGTACCCCAACCAGGCCCCCGTGAAGTCCGACAAGTCGAAGATCGTCGCCGGTCTGCTGCAGATCTTCTTCGGCTACCTCGGCATCGGCCGCTTCTACACCGGCCACACCGGTATCGCGCTCGCCCAGCTGTTCACCTGCGGCGGCCTCTTCATCTGGGCGACCATCGACGGCATCATCTTCCTGGTCAGCAACACCCGCACCGACGCCCAGGGCCGCGTGCTCAGCTCCTGACGTGCCCATCGAACCGAACGGCCGGCCCTCCCGCCCCGCGGACAACCGCGGCGGGGGTGCCGGCCGTCGGCCTTTTCCGGCCCGCCTGCTCCCGGCCTTTCTGCAGCACCCTGCCGCCAACCCGCTCGGCCTGCTCGCCGCCGGCGCGGCCGGGGCGGTCTACCTGTGGGCCCGGGACCCGCACCTGCCCGGGCAGGTGGTGCCGTTCTGCCCCTGGTACCGCCTGACCGGCCTGCAGTGCCCGGGCTGCGGCGGCACCCGGATGGCCTACGACCTGCTGCACGGCGACCTGGCCGCGGCCTGGCACGACAACGCCGCCCTGCTGCTGGCCCTCCCGTTCGTCGCCCTCTGGTTCGCCGTCCGGCTCCGGCACGGCCTGGCCGGGCGGCACTGGCGGCTGCGACTGGAGCCGCGCGCCGCGCGGCTGGTGCTCGTCGGTGCCGTGCTCTGGATGATCGGCCGCAACCTGCTCTGAGCGCGCGCCCCGCCGACCCGGGCTGTCCGGGTACCGGTCAAATATCGAACACCAGCGCGGTGCGGGAGCGGATTATGGGCGGCTTATCCGTTTTTTAGTCACGACTTTCCATCGATGCTGACCGAATTTTGGACAAACACTTCCGCAGCGCGCCCCTGGTTCATTAGCGTCTCCCCACACTCACCGGGCCCCACCCCTCGGCCCGGACGAGTGCCGCGGAGCCTGCGCCGAGCCGACGTCGTCGAGGCCGGACTCCCGCGCCGGACACCCCTTCCCGTGCGCGATCAATTCCGGTGCGACCCACGGTAGTTCTGCCGTAGGGTCGGACTCGCCGCGGAAAGGACCTGGCGCCCGTGACTGCTGAGACATCCCAGACCCTGGACAGAGGTGTCCGGGTACTGAAACTCCTGGCCGACTCCGAGCGCGGTTTGACGGTGACCGAGCTGGCCGCCCGGCTGGCCGTCAACCGCACCGTGGTCTACCGCCTGCTGGCCACCCTGGAACAGCACGGCCTGGTCCGCCGCGACATCGGCGGCCGCGCCCGGGTCGGCCTCGGCGTGCTGCGGCTGGCCCACCGGGTCCACCCGCTGCTGCGCGAGGCCGCGCTGCCCGCGCTCCGCTCGCTCGCCGAGGACCTCGGCGCCACCGCCCACCTCACCCTGGTCGACGGCAACGAGGCGCTGGCCGTCGCCGTGGTCGAACCGACCTGGACGGACTTCCACGTCGCCTACCGCACCGGCCTGCGCCACCCGCTCACCGAGAGCGCGGCCGGCCGGGCCATCCTGGAGGCCCGCAGCTTCCCCGGCCAGCGCCGCCCCGAGCAGGGCTTCGTGATCACCCGCGCGGAGGAGCAGTCCGGCGCCAGCGGCGCCGCCGCCGCGCTGATCGGCCTGAGCGGCATCGAGGGCAGCGTCGGCGTGGTGATGCTCAACGGCCTGGTGCCCGAACGGGTCGGCCCGCGCGTGGTGGAGGCCGCCACCGAGGTCGCCGACGCGCTGCGCTGAGCCCCCGCCCCGCAGCCGGACGGCCGTGATCCGCGCGGCCGTCCCTGCCCGGCCCCGCGGTGTGTTTGGATGCGGGGTGTGGCTTCCCAGACCCCGTCCTCGGTCCTGACCTCGACGCGCGCCCGCGCCCTCGGCCTGTGCGCGCTGCCGCTGGTCGCGCTGTTCGCGGTGGCCGCGTTCGTGCCGCTGCCGTTCACCGTGGAGACCCCCGGCGACACCGCCGACGTGCTCGGCTCCTACCGGGGCCGCCAGGTGATCACCATCACCGGCGCCCAGCAGCGCGCCACCTCCGGACAGCTGCGGCTGGTCACGATCAACGCCACCCCGCCCGAGCAGCGCAACAGCCTCTGGGACGCGCTCGACGCCTGGGTCGACCGCAAGCAGGCCGTGGTCCCCACCGACGAGGTCTACCCGCAGTCCGACCCCGAGCAGGCCAACCAGGTGACCCAGCAGCAGATGACGCAGTCCCAGGACAGCGCCACCCTGGCCGCCCTCGGCTACCTGCACCTCTCGCCGGACCAGGTGAAGGTCACCATCGACCTCGGGGACATCGGCGGCCCCAGCGGCGGCCAGATGCTGGCGCTCGGCATCGTCGACAAGCTGGCCGGCGACGGCCGCGGCGGCGAACTCACCGGCGGGAAGACCGTCGCCGGGACCGGCACGGTCGACGCCGACGGGCGGATCGGCGAGGTCGGCGGCGTTCCGCTGAAGACCCAGGCCGCCGCCGCGGACGGCGCCACGGTGTTCCTGCTGCCGCGCAGCGAGTGCACCCAGGGCAAGGTCAACACCCCCGCGGGCCTGCGGCTGGTCCCGGTCGACACCCTCTCCGACTCGATCGCCGCGCTCCAGGCGCTGAACTCCGGCGGCGCCGTCCCGCACTGCTGACGGCACGTCACCGAGGGCCGCCGGGGCGGTGGTTCAGCCCCCGGCCGCCTGCTCGACCAGCGGCAGCACCCGGTACGGCACCGGGTTCTCCAACGCGATCGCGGTCGACGCCCGGACGATTCCGTCGAAGCCCACCACCCGGTCGATCACCCGCTGCAGGTCCGCGTTCGACCGGGCCACGATCCGGACCAGCATGTCGCCGTGCCCCGTGATGGTGTGCAGCTCCAGCACCTCCGGCACCGCCGCCAGGTGCGCCCGGACGTCGGCGCCCTGCCCCTGGGAGATCTCCAGGGTGGCGAACGCCGTCACCGGGTACCCCAGCGCCGCCGGGTCGACCTGCGGGCCGAAACCGCCGATCACCCCGCGCGCCTGCAGCCGGTCCAGCCGGGCCTGCACCGTGCCGCGGGCCACCTGCAGCCGGCGCGAGCACTCCAGCACGCCGATCCGCGGCTCCTCGGCGAGCAGCCGGATCAGCCTTCCGTCCAGTGCGTCGATGGGGTCGTGCTGCGGGGGCACGGGGCGGCTCCAGGGGTGGTGCGGGCACGTCGGTCGTCCGACCGTCATTGTGCGGCCGCCGCGCCCCGCCCGTCAGCCCGGATCGGTCTGCACCACCGGCCGGCCGGTGTTCCAGGTCACCCACACCTGCGAGGCCCGGCCGTCCTTGGAGAAGACCACCCGCATCCACTGGTCCTCCTGCCAGGTCTGCACCGTCCAGCCGACCTCGGGCGTCGCCGAGACCAGCCGGGCCTCGGTCGGCAGCAGGTTCAGCGCCACCCGGCCGCCCGGCAGCAGGTAGCTCTGCACCGTGCCGACCGGCGGCGACGGCTTCTTCGCGGCGGCGGTGGTGGACGGCCCCGACCGGCTCGGCGTGCCCGCCCCCGGCGTCGGGTCCGGGCTCGGGGCCGGCGCCACCGCGGTGGTCGACGCCGGTGCCCCGCCGGTCGGCGGCGCGGTCGGCGGCGCCGTCCGGGAGGAGGGGACCGAGGGCAGGGCCGCCACCGTCGGCTGTTCGAACACCGTCGCGGCGAGCACCGCGTGCACGCCCAGCCAGGACAACGCCACCGCCGCTCCGGTGGCCGCCGTCCAGGCGCCCAGTTGAACCAGTCCGCTCCGCATCGCGGCCATCCTGCCGTACGAAGGTCACGGGCAGGTCAGTGGCCCGGTCAATCCTCGGAAACCTTGTGGGAATCTGAACCGGGCGTCCGCGAACCCCTCTCCCACTGCCCACCGGGGGCCGCCCCGAACCCCCCGAGGTACAGACCATTTCGCCCCGATGCCGTACCGTGCAGCCCCATGGCAACAGTGCTCGTGGTCGAGGACGACCCCTTTGTGCGTTCCGCCCTGATCCGCCATCTCGCCGACACCGGCCACGCCGTGCGCTCCGTGGGCACCGCCCTGGAGGCGCTCCGCGAAGTCGCCCAGGTCGGCTGCGACCTGGTGATCCTCGATCTGGGCCTGCCCGATCTGGACGGCAGCGAGGCGCTCAAGATGATCCGCGGGCTGACCAACGTCCCCGTCATCATCTCCACCGCGCGGGACGACGAGGCGGAGATCGTCCGACTGCTGAACGACGGGGCGGACGACTACCTGGTGAAACCTTTCTCCGGCGAACACCTGACGGCCCGGATGGCCGCCGTCCTGCGCCGGCTCGGCGGCGGCGCCCTGACGGCCCCCCAGATCCTGCGGGTCGGCGGCCTCGCCATCGACCCGCAGCGCCGCGAGGCCCTGCTCGACGGGCAGCGCCTCGACCTCACCCGCCGCGAGTTCGACCTGCTGGCCTTCCTCGCCGCCCGGCCCGGAGTGGTCGTCCCGCGCAAGGAGATCCTCGCCGAGGTGTGGCGGCAGACCTACGGAGGAGACCAGACCATCGACGTCCACCTGTCCTGGCTGCGCCGCAAACTCGGCGAGACCGCCTCCAGCCCGCGCTACCTGCACACCGTGCGCGGCGTCGGCGTCCGCCTGGAGGCGCCCGCCGGACCCGGCGGGAGGAACCCGTGAAACGCATCCTCCGCTCGCTGCGCTGGGCGATGGTCAAGGCCGCCATCGCCGGCACCGTCATGGTCGCGCTGGCCTTCCTCATCCCGCTCGGCCTGGTCGTCCAGCAGACCGCCCGGGACCGGGCGTTCACCGCCTCCGAACGGCAGGCCGCCGCCCTCGGCCCGGCCCTCGCCATCACCACCGACCGGGACGCCATCGACCGCGCCGCCGCCTCCACCGAGGCCGGTGCCAAGGGCCGGCTCGCCGTCCACCTGCCCGACGGCGAAGTGGTCGGGAGCGCCCGGGTCGACCCCGACCAGCTCGACACCGCCGCCGACCGGAACCGGGCCGGCACCGTCAAGGCGCCCGGCGGCTACGCCCTGCTCCAGCCGGTCGCCGTCGACCGGGGCGGCATCGCCGTCGTCGAGGTCTACGTGCCCGACGCCGACCTCTCGCGCGGCGTCGGCACCGCCTGGCTGGTGCTCTCCGGCGTCGCGCTCGGCCTGGTCGCGGTCTCGGTCGCGGTCGCCGACCGGATGGGCAACCGGATCATCCGCTCCGCCCGCCGGCTCGCCACCGCCGCCCGCTCGCTCGGCTCCGGCAACCTCACCGTCCGGGTCCCGGTCGAGGGCCGCGAGGCCGCCGGCGCGCCCGAAGAACTCCGGGAGGCCGCCTACGCGTTCAACGCCATGGCCGACCGCGTCGTCCACCTGCTCGCCGCCGAACGGGAACTCGCCGCCGACCTGTCGCACCGGCTGCGCACCCCGCTCACCGTGCTCCGGCTGAACGCCGCCGCCCTCGGCCAGGGCGACGCCGCCGACGCCACCCGGCACGCCGTCGCCCAGCTCGAACGCGAGGTCGACCAGATCATCCGCACCGCCCGCCGCGACCCGGTGGACGCCCCGCCGACCGTGCTCGGCTGCGACGCCGTCGAGGTGGTCCGGGACCGGGTCGCCTTCTGGTCCGCGCTCGCCGAGGACGAGGGCCGCCCCTGGCAGCTCTCCGGCGACCGGGAGCCCGCGCCGGTGCCGGTGCAGCGCGGCGACCTGGCCGCCGCCGTCGACGCGCTGCTCGGCAACGTCTTCCGGCACACCGCCGTCGGCACCCCCTTCGCCGTCGACCTGGCCGCCGGCGAGGACGCGGTGACCGTCCGGGTCGGCGACGGCGGACCCGGCTTCACCGACCCGGCCACCGCCATCCGCCGCGGCGCCGGGCACGGCGGCGAGGGCTCCACCGGCCTCGGCCTGGACATCGCCCGCAAACTCGCCGAGGGCACCGGCGGCGACCTCGCCCTCGGCCGCTCCGCCGCCCTCGGCGGCGCCGAGATCACGCTGCGGCTCAACACCCGCACCGAGGTCGAACTGCCCCGGCAGCAACGCCGCCGGACCGGCCGACTGATCCGCAAGGACTGACGACCGGCGGCCGACGCCGACACAGGAGCTGTTACCGCGGGGGCGACAGCTCGGTGCCGCCCGGCCCTCCCGGGCCCCTTCGGGCCCCTTAAACCCGCCCTAAGCGAAGCCCAACGCTTCCTCAGGGCGATCCGTCCCCACCGGACGGACCACCGCGCCGGACACCGACCGGCGCGCGGAGCCCGGAACCCCGGCCCGCGACCCCCGGGAGGGAGAGCCCGGGGAGGGCGCGACCGGTGGCGCGATCCGGCCGTTCGGGTAGTGTCGACTGCTGGCCCAGCGCAGGTCGACGGCGGACGGAGCAAGACAGTGAGCACGGTGCAAGCGGAACGCGCCACACCCCCGGACGGCACCGGTCACCCGCCCGTCCCCGGCTGGCGCCGCGCCCTCACCGCACCCGCCCGGCAGGCCGCCGCGATCACCGACGCGCTGCGCGCCGCCCCCCGGCGGCCGCTGCTGCTGGCCGGCGGGCTCGCCCTGCTGTCGCTGCTCGTCTACGCGGTCGTCCGGCACTACGTCCACACCTCGATGGTCGACATGATCGTCTACCGGGCCGAGGGCCAGGCCGTCGCCAGCGGCAACGACCTGTACGCGATCCGGGTCACCCAGTGGAACCTGCCCGCCACCTACCCGCCGTTCGCCGCGATGCTGTTCGTGCCGACCACCTGGTTCGGCGTGCCGTTCCTGCGGGTCGCCGTCACCCTCGCCAACCTGGCGCTGCTGGCCACCCTCGCCCACCTGTCCTTCAAGCTGGTCGGGTGGCCCCGCCGCGACCTGCGCCCGATCGGCGTCCTGCTGATCACCGGCCTCGGCGTCTGGCTCGAACCCGTCTTCACCACGCTGCGCTACGGCCAGATCAACCTCGCGCTGGCCTGCCTGATCCTCTGGGACCTCACCCGCCCCGACTCCGCCCGCAGCAAGGGCCTCGCGATCGGCCTCGCCGCCGGCATCAAGCTCACCCCCGGCCTGTTCGCCGTCTACCTGCTGCTCACCGGCCGGATCAGGGCCGCCATGGTGGCCGGCGCCACCTTCCTCGGCACCTTCCTGATCGGCGCGCTGGTCCTCCCCGACGCCACCCGCGGGTTCTGGACCACGTACATGTTCGACTCCACCCGGGTCGGCAGCACCGTCATCGTCGACAACCAGTCCCTGCGCGGACTGATCGCCCGGCTGATGCACACCGAGACCCCCGGCCTGCCCGCCACCGCGCTCGGCCTGCTGACCGCCGTCGCCGGACTCTCCGTCGCCGTCTGGGCGCACCGCAGCGCCCGCTGGTCCCCGCGCGCCGACGCCTGGAGCGTCTGCGCCGCCCTGGTCACCGCCGTGCTGATCTCCCCGATCAGCTGGACCCACCACTGGGTCTGGTGCGTCCCCGTCCTCGTGCTGCTCGCCGCCGAGGCCGCGCACGAGCGCTCCCGCCCCGCCGCCGTCCGGCACCTGCGCTGGCGGGCCGTCCTCGCCCTGACCCTGGTCGGCTTCCTGTCCTTCTCGATGTGGGCCGTGCCGCACAAGGGCGACCTCGACCTCCACCTGCCCCTCCTGCACCAGTTCCCGGCCGGGATCTACCCGTTGACGGGCCTGTGCTTCCTCGCCGTCGCCGCGCTCCGGGTCCGCTCCCGCCGCCTCGCCGCCGGCGCCCCGCTGGTCCGCGTCCCCGCGCCCCGGACCGCCGCGGACGGCACGGCCGACGGTGTCCAGAAGGCCCCCGCGGCCCGCTGACCACCCGGGCGCGCCGCCGCGCCCGCCGCCGTACGCACTGTCACTGCCACTGCCGCGACTGCCGCGGCGCTCTCCGGCCGGCCCGGACGCCCCGACGGCGGGCGCTCCGGGGGACGCCCCGGCGGCCTGGTCGGCGCCGCCGACAGCCGCGCGCCCGCGCCCCGCACCCGCCCGTGCCCCCGCCCTGCGGGGGCGCTCACGCGAGCAGCTCGGCGAGCGAACCGTCCAGGTCCATCGCCTCCAGCTCCGCGCCCGGCGGCACCAGCCGGTGCGCCCGCTCCAGCCAGGCCGCGACCGTCGGCAGCGGCGCCTCCAGCAGCGCGTCGCCCGCCGGTGAGCTGAGCGCCATGCACAGCACGCTGCGCCGCCCCGAACGGGTCGGCCAGATCCGCACGTCGCCCTGGCCGCACGGCCGGAACGTCCCCTCCACCAGCAGCTCCCGGGCGAACACCCAGGTCACCGGCGTTCCACTGTCCAGGTGGAAGGTCACGTACACCGCGAACGGGTCGTGGCTGCCGTACGACAGCCGCGCCGCCACCGGGACGCTGCGCTCCGGCGACAGCACCAGGTTCAGCTCCAGCTCCTGCTCCACCACTCCGGTCGACTGACCCGCCATCGCACTCACCCTCTCCGCCTCGCGGGGCCGCGCATCGGCCCCACACCCGGAGAGAGGAGGCGCGCCGCGCACTCTTACACGGGTTCGCGGAAAAGTTTTTCGCAGAACCTTTTCCGCCCCGGCCCGGTTGTTCCGCAGAGGAGCGCAGCGGAGCACCGCGCGGCGGCCCGGCGGTCGGCGGCCCGGCCGTCGGTGGTCGGCGCGGGAGGTGCCTGCCGCCCCTGCCGTACCACGGGACTCCGCTCGTTTCACGAGTTCCGGTGAACCCGGGGGAGGAAGGCGGCCGAGGTACTACCCTTTGTGACTGCCCGGCGACTCTCCGCCCGCGGCCCTCCCACACGTCCGCACCCACGCACGTCCGGACAGCCGCCCGCCGCGGTGCCGGTACGAAGGAAGACGCAATGACGGACCGGCCCTCCACCGCAGGCCCGATGCTCGGCGCGACCGCGGCCGGGGACGCCGGAGCACCCGGCTACTACCCCGACCCCTCGGTGCCCGGTTTCGTCCGCTACTGGGCCGGCCACGCCTGGGTCCCCGGCACCAGCCGCTCCGCCCCCGGGCCGGGCGAGCACCTCGAACCCCCGCGCTTCGTCGCCCGCTACCTCAGCCCGCCGCCCTGGAACGTCCCGCCCGGCCTGTTCCCCGCCGCGCCCGCCCCCTCCCCGAGCGACACCGGCCTGGTCTACCTCGACGAGACCGGCGCGCAGGCCGTGTTCACCATGCCCGCGCACCCCGACGAGCAGGTCGCCCTCCCGGCCCAGCAGGCCCCGCAGGCTCCGTCGGCCGCGCAGCCCCCGCCGGGCGCGTCGGACCGGGCGGTGCAGGCGGCGCTCCCGGCGCAGGCCGTCCGGTCGGCGCCGGCCGACGGCGGGCAGTCCGGCGAGCTGGAGGTCCGGCCGCGCGGCGGGGTCGCGCCGCTGCACCCGGTGGAACCGGCCCCCTGGGCGGTCGCCGGGAACGGGCTCAAGCCGGTCGCGGTCGAGTCCTGGGCCACCGCCGCCGCGCTGAACCTCGGCGCGCCCGCCGCCCCGCGCGGCGGTCGGCCCGCCCCCGGGCCGGTCCGCGAGGTGGACGCGGCGGTCCGCCCGCTGGAACTCCCCGGCCCGGCCGTGCCCGCGCCTGCGGCGGAGCCCCCCGCGCAGCCCGCACCGGCCGTGCCGCGGGCGGCCCAGCCGCTCGGCGGGACGCCCTGGCACGGGCCGATCGGAGCAACCGGTGCGGCGGACGGCGGTGACGGGTCGGTCGGGCTGGCCGCCGGGCCCGCCGCGCTGCACGAGCCGGTCGGCGGCGCGGCGGAACACCCCGACCCCGAGGCGCCCGGGCCCGGCACCGGCTGGCGGGCGGACCCGCGGGAGCAGCGCGGCCTGCTGGAGACCGGCGGCGCGCCGCGCTGGGTCTCCTGGGGCATCGAGTCGGAGGCCGGGCCGGTGCCCGCGCCGGCCGGCGAGGGGGAGCCCGCCGTCGAGGGCGACCGGTCCGGGCCCGAGCCGGCGCGGACGCCCCGCCCGGCGGCAGCGGCAGCGGCCGCGGCCGCGGAGCCCGGGGTGCGGCCGTCGCGGAGCGGGCCGGGGGAGCAGCGCCCGGCCCGCCCCGCGACGGCGGCGCGCCCCGCGTCCGGCCCGGCCGCCGCCACCGGTCCGGGGGCGCGGACCCGGCGGATGCCCGTCCCCGCGCCGCGGCCTGCGGGCGTCGGCGCCCGGGCGCTGGCGTGGCTGGTGGACGGTGCCGTGACGGCGGTGGTCGGCGCGGCCGTCGCGGTGCCGCTGGCGGGGGCGGCGGCGGAGCACGTCCAGGAGAAGATCGACCGGGCCGCGCTGGCCGCCCGGGTGACGGGCCGTCAGCACCAGGTCTGGCTGCTGGACGGGGCGGTGCTGGGCCGGATCGGCATCCTGCTGGGCGTGCTGCTGGTGTTCGGGCTGCTGTACCAGGTGCTGCCGATCGCCCGGACCGGCCAGACCTTCGGCAAGCGGCTGGCCCGGGTCCGGGTGGTCGCGGCGGGCGGCAGCCGTCCGCCCGGGTTCGGCCGCTCGCTGCTGCGCTGGCCGCTGCGCGGGCTGGGCACCCTGCTGCTGCTGGGCCCGCTCGCAGCGTTGCTGGACCGCCCCGCGCGGCGCGGCTGGCACGACCGGCTGGCCCGGACCAGGGTGGTCAGGGCGGACCGGGGCTGAGGGGCCGTCAGCTCCCCGCGTTCACCCGAAAATCCGTAAAACGGACAGAAACGGCTTTATATCCGCACACCGTGTTATTTGTGATGTTCTACTCGCTCTATGAGCAGCTACGACCCCTCTGGTAACGAGCCGGGGGAGGGCGACAAGCCGTCCTTCGACAAGCAGCCCCCGTCGTCGGGCAGCCCGTACGACGCCCCGCCCGGCTACGGAGGCCAGTACGGTGCTCCGCCCGGACCGGACTCGCCCTACGGCGCCCCGCCGCCGCCCGGCGACCCCGGCGGACCGTACGGGCCGTCCTACGGATCGCCGTACGGCACGCACGGACCGGGGCCGGTCCCCGGGATGCCCCCGCTCGGCGGCTGGGGCGCCCGGATCGTCGCCCGACTGGTCGACTGGATCATGGTGCAGGCGATCGCCGTCGTGGTGCTGCTCCCGTTCGCGAACTTCGACAAGCAGGACGGCTGGGTCGGTTCGGCCTGGCTCGGCTATGCGCTCTACCTGGTCTACGAGGGCCTGATGCTCAGCCGCGACGGCCAGACCCTCGGCAAGAAGCTGATGAAGATCCGGGTCGCGATGCTCGCCGACGGCTCCGCTCCCACCCCGAGCGCCGCCTGGACCCGCGCCGCGGTCTTCGTCGCCCCCGCCCTGGTCTGCTGCGGCGGCCTCTGGTGGCCCGTCGACGGCCTGTTCGGCGTCTTCGACAAGCCCTACCGCCAGTGCATCCACGACAAGGGGGCCAAGACCGTGGTGGTCTCCACCGCCTGACGCCGCCCCACCTGCTCGCCCGCTCGCCCGCTCGCCCGGACGGCCCGCTTGGGCCCCGGGCCCGCGGCAGCGGTCGACCTGCCGCGGGCCCGGGAGTCGGTCCGTCGCCCCCCCGGGGCGTTACCGGGACTGCTGCGCGTACTCGGGCCGGCGGGCGGGCTCCGCCGCCGGGCCCGCGGCCGCGGCCGGGGCCCGGTGCTGGTCGAAGGCGTGCGGTGCGGGCGCGGGGCGGCGGTGGGCCGCGACGGAGGCCAGCAGCACGGTGGAGAGCGTCCCGAGCGCGACGGCGAACACCACCAGCACCGCGATCCGCCACACCCCCGTCTCCCCCGACACCGCCAGCAGCGCCACCGCGGCGACCGCCGCGATCAGCGCACCGGCAGCCAACTGCCCGGCACCGGGCCGGCTCCCGGACGACCAGGCGGAACGGGACGCGGCGACCCGGGAGGCGGCGGCACTGGACACGGCGGCAAGGCGCGGCATGGCGGTCGACCCTTCGCGCGGGCGGGCTGGCGGTCGTACGGACGGGCGCGGTGCACCGGTCACGGCGGTCGCCCCCCGCAACGGCCCGAGTCCGGTAAGTACAGCCTAACCCAGGGGAGTTGATCTACTCCGGGGCACAGGGGGCGCACGGGCTCACACGGCGGCAGTGCGGGATCGCGCCCCCCGCCCCCCGCACGACCGATAGCGTGCGGACGGACAGCACCGGCCGACCGCCCCCGCCGTCCCCGCCCGTCCCCGATCCCGCCGGGAGCCGCCGTGACCGTCCCCGCCGACTGGCCCGCCACCGCCGAGGCCGCCCGCGCCGAACAGGAGCGCCTGCGCCCGCTGGTCGTCCCCGAAGGCCCCGAACCCCCGCGCCGCCCCGGCACGTTGATCGCCGGCGTGGACGTCGCCTACGACGACGAACGCGACGTCGTCGCCGCCGCGGCCGTCCTCCTCGACTACACCACCCTCGACGTCGTCGAACAGGCCACCGCCGTCGGCCGGGTCGCCTTCCCCTACCTCCCCGGCCTCCTCGCCTTCCGCGAACTCCCCGCCGTCCTCGACGCCCTCTCCCGCCTCACCCGCACCCCCGACCTCGTCGTCTGCGACGGCTACGGCCTCGCCCACCCCCGCCGCTTCGGCCTCGCCAGCCACCTCGGCGTCCACACCGGCCTTCCCACCCTCGGCATCGCCAAGAACCCCTTCACCTTCACCCACGAGCCCCCCGGCGACCACCGCGGCGACTGGACCCCCCTCCTCGACGGCCCCGAAACCGTCGGCCGCGCCCTCCGCACCCGCCAGGGCGTCAAACCCGTCTACCTCTCCACCGGCCACCGCATCGGCCTCCCCGAAGCCACCGCCGTCACCCTCGCCCTCACCCCCTCCTACCGCCTCCCCGAAACCACCCGCCGCGCCGACACCCTCTGCCGCCAGGCCCTGGCCGCCACCTGACCCCACCCCGACCCCCGGGGCCCGTTCTGACAGCCCGTCCCATGTGTTAGACATATGGGTTGGAGCCAACTTTCCAACGGGCCCCAGGCGGTCGAGCGGGCGGTCGAGCGGGCAAGCAGGTACGGGGGAGGTACGAAAACATGAGCACGAGTGGCAAGGGCTACCAGGTAGAGGTCGACAGCCTGCGCGCGTTCGCGGCGCAGGTGCGCAACCTGCTCAAGGAGTTCGAGGAGGGCGCGGGCAGCCAGAAGGTCTACGGCTCGACCGGGCTCGGAGGCAACGCCTTCGGGACATTTCCCGAGGCGCAGGAACTGCACGCCAAGTACAGCGAGATGCGCGTTGGACTGGCCAAGGTCATGGATCAGATCCAGACGGCCATCGACTACGCGCAGCAGAACGCGGAACACACTGCGACGAATTACGAGGAGCAGGAGAAGGCCACCCGGCAGCACATGACCCTGGCGAGTGACGGTTGGTCCGCGACCTGGGACCAGGCCTCCCTCGATCGGGCAGACGTGGCTTCCGGGCGTACTCCTGCCGCAACTCCGACCAAGGTGACGGACGCGACGAGGCCGCAATGGTGACGGGTAACGGGACTGAACGGCCGGACAACGGTCGACGGGTTGTTCGCTGTGGGAGGCAGTCGTGAGCCAGTACACCGATTTCGGCAAGTACAGCCACGGGGACATGCGGTCCATGGTCGAGTCTTTGGACTCGGGCGCGGTGATGGCTGCTGCAGACCCCTGGCGCCGGGCCACCGAGACGTTGAAGCAGATCCGGACCGCACTCAACACGGCGGCCGCCGACACGTCGGACGCGTGGCAGGGCAGTACCAGTGACGCGTTCTACTCGCACATGACCCAACTCGCGAACAGCGTCAACAACCTCGCCGCCTACTCGAACGACGCCGCCGGCGCGTTGCAGATGATGTCCGAGGCCATCGACAAGGCCAAGCGGGACATGCCGGAAGAGCCCGGCTTCTGGGACAAGGCGGGTGATACGGTCGGAGACTTTGCCCAGGAGTCCGTCGGCATCAGCAACGAGGACACCCGGACATCCATCACGGACACCCGCAAGAAGGAAGCGGTCGCCGTGATGCAGACGCTGGCAGCCACTTATCGAGTCACCACCCAGTACTTGAAGCCGCCGCTCGGCCGTATCGAAGATACGAGGCAGTTGACTCCGCCTGACAACGGCGGCACGGCTGCGTTGGGGGCCCTGATCGCCGGTATCGGCTCCGGGCTGGTGCAGGGCAGCGTCGCTGTGGGGACGGCCGGAACGGTGACCCCTAGGCAGCGTTCGGTGAGCAGTTCGACGCCGAAGGCGCCGAAGCCCCAGCAGGCCGTGATCCGGCCGACCGACGCCGGTATCTCCGGTGGGACGGCCAACGCGCTTCCACAGCCCAAGAGTCCGGGTACCGGCATCGACGGCGTCCAGGGCGGCACCCTGGTGCGCGGTGGCGGCGGGACGATCGGCGGCACCGGCGGAGCCGGCGGGGTGCACGGTCCGACCGGGACCGGCGGGCTCGGCACGGTCGGTGGTGTCGGTGCCGGTTCGATCGGCCACGGCGGGACGGGCATGGCCGGTGGCACCGGGATCGGTGGCAGCCGTGCGGGCTTCAGCGGCAACAGCGTGTCGAAGGCCGGGACGTTCGGCTCCGGCGGCATGGGCGGCGCGAACGATGGCCTGGGCCGTGGCTCGGGTGCCGGTGGCGCGGGTGGTGCCGGTGCCACCGGTGGTGCGGGCGGTGCCGGTGGACGTGCCGGCCGCGGCCTGACCGGGAAGACCGGTGGCGTGATCGGCGAGTCCACCCAGTCCGCCGGTGGCGGGCGGGCGTTCAGCGAGGGCGGGTCCGGCATCGGCCGCAGTCGCGCCGGCCAGGCGGCGGGCGCAGGCCAGGCCGGCGGTTCCGGCCAGGCGGGCGGCGCGCAGGGTGGCGGCATGGGCGGCCACGGCCAGGCGGGCAAGAAGAACAAGAAGCAGGGCAAGGACCGCCCCGACTACCTCGTCGAGGACGAGGAAACCTGGGCGTCCGGGAACCACGTCAACCCGAACGTGGTGGAATGACGTTCGGCCAGTAGAACAGTCGAACAAGACCGGCCGTTCCGCAGATCCGATGGTCTGCGGGACGGCCGCTTCAACGAGTGGGGTGACGAGGCTTGACGACCAGCCGATCCGTGCGCGGTCTGGCCGCGCTCGCTGCGGGGGCTCTGCTGTGGGGCCTCAGTGCCGGGCCCGCCGCCGCGGACAGCGACCGTGAGGCGCAGTGGGTGCTGAAGAACTACGGCATGGCCGAGCGGGTTTGGCCGACCAGCCAGGGCGAAGGCGTGATCGTCGCCGTCATTGACACCGGAGTCGATGCCAACCACCCCGACCTGGTGGGCCAGGTCCTTCCCGGCCTCGACCTCACCAACGCCGGTACGGACGGGCGAGTGGACAGCAAGGGGCACGGGACGGCCATGGCGAGCGATATCGCTGCCCATGGTCACGGCAGCAACGCCGGTGTGATGGGACTGGCACCCAAGGCCAAGATTCTTCCGGTGAGGATCGACCTCGGGGGCGAAGGCGAGGTCGTGGCAGGCAACGACATGGCAGTCGGCAAGGCCATCCGCTTTGCGGTCGATCACGGCGCCAAGGTGATCAACATGTCCTTTGACGGCGGAAGTTCCTTGGACCCGGGATATCGGGAAAGCATCGAGTATGCGATCCAGAAGGACGTAGTACTCGTCGCCGGCAGTGGTAACAGTGCTAACTTCCCTACGGGATACCCGGCGAACTTCCCCGGAGTGGTTGTGGTGTCGGGCATCACCGAGTCCGGTGACATGTGGCCGAAGTCGACCGTCGGGCCGGTGGTCACCCTGGCGGCGCCCGCCGAGAACATCCACAACGCGGACCTGAACAACAGGTACGGCACCGGAAACGGCACCTCGGATTCCGCCGCGTTCGTCTCTGGCATCGCCGCCCTCGTCCGCTCGAAGTACCCGAACCTGTCGGCCGGTCAGGTCATCAACCGGATGACCAAGAGCGCGGTCCAGCCGGACGGCAAGGGCCCGTTCCCGAACGACAAGTATGGCTACGGCATCGTCTCCCCGGCCGGTTCGCTGGCGGCCAACCCGGCGGTGGACAACGGGCCGAAGGAGAACCCGCTGCTCAACCGGCCGGAACCGGGCAAGGCGCCGACCGGCGGGGCCGCCGATCCGGCGAAGACGCCGGCTGCCGGTGGGGCCGACTCGCCGCAGGCGAGCAGTGACTCCGGGAGCAGCAGCGGCATGCTGATGGCGGTCGGCGGAGGCGTCCTCGGTGTGCTCGTCATCGTGCTGATCGTCGTGCTGGCGCGCCGCTCGAAGAAGGGCGGCAACGGCGGCGGGCCCGGTGGATCCGGCGGCCCCGGGGCTCCGGGCGGGCCGGGGTACGGTCAGCAGCCCCCGCCCGGGTACGGCCAGCAGCAGCCGCCCGTGGGCTACCCGCAGCAGCAGTACCCGCCGCAGCAGCCGCCGGCCGGGGGGAACCCGTATCAGCGCTAATTAGGCAGGTGGCTGACGGCCCCTCACGGGTGGAGTGCCCGTGGGGGGCCGTTCGCGTGCCGGGAGGGGTGGGACACGCCCACGGACGGGGGTAGGTGCTGGTGGGGGGTGGGGTGGGTGGGGTAGGAGATGGCGGAGTCGGTCGTCGTCGAATGTGTGCGGAGGGCGGTTCTCGTGGTGCGGTGGAAGCGTGCGGTGCTGGGGTTGGTCGTCGTGGTGGCGGCGGTCGGGGGGTCGGCGGGGGCGGCCTCGGCGGAGGGGGTGACGAACGCGGAGCAGGCGGCCGCGTGCTCGAAGGTGTTGGGGGCGCTGCTGCCGGGGCTGGTGCCGACGTCGGTGGTGTGCAAGGTGAACGCGGCGGGGCACACGGGCTGATCCGCCCCGTAGGGTCGGTGGTGTGACGGAGGGTCAGGAGTGCTACGCGTGTGCGCGGGAGGCCGGGTTCGCGGGGCTGCCGCCCCGTGAGCGGATCGCGGCGGACGCGCACTGGCGCGTCGTGCACGCGGTGGACTGCGCGCTGCCGGGGTGGCTGGTGCTGCTGCCCCGGCGGCACCTGGAGTCGCTGGCGGAGCTGACGGACGCCGAGGCGGCGTCGCTGGGCGTCTGGCAGGTCCGGCTGGCGCGGGCGCTGGAGGCGGTGACGGGGTGCGCGAAGGCGTACGTCGCGCAGTTCGGCGAGGCGGCGGGGTTCGCGCACGTGCACTTCCACGTGGTGCCGCGGGACGCCGGGCTGCCGGTGGAGCTGCGCGGTCCGCGGGTGTTCGGCCTGCTGAAGGCGGGGGCGGCGGACGCCGTGCCCGCGGACCGGATGGACGAGCTGGCCGTCCGGATCGCCGCCGCGCTGGGCGCCCCGGACGGGCCGGGGCGCCCCTGAGGGGTCAACTCGCGGTCGTCCAGGGCGCCTTGCCCATCAGGGCCTTGACGTTGGCGACGTACGACGGGTTCGGGATGACCGAGACGCCGACGGCGGCGCCGGTCGCCGGGTCGGTGGTGACGTTGTAGTGGACGTTGCCCGCGCCCGCGTTGTACGCGGCGATGACCAGGTCGAGCAGCGGGGTCTTGCCGCTGACCGGGTCGGGGGAGAGGTCGTACTTGCCGTCGAAGCAGGAGTCGCCGTAGTAGGCGACCAGCCAGTCCAGGTACTGGGTGCCGATCGTGACGTTCCCGGTGAGGGTGTTGACGTCCGAGGTGGTGCCGTACTTGTTGTTCATGGTGCTGGCGGTGCCCGGCATGATCTGCATGGTGCCGATGCCGCCGTCGCAGGCCTTGATGGCCGACTGCCAGCCGCTCTCCTGCCAGGCGATGGCCTTGACCAGGGCGAGCGGCAGCGGTGGCAGGGTGTCGCTGGTGCGGCCGCCGGACGGGGAGCTGAGGGTGAAGGTGCGGGTGGTCCCGGCGGCGGCGGTGAGCGCGGCGGAGACGTCGGCCTTCGGGAGGTTGGTGCCGGTGTAGGACGGCTGGCAGCCGCTCTGCAGCGGCGGGGTGTGCGGCGGGACGGCCGGCGGCGGGGGCGCGACGGGGCCGGCCTTGGCGACCGGGGCGGGGGCGGCCGTCGGCGGGCGGGTCGCGGTCCGGGCCGGGGTGGCGCTGTGCGAGGGCTTCGCGGACGCGCTCGCCGAGGCGCTCGGGGAGGCGCTCGCGGAGGGCGCCGCACTGGGCGTCGCGCTGCCGCTCGGGTCGGCGGACGGCAGGGACGAGGAGGTCGGCGCGGCCGCCGCGGCGGCACCGTCGCCGGACGGCTTCGACTTCCCGGCGCAACCGGCCACCGGGGCCAGGACGGCGGCGGCCGCGAGCAGGCACAGCGCGGCGCGCACCGGAGTGCGGATGGTCATGATCCCCCCGTGGGTCTACGGGCGCCCGGTCCGCCTGGGGACGGCCCGGCCGCGAGTACGGAGCATGCTACGCCCAGGAACGACCCGGCCCGCGCGGGCCCCCGCCCGGACCCGCCGGGGCCCGGCTGGCGGGATCTCGATGCCCGATGACGGTCCTGCCCCTGGCCGGGCGGCGGCGGCCCGGGCCATCCTGAACCCATGATCACTCCTGACACCAAGGACTGGACCTGGGTCCTCGAACGTCCCTGCGCCGAGTGCGGCCTGGACACGCCCGCCGTCGCGTTCGCCGAGGTCCCGGGCCTGGTCCGGGCCAACGCGGCGGCCTGGACGGAACTGCTGGCGGGCGACCGCGCGGCGCTGGCCGAGCGGCCGGCCCCGGAGGTGTGGTCCGGCCTCGAGTACGCCTGCCACGTCCGGGACGTGTTCCGGCTGGGCGAGGTGCGGCTGAAGCTGATGCTGACCGAGGACGCCCCGCTGTTCGCCAACTGGGACCAGGACGAGACCGCCGTCGCGGAGCGCTACGGCGAGCAGGACCCGGCCGCGGTGGCGGTCGAACTCGCCGCCGCGGCCGAGCGGTTCGCGGACTCCCTGGCGGGCGTGACGCCCGCCGAGCAGGGGCGCACCGGCACCCGCAGCGACGGCGCCCGGTTCACCGTGGAGTCCTTCGCCCAGTACCTGCTGCACGACCCGGTGCACCACCGCTTCGACGCCACGGGGCATCAGCACCAGCAGAACTGACGGAACGTCAGAGGTCGGCCGGGAGCCAGGCGGGCAGGCCGTGCGGGGCGGCCTCGGCGAGCACCCGCTCCGGCTCCGCGCCCAGCCGGGCGGTGAGCAGGAAGCGGTGCCCGGCGCCGACCCGGCGCGGCTCCAGGGCCAGGTGGACGAACGGCGCGGCCGGGCCGGAGGCGGCCGCCAGGCGCGCCAACTCGTTCTCCACGGACCGCCATTCGGCGGCGGGCACGTACTGCCGCATGATCGAGTGCCAGACCACGGTGAGGGTGCCGTCGGCGGTGGCGGCCCCGCGCAGGAACTCGGCCGCGCCGACCGCCTCGACCGGGGCGGGGATGCCGGCGGCCAGCTCCAGCGCGCCGTTCAGCCGCTCCACCCGGGGGAGCTGGTCGGCCCACACGTAGGCGCGCAGCGCGAGCGCGCCCCGGGCGGAGCGCGGGTCGATCGGGGTGGGGTCGCAGCCGTGCCGCTCCACCACCCGCTGCGCGGGCGCCCCGGGCAGCCACTCGGGCGGCCCGTCCCGCCAGGCGTCGGCGAGCACCACGGGGGAGTCCGCCGGGCCGTACGAGAAGCCGGGGGAGGTGCAGCGGAACCGGTCCGCGAGCAGGTTGAGCCCGGCGCTGGAGCCGAGTTCGTACAGCCGGACGGGGAGCGCGGCGGACTCCGCGCCGGGGGCGGCCAACTGCCGCTGGGCCCAGGCGAGGCCGGTGAGCAGCAGGTTGGCCCGGCCGACCTCGTTGGTCTGCGGCGGCCGGGTCAGCCACTCGCGGACGAACGGCAGGTGGGCCGCCACCGCGTCCCGGAAGGCCGGCCAGGGCGCGTCCGGGTCGGCGGGGTCGAACCGCCCGCCGACGCTGGGGTAGTGCGCGGCGAGCTCCGGGGCCCGGCCGGACAGCACCAGGGCGTGGACGGCGCCGAGCAGCCGCAGCGCGACGGCGTCCGGGCCGGGGGCGTCCTCGTGGCCGGCGATCGCCGCGGCGCACGGCCCGCCGTCGGCGAGGTCCGCGACGGCCCGGCGCAGCAGCGCGGCGGACAGCGGCGAGCCGAGTTCGGCGCAGGCCTCCGCCTGGTGGTGGAACATGGCCACGGCGTGGTCCAGCGGCATCCGGGATCTCCGTCCTCGATGATCGACTGGACGTCATCCTTCGCCGCCCCGGCCGGGGTCGGTAGTCCGTCCCGCGGTGATCTCGCTCACGGGCCGGACCGCGGGCGACCGGCCCGGGCCAAGGGTGCTGCGGATGCGACCGGCCGCCCGGGCGGCCGGGGCGCCCCAGGGGCGGCCGACGCGACCCGGGGGCGTGCGGGGCCGACCGCGCGCCGGCCCGGACGGGGCGGCCGGACGCTCGGCAGTCGGACGCCCGGCGGTCGGGCGCTCAGCAGTCGGTGGTGCGCCGCCGGTGGGTCTGCCGCAGCTGGCTGGTGATGTTGGCGGTGTCGCCGCCGACCACGTCGGCGATCTCGGGGGTGGCGAGGCCGACCACGTAGTGCAGGATCGCCAGGTCCTCCTCGGCGTCCACCTCGGGGTGCAGGCTGTCGGCCCCGGCCGCCGCGTGCTGCTCGGTGACGGTGTCGCGGAGGATCTGCCAGGCGGCGGCGGCCGGGTTGGGGCTCTCCAGGACGGTCGGCCAGACCCGCGCCAGCGCGTGCAGGGCGAGCCGGACCACCCGGTGGGCGGCGCCGGGCTCCTGGAACCAGACCCGGGCGTAGCTCCGGTAGCGGGGCTCGTGCAGCTCGCAGAAGGCAGCGAACTCGACGGACACGTAAGGGAGTTCGGCGGACAGATCGGTGAAGGCCGAGCCTGCGGCCGGGACATGACGGTCAGTCACCTCAGCTGCCTCTCGATCTGGGGCCGGACGGGGAGCATCAGCGCTCACTGTAGGCCCTCGGGCGGGTGCTGTGGGTGACAAGTCTGCTGAGATGCCCGGCGGGCGGCCCGATTCGGGGCGTTGTGTGACGCCACGTCAGCAAACCGCGCCCGGCGGGCCGGGCCGCCGGCACATCGCGCCTGGTCGGAGGCGGTGCGTCGGCGGCGGCCGCAAGGCGGTCGGTGCGCCACCCTGAGCCCTGCGGGTGAACGGGGACTCGGCGACGGGACTCACCTTCACGGGCGAATGCCGGGCCACGGGCATGACCACCATCACACACCGGGCCTGCCGCACCGGCACGGCCACGAGCCCCACGGCCACCACCACCCGCACGGCGGCACCCCCGTCCCGGAACGGGCACCGCGCACAGCTGTCACCACGCGCCCCACGAGTCCCGCCGACGGCCCGGACGCGGGCCCCGCGGCGGCGTCCGGCGCCGTGATCTGACGCAACGTCAGAAAGCCCGCCAGGGAGGCGCCTGGGCCTCCTGGCGGGCACCGGAAAGCCGTCAGTGGGGTGGTGCGGGGGAGCGGGGCGTCAGCGGTCCTCGGGCCCGCCGGCGGGCCAGCGGTCCGCGAGCCGCCCGACCCGGGCGGCGGCCTCGGCGGCGGCCCGCGCCACGGCCTCGGCGGCCGCCCGCGCGGCGGCGCCCTCGGCGGCGCGGGCCGCGGCCGCCACGCTGTCGGGTTCGCGCCGGACCTGCTCGGGGATGTTCGCGGCGGCCCGCACCCGGCCGGTCTCCTCGACGGCCTCGCGGGCGGCCAGGTAGGCCTGCACGGCGGCGATCCCGTAGACGGGCTGGATCAGCTGGTGGCCCTTGAAGAACGGGCGGGCGGGGGCGAAGCCGGCGGCGGCCACCAGTTCGCGGATCTCGGTTATCTCTTCCTCGCTGCGCGCCGTGAAACGGACTTCCCAGCCCTTCTTGTACGCACGTCCGTCCTCCCCGCCGCGTCGGGCGGGGTCCGGTTGGCGAACGTATCCGGGCAGGCGGCCGAGGCGCAGTCTGGCAGCACGCTGGGTGGATGACTCGTCGCGGGACATGAGCCCGATGGTAGGCAATTCGCGGTGCCCCCCGACGCCAGCGACGGTCGCGCTGGGTGTGGGGTCGGTCACTCCGGGTGTGATCGCGCAGTTCAGCGGCCGGGCATCAGGAGGGTCGCAATGCTGTGTCGATCCGATGAAAATCGGATAGTAGAAAACAAGTCCGATCTATTACGGCAAGGGAGTGAACACCCGATACGCCGAATGAGTGAGGGTATGGGGACTTTAGTGCGGAGCAGTCCCGGTTTGACGACGGTTGGGTAACAGGTCGTCAGGTCGCGCGTCGACTGTCGGTCCCGCGGGGGAGTGTGATGGCCATGAGCTACCAGATTCCGCAGCAGCCCGCCTCCCTCGAAGAACTCGCCCGGCTCCAGCAGAACGTGGTGACGGCCAGTCAGCTCCGCGCCCGGGGCGTGCCGGCCCGTCAGGTGAGCGAGCACTGCCGCAGCGGCGGGCCCTGGCAGCGGCTGCTGCCCCGGGTCTACCTGCTGCAGGACGGCGCGCCGACCCCGGAGCAGCGGATGTGGGCGGCCCTGCTGTACGCGGCGCAGAACGGGCGGGCGGAGGGCGGCCGGGAGGGCGCGGTGATCACCGGCGCGGCGGCGCTGGCGCTGTACGGCTTCGTGTCGATGCCGCGGCTGCCCGCGGTGCGCGGGGTGGAGGTGCTGGTGCCCCGCCAGCGCCGGCTGCGGGACGCCGGGCAGGTCCGGATCCGGCGCACCGAACGGCAGTTGGAGGCCCGCTCGGTGCACGGCCTGGCGGTCGCCCCGGTGGCCCGGGCGGTGGCGGACGCGATCCGCGAGTGGACCGAGCAGGGCGCCTTCGAGAGCGGGCAGGTCGGCCCGGGGCTGCTGCGGGCGGTGCTGCGCGAGGCGGTGACGGAGCGGGCGGGCCGCTGCCCGGTGCCCGACCTGCTGGTGGAGCTGGCCGCCGCGGAGCTGCTGGCGGAGCCCCGGGTGCGCGCGGCGCTGGACGAACTGCTGGCCGGGCAGCGGGATTCGGCGCTGGCCCGGGTGGTGGAGCTGGTGGTGGAGCTGGGCCTGCCGCTGCCGCTGACCGGCCCGGAGCTGCGGATGCGCGGCGGCACCTACATCGCGGTGCCGGACCTGTACTGGCCGGAGGCCGCGGTCGCGGTGGAGGTGGACTCCGAACTGCGCTGCGTCAGCGAGGGCGAGGCGGCCTGGGTGCGCGGCGGCCAGCACCGGATGGAGTACCTGGGGGTGCGGGTGCTGCACCTCGGCTCGTCCCGGCTCGCCGCCGAACGGGAGGCGGTCGGCGACGAGTTGGCGCAGGCGTACGAGACCGGCGGCGAGGACGTGGTGGAGCTGGTGGTCACCGGCCGCCGAGCGGAGGGGAGTTGACGGTGCGTCAGCTCCGGACGACCGGCGTGCCGGTGAGTTCGACGCCGGCCGCGCGGAGGTCCGCCAGGGCGGTGGCGGTGGTGGCGGGGGCCACGCCGGCGGTCAGGTCGAGCAGGACGCGGGTGACGAAGCCCTCGCGCGCGGCGTCCAGGGCGGTGGCCCGGACGCAGTGGTCGGTGGCGATGCCGACCACGTCGACCTCGGTGACCTCGCGCTCGCGCAGCCAGGCGGCCAGCGTGCCGCCGTGCTCGTCGAAGCCCTCGAAGCCGCTGTAGGCGGCGGCGTGCGCGCCCTTGGAGAACACCGCCCCGACGGCGCCGGAGGTCACCGAGGGGGCGAAGTTGGGGTGGAAGCCCACGCCCTCGGTGCCGGCCACGCAGTGCGCGGGCCAGGAGTGCACGTAGTCCGGCTCGGCGGCGAAGTGCGGGCCCGGGTCGATGTGGTGGTCGCGGGTGGCGACGATGTGGGCGTAGCCGGGGGCGGCGTCGGCGATCAGGTCGGTGATCGCGGCCGCGACCTCGGCCCCGCCGGCGACGGGAAGGCTGCCGCCCTCGCAGAAGTCGTTCTGCACGTCGACGACGATCAGGGCCCGGTGCATGGCTGGCTTCTCTCTCAAGGTCTGGGGCGTCGGGGGGTCCGGGGCGGGCCCGGACGGGTACGGCGCTTGGCACTCTAGGCAGTGCCGGGCGGCGGCGGAAGGGCCGCCGCGCGCGGGGCTCAGCCCGCGTGCCGCTCGGTGCCGATGACCGGCTCGCCGCGGGAGAGCTGGGTGGCCGACAGCGGGAGCGCGGCGCGGGCCCGCAGGTGCCGGTCGCGGGCGGCGGCCAGCGGTTCGCGGCCGACCACCTCGCCGCCGGTGATCAGCGGGACGTGCAGCAGGTGCGGCTCCAGCTCGGCGGGCACCGGCCCGGTGCCGACCACCTCGGCCTCGGCGACGCCGTCCCGGTCGGGGCGGCGGGCGGCCCACTTGCGGCCGCCGACGCTGCTCTTGCCGCCGGCCGAGCGCTTGGCGACCGGGATCAGCTCGCCGCCGGGGACGGACTCGCGGGCGACCAGCTTGTAGACCATCGCGCAGGTCGGGTGGCCGCTGCCGGTGACCAGGCTGGTGCCGACGCCGTAGCCGTCGACGGGGGCGGCGGCCAGCGCGGCGATGGCGTACTCGTCGAGGTCCGAGGTGACGATGATCCGGGTGCCGGTGGCGCCGAGCTCGTCGAGCTGGCGGCGGACCCGGTGGGCCAGCAGGGTCAGGTCGCCGGAGTCGATCCGGACGGCGCCGAGCTCGGGCCCGGCCACCTCGACGGCGGTGCGGACGGCCTCGTTCAGGTCGTAGGTGTCGACCAGCAGGGTGGTGCCGCGGCCCATCGAGTCGATCTGCGCGGTGAAGGCGTCCTTCTCGCTGTCGTGCAGCAGGGTGAAGGCGTGCGCGGCGGTGCCGGTGGTGGGGATGCCGTGGGTGAAGCCGGCCTCCAGGTCCGAGGTGGCGGAGAAGCCCGCCAGGTAGGCGGCCCGGGCGGCGGCGACGGCGGCCTGCTCGTGGGCGCGCCGGGCGCCCATCTCGATCACCGGGCGGTCGCCCGCGGCGGCGGTCATCCGGGACGCGGCGGCGGCGATCGCCGAGTCGTGGTTGAGGATCGACAGGATCACCGTCTCCAGGATCACCGCCTCGGCGAAGCTGCCCTCGACGGTCAGCAGCGGCGAGCCGGGGAAGTACACCTCGCCCTCGGGGTAGCCGTGCACGTCGCCGGTGAAGCGGTAGTCGGCGAGGAAGCGCAGGGTCTCCTCGTCGACCACGTTCTGGTCGGCCAGCCAGTCGAGCTGCGGGGTGGTGAAGCGGAAGTTCTCGACGGCGTCCAGCACCCGGCCGGTGCCGGCCAGCACGCCGTAGCGGCGGCCGTCGGGCAGGCGGCGGGTGAACACCTCGAACACGGAGCGGCGGTGGGCGGCACCGCTGCGCAGCGCGGCCTGCAGCATGGTGAGCTCGTAGCGGTCGGTGAGCAGCGCGGAGCTGCGGTGCGCGGTGATGGCGTCCATGAGGATGATGCTACTACCACTTAGCGTCAGTTTGACGATTTCTCGTGCCGGACGTTCCCCGAGTGTCGCGCCGCGCCGCCCCGGGGGCCGTTCCGGCGACCCTGATTCGCCCCGGCGTCCCCCGGATGGAAGCATGGGAGCCGGGGAGTGTGCCGAGGTCGACGAGGAGAGACGGACTGTGAGTGTCGCGCCGGTGGAGATCGAGCGCCCGGAGGTGGAGGGGCTCCCGGTCGTGGAGCCGGACACCCCCTGGGTCACCA
Organism: Kitasatospora sp. NPDC088391; assembly: GCF_044753345.1. NCBI lineage: Bacteria > Bacillati > Actinomycetota > Actinomycetes > Kitasatosporales > Streptomycetaceae > Kitasatospora > Kitasatospora sp. NPDC088391. The sequence continues at coordinate 101,876 of NZ_JBIVNB010000013.1, forward strand.
TCGTCCACAACGACCCGGTCAACCTGATGAGCTACGTGCAGCACGTGTTCCAGAGCTACTTCGGCTACCCGAAGGACAAGGCGCGCAAGCTGATGATGGACGTGCACAGCAAGGGGCGGGCGGTGGTCTCCAGCGGCACCCGCGAGGAGATGGAGCGCGACGTGCAGGCGATGCACGGCTACGGCCTGTGGGCCACCCTGCAGCACGACTGACGGCCCGTCACCCACCCACGACGAGGGACTGATCCGAAACACATGGCCGGTTTGTTCGAGAGTGTCGGAAGCGGCGGCGCGGCGATCGCGCTGGACGAGTTCGAGGCGTCCATCCTGCGGTCGCTGGAAGTGCAGATGCTGGAGCTGATCGGCCCGCCGCCGGGCGGCCCGGTCGAGGACCCGCTGGCCGCGCTGTTCGCCGAGGGCCCGAGCGAGGCCCCCGAGGACCCGGCGCTGCTGCGCCTGTTCCCGGACGGGTACGGCGGCCCGGGCGCGCCCGAGGACCCGCGCACCGTCGAGCGGGCCGCCGAGTTCCGCCGCTACACCGAACTGGACCTGCGGGCCCGCAAGCGGGACGACGCGCTCGCCGTGGTCCGGGCGCTGGACGGGCTGGGCGGGGCCGGCGGGGTGCTCGAGGTCGGCGCGAAGGAGTTCCCGCACTGGCTGGGCGCGCTGAACGACCTGCGGCTGACCCTCGGCACCCGGCTGGAGGTCACCGACGAGGAGCAGGACCTCTACGAACTGCCGGAGAGCGACCCGCGCAAGCCGCTGGTGATCGCCTACCTCTGGCTGGGCGCGATGCAGGAGAGCCTGCTGGAGGCGGTCGCGGACTGACCGTCCACCGGCGGCCGCCTTTCGTTCATATTGTCCGATTCCTCTGGAGACGCTCAGATCTGAGGCTTTCCGGCGCTTTCGCATGGTTCACTGCTGCCTCCCCGGGAAGACGGGGCCCGTCGGCCGCCCGGCCGGCGCGGACCTGGAGGCGAGGCGGAGCGGATGACGCAGGCGACGGGCGGCAGCACGGGCGACACCATCGACCCGGTGCCCGACGAGGAGGGCTACGAGCGCGGCCTCGGCAGCCGGCAGATCCAGATGATCGCGATCGGCGGCGCGATCGGCACCGGCCTGTTCCTCGGCGCCGGCACCGCGATCTCCAAGGCCGGGCCCAGCCTGCTGCTCAGCTACGCGGTGGCCGGCGTGGTGATCTTCGTGATCATGCGGGCGCTCGGCGAACTGCTCACCTACCGCCCGGTCGCCGGCAGCTTCGCCGAGTACGCCCGGGAGTTCCTCGGCCCGTTCGCCGGCTTCGTCACCGGCTGGACGTACTGGCTGTTCTGGGTGGTCACCGGCATGGCCGAGACCACCGCCGCCGCGGTCTACGTCCGGTTCTGGGCCCCCGACGTCCCGCAGTGGATCACCGCGCTGGTCTTCCTGCTGCTGCTCTACGCGGCCAACCTGATCTCGGTGAAACTGTTCGGCGAGATCGAGTTCTGGTTCTCGATGGTCAAGGTCACCGCGATCCTCGGCATGATCCTGATCGGCGTCGGCGTGCTCACCCTCGGCTTCTCGGACGCCGGCGACACCGCCTCGATCACCCACCTGTGGCAGGACGGCGGCTTCTTCCCGAACGGCGTCGGCTCGACCGTGATGACCCTGCAGATCGTCATGTTCGCCTACCTGGGCGTGGAACTGGTCGGCGTCACCGCGGGCGAGAGCGAGAATCCGGAGAAGACCCTGCCGCGGGCCATCAACACCCTGCCGCTGCGGATCGCGCTGTTCTACATCGGCGCCCTGCTGATCATCCTGTCGCTGGTGCCGTGGACCGAGTTCCAGCCCGGCGTCAGCCCGTTCGTCGCCGCCTTCGGGAAGATCGGCATCCCGGCGGCGGCCGGCATCATCAACTTCGTGGTGCTCACCGCCGCGCTCTCCTCCTGCAACTCCGGCATGTACTCCACCGGCCGGATGCTGCGCGACCTGGCGCTGCGCCGGCAGGCCCCCGGGCGGCTCACCCGGCTCAACTCGCACCGCACCCCCGCCGCCGCGATCACCGTCTCCTGCCTGCTGATGGGCGCCGGCGTGCTGCTCAACTACCTCGTCCCGGAACGGGCGTTCCAGTACATCACCTCGATCGCCACCGTCTGCGGGCTGTGGACCTGGGGCGTCATCCTGGCCAGCCAGATCCGCTACCGGGCCGCCTGGCGGGCCGGCCGGCTGCCCGCGCCGACCTTCCGCGCCCCCGGCGGCAACTGGAGCCGCTGGCTGTCGCTGGCCTTCCTGCTGCTGGTCGCGGTGCTGATCGCGATCGACCCGGACGCCCGGATCTCGCTGTACGTCTTCCCCGGCTGGGCGATCGTGCTGGCGGTCGGCTACGCGGTGCTCCGCCGCCGCGACCCCGCCGCCGCGCACGGCGACCCGCACGCCCACCTCCACGCGGGGGGCGGCAGTTGAGCCCTCGCTATCCTGGCCGCATGCTGACCATCACCCGAGAACTGCGCGACCGGATCGTCGCCCACGCCCGCGCCGACCACCCGGACGAGGCGTGCGGCGTGGTCGCCGGACCGGCCGGCACCGGGCGCCCCGAGCGGTTCGTCCCGATGCTCAACGCCGCCCGCTCGCCCACCTTCTACGAGTTCGACTCCGGCGACCTGCTCAAGCTCTACCGCGAGATGGACGACCGGGACGAGGAGCCGGTGGTGGTCTACCACTCGCACACCGCCACCGAGGCGTACCCGTCCCGCACCGACGTCAGCTACGCATCCGAGCCGTTCGCCCACTACGTGCTGGTCTCCACCGCCGAGGGCAACGGCGAGCAGGACCCCTACCAGTTCCGCTCGTTCCGCATCGTGGACGGCGTGATCACGGAGGAAGACGTCGAGGTGGTCGAGGGCTACCGGGACTGAGCCCCGCCCCCGGAGCCGAGGGGGGGGGCGCCCCCCCCCCCCCCCCCCCGGGCCGCCCCCCGGGGGCCCCCCCCCCCCCCCCCCCCCCCCCCCCGGCCCCCCCCCGCCCCCCCGCCCCCCCGCCCCCCCCCCGGGGCGGGGCGCGGCCCCCCCCCCCCGCGCCCCCCCCGCGCCCCCCCGGGGGGGGGGGCCCCCCCGGGGGGGCCCCCCCCCCGGCCGTGGCATTGCCGGCTCCGGAAGCCGGGGCACGCGCTGCCCGGCCCGACGCCGGTCACATCACGCTGCGCACGTCCTCCACCACCGCGGAGACCCGGGTGTACACCCCGGGGTGCTCGGCCTCGGCGCAGCCCGCGCCCCAGGAGACCAGCCCGGCCAGCCGCCCGGCCACCAGCAGCGGACCACCGCTGTCGCCCTGGCAGGCGTCCCGCCCGCCGCGCTGCTCGCCCGCGCACACCATGCTGCGCGCGTCGTACGCGCTGTCGATGCCGCCCGGGTAGGCGTGCGCGCAGACCGCGTCCGAGACGATCGGCACCGTGACCCGGCGCAGCGTGTTCGAGTAGCTGCCGTTGCCGCGGGTGTCGCCCCAGCCGTACACCGTCGAGGCGGTGCCCGGCGCGTACGGCTCGGTCTCGCCCGGGCCCACCATCTCCAGCACCGGCCGGTTGGTCTGCGGCTCGGCCAGCGTCAGCACCGCGACGTCCCGGGTGTTGGCGGTGAAGCTGTACTCCGGGTCGATCCACACCCCGCGCACCGCGATCTCGCGGCCGGCCGTCCCGCGCAGGTCGTCCCGGCCGACGATCACCCGCAGCCCGGGCCGGTCGGTGGGACGGGCGGTGTTCTCGTCGTAGAAGCAGTGCGCCGCCGTCACCACCTTGGTCGGGCTGATCAGCGCCCCGCCGCAGAACTGTCCCGAGCGGGCCGAGCCGAACTGCTGCCGGCTGGACAGCGCCACCATCCACGGGTGGTCGGAGGTGCTGGTCTCCGTCCCGCCGATGATCCGCCGCTGCGCCTCGGCCGGCGCGGCCGCGCCGAGCGCGATCAGCGGGGCGGGCAGCGCCGCCAGCGCGAGGAGTGCGACCGCCCGGCGGCGGAGCCGAGGCGCGTACGTGTCCAGGTGGGGCACCGGTTCTCCAGGGGGTTCGGCGGGCCGACGAGGCGTTCCGCACAAAATGCGACAACCGGCCCAGCGTAGTCACCCACTCACCATGCGTGTCCGAACCCCGCCGCCCGCCACCCCATCGGGCGACGCCCGGACACGCGAACGGGCCCCTCCACCGGTCGGCGGAGGGGCCCGTTCGCGTGACGGACCGTCAGTCCAGGTAGTCGCGCAGCACCTGGGAGCGGGACGGGTGGCGCAGCTTCGACATGGTCTTCGACTCGATCTGGCGGATGCGCTCGCGCGTCACGCCGTAGACCTTGCCGATCTCGTCGAGCGTCTTCGGCTGACCGTCCGTCAGGCCGAAGCGCATCGAGACCACGCCCGCCTCGCGCTCGGACAGGGTGTCGAGCACCGAGTGCAGCTGCTCCTGGAGCAGGGTGAAGGAGACCGCGTCGGCCGGGACGACCGCCTCGGAGTCCTCGATCAGGTCACCGAACTCGCTGTCGCCGTCCTCACCGAGGGGGGTGTGCAGCGAGATCGGCTCACGGCCGTACTTCTGGACCTCGATGACCTTCTCGGGGGTCATGTCGAGTTCCTTGGCCAGCTCCTCCGGGGTGGGCTCGCGGCCCAGGTCCTGGAGCATCTGGCGCTGCACGCGGGCCAGCTTGTTGATGACCTCGACCATGTGCACCGGGATGCGGATGGTGCGGGCCTGGTCGGCCATGGCGCGGGTGATCGCCTGCCGGATCCACCAGGTCGCGTAGGTCGAGAACTTGTAGCCCTTGGTGTAGTCGAACTTCTCGACCGCGCGGATCAGACCGAGGTTGCCCTCCTGGATCAGGTCCAGGAACAGCATGCCGCGGCCGGTGTAGCGCTTGGCCAGCGAGACCACCAGGCGGAGGTTGGCCTCCAGCAGGTGGTTCTTGGCGCGGCGGCCGTCCTCGGCGATGATCTCCAGCTCGCGCTTGAGCTTCGGGGCGAGCTTGTCGGCCTGGCTCAGCTTGTCCTCGGCGAACAGGCCGGCCTCGATCCGCTTGGCGAGCTCGACCTCCTGCTCGGCGTTGAGCAGCGGGACCTTGCCGATCTGCTTGAGGTAGTCCTTGACCGGGTCGGCGGTGGCGCCGGCCACGGCGACCTGCTGGGCCGGGGCGTCGTCCTCGTCGTCGTCCGAGAGCACGAAGCCCTGGTCGGTCTCCTCCTCGGCCTCGCCCTCCTTGGCGTCGCCGGGCAGGGCCACGTCCTCGAGGAGCTCCTCCTCGCCGATCGCGTCCTCGTCGCCGGCCTTGCCCGCGGCCTTGCCGGACGCGGCGGTCTTCTTGGCGGCGGTCTTCTTGGCCGGGGCGGCGGCCTTCTTGGCCACCGCCTTCTTCGCCGGGGCGGCCACCCGCTTGACGGCGGCGCGGGCCTCGCCGACCTCGATGGTCTCGACGACGGTGACCTCGGTGGTGGACACCGCGGCGGCGAGCACCGACGGGGCCGGGGTCGCCGCGGGGGCGATCCGCACCGGGGGCTTGGTCTGGGCGACCGGCGTGCGGGTGGTGACCGCCTTGGCCGGAGTGCGCTTGGTGGTGCTCTTGGCCGCAACGCTCTTGCGCTTGGCGCCGGCCGGCTCGGCCGCGCTGACCATGAGCTCCACCCCCTCCTCGATCAGTACCTGATTGAGGCTGCGCATGACGTTCTTCCACTTGGTGACCGGGATCTGGTCCGCCTCGAACGCGTGGCGCACGTCGTCACCGGCGATCTGCCCCTGGGCCTTGCCCCGCTCGATGAGCGCCAGCAGTGCCGCGGACTCGGCGATCTCGGGGGGAAGCGAACGGGATGTGCTGGCCGACACGAACAACCTCTCGGACGATGAGTGGACACGAACCCGCACCGGATCACCCGACTGCTCGGGTGGGTGGACCGTGACCGGGGTCTGCAGGACGGCGACAGCGTCGCGGACCAACACAGCCATCTGACTCGTGGTGGTTATTCCGGAGCTGCTTCCGCTCCGTACACATCGCTGCCGCCCCTCAAGTGTTACGCATGCCCGTCGTGGCGCCCGTCACACCACCCGTCGGCCGGTCCGGGCTGCCCCGGGCGGCCTATCCGCGGGGCCCGCGGAGGGCCGTACGGCGGTGCTCCGGCGCTCCGGCCCGGCCTCCGGCTCCGGCTCCGTCTCCGTCTCCGTCTCCGACGCGGGCTCTCCGGCGCGGTACGCCGATGGCCCCTCGGCTGCGCGTGGGGCAGCGGAAGGGCCATCCGGTCGGAGCGGCGGTCGGGGTCGGACCGCTCAGTGCTCGCGCGGGGCGGGGACCGCGTGCTCGATGTCCGGGTGGACGGTGAGCAGCGCGCGGACGGCGGCCTCGGCGGCGGTGCCGTCGCCCGTGCCGAGGGCGTCGACCAGCCGGACGTGCAGGCTGACCGCCGCGTCGGACGGGCGCTCGCAGGTGGTGCCGGTGCCGCCGGAGACCTGGAGCGCGCCGGAGACGATCCCGGACAGGTGCTCCAGCATCCGGTTGCCGGCCATCTGCAGGGCCAGGGCGTGCAGTTCGGCGTCGGCGCGGGAGTAGCTGACCAGGTCGCCCTGGCTGCCGGCGTGGCTCATGATCTCGGTCAGCTCGACCAGGCGGTGCTGGACGTCCTCCCGGCCGTGGCCCGCCGCCAGCCGGGCGGCCAGCGGCTCGATCGCCCAGCGGAGTTCGAACAGCTCGCGGCGCTGCTCGTCCCGCTGCGGGCCGAAGGCGCGCCACTCGATGATGTCCGGGTCGAGCAGGTTCCAGTCGCTCACCGGGCGGACCCGGGTGCCGACGTTGGGGCGGGCCGAGACCAGACCCTTGGCCTCCAGCACCCGGAGCGACTCGCGCACCACGGTGCGGGAGACCTCGAAGCGCTGGCCGATCTCCTCCGGCACCAGCGGGCGGTCGGCGCCCAGGTCGCCGGAGACGATCATCTGGCCGAGCTGCTGGACCAACTGGCCGTGCAGGCCGCGGCCGCGGCTGCTGGTGGTCTTCCGACCGGGTCGGCCGAGCTCGTTCTCGGCCCCCTCCCAGCGGGGCGCGGGCGGGGTCGGGCGGTCGGCGTACGGGAAACGGTCCAACTCGGAGGCGGAGATCGACTCGGCCTGGCGAGCGGCGGTCACGGTGGGGTGCGCAAGGGTACTCACGCCCTCCTTTGTCGGCGATCGGCGAATCCGCCTTGAGCATTCTCCTGAAAAGCACACGAAAGGGTGATCGGCCGTGCCTGGATAATTGACTTCTTATCAGCAGGAAAGGTGCATACCGGTCATCCGATCCGCTTTTCCCCACCGGCCCTGGACCGCCCCGGACCGCCCCGGGGCGCCCCGACCGCCCGCCGCCGAATTCCGTGGTCCGTCGCGACCGGCAGCCTGACGCTCCGTCACCGCGCTTCCGAGGGCGCTCAGAGGACGCTCAGAGGGCCCGGCGGCGGAGCTGGGCCAGCAGCGCGGCCAGCACCAGCGCGCCGGCCGGGAGCAGCAGCGCCGCGGCCACCGCGCCGTCCAGTGCGCCGGCCGTCCGGTCCGCACCGTCCCGGAACAGCTCCAGGCCGTACTGGAACGGCAGCAACTCCCGTACCCAGACCGGCCAGTTGAGGCCACGGCTGTGCAGCAGCAGGCCGGCCGTCGGCTCCAGCAGGGCGGGCAGCGCGCCCGTCAGCAGGACGCCCACGACGGCGCTGCGCACCATCGAGGTGAGCAGCAGGCCCGCCCAGCCGCCGGCCACCGCCAGCGCCACGAACGCCGACAGCGTGCGCCCGGCCCCGCCCGTTCCGAACGGCCCGCCGGGCCGCAGCAGTCGGGACGGGTGCCACAGGTCCGCCGGGTGCGGGAGCGCGAAGACCGTCGAGGCGTCCGCCCCCGTCGGCAGCGCGAACCGGACCACGACGGCGTTCACCGCCAGCGAGAGTACCGCCAGCGCCACCGCGACCGCACCGATCACCAGCAGTTTCGCCGTCAGCGCGCCCAGCCGGCGGCGCAGCGCGACCCGTCCGGCGACCAGGCCCGGCCAGCGCGTCTCGTGGCCGTACGCCAGCGCGCCGAGCACCGCGGCCGCCAGCGCGGTGATCGGCAGCGGCAGCCACGGCACCACCGCGGCCACCGCCCACTCCCCTTCCGGGGCCCGGTGCGCCGAGAGCCCTGCCACCGCCGCGTTCAGCAGCAGCGCCGCCGCGACCACCCACCACGTGGAGCGCACTCCGCGCAGCCGACGCACCTCACTCGCCACCACTCGCACGGTCTCACTCACTCCCGTTCTCGTCACCGACGGCACCCGGTCGCGCCGCATTGCCCGGTTCCGCCGGCTCCACCGGTTCCGCCGGGGCTGTCCGGGCCGCCGGGCGCAGCGCGGTGCTGTCGATCGGCCGGGCGCGGGTCGGCGCCGACGCCGGTGTCGTCATCAGTGGCGTCATCGGTGTCGTCATCGATGGCACGGGGGCGGGGCGGAAGCGGTGGCCCGCCCCCGCGCCGAACCGGGCCGGGGTGAGCAGTTCCGCGTCGGTGGGGTTGGCGGCCAACTGCTCGACATCGACCACCGCCGGGGCCGGGACGGTCCGACGCACCTGACCACCGGCGTCCGGCAGCGGCACCGGAACGCTCTCCGCCCGGGGCGGTCGACCGAGCGCGGAGGCACCGCGCGGAGTGCGCCGGACCAGGTCGACCGCGGGCCCCCGGCCCGACGGGGCACCGGCCCGCACGTCGGCCGCGACGGCGGCGGCCGGAACCGTCGGGGCGGTCGGGGCGGTCGGGGCGGCCGCCGTCGGGTTCGCCGGGCTGGACGGGCTCGCCGGGTCCGGCGCGAGGGCGGCGGCGGCCCAGCGGCCCGCCTGGAGGCCGCGGTGGTCGAGCGGGCGCTCGGACTCCGCGCCGCCCGGTCGGCCTTCGGCTGTGCGCGGCGGTGCGACGTGGGCGGAGGCGGAGGTGGGGGCGGGGACTGGGACGGGAGCGGGGACGGGGACGGTCGGCCCGGTGTGCGGCGGTTGCGCGTCCGGGCTCTGACGGGCCGTCCGGATCGTCACCTGGCCGGAGCGGCCCGACCCGGCGGGCAGGCCGGACGGGTACTCGGACGAACGGTGCGCCGTCCGGTCGGCCAGTTCGTGCAGCAGGATGCCGTTGCGGTAGGCGAGTTCACCGACCTCGGTGCGACCGATGCCGCTCACCGCGAGACCGGCCCCGCCGTCCCGCCGGACGTGCGCGCCCTGGGCCACCAGCAGGTCGGCCAGGCGGGCCATCTGCGGGCCGCGGACCTGGACTTCGGGGTGCAGCCTGGTCCGCCGGAACTCCGCGGCCGACTGGTCGGTGATCAGTCGGCCGGTCTCCAGGGTGACCACCCGGTCGGCGAGCACCGCGGCCTCCTCCGGGCGGCGGGTGGTCATCAGGACGGTGCCGCCCGCCACCGCGAAGGAGCGCAGGAAGGCGTGGAACCACTCCTCGCTGCGCGGGGAGAGGCCCTCGGTCGGATCGTCCAGCAGCAGGGTGCCGGGGGAACCGAGCAGGGCGGCGGCCAGGGCCAGTCGGCGGTGCATGCCCGGCGAGAACGTCCCGATCCGGTGGTCGGCGACCGCTGCGAGCCGGGTCTGCTCCAGCAGGTCGTCGGCCCGCTTGGCCGGGACGCCGACCGTACCGGCCAGCATCCGCAGGTGTGCTCCGGCCCGCATGCCCGGGTGGCCGGCCTCCGCCCGGACGGTGGGCAGCAGTACGCCGACCTCGCGTTCGGGACGCCTGATCCGCCGGTACGTGCGCCCCTCGAAGAGGGTGACACCCAGGCCGCGTTCCAGTTCCACCATCAGCCGCAGCGCGGTGGACTTCCCGGCGCCCTCGTCCCCCAGCAGCGTCGTGACCATGCCCGGTCGGACGTCGAACGTCAGGTCCAGCACCGCCGGGGGACTCCCCCGCCGGTACCCCTTGGTCAGTCCGGTGATCTGGATCATCGTCGCCCGTTCCCTCGCCCGCCGACAGACCGGCGTGTCCGCCCGTCCCGAGCCTGCACAGTAGGACGCGGAAGCGGTGAAACCAGGCATTCCGGATGGGTCGTGGACGGTGTTAGGGCCGACCTCACCCGATCAGGCGACAGCACTCACGCGGCACTGACAGCGAGCTGACGGAGCGTCACCACCCTTGGGCAGCAACACCCCTGCCGCAGCCCGCGTGTCGCCCTCATCCCTGAGGCTCCGGCCGCACGACGGCTCAGGCTTCGGGGCGCAGCATCGGCGGGTTCAGGACGTTCGCGCCGCCCGCGGTGAACAGTTGGGCGGGGCGGCCGCCCTGACGGGTCGTCGTGCCGCCGGAGGGGAGCAGGAAGCCCGGGGTTCCGGTGACCTTGCGGTGGAAGTTCCGCGGGTCGAGCACGACGCCCCAGACCGCCTCGTACACCCGGCGCAGCTCGCCGACGGTGAACTCCGGCGGGCAGAAGGCCGTGGCCAGCGAGGAGTACTCGATCTTCGACCGGGCGCGTTCCACGCCGTCGGCCAGGATCCGGCCGTGGTCGAACGCGAGCAGCACTCCGTCGTTGCGCTCCTCCCCGAGCAGTTCGCGGACCGGCGCCCAGCGGGCGCTGCTGGCGTCGCCGCCCGCGCGCGGCGAGGGCAGGTCGGGGGCGAGGACGAGGTGCGCGACGCTCACCACCCGCATCCGGGGGTCCCGCTGCGGGTGGCCGTAGGTGCCCAGCTGCTCCAGGTGCGCCCCGGCCGGGGTCGGCTCGGCCGCGGACCGGCCCGGGAAGGACTGCGCCCGCAGGCCCGTCTCCTCGGCCAGTTCCCGGGAGGCCGCCTCGCCGAGCCCTTCGTCCGGCCGCACGAAACCGCCGGGCAACGCCCAGTAGCCCTGGAACGGTGCCTCACCGCGCTTCACCAGCAGCGCGCACAGCTCATGGTCGCGGACCGTCAGCACCACGAGGTCAACCGTGACTGCGAACGGGGGGAAGGCCGACGGGTCATAACGCGACATGGCGTCGATCTTAGTCGTCTCTCTGACGATAATCACAGACCACCGGCCCCGCCCCTTCCGCTCCCGACGCTTTCACCAGCCCCAGCAGCCGCACCGGCCCCACGGGCCCCGGGCCCGACCGCCGCCCCCGACCGCCGCCCCCGATCGCAGCCCCCGATCGCCGTAGGCATCGCGGTCCCTCGGCCGGACCGGCAGCGCTCGTCGGGCCCCGCGGTCCTCCCGTCAGTGCCTCCGACTGCGGTTCCGGCCGGGCCTCAGCCGGAGGCGAGCTGCAGGAACGACGGCGCCTCCTCCACGACTGCGACGCCGATCCGGCTGACCCGGACCGAGAACGGCTCGCCGGCCACGCGCAGGCCGGTCAGTTCGAGGGCCCCGAGGGGCGCGGTGCTGGCGGGGCGGGTGACCACCCGTCCGGAGGGGGCGTCGGGCCGGACGCCCGCCAGCGCGAGGACCAGGTGCACCGCGGCGGCCGCGGACATCGCGGCCGGGCGGCAGGCCGCCGGGTGCGGCACCGGCGGGCAGCCGGCGACCTTCTGCTCGCCCGCGTACATCTCCGGCAGGCGTGCCTCGAAGTGCGCGGACGCCTCCAGCAGCCCTTCCAGCAGTATCTCGGCCTCGCGTTCGAACCCGGCGTCGACCAGTCCGCTCACCGCGAGGGCGGTCTCCTGGACCCGGACCGCACCGCTGCGGTGGCCGAGCGGGTTGAAGCGCGGCGACTTCGCGCTCAGCGTCCGCAGCCCCCAGCCGCAGTCGAGCTCGGGGGTGACCAGTCGTTGGGCGAGCAGTCGGGTCTGCTCGCGGTCCAGCAGGCCCTCGTGCAGTTCTCCCTCCGCAGCGAGCCCCAGGTCGAAGAGGTGCACCAGGGTGGAGGCGAGGGCCGGGACCGGGCGGTCCTGGGCCAGCAGGGCGGCGGCCGGGCGGCCGCCGGACAGGTCGTCGATCCAGAACTGCTCGCGGAACCGTTCCCGCAGGTCCGCGGCCCAGTCACGCCAGCGCGCGGCACCGGGCCGGTCGAAGGCCTCCAGCAGGTCCGCCCCCTGGAGGGCGGCCCGGTGCGCCTGTGCCTGGACCTCGCACCTGGCCGGACCGGGACGCGCGGCCCGTTCCTCCGCGGACCGTCCGAAGTCGGTGACGAACCCGACCGGGCCCTCGGGCCCGTCCGCCACCGCGGCGCGCAGCGCGCCGAGGGCACGCTCCGCCGCCGGCAGCAGTTCGGCGACCTCGGCCCGGGGCATGCCCCAACGCCACGCCTCCGCCAGGACGGTGACGAACAGCAGGGTCGCCTCCGTCGCGGTGCAACTGGCCGGCAGCTCGGGACCGCCGTGCCGCAGCGGGCCCGGGATCACCCCGTCCATCGCCTGCGCCGCCGCCCCGGGCTCCGTACCGGGCGCGCCCCCGGTGCCCTCCGCGGGTGACGGGCCGTCGGCCGGGGTCGCGGAGTCGGCCGGTCTGGCGGTCGTTGCTGCGGGTTGGGCGGTGGCCAGGTGCTGGCGGCGGGCCACCGCCCGGAGGGTGCCGACGGCGAGGCGGGTGCCGAGCGGCAGCGTCATCCGGGCGGCCCAGAGGGCGTCGGCGGCGGTGAGGCCGAAGCGCCAGGGGGCGCCGGAGGCGGTGTAGAGATCGGTCGGACGGTCGGCGTCGGCGAGCAGCAGGCCGGCCATCGCGTCGAGCGACCGGGCGACCAGGCGGGCGGCCCGGGGGTCGTCGGCCCGGACTTCGGGCTCGGACCAGGGCAGCGGGACACCGGGGCCGCGGCCCGTCGGCGGACGGCCCGTCGGCGGGACCTCCAGCTCCACCCTGAGGTCGACCGACCACCGGGAGCCCGGTTGGATCTCCAAGTCCCAGCGCAGCACGCCCGCACCGGCCAGCACCGCGTGCGGTGACGGACGGGCGGCGACGGTGGCGGCCCGGCCCTGGCCGACCCAGCGCAGACCGGAGGACTGGACCTGGCCGGGCAGGTCCGGCGAGCGCCGACCGGCCGCGATGTCGGTGAGCAGGCCGAGGTCGGTGCCGAGGGCGATCTCCAGGGGGAGCCGGGCCGGGCGGGCGCCCGTGTTCCGGACCGTCACCGTCTCGGCGCCGTCGGCGTGCCGGAGCCGTTCGACCGTCAGCGCCGGGTCCGGGTCGAGGTCGCCCGGAACCCGGACCGAGCCGACGAAGCGGGCCGCGGCGGCGGACGTCAGGGTGCCCTGGAGCGGCAGCGGCTCCATGCCGCCGATCCGCAGCTCCATCCGGGCCAGCGCCCGTACACCGTGCCGGAAGAAGCCGTGCAGGCCGTGGCCGCGCAGTTGGCCGTCGGGGCCGGAGGAGGCCATTCCCGGGGCGTTGACGCACAGCACGTCGTGCGCCGCGGACGGCTGCGGGCGCGGCACCGCCGCCGGGGCGGACTGCCGGGCCTGGCCGGCCGCGGGCGCGCCGGCCACCTGCTCGGACCGGACGGCGGGCGCACCGGGCGGCACGCCGGGGACCGCTCCGGGCGGGCCCGACGGCTGGTCGCCCCGGGGTGCGCCGACCGTACGGGCACCGGGCGGGTAGCCGGGGGCCTGACGCGTCGTCGTGCCGTAGGGCGGGGTGCCGTGGGGCGGCATGCCACCCGGGCCGTGGGGGCCGCCGGCGGCGGGCGTGCCGTAGGGCGGAGTGTTGCCGTACGGGGTGCCGTACGGGGGTGTGTTCCCCGGCGTTCCGTACGGGTGCGGGGGAACTGACGGGGAGTCGGGAACCATATGAGCCGTACCGGCCGTTCCTGGAGTGGGGCCGGGTCCGACGGTCGTGCCGTACGGCGGCGTGGCCCGGTGGAGATGCGGTGGATCGACGGGGCGCGGCGGTGGCCCGGTGGGAGTGGGCACTCCCACGGGCGCGGTGGCGTCCCCGGGAGCGGGCGGGTCGGTGGGCCCCGGCCGGGACGCTGCGTGGGGTGGCCTTGAGTCGGTCACCAGGCTCTCCTCCCCTCGACCGGTCGGCCGCCGCGGGTCCGACCGGCCGCGAGCGTGCTCGATCGCGGACTGTGCTGCTCTGCCGCCGGAACACGCGGCTCCGACACGGGCGGAACCGGCTCGCCGGTGGTCCGCCCCGGCCGGGGCGGTGCCCAGACCGGGACGCCGATGCCGTTCGAGCTCCGGCGCTGCCGGGTCGAACGACGCGTGACCGGTGCCCGACACTGTCGGCCGGGCCGTCGCGGGCCCGGCGGTGCCGGTTCGGGTGGCGGCGTTCCGCAGGTTGAACGCACCACACCTGCCCCAGGTCACGCCTGTCCGGCGGGCGTCCGGTCGGACCCGGCCGTGAGCCGACCGTCCGTCGGCGGTCCGCGGCCGGCACCCGGGGTGCCCGCTCTGTCGTGGGACCGCTCGGGGTTCTCCGGATGTGCTGGACGCCCCCCGGCGGCTCCTGTCCGCGGTCAGGATACGGTGCGGGGGCGACGGCGGACGCACCGGTGACCCCGGCGGACGCCACCGCGACCAGCTTGTGATCAGCCAGCACCAAGGAGTCGCATGTCCGCCCTCAGCCGCATCCCCGGGATCGTCACCACCGACCACGTCTTCCGGGTGCCGCTGGACCACGGCGCTCCGGACAGCGAGTCGATCGAGGTCTACGCCCGCGAGGTGGTGGCCGCCGGCCGCGAGGACGAGCAGCTGCCGTGGCTGGTGTACCTGCAGGGCGGGCCGGGCGGCAAGGCCAACCGGCCGCTGGGCCGGGACGGCTGGCTGGACCGGGCGCTCGACGACTACCGGGTGCTGCTGCTGGACCAGCGCGGCACCGGCCGCTCCACCCCCGCCACCCGGCAGACCCTGGCCCGGCGCGGCGACGCCCGCGCGCAGGCCGACTACCTGGCGCTCTTCCGGGCCGACTCGATCGTCCGGGACGCCGAGCTGATCCGCCGTCAGCTGCTGGGCGAGGAGGGCCGGTGGAGCCTGCTGGGGCAGAGCTTCGGCGGCTTCTGCACCCTGGCCTACCTCTCGCTGGCCCCCGAGCACCTGCGCGAGGCGTTCGTCACCGGCGGACTGGCCGGTCTGCGCCGCTCGGCGGACGAGGTCTACCGCGCGGCCTACCCGAGGGTCGCCCGCAAGAACGCCGGGCACTACGCGCGCTTCCCCCAGGACGTGGCGGCGGTACGGCGAATCGCGGCGCACCTGGCGGACCGGCCCGCGACCCTGCCGGACGGCGGGCTGTTGACCGTCCGGGCCTTCCAGGCGCTGGGCCTGATGCTGGGCAGCGGCAGCGGCTCCGCCGTGCTGCACTACCTGCTGGAGGAGGCCTGGGTGGAGGGCGTGGGCGGGCCGGAGCTCTCCGACACCTTCCTGGCCGGGGTGCAGGCGCACCTCTCCTTCGCGCAGAACCCGCTGTTCGCCGTCCTGCACGAGTCGATCTACGGGCAGCGCTCGGTCGACGCCGGGGCCACCGACTGGTCGGCGGAGCGGCTGCGTGCCGAGTTCCCCGAGTTCGACGCCGAGGCGGCGCTGGCCGGGGACCGCCCGGTGCTGTTCACCGGCGAGATGATCTACCCCTGGCTGTTCGAGACCGATCCGGCGCTGCGCCCGCTGCGCGAGACGGCGCAGCTGCTGGCGGAGCGTACCGACTGGCCCGACCTGTACGACCCGGCGCGCCTGGCGGCGAACCTGGTGCCGGTGTACGCGGCGGTCTACCACGACGACATGTACGTGGACACGGCGCACTCGCTGGAGACCGCGGACGCGGTGGCGGGGACGCGGGTGTGGGTCACCAACGAGTGGGAGCACGACGGGGTGCGGGTCAGCGGCCGCGCGGTGCTGGACCGGCTGATCCGGATGGCGCGCGGCGAGGTCTAGGCGCCTGCCGGGCGATCGCGGGTCGAGGATGCGCATATCAGCCTCCGTGGGTGTGCTGGTGTCGGTGCGCGCCCGGCCGTCCGACCCGGCGGATGCGCACCCGGTGCCCGTGGGCGGTGCCCCGTCCCGGTGCTGACGGTCCGTCGGCGCGGGCGGCCGGGCGGTCGCCGTCCGGAGCGTCTCCGGTACCGGAGCCGTCGCCGCACGGCTCCGGGTGTTCGGCCCCGCGCTCGCCGTCGCGGTGCTCCCTTCCGTGCTGCTCGTCGCCGTGGTGGTCGCTCCTGCGGTGCTCCTGGGCTCCGGTCCACCGGTCGGCCCGGTCCGTCGCCGGCCCGGGCGGCACGGGGTCGGGCGGCACGGGGTCGGGGCGGTGCGACGGGCCCGGCTCCGGTGCCGGCTCCGGCTCCGCGTCCGGTCCGGGCACCGTGTCCGGGCCTGGTGCCGCGTCCGCCGGTTCGCGCAGCCGGGCGGTGCGCTCGCGCCGGACCACCCGGAGCAGGGCCTCCGGGTCGATGCCCGAGTTCAGGGACTCGTAGAGCAGTTGGGCCAGGGTGTAGCCCGGCTCCAGCTCCAGTGCGCGGGCCAGGACGATCCGCGCCGTGGCGGAGTCCCCGGCCAGCCAGGACGTCCAGGCCAGCAGTGTCATCGGCGGGGCGGCGAGGTGTTCGAACGGGTCCACACAGCGTCGGACCAGGAACTTCCACAGGCGCTGGGCCCCGACCAGTTCGTCCGGTTCGGCGTACTCTGCGGCCCGGTCCCGGCCGAGTTTGTCCTGCAGGCCGATCAGGATCCTGGCGGTGCGGGCGGCGTCGAGCTCCCGGGCCCCGGCCCGGAACTCGGCCGCGGCCTCGGCGAGCAGGGCGGCGGTGCGTTCGACCGCCGCGCCGCGGCCGCCGGGAGCGGCCAGTTCGCGGATGAACGGGGGTCCGGCGTCCTCCAGGGCGGCGCGCTGGACCTCGGAGGTCGGTGGTCCGACCGGGGCCAGGCCGGCCACGATCGCCTTGCGGCTGCCGCGCGGGGCGAACCCGGCGAAGGTCGCCGCCGCGGCGAGCGGGCTGGGGTGGTGGGCCTCCCGGACCGGGGTGCCGTCCGGCGGACAGCAGTCGACCTCGGTGCACAGGTAGGACCACCAGCGGGCCGCGGAGACGCACAGCGCCTCCTTCACGACCACCTGCTCGGCCTGGAAGGCCCTGGTGAGCGCGGCGGCCAGTGGCCGGAGGCCGTTCAGGACGGCCCGTGCGGTCCCGGGCTCGCGGCCCTTGTCGGCGGGATCTCGGCACAGGTACAGCAGGACTTGGGCGGGTCGGCGCTCGCGCTGCTCGGAGAGCTCGATCAGCAGCCGGGCACAGTCCTCGGCGGTCCGCTCCCAGCAGCCCGGGTCGTCCGGGATGTCGACGCGGATCACGCCGCCCTGGTCGAGCCCGGGGCCCTGCAGGCCCACCGCGACGATGCTGTCGTCGGGGAAGAAGCCCAGCAGGTAGGGGAGCATCTCCGCCATGTCGGCGGGGCCGCGCAGCCGGACCGGGAGGTGGCCGGGGCGCGGAACGGGCGTGGTGGTGCGGTCGTCTGCGGTCATGTCGCACAGCGTGGACCCTCGCCGGACCGGTTCGCCCGAATTTCTTCCAGCCTGTGGATAAATCGGGGGGTTCAGCATCTCCTCCCTCTGATGGCCTAATTTTCCGGGCCTTGAGGCATAGTTGATGCCATATCAAATGATTTGAGCCAGGTTGTCCACAGCCCGGCATTCGCGATCCGTCCGTGCGGCACGGTATCCATGACTCCATGCAGACGCGCGAACCCCACCCGAGCACCCCCGCCGACCGCGACGCCGTCCGGGCCGCCGCGGAAGCCGTGCTGCGCGACCTCGCCGGCCCGTCCGCCACCCTGCGGGAGGACCAGTGGAAGGCCATCGAGGCACTGGTGGTCGACAGCCGCCGTGCCCTGGTGGTGCAGCGCACCGGCTGGGGCAAGTCGGCCGTCTACTTCATCTCCACGGCGCTGCTCCGCGAACGCGGCGCCGGGCCCACGGTGATCGTCTCGCCGCTGCTCGCGCTGATGCGCAACCAGGTCGACTCGGCCGCCCGGGCGGGCATCCGCGCCCGGACGATCAACTCGGCCAACCCGGAGGAGTGGGCGGAGATCCAGCAGGAGGTCGCCGACGGCCGGGTCGACGTCCTGCTGGTCAGCCCGGAGCGGCTGAACAACCCGGACTTCCGGGACAACGTCCTGCCCAAGCTCGCCGCCTCCACCGGCCTGCTGGTGGTGGACGAGGCGCACTGCATCTCCGACTGGGGCCACGACTTCCGGCCCGACTACCGGCGGCTGCGCACCATGCTCGCCGACCTCTCCCCCGGCGTCCCGGTGCTGGCGACCACGGCGACCGCGAACGCCCGGGTCACGGCGGACGTCGCGGAGCAGCTCGGCACCGGAGCCGGCGAGGAGCAGGCCCTGGTGCTGCGCGGCCCGCTGGACCGCGAGAGCCTCAGCCTGACGGTGCTCCCGCTGCCGGACCCGGCGCACCGGTTGGCCTGGCTCGCCGACCACCTGGCCGACCTCCCGGGCTCGGGCATCGTCTACACCCTCACGGTGGCGGCGGCCGAGGAGGTCACCGGGTTCCTGCGCGGGCGCGGCTTCCCGGTGGCCTCCTACTCGGGGCGCACGGAGGACGCGGAGCGCCGGGAGGCGGAGACCGCGCTGCTGGAGAACCGGGTCAAGGCCCTGGTGGCCACCTCCGCGCTGGGAATGGGCTTCGACAAGCCGGACCTCGGCTTCGTGGTCCACCTCGGTTCCCCCAGCTCGCCGATCGCCTACTACCAGCAGGTCGGCCGGGCCGGCCGCGGGGTGGACCGGGCCGAGGTGCTCCTGCTGCCCGGCCGGGAGGACGAGGCGATCTGGCGCTACTTCGCCTCGGTCGGCTTCCCCGCCGAGGAGCAGGTCCGCCGGACCTTGGACGCCCTCTCCGGGGCGGGCCGTCCGCTCTCCACCGCCGCGTTGGAGACCTCGGTCGACCTCCGCCGCACCCGGCTGGAGACCATGCTCAAGGTGCTGGACGTCGACGGCGCCGTCCGCCGGGTGCGCGGTGGCTGGGAGTCCACCGGCCTGCCATGGCGCTACGACGCCGAGCGGTACGCGAAGGTCGCCCGGGCCCGTGAGGCCGAGCAGCAGGCGATGCGCGACTACGTCGCCACCGGGGGCTGCCGGATGGAGTTCCTGCGCAGCCAGCTCGACGACCCCGAGGCGGCCCCGTGCGGGCGGTGCGACCGCTGCACCCCGCCCCGGCATTCGGCCGAGGTCTCGGCCGAGGCGCTGGACGCGGCCCGGGCCGCCCTCGGCCGCCCCGGCGTCTCGTTCGAGACCCGGCGGATGTGGCCGACCGGCATGGAGTCCCTCGGCGTCCCGCTGAAGGGCCGGATTCCCGCCGACCAGCAGGCCGAACCCGGCCGGGCGCTGGGCCGCCTGTCCGACATCGGCTGGGGCGGCCGACTGCGGACGCTGCTCGACGAACGCTCGCCGGACGGCCCGCTGCCGCGCGAGGTCCTGGACGCGCTGGTCGGCGTCGTGGCCGACTGGGCCCGCGGCCCCGGCGGCTGGGCCGGGCCGGACGGGCCGGACGGCACCCGGCTCGACCGACCCGTCGGAGTGGTCGGGCTCGACTCCGCCACCCGCCCGCGCCTGGTGTCCGACCTGGCCGGCGGTCTGGCCTCGGTCGGCCGGATGCCCCTGCTCGGCCGGGTCGAGTACGCGACCGGGGAGCCCCCGCACGGGCCGCGGTCCAACAGCGCGCAGCGACTGCGTTCGGTCGCCGGGGCGCTGGCCCTCTCCCCCGGCCTGGCCGACGCGCTCGCCGCCGCCCCGGGGCCGGTGCTGCTGGTGGACGACCTGGTGGATTCCGGCTGGACGCTGACGGTGGCGGCCCGGCTGCTCCGCCAGGCGGGCGCCACCGCGGTCCTGCCCCTCGTCCTGGCCGTCCGGGGGTGACGGCCACTCAGGCACCGGACAGCCCGACAGGCTCCGGACGCCTCGGACATCTCGGACGCCCCGGGCGCCCCGGACCGGAGGCTCCGGGTGCGGCGCCCGGAAGACCCGGCCGGTTCACCTGAAAGTTCCACCGAACTCACCGGCCGATCACCTCGCGTCAGCCGATCGGCCCTGTCGAAAGGAAGGAACATATCCGGCATAAGCGCGACTTTCGGGCTCTGCTCGTCATTTCATCATTGCCGGTCGGGCAGGTCTCACCGGAGAATTGAGGAGCATCCACAGCGCCCGGTCCGTCGGACCCGGCCTTCGGCGTACGCCCGCTCGCCCCTGGGAGCGCGGGCCCGGGAAGGAGGATCGTGATCAACGGCAACGACCGAGGTCCTTCCCGGTGTGACAGTACGCGGAGCATCACCCTGCAGGAGTGGGTCGCCCTCGACGTCCCGCTGCTCCGCGCACCGCGCGAGTTCGTCACCGAGCTCCACCAGCGGCACCTGCCGCAGCCCGGCACCACGGTGGTCGCGGTGCTCGACCCCGAGCACCGGGTGGTGGCGTCCGCCTCCTTCGGCACGCGCCCGCAGTTCAGCGACGGCTGGGACCACCGGAACACCCTGCTCGGCCAGCTCCGCCGGATCACCCCGCACGACCTGAAGCGCCCGGTGCCGAGCCGTACCGCCGTCCTGCTGCGCTGCCGCGACGGCGGCCCGGGCTGGACCGAGCAGGACGGCGCCTGGATGTGGGCACTGCGCGCCGCCGCCGAGTTGCACGGGCTGCGTTACGGCTCGTACCTGACGCTCACCCCGGTCGGCTGGCAGTCCCTGGGCGACGGCCGGCGCGGGCGCAACCCGCACTCGGGCTCCTGGGCCTCCGGGCCGGTCCGCGCCGTCACCGAACTGCCGCCGCGCGTCCCCGCCGACACCCGGCCGGAGCCGGTCGGCCCGCAGGCGGTCGAGCAGTCGCCGATCGCCCCGGTCACCTCACTGAGCGCGGTCCGCGCCCTGGAGAACACTCGGGAGAGCCGTCCGGCCCGCCGCACCGCGGCCCGCTGACCACGCCCAGCTGACCACGGGCGGCCGCTCACCGGACGACCCCGGCGGCAAGCCGTCCGTGGCCCGACGGGCCGCAGCGGGAGGGAACGGACGGACCGAACGGGCCGTCAGACGAACAGCGGGGCGACGACCTCCGTGTCGCCGCAGACCACCAGCAGTTTGGCGGCGCGTTCCAGCGCGGCGCGCGCGGAGGCGGTGATCCGCTCCGCGGCACCGCCGTTGACCACCAGCACCACCACGTCGCGGCGCAGCGGACGTGTGGCGGCGGCATCGGCGTAGAACACGTCGCCGCCGTCGGCGAACTGCGCCCAGTAGCGCTCCTCGCCGAAGCTCAACTCGTGCTGCTGCCAGGGGTGTGCCTCGCCGACCGTCAGCACCAGCACGTCGCCGGGGCGGCGGCCGGACTCCAGCAGCGCGTCGACCGCTTCGTCGGCGCGGTCGAGCGCCTCGGCCGCGGCGGCGGGCAGGAGTTGGACGGTCGGACCCGCGGGGTGCGGTGTGGGGCCGGGCTTGGGTCGGGGTGCGGGCCGGGGACCGGGAATGGGACGGTCCGCACGAGGGGGTGCGGGGCGCGGCGGACCGGGGCGGGGCCCCGGAACCTGAGCGGCGACGGCGGTGGAAGAAGGCATGCGGTGGGCAGGTGCGTCCGACGTGTGGGGAAGGGGAACGCCGGGGCCCGGGATCGTCTCGTGAATCTCCGGCTCCTCGGGGAAGACAGGCATACCCGGATTCCTATCAAACGCCGGTCGGATGCGCACGGGCACCCCACCTATTGGGAGTGTGGCGTATCCCGCACTCCGGCACCGCCACGGCCCGGTGACGGGGAGTGAATACTGACGAACCGTCAGGATTCGGGTGCGACCGCCCACGCTGCGGGGCCGCCGGGCCCGTCCCGCCAGGAGCCGTCAGAAGCCGAGCGAGAGCTGTTCGCCGGCCCCGTCGCCTTCGGGAGCGGTCCGCTGCCGCTTCAGGTGGCTCCAGCGCGGCAGCGCGTCCAGGTAGGACCAGGACAGCCGGTGGTGCTCGGTCGGGCCGAACTCCTCCAGCGCGGCCCGGTGGGTCGGCGACGGGTAGCCGGCGTTCTCCGCGAACCCGAATGCCGGGTGGTCCGCGCCGAGTTCGGCCATCAGCGCGTCCCGCCGGACCTTCGCCAGCACCGAGGCGGCCGCGACGCAGACGCAGGACTGGTCGCCCTTGATCACCGTGCGGACCCGCCACGGCCCACCCAGGTAGTCGTGCTTGCCGTCCAGGATCACCGCGTCGGGCTCCACCGGCAGCGCCTCCAGCGCGCGGACGGCGGCCAGCCGCAGGGCGGCCGTCATGCCGAGTTCGTCACACTCCTGCGGCGAGGCGGAGCCGATCGCGTGGGCGGTCACCCACTCCTCCAGCACCGGGACCAGCGCGTTCCGCCGCCGCTCGGTGAGCAGTTTGGAGTCGGTCAGCCCCTCCGGCGGGCGACGCAGTCCGGTGACGGCGGCGCCGACCATGACGGGGCCCGCCCAGGAGCCCCGGCCGACCTCGTCCAGCCCGACCACCAGGCGGGCGCCGGCCCGGCGCAGGGAGCGCTCGACCGTGTGGGTCGGGGGGTCGTACGGCATCGACGCGGTCCTTCACAACGGCGGGCGGGTCCGGCCGGGGCCTCGCGCGGCAGGGCCTCCGACCCCGTTCAGCCTACGCCGCCACGACGACGCCCAGGACCGCCCCAGGCCTCCCCGGACATCCCCGGACCGCCGCGCCCCGACCCCGGCCCCGGCCCCGGCCCCGATCACCGCCTCACGGCCGGATCATCGGCAGCAGGATCTGCTCCAGCAGGTCGGCGCCGAAAGCCTCGTCGACCAGGCCGCCGCAGAACTTGGCGCGGTACAGCAGCATGGCGGGCAGCACGTCCGCGACCGCGGGCACCGCCGCGCCGCGCCGGACGTCGCCCCGGGCCTCGCCGCGCCGGAGGATGCCGAGGATGCCCTCGGTGGTCGGCCCGACCACCCGGTCGTGCAGGAACCCCTTGAAGAACTCGGCGCGCTCGTGGTCGAGTTCACCCATCAGGGTGCGGACCGCCGCGCCGATCGGCGAACCCATCACCGCGACGTAGGCCGCGATCACGTGCCGCAGTTCGGCCTCCGCGGACCCGAGGTCGGGAATGTCGGTGGGCGGCGGCATGGCGGTGGCCAGCGCGTCCATCACCAGGTCCGCCTTGGACGCCCAGCGGCGGTAGAGCGCGGCCTTCCCGGTCTGCGCGGCGCCGGCCACCCCCTCCATGGTCATCCGGGCGAAACCGCCGGAGGTGAGCTGCTCCAGCGCGGCCTCGAAGATCGCCGCCTCCAGCGCCTTCCCGCGCCTGCGCTGCGGCGCGCCCTCGGCGGGGCCGTCGGCCGACTGCCGCCGGTCGAACTGATCCATCGTCATCCACCCTAAAAGACGGTTGCGTTCACTATCGGCGCCGACTATCGTCCTCGACAGTGAACGCGATCGTTCACTATTCGCACCGTCGAGCACCCTATCGAACAGCAGCAGGACAAGGCCGAACAGCACGTAGCCAGCAGCAGTAGACAGCAGGGGGCACATCAGTGGCTATCTCCGACATGCTCAGCAAGTCCGCTCCACCCGGGTCCGGCCGCAACCGCGGCAAGGGCGTCACGCTCGCGGTCATCGCCGCCACCCAACTCATGGTCGTCCTCGACGCGACCATCGTGAACATCGCGCTCCCCCACATCCAGGACGCCCTGAAGTTCTCCACCACCGACCTGTCCTGGGTGATCAACGCCTACACGCTGACGTTCGGCGGCCTGCTGCTGCTGGGCGGACGGGCGGGGGACATCCTGGGCCGGCGCCGGGTCTTCATCACCGGCGTGCTGCTGTTCGGGCTGGCCTCGCTGCTCGGCGGATTCGCCGCGAACGGGAGCATGCTGCTCGCGGCCCGGGCGCTGCAGGGCATCGGCGGAGCGATATGTTCGCCGACGGCCTTCGCCCTGATCGCCACCAACTTCAAGGAGGGCCCGGAGCGCAACCGCGCGTTCGGCGTCTTCTCGGCGGTGGCCGGCTCCGGCGCGGCGATCGGCCTGCTGGCCGGCGGCGTGCTGACGGAGTACCTGAACTGGCGCTGGGTCTTCTTCGTGAACGTGCCGATCGCCGCGCTGATCGCCTGGGCCGCGCCGCGGTACATCAACGAGTCCGAGCGGCACGCGGGCACCTTCGACCTGCCGGGCGCGCTCGCCTCCACCCTCGGCGTGGTCAGCCTGGTGTACGGGTTCATCCACGCGGCCGACCCGAAGGCCGGCTGGGGCAACGGCGTGACGATCGGGTCCTTCGCCGTCGGCGTGGTGCTGCTGGCAGCCTTCGTGGTGATCGAGCAGCGCACCGCCCAACCCATCACCCCGCTGCGGCTGCTGCGCGACCGGAACCGCACCGGCGGCCTGCTGATGATGCTCTGCCTGGCCGCGGCCATGTTCGGCATCTTCTTCTACGTGACGCTGTTCGTGCAGCGCGTCCTCGGGTACAGCGCGCTCAAGGCGGGCGTGGCCTTCCTGCCGATCAGCGTGGCCATCATCGTCGCCGCCCAGATCGCCTCGGCGTTCCAGGCCCGAATAGGCCCGAAGCCCTTCATGGCCGGCGGCGCCGTGCTGGTCACGGTCGGCCTGGGCTGGCTGACGCAGACCAGCGTCGACAGCAGCTACGCCCTGGGAGTGCTCGGCCCGACGGTGACCTTCGGCCTCGGCATGGGCCTGATCTTCGTGCCGGTGATGCTGATGGCGGTGGCCGGCGTACCGGCCCACGAGACGGGTGCAGCCTCCGGACTGCTCAACTCGGTGCAGCAGATCGGTGGTTCGGTGGGCCTGTCGATCCTCACCACGGTGTTCGCCAGAGCGGCGACCTCCGAGGGCGCCCACCAGCAGCCGGACTTCCTCGCCCACGCGGGCCCGGCCGAGCTGCAGTACGCCCAGCAGCACCAGAGCTTCCCGCCCGGCAGCAGGTGGGCGGACGAGGTGCTCACCCAGGCCGTCTCGCACGCCTTCGTGGTGGGTGTCGCCTTCGCGGTGGTGGCCCTGCTGACGGCCCTGTTCGTGGTCAGGGCCAAGCCCGGCGACCTCCCCGCCGAGGCCCCGGCCGGAATGGCGATCTGACAGCCGTTCAACCATTCAACTCAACAGCGTCGGCCGGCCGGTACCGATGTCGGCACCGACCGGCCAGGAGTCGGGGTGGGCCGGTGAGGCGGGGCGGGTCAAGTCGGGTCGGGTCGGGTCGGGTCGGGTCGGGTCGGGTCGGGGGCAGGCGACCAAATCCCCTCGCCCGCCCCGCCTCCTCCCCCGCCTCCGCGCGCGGTTCCTACTCCAGACCCCGCCGGTCGCCGTAGAACGGGGCGACCCGGTTGCACGCCGCTCCCCGGTCCTTGACCACGGGGCGCTCCGCGAGGATCTCCCGGGCCCGGGATTCCGCGTAGCTGATCGCGTACCACGGCGGCGCCTGCTCGTCGTTCAGGTCGCTGGCGATCTGCTGCAGCGCGCAGGTGCGGTAGTCGCCGGTCAGCCGGTCCAGGGCGGGCACCGCGTCCACCGACAGGGTGCTCAGGTACCTGACGTCGAGCCGGGTGCTGCCGCTCAGCTGCCGGTCGATGTTCTGCTGGGCGATCAGGTTGTCGGTGCGCAGCAGGCCGAAGACGGCGACGGCGACGGCGGCGCTGAGCACCACGGCCCGCGGCAGCCAACGGCGGGTGGAGAGCACCGACCCGAACAGCACCAGCAGGAAGACCAGGCCGAGCCAGATCTCCACGGCGGCGACGTTGACCCGCAGCCGGGTCAGACCGAAGGCGTCCATGTAGAGGCTCATCCGGACGAGGGCGGTACCGACGACGACGAGGGTGAACGTGCACAGCAGCCCGAGCAGCACCTTGACCAACCGGTGGTCGCCCTCGTTGCTGCGCGGCGCCCAGTACTTGGCGAGCGCGACCACCACCAGCGTGAGGACGGCGATCCAGAGCAGCTGCCAGAAGCCCTGCCGGGCGTACTCGGCGGGGGTCATCCCGGTGCGGCGCATGATCGAGTTGTAGCCGCCGACCAGCACCACCAGCTGCACCACCACGAAGGTGCCGAACAGGAGGTTCAGCACGACCAGCGGCATCGCCCACTCGAGCCGTCCGCGCTCCTTGCCGACCGGGGTGTTGACGCGGTCCCAGCGGCGCGGCGCGGCGGCGGTGTGCGCGGCGCCCAGGGCGACCATCAGCCCGCCGAAGAACAGCAGGGCGCGGAACGGGATCTCCCCGCCGTCCACCGAGGGGACGAGGCTGTCCAGCAGGTCGGCGACGGTGGAGTCGGCGCCGGCGAACAGCGACCCGAAGACGATCAGCAGCACCAGCGAGACACCGACGGCCTTGGCCACCGGGGCGACCCGCCCCTTGGCCGGAAAGCGACGCTTCTTCAGGGAGGAGACGCCCCAGACGAGTCCGGGGAGGAGGTGGACCCAGGCGCCGATGGCGCCGAGCGCCACGCCGGGCCAGCGGCTCCCGCCGTGCAGGACCAGCGAGGCCACGCAGATCGCGGCGACGACGGCGAGCGCCTCCGCCCCGCCGGCCCCGCTGACGGCGGGCACCAGGCAGAGCAGCAGCACCGCGAGGGCGAAGACGCTGTGCCAGGGCTTGACGGTCCGTCCGGTGCCGAGCGCCGTCATCGCCGCGCCGACGGCTCCGACCAGCGTGCACAGCAGCAGGTTGACGCCGAGGCCGTCGCCGAGCACGAGTGCGGCGAGCAGTCCGGTGCCGATCGCGGCCGCGACGACCCGCAGCCGGGCGGGCTCGACGGGGCGGGCCGCGCTGAGCCGCAGCCAGTCCGGCTCGGGCAGCGGCGTGGGCGGCCGGTACTGGTAGGGGTACGCCGCCCCGGGCTTCGCCCCGGCCGCGGCCGCGGCCCCCACTCCGCCCATCGCCCCGGGCGGCAGTCCCTCGCCCCGCGCGGCCGGCTGCGGCACCTTGCCGAGCCCGCTCGCCACCGGCCCCCCGGGCGACACGAAGCCGCCCGCCGACCGCGCCCCCACCGACCGCTCCCCCACCGACCGCTCCCCCGCCGACTGCTCCCCCGCCGACGACTCCGCAGCGGGCTGCGCAGGCCCGGGCTGCGCAGAAGAGGGCTGCGCCGGCGAAGGCTGCCCGGACAAAGGCTGCGCCGACGAGGGCTGCCCGGGCACCGACCGGGCGGGCGCGGGCTTGCGCGGGGCGGTCGGCGGCGGTGCGAACGGGTTGCCGCCCTCCGCCGGATTCGGCTGTCTGCCCGGATCGGACGACTGCGACATGAGGCCCCCTCAGAAAATGCGCGCACGACGGCTTTCGGCCAGTCGTACGACTGGTCGTTCGGGAGGACTCTAGGGCCGGAAGGGCATTTCTGAACAGGTTCAAAAAGCCGCCGGGGCGGCTCGGTCACAGAGTTGTGACACAAGCCGCCCCGGCGGTCGGTGCCCGAAGCAGGGCCCGAGGGGTTCACCGACCTGCTGTCACGGGCCCGACCGAGGTCGATCGGGATTCGGCCGGGCCCGTGACGGAGGCTCAGTAGGTGCCGTACAGGGAGTAGATCAGGTTGTCCTTGACGGCCGTGCCGAAGCTGGCCGGGAAGGTGCCGAACGGGACGGAGGCGTTGCTGTACACGCCCGAGCCGGACGGGCCGGAACTGTAGTGCATGTTGTTGACGGTGGAGCTGGTGCCGTTGGAGTTGTAGATCACCCAGTAGGTGGTGTTGGCCGCCAGCGTGTAGCTGATCGGCGCGCTGTTCCAGGCGTTGGCGCCCAGGGTGCCGACCGAGGAGCTGGCCAGCAGGGCGTCCGGCGAGCCGCCGTTGTCGCTGTAGACGGCGATCTGGAACTGGTTGTTCGGCGCGGCGCTGGTCTGCCCGACGTGGACGTTGAGCGAGGTGAGCGCGATCGCCGAGGCCCCGGTGGTGATCTTGGAGCCGTTGAGGTGGTTGGAGTTGGTGTCGTCGAGCTGGGTGCCGACGGCGCTGTTGCCGATGGTCTGCGGCGGGGCGCCGGCGGTGGTGAAGGCCGAGGTGTAGGTGCCGACCTGGGTGTTGCCCGCCAGGTCCTTCACGTTGGCGACGCTCAGCGTGTAGCCGGTGCTGAGCGAGAGCGCCGCGCTCGGCGTGAAGGTGACGGTGTTGGTGGCGGCGTCCAGCGCGACCGTGCCGGCCACCGCGACGCCGCCGGTGGTGGTCTTCAGGGTGACGTTGGTGCCGTTGACGGTGCTCGCCTGGACCGGCTCGCTGAAGGAGGCCTTCACCGGGGCGGTGGCGGAGACGCCGGTGGCGCCGTTCGCCGGGACGGAGCCGGTGACGGTCGGCGCGACGGTGTCGGTGCCGTAGGTCGCGGTGTAGGAGGCGACGTTGCCGTCGAAGAAGGCGTACGCGATGCCGTGGATGGTCTCGATCCGGTAGGTGACCGGGGTGGCGCCCTGCTTGATGCCGGTCAGGGTGCCGCCGGCCGAGTTGACCGGGACCATCGCGCGCAGGCCGTTGGCGCCGCCGGTGATGCTGAAGCTCAGCGTGTTGGCGCTCCAGGACATCCCGGAGAAGGCCGAACCGTTGCGGTAGTCCAGCCAGTTGAGCAGCTGCCGGCCGGAGACCACCGGGGCGCCGTGCGCCTTCGCCGAGGCGATGACCTGGTCCGAGGTGGTGGAGGCGGCGTAGTCGGTGTGGATGTTGGCGGTCAGGACGGTGTAGTAGCCCTTGGAGTTGTAGGCGTTGTCCAGCAGGGTGTTGACGGTGCCCGGCATGGACTGCCCGGACTCGTCGGTCAGCTGGGTGGTGGCCTGGTACTCGTTGATGGTGCTGCCGTCGGTGTCCGCGTACTTCATCGGGAGGCCGGTGCCGTTGAAGTAGCCGGGCCGGTCCTGCACGAAGCTGCCGGGGTAGTAGTAGTAGTCGGTGTCCAGGCGGATGCCGTTGGCCAGCTTGGTCTTGGCCTGGGTCGACCAGTCGTCCCACTCGACGCAGTGGGTGCGGGTGCTGTCCGGGTTGGGCAGCGAGGTGTACTTGGCCTTCCAGGCGCCGATCTGGGCGGCGTAGATGTTCTGCAGGTCGGTGGGGGTGCCCCACGGGGTGCAGTTGGTGGTGACGTGGACGCCGACCTCGAAGCCCTGGTCGGAGTAGGCCTTGGCCTGGGCGTCGGTCATCGGGTCGTTGGTGTAGATGTACGACGAGGCGCGCACGCACTCCCAGTTGGCGACGTTGCAGCCGACCGGGCTCTGCGCGACGTAGCCGTCGAAGCGGCCGCTGGTGCCGCCGATGCCGTGGTCGTCACCGGTCATCACGACGACGCCCTTGACGTCCCGCGGGAAGTACCAGAACTTCGGCAGCGGCTTCTTGCTCGCGTCGATGGTGGTGATCAGGTTGGCGAGCAGGCGCTGCTGCTCGTCGGCGATCGGGATCTGCGCCTTGTCGAGGTTGTTCCAGTTCAGCTGGCCGCCGGTGCCGAAGAACATCTCGCTGGCTTCGATGCCGTCGACGTTGTCGCGCTGCTGGCCGCCCCAGGCGATGTTGCCCTGGCGGGTCTGGATCACGGACTTGGCGAGGTCGAAGGTGAACGCGGCGGCCTGGCCGGAGCCGACGGTGCGCAGCGTGACGGCCGGGTTGGTGGTGGCCACGGCGGCGTCGCTGTACAGGGTGGCGACGGCGGTGGCGCCGTTCAGGGTGTACTTGTCGGCGGTGCCGTGGAAGCCCATGGTGTCGGAGGTGAGGCCGGTGCCGGGCGCCGCGGTGGTGTCGATCTTGAGGTAGGAGTCGGCCAGCGTGTCGGGCGTGGTGGTGAGGCCGAGCAGGCCGGCGAGCTGCTTGTCGGGGCGCATCGCGACCAGGCGGCCGCCGCCGTTGACCCAGGTGGTGAACATGGTGGTCTGAGCGGCCGTCAGGGTGTTCTCGGCGAGCAGCGCGACGTCGTAGGAGTTCAGCATGGTCGCGGTGACGGCGCTGATGTCCACGGTCTTGTAGTAGTTGAGGCCCTCGGCCTTGAGGATCTCCCCGTAGTACGCGGTGTACGGGTTGGCCGAGTTGGTGATCAGCAGGATCGGGCCCTCGCCGCCGGGGCCGCTGCCGGGCGTGCCGCCGCCGCTGCCGCTCTGGGTGTAGGTGGCGTAGATGGAGTAGTTGAGGTTGCCGGTGGAGACGGCGCCGAAGCTGCTCGGCCAGGTGCCGTAGGCCGCGCCGCCGGTGGAGTAGCCGCTCTGGCCGCCGGTCGAGTAGTTCAGGTTGTTGACCGCGGCGGAGACGCCGTTGGAGTTGTACGCCAGCCAGTAGGGCGTGTTCGGCGCGAGCGTGGCGGCGACCGGCAGGGTGTTCCAGGCGTGCGCGGTCAGGGTGCCGGCGGCGGAGTTGCCGAGCAGCGCGCCCGGCTTGCCGGCCACGTCGCTGTAGACGGCGACCTGGTACTGGTCGTTGGGCGTGGAGCCGACGGCACCCACGTAGACGCTCACGCTGGTGACGGTGCCGCCGCTGGCGCCCGTCACGAAGCGCGAGGTGTTGATGTAGTTGGAGTCACCGGAGTCGGTGGACGCGCCAACCGTGTTGTTGCCGAGGACTGCGGTGGCCGCGTGCGCTGCGGGTGCCACCATCAGTCCCACGGACGTGACCAGGGCAACGAGCAGCCCGGCGATGCGTTTTCTGATCCTCACGCCAACCCCCCAAGGTCGGATGACCGGATGAACGGCAGAAGTGCCGCCCTCCGTCCTACCGGCTCCGACCCCGGCGCGTCCGCAGAACCCTCACATCACAGCCACGAGTTCCGGCCAACTCGCACTCGGACGCTCCGCATCCGACCTGTTTGGCTGCACACCTTCAACGATCGGGCGGCCCGTGCGTTCAACCCTTGACGCCAAGGGCCCGTGCGCCCGACGGCCCGTCAGCCCTTCACCGAGCCCGCCAGCAGCCCGCGGACGAAGTACCGCTGCAGGGCGAAGAACACCACCAGCGGGACGATCATCGAGATGAAGGCGCCCGCGCTGAGCAGTTCCCAGCGGCTGCCGTTGGAGCCGGACAGCTGGGCCAGCCGGGAGGTGATCGGCGCGACCGTCGGCTTGCCGCCGGCGAAGGTGAGCGCCACCAGCAGGTCGTTCCACACCCACAGGAACTGGAAGATGGCGAACGAGGCCAGTGCCGGGGCGCTGAGCGGCAGCACGATCGAGCGGAAGATCTTGAAGTGCGAGGCCCCGTCCACCACCGCGGCCTCCATCAGGTCGCGCGGCAGCTGGGCGATGAAGTTGTGCAGCAGGAAGATCGCCAGCGGCAGCGCGAACATGGTGTGGGTCAACCAGACCGGCAGGTAGCTGTCCTGCAGGTTCAGCGCCGGGACCACCGTCACCGAGCCGAGGTGCGCGCCGCCGGAGAACAGCCGCAGCAGCGGGATCAGCGACATCTGCAGCGGCACCACCTGCAGCGCGAAGACCAGGAAGAACAGCGCGTCGCTGCCCCGGAACCGCACCCAGGCCAGCACGTACGCCGCCATCGCGGCCAGCACCAGCGGGAAGATCGTGGCCGGGACGGCGATCGCCGCCGAGTTGACCAGGTACGGCATCAGGCCGCCGGAGGTGCCGAAGGTGTTGTCGAACAGCACCGCGCGGTAGTTCTCCAGCCCGAGGTCGGGGTGGACGAACGCCTCCCACCAGCCGGTGGAGGCCACGTCCCCCTTCGGGCGCAGCGAGGTGACCAGCAGGCCGACGGTGGGGACGGTCCACAGCACGGTGACGGCGACGACGAAGGCACTGGCCAGCGGGGAGCTGAAGGCCCGGCGGACGGCCTTGGCCGGCGGCGGCCCGGGGCGGGCGGGCGACTCGGGGCCGGTCGCCCGGCCGGGGCCGGAACCCGGGCCGGGGGTCTTGTCGGGGGCGCTCATCGGGTCGCACGCTCCTTGCGCAGCAGGGCGATGTTGTAGACCACCAGGGGGGCCACCGCGAGGAAGAGGATCACCGCGAGGGCGCTGCCGCGGCCGGTGTTGTACTGCTCGAAGCTCTGCGAGTACATCTCGTTGGCGAGCACCTGGGTGCCGAAGTTGCCGCCGGTCATGGTGCGGACGATGTCGAAGGCCTTCAGCGTGATGATCATGATGGTGGTGAGCACCACCACCAGCGTGGTGCGGATCATCGGCACGGTGACGTGCCGGAACAGCCGCAGGCCGGAGGCGCCGTCGAGCCGGGCGGCCTCGGTGATCTCGTCCGGGATGGCCTTGATCGCGGCGGACAGCACCACCATGGCGAAGCCGGTCTGCACCCAGACCATCGCGGCCATCAGCAGGAAGTTGTTCAGCGGCTGGGACAGGATCCAGTTCGGCGGGTCGTCCCAGCCGAGGGTGACCGCGAGCTGGCTGAGCAGGCCGACCTGGTTCTGCCCGGGGCCGCGCGACTCGTACACCAGCTTGAAGATCAGCGAGGCGGCCACCAGCGAGACCGCCATCGGCATGAAGATCAGCGACTTGTAGACCGCCTGGCCGCGCATCCGGTCCACCAGCAGGGCCAGCAGCAGGCCGAGCCCGGTGGCCGCCAGCGGGGCGACCACCAGCCAGAGCAGGGTGGTCAGCAGCACGCTGTGGATCTGCGAACTGGTCGCCGCCCAGCCGTAGTTGCGGCCGCCGACGAAGGCCGCCCCGTCCGGGTCCAGGAAGCTCAGCCAGACGGTGCGCAGCAGCGGCACCACCAGGCCGGTGAGCAGCAGCAGGACGGCCGGGCCGAGCATCAGCACGATGGCGAGCGGCCGGGAGAAGCGGCCGGTGGCCCGGCCGGCCGCGAAGAACACGATCAGCAGCAGGCCGAGGAAGCCCAGGACGGCGCCGGCGGTGTTGCCGAACTTGATCGCCGCGTCCTGCCACAGCGAGTCGGCGAGCTGCAGCGCCGACCCGGCGGGCCGGGGGTCGGTGGGCATGCGGGGTCCTTCCACGAGGCGACGGCGAAGGGCAGCGCGGGCGCAGGGCCCGCGCTGCCCGGGTGGTGGCCAGGGGCCAGGACGGTTACGGCCAGGCCGCGTCGATGTCGCCGGCGGTCTTCTGGATCGACTGGCCCTCGGCGAACCAGGCGGTCAGCGCCTTCCACTCGGCGCCGGAGCCGACGGCGGCCGGCATCAGGTCGGAGGCGTCGAACCGGAAGGTGGAGGCGGGGTCGGTGAGCGAGGCGGCGGACAGCTTGTCGATCGGGTCGGTGTACAGGCTCTTGTCGACGCCCTGGTTGGCGGAGACCCAGCCGGGCGAGACCTTGACCCGGCTGCTCGCCCACTCGGAGCTGGACAGGTAGTTCTGCACGGCCTGCACCTCGGGCCGGTCGGAGAACGCGCCGAGGAACTCGCCGCCGCCCTCGACCGGGCTGGTGACCTGCGGGTTCACCGCGGGCAGCTGGAAGGCGAAGACGTCGCCGTCCGGCCCGATGGCGGTGCCCTTGGGCCACTGCGCGCGGTAGAAGGACGCCTGCTGGAGCATGGCGCACTTGTTGGTGAGGATCGGGGTGCCGGCGTCCTGGAAGGTGGTGGTGGCGATCGACTTGACGTCGCCGAAGCCGCCGTTGACCCAGGCGGGGTTCTGCATCCAGTCGGCGACGGTCTTCATCGCGGTGGTGATCTTCTCGTCGGAGAACTTCACCTTGTGGCCGACCCACTGGTCGTAGACGTCGCCGCCGTAGGAGCCGAGGACGATCTCCTCGAGCCAGTCGGTGGCGGGCCAGCCGGTGGCGGTGCCGGAGCCGATGCCGCCGCACCAGGGCTTGGGGCCGCCCGCCTTGGCGATCCGGTCGCTGAGCGCCATCAGGTCGGCCCAGGTCTTCGGCACCTCGTACCCGGCGGCCTTGAACGCCTTGGGCGAGTACCAGACCAGGGACTTCATGTTGGCGCTCATCGGGGCGGCGTAGAACGTCCCGTTGACCGAGCCGTAGGTCTTCCAGACCGGCGACCACTTGTTCTCGTTCTCGACGGTCTGCTGCGGCGGCTTGACCACCTTGCCGGTCTTCACCATCTGGGCCAGCAGGCCGGGCTGCGGGATGATCGCCAGGTCGGGGGCGTTGCCGCCGGCCACCCGGACCGGGAGCTGCGACTCGAAGTCGTTGGAGCCCTCGTAGACGATCTTGATGCCGGTGCAGGAGCTGAAGTCGGCCCAGGACTTCTCCAGCGAGTCCGACTCCGGCGAGAGGATCGACGCGTACATCGACACCTTGGTGCCGGAATGGCCCGCGTACGCCTGGTACTTGGCGCAGTCACCGGTCAGCGCGGCGGCCGATCCGCCGCCCCCGCCGCCGGAGGAGGTGCTGTTCGAGCAGGCGGCTGTCAACGCCAGTGCCAGAACGGCCGGCACGGCGAGCAGCCGGCGGCGTCCAGTGGTCACGGGGGTGGTCAATGCGGTCCTCCTTGCCAGGGCATGGACATGCCAGCCGTAGGACAGAACAACACTGCGCGGTACCGGAGAGATGGATCTGTACCCAGCGATCGCTGGCTCAAAGACGTTAACTCACCAGTACCCCCACGCCAAGGAGCGCGTTCGACCTTCATCGGGCAGCACCCCAGTTGTGACCGGGCCGTGCTACGAGGCCCTCGGCAGACCGCCCACCAGTGCCGCCTCCAGGGCCCGTTCGAGCTCCGCGAGGTCGACGCCCTCGGCCCGCAGCAGCCGGACGCCCGTCCCGCCGCCCTCCCGGAGCACCCCGAGCAGCAGGTGGCCGGCCTCGATCCGGCGGACCCGCGCACCGGTGGCCGCGCGCAGCGCGAGCGCCATCGCCCCGCGGCCGTGCGCGGTGAACCGGGGCCCGCCCCGGCGCGGGCGGCGAGTGGGCGGCGGCCCGTCCAGCGCGCCCGGGCCGAAGGCGGACTCGACGGCCTCCCGGACGGCATCCAGGTCGATGCCGATCGAGGCCAGCGCGGCGCCGTCCCGCTCCGCCCCGGAGCCGCCCGACCGCCGGAGCACGGCCCGCCGCCCGCCCTCCAGGTCCAGGCCGAACCGGCCCAGCACCACGGCGGCCGGGTCCTGCGACTGGGCCAGCACGCCGAGCAGCAGGTGCTCGGTGCCCAGGTGCCCGTGCCCCATCCGGCGGGCCTCGGCGGCCGCGTCGGTGACGGCCCGTCGGGCGGCCTCGGCGAATCGTTCGAACATCTCAGTCCCCTCCCCGTTCGGTGGTGCGCCGGGCGTGCTTCTTGTGCACGGCCTGCCTGGTGACGCCCAGGCAGACCGCGATCTCGTGCCAGGACCAGCCCTTGCCGCGGGCATTGCCGACCTGGAGTTCCTCCAGCCGGTCGGCCAGGTCGCGCAGCGCCCGGACGGCGCGCAGGCCGGTGGCCGGGTCGCCGCTGCTCGCGTCGGCCGCGAGCTGTCTCGTCTCGCTCATGCCGTCAACATAGGTTGACAGTGGCGGCCGCGTCAACCCTGGTTGACACGGCGGTGCGGGGCGCCGTCCGCGAACCGCTCCGCCAGGAACTCCTCGAAGGTGATCCGGCCCCCCGCGGGCCCCGGCACCAGGTTCCGGCCCGCCCGCAGCGCCTTCACCGCGCCGCCCGGCACCGGCACCCGCAGCACCGGCCGCCGCCGGCCCCGGGCCCGCAGGAACTCCGCCGCCAGCGCCTCCACCGGACGCGCCGCGGGCCCGCCGAAGTCCGCCGCCCGCCCCGCCGGGGCGCCCTCCGCCAGGTCGGCGAGCCGCTCCGCCACGTCCCGCACGTCCACCGGCTGGAACGCGACCCCGCGCGGCACCAGCAGGACCGGCGCCTTCGCCAGGCCGTCCAGCATCCGCAGCACCAGGTCGTGGAACTGGGTGGCCCGCAGCACCGTCCACCCCAGCCCCGACTCCGCGACCAGCCGCTCGCACCGCGCCTTCGCCCGGTAGTAGCCGAGCGGCACCTCGTCCACCCCGACGATCGACACGTACAGCAGGTGCTCCGTCCCGGCCGCCCGGGCCGCCTCGACCAGTCGGCGAGTGGCGTCCACGTCGCGCTTCCCGTTGGTGGTCGCGCAGTGCACCACCGTCCGCGCCCCGGCCAGCGCGGCGTCCAGCCCGCGCCCCGTCACCAGGTCCCCGACCGCCCAGCCGTGCTCCCCCGGGGTGTGCGCCCGCCGGCTCAGCACCCGCACCTGGCACCCCCGCGACAGCAGCCGGCGCACCACCGCCCGCCCCAGCGTCCCTGTCCCGCCGGTCACGAGTATCGGCCGCGTCTCCTCGCCCCACTGCTCCACCACTCCCCCAGCCTGCCCGCCCCGGCCGCCCCCGGCAGCCCGACCCGCGCACCCGGGGGAACGGGCCGGGGCTACCCGGGCAGCGGCCAGGTCTGCCCGATCCGCTCGGCGTAGTTCCAGGTGCCGCCGCAGATCTCGGCCCCGAGCGTCGGGTCCCCGACGGTGAAGCGGTCCGCGAAGCCCGCGGCCAGCACGGCCGGGTCGCCCTCGGGAACGGCCAGCCCGACCTGGAGCTGCACCTCGCACGGCCGGCCGTCGACGTACTGCCCGTCGGGCCGGTGGTGGAAGACCACCGTGACCAGGTCCGGCTCGGACGGCAGGGTGCTGATGAAGTCGATCCCGTACCGCCGGTCGGCCAACGCCCCCGCACGCCGCCCGAGTTCGACCTCCAGCAGCCGGGCGACGCTCCGCGCGGGCCAGTGCTCGACCCCCTCCCCCGCCCGCTCGACCTCCGCCAGGTACGGCCCGGCGTCGAACCGGTACGCGGGCAGCTCCGGGGCCGGGGTGACGGGGTTGCGCCACCCGTCCCAGTGCACGGTGCCGCCCTCCCGACGGACCGTCACGTACAGCGCACCGCAGCAGTCCTCGCTGCACCCGAGGACCTGCAGGCGGACCTCCCGGGGCCCGGTCCCCGGCAGCAGGGGGCTGTACGGGCCGAGCAGGGAGATCGGGTACGGGCCGAGCAGGGAGTCGAAAGAATGCTCGCCGAACCCGGTGGCCAGCAGGTCCCGCCCGTCGACCAGGAAGCGGATCTCCGGCCGCCCCCTGTCCGGGCGCTCGCCGACGCGCAGTTCCAGGCGGTTCGTC
This sequence comes from Kitasatospora sp. NPDC088391, assembly GCF_044753345.1. Lineage (NCBI taxonomy): Bacteria > Bacillati > Actinomycetota > Actinomycetes > Kitasatosporales > Streptomycetaceae > Kitasatospora > Kitasatospora sp. NPDC088391. Next base: position 138,594 of record NZ_JBIVNB010000013.1, read on the forward strand.
AGTCTCTCGCTCACCGGGGCATTGTGCCGGAACGCGCGCGGGGCGCCGACCGGGATTCCGGTCGGCGCCCCGCGGGGTGGCGGTGCGTCAGCTGCAGCCGCTGGTGGAGCCGCAGCCCTCGCAGAGGTAGCAGCTGCCGGCGCGGCGCATCTTGGTGCCGCAGGAGAAGCAGAGCGGGGCGTCGGCGTTCAGGCCGAGGCGGATCTCGGCGAGCTCCGTGGAGTTGTGCGCGGCCGCGGCCGGGGCGGCCGGGGCCTTGGGCTGCTGGACCGGGGGGAGCGCGGTGTGCGGCTTCTCCGGGGCGAGCGGGGCGGACTGGGCCAGCGACTCGATGTCGAGGTCGTCCTCGGTCGGCTCGTAGGAGCCGGTCTCCAGGTGCCGGGTGCGCTCCTCGACGGAGTGGATGCCCAGCGCGGAGCGGGTCTCGAAGGGCAGGAAGTCGAGGGCCAGGCGGCGGAAGATGTAGTCGACGATCGACTGCGCCATCCGCACGTCCGGGTCGTCGGTCAGTCCGGCCGGCTCGAAGCGCATGTTGGTGAACTTGGCGACGTACGTCTCCAACGGGACGCCGTACTGCAGGCCGACCGAGACGGCGATGGAGAAGGCGTCCATCATGCCCGCGAGGGTCGAGCCCTGCTTGGACATCTTCAGGAAGACCTCGCCGAGGCCGTCGTCCGGGTAGGAGTTGGCGGTCATGTAGCCCTCGGCGCCGCCGACCGTGAAGGAGGTGGTGATGCCGGGGCGGCCCTTCGGGAGGCGCTTGCGGGTCGGCCGGTACTCGACGACCTTCTCGACGGCGGGGGCCGCGACCGGGGCGGGGACCGAGGTGGCCGCCGGGGTCTTGGTCTTGGCCGAGAGCGGCTGGCCGACCTTGCAGTTGTCGCGGTAGATGGCGAGCGCCTTGACGCCGAGCTTCCACGCCTGGAAGTAGATCTCCTCGACGTCCTCGACGGTGGCGTTCTCCGGCATGTTGACGGTCTTGGAGATGGCGCCGGAGATCCACGGCTGGATCGCGGCCATCATCCGGACGTGGCCCATCGGGGAGATCGACCGCTCGCCCATCGCGCAGTCGAACACCTCGTAGTGGGCGCCCTTCAGGCCGGGGGCGTCGATGACGTTCCCGTGCTCGGCGATGTGCGCGACGACCGCCTCGACCTGCTCGTCCTGGTAGCCGAGGCGCTTGAGGGCGCGCGGGACGGTGCCGTTGACGATCTGCATCGAGCCGCCGCCGACCAGCTTCTTGAACTTGACCAGGGCGAGGTCGGGTTCGACGCCGGTGGTGTCGCAGTCCATCATCAGGCCGATGGTGCCGGTCGGGGCGAGCACGGACGCCTGCGCGTTGCGGAAGCCGTTCTGCGCGCCGAGCCGGACCACGTCGGACCAGGTGGAGTTGGCGACGGCCCACACCGGGGCGTCCAGGTCGTCCAGCGGGGCGACGGCGGCGGACGCGTCGGCGTGCTGCTCCATGACCCGCCGGTGCGGGGCGGCGTTGCGGGCGTAGCCGTCGTACGGGCCGACCACGGCGGCGAGTTCGGCGGAGCGGCGGTAGGCGGTGCCGGTCATCAGCGAGGTGATCGCGCCGGCCAGCGCGCGGCCGCCCGCGGAGTCGTAGGCGTGGCCGGTGGCCATCAGCAGGGCGCCGAGGTTGGCGTAGCCGATGCCGAGCTGGCGGTAGGCGCGGGTGGTCTCGGCGATCTTCTCGGTCGGGAAGTCGGCGAAGCAGATCGAGATGTCCATCGCGGTGATGACCAGCTCGACGACCTTGGCGAAGCGCTCCGCGTCGAACGAGTCGTCGTCGCGGAGGAACTTCATCAGGTTCAGCGAGGCCAGGTTGCAGCTGGAGTTGTCCAGGTGCATGTACTCGGAGCACGGGTTGGAGGCGTTGATCCGGCCGGACTCGGGGCAGGTGTGCCAGTGGTTGATCACCGAGTCGTACTGGATGCCCGGGTCGGCGCAGGCCCACGCGGCCTCGGCCATCTTGCGGAACAGGCCCTTGGCGTCGACGGTCTCGATGACCTCGCCGGTCATCCGGCCGCGCAGGCCGAAGGAGGTGCCGTTCTCGACCGCGGTCATGAACTCGTCGTTGACGCGGACCGAGTTGTTGGCGTTCTGGTACTGGACGGAGGTGATGTCGTCGCCGCCCAGGTCCATGTCGAACCCGGCGTCGCGCAGCGCGCGGATCTTCTCCTCCTCCTTCACCTTGGTCTCGATGAAGGCCTCGACGTCGGGGTGGTCGATGTCCAGCACGACCATCTTGGCGGCCCGGCGGGTCGCGCCGCCGGACTTGATGGTGCCGGCCGAGGCGTCGGCTCCGCGCATGAAGGAGACCGGGCCGGAGGCGTTGCCGCCGGAGGAGAGCAGTTCCTTGGAGGAGCGGATCCGGGACAGGTTCAGGCCCGCGCCCGAACCGCCCTTGAAGATCATGCCCTCTTCCTTGTACCAGTCGAGGATCGAGTCCATCGAGTCGTCGACGGCCAGGATGAAGCAGGCCGAGACCTGCTGCGGCTGCGGGGTGCCGACGTTGAACCAGACCGGCGAGTTGAAGCTGAACACCTGGTGGAGGAGGGCGTGGGTCAGCTCGTGCTCGAAGATCTCGGCGTCGTCCGGGGTGGCGAAGTAGCCGTGCTTCTCGCCGGCGGCGCGGTACGTCAGCACCACCCGGTCGATGATCTGCTTCAGGCTCCACTCGCGCTGCGGGGTGCCGACCGCGCCGCGGAAGTACTTGCTGGTGACGATGTTGACCGCGTTGACCGACCAGAAGTCGGGGAACTCGACGCCGCGCTGCTCGAAGTTGATCGAGCCGTCCCGCCAGTTGGTCATCACGACGTCGCGGCGCTCCCAGGTGACCGCGTCGTACGGGTGGACCCCAGGGGTGGTGTGGATGCGTTCCAGCCGCAGCCCGGCCTTGGGGCCCTTGGCCCCCTTGGCGGCCTTGTCCGACTTCGACCCTCGTGCGGACCCGCTCGTGGTGTCTGTCACTGCTCCTGCTCCTCCTCCTGGGCAAACGCCCGAAGTGCCCGGAAAAGTCCGGGCACGACTGGTTCGTTCCGTCCGCACGGGGGCAGGGGTGAACCCAGCCTCGACGCACGGGTACTGCTCGGGTCAAAAAAGTACGAATGGGAATGCGGAGGCGCCGGTCGCCCGCCGCTAGGGCACGGACACCGGTTCGGTGGCCAGGGACTGCTCGGCGCGCAGCTCCGCGATCGCGGCCTCGAAGTCCTCCAGGTTGTCGAAGGCGCGGTAGACCGAGGCGAACCGGAGGTACGCCACGACGTCCAGGTCCCGCAGCGGGCCGAGTATCGCCAGTCCCACGTCGTGGGTGGAGAGTTCGGCGCTGCCGCTGGCCCGCACGCACTCCTCGACCCGCTGCCCGAGCTGGGCCAGCGCGTCCTCGGTGACCGGGCGCCCCTGGCACGCCTTGCGGACGCCGGAGATGACCTTCTCCCGGGAGAAGGGCTCGGTCACTCCGCTGCGCTTGATCACCATCAGGGTGGCGGTCTCGACGGTGGTGAACCGTCGACCGCAGTCCGGGCACTGTCGCCGGCGACGGATCGAGCTCCCGTCGTCACTGGCCCGACTGTCTACGACCCGGCTGTCCTGATGCCGGCAGAAGGGGCAGTGCACCTGGAACTCCCTCCCTACTGTCCGACGGCGTACAACGAGCACCACTCTACCCGCTAGACACAAGACCTGTGCCTGGAGGCGAGCCTAGACCACTAGATGTTGTGTAGGACACTCAGCCACACCGAATGGGCGCAGCGATTCCGGGGACAGCGCGCGGGGCCGCGCCATAGACTGTTCGAGTCGAACAGGCAATCGACTTACACCCGGAGGCTTGATCAAGTCAGCCGACCTCGAATAAGTTCACTCGAACGTGTGTTTGGCGCAACCTTTCGATAGGGGGGCCAGTTGAGCTGGGCAGTTGGAGCACCAGCCGACGAGAGGGTCGCCGCGATGTCCACCCCCAGCGCCACCAGCGTCATGCACACCGTCGAAGCCAAGACCGCCATCCCGGTGCAGGAGCGTTCCGCGCGCACCACCGACCAGGAGAGCCTGGATCCGACCATGAGCCGTAGCCAGCCGATCGAGGAAGCCCCGCTCGGTGCGTCCACCCCCGTCGCGCGCTCCCTCCCCGGCCGCCCCCCCGGCATCCGCACCGACGAGGCGGGCCTGACGGAGCGTCAGCGCCGCGTCATCGAGGTGATCCGGGACTCCGTCCAGCGGCGCGGCTACCCGCCGTCCATGCGCGAGATCGGCCAGGCCGTCGGCCTCTCCTCCACCTCCTCGGTGGCGCACCAGCTGATGGCGCTGGAGCGCAAGGGCTTCCTCCGCCGCGACCCGCACCGTCCCCGGGCGTACGAGGTCCGCGGGGTCGAGGTGGCCCGCCCGGTCGCGGCGGAGACCTCCGGCCGGCCGTCCACCTCCTACGTGCCGCTGGTCGGCCGGATCGCGGCCGGCGGCCCGATCCTGGCCGAGCAGACGGTGGAGGACGTGTTCCCGCTGCCCCGTCAACTCGTCGGCGAGGGCGAGCTGTTCGCGCTCACCGTCAAGGGCGACTCGATGATCGAGGCGGCGATCTGCGACGGCGACTGGGTGACGGTCCGCCGCCAGCCCGTCGCCGAGAACGGCGACATCGTCGCGGCGATGATCGACGGCGAGGCCACGGTGAAGCGCCTCAAGCGCGAGGACGGCAAGATCTGGCTGCTGCCGCACAACGCGGCGTACGAGCCGATCCCGGGCGACAACGCGACGATCCTCGGCAAGGTGGTCGCGGTCCTGCGCCGCCTCTGACCCCGCCCGGACACCCACGAGAGGGCCCGCTCCCCGCAAGGGGAACGGGCCCTCCGTCGTTCGGCGCCGGTCGCCCGGCCCCGCCTGCTCAGCGCTGCTTGACCGGCGGGGCGGCGGCGTCGATCGCGGCGAGCGAGCGGCGGACCTGGTTGCGGTCGGTGGTGTACCAGAAGTCCGGCATCGAGGAGCGGAAGAAGCTGCCGTACCGGGCGGTGGCCAGCCGCGGGTCGAGGACGGCGACCACGCCCTTGTCCTCGGCGGCCCGGACCAGGCGGCCCGCGCCCTGCGCCATCAGCAGCGCGGCGTGCGTCGCGGCGACCGCCATGAAGCCGTTGCCGCCGTGCGCCTCGACGTCCTTCTGCCGGGCGCTCATCAGCGGGTCGTCGGGGCGCGGGAACGGAATGCGGTCCATCACGACCAGCTGGCAGGCCGAGCCGGGCACGTCGACGCCCTGCCAGAGCGACAGGGTGCCGAACAGGCAGGTCGTGGCGTCGGCGGCGAACGCCTTGATCAGTTCGCCGAGGGTATCCTCGCCCTGGAGCAGGATCGGCACGTCGAGCCTGGTCCGGAGCTCCTCGGCGGCGGCCTGGGCGGCCCGCATCGAGGAGAAGAGGCCGAGGGTGCGGCCGCCGGCCGCGCCGATCAACTCGGTGAGCTCGTCCAGCATCTCGGGGCGGTCGGGCTCCCGGCCGGGCGGCGGCAGGTGCTTGGCGACGTAGAGGATGCCCTGCTTGGGGTAGGTGAACGGGGAGCCGACGTCCAGTCCGCGCCAGTACGGCGGGGCGTCCTCGCCGGTCTCGACGGCGGGGCCGTCGGGGGTGCGGGCGTCGGGGAGCCGGGTCTCCGCGGGCAGGCCGAGCGAGCCGGCCACGCCGTTGAAGTCGCCGCCGAGCTTGAGGGTGGCGGAGGTCAGGACGACCGAGCGGTCCCGGTACAGGTTCTCCCGGAGCAGCCCGGAGACCGACAGCGGGGCGACCCGCAGCGAGGCGGTGCCGGGGCCGAAGCGGTCCGAGCGCTCGACCCAGACCACGTCGTACTCGGAGTCCTCCAACAGGCGTTCGGCGGTCTCGTGCAGCGTCTCGGCGGAGGCCATCGCCTGCTTGCGGACGGCGTCCTCGTCGCTGAGGCCCTTGTCCCGGGTCTCGCCGAGCGAGGTGATCACCAGGCGGCTGGCGTCCCGGACGGCGGCGACCGCGTAGCCGAGGTACTCGGGCAGTTCGTCGAGCTGGCCGGGCTGCGCGGTCTCCATCAGGCCGTGGTAGTTCTCGGCGGCGGCCTGCAGCGCGTCCACCGCCTTCTCGTTGGCGAGCTTGGCGGCCCGCTTCACGGCCCGGTTGACGGCGCCGACGGTGAGTTCGGCGGTGGCCGCGCCGGTGACCCGGTTCACCAGCTCGTGCGCCTCGTCGATGATCAGCAGGCCGTGCTCGGGGAGGACGGGCGCGCCCTCGATCGCGTCGATCGCCAGCATCGCGTGGTTGGTCACCACCACGTCGGCCAGCTTGGCGCGCTCCCGGGCCTGCTCGGCGAAGCACTCCTGGCCGTAGGCGCAGCGGGAGGCACCCAGGCACTCGTTGGAGGTGACGGAGAGCTGGGCCCAGGCCTTGTCGGAGACGCCGGGGCTGAGGTCGTCGCGGTCGCCGGTCTCGGTCTCCTCGGACCACTCGCGCAGGCGCAGCACGTCCTTGCCGAGCTTGCCGGTGGGGCCGCCGAGGGCCTCGACCGGGTCGAACAGGCCCTCGCCCTCGTCGCTCGGGGTGCCCTCGTTGGCCCGGTGCAGGCACAGGTAGTTGGAGCGGCCCTTGAGCATCGCGAACAGCGGGCGGCGGCGCAGCACCGGGTGCAGGGCCTCGACGGTGCGCGGCAGGTCGCGTTCGACCAGCTGGCGCTGGAGGGCGAGGGTGGCGGTGGCGATCACCACGCGGTCGCCGTGGGCGAGGGCGGGCACCAGGTAGGCGAGGGACTTGCCGGTGCCGGTGCCGGCCTGGACGAGCAGGTGCTCGCCCTCGTCGACGGCGGCGGCGACGGCCTCGGCCATCAGGACCTGCCCGGGGCGCTCCACGCCGCCGACGGACTCGACGGCGGCGTGCAGCAGCTCCGGGATGCGGGAGGCGGGGACCGGCGCGGGGGCTTCGGCCGTCTCCGGGCCGCCGGGCAGGGGTTCGGTGTCGTTCGTCATGACGACCCCAGCCTACGGGGCGGGAGTGACAATCCGGTCCCGCTGGGCGGGGAGGGCGGCGGTGCTGTGCAGCGGGTTGTCGACCCGGCCGTGCACGGCGGCGTGCGGGCGGTCCGGGCGGTCCCGGTAGCCGTCGAGCAGCAGCCGGTTGCGGTTCAGGCAGAGCCGGTCGATCCGGGGCGCGAACAGGTCGAACAGCTTGTGGCGGTCGGCGAGTTCGGGGAAGCGGCGCTGGCAGTCCAGCACCGTCTCCCGCAGCAGTTCCCAGAACTCCTGCTCGGGCAGGCCGAGTTGGTCCTCCAGCAGCGGGGCGAGGTAGCGGTAGACGCCGATGAACAGGCCGGAGTGCAGGAACTGGCAGAGGTAGTCCGGGTCCTCGCGGTTGAGCACCCCGGCGATCTCGGCGGGCAGGCCGTCGAGTTCGGGCAGCGGCCGGTCGCTGAGGTTGACGTCGTCGACGAAGTCCTTGACGGCGAGCCGGACCGGGACGTCGTGCTCGTCGAAGACCACGATGGCGTTCTCGCCGTGCGGGGAGAACACCAGGCCGTAGCGGTAGAGGAAGTGCAGCAGCGGCGGCAGCATGCCGGCGAACAGCCGGCGCACCCACTCGCGGGGCTCCAGGCCGGAGCGGGCGACGAGTTCGGCGGCCAGCGCGCGGCCGTCGGAGCCGGTCTGCAGCAGTGCGGCGAGGGTGCGGGCGCGCTCGCCGGGCTCCAGGTGGCGGCCGAGCGGTTCGCGCCAGATCGCGCCGAGCAGTTCCTTGTACTGGTAGGGCGCGTCCGGCAGGTCCCGGTAGAGCGGGTGCTCGACGGTGACGGAGGCGATCTCGCCGAGCAGGACCACCCGGCACTCGTCGCGCAGGTAGGGGTCGTTCTCCCGGAGGCCGTGGATCCAGGCGGTGACGGCGGGGGCGGCGAGCGCGCGCTCGGTGGGCAGGCCGCGCCAGACCAGGGTGTTGAGGACGGCGAGCGGCAGTTTGACGGTGCAGCGCTCGGGGCGGGAGACGTTGAAGAAGGAGCGGATCGACTGCTGGGGCAGCCGGAGGTCGCCGTCGCTGGGCAGCGGGACGATCCGGCCGTCGGCGATCCACGGCGCGAACAGGCCGACCACGGTCTCGTCCCACTGCCAGGGGTGCACCGGCAGCAGGTGGAACTCGTGGGCGCGTTCGCCGAGTTGGTCGCGGAAGGCGGGGTCCAGTTCGGTGTCGTAGATGCCCGGGTCGCCGCGGAACTCGGCCAGGCTCTTGTGCACGGCGAGCCAGGGCAGGGTGCGCGGCAGCCGGGCCTCGGGGGTCCAGCCGGCCGCGTCGGTGGCGGAGAAGCCGAGCCGGCCCTTGTTGGCGACGATCCACGGGTGGCCGGTCTGCCGGCCCTCCAGGGCGGTGTGGTCGAGGTCGGCGAGGTCGGCGGCGGGCAGCGCGGTGGCGTGCAGGTGGGCGTCGGCGATCAGGGTGGCGGTGAGTTCGCGGACCAGGTGGCCGGTGGTGTCGCCGCTCAGGCCGAGGGTGTGCCGGGCCTGCTGGAGGAAGCGCAGCGGGTCGGTGCCGCCCTCGATCGAGTCCGGGTCGACCCGCCAGCTGCCGTAGGCGCCCCGCCGGGCGGTGAACCGGTAGGTGGCGTCCGGGAGTTCGACCAGGTAGTGGCCGTCGGCCGGGCGCGGGTGGAGCAGTTCCTCGTAGGCGAACTCGCCGAGCAGTTTGGCGAGCATGGCGCGTCCGGCGGCCTGCCAGTGCTCGGGGGTGAGCTGCGGCGGCAGGTGGAGGGCGGGGTCAGCGGCTGGCTGCGGCACGCTCGTTTCCTTCCAGGGGTCGCGGGAGCACCGGGTCGACGGCTGCTGCGGCGGGGGGGAGAAAGCTGGTCCAGGCAGTGCGGTGGGGCAGCGGGTGCAGGGTCTTGCCCGCGACGGCGTTGAGGATCACGGCGGCGCGGTGGGCGCCGAGTCCGAGGTCCGGGGTGCCGACTCCGTGAGTGTGCAGCTCCGCGTTCTGGACGTACAGACCGCCGGTGAGTTCCGGCCGGGTGGCGACCCGGTGGTCGAGGTCGACCCGGTAGCGGCCGCGGTCGTCCCGGTCGATCAGGTCGTCGATCGGGTCGAGCGCGGCGGGGCGGACCGCCCGGTAGCCGGTGGCGAGCACCACGGCGTCGGTGCGGACCTGGTGGCGGCGACCGGAGTCGCCGTGTCGGCAGTCGAGCGCGAGGCCGCCGCCGGGGGCCCGGTCGGCCGCGGTGACGGCGGTGCCGGGCAGGATCTCGACGGGTTCGGCGTCGATCGGGCGGCCGACGGTGCGCTCGTACAGGTGGTCGTGGATCTCGGCCAGGGTCTCGGCGCTGGCGGCCTTGTGCAGCTGCCACTGGGCGGGGACCAGGGCGTCCCGGACCTGCTCGGGCAGGCCGTGGAAGTACCGGGTGTAGTCGGGGGTGAACTGCTCCAGTCCGAGCTTGGAGTACTCCATCGGGGCGAGCGCCCTGGTCCGGGTGAGCCAGCGCAGCCGGGTGCCGTCGCCGGCCCGGCGGCGCAGCAGGTCGAGGAAGACCTCGGCGCCGGACTGGCCGGAACCGACCACGGTGATGTCGCGGGCGCCGTCCAGGACCCGGCGGCCGGTCAGGTAGTCGGCGGAGTGCAGCACGGCGGGGTGGTCGTGCAGCGCGTCGAAGGCCGCGGGGCGGACGGGCTCGGTGCCGGTGCCGAGGACGAGGTGGCGGGCGTGGTGGACGGCCCCGGCCGCGTGCACCCGGTAGAGCCGCCGGTCGGCCTCCCAGTGGACGGCGGTGACGGGGCTGCCGAAGCGGCAGTTGGGGAGCCGTTCGGCGGCCCAGCGGCAGTAGTGGTCGTACTCGCGGCGGGGCAGCTGGAAGCGTTCGGCGAAGTAGAACGGGAACAGCCGCTGCCGGTCGCGCAGGTAGTTGAGGAAGGACCACGGGTTGGTGGGGTCGACCAGGGTGACCAGGTCGGCGAGGAACGGGACCTGCATCCGGGCGCCGTCCACGAGCATGCCGGGGTGCCAGCGGAACTCGGGCTTGGCGTCCAGGAACAGCGTGCTGATCGTCTCGGCCCGGTCGGCGAGCGCGGCCAGCGAGAGGTTGAACGGGCCGATGCCGATGCCGATCAGGTCGTACGGCGGGTGGCCCGTCGGGTCGTCGTGGGCAGTCATGGGGTCCTGGGGTCCTAGGCGTCCGCGCGCCGGCGGATCATCAGGGCGGCGCGCTTGTCGGGCAGGTCGAGGTCGGTGGTGCGGGTGAATCCGGCGCGGGCGAACGCCCGGAGCGACGGCGTGTTGCGCACGTCGGGTTCGGCGAGCACCCGGGTGCAGCGGGGGTCGTCCCGCAGCAGCCGGGCGGCGATCGCGTCGAGGAACGGGGCGGCCAGGCCCCGGCCGCGGGCGGCGGGGGCGAGCAGCAGGTGCAGGCCGAGGTCGTGCGGGCGGGCCGGGTAGTGCGCGGCCAGCGGGTCGAGGTCGGCCCGGTAGATCTCGAAGTAGCCGGTGGGTTCGCCCGCCAGCAGGGCGAGGACGGGGCGGCTGCGGCCGTCGCCGTCGAGCTGGGCGGCGAGGTGCGCGGCGGTGGTCTCCGGCGGTCCGGCCAGCTCCCACCAGCGGTCGGTGCCGGGGTCGTTCATCCAGCCGGTGAGCAGGTCGAGGTCCGCGGGCAGTGCCACGGGGCGCAGGACGAGTTCACCGGCGGGGGTGGCCATCGGGCCGGGCGCGGTCAGCACGCCCGGGCCACCGGGTTGTCGATCTCGACGTACACCGACTGGGTCTCGACCGGGCCGACCAGCTCGTCCAGGCCGTGCAGCCGGGTCAGCAGGTTGGCCTTGCAGCGCAGGGTCGGGGCGTCCAGCAGGTGGGCGGGCAGCGCGGAGCCGGTGGCGGTGGCGGCGGGGCCGGCCAGGAAGCGGCGCAGCGCGGCCAGCAGCAGCTGCTCGTCGGCGAGGCCCTGGGAGCCGAGGGCGCCGATCAGGCCGAGCACGTGGTTGATGCCGAGGTAGTAGGCGAAGCGCTCGTCGGCGACCGGGTCGGGGACGAAGGTGTCGCTGTGCGCGCCGAGGCCGGGCAGTTGCGCGTGCAGCCGGTCGGCGTGCGAGGCGCGGAAGTAGTAGCCCTGGTTGTCGCGGTAGCGGCCGCCGGTGGGCCAGCCCTGCGCGTCCAGCAGGACCAGGCTGTTCTGCTGGTGGGCCTCCAGGGCGATGCCGGCCCGCCCGTCCAGCCAGAGGATCGGCAGGACGACGGCGTGCAGGTAGCGGAGGAACCACTCGGTGCCGACGGTCGGCCCGGGGCGGCCGGTGCGGACGGCCAACTCGCCGATGATGTCGGCGAGTTGCGAGTCGACCCGGCCGAAGGGCCGTTCGGCGACCAGGCCGGCCACGCACAGCGCCCGGTCGGCGGGCCCGAACGGGAACTGCCGCAGCACGGTGTCCAGGCCGTTGGGGTCGGCGAGCGCCGGGTGGTCGACGCCGATCCAGGCCGGGTCGCGGAGGATGTCGAAGCCGGGGTGGGCGGCCCGCCAGCGCGCGCCGAGCCCGGCCTCCAGCAGCCGGTGCACCTCGACGCCGCGGTGCAGTTCCTTGCGGAGGTTCTCCCGGCGGGAGTTGGTGATCCGCAGGCCCAGCGAGAGCTTGAGCATCCACGGGGTGCCGGGGCGGCAGACGGTCCGCACCGAGCTGGTCGGGTGCCAGGGTTCGCCGTGCTGGCCGAGGTCGGTGAGCAGGCCCTGGTCCAGCAGTTCGGCGACGGCCGGGCGGAGCGCCAGTTCGCGGGCCTGCCAGGGGTGCAGCGGCAGCGCGGCGGCGCCGGCGGGCAGCGCGCCGCCGTACAGCTCGGCGGTGAGCTGCTCGGCGGGGGTGCCGGCGGCGGAGTCGGCGGCCAGCAGCGAGCGGTCGACCGCCCACCAGTGCAGCCGGAACGAGCCGTGCAGTTCCGGGGAGTACGCGGCGGACTGGGCGGGGCCGAGGCCGTCGCGGCTCTTCGGGGTGGGGTGCAGCGGGTGGCCGAGCAGCAGGGCCTGCTCGGCCCGCAGGAACGGGTCGGCGGGGGCGGCGGGGAGCCGCCGGCGGTGGGCGAGGATCTCCGCGGTGCGGCCCACCGAGTCCGCCACCCGGGCGGTCAGGTCGGCGAGTTGGCCGGGTTCGGGGCGGCCGGTGGCGCCCGCGACCAGGGCGGCCGCGGTGACGGCGTCGACGGGGTGCTCGGCGCTGCCGGTGGAGACCGCGGCCGGGCCGAACCGGTGCCAGCCGCAGGCCGACCAGTGGCGCACCGGCGCGGAGAGCTCGGCGGCCCCGCCGAGCACCGGGATGCGCAGCAGGTCGCCGTCCGGGCGGGCGGCCGCGGTCTCCCGGGCCCAGCAGCGCAACAGGCTCTCGGTGGCGGCGTGTTCGGCGGCGACGGCCGGGTCCGGGTCGAGCAGCGGGTCCAAAACGGGGTGCCCGGCCGCCGGCCGGACGGCCGGGGGAACGCCGGTGAGGGTGGTGGCCAAATCCGCTCCTTGAGCCGCGCGATTGCCTACAGGTAAGGGTTACCTATCCACTAAGGCCGGGCACAAGATCGGCTCACTCGATCCGGTGAGTTTCGACCGATCACTCACCCATCGGGGTGACGGCACGGCATTCTGACGGACCGTCACCGTCACGGTTCGGCGACCGCCCGACGGCGGAACCGCACCGGCCGCCCGCCCGGTCGGCCCCGGATGGAAGACTGTCCCCCGGGGAGAAGTCCGTTCACGGGGGGGGGGGGGGATCGATGGCTGGGGCACGGGGGGTGGTGGCCGCGCTGACCGCGGCCGCCGTACTGGTCGGCGGGGCGACCGCCTGCACGTCGGGGGGCGGCGGCGGGGGGCCGCGCCCGCTGGCCGAGCTGCGGCACTGGGGGTTCGCCGACTGGGACGCCTGGGCGCAGCGGCACGCCTTCCGCAACCCGCCCGCGCCGGACGCCTGGAGCGCCGACCGGATGGACCAGGCCCCGCCGCGGCAGCCCGATCCGGCCCCGGAGGGCGCCGGGGCACCGTCCTCCCCGTCGCCGTCCGCGACCGCCCCGACCGCGACCGCCCCGACTGCGACCGCGACCGCGCCGTCGGCGGTACCGGCCGTGCAGGCCCAGCCGGTGCCGCGCCCGTACACCAGCTACCCGGCGTCCGGGAAGGTCTTCATGACCGCGCCGAACGGGGGCACCGGGCAGTGCTCGGCCACCGTGGTCGCCGACCCGGCCCACCCGGGCCGGAGCAACCTGGTGTGGACGGCCGCGCACTGCGTGCACGAGGGCAAGGGCGGCGACTGGTACCGGAACCTGGTGTTCGTCCCGGCGTACAACAGCTCCGGCGCGGCCAGCAACCGGCAGAAGGCCCCGGTGGCGCAGGTCGCCCCGCTCGGCCAGTGGTGGGTCGACCAGGTGGTCACCTCGCCGCTGTGGACGGTCGAGGGCGGCCGGGGCGGGGACGCCGCCAACCAGTACGACTTCGCGGTGGTCCGGGTGCACGGCCCGGCGGGCGAGGGCCGCTCGCTGGAGGAGGTGATCGGCACCGCCGTGCCGGTCTGGTTCGACGCCCCGCGCGAGCAACTCGCCGTCCAGGCCTGGGGGTACCCGGCGGTCGCGCCGTTCGACGGGCAGGAGCTGGAGCGCTGCGACTCCGGCCGCCCCGGCTCGCGCAGCTTCGACCCGGCCCGGCCCGCGATGCTGGTGATCGGCTGCACCATGACCGGCGGCGCCTCCGGCGGCGGCTGGTTCGCGGACGGCCCGGACGGCCGCCAGCGCCTGGTCAGCAACACCTCGCTGGGCACCCAGGCGCACGCCGCGCTGAACGGCCCCTACCTGGAGGACGTGGCCCGCCAGGCACTCGACTACATCGCGCGGAAGTGACCGGCCCCCGGCCGCCCGCCCCGCCGCCACCGAACGCGGCGCCGCGCCCGGCACCGCGCTCAGCACCGACCGCACCACCGACCGACCGGCACCGAACGCACGGGGGAACACCCATGTCCGCACCGCACCGAACGCCGCACCGGACTCCGCGCCGGGCCAGGACCGCCGCCGCGGCCGCCCTGGTGACCGTCCTCGCCCTGACCACCGCCGCCTGCCAGGGCCAGAGCCCGCACCCGGTGCCGCCCGCCGCGGGCTCCTCGCTGCCGCCGGTCGAGCTGAGCGACATCCAGGACTTCATCGCCAAGGTGCCGTCCTGGAAGGCCGACGACTGGTCCAAGTGGGCCGCCAAGAACGGCTTCACGCCCGAGGACATCGAGGCCGTCCGGAACTTCTGGGACCACAAGAAGGTCGACGACGCCAAGGGCATCGACACCCCCACCGCCGACCCCTCGAAGGTCCGCACGCCCACCGCGAAGGAGGTGGTGTTCCCGAGCCTGATCCGCGCCCGCCCGCAGGCCCACCCGTACGACCCGAACACCGCCGTGGTCGGGAAGATGCTGGTGGAGACCGACGAGGGCACCGGCCACTGCTCCGGCACCGTGGTCTCCGACCCGAGCAACCCGGGGAAGAGCAACCTGGTGTGGACGGCCGCGCACTGCGTGCACGGCGGCAAGGACGGCAAGCCGTTCCGGAACCTGGCCTTCATCCCGGCCTACAACCGCTCCGGGGCGCTCAGCAACGGGAAGAAGAAGACCGCCCCCGACGCCGACCGGGCGCCGCTGGGGATCTGGGTCTCCAACAACTTCTACGTGATGCCGCAGTGGACCAAGGAGGGCCTGCACTACGGGAACCCGGCCAGCCAGTTCGACTTCGCGGTGGTCCGGGTCGTCCCGCCGAAGGGCTCGACCCGCTCGCTGGAGGAGACCGTCGGCGGCTCGGTCCCGGTCTGGTTCGGCGCCCAGCCGGAGGACATCGCCTCGCCCTCCGCGTACGGCTACCCGGCGGCCACCCCGTTCGACGGCGTCGAGCTGGAACACTGCGACTCGGCGCCCAAGCCGACCCCGTTCGTCTTCGACCGCTCGCGCCCGCCGATGCTGTCGATCGGCTGCAACATGACCGGCGGTTCCTCCGGCGGCGGCTGGTTCACCCGCAAGGACGGGAAGACCGTGCTGTTCTCCAACACCTCGATCGGCAACGACATCTGGCTGGCCGGCCCCAACCTGGGCCCGGACGCCAAGCGGATGTTCGACGCCTTCCAGCAGACGCGGTAGGCGCGGCGGTGCTCCCGGTGGCCCCGCGGGGCCGGGAACGGCGGAGCGGGGGCACCGGGGTGGTTCCCGGTGCCCCCGCTCCTCGGGGCGCTCGCGCGGCTCAGGCGGCGACGACCGTGCAGCTCTCCAGCTCGGCGGCCAGCGTGGCCGCGACCTTGGCGTGCAGCAGGGTGCCCTCCGCGGTGTGCTCGGCGGAGATCAGCTCGCCCTCCGCGTGGACCCGGGAGACCAGGTCGCCGCGGGTGTAGGGGACCAGGGCCCGGACCTCGACCGCGGGGCGGGGCAGCTCCCGGTCGATCAGTTCGAGCAGTTCCTCGATGCCCTGGCCGCTGCGGGCCGACACCACGATGGCGTGCGGCTCGCGGCGCAGCAGGCGCTGCAGGACCGCCGGGTCCGCCGCGTCGGCCTTGTTGATCACCACGATCTCGGGGACGTTCTGCGCGTCGACCGAGACGATGACCTCGCGGACCGCGGCCAGCTGGGTCTCCGGCTCGGGGTGCGAGCCGTCCACCACGTGCAGGATCAGGTCGGCGTCGCCGACCTCCTCCATGGTGGAGCGGAACGCCTCGACCAGGTGGTGCGGCAGGTGCCGGACGAAGCCGACCGTGTCGGCCAGGGTGTAGACCCGGCCGCTCGGGGTCTGCGCGCGGCGGACCGTCGGGTCCAGGGTGGCGAACAGGGCGTTCTCCACCAGGACGCCGGCCCCGGTGAGCCGGTTGAGCAGCGAGGACTTGCCGGCGTTGGTGTAGCCGGCGATGGCCACCGAGGGCACCTGGTGGCGGCGGCGCTCCTGCCGCTTGGTGTCGCGGCCCTTCTTCATCTCGGCGATCTCCTTGCGGAGCTTCGCCATCTTCTCGCGGATGCGGCGCCGGTCGGTCTCGATCTTGGTCTCACCGGGACCGCGGGTGGCCATGCCGCCGCCCGAGGAGCCGGAGCCACCGCCACCCATCTGCCGGGACAGCGACTGACCCCAGCCGCGCAGGCGCGGCAGCATGTACTGCATCTGCGCGAGCGAGACCTGCGCCTTGCCCTCCCGGGACTTGGCGTGCTGGGCGAAGATGTCCAGGATCAGGGCGGTGCGGTCGACCACCTTGACCTTGACCACGTCCTCCAGGTGGATCAGCTGGCCGGGCGTCAGCTCACCGTCGCAGACCACGGTGTCGGCGCCGGTGGAGGCGACGATGTCGCGCAGCTCCTTGGCCTTGCCGGAGCCGATGTAGGTGGCCGCGTCGGGCTTGTCGCGGCGCTGGATCACCCCGTCCAGGACCTCGGAGCCGGCCGTCTCGGCGAGGGCGGCGAGCTCGGCCATCGAGTTCTCCGCCTCCTCCAGCGTGCCGTCCGTCCACACGCCGACGAGGACCACGCGCTCCAGGCGGAGCTGGCGGTACTCGACCTCGGTGACGTCCTCGAGTTCGGTGGAGAGGCCGTGCACGCGCCGCAGGGCGGCGCGCTCGGAGCGGTCGTACTGCGCTCCGTCGTAGTCGTTGCCGAGGCCCTCGTCGATCGCCGCGAGGTCCTCGTCCATCAGGGCTTCCGCCTTGAGGTCGGCGAGCCGGTTGGCGGACTCGCTCGATCGGGTGCGGCTGTCGAACGTGGAGGTCATTGCGTCCTTAGATTGATCCGGTGGTGCTCTCGGTCAACACGGCGGAGCCGCCGTGAATTCCCCACGATGGTTGCACGCCCGCTGTGCCCGAGTCATCCCTTTTACCAGCCGCCGCACCGGCCGCCGCCACCGGGTCCGCCGCCAGGTCGCCGGCCAGGTCACCGGCCATGCCGTCCGCCATGTCGTCCGCCGTGTCCTCCGTCCGGCCGGGGGTCTCGTCGGGGCCGCTCGGCCGGTACACGTCGTACACGCCCGACACCCGGAGCATGGCCCGCATCACGGCGGGCAGCGCGGTGGCGTCGGGCAGTTCCAGGGTGTAGCTGTGCCGGACCCGCAGCTGGCGGGGCGGTTCGACCTCGGCGGAGAAGATGGAGACGTCCTCGCCGGAGATCGCCGCGGTCAGGTCGGCGAGCAGCCGGGGGCGGTTCAGCGCCTCGGCGTGCAGGGTGACCCGGTAGCCCCACTGCGGGACGCCGCCGGGCAGCCAGCGCACCCCGAGCCGGCGGCGGCCGCCGCGCAGCATCCGGGTGCCGGTGGGGCAGCCGGCGCGGTGCACGGCGACCACGTTGCCGCGGAGCAGGATGCCGGTCGCCTCGTCCGGCGGCACGGGGGTGCAGCAGCGGGCCAACCGGACGGCGGCGCCGGGCAGTTCGGGGATCTCGGCGGGGGCGGCGGCGGGCGGCGCGGGGGGCGCGGCGGGGGCCGGGGCCTCGACTGCGGGGGGCCGCTCGGGGAGTTCGGCGGGGGCGGGGCGGGCGGCCAGCCGGCGCTCCACGGCGAGCCGGGCGCCGGGGGTGCGGACGTACTCCAGCCATTCCGGGTCGGGGCCGCTGTCCTCGCCCTCGGGGGCGGTGAGGAGGCCGAACACGTCGCCGTCGCGGAGTTCGGTGGAGAGCGCGGCGAGCCGGCCGTTGACCCGGGCGCCGATACATCGGTGCCCGGTCTCCTCGCCGATCAGGTAGGCGGCGTCCAGGCAGGTCGAGCCGGCCGGCAGGTGCAGGGTGGTGCCGTCCTCGGTGACGGCGGTGATCTCCCGGTCGTCGCGCAGGTCGGCGGTGAGGGCGGACCAGAAGGCGTCCGGGTCGGGGGTGTCCTGCTGCCACTCCAGCAGCCGGGACAGCCAGCCGGGGCGGGCCGGGTCGGTGCGGTCCTCGGTCTCCTCGGCGGCCTTGCGCCCGTCCCGCGGGTCGCCGAGCGCGACCACGCCGGTCTCGGCGACCTCGTGCATCCGCCGGGTGCGGACCAGCACCTCGATCACCTCGCCGCCGGGCAGCGCGACCGCGGTGTGCAGCGACTGGTACAGGTTGAACTTGGGGGCGGCGACGAAGTCCTTGAACTCGCCGGGCAGCGGCGTCCAGCAGGTGTGCAGCTCGCCGAGGACGGCGTAGCAGTCGGCGTTGTCCTCGACCACCACCAGCAGCCGGCCGAAGTCGCCGGGGCGCAGCCCGGTGCCGTCCGGGCCGGTGCCGCGCTTGAGCATCGCCCGGTGCAGCGAGACCAGGTGCCGGGGCCGGACGGTGACGGCGGCGGCGATGCCGGCCTCGCCGAGCTGGCGGCCGAGCTCGGCGGCGAACGGGGCCAGCGCGCCGTCCGTCCAGCCCGCCGCGACCGCGTCGGTGTGCGCGTACTCCTCGGGGTGCAGGGTGGCGAAGACGATGTCCTCCAGCTCGGCCTTGACCACCTGGATGCCGAGCCGTTCGGCGAGCGGGATCAGCACGTCCTTGGTGACCTTGGCGATCCGGACCCGGCTGGCCGGCTTCATGTGCCGGATGGTGCGCATGTTGTGCAGCCGGTCGGCGAGCTTGATCACCATGACCCGGATGTCGTCGCCGGTGGCGACCAGCATCTTGCGGAAGGTCTCGGGCTCGGCGGCGGCGCCGAAGTCGACCTTCTCCAGTTTGGTGACGCCGTCCACCAGGTACGCGATCTCGGGGCCGAACACCTCGGCGACCTGGTCGAGCGTCACCTCGGTGTCCTCGACGGTGTCGTGCAGCAGCGAGGCGACCAGCGTGGTGGTGTCCGCGCCGAGCTGGGCGAGGATCATCGTGACGGCGAGCGGGTGGGTGATGTAGGGCTCGCCGCTCTTCCTGGTCTGGCCCCGGTGGCTCTCCTCGGCGACCCGGTAGGCCCGGCTCAGCAGCGGGACGTCGGCCTGCGGGTGGTGCACCCGGTGGGCCTGGACGATGGGCTCGATGGCGTCGGGGACGGGCGTCCGCCCGGTGGCGAGCAGGGCCGCCCGGCCGGCCCGGCCGAGGGCCGCGCGACTGAACCGGCCCGCCTGCTGCTTGGACGGCGAGCCCGCCAACTCGGAGCGGATGGTCATCTGCACCTCCGGCAGCAACACCGGAGCGACGGCCGACCCGGTGGTCCATGCTACCGAGCAGACCACGTTGCGCGAGCCCCCGCTTCCCCTCTGTCACCCGGATCACTCGAACGGGCGGATTAGCCGAACGCCCGGCTGGGAAGCGGGGGCTGACGCTCCGTCGGCCCGGCCGGGGCCGGGCCGCAGGTCAGGCCAGCACGCCGGTGGCGACGATCACCGCGGGGCCGGTCATCTCGATCCGGCCGTCCGGGAACTCCTCGATCACCAGTCGCCCTCCGGGGACGTCCACCAGGTAGCCGACGGGCCGTCCGGTGACCGCCGGGTCGGCGCCGTCCCGCCGGATCGCCGCCACCGCGACGGCGCAGGCGCCGGTGCCGCAGGACAGCGTCTCGCCGGAGCCGCGCTCGTGCACCCGCATCGCGACGTGCCGCTCGCCGCGGTCCACCACGAACTCCACGTTCACGCCCTGCGGGTACGCGCCGGCGGGGGCGGTGACCGGGGCCTCGTACAGGGTGCCGGCGTGCGCCAGGTCCTCGACGAAGGCGACCGCGTGCGGGTTGCCCATGTTGACGTTCAGCGCGGGCCAACTGCGGCCGTCCACCGTGACGGTGATGCCGTCCGGGCCGGGCAGCGCGGCGCGGCCCATGTCCACGGTGACCTCGCCCGGAGTGCCGTCCGGGGCGTCCTCGGCGACCCGCACCCGCTTGACCCCGCCGCGGGTGGCCACCGCCCACTCGCCCGGCTTCGCGTGCCCGGCGTGCACCAGGTAGCGGGCGAACACCCGCACCCCGTTGCCGCACATCTCGGCGATCGAGCCGTCCGCGTTGCGGTAGTCCATGAACCACTCGGCCTGCTCGGCCATCCCGGCCGCGGCGGGCTCGGCCGCCGAGCGGACCACCCGCAGCACGCCGTCCGCGCCGATCCCGGCCCGCCGGTCGCACAGGGCGGCGACCGTCCCCGCCGTCAGCTCCAGCCGCCCGTCCGGGTCGGGGAGGATCACGAAGTCGTTCTGGGTGCCGTGTCCCTTGAGGAAGGCCGTTC
The DNA here is from genome assembly GCF_044753345.1 of Kitasatospora sp. NPDC088391. NCBI lineage: Bacteria > Bacillati > Actinomycetota > Actinomycetes > Kitasatosporales > Streptomycetaceae > Kitasatospora > Kitasatospora sp. NPDC088391. Next base: position 158,643 of record NZ_JBIVNB010000013.1, read on the forward strand.
CGCTGATTCCGCTGCGCTCGCTCACACCGCCGATGGTAACGGCCGGGCGGCCGCGGCCCCGGGGGTGTCCGCGGGCGGGCCGGGGGTGGGCCGCGGGTGGGCCGGGGGTGGGCCGGAGAAAGGTCAGCCGCGCAGGTGGACGACCCGCCAGGCGGCGAGCGCGCAGGCCAGCACGACCAGCAGGGTGTAGACCACGATGGCCTTCCAGCCGGCCCGTTCCTTGCTGCCGCGGTGCGGCACGCCCGGCCACTTGTAGCCGGCCTTGCGGGCGGCCATCGCGCCCCAGCCGACCGAGGCGGCGGTGATCAGCAGGCCGAGCATCCCGATCATCGCGGTCGCGCCCTCGCTGCCGAAGGCGAGCGGGAAGGCGAACATCAGCGAGCCGAACATCAGCGTCGCGGCGATCGGCAGTATCTGCCACCAGCGCAGCCGGCGCCGGGGCCGGATGTCCCGCTCGTGGACCACGCCCGGCACCGCGGCCAGGTCGTCGATCGCGGGCAGCGCCACCGCGTACGAGGTGGTCGGGACGACCAGTTCCGGAAGGGTCTCGGACCCGTCGGTCATGTCGCCGAACAGCTCGTCGGTCTCGGGGCCGGTACCCGTGGACACGCGGCCTCCCCTGATGGCTCGGCACGAGCTCCGGGGCTCGCGGGCGGTGAGGCCGGCCCGCGTGCCGGGCCTCGGTGGTACCGATGATGGCACGGGGCGACACCCGGACAGGGCGTCCCACGGGGTGATCGGGTGATCCGATGCCATGACGTGACCCCGCCGTGACCGCCGGTGCCTTCTGCACCTGCGGCTGCCGGTGCAGACGCCCGGGCGGATGGCCGGATCGGGTCGCCGGGCAGCCGGAAACCGCCGGTCAGGCCGGTCCGTCCGGGGATTCCGGGCGCTCGATCAGTTCCATTGCGCGGCCCAGGAGTTCGACCGGATCGGCGCCCTCCGGACGCTCCAGCCAGTGCACCCGGGCGTCCCGGCGGAACCAGGACTCCTGCCGCCGGGCGAACCGCCGGGTGGCCCGCACCGTCTCCGCCTTCGCCTCCTGCTCGGTGCACTCCCCCGCGAAGAACGCCAGGACCTGCTGGTAGCCCAGCGCCCGGCTCGCGGTCAACCCCTCGCGCAGCCCGGCCTTCTCCAACTCCCGCACCTCGTCGAGCAGCCCGGCCTCCCACATCCGGTCCACCCGCAGCTCGATCCGCCGGTCCAGCTCGGGCCGCGGCACCTGGACGCCGATCTGCACCGCCGGGTACACCGCCCGCCCGCTCGGCAGGCTGGCCGTGAACGGGCGCCCGGTGATCTCGACGACCTCCAGCGCCCGGACCACCCGCCGCCCGTTGCTGGGCAGGATCGCCTCCGCCGCCGCCGGGTCCAGTCCGGCGAGCCGCCGGTGCAGCACGCCGGGGCCGACCCGCTCCAGCTCCTCCTCCAGCCGGGCCCGCACCGCGGGGTCGGTGCCGGGGAACTCCATCTCGTCGATCGCCGACCGCACGTACAGCCCCGACCCGCCGACCAGCACCGGCACCTGCCCCGCCGCCAACTGCCGGTCCAGCTCGGCCCGGGCCAGGCGCTGGTACTCGGCCACCGAGGCGGTCTCGGTCACCTCCCAGACGTCCATCAGGTGGTGCGGGACGCCGCCGCGCTCCCCGGGCGCCAGCTTGGCGGTGCCGATGTCCATCCCCCGGTAGAGCTGCATCGAGTCGGTGTTCACCACCTCCCCGCCGACTTCGCGGGCGATCGCCACCGCCAGGTCGGACTTTCCGGCGGCGGTCGAACCGACCACCGAGACCACCCGGCGCGGGCTGACAGGAGAGGGGGGAACGGGACTGCTCACCCCCCCAGTCTCGCAAAACCCGGGCACCTCCCGTGTGGCGCCCTCGTTGTCCGGGGAGGATCAGCTATGTCTGATGACGATTCGACCGTGTATGACCACAGATGTGAGGAACGCACTCCATGGGCCTGATGGACAACCTCAAGGGCAAGGCCGAGGAACTCAAGGACAAGGCGGGTGAGTTGGCCGGCAAGCACAACGACAAGATCGACAACATGGTCGACAAGGCCGGCGAGGCCATCGACAAGGCGACCAAGCACAAGTACAGCGACCAGATCGGCAAGGGCACCTCGGCCGCCAAGAGCGCCGCGGACTCCCTCGCCGCCAACAAGCCCAAGAACGACTGAGACCGGTCGGCCCCGGGGCGCTCAGCCCCAGGAGGCGACCAGGTAGCCGACGCCGTACGGGGCGTCGTCGTGGCGCAGCGCGCCGCCGAGCGCGGCGCCCTCGGCGGCGCCCGCCAGCACCTGCCAGGGGGCCCGGCCCTCCGCCATCAGCTCCGCGGACAGCTCCGGGTCCAGCGCGGCCAGCGCCGGCGCGTCCGCCGCGCCCAGCGCCCGGGCCACCTCCCGGTCGTGGCCCTCGGCCCGCTCGTCCAGGTACCCCGGGGCCTTCACCGAACGCCGGGCGCTGCCGTCGCCGAGCACCAGCAGGCCGACCCGGTCGGCGAGTTCGGCCAGGCCCCGGCCGAGGCCGAGCAGCCGCTCGGTCGCGGTGTCGGGCCGCACGGCGACGGCGTGGGTCGGCACCCGGACGCCCGCCTCCTCCAGCAGCCACGCGCCGACCGTCAGCGCGGGCGGCAGCTCCGGGCCGTCCACCCCGCCGAGCGGCAGCCGGACCGCCTTCGCCACCCCGTAGCGGTGGAACGACCCGGCCCCGCCCTCGGTCCACACCCCGGCCCGCTCGCCCGTCCCGACCACCACCACCAGGTCGACCCCGGCCAGCTCCCGCACCGCCGCCAGGCACGCCTCCCGCAGCCCCGCCGCCTCCTCCGCGGCCCCGGCCGCGACCTCGGGCACGAGCAACGGCGGACACGGGCACACGGCGGCGGCAGCAAGCATGTCGATCACTCTACGCGGAGCGCGGCGGGCGACAGCGCGAAACCGGGGGCGCGGGGAGCCGGCGCTCTCAGCAGCCGCAGGCGTCCCCGCTCGGAGCGGCCGACTGCTGCGGGGCGCCGATCGTCGGCAGGCCGAGCATGACGCCGGCGGGCTTCGCGGCCGGCGCGGCCTGCCGCTTCTCCCAGGCGTCGCCCGCGCGGGTCCGGCGGACGTCGAGGGCGGGGCCCTCGGCGAGCAGGTGGTGCGGGGCGGCGTAGGTGATCTCGACAGTCACCATGTCGCCGGGGCGCACGCCCCCCTCGGGGCGGGTGAAGTGCACCAGCCGGTTGTCGGGCGCGCGCCCGGAGAGCCGGTCGGTGCGGTCGTCCTTCTTGCCCTCGCCCTCGGCGACCAGGACCTCCAGCCTGCGGCCGACCTGCTTCTTGTTCTCCTCCCAGGAGATCTCCTCCTGGAGGGCGATCAGCCGGTCGTAGCGCTCCTGCACCACGGCCTTCGGCACCTGGTCGGCCATGTCGGCGGCCGGCGTCCCGGGGCGCTTGGAGTACTGGAAGGTGAAGGCGTTGGCGAACCGCGCCTCGCGGACCACGTGCAGGGTCTGCTCGAAGTCCTCGTCGGTCTCGCCGGGGAAGCCGACGATGATGTCGGTGGAGATCGCGGCGTCCGGCATCGCGGCCCGGACCTTCTCGATGATGCCGAGGAAGCGTTCCTGCCGGTACGAGCGCCGCATGGCGCGCAGCACGGTGTCGGAGCCGGACTGCAGCGGCATGTGCAGCTGGTGCATCACGTTGGGCGTCTCGGCCATCGCGGCGATCACGTCGTCGGTGAAGTCCTTGGGGTGCGGCGAGGTGAAGCGGACCCGCTCCAAACCGTCGATCCCGCCGCAGGCCCGCAGCAGCTTGGAGAACGCCTGCCGGTCGCCCAGGTCGGAGCCGTACGCGTTGACGTTCTGCCCGAGCAGGGTGACCTCGACGACGCCCTCGGCGACCAGCGCCTCGACCTCGGCGAGGACGTCGCCGGGGCGGCGGTCCTCCTCCTTGCCGCGCAGCGCGGGGACGATGCAGAAGGTGCAGGTGTTGTTGCAGCCGACCGAGATGGCGACCCAGGCCGCGTACGCGGACTCCCGCCGGGTGGGCAGGGTGGAGGGGAAGGTCTCCAGCGATTCGAGGATCTCGACCTGGGCCTTCCGCTCGACCGCGGCGCGCTCCAGCAGGGCGGGCAGGTGGCCGATGTTGTGGGTGCCGAAGACCACGTCGACCCAGGGGGCCTTGCGGACGATGGTCTCGCGGTCCTTCTGCGCGAGGCAGCCGCCGACGGCGATCTGCATGTCGCGGTTGGCCTGCTTGGCGGGGGCGAGCCGGCCGAGGTTGCCGTACAGCTTGTTGTCGGCGTTCTCGCGGACGGCGCAGGTGTTGAAGACCATCAGGTCGGGGTCGCCGTCGCCGGCGGCCTTGGTGTACCCGGCCTCCTCCAGCAGCCCGGACAGCCGCTCGGAGTCGTGGACGTTCATCTGGCAGCCGTACGTGACGACCTTGTAAGTTCGCAAGCTCTCCTCCATACCCACAGGGCACAAGGGTACGGGCAGCGGACCGGGCCTCCCGCCGGGCGGTGGGGGCTGGCACTATCGCTGTCATGGCTGCTGCGAGCGTTCCACCCCGTTCCGGTGCCGCGCTGCGCGCGGTGCTGCGCGGACGGCTGTTCCGGGTCGCCGCGGTGCTGCTGCTGGTGGTGGCGGGTGCGGGCGGCTGGTGGGCGTCCTCGGCGCGGTCGGCCGCGGGCCCGCGCGGGGAGGTCGCGTTCGCCACGGGGGTGCAGCGCGGGGTGTACGACCGGTACGGCGGGCTGCTGAAGGAGTACCTGGGCTCGCACCTGCCGGGGGTGAAGGTCCGGCTGGACAACTCCGAGGGCTCGGTGGACAACCTGGAGCGCCTGGTGGCGGGCCGGGACGACTTCGCGATCGCCACGGCGGACGCGGTGGCGAGCTTCCAGAGCCCGGGCAAGCCGGGGCTGCGGGCGATCGCCCGGCTGTACGACGACTACATGCAGCTGGTGGTGCCGGCCGATTCGCCGGTGCACAAGGTGTCCGACCTGCGCGGCCTGCGGGTGGGGGTGGGGCAGCCGAAGTCGGGCGTGAACCTGGTGACCCGGCGGCTGCTGGAGGCGGCGGGCCTGAACCCGGACCGGGACGTGCGGTCGGCGATGCTCGGCGTCGGGCAGGCCGCGGACGAGCTGCGGGCGAAGCAGCTGGACGCGTTCTTCTGGTCCGGCGGCCTGCCGACGGCGGCGCTCTCCGACCTCTCCGAGCAGACCCCGATCCGGATCGTCCCGATGGGCGACCTGTCGGACCCGCTGCACCAGCTGTCGGGCGACAGGGTGGACGCGTACCGGGCGGCGACCATCCCGGCGGACGCGTACCCGTCCGTGCGGCCGGAGCGGACGGCGGTGCCGACGGTGGCGGTGCCGAACCTGCTGGTGACCCGGGCGGACGTGGACCCGGGCCTGGTCGAGGCGCTGACCCGGGTGGTGATCGACAGCCGGGACGACATCGGCCGCAAGGTGCACGCCGCGCAGCTGGTGGACCTGCGGACGGCGGTGTACACCGACCCGCTGCCGCTGCACGAGGGCGCGCGGCGCTACTACCTGTCCGTGAAGCCGTAGCCGCGGCCGTGGAGCCGTGACCGTGGAGCCGTGACCGGGGGCGGCCGAGGGCCCGTCAGCGGCCCCGGTGGCGCGGCACGGTGAGCCGCACCGTCAGCCCGTGCGGCTCGGCCGGTTCGAAGCCGAGTTCGCCGCCGCCGGCCAGCAGCAGGGTGCGGGCGATGGACAGGCCGAGGCCGGAGCCGTCGACGTTCTGGTGCCGGGAGGAGCGCCAGAAGCGGTCGCCGACCCGGGCCAGCTCCTCCTCGGTGAGGCCGGGCCCGGCGTCGGTGACGGTCGCAGTGACGCGGTCCTTGGCGATCAGCAGGCCGACCTGGACGGCGCTGTCGGCGGGGGTGAACTTGAGGGCGTTGTCGAGGACGGCGTCGAGCGCGCTGCCGAAGCCGATCGGGTCGGCCCAGGCGTGCGCCATCGGCGGGCCCTGCCAGTGCAGGGCGATGCCGCGCTGGGCTGCCAGCGGCCGCCAGGCGTCGGCCCGGGCCCGGACCAGTTCGGCCAGGTCGACGGGTTCGGGTTCGGGCCGGGAGCCCTCGGCGGTGGCCAGGCCGAGCAGGTCGTCCAGGACCCGGGCCAGCCGGGCGCCCTCCTCGCGGACGGCGGCGATCTCCTCCTCGTGGCCCTCGGGCAGTTCCAGGCCGATCAGCTCGACCCGCAGCAGCAGCGCGGCGAGCGGGTTGCGGAGCTGGTGGGAGGCGTCCGCGACGAAGGCCCGCTGCTGGTCGATGGCGATCACCACGTGGTCCGCCATGTCGTTGAACGAGCGGGCCAGCCGCCGCAGTTCGGGCGGTCCGCCGCTGGGGGCGACCCGGGCGTCCATCCGCCCGGTGGCGATGTCGTGGGTGGCCCGGTCGAGGGTGCGGACGGGGCGCAGCACCCAGCCGGTGAGGCGGACGGCGAGCAGGATGGCGACGATCATGGCGAGCGCCTCGCCGCCGGCCAGCAGCAGCCAGCGGTGCAGGATGCGGGCGCGCAGGCCGCCGGTGGGCGACTCGGTGAGCACCACGGCGACCACGTCGCCGTCGCGGACCACGGGCAGGGCGACGGCCAGGGTGCGGTCCGGGGTCCACGGCCAGACCTGCGGCGGGTTGTGGCTGCGGCGGCCGGCCAGCGCCTCCTGGTAGGCCTGCCGGCCGGGGCCGTCCTCGGGGGGCCGCCAGTCGGCGGGGGCGACGGCGACGGCGCTGCCGTCGCGTTCGAAGAGGCCGATCCGGGTGCCGTACAGCTCGTGGTAGCGGGCGGCCTCGGCGGTGAGGGCGTGCAGCCGGCCGTTGTCGCCGGGGCCGGGCTGCGGGTCGCCCTTGACGGCGCTGGCGCTGGGGCGGCCCTGGGTGGGGAGGTCCTGGGCGAAGCGGGCGGCGTCGTCGATCCGGTCGACGACGACCTTGGACTGCTCGGAAGCGGCCGTCAGGTACGCCAGCGGGACGCCGAGGGCCGCGAGCACGCAGGCCATCAGGGCGATCAGGATGCCGAGCAGGCGGTTGCGCACGTGCCGCTCAGCGCCCCGGTCCGTCGGTGACGGAGGCGTCGGTGCCGGGGGCGTCGCCGGGGCGGTCCGCACCGTCGGCGCCGGGGGCCGCGGGCTGGTCGGGGATCAGCCGGTAGCCGACGCCGCGGACCGCCTCGACCAGGCCGGGCAGCCCGAGCTTGGTGCGCAGCGAGCCGATGTGCACCTCCAGGGTGCGGCCGTTGCCCTCCCAGCCGGAGCGCCAGACCTCGCTGAAGATCTGCTCGCGGCGGTAGACCACGCCGGGGCTCTGGGCGAGCAGCGCCAGCAGGTCGAACTCCTTGCGGGTGAGCGGCACGTCGCGGCCCTCGACGGAGACCCGGCGGCGCTCGCGGTCGATCTCGACGCCGCGGGAGGCGAGCGGGCCGTCCGGGGCGGGGCCGGTCTCCTCGACGGCGCGGTCGGTGCCGCGGCGGGCCACCGCGTGGATGCGGGCGAGGAGTTCGCCCATGTCGTAGGGCTTGACCACGTAGTCGTCGGCGCCGAGGTTGAGGCCGTGGATGCGGGAGCGGATGTCGGCCCGCGCGGTCACCATGATCACCGGGACCCGGCTGCCGGCCCGGATGCGGCTGCACACCTCGAAGCCGTCCCGGTCGGGCAGGCCGAGGTCGAGCAGCACCACCCGGTAGGGGTCGCTGCCGTCCGGGACGAGCGCGTCCAGTGCCTCGTGGCCGCTGCGGGCGTGCCGGACCTGGAAGCCGTGGCGGCTGAGCACCGCGACCAGGGCGGCGGCGACGCGGTCGTCGTCCTCGACCAGGAGCAGGCGCATCGGGTCTCCCTTCCTGCGGTGGTGGCGGTGGTGGCGATGGCGGTTCGGGTACGGGCGGTCGGCGGCGGGGCGCCGGTTGTCATGGCGCCGCCCCGTGCGGAACCGGGCCATCCTGGCATCCATGCCCATCCGGCGTCACCCGGTCAACCACCTGGCCCGGTCCGTTACGGAGCCGGTATCCGCGGCGGGCCCGGGCGGTCTGCGCGACTCCCCGACTACCGGGCGTAGCCGAACCGTGATCCTCAAGTTCAGCTCAGATCGGCTGGCGGGACGTCGTGTACCTGTCTAAAGTCGCCCCGTCCGGGGGCCACGGGCTCCGCCGGCTCGGGCTCCCGGACATCAGACGGACCATCACCGATGCTGCGGCCCCTGCGAGTTGGCCCGGGTTCGGAGGACGAGGGAGCGAGCCGCGATGACCGAGAACAGCGCCGACCTGCGGAAGCCCGGGTCGGACAGTGCCGCCCCGCTGGTGTCCCTGCGCGGGGTGAACAAGCACTTCGGCGCGCTGCACGTGCTGCAGGACATCGACCTGGAGATCGCGCAGGGCGAGGTCGTGGTGCTGATCGGCCCGTCCGGCTCCGGCAAGTCCACGCTGTGCCGGACCATCAACCGGCTGGAGACCATCGACTCCGGCGCCATCGAGGTGGACGGCCGGCCGCTGCCGGCCGAGGGCCGCGAACTGGCCCGGCTGCGCGCCCAGGTGGGCATGGTGTTCCAGTCCTTCAACCTGTTCGCGCACAAGACCGTGCTGGAGAACGTGGTGCTGGCCCAGGTCAAGGTCGGCCGGGTGCCGAAGGCCGAGGCCGAGCGGGAGGCCCGCGAGCTGCTCGACCGGGTCGGGGTGGGCGCGCAGGCCGACAAGTACCCGTCCCAGCTGTCCGGCGGCCAGCAGCAGCGGGTGGCGATCGCCCGCGCGCTGGCGATGAAGCCCAAGGTGATGCTGTTCGACGAGCCGACCTCGGCCCTCGACCCGGAGATGGTCAACGAGGTGCTGGAGGTGATGCGCTCGCTCGCCGCCCGCGGCATGACGATGGTCGTGGTCACCCACGAGATGGGCTTCGCCCGCTCCGCCGCGAACCGGGTGCTGTTCATGGCGGACGGCCGGATCGTCGAGGAGAACACCCCCGAGGCGTTCTTCACCGCTCCGCGCAGCGACCGTGCCAAGGACTTCCTGTCGAAGATCCTGCACCACTGAACCCGTATTCGATCTAGCGTCAGTTCGACATTGCCCGGAGCCAGCGATGGCCCCTACCGAGGAGTGAACGACCGCATGAAGGCCCGTCGTACCGTAGCCGCCGCCCTGTCCGTGCTCGCCCTGACCGCGGTCGCCGCCTGCGGCAAGGACGGCTCCCCCAGCGGGTCGACCGACAACAAGTCGGCCGCCGCCGCGCAGCTGCCCACCTACAAGGTGAACTCCGCCGCGAAGCTGGACGGTTCGGCCGCCTGGACCGCCGCCAAGACCAAGGGCAAGCTGACCATCGGCGCCAAGTCCGACCAGCCGTTCCTCGGTTTCGAGGACGTGCAGACCGGCAAGCGCAACGGCTTCGACATCGAGATCGCCAAGATGATCGCCGCGGACCTGGGCTTCGACCCGGAGACCCAGATCGAGTGGAAGACCATCAACTCCAGCGCCCGCGAGACCTCGCTCTCCGGCGGCCAGGTCGACCTCTACGTCGGCACCTACTCGATCAACGACAACCGCAAGAAGCTGATCTCCTTCGGCGGCCCGTACTACATCGCCGGCCAGTCGCTGCTGGTGAACAAGGACAACACCGACATCACCGGCGCCGAGTCCACCAAGGACAAGTCGGTCTGCACGGTGACCGGTTCGACCTCGATCGCCAACATCCAGAAGTACGGCGCCAAGGTCACCCAGTTCGAGAGCTACTCGCTCTGCGTGGAGAAGCTGCTCACCAAGGAGGTCGACGCGGTCACCACCGACGACGCGATCCTCAAGGGCTACGCCGCCAAGAACAAGGGCCAGCTCAAGGTCGTCGGCCAGACCTTCTCCACCGAGCGCTACGGCGTCGGCGTGAAGCTCGGCGACTCCGCGCTGCAGAAGGCCGTCAACGACGCGCTGAAGGCGCACGAGGACAACGGCGACTGGAAGAAGGCGTACGACGCCACCCTCGGCCTGTCCGGCTCCGAGGCCCCGGCGATCCCGGCCCTGGACCCGATCGCCGGCTGACGCCGCCCCCGCACCGACACCGAGAGACGAGAGGAGGGCCGCCGGCATGGGCCTGCTGTTCGAGGACGGCAATTTCCACCTGTTCGCCCAGGGATTCCTGCGCACGATCGAACTGAGCGCGCTCAGCGCCCTGTTCGCCCTGCTGCTGGGCATCCTGCTGGCGGCCTTCCGGGTCTCCCCGGTCCCGGTGCTGCGCGCCTTCGGCACCGGCTGGGTGACGGTGTTCCGCAACACCCCGCTCACCCTGCTGTTCTTCGCGGCCACCTTCGTGCTGCCGCGGCTGGACCTGCACATCAGCAGCTTCACGGCCGCGGTGGTCGCGCTCAGCGCCTACACCGGCAGCTTCGTCTGCGAGGTGCTGCGCTCCGGCATCAACACGGTGCCGCTGGGCCAGGCCGAGGCCGCCCGCTCGCTGGGCATGAACTTCGGCCAGACCCTCGGCCTGGTGGTGCTCCCGCAGGCGGCCCGCGCGGTGATCGCCCCGATGGGGTCGGTGTTCATCGCGCTGCCCCGCAACTCGGCCATCGCGGGCGCGTTCAACGTGCCCGAACTGTTCAGCGTCCAGAAGACCCTGACCGAGAAGGGCCACGACATCTTCGCCATCTTCTTCTGGCTGGCCCTCGCCTACCTGGTGATCAGCTTCGCGGTCGGCGCGGTCTTCGGCACCCTCGAGCGCCGTGCGGCGGTGGCCCGATGAGCACCCGCACCCGCACCGCCTCCGCCTCCGTCCTGTACGACGTCCCCGGCCCGCGGGCCCGGGTCCGCTACCAGGCGTTCGGCGTGCTCGGCCTGCTCGGCGTGGCCGGCCTGTTCTGGTGGATCGTCAGCACCCTCTCCGACCAGGGCCAGTTCGACGGGTACCTGTGGGACCCGTTCCAGTACACCGCCGTCCAGCAGCGCGTGGTCGACGGCGTCCTCGCCACCCTGAAGGCCTTCGGCCTGGCCGCGGTCGGCTCGCTGGTGCTCGGCTCGCTGCTCGCCGTCGGGCAGCTCTCCGACCACCGGGCGGTCCGGCTGGTCTGCACCCCGGTGGTGCAGTTCTTCCGGGCCCTGCCGCTGGTCATCATGATCTTCGCGCTCTGGCAGGCGCTGTTCACCGCCCAGCCGATGTGGGGCCTGGTGGTCGGCCTGACGCTGTACAACGGCGCCGTGCAGGCCGAGGTGATCCGCTCCGGCATCAACGCCGTCCCGCGCGGCCAGGCCGAGGCCGCCTACGCGCTCGGCCTCCGCAAGACCCAGGTGATGAGCCTGGTGCTGGTCCCGCAGGCGGTCCGCTCGATGCTGCCGACGATCATCGGCCAGCTGGTGGTGACGCTCAAGGACACCTCGCTCGGCTACATCATCACCTACCCCGAGCTGCTGTACGCGGGCAAGCTGATCGCCACCAACTCCGACGGCTACCCGTACATCCCGGTGCTCATCGTGGTCACCCCGATCTACATCGCGCTCTGCCTGGCCCTCACCGGTCTGGCCCACTGGATCGAGTCGCGCGGCCGGCGCGGCGCGAACCGGCGCGGCACAGCCGCTGCTTGACGGACACCCAGGTGATCTGTTGCATTGCTGTTCGTGACACCACCTGGGACCTCTCACCCGGCATATGACGCACCGGCGGCCGCCGCCGCCCGCCCGAAGGCCCCGACATGGATCCGGTGATCATCGTCGGGGCCGGGCCGGTCGGCCTCGCCCTGGCGCTCGCGCTGGCCCGCAACGAAGTCCCCAGCCTGGTCCTGGACGAGGGCTCCGGCCTCTGCCCCGAGAGCCCCCGCAGCGTCGTGCTCGGCGGCGACACCGCCGCCTTCCTCGGCCGGATCGGCTACACCCGGGCCGCCGCCGACGCCGCCCGCTGGGACGCCTTCAGCATCTGGCGCCGCCGCACCGAGGTGCTCCGCCTGCCGCTGGACGACGAGCCCGTCCTGCACCTCGCCCAGCACCGCCTCCAGCGCGGCCTGCTCGACGCCGTCGCCGCCGCCCCGCTGGTCCGGCTCACCCTCCGGCACCGGGTGCTCGACCTCACCCAGGACCGGGACGGCGTGACGGTCCGCACCGAGTCCCGCACCGGCGAGGCCCAGTGGCACGGCAGCCACCTGGTCGGCTGCGACGGGGCCCGCTCCACCGTCCGCCGGCTGCTCAAGGTCCGCTTCCCCGGCCGGCCCGCCGTCGACCGGCACGCCGTCGCCACCGTCCGGGTCGACCTGCCGTTCCCCGGCGAGGCCCGGCTGCACCGCGAACCCCCGTGGCGCGGCGACCGCGAGGCGTCCGCCCGCCCGCTCCCGGACGGCCTGTGGCGGCTCGACTGGCGGCTGCCCCCCGGCCGCCCCCAGCTCACCGAGCCCGTCGACCCGCACGCCACCTGGCCCGGCATCGTCACCGGCGACACCCTGCTCACCCGGGTCACCTCGGCGCTCACCGGCTGGTGCGGCGAGCTGCCCCCGCACCAGCTGCTCGCCGCCGCCGACCACACCTACCAGCAGCGGCTGGCCGCCCGCTTCCGCACCGGCCGCTGCTTCCTGGCCGGGGACGCCGCCCACCTGCACGGCGCGCTCGGCATGCAGAACCTCGCCGACGGCCTGCGCGACGCCGACAACCTCGCCTGGCGGCTCGCCCTCGCCTGGCACCTGCCGCCCGGCTCCGCCGCCGCCGACAGCGCCCTGCTCGACGGCTACCAGGCCGAGCGGCGCGGCGCGGTCGGCGCCCGGCTGCGCGCCGTCGACCAGACCATGCCGCTGCTCCGCCCGCTGCGCGGCTGGGCCGAGACCCGGCGCTCGCTGTTCTCCGGCTCCTTCCGGAAGAACGCCCCGCTGCTCGCCGACGGGCAGCTCGGCACCGGCCGCTTCGGCGGCGCCCCCGCCTACCCCGCCGGCCCGTCCGGCACCCGGGTGCCCGAGCAGCGCGGCGGCGGGCGCGGCACCGCGCTGACCGAACAGTTCCCCGCGACCGCCCCCGGCGTGCTGGTGCCCGACCTCCCGGTGGTCACCGCCGACGGGGCCGCCGACACCCTGCGGGCCCGACTCGGCGGCGCCTTCCTGCTGGTCCTGGTCGCGCCCGGGACGACCGTCTGGTCCGCCGAGCACTGGCTCGGCGCCGGCCTGATGCCCCGCCTCGCCGAACTCGCCGCCGACCTCCCCGTCCCCACCGAGGTCCTGGTCACCGACGACTACCCGGGCGCCGCCCCGCACACCGTCCTGCTGATCCGCCCGGACGGCCACCTCCTCGGCACCACCCCGGGCCTCGACCCGGAGACCCTCACCGCCCTCACCGCCCCGCTCGTCCCGAAACCCGGCCTCGAACCGGGCCAGGGACCGGGCCGGGAACCGGGGCGGGAACAGCAACTGGAACAGCAGCAGGACGCCAAGGGCTGACGGGCGCCCCGGCCGGCCGCGACCGGGGGCGGGGCGTCTAGCGGGCGACCTCCGTCGCCCGCGACTCCCGCACCACCGTGATCCGGATCTGCCCCGGGTAGGTCAGCTCCTCGCGGACCTGCCGGGCGACCTCCCTGGCGATCTCCTGGGCGCGCAGGTCGTCGACCGCCTCGGGCCGGACCATCACCCGGACCTCGCGGCCGGCCTGCATCGCGTAGACCTTGGTGACGCCGTCGTGCGCGGCGGCGATCTCCTCCAGCCGCTCCAGGCGGCGGACGTACGCCTCGACCGACTCCTTGCGCGCGCCCGGCCGCCCGGCCGAGCAGGCGTCGGCGGCCTGGGTGAGCACCGCCTCCACCGTCTTGGGCTCGACCTCGCCGTGGTGCGCCTCTATCGCGTGCACGACCTCCGCCGACTCGCCGTGCCGGCGGGCGAACTCGGCGCCGATCGCGGCGTGGCTGCCCGGCACCCGGTGGCTGAGCGCCTTGCCGATGTCGTGCAGCAGCGCGGACCGCCGCACCGTCTCCGGGTCGACGCCGAGCTCCGCCGCCATCATCCCGGCCAGGTGCGCGGACTCCACCAGGTGCCCGAGCACGTTCTGCCCGTACGACGTCCGGTACCGCAGCGTCCCGAGCGTGCGGACGAGTTCGGGCGACATCTCGCCGCTCGTGCCGATCCCGACCGTGAGCAGCGCGTCCTCGCCGGCCCGGACGCACAGCCGCTCGACCTCGGCCCGGCTGCGCTCGTGCGCCTCCTCGATCCGGGCCGGGTGGATGCGGCCGTCGACCAGCAGCGACTCCAGGGTCAGCCGGGCGCTCTCCCGCCGGACCGGGTCGAAGCAGGACAGCTGGACCAGGCCCGGGGTGTCGTCGACGATCAGGTTGACGCCGGTGACGGCCTCGAAGGCGCGGATGTTGCGGCCCTCGCGGCCGATCACCCGGCCCTTCATGTCCTCGCTGGGCAGCCGCAGGGTGGTGACCACCGTCTCGGCGGTCTGCTCGGCGGCCAGCCGCTGGATGGACGAGGCGATGATCTCCCGGGCCCGGCCCTCGCCCTCGACGACGGCCCGGCGCTCGATCTCCCGGACGGTGAGCGCGGCCTCCCGGCGGGCCTCGGACTCGGCGCCGCGGACGACCTCCTCCCGGGCCTGCTCGGCTGTCAGCCCGGCGGTGCGCTCCAGGACCAGCAGGCTCTCCGCCGTCCGCTCGGCGAGTTCGCCGCGGACCCGCTCGGACTCGACGGCCCGGGCGGCGAGTTCGTCCTCGTGCAGGTGGAGGCGGTGCAGCTCGGCGGTCAGCCGCTCCTCGCGGCGGTCGAGCTCGGCCCGGCGCTGACGGAGCATCATGAACCCGGCGGCCAGCACCAGGACGAGGGCGCCGATCAGCACCCCGGCCGCCAGCAGCAGGGAGGAACCCGTTTCGGTGCCCTGAGCGATCCCCATGTGGCCACTCCTCGTCACTGCGCACGCTGCCGCTGAGGTGACCTCCGCGATCGTTCTGCCACTGACAGTGAGGCTAGGCGGAGGTTACGAAACGGTCAAGATGCGATCGAGAATTGGCCCCGTCGATCTGATCACCAGTCATCAAATAGCACTCGAACCGGTTCAGTCCTCGCTCTCCTCCCCCGTTTCCTCCGCGTCCAAAGCTTCCCGGACCACCCGGTACGCCAACCCCTCCGAGTAGCCGCGCCGGGCCAGCACCCCGACCAGCCGACGGGTCCGGACGTCCCGGTCCAGGCCCGAGGTGGACCGCAGCTTCCGCTCCACCAGCGCCCGGGCCGCCGCCGACTCGTCGTCCGCGTCCACCTGCAGCAGCGCCTGCTCGGCGGTCTCCCCGCCGATGCCCTTGGTCCGCAACTCCTGCGCCAGCGCCCGCCGGGACAGCCCGCGCACCGCGTGCCGGGACTCCACCCACGCCTCGGCGAAGGCCGCGTCGTCGATCAGCCCGACCTCCTCCAGCCGGGACAGCACCTGCTCGGCGACCTCGTCCGGGATCTCCTTGCGCCGCAGCGCGTCGGCCAGCTGCTTGCGGGACTTGGCCGCCCCCGTCAGCAGCCGCAGGCAGATGTCCCGCGCCCGGTCCGCCGGGTCGCCCTCCGGCTCCCCCGCCCGGGCCCCGCCCTCCCCGTACGCCTCACGCCGCCGCCCGCCCTCGACGGCCTCCCCCCGCGCCGCCCGCCGGGCCCGCGGCCGCGGCTCCGCCTCGGGCACCGCCTCGGGCAACTCCCCCAACGCACTGCGCCGCCGCCGATGCCCCCCCGCCAACTCGGAGGCCCGCACCAGCCCGGGAACCTCCCCGATCCCCACCGCCCCCGCCGGCTCTTCCCCCGCCTCAAGCGCGGGCCACTCCTCCGCCCCGGACGGCTCTCCCACCGGCTCACCGCCCCGGGCCCGCCCCCGCCGTGCGGGCCGCTCCCCCTCCACCGGCCGGGCCGAGGCCCGCACCAGCCCGGGGAACTCCCCCTCCCCGAGAGGCTCCTCGGCCCGGGCCCGGCGCCGCCTGGGCGTGCCCTCCCGCTCCGGGGCGTCCGGCTGCCCGCCCCGCGACGGCGCTGCCGTCTCCCCGTCCCCGGGCGGCGCGGGGGGACGTCGGCGGGCCACGGCGGCGAACCAGTCGGGCGGGCCGATCTCGCCGTGGCGCCCGTCCTCGTCGCCCCCGGCCCATACGCCCGCACCGGGCCCGTCCTCGGACGGACCCGGTGTCGGGTGCTCGCTGCTGCGGTGGTGCGTCAACGGATCAGCCCTTGGCGGCAGCCGTCTCCTTGGCGGCGACTGTCTCCTTGGCGGCCGCCGTCTCCTTGGCAGCCGCCGCAGCCGTCTTCTTGGCGGTGGCCTTCGCGGGGGCGGCCGCGGCCGGGATCTCCGCGGCGGGGGCGCCCTCGACCTCGGGCAGCTTCGGGCCGATGCCCAGCTTGCCCTTGATCTTGGCCTCGATCTCGTCCGCGAGCTGCGGGTTGTCCCGCAGGAAGTTGCGGGCGTTCTCCTTGCCCTGGCCGAGCTGGTCGCCCTCGTAGGTGTACCAGGCACCGGACTTGCGGATGAAGCCGTGCTCGACGCCCATGTCGATCAGGCCGCCCTCGCGGCTGATGCCCACGCCGTAGAGGATGTCGAACTCGGCCTGCTTGAACGGCGCGGCGACCTTGTTCTTGACCACCTTGACGCGGGTGCGGTTGCCGACCGCCTCGGTGCCGTCCTTGAGGGTCTCGATGCGCCGGATGTCGAGGCGGACCGAGGCGTAGAACTTCAGCGCGCGGCCACCGGTGGTGGTCTCGGGCGAGCCGAACATGACGCCGATCTTCTCGCGCAGCTGGTTGATGAAGATGGCGGTGGTGTTCGACTGGTTCAGCGCACCGGCGATCTTGCGCAGCGCCTGGCTCATCAGACGGGCCTGCAGGCCGACGTGCGAGTCGCCCATCTCGCCCTCGATCTCGGCGCGCGGCACCAGCGCGGCCACCGAGTCGATGATCACCAGGTCGATCGCGCCGGAGCGGATCAGCATGTCGGTGATCTCCAGCGCCTGCTCACCGGTGTCCGGCTGGCTGACCAGCAGGGCGTCGGTGTCCACGCCGAGCTTCTTGGCGTACTCGGGGTCGAGCGCGTGCTCGGCGTCCACGAACGCGACCGTGCCGCCGGCCCGCTGGGCGTTGGCCGCCAGGTGCAGGGTCAGCGTGGTCTTGCCGGAGGACTCGGGGCCGTAGATCTCGACCACCCGGCCGCGCGGGATGCCGCCCACGCCGAGCGCCACGTCCAGCGCGGTGGACCCGGTGGAGATCACCTCGACCGGCTCGTTCGCCTTCTCGCCCAGCCGCATCACCGAGCCCTTGCCGAACTGCCGCTCGATCTGGGCGAGTGCGGCCTCCAGGGCCTTCTCGCGATCCGTACCTGCCATGGCTTCCACCCTCGGGTTCTGTCCGTTGCGCTTCATCGTCATCGACGCTAGCGCGTCCCACCGACAATCGGCCCCGGACGGGGTCGGCCTGTGGAAAAGTCCGCGCCGAAGAGTACAAAAGAACACGCGTTCGATTCCAGCTTCGCAGGTCGGCCCGGGCTGCGGACGGGCTGCGGGACGTCGGCGGCCCGCCGGACCGGCCGTCCCCGGGCCGTAGGGTGGCGGCGATCACCATCGGAACGCACCCACGGGGGCCCCATGACCATTCACCGTCCCGGACTGCCGGAGGACCTGCCGCCGGCCGAGGTGCTGTGGGGCCGCTGGGCCCTGCTGGCCGCGCTGGGGGCGACCACCGCGGAGGAGGAGAACCCGCCGCGCTACCGGACCGGCCGGTGGCTCGACGGGGCGGGCCTGCACTGGGACGACTGCGGCTGCACCTGGTGGGTCCTGTCCCCGTGCGGCCCGGGCCGCTTCGTGCTCTACGGCGAGGACGAGGCGAGCGAGGTCAAGTGGCACGAGCCGAGGATCGACATGCTGGCGGGCGCCCCCGCCTGGCTGCCGTACCCGGAGATCGAGGACCGGCTCGAAGGGCTGGAGGTCGGCTGCGTCTACTGGTACGAGAACGGCGCCTGGGCCCGGGCCCCGTACCCGGACGGCCTCGCCGACGACGGCCTGGACTGCGGCGTGAGCTGCTTCGTCGAACGCCCCGAGGTCCTGGGCGAGCTGGCCGAGCACCTGGCCGACGGGGCCGACCCGGACCTCCTGCTGGCCGCCGCCGAGGCCCACCGGCTGGACCCGGACCTCCTGCTGGCCGCGCTGAGTCCGACCACTCCCGACGGTGACCCGCTGGACCGCCCCGCCCTGCTCGGGGTGCTGGCCCGCGCGGGCCTGACGGCGCAGCCCGTCACGGCCGACGCCCCCTGACACCCGCCGCGGCCCGTCGGCGGGGGCGCACCGCCCACCCGCGCCGCCGACGGGCCCCGCCCCGCCTCACTCCCCGGAACGGCCCCCGCCGCCACCGCTCCCCTCCGTACCGCCACCGCCGTCCGCACCGTTCCCGCCCGCGCCACCGTCCGTGCCGCCGTCCGCGCCGCCGGAGACCATCCGGCGCAGCCGCCGGAGGGCCCGCCGCCGGCGCTCCCGGCGCTCGCGCTGCTGCTCGCCGCGGTCGATCCGGGGGTCGTCCTCGACCTCGTAGCGGCGCACGTAGGTGCCGACGAAGCCCTGCAGGGTGGCGGCGACGGGGATGGCGATCAGCGCGCCGACCGCGCCGAGCAGGGCGGCCCCGGCGATCACCGCGCCGAACGCGACGGCGGGGTGCACGTCCACCGTCCGCGCGGTGATCCGGGGGTGCAGCAGGTAGTTCTCGATCTGCTGGTAGACGATCACGAAGACCAGCACCCACACCGCCTCCACCGGACGGTCCGTCAGCCCGACCAGCACCGGCAGCGCCCCGGCCAGGTAGGTGCCGATGGTGGGCACGAACTGCGACATGACGCCGACCCAGACGGCCAGCGCGGCCGCGTACGGCAGGCCGATGGCGGCGAAGAACGCCCAGTGCGCGAGGGCGGAGACCAGCGCGAGCAGTGCCCGGGAGTACAGGTAGCCGCCGGTCTTGGCGAGCGCGATCTCCCAGGCCCGCAGCACCTCGCCCTGCTTGGCGGGCGGCAGCAGCGAGCAGACGGTGCGCCGGACCCGGGGGCCCTCGGCGGTGAAGTAGAAGGTGAACAGGCCGACGGTGAAGGCCTGGAACAGGCCGCCGACGACGGTGCCGGTGACGCCCCAGACGTTGTCGGCGGCCTGCTGGACGTACTTCTCGATGGTGCCGGAGTCCTTGAGCACCTGGTGCTGGAGCTGGTCGAGCGACAGCTCGGTGTGGAAGGTGCGGTTGATCCAGGCGATCAGGTCCTGGAGCAGTTGCGGCAGTTTCCCGGCGATCTGGGTGATCTGGTCGACCAGCAGGGTGCCGAGCGAGGCGAGGAAGCCGGCCGCGGCCAGCGCGACGCCGATGAAGACCAGGAAGGTGCCGAGGCCGCGGCGCACCCCGCGGGCGGCCATCCGGTCGACCGCGGGCTCCATCGCCAGCGACAGGAAGAACGCCACCAGCAGCATCACGAACAGGTCGATCAGCTGGTGGAACGCCCAGTCGGCGAGTTGGAACAGCCCGACGCCGAGCAGCGCGAGCAGGATCGCCCGGGGCAGCCAGCGGGGCATCGCCCCGCCGCCGGAGCCGGTCCGGCGGAGCATCCGGGCGGCGGCCGCCGCGGTGTCGGCCACCGCTCCGGGCGGCGGGTCCACGGGCCCGGACGGCGGGTCCACGGGGGTGCGGTCGTCGGGGGTCCGGTCGGGGTTCGGTTCGCTGCTGGCCACCGGGACAGTCTCACCCGGCGGCCGGTGATCACTCTCACCTCAGCAGCGGCGACACTCCCTGTGTGGCGCAGACCACCCGCCAGACGTCCTTGGCCTCCCACCCGGCGTCCAGTGCCTGGCGCACGGTGCGCCCGCCGAGTTCGGCCATCAGGTGGTCCTGCGCGAAGGACTCCGCGTACGCCTCGCCGAAGTGCTCGTGCATCCGTCGCCAGAACTCGGTCAGCCTCATGCGCCCCAGTATCGGGCACCGCGCGGGCCGCTCAGTGCGGCAGGGTGAGCACGCCCGCGCCGTAGTAGGAGCGGGTCCGGCAGCCGGACGGGGCGCTCAGGCCGCAGCCCGTGTCGGCGGCCGTGGCGAGCGCGGCCGCGATCCGCTCGGGGCCCCAGTCGGGGTGCCGGGCGGCGACCACCGCGACGGCGCCGGTGACGTGCGCGGCGGACATCGAGGTGCCGGCCAGCGCGGCGTACCGGCCGTCGGGCCAGTCGGAGACGACCGCGCCGTCGGGGCCGGCGTCGGGGTCGCCGCCGGGGGCCGCGACGGAGACCTTGCCGCGCCCGTAGTTGCTGTACACGGCGGGCAGTCCGGACCGGTCGACGGCGCTGACGGTGACCACGCCGGGCAGTTCGCCGGGCAGCCGGATGCACTCGGTGCCGAGCTGCCGGTCCTGCGGCGGGCCGGAGACCCGGTCGTTGGGGCTGCGCCGGTCGGCGCGCCCGGCGGTGAGGTCCTGCCCGTCGTTCCCGGCGGAGGCGACCACGACGGCGCCCTTGCGCTGGGCGTAGGCGACGGCGCGGCCGACGGCGGCGATCAGCGCGGCCTGGTCGGGGTCCTCGGGGCAGTTGTACTTCCACGGGTCGGCGAAGTAGCTGTCGTTGATGGCGCGGGCCCCGTGGTCGGCGGCCCAGAGCATGCCGCAGACGATGTTCTCGGCGTAGTACTGCCCGAGCGGGCCGAGCAGCCGGACGGCGGCGATCCGGACGCCGGGGGCGACGCCGGTGACGCCGTGGCCGTCCCGGGCGGCGCCGACGATCCCGGCGACGTGGGTGCCGTGGCCGCTCTCGCCGACCGAGTCGTCGGGCCGCCAGGCACCGCTGCGGGAGTCGGGGCGGCCGTCGGCGCAGGACGCGGAGGCCGCGGGGTCGACGGCGGCCCGCAGGTCGGGGTGGGTGTCGTCGACGCCGGAGTCCAGCACGGCGACGGTGACCCCGGACAGCTGCTGGGGGGTGGGCAGGTCGGTGGCGGGGTCGCCCTGCCGGCCGGTGGCGACCGCGGGACGCAGCAGCGCGTCCTGCCCGGCGGGGTGCTCGACGGCGCCGATCATGGCGAGGTTCCAGTCGTCGTGCTCGCCGGGGTCGGGCACGGTGGGGGTGGCCTCGTCGGCCCCTTCCCGGGCGTCCTGCCCCCGGCCGGGCGCGGACGCCGCGTCGAGCGCGGGCGCGGGCGCGGCGTCGAGCGCGGACGCGGGCGCGGCGTCGAGCGCGGACGCGGGCGCGGCGTCGAGCGCGGGCGCAGTGCCCGCCGGGCGCCCGGGGCCGGTCCCGAACGCGGCGCCGGCCAGCGGCCGGGGCGGGGAGGGCACGGGGACGGTGCGGGTGGCGCCGACGGCGGCTATCCCGGCCTGTCCGCGCAGGGCGGCGCCGAACCGGGGCCCGGCGTAGGCGAGCACCGCGCCGATCTGCGGGTAGTCCTGGACGACCCGCCCGCCGTGCGCCCGGACCCGGTCGGCGGCGTGCTCGGCGCCCTGGGCGTCGGCGCGCTCGTCGAGCACCAGGTAGCTGAGGTAGGTGTCACCCGTGCCGGTGACGTAGGGGACGGCGCCGCCGATCAGCAGCCCGGTGAGCAGCATCGCGCCGAGTGCCCGGACGCTGCGGCGCCGGCGGGCTCCGGGGTTGTCGCCGGGGGGCTGGCTCACCTGCTCCATCGCACGGTCTCCGCTCGTCAGGCAGGGCGGGACTCCGAGGGGTTCGAGTCCGATTCCTCACCATATGAGTGGCTTGTCCGATCTGCTGCCCGGGACTGCGGCAGACGGTGGCGGGCGGTGGCGGGCCGTGGCGGCGGACGACCGCCGCCGGGCGCCCCGGGCTGTCAGGGTGTCGGGGCACCATGGGGTCATGGCCACCTCCGTCCCCGACCCGTCCGACGCACCCGGCACGCCTGACGCGCCCGGCTCCCCGAACCCGCTGGACGGCTTCGCGCCGGCCACCCGGGCCTGGTTCACCGGGGCGTTCGCCGCCCCCACCGCGGCGCAGGCCGGGGCCTGGTCGGCGATCGGCCTGGGGACGGACGTGCTGGTGGTCGCCCCGACCGGTTCCGGCAAGACCCTGGCGGCCTTCCTCTCCGCGCTGGACCGGCTGGCCGCCGAGCCGCCGCCGGCCGAGCCGAAGCGGCGCTGCCGGGTCCTCTACGTCTCCCCGCTGAAGGCCCTGGCGGTGGACGTCGAGCGCAACCTGCGCGCCCCGCTGGCCGGCCTCCGGCAGGCGAGCGTCCGGCTGGGCCTGCCCGAGCCGGACGTCCGGGTCGGCATCCGCTCCGGCGACACCCCGGCCGCGGACCGCCGGAAGTTCGCCACCCACCCGCCGGACATCCTGATCACCACCCCCGAGTCGCTGTTCCTGCTGCTCACCTCGGCCGCCCGGGACGCGCTGCGCGGCATCGACACGGTGATCCTGGACGAGGTGCACGCGGTGGCGGGGACCAAGCGCGGCGCGCACCTGGCGCTCAGCCTGGAGCGCCTGGACGGGCTGCTGGACCGCCCGGCCCGCCGGATCGGCCTGTCCGCGACCGTCCGCCCGGTCGAGGAGGTCGCCCGGTACCTGAGCCCGCAGCGCGGCGCGGCGATCGTCCGGCCCGGCGGCGACAAGCGGTTCGACCTGTCCGTGGTGGTGCCCGTCCCGGACCTCGCCGACCTGCCCGCCGCCCCGGCCGAGGAGGACGACCCGCGGCGGCAGAGCTCGATCTGGCCGCACGTGGAGGAGCGGATCGTCGACCTGGTGCAGGCGCACCGCTCGACCATCGTGTTCGCCAACTCCCGCCGGCTGGCCGAGCGGCTGTGCAACCGGCTGAACGAGATCGCCCACGAGCGGGCCGCCGGCGCCCCGCTGCCCGGGGCGCACGCCCCCGCCGAACTGATGGGCGGCTCCGGCGCCGCCGCGGGCGCGCCGCCGGTGCTGGCCCGGGCCCACCACGGCTCGGTCTCCAAGGAGCAACGGGCCCTGGTCGAGGAGGAGTTGAAGGCCGGCCGGCTGCCCGCCGTGGTGGCCACCTCCAGCCTGGAGCTGGGCATCGACATGGGCTCCGTCGACCTGGTGGTGCAGGTCGAGTCACCGCCCTCGGTCGCCTCCGGCCTGCAGCGGGTCGGCCGGGCCGGGCACCAGGTCGGCGCGGTCTCCCGCGGCGTGTTCTTCCCCAAGTACCGCGGCGACCTGGTGCAGTCCGCCGTGGTCACCGAGCGGATGCGGCACGGCCGGATCGAGGCGCTGCGGGTCCCCCGCAACCCGCTGGACGTGCTGGCCCAGCAGCTCGTCGCGATCACCGCCCTGGACACCTGGGACGTCGACGAGCTGCTCGCCCTGTGCCGCCGCGCCGCCCCGTTCGCCACCCTGCCGCAGTCCGCCTTCGACGCCGTCCTCGACATGCTGGCCGGCCGCTACCCGTCCGACGCCTTCGCCGAGCTGCGCCCCCGCCTGGTCTGGGACCGCGTCGAGGGCACCGTCACCGGCCGCCCCGGCGCCCAGCGCCTCGCCGTCACCTCCGGCGGCACCATCCCCGACCGCGGCCTGTTCGGCGTCTTCATCGCCGGGGCGGACCCCAAGAAGGGCGGCGGAAGGGTCGGGGAGCTCGACGAGGAGATGGTCTACGAGTCCCGGGTCGGCGACGTGTTCACCCTGGGCACCACCTCCTGGCGGATCGAGGAGATCACCCACGACAAGGTGCTGGTCACCCCCGCCCCCGGCGTCCCGGGCCGGCTGCCGTTCTGGAAGGGCGACACCCTCGGCCGCCCGCTCGAACTCGGCCGCGCGGTGGGCGCGTTCGTCCGCGAGCTGGGCGCCCTGGAGCCGGAGCCGGCCAGCGCCCGGCTGCGCGGGGCGGGCCTGGACGACTGGGCGGCCGGGAACCTGCTCGCCTACCTCGCCGAGCAGCGCGCCGCCTGCGGCCACCTGCCCGACGACCGCACCATCGTGGTCGAGCGCTTCCGCGACGAGCTGGGCGACTGGCGGGTCGTCGTGCACTCCCCGTTCGGCGCCCAGGTGCACGCCCCGTGGGCGCTCGCCATCGGCGCCCGGCTGCGCGAGAAGCACGGCCTGGACCCGCAGGTGATGCACGCCGACGACGGCATCGTGCTGCGCCTGCCGGACGCCGACCTGCTCGCCGACTTCCCGTCCGGCCTCACGGCCCCGCCCGCCGACGAGGCCCCGGTCGGCGCGGACGCCGCGGTCTTCGACGCCGCCGAGATCGAGCAGCTGGTCACCGACCAGGTCGGCGGCTCCGCACTGTTCGCCGCCCGGTTCCGCGAGTGCGCGGGCCGCGCCCTGCTGCTGCCCCGGCGCAGCCCCGGCCGGCGCACCCCGCTCTGGCAGCAGCGCCAGCGCGCCTCCCAACTCCTGGAGGTGGCGGCCGAGTACGGCTCCTTCCCGATCGTCCTGGAGGCCGTCCGCGAGTGCCTGCAGGACGTCTTCGACGTCCCCGGCCTGGTCGAGCTGATGGGCGACCTGGAGTCCCGCGCCGTCCGCCTGGTCGAGGTCACCACCCCGGAGCCGTCCCCGTTCGCCCGCTCGCTGCTGTTCGGCTACGTCGCCCAGTTCCTCTACGAGGGCGACTCCCCGATCGCCGAGCGCCGGGCCGCCGCGCTCTCCCTGGACTCCCGGCTGCTGTCCGAACTGCTCGGCCAGGCCGAACTGCGCGAGCTCCTCGACCCGCGGGTCCTCGCCGACCTGGAGGCCGAGCTCCAGCGGCTCACCCCCGAGCGCCGGATCAAGGACGTCGAGGGCGTCGCCGACGCGCTGCGCCTGCTCGGCCCGCTCACCGACGCCGAGCTGTCCGCGCGCGGCGCCGAGCCGCCGTGGGCGCCGGAGCTGGAGGCCGCCCGGCGGGCGATCCGGGTCCGGATCGGCGGCGAGCAGCGCTGGTCCGCGATCGAGGACGCCGGGCGGCTGCGCGACGCCCTCGGCACCCCGCTGCCGGTCGGCGTCCCCGAGGCGTTCACCGAGCCGGTCAAGGACCCGCTGGGCGACCTGCTGGCCCGCTACGCCCGCACCCACGGCCCGTTCACCGCCCAGGACGCCGCCGACCGCTTCGGCCTCGGCGCCGCCGTCGTCACCGGCACCCTGGACCGCCTCACCGCGGCCGGCCGCCTGGTCCGCGGCGAGTTCCGGCCCGACACGACCACGACCGCCCCCGAGTGGTGCGACGCCGAGGTGCTGCGCCGCCTGCGCCGCCGCTCGCTGGCCGCGCTGCGGCAGGAGGTGGAGCCCGTCCCGCCGAAGGCGCTGGCCGCCTTCCTCCCGCAGTGGCAGCACCTGGCCGGGCACCGGCTGCGCGGCGCCGACGGCCTGTACCGGGTGGTCGAGCAGCTCCAGGGCACCGCGCTGCCCGCCTCCGCGCTGGAGAAGCTGGTCCTGCCGGCCCGGCTCGCCGACTACTCCCCCGGCCTGCTGGACGAGCTGATGGCGGCCGGCGAGATCGGCTGGTCCGGCGCGGGCGCGCTGCCCGGCAAGGACGGCTGGATCGGCCTGCACCTGCCGGAGAACGCCCACCTGCTGCGGCCCGAGCCGCTGCCGCTCACCCCGGGCCCGGTACACACCGCCCTGCTGGAGGCCCTCACCGGCGGCTACGGCGCGTTCTTCCGCCAGCTCGCCGAGCGCGTCCCGGACACCCCGGACGACGAGATCGCCGACGCGCTCTGGGACCTGGTCTGGGCCGGGTACGTCACCAACGACACCCTGGCCCCGCTGCGCAACCTGCTCGGCTCCGGCCGCACCGCCGGCGCCACCGCGCACCGGGCGCCGCGCGCCACCCCGCGCGGCCGCTACGGCGGGGCAGGCCGCGGCCTGTCCCGCCCCGCCGCCCGGAGCAGCCCGCCGACCGTGGCCGGCCGCTGGTCGCTGCTGCCCTCCTTCGGCGGCGACCCGACCGCCCTGGCCGCCGCCCGCGCGCAGGCGCTGCTGGACCGGCACGGCCTGCTGACCCGGGGCGCGGTGGCCGCCGAGCGGGTGCCCGGCGGCTTCGCGGGCGTGTACCGGGTGCTGTCCGCGTTCGAGGAGCGCGGGAAGGCCCGCCGCGGCTACTTCGTCGAGGGCCTGGGCGGCGCCCAGTTCGCCATGGACGGCGCCGCGGACCGGCTGCGCTCCGTCCACTCCCGGCTGGAACGCGGCGACGGCGACTGGTCCGCGGCCCCCGCGGACGCCCCGCGGGCCCTGGTGCTGGCCGCCGCCGACCCCGCCAACGCGTACGGCGCGGCGCTGGGCTGGCCGGAGCCGCCCGAGGGCACCGCGGCCGCCCACCGGCCCGCCCGGAAGGCGGGCGCCCTGGTCACCCTGGTCGACGGCGAGCCGGTGCTGTACGTGGAGCGCGGCGGCCGCTCGCTGCTGGCCTGGCCGACCGACGGGGCCCGGCTGGCGGCGGCCCTCGGGGCACTGGCCGGGCCGCTCACCGTCGAACGCGTCAACGGCCACGCCGCCCTCACCAGCCCCCTGGGCCCCGCGCTGGAATCGGCCGGATTCCACCCCACCCCGAAGGGCTACCGGCTGCGCTGACCCCCGGGGCCGTCACCCGTCCGTGGCGGCGGGCGCCGCGGGCGGCCCGGCCGGCCGGGCGGCGCGGCGGCGCCGGTAGCGGGCCGTGGCGTGCACCGGGATCAGCCCGATGCCCCACCAGCCGGCCGCGAGCATGCCGAGGGCGGCACCGCCGTGGAACGCGGTGCCGCCCGTCAGCAGCAGTATCAGACCCAGACCGACCAGTGCCGTCGCAGCAAGCAGCACGGCACGCCGCGTACCCCGCATCGTGGCCCTCCTTCGCCCGGCGCCCCGCGGTGGCGGGGCGTTCGAGGTCCGGTCAGGCCGCCACCACGTCCATCGCCGCCGTCTTGGACGAGATGGAACCGGACCGGTCGACACCGGGGGCCGGCAGCGGAACCGGTTCGAGCACCGGCCTCAACAGATCACCCTCCGAGAGGGTGGCCATCGCCGCAAGTTCGGCGAGCGACAGTTCGTCGCTGACCTCCCGCATGACCTCCGACATCCGGACGTCCAGTGCGTCACAGATGGCGGAGAGCAGCTCGGAGGACGCCTCCTTCTGACCCCGCTCGACCTCGGAGAGGTATCCGAGCGAAACCCTGGCGGCTGCCGACACCTCGCGGAGTGTGCGGCCCTGGCGCTGGCGCTGCCGACGCAGCACATCGCCCAGCAGGCGACGGAGCAGAATCATCGGTGCCTCCCTCCTCGGACTGCGGATCGAGATGTCACGACCCCACCGTACCGCCTTGCCAGCATCCCGTGCGGGGACCGGGGTCGTGTTCACTCTGGGCTGCAAGGCGTCCCCTCCCTGTTCTTCCCCGCCGGAGCCGTCGAACCACCCGTGACGGGCAGATGTCCGGCTCCGGACGCGCGGTCGACGCGCGATCGACGTTTCTGCCGTCCGACCGGTTCGGCCGGAGCATCCGGTGTAACACGATCTCCAGGCCGGTGCGGCGGGTTCACGGGTTTTCCCCCCGCCGCGGGGCGGGGCTCAGCCGACGGCCGCCAGCCGCCGGAGCAGCAGCTCCAGCGCGGCGTCCACCGACCCCTGCCGGATCGTGTCACGCCCACCCGACAACCGGAGCGGGAGCGTCTGTGTTCCCGACGGTCCGGCGACGGCGAGGTGCACGGTGCCGACGGGCTGCCCGTCCTGCGGGTCGGGGCCGGCCACGCCGGTGGTGGCGAGCGCCCAGTCCGCGCCGAGCAGCCGGCGCACCCCCTCGGCCATCTGCCGGGCCACCTCGGGGTGGACCGCGCCGTGCTCGGCCAGCAGGGCCGGGTCGACGCCCAGCACGGCGGCCTTCAGCTCGGTGGCGTAGGCGGTGACCGAGCCGCGGAACACCGCGGAGGCGCCGGGGACGCCGACCAGCGCGGCGGCCAGCAGGCCGCCGGTGAGCGACTCGGCGACGGCCAGCGTGGCGCCCTCGGCCCGCAGCGCGGCCAGCACCCGGGCGGCCGGGGCCGCGGCGGCACCGGCGGCCCCGGCGGCCTCAGTCACCGCGGCGCTCCCGGGCGATGCCCTCGCGGCGCAGCCGCAGGGCCTGCACCAGGTAGTCCAGGCCGGTGCCGACGGTCAGCACCACGGCGATCGCCATCATCACGGCCCGACCGGTGGCCAGCGGCCCGGTGAGGACCAGGACGTACATGCCGACCGCGATGCCCTGGGCGAGGGTCTTGATCTTGCCGCCCCGGCTGGCCGGGATGACGGCGTAGCGGATCACCCAGAACCGGAGCAGGGTGATGCCGAGCTCGCGGGCCAGGATCACCACGGTGACCCACCAGGGCAGGTCGCCGAGGATCGACAGCGCGATCAGGCCGGTGCCCATGATCGCCTTGTCGGCGATCGGGTCGGCGATCCGGCCGAAGTCGGTGATCAGGCCCTTGCTGCGGGCCAGCGCGCCGTCGAAGACGTCGGTGATCATCGCGACGGCGAAGGCCGCCCAGGCGAACGCCCGCCACTTCGGGTCGTGCCCGCCGTCGGCGAACAGCAGCAGCGCGAAGACCGGCACCAGCAGCAGCCGGAACATGGTCAGCACGTTGGCGATGTTCCACAGGCCGGGCTGCGGCGGCACGGCGGCCGGGGTCGGCCGGGTCGCGGCCGGGGCCCCCGGCCCCTTGGTCATACGTCGGCTCCGGGCTGCTCCGCGACCGGGACGGCCTCGGCGACCAGGTCGACGCCCTCGGTGCCGACCACGGTGGCGCGGTAGTACCGGCCGACCACCGCGTCCTCGACGCCGAGCAGGGTGGTGAGGCCGTCGGTCTCGGGCGCCTGGTGGGCGGCCCGGCCCTCCACCACGCCGTCCTCGACCGATTCCACCAGCACGGTGACCTCGCTGCCGATCCGCTGCTCGGCGCGCTGCGCGGTGAGCTCCTCGGCGAGCTTGGAGAGCCGGGTGACCCGGTCGTTCACGACGTCCTGGTCGAGCTTGCCGTCGTAGCCGGCCGCCTCGGTGCCGTCCTCGTCGGAGTAGCCGAACACGCCGATGGCGTCCAGGCCGGCGTGCGTGACGAACCGTTCCAGCTCGGCGTAGTCCTCCTCGGTCTCGCCGGGGAAGCCGACGATGAAGTTGGACCGGGCGCCGGCCTCGGGGGCCTTGGCCCGGATCGACTCCAGCAGGCCGAGGAACTGCTCGGTGGAGCCGAACCGGCGCATCCGGCGGAGCACGGCGGGCGCGGAGTGCTGGAAGGACAGGTCGAAGTACGGGACGACCTTGCCGGTGCCGGTCATCGCGTCGATCAGGCCGGGGCGCATCTCGGCGGGCTGCAGGTAGCTGACCCGGACCCGCTCGATGCCGTCGACGGCGGCGATCTCGGTGAGCAGGGTCTCCAGCAGGCGGATGTCGCCGAGGTCCTTGCCGTAGGAGGTGTTGTTCTCGGAGACCAGGACGACCTCGCTCACGCCCTGGCCCGCCAGCCAGACGGCCTCGTTCAGGACGTCGGAGGGGCGGCGGGAGATGAAGGAGCCGCGGAAGGCCGGGATGGCGCAGAACGAGCACCGGCGGTCGCAGCCGGAGGCGAGCTTGATCGAGGCGACGGGGGCGTTGTCGAGGCGCTTGCGCAGGGTGCGCGGGCCGGAGGCGGGGGCGAGGCCGTCGGGGAGGTCCTCGGGGGCGCCGTGGCCCGGGAGGGCGACCTCGGCGGCGGCGGCCTGCCGCTCGACCGGGGTGAGCGGCAGCAGCTTGCGGCGGTCGCGCGGGGTGTGGGCCTCGACGTGGCCGCCGGAGAGGATGGTGTTCAGGCGGGAGGAGATGTCGGCGTAGTCGTCGAAGCCGAGGACGCCGTCCGCCTCGGGCAGGGCGTCGGCGAGCTCCTTGCCGTAGCGCTCGGCCATGCAGCCGACCGCGACCACGGCCTGGGTGCGGCCGTGGCCCTTGAGGTCGTTGGCCTCCAGCAGGGCGTCGACGGAGTCCTTCTTGGCGGCCTCGACGAACCCGCAGGTGTTGACGACGGCGACGTCGGCCTCGCTGGCGTCGTCGACCAGCCGCCAGCCGTCGGCCTCCAGTCGCCCGGCGAGTTCCTCGGAGTCGACCTCGTTGCGGGCGCATCCGAGCGTGACCAGGGCGACAGTGCGGGGTTCAGGCATGACGCCAAGATTAACGCGCGCCCCCCGGTGGAGTTCCCCCCGGAGGGCGCGTGCCGGTGTTCGGCGGCCCGGATCAGCCGGCCTGCGGGTCTCCGGGGGTGTACGTGAGGTGCACGACCTGGCCGTCCTTGCCCGCCGGGCCGAGGTCCTTGCCGTTCACGAACAGGTGCACGGAGCCGGCGTTGCCGATCACCAGGGTGATCTTCTTCGGGTCGGTGAAGGTCTGGTCCTGGCCGACTTCGAGGTTGTTGGAGAACAGCGACTTGCCGTCGCCGTCCTTGGCCGTGACCCAGCTCTTGTCCGGGCCGGCCACCAGCTTGACGGTGACCTTGTCGGCGGGGGCGGCGGCGATCA
Organism: Kitasatospora sp. NPDC088391; assembly: GCF_044753345.1. NCBI lineage: Bacteria > Bacillati > Actinomycetota > Actinomycetes > Kitasatosporales > Streptomycetaceae > Kitasatospora > Kitasatospora sp. NPDC088391. Next base: position 188,933 of record NZ_JBIVNB010000013.1, read on the forward strand.
CGGCGGGGCTGGCCTCGGGGGCCGGCGGCTGCGCGGCGGGGGCGGTGGCCGGGGCGGAGACGCCGCTGGGCAGCGGGGCGCTGGCCGCGCCGGGCCGGTCGGCGGCCGGGGAGGAGGCGCCGAACAGGTTGTAGCCGATCAGCGCGACCACGGCGGTGATCGCCAGCACCATGGCGGCCGTCCAGTTCGGGCGGCGGTGGTCGCGGACCTTGATCGGGCCGGTGTCGAGCAGCTGGGTGGCGCGCGGCGCGGCGGCCGCGCCGCCGTACTCGGCGTCGTAGCGGGCGACCAGCGCCTCGCCGTCCAGGCCGACCTCGCGGGCGAGCAGCCGGAGGTGGCCGCGGGCGTAGAAGGCGCCGCCGCAGCGCTCGAAGTCGTCGCACTCGACGGCGTGCACGATCGGCACCCTGATCCGGGTGCGGGTGCTGACCTGGTCGACCGTCAGGCCGGCTTCCAGCCGGGCTCTGGCGAGCAGCCGCCCGATGCTCGGCCCGTCGACGGCACGGCTCGGTTCCGCGGGGCTCTGCGGGGTGGCGGAGCCGGGCGCGGTGGAGTCGGGGGCGGAACGGCGGGGGGACTTGCCGATGGTCACTGGGCACGCCTTTCGAGCGGAGGCCGCCTGCTGAAGCACCAGTCTAGGGGTGCTGCCGGAACGTTTCTCAACCGGAGGGGGCCCGAACGTGCCACCCGCCGGGCCCGGAGTTGACGGGCGGTCAGATCGCTTTCCGGCCAACGGCCCGACCACCCGCGCCTACCCCCGGAGGGTGAGGAGCACTCCGTCCAGTTCGTCCGGTTTGATCAGCACGTCGCGGGCCTTGGAGCCCTCGCTGGGGCCGACGATGCCGCGCGACTCCATCAGGTCCATCAGCCGGCCGGCCTTGGCGAAGCCGACCCGGAGCTTGCGCTGGAGCATCGAGGTCGACCCGAACTGGGTGGTGACGACCAGCTCGGCGGCCTGGATCAGCAGGTCGAGGTCGTCGCCGATCTCCTCGTCGATCTCCTTCTTGGGGCCGCCGCCGACCACCACGTCGTCCCGGTAGCGGGCGGTCAGCTGGTCCTTGCAGTGCTGGACGACCTTGGCGATCTCCGCCTCGGTGACGAAGGCGCCCTGCATCCGGACCGGCTTGGAGGCGCCCATCGGCAGGAACAGCGCGTCGCCCTTGCCGATCAGCTTCTCGGCGCCGGGCTGGTCCAGGATGACCCGGGAGTCGGCCATCGCCGAGGTGGCGAAGGCCAGCCGGGACGGCACGTTGGCCTTGATCAGGCCGGTGACCACGTCCACCGAGGGGCGCTGGGTGGCCAGCACCAGGTGGATGCCGGCGGCCCGGGCCAGCTGGGTGATCCGGACCACCGAGTCCTCGACGTCGCGCGGGGCGACCATCATCAGGTCGGCCAGCTCGTCGACGATCACCAGCAGGTACGGGTAGGGCGTCAGCTCGCGCTCGCTGCCCAGCGGCGGCTGCACGGTGCCGGCCCGGACGGCGGCGTTGAAGTCGTCGACGTGCCGGAAGCCGAAGGCCGCCAGGTCGTCGTAGCGCATGTCCATCTCGCGGACCACCCACTGGAGGGCCTCGGCGGCCTTCTTCGGGTTGGTGATGATCGGCGTGATCAGGTGCGGGATGCCCTCGTAGGCGGTCAGCTCGACCCGCTTGGGGTCGACCAGCACCATCCGGACCTCGTCGGGGGTGGCGCGCACCAGCACCGAGGTGATCAGGCAGTTGATGCAGGAGGACTTGCCCGCGCCGGTGGCGCCGGCCACCAGCACGTGCGGCATCTTCGCCAGGTTGGCCATCACGGTGTGGCCCTCGACGTCTTTGCCCATACCGACCACCATCGGGTGGGTGTCCTCGGCGGCGGTGCGCGAGCGCAGCAGGTCGCCGAGGGTGACCATCTCCCGGTCGAGGTTGGGGATCTCCACGCCGACCGCGGACTTGCCGGGGATCGGCGAGATGATCCGCACGTCGGGGGTGGCGACCGCGTAGGCGATGTTCTTCGCCAGCGCGGTGATCCGCTCGACCTTGACGGCGGGGCCGAGCTCGACCTCGTAGCGGGTGACCGTCGGGCCGCGGGTGAAGCCGGTGACCCGGGCGTCGACCTTGAACTCGGTGAACACGCCGGTGAGCTGGGCCACCACGTCGTCGTTGAGCTTGGAGCGGGCCTTGGCGGGAGCGCCGCGCTCCAGCAGGTCGAGCGGCGGCAGCGCGTAGCTGATGTCGCCGGAGAGCTGGAGCTGCTCCATCCGGGCCGGGGCCTCGCCGTGGGCGTCGGGGGCCTCGGAGGCGCGGGCGGCGGGCACCTCGGGGCTCCACGGCTCCTCGGGCGGGGCGGTGTTGTCCTTGACCTGGCCGAGCATGCTGGCCACCGCGGGCGAGCCGGGCACCCCGTACAGCAGGGCGCCGTCGAGGTCGGCGGCGACGCCCGCGGCGATGTCCCGGGTCCGGTACGGGTCCCCCTCCGGGTCCTTCTCCAGCGAGAGCGGGCCAGCCTCCGGCTCCTCGGTCTCGTCGTCCTTGCGGCGGCGGCGCCGGCGGCGGGCGGACAGCTCGTCGCCCTCGATGGTGATCGGCAGCGCGTCCGGGTCGGCGTCCTCGGGCGGGGCGGTGGACCAGGACCGCTCGCCGGAGGCCGACTCGCCGTCGAACTCCTCCGCCTCGCCGGGCAGCGGCTCGACCACGCCGAGCCGGACGCCGAGCAGCCGCAGCCGCTCCGGGATCCGGTTGACCGGCGTGGCAGTGACCACCAGCAGGCCGAAGAAGGCGACCAGCAGCAGCAGCGGGACGGCCAGCGGCGGCCCCGCGGCGGCCATCATCGGGGTGGACACGGCCCAGCCGAGCAGGCCGCCGGCCTGCCGGATCTTCGTCGCCCCGGCGCCCATCGCGGGCGCGCCGCAGCCGATGTGCACCAGGCCGAGCACGCCGACCACCAGGGTGGTCAGGCCGATCGCGACCCGGCCGTCGGCCTCGGGGGGCCCGGGGTGGCGCATCAGCCGGACCGCGGACGCGCCGAGCAGGATCGGCACCAGCACGTCGAGCCGGCCGAACAGGCCGGAGACCACGCTGGTGGCGGCCTCGCCGAGCCAGCCCTGCGGGCCGAACCAGGTGCCGGCCGCGGTGACCAGGGCGAGCGCCAGCAGCAGCAGCGCCACGCCGTCCTTGCGGTGCTCGGGGTGCAGGTTGCGGGCGCCGTGGCCGAAGCCGCGGAACGCGGCGCCCACCGAGTGCGCCAGGCCCAGCCAGACGGCGCGCACGGCGCGGAAGAGTATCGGCTTGCGCGGCGGCGGGGGCGGTGCGGCGGGGGCGCCCTTCCGGACCGCCGCCTTCTTCGCCGGGGCGGCCTTCCTGGCGGCGGGCCTGGCCGCCGCGGATTTGGCCGCAGCGGGCTTGGCGGCCGCGGGTTTGGCGGCCGCGGGTTTGGGCGCGGCCTTCTTGGCCGGCGCCTTCTTGGCCGGCCCGGGCTTGGCGGTGCGTGCGGCGGCGCTTCCGGGCGATCGTGTGGCCATGGGGGGCAGCCTACCGGCGCGCCACGGCCGCGGACATGCGCGGGCGCACTTCGGCGGGTTGTGTCGCCGACACGCCGTCAACGACCCCGGAACCACCCGGACGGGGGAGGCTGACGCGGCGTCAGCCCACCGCCCCGGACCGGTTCAGTTGGCGCCGGGGCGGAGCGCGTCCAGCGCCCGCCGCAGACCGGCGATCTTGCGCTCCAGGTGCGCGGCGGTGGCGGCGGCCCCGCCGTCGGCGCCGGTGTCGAGCTGCTTGGTGAGCGCCTCGGCCTGCTCCTCGACCGCGGCCAGCCGGGCCGAGAGCTCGCCGAACAGCGCCCCGCCGAGCGGCGGCTCCTCCTCGCCGGCCTCCAGCTGCAGGCGCAGCAGCGCGGCCTGCTCCTTCAGCTGGGTGTTCTTCATGTAGAGGTCGACGAAGACCGAGACCTTGGCGCGCAGCACCCACGGGTCGAACGGCTTGGAGATGTAGTCGACCGCACCGGCCGCGTAGCCGCGGAAGGTGTGGTGCGGCCCGTGGTTGATCGCGGTCAGGAAGATGATCGGGATGTCCCTGGTCCGCTCCCGGCGCTTGATGTGCGCGGCGGTCTCGAAGCCGTCCATGCCGGGCATCTGCACGTCCAGCAGGATGACCGCGAAGTCGTCGGTCAGCAGCGCCTTGAGCGCCTCCTCGCCGGAGGCGGCGCGCACCAGGGTCTGGTCGAGCGCGGAGAGGATCGCCTCCAGGGCGAGCAGGTTCTCCGGACGGTCGTCGACCAGGAGGATCTTCGCCTTCTGCACCAGGACCCGCCCTCCTGCCGGTTGTTTCCCGAGGGCGGGCGCCACTGCGCCGCCCCTCACTGCCCCGGTCATGCTAGCCGTACCCCCTTGCCCGCCACAGGCCCGGTGCCGGGCGTCACCGTCCGGTCACTGTTGGCAACGAGCGGTGACCTTACCGGGTTCCCGCCCGCGGGGGCCAGCCGGGCGGGCCCCCGCGGGCGGCGGTCACCTGACAGGAAGGTGCTGGCGCATCACCGCCAGCAGGTGGTCGGTCTCCACCGGCTTGGTGATGTGGTCGGTGGCACCGGCCTGCAGGCTCTTCTCCCGGTCGCCCTTCATCGCCTTCGCGGTCAGCGCGATGATCGGCAGGCCGGAGAACCGGGGCATCCGGCGGATCTGCTCGGTGGTCGCGTACCCGTCCAGCTCCGGCATCATGATGTCCATCAGCACCAGGGCGACGTCCTCGTGCTGTTCGAGCATCTCGATGCCCTCCCGGCCGTTCTCGGCGTACAGCACCGTCAGGCCGTACTGCTCCAGCACGCTGGTCAGGGCGAACACGTTGCGGATGTCGTCGTCGACGATCAGCACCCGCTCGCCGTCGAAGCGGACCGGGGCGCCGCCGGACCGGGCGGGCTCGCCCTGGCGCGGGACGGTCTCCTCGGCGGGGCGGGGCAGTTCCTGCGGGCCGCGGCGGCGCTCGACGGTGGAGCGGCGGCGCTCCTCGACCAGGCCGCGCGCCTCCTGGGTCCACTGCTCGGCGGGCGTCCGGGGCGCTTCGAGGGCGCGCGGCGCGCCCGCGCGCTCCAGGGTGACCGGTTCGGGGCCCTCGGTGCGCAGCGGCAGGTAGAGGGTGAACGCCGAGCCGCGGCCGATCTCGCTCTCCACGTGGATCTCGCCGCCGAGCAGCCGGGCGATCTCCCGGCTGATGGAGAGGCCCAGGCCGGTGCCGCCGTACTTGCGGCTGGTGCCGCCGTCGGCCTGCTTGAAGGCCTCGAAGATCTCCCGGAGCTTGTTGCCGGGGATGCCGATGCCGGTGTCGGCGACCGAGAAGGCGATCAGCGGCTGGTCGGGGTCGGCGACGCTGCCGGCCTCCAGCAGTTGCTCGCGCACGTGCTGCGGGATCTCCGCCCCGGACACCGCCCGGATCATCAGCTCGACGGCGCCGCTGTCGGTGAACTTGACGGCGTTGGAGAGCAGGTTGCGCAGCACCTGCTGGAGGCGCTGCTCGTCGGTGTGCAGGGTGACCGGCAGGTCCGGGGAGACCCGGACCGCGAAGTCCAGGTTCTTCTCCACGGTGAGCGGCCGGAACGCGGCCTCCACGTAGTCGACCAGCTGGACCAGCGCGATCCGGGCCGGGCGGACGTCCATCTTGCCGGCCTCGACCTTGGACAGGTCGAGGATGTCGTTGATCAGCTGGAGCAGGTCGCTGCCCGCGCCGTGGATCGTTTCGGCGAACTCGACCTGCTTGGCGGAGAGGTTGCCCTCGTTGTTGTCGGAGAGCAGCTTGGCCAGGATCAGCAGCGAGTTGAGCGGGGTGCGCAGCTCGTGCGACATGTTGGCGAGGAACTCGCTCTTGTAGCGGGAGGCCAGCGCGAGCTGTTCGGCGCGCTCCTCCAGGATCTGCCGGGCCTCCTCGATCTCGCTGTTCTTGATCTCGATGTCGCGGTTCTGCTGGGCGAGCTGCTCGGCCTTCTCCTGGAGCTCCTCGTTGGTGCGCTCCAGCTCCTCCTGGCGGGCCTCCAACTCGGCGGAGCGCATGGAGAGTTCGGCGGTCAGGCGCTGCGACTCCAGCAGCAGGCCCTCGGTCTTGGTGTTGACCGAGATGGTGTTGACGGTGACGCCGATCTGGTCGGCGATCTGGTTGAGGAAGTCCAGCGCGACGGTGGTGAAGCTGGAGAAGGTGGCGAGTTCGATCACGCCGAGCAGCCGGCCCTCGAACAGCACCGGCATCACCACCACGTGCGCCGGGGAGGACTCGCCGAGGCCGGAGGAGATCTTCAGGTAGCCGGGCGGGGTCTCCTTCAGCACGATCGGCCGCTTCTCCACGGCGGCCTGGCCGATCAGGCCCTCGCCGAGCCGGAAGGTGGTCGGCATGGTGCGGCGGTGGTAGCCGTAGGAGCCGATCAGGCGCAGCACGATGTCGTTCTCGTCGTCGTCCTCGGTGACCAGTTCGGCGGTCCGCCCGGCGGGCTGGGCGAGGAAGAACGCGCCGTGCTGGGCGGAGACCACCGGGGTCAGCTCGCTCATGATCAGCGAAGCGACGGCGGACAGGTCGCGGCGGCCCTGCAGCAGGCCGGACATCCGGGCCAGGTTGGTCTTCAGCCAGTCCTGTTCCTTGTTGGTCCGGGTGGTCTCGCGCAGGTTGGCGATCATCTGGTTGATGTTGTCCTTGAGCTCGTCGAGCTCGCCGGACGCGTCCACGGTGATCCGGGGCGACAGGTCGCCCCGGGTGACGGCGGTGGCCACCTGGGCGATCGCGCGGACCTGCCGGGTGAGGTTGTTGGCCAGCTCGTTCACCGACTCGGTGAGGTCCTGCCAGGTGCCGGCCACACCGGGGACGCGGGCTTGGCCGCCGAGCCGGCCGTCGGTGCCGACCTCGCGGGCGACCCGGGTGACCTCGTCGGCGAACGCGGAGAGCTGGTCGACCATGGTGTTGATGCTGGTCTTGAGCTCCAGGATCTCGCCCCGGGCGTCGACGTCGATCTTCTGCGACAGGTCGCCGCGGGCGACGGCGGTGATGACGAGCGCGATGTTGCGGACCTGGCCGGTGAGGTTGTTGGCCATCAGGTTGACGTTCTCGGTCAGGTCCTTCCAGATCCCGGCGACGCCCGGTACGCCGGCCTGGCCGCCCAGGATGCCGTCGGTGCCCACCTCACGGGCCACCCGGGTCACCTCGACGGCGAACGCCGACAGCTGGTCGACCATGGTGTTGAGGGTGTCGGCGAGCGCCGCGACCTCGCCGGCCGCGTCAATGGCGATCTTCTTCGACAGGTCGCCGCGGGCCACCGCGGAGGCCACCTCGGCGATGTTGCGGACCTGGCTGGTCAGGTTGGACGCCATCAGGTTCACGTTGTCGGTCAGGTCGCGCCAGATGCCGGAGACGCCGGAGACCCGGGCCTGGCCGCCCAGGATGCCGTCGGTGCCGACCTCGCGCGCGACCCGGGTGACCTCGTCGGCGAACGCGGACAGCTGCTCGACCATGGTGTTGACGGTGGTGACGAGTTCGCGGATCTCGCCCTTGGCGTCGACGGTGATCTTCTTGGAGACGTCGCCGCGGGCCACCGCGGTGGTCACCTCGGCGATCGAACGCACCTGGCTGGTCAGGTTGTTGGCCATCAGGTTGACGCTGTTGGTGAGGTCCTTCCAGGTGCCGGACACCCCGGGCACGCTGGCCTGGCCGCCCAGGATGCCCTCGGTGCCGACGTCCCGGGCGACCCGGGTGACCTCGTCGGCGAAGGCCCCGAGCTGGTCGACCATCGTGTTGATGGTGTTCTTCAGCTCCAGGATCTCGCCCCGGGCGTCGACCTGGATCTTCTGCGACAGGTCGCCCTTGGCGACCGCGGTGGTGACCTGCGCGATGTTGCGGACCTGCGAGGTCAGGTTGTTCGCCATCGAGTTGACGTTCTCGGTCAGGTCCTTCCAGACGCCGGCCACGCCCGGCACCTGGGCCTGCCCGCCGAGGATGCCCTCGGTGCCGACCGCGCGCGCCACCCGGGTGACCTGCTCGGCGAAGCCGGAGAGCTGGTCGACCATGGTGTTGATGGTGTTCTTGAGTTCGAGGATCTCGCCGCGGGCGTCGACCTCGATCTTGCGCGACAGGTCGCCCTTGGCGACCGCGGTGGTCACCTCGGCGATGTTGCGGACCTGCGCGGTCAGGTTGGCTGCCATGAAGTTCACCGAGTCGGTGAGGTCGCGCCAGGTGCCGGCCACCCCGGACACCTGGGCCTGGCCGCCCAGCCGGCCCTCGGTGCCCACGTCGCGGGCCACCGTGGTGACCTGCGCGGCGAAGGAGTTGAGCTGGTCCACCATCGTGTTGACGGTGTTCTTCAGCTCCAGCATCTCGCCGTCGACGTCGACGGTGACCTTGCGGGAGAGGTCGCCGCGGGCGACCGCGGTGGTCACCTCGGCGATGTTGCGGACCTGCGCGGTCAGCCGGCCCGCCATGGTGTTGACCGAGTCCGCGAGGTCCTTCCAGGAGCCGGACACCGAGCGCACCCGGGCCTGCCCACCGAGCTTGCCCTCGGTACCGACCTCGATCGCCACCCGGGTCACCTGCTCGGTGAACTCGCTGAGCTGGTCGACCAGTCCGTTCAAGGTCCGGCCGACCTTGAGGAACTCGCCGCGCAGCGGGTAGCTGGCGCCGGTGGTGTGCACCGAGCGCAGCTCCATGGTCTGGGTCAGGTCGCCCTCGGCGATCGAGCCCAGCACCCGGCCGACCTCGGCCATCGGGCGGGCCAGGTCGTCGATCAGCGCGTTGCAGTTGTCGACGGCCGCCATCCAGGCGCCCTCGCCGACCCCCGTCTCCAGCCGCTCGGAGAGCCGGCCCTCGCGCCCCACCGCCCGCCGCACCCGGGCCAGTTCACCGGTCAGGTGCTGGTTGCGCTCGGCGACCTCGTTGAACACCGCGGCGATCTCCGCCAGCAGGCCGTCCCCGGGGAAGGTCATCCGGCGGCGGAAGTTGCCGTCGCGCATCGCGGTCAGCGCGGCCAGCAGCTTGCGCAGCTCGGCGGGCTCCGCACCGCGCCCGGGGCCCGAGCGCCGCCCGCCGGACCGCGAGGGCGGCGCCGGCCGGGCGCCGCGCGCAGCGGTCGTCGTCGTACCGGACACGTCCTTGGTCGCCGAACTCAACGGGGCCCTCCCAGGTCCTGACTTGTTCAACCGCCGCGGGAGGGCCGGCGTCCGACCCTGCCCGCTCCCTCGCCGTCACCTCGACCGTACTGCGGTGGCACCGGCACGCGGACCCCCCAGTGTGGCAGTACCGGCACCCGGTGTCGGACCGGTTGCGGAGGGTTTTCCCGGTGAGCGGGGAAAGTGGTGAAGGAAATCACCCCCTGGGGCCTGTTTCGGTGCCCCGGCCCCGCGGGGTACCAACCGGAAAGTAGGGTGGAGGGCCGCACCGGGGGACGGGCCCGTCCCCGGCCCCGGTCCGGGCACCAGGAAGCAGACCAGAGCAGAGGAGACGTGGCAGTGGTCACCGCGAGCGCAGCCGCCACCTTCGAGCCGGTCGACCGGTCGGCCGCCGCCGCCCGCGGCTTCGTCCGGGACGCCCTGCTCGGCTGGGACCTGCCCGAGGTGGTGGACGACGCCGTGGTGCTGGTCAGCGAACTGGTCACCAACGCCGTGGTGCACGCCGGGACGGCCGCCGAGGTGGCCTGCCTCCGCGAGGAGGAGACCGTCCGGATCGAGGTCACCGACCGGCACCCCGAGCGCGGCCTGCCGTCCTTCGCCAATGTGACGCTGCACTCGGACCGGTACGCCGACCCGGACGGCGAGGGCGGCCGCGGCCTGCTGATGTGCTCGGCGCTGTCCAGCAGTTGGGGCGTCGAGTACGCGGCCGGGCGCAAGACCGTCTGGTTCCGGCTCGCGCTGCCCGACCAGCGGCCCGGCACCCGGTACGCGCTGCCCAGCCTGCCCGGCGGCGAACTGCCCGCCGCGGACGGCCCGGTACGGGTCGCCGTGGTGCGGCTCGACGACCACGGCCGGGTCCGCGACTGGAACCCGGACGCCGAGGCGCTGTTCCAGCGCCCCGCCGACGCCGTCTTCGGCCGCCCCTGGGCCGAACTCGCCGTCTGGCCGCAGACCCCCGGCCTCGGCCTCGGCGACACCCTGCGGCTGGCCCGCTGGGAGGGCTCGTACGCGGTCCGGGCCGGCGACGGCTCGGTCCGCGAGGTGTACGGCACCCATGTGCGGCTGCGCGACCGCGAGGGCGCCCCGACGGTGCTGTGCGTGCTGGTCCGGGAGGCCGACCGGGCGGTGCTGCGCACCCCGGGCACCGCCGAGGGGGCGGTCCCCGCCACGAGCACCGCCGTCGAACCGCTGGACCTGCTGGTCGGCCCGGTCTCCCCCGACGACCTGTCCAGCCTGCTGCAGCGGATCGTCGAACGGGCCCGCGACCTGCTCGACGCCGACGCCTCCTACCTGCTGCTCACCAGCGAGGACGAGACCGAGTTCGAACTGCGCGCCGCCACCGGCCTGGCCGGCCCGGCCCGCCGCTTCGCCCGGCTGCCGATCGACGCCGGCGCGGGCCGCTTCGACTCGGCCCGGCTGCCCGCCGTCCACGAGGACCTCTCGGTCCGGCCGACCGGCGCCGCCCCGCTGCTCGACGGCACCGAGCTGCGCTCGCTGATCACCGTCCCGCTCAAGGTCGAGGGCCGGCTCACCGGCTCGCTCGGGGTGGCCGCGGCCGCCCCCGGCCGCTACGACAACGAGGACGCGCTGCGCCTGCAGTTCGCCGCCGACCGGATCGCGCTGGCCCTGGAGAGCGCCCGGCTGGGCGAGCTGGAGCGGCTGCGGCGCGGCTCGCTCTCCTTCCTGGTCGAGGCGTCCGACCTGCTCGCGGGCACCCTGGAGCACGAGCAGACGCTCGCCCTGATGGCGCAGATGGCGGTGCCCACGCTGGCCTCCTGGTGCGCCGTCTACACCAGCGCGGACGCCGCGGCCGGCGCCGAACTCGCCTTCGTGCTGCACGAGGACGAGGACCGGATCGACCCGCTGCGCGCGCTGCTCGACAAGGCCCCCGCCCCGGAGGCGGTGCCCAGCCCGGGCGCCCGCCCGTGGACGGCGCCCGCCGAGACCGCCCGGACGCTCGGCGACCCGGTCGGCGCGGAGCTCGGCGAGACGGTCGTGATGCCGCTGTCCGCCCGCAACCGGGTGATCGGCCTGCTGGTGCTCGGCACCCGGCCCGGCGTCCGGTTCCGCCAGGAGATCCTGGAACTCGGCGAGGACCTGTCCCGCCGGGCCGCCCTGGCGCTCGACAACTCCCGCCTCTACTCCGAGCGCACCGCCACCTCGCAGGCCTTCCAACGCGCCCTGCTGCCGCCGGAGTTGCCGAAGATCCCGGGCGTCGAGGTGGAGGTGTTCTACCAGGCCGCGGGCGAGGGCAACGAGGTCGGCGGCGACTTCTACGACCTGTTCCCGATCCGCGAGGGCACCTACGGCTTCGCGATCGGCGACGTCTGCGGCACCGGCCCGGAGGCCGCCTCGGTCACCGGCCTGGCCCGCAACTCGCTGCGCCTGCTGGCCCGCGAGGGCCTGACCGCCCCGCAGGTCCTCACCCGGCTGAACGCGGCGATCCTGGACGAGGGCAGCCGGGCCCGCTTCCTCACCCTGCTGTACGGCGAGCTGACGCCCCGGGCGGACGGCTCGACGGTGCTGTCGCTGGTCTGCGCCGGGCACCCGCTGCCGCTCCGGCTGCGCGTCGACGGGCAGGTCGACCAGGCCGCCTCGCCGCAGCCGCTGCTCGGCGTGATGGACGAACTCGACCTCACCGCCGAGGAGTTGGTGCTCGCACCGGGCGAGGTGCTGCTCTGCGTGACGGACGGCGTGACCGAGCGCCGGGAGGGCCGCCGGATGCTCGGCGACGACGGCCTGGCCGAGGTGCTGACCGGCTGCGCGGGCCTGACCGCGGGCGCGGTCGCCGCCCGGGTGCACCGCGCCGTGGAGCGCTTCGCGCCCGAGCCGCCGTCCGACGACATGGCGATCCTGACGCTCCGCATCCCGACCCAGCGCCAGAACTAGTCACGGTTTGCTCACACTTGCTCATTCTGCGTGATGCACAAGGGTACGAGCGGCGGCGGCCGGGTACACCGTAAGCACCGGGGGCTTCCACCCCGGAGGGCGTCGACCGGTGGCCAGACCGCCGGTCCACTCATTCCGCCGCAGCCGCCGCACCCTTCTCCGGTGCGCCCACGACCCGGCACCCGGCACCACCGCACCCCCCACCCTTCACCGCGATCTCGCCATGCCCTGGCGCAGAGTGAAAGGAGCCTCCGGTGAGCAATGAAGCCTCCGGGGCGAATGCCCGATCCGCCGACGCGGGTCCGCTCGGTTACCTGGCCCTCGGTCTCACCCTGCTGGCGTACGGCCTGCTCGGCTCCGGTGTCCTCAGCGGCACCTCGGCCGGCGGCGCCTCCTCGCTGGCCCACCTGGTCGGCGGCGTGACGCTGTTCGTCGCCGGCCTCTGGCAGTTCCGCGGCGGCGACCGCTTCGGCGGCACCGCGTTCACCGCCCTCGGCGCCTTCTGGGCGGTCTGGGCCGCCGCCGGCCCGGCCGGCAAGAACACCGCGGGCCTGTTCCTGCTGCTGTGGGCGCTGCTGGCGCTCACCCTCACCGCCGCCTCCTGGGGCGCCGGCTGGCTGACCCGCGCGGTGTACGGCCTGCTGACCGTCTCGCTGCTGCTCAGCGCCATCGGCGTGTTCGGCGACGCGAGCGGCTGGGGCAAGGTCGGCGGCTGGGTTGCCGCCGCAGCCGGCCTGGCCGCCTGGTACTCGGCCACCGCCGCCCTCACCGACGGCCGCTGGGGCCGACTGTCCCTGCCCGTCAAGTAGCTCCACCGCACCGTCGCACCATCCCGCACCACCGCCCGTCCCGGAGCCCGGACGCCACCCCCACGGCGCCCGGGCTCCGGCCTGCCACCCGCTCGGGAAACCCGCTCGCCCCCGGTTGTTGATCCTGCAATCACCTGTCCCGTTCACCGCCGATTGCTACTGTCGGCGGTCGGAGGGACGCATGGGACAGTGGTCGCTGGGCGCGGAGGCCCTCGACGCATGCCGTTTCGCGCCCTCGCCGCTGGTCGAGACGGTCGCCGCGGTCGGCATCCTCGCCGAGATCCGCCCCGAGCCGTGGCGCCGAGGCTGGCTGGCCGCCCACCGACCCGCCTTCCGGGCCCGGGTGTCGGCCGATCCCCCCGCCGCCGACTGGCTCCTCGGACATCGCCCCGCGGACTGGCCCGGCACACTGCCGCTGCCCGCCCCGGCCCCCGACGCCGACCCGCACCTGCTCGACCTCACCGGCCTCCCCGCCGCCCCCGCCGAACTCCTCGACTGGGCCTGGCAGCACGTCGTCCGCCCCGAGTGGCCCGCCCGCCTGCACGCCTTCCGCACGGACATCGCCGCCCGCCGGCACCGCGCCGCCACCCACGGCTGGCCCGCCGCTCTCCCCGCCCCCGGCCCGCAGCAGTACTGGCTGCCCGGCGGCCGCCTCCGCCTCGACTCCCCCGGCCTGCCCGCCGAACAGCCCGCGGACACCCGCCTGCTGCTCGTCCCCACCAGCGCCCGGCACGGCTGGCACCACTGGGACGGGGCCACCGCCCGCCTCACCGTGGTCTACCCCACCTGCGCCGCCCCCGCCCCCACCCCGCGCACCCCGCCCGCCAGCCTGGGCCGCCTGCTGGGCAGCGCCCGCGCCGACCTCCTGGCCGGCCTCGACCACCCGCGCGACACCGCCCAGTTGGCCACCCTCACCGGCCTCAGCCCCGCCGCCGTCGGCGACCACCTCACCGTCCTGCTGGACGCCCGCCTGGTCGCCCGCGCCCGCTCCGGCACCGCCGCCCGCTTCTACCGCACCGCGCTCGCCGAGGCCCTGCTCTCCGCCCAACCCGGCTGACCGCGCCCCGTCCGTCCTCGGAAACGCCGGTGGCGGCCCCGCACCTGCCCCAGGACCGCCACCGACCGTACGCCTTCTCCCCCGCCTCCCCCGCTCAGCCGTCCACCGAGCTGGGCTCACGCGCCCCGGCCGGCACCGCCGCCGGAACCGACCGGTCGTCCGTCCGGCGCCAGCCCGTGACGGCGTGCTGCACCAGGTAGACGGTCAGCAGGATCGCCACCGCCACCAGCCCGTCCGCCCAGAAGTGGTTGGCCGTCACCACGACCACCCACACCGTCACCAGCGGATGCAGCACCATCAGCCACCGCCAGGCCCCGCGCGCCACCCGGATCACCGCGACCGCCACGATCACGCACCAGGCCACGTGCACCGAGGGCATCGCCGAGAGCTGGTCGGCCACCACCCCCGCCACCCCGTCGCCGTACACCGACTGCCCGTACTCCATCGCCAGGTCGACGAACCCGTTCCCCGGCAGCATCCGCGGCGGCGCCACCGGGATGAACTGGATCAGCAGACACACCGCCGTGGTCGCCACCACCGTCGTCCGCACCCACGCATACCGCGCCCGGTGCCGCAGGAACAACCACAGCAGCACCACCAGCATCACGCCGAAGTGCATCGTCGCGTAGTAGTAGTTCGCCGCCCGCACCAGCCACGGCTCCCCCACCACGGCCCGCTGCCAGGACGCCTCGTCCGGCAGCCCGAAGTCCAGCTCCGTCCGGTGGATCCACTCCGCCCGCTCCAGCGCGTGCCCCGCCCCCATCACCGACAGGTGCCCCACCACCTGCCACAGGGCGAACAGCGCCAACAGCGTCCCGGCCTCCCGCAGCACGTCCGCCACGGTCCCGGCCCGCCGCCAGCGGCCTTCCTCCCAACCCCGCCGGCCCAGCCCACGCCTGACGGTGAACGCCGCACCGTACAGCGCTGCGGAGGCGACGACCGAGGTCTGCCACGTCAACGTCAGGTTCTGCATTGGCGAAGGTTATACGCTGCCTTCCGGAAACGCGAAGAAGCCCCCTGACTTCCCGTCAGGGGGCTTCTCCACAATGATTGTTCGGCGGCGTCCTACTCTCCCACAGGGTCCCCCCTGCAGTA
>NZ_JBIVNB010000014.1:0-109603 GCF_044753345.1 Kitasatospora sp. NPDC088391
GGGGGGGGGGGGGGGGGGGGGGGGGGGGGGGGGGGGGGGGGGGGGGGGGGGGGGGGGGGGGGGGGGGGCGCCGGGGGGGGGGGGGGGGGGGGGGGGGGGGGGGGGGGGGGGGGGGGGGCGCCGGCCCCCCCCCCCCCCCGCGGGCATGGGGGGGAGCGGGGCCTCAGCCGACGATGTTGTCGATGTCCTTCAGGGCCTGCTTCCAGGCCGCGGCGGCGTCGGCCTTGCCCTGCTCGACCGAGGTCAGGGCGTTGCCGAGGGCGGTGCCGATCTCGGCGCCGTGCGCGCCGAGCGGCTGCGGGGCCAGGTCGCGGGCCGACTGGGAGAAGATCTTCCCGGTGGGGGCGTCGTTGAACAGCGGGTCGGTGTGCCCGGCGATGTCGGGCTGGGTCCACAGCGCCTGGTCGGACGGGAAGTAGCCCTTCTCCTTGAACAGCCTGGCCTCCTGCTCGGGCGCGGTCAGCCACTTGGCCAGCTCGGCGGCGGCCTTGGTGTGCTTGCCGGACTTCGGCACCGTCAGGTACGAGCCGCCCCAGTTGCCGCCGCCGCCCGGAATCCGGGCGATGTCCCACGTGCCGCCGTCCGCGGGCGGGTTGGCCTTGAACTCGTAGCTCATCCAGGCCGGGCAGGCCACGGTGGCGAACTGGCTCTTCTGGAACCCGGTGTCCCAGGCCGGGGTGAACGCCTGGACGCCCGCCGACTCGCCGTCCTTGATCGCGCCCGCGACCAGGTCGAAGGACTGCTTCACGGCCGGGTTGTCGGTCACCACCACCTTGCCGGAGGCGTCGTAGAAGCCGACCGGGGCCTGCGCGACGACCGCGCTGAACAGGTTGCCGCCGCTGTCGAACCAGCGGACGTCCTTGTTCGGGCTCGCGGCCAGGAACTGCTTGCCCGCCGCCAGGTAGGACGGCCAGTCCTTCATCAGCGCCGCCACCTGGTCGCGGTCGGTGGGCAGGCCCGCCGCCTTGAACAGGTCGCTGCGGTAGCACAGCGCCATGCCGCCCATGTCGGTGCCCAGGCCGAACAGCACCTTGCCGTCCGGGCTGGAGGCGGGCGCGGTCTTCGACGGCACCCACTGGTCCTTGGAGACGCCGTTGTCCAGGAAGTTGAGGAACTTCCCGGCGTCCGGTTGGAAGCCCGCGACCTGCCCGATCTCGATCGCCTCGACGTCCGCGGTGCCGGAGCCGGCCAGCAGGTGGGCGTGCAGGTTCTGGTGGTGCGCGCCCAGGTCGGCCCGGTTCTCCTTGATGGTGACGTTCGGGTGCAGCTGCTCGTACTGCTTGTACAGGTCCGCGTAGCCGAAGTCGGAGAACAGGTTCACCGTCAGGGTGACCTTCGCGTCCGGAGCGTCCTCGGCGGAGGTGCCGCCGCCGCTGGAGCAGGCGGTCAGCGCCAGCACCAGCAGGGCGGCGCCGGCGAGCAGGCGGCCTCTCGGGCCGGTGCGGGGCAGGGAAACGGACATGGATCGGCTCCTCGCGGGGGACGGCTGGGTGGGGCGCCGGGACCACGCTTTTGGAGAGCGCTCTCCCGGTTCGGCTACCGGAGCTTGGCCGCCGCGGCCGGGCCGCGTCAAGAGGTCGGACGGGAGAAAGTCCTTCCTCTGCACGGTGTTTACCGGTACTCCGACAACGAATCAGTTGTCGCGTCTCTTGACACGGATGAAACAACGGGGCAACCATCACTGGCGAGTGAGAGAGCGCTCTCCCTGATCCGGGCACCGGCCCTCGACGGTGCCGCCCCCCCCCCCACCCGATCGGGAGCCCCGATGCCCGCACCACCCCGCGTCCCCACCCGCGCGCCCGCCGCCTCCCCCACCCGCGCGCTGGCCGCCGCCCTCGCCGCCGCGCTGGTCGCGGCCCTGCTCCTGCTGCTGCCCGCCGGCCGGGCCCAGGCCGCGCCCGTCCTGCTCTCGCAGGGGAAGACCGCGACGGCCTCCAGCACCGAGAACTACGGCACCCCCGCGTCCAACGCCGTCGACGGCGACACCGGCACCCGCTGGTCCAGCGCCGCCGCCGACCCGCAGTGGCTGCAGGTCGACCTCGGCGCGCCCGCCGCGCTCGGCTCGGTCGTCCTGCGCTGGGAGGCCGCCTACGCGAAGGGCTACCAGATCCAGCTGTCCACCGACGGCAGCACCTGGACCACCGCGTACACGACCGCCGCCGGCGCGGGCGGCACCGAGACCGTCCCGGTCACCGGCACCGCCCGCTACGTCCGCCTGTACGGCACCGCCCGGGCCACCGGATACGGCTACTCGCTCTGGGAGTTCCAGGTCTACGGCACCGCCGGGAGCGGCGACCAGGGCTGCGGCACCGCGAACGCCGCGCAGGGGAAGGCCGCGACGGCGTCCAGCACCGAGAACTACGGCACCCCCGCGTCCAACGCCGTCGACGGCGACGCGGGCACCCGCTGGTCCAGCGCCGCCGCCGACCCGCAGTGGCTGCAGGTCGACCTCGGCTCCGCGCAGAGCGTCTGCGGCACCTCCGTCAGCTGGGAGAGCGCCTACGCCAAGGCGTACCGGATCCAGCTCTCCACCGACGGCACCCACTGGACCGACGCCTGGGCCACCGCGAACGGCGCGGGCGGCACCGAGCAGCAGAGCGTCTCCGGCACCGCCCGCTACGTCCGCCTGTACGGCACCGCCCGGGCCACCGGATACGGCTACTCCGTCTGGGAGTTCCAGGTGTTCAGCGGCTCCGGCCCGAGCAGCCCGCCGCCCACCGGCACCACCCCGCCCGGGAACTGGACCACCGTGTTCAGCGACAACTTCGCCGGGAGCCGGGGGAGTTCACCCGCCACCGCGAACTGGACGGTGCGCAACGGCAGTTCGGAGCCCGGCGGCCCCGCGAACTGGGGCACCGGCGAGGTCCAGACCGACACCGCCGACCCCGCCAACGTCGCGCTCGACGGCAACGGTCACCTCGACCTGACGGCCGTCCGCGACGGCGCGGGCCACTGGACGTCCGGCCGGGTGGAGAGCGCCCGCACCGACTTCGCCGCCCCCGCCGGCGGGCAGCTGCTGATCTCCGCGCAGCTCAAGCAGCCCGGCGTCGCCGACGGCACCGGCTACTGGCCGTCCTTCCGCGCCGTCGGCGCGAACGACCGCAGCGGCGGCTGGCCCGGCACCGGCGAGACCGACCTGATGGAGGACGTCAACGGCCGCAGCCAGACCTCCGCGACCCTGCACTGCGGCACCGCCCCCGGCGGCAACTGCAACGAGTACAACGGCATGACCGCCGGACTCGCCTCCTGCCCCGGCTGCCAGAGCGACTACCGCACCTACAGCCAGGTCATCGACCGCACCGTCAGCGACGAGCAGATCCGCTGGTACCTCGACGGCCGCCAGATCTGGCAGGTCAACGAGTCCCAGGTCGGCACCGCCGACTGGAAGAACGCCGTCGACCACGGCTTCAAGCTGGTGTTCAACCTCGGCATCGGCGGCTCCTACCCCGACAGCGTCTGCGGCTGCACCACGCCCGCCACCACCACCACCACCTCCGGCGGCGCGCTCTCCATCGGCACTGTCACCGTCGCCACCACCACCGGCACCGCCCCCGCCCCGCTCGCCGACCCGCCGGTCCCCACCGGCAGGAGCACCGTCAAGGTCACCGGCGGCCAGGGCAACTGGGGCCTGAGCGTCAACGGGCAGCCCTACCAGCTCAAGGGCGTCACCTGGGGCCCGGCCCAGTCCACCGCCGACGCGCACATGCGCGACCTGAAGGCGATGGGCGTCAACACCGTCCGCACCTGGGGCACCGACGCGGCCAGCAAGCCGCTGCTCGACGCCGCCGCCGCGTACGGGCTCAAGGTGGTCAACGGCTTCTGGCTCAACCAGGGCGCCGACTACGTCAACGACACCGCCTACAAGAACAGCACCCTCGACTCGATCAAGCAGTGGGTGACCACCTACAAGGACCACCCCGGCACCCTGATGTGGGACGTCGGCAACGAGGTCATCCTCACCACCCAGGACCACGCCTACAACGGCGCCACCGTCGAGCAGGAGCGGGTCGCCTACGCCCGGTTCGTCGAGCAGGTCGCGCAGGCCATCCACGCCATCGACCCCGACCACCCGGTCACCTCCACCGACGCCTACACCGGCGCCTGGACGTACTACAAGCAGTACACCCCCAGCCTCGACCTGCTGGCCGTCAACTCCTACGGCGCGGTCTGCAACGTCAAGCAGGACTGGATCAACGGCGGCTACACCAAGCCCTACATCGTCACCGAGTCCGGCGACGCGGGGGAGTGGGAGGTCCCCAACGACGCCAACGGCGTCCCCACCCAGCCCACCGACACCCAGAAGCGCGACGGCTACACCGGCGCCTGGAACTGCATCGCCGGCCACACCGGCGTCGCGCTCGGCGCCACCCTGTTCAACTACGGCACCGAGAACGACTTCGGCGGGACCTGGTTCAACCTGATCCCCGGCGGCTGGAAGCAGCCCGCCTACTACGCCGTCGCCAAGTCCTACGGCGGCAGCGCGCAGAACGGCAACACCCCGCCGGTGATGCCGAACGTGACGCTCGGCCGCACCGCCGACGTCCCCGCCGGGGGCACCTTCACCATCGCCGCGCCCGCCACCGACCCCGACGGCGACCTGGTCCGCTACCAGCTGTACTACAGCTCCAAGTACGTGGACGGCGGCACCGGCTTCGCCCAGGTCCGCTTCACCCAGACCGACGACGGCCGGTTCACCGCCACCGCGCCCAAGACCCTCGGCGTCTGGAAGGTCTACGTCTACGCCTACGACGGCCACGGCAACGTCGGCATCGAGTCGAGGTCCTTCCGCACCGTCGCCCCCACTCCGAGCGGGACGAACGTCGCCAAGGGGAAGCCGACCACCGCCTCGACCTACCAGGCCACCGGCAACGGCGCGCCCTACCCGGCGTCCAACGCCACCGACGGCAACTGGTCCACCCGCTGGGCCAGCGAATGGGCCGACCCGCAGTGGGTCCAGGTCGACCTCGGGCAGACCACCGCGTTCAAGCACGTGCAGCTCGGCTGGGAGTCCGCCTACGGCAAGGCGTACCAGGTGCAGACCTCCACCGACGGCACCACCTGGACCACGGTGTACACCCAGGCGGCCGGCACCGGCGGCGTCGACGACTTCGACGTCAACGGCAGCGGACGCTACGTCCGGGTCACCATCACCCAGCGCGGCACCGCCTACGGCGACTCACTGTACGAGTTCGGCGTCTACGCCTGACGGTCCCGCACCACCCAGAGCCCCCGGTGCCGCGCGGCAGGGAGCGCCGCGCGGCACCGGGCCCCACCCACCCTTCCTCATCCGGAGGTCCGATGAAACACCGCACGACGCGCGGCGCGCCCCACCGCGCCGCGCTCGCCGGCACCGTCGCCGCGATCCTCGCGGCCGGCGCCCTCACCGGCGGCGTCCTCGGCCAGCAGGCCGTCGCGGCGACCGACCCGCTGATCAGCCAGTCCAAGCCGGTCACCGCCTCGTCCGTGGAGAGCGCGAGCTTCCCCGCCGCGGCCGTCGCCGACAACAACCTCGCCACCCGCTGGGCCAGCGCCTGGACCGACTCCCAGTGGGTCCAGATCGACCTGAGCGCCACCGCGAGCATCAGCCACGTCGAACTGGACTGGGAGGCCGCGTACGCCAGCGGCTACCAGCTGCAGACCAGCAACGACGCCACCACCTGGAACACCGTTTACACCAAGGCCAACGGCACCGGCGGCACCGAGCAGATCGACCTCGCCGGCAGCGGACGGTACATCAGGCTGAACCTCACCAAGCGGGCCACCGGCTACGGCTACTCGGTGGAGGAGTTCAAGGTCTACGGCCAGGTCTCCACCGCCACCACCGGCTACATCCCGGCCAACCCCCAGGTCACCGGCGCCACCCCGGCCACCGGCAACCCGGCGCACGCCTACTTCCACGAGTTCCAGGCCAACTGCACCGCCACCCACGACCTGCCCGACGACCCGATCGTCTACCCGGGCAAGCCCGGCGCCTCCCACCTGCACACCTTCATGGGCGCCCTCAACACCGACGCCAACTCCACGCTGGAGTCGCTGCAGGCCGGCACCACCAGCTGCCTCGCCCCCGGCGACAAGTCCGGCTACTGGATGCCCACCATGCTCGACGGCAGCACGCCCGTCGACCCGGTCGGCCTGCAGACCATCTACTACAAGAGCGCCATCAACGACTACACCGCCGTCCGGCCGTTCCCGCCCGGCCTGCGGTTCGTCGTCGCCAGCCCCGCCGACAGCGCCACCGACTTCACCACCCACCCCGGGTACGTGGCCGGCTGGGAGTGCGGCACCAGCTACAACACCGCCGACCTCCCGGTCTCCTGCCCCGGCGGCGGACAGGTCAACGTCCGCTTCCAGGCCCCCAGCTGCTGGAACGGCCTGTACCTCGACACCCCCGACCACAAGAGTCACATGGCCTACCCGATCAACGGCGTCTGCCCCGCCGACCACCCGGTCGCCCTGCCGATGATCGAGTTCAAGATGGCCTTCCCCGCCGACCTCGGCCACCTCGCCCAACTCCACCTCTCCAGCGGACGGGGCTTCTCCTTCCACTACGACTTCTTCAACGCCTGGGACGCGCCCACCCTGGCCGCCCTGGTGAACCACTGCATCGTCGGCGGCCTCCAGTGCAACGCCCGCGGCTACGACGAGACCCAGCCCGCCAAGGGCGCCGCGCTCAACGAGCAGTACCTTCTGCCCTGAGAGACCGCGCCCCCGGTGGCACGGCAGGCAACGCCCCTCGCACCGCCGCCCCTTGACGGGCAGTGGCCGCCTGCCGTGACACTGGCCGCGAACCCCGGCCCCGCCGCCCGGCCCCACCCGGCGGCGGGGCCGGTCCGCACCCCCACACCCGGAGGACCACCGATGAGGAACCGACCCGGCACCGGACGCCCTCCACTGCGCCCGCCACTGCGCCCGCTGCTCGCCGCGCTGGCCGTGCCGGCCGTGCTCGCCGCCGCCGCGGGCTGCGCCGCCCCCGCCGCCGCGCCTCCGCCCCCCTCGGCCTCCGCCCCCCTCTCCGCCTCCGCCCGGCCCGCCGCGCCCGCCACCCCGCCCGACCGCCCGTCCGACGCCGCCTCGATGATCTGCAACCCCTACTTCCGGCAGGAGCTGGCCGGGGCGCTCGGCACCGACATCGCCCAGCCCCTCGCCCCCACCTGGGTCGCGCACGTCTACAGCTGCGACTACCGGTACGCCACCGGCACCATGACGCTCTCCGTCAAGGAACTGCCCGACCTGGCCACCGCCACCGCCCAGTACGACGGCCTGCGCGGCAGCGCCGGGGCGGTCACCGACCTCAACGGCCTCGGCCAGGCCGCCTACCGGCGCGCCGACGGCACCACCGTGGTCCGCAAGGACGCCTTCGTGCTCACCGTCGACGTCGCCCGGCTCCCCGAGACCTTCGGCACCCCGCCGCGCAGCCGGGCCGACGCCGCCGTGCTGACCGCCACCACCGTGATGACCTGCTGGCAGGAGCACTCCTGATGCCGGGTGGTGCGGGCGGCCCGGCGGCCGACCTGTCGGACAGAAGCCCCGCAGGCTTCGAATCCACTGGGAGAGCGCTCTCCCAGCGTGCTATAAAGAGGGCCATGAGCAGCGAAGCCCTCAAGCCGGCCGCCAACCGCTCCACCACCCTGGAGGACGTGGCCCGGGTCGCGGGCGTCTCCCGGGCCACCGTCTCCCGCGTCATCAACGGCGTCCGCAACGTCGACCCGGCCATCCAGGACGCCGTCCGGCAGGCCATCACCCGCACCGGGTACGTGCCCAACAGCGCCGCCCGCTCGCTGGTCACCCGCCGCACCGGCGCGCTCGCCCTGGTCATCTCCGGCAGCGACGCCGCCGAGGGCCCCGACCACCACGTCGGCGCCGAGATCTTCGCCGACCCGTTCTTCGGACGGGTCGTCAGCGGCGTCTTCACCGGCCTGCGACCGCTCGACCTGCACCCCGTGCTGATGCTCGCCGACGGCCCCGACGCCCGCGAGAAGGCGCTCGGCTACCTGCGGCAGGGCAACGCCGACGGCGCGATGGTGGTCTCCACCCACAGCCGCGACCCGCTGCCCGCCCAACTGCTCGCCGCGGGCATCCCCACCGTCCTGTTCGGCCGCCCCCCGACGCCGCTCTCGCTGTCCTGCGTCGACCTCGACAACCGCGAGGGCGGCCGGCTCGCCGCCGCCCGCCTGCTGGCCCGCGGCCGCCGCCGGGTCGCCGCGATCTCCGGCCCGCTCGGCGTCCGCGCCGCCCGCGACCGGCTGTCCGGCTTCCGGGAGGCGATGGCCGACCACGAGATCCACCAACTCCCGCACGTCGAGGGAGACTTCACCCGCGAGGACGGGGAGCGCGCGATGGCCTCGCTGCTCCGCCGCTACCCCGACCTGGACGGCGTCTTCGCCGCCAACGACCTGATGGCCCAGGGCGCCCTGGCCGTCCTCGCCGAGCACGGCCGCCGCGTCCCCGAGGACGTCGCGGTGATCGGCTTCGACGACTCCTCCGCCGCCACCGCCGGCCGCCCCCACCTCACCACCGTCCGCCAGCCCGTCGAGGAGATGGCCGCCGAGATGACCCGCGTCCTGCTCGACCACCTCGCCCGCCCCGCCCGGGCCGCCACCACCGTCCTGTTCGAACCCGTCCTGATCGAACGCCGCTCCGCCTGACCGGCCGGGAGGCCGCCCCGCCGGGAGGCCCGCGGGGCGTCAGAGGTGGCGGGCGAACCAGGTGCGGAGTCGGTGCAGGGCGTCGAGGCGGTGGGCGCGTTCGTCCAGGCCGTGGCCCTCGCGGGGGTAGACGACGAGTTCGTGGTCGACGCCGAAGTGGCGCAGGGCGCGGTGGAAGTGGACGGCCTGGCCGAGCGGGACGTTGGTGTCCTGCTCGCCGTGCAGGAGCAGGACCGGGGTGCGGATCGCGGCGGCGTAGGAGATCGGGCTGTTCCGGTCGTGGAGGTGCGGGCCCGGGCCCTCCCAGCCGGTGCTGCCGCCGAGTTCCGCGTCCAGCAGCCCCCAGTCGCCGGTGCCGGCCTGCATGCCCCAGTCGCTGATGCCCGCGCCCATCACGGCGGCCCCGAACCGGTCGCTGCGGGCGACCGCCCAGGCCGCCAGGAAGCCGCCGTGGCTCCAGCCCGAGATGCCCAGCCGCCCGGGGTCGGCGACGCCCCGGGCCACCAGCAGGTCGATCCCGTCCAGGACGTCGTGCCACTCGTCGCCGCCGACCGCGCCCGCCGCCGTCGCGGCGAAGGCGTGGCCGTGCCCCGACCCGCCCCGGGGGTTGGGCAGGAAGACCGCGTACCCGGCGGTCGCCAGCCACTGGCCGCAGTCCACCGGGCTGAGCGCGAACTCGTCGGCGCAGCGGCCGTACGGCCCGCCGTGCACCACGGTGACCAGCGGGAACGGCCCGTCCGCCGGGCCCGTTCCGGCCGGCCGGATCAGCAGGCCGTCCAGCCGGAGCCCGTCCCGGGCCCGGTACTCCAGGCGCTCCTGGACGCCCCAGCGGACGGCCCGCAGCTCCGGCGCGGTGTCGGCGAGCCGGGTCAACTCCCCGCCGGGCGCCCCCGCGTGGACGTCCTTGGGCGCGTACGCGGTGCTCGCCAGCAGCGCGACGCCCGCCCCGGAGCGGCTCGCGGTGAGCCCCGCGAGCAGGCCCGGGAAGCGCGAGAGCCGCCGGAAGCGCAGCGACCGCGGGTCGAGCCGGTGCAGCGCGGTGTCCAGCCCGTCGGCGAACAGCGCCAGCGGCGGCCCGTCCGCGACCTGCGCCAGCTCGGCCGGGCAGTACGGCAGCCCGGCGGTGAGGTTGCGGTGCCCGGCGGCCGGACCGTGCTCCGGCACGAGGGTGTCCAGTACGGCGAGCCCGCCGACCAGGTGCGGGGGCGTCACCGCCAGGTGGGCCAGGTGCCAGCCGTCCTCGTGCCGCCACCAGACCGGGGAGCCCGCCTCCACCCCGACCGGCCCCAGCTCCCGGACGGCCGCCGACCCCGGGTCGACCAGGTCCAGCCGCGCCGTCAGGGCGCCCGCGCCCGGCTCGGCGGTGGCCAGGCTCAGCACCGCCAGCGGGCCGCCGTCCGGCCGCTGGGACAGCGCCACCACGTGCCGGTCGCCGAGGCCCGCCACGGTGCGCAGCCCGCCGGTGCCCAGGTCGAGCAGCCGCAGCCGGGCCGGTGGCAGGCGCCGGCCCCAGACCGTCGCGTCGTCGCCCTCGGCCGCCCGGCGCTCCTGCTCGGCGGTCGGCCCGTCCTCGGCGAGCAGGGCGACGGTGCGGCCGTCGAGCAGCGGCCAGTGGTCGAGGACGGCGACATGACGGTCCGTCAACTCCTGCACCGCGCCGCCGTCCCGGCCGATCCGGGCGAGCCGGACGGTGCTCCGCCCCGGGTCCTCGGCGCCGAAGAACAGCGTCGCCGAGTCCGGGGCCCACTTCGGCGCCAGGTCGGGGGACGCCCCCTCCGCCAGTCGGCGCGGGGCCGAACCGCCGTCGGCCGCCACCACCCACACCGACCCGTACGGCCGCCCGGGCCGTCCGCCGTGCCCGACCACCCCGTACGCGACCAGCAGGCCGTCCGGGGAGAGCGCGGGGGCGACGGCGGCGGCCGCGTCCACCACCAGTTCGGCGGTCGGCTCGGGTGCGGGGTGCGGCATGCGGGCGGCCTCTCGTGCGGCGGGACGGTGGGCACACATCCTGTCGGATCGTCAGGTCGGCTGCCGGGAAATCCTCCTGATCGGAGCCGTCCGGCGCCCCCCGGCATGTGGACGTGTCGTGAAGAAGGAAAAGGTGACGGGTTCTGTCACCTTTGGCGCCGATCGTTGAAGCCATGGAGAACACGAACCACACCCCGCCCCGCGACAGCCGCCCCGCCCGCCCGCTGGCAGGCCGGATCACCCTGGTCGCGGGCGCGACCCGGGGCGCGGGCCGGGCCCTGGCGGTCGAACTGGGCCGGTCCGGCGCGACGGTCTACGTGACCGGGCGGACCACCCGCGAGCGGGTCAGCGAGGTCGGCCGGCCCGGCGAGACCATCGAGGAGACCGGCGAGTTGGTGACGGCGGCCGGCGGGACGGGCATCGCGGTGCCCACCGACCACCTGGACGAGGCACAGGTCCGCGCGCTGTTCCGGCGGATCGAGCAGGAGCACGGACACCTCGACGTCCTGGTCAACGACCTGTGGGGCGCCGAACACCTGACGGCCGGGTCGATCTTCGGGAAGAAGAGCTGGGAGACGCCGCTCGCCGACGGCCTGCGGATGCTGGAACTCGGCGTCCGCTCGCACGTGATCACGGCCGCGCTCGGCCTGCCGCTGTTGGTGCGCTCCGCCGCGCCGCTGCTGGTCGAGGTCACCGACGGCACGGCCGCCACCAACCGCCGCTACCGGGAGAACCTGTACTACGACCTGGCCAAGAACGCCCCGATCCGGATGGCCTACGGGCTGGGCCAGGAACTGGCCGAGTACGGCGGCGCGGCGGTGTCCGTCACGCCGGGCTTCCTGCGCTCCGAACAGATGCTCACCCACTTCGGCGCCACCGAGGAGACCTGGCGGGACGTCATCGCCGTCGAACCGACCTTCGCCGTCGCCGAGTCCCCGCAGTACCTCGCCCGCGGGGTCGCCGCGCTGGCCGCCGACCCGGACCGGGCCGAGCGGTGGAACCGGAAGTCCACCTCCAGCGCCGAACTCGCCCGGGTCTACGGCCTCACCGACACCGACGGCAGCCGACCGGACGCCTGGGCGTACTTCGACGCGCTCGAAGCGGCTGCCGGGTCGGGGGAGCAGGTCAGGGTCGAGGACTACCGCTGAGGTCCGGCTGAGGTCCGCCGGGGCCCGGGCCCTCCGGTTCGTCGCTGCCCTCCGGTTCGTTGCCGTACAGCGCGGCGAGCTCCCGGGCCCGCCGGGCGAAGCGGGTCCGGAGTGCGGGCGGGGCCAGCACCTCGGCCTCCGCGCCCAGCGCGGCCAGCTCGGCGAACGCGATCTCCTCCGACTCCACGGCCAGGTCGAGGGTGACCCGGCCGGTGCGGTCCGGCGGCGGGGCGGCGGCCAGCGCCCGCTCCGCCGCCGCCCGGTCGGTGACCTCGGGCAGCCGCCGCGCACCCTCCGGGGACAGCCGCACCGTCACGGCGGCGCGTAGCAGGGAGAGCGCGAACCGGGCCCGCTGCTCCTGCCAGTACGCGGCCAGCTCGAAGGCTGGGTCCCGGGTGAACGGTCCGTCGGGGAGCGTGCGCAGCACGGTGATCCGGTCCGCGCGGTAGCTGCGGAACGCGCCGCCCGCGCCCTCGCCCGTGCCGCCCGCGCCCTCGCCCGCGCCGCCCCCGGCATCGCCCGCGCCGTCCGGGGCATCGCCCACCCGGCCCACCAGGTACCAGACGCCCGCCTTCAGCACCAGCCCGTACGGCTCCACCCGGCGGGCCGGTCCCGGCTCGCGCCCCGGGCGGGCGTAGGCCAACTCGACCGCCAGGTCCGCCCGGACGGCCCGGGCCAGCTCCGGCAGCAGCTCGGGCGCGGACGGTTCGCGGAACCAGGCCGGCGCGTCCAGGTGGAAGCGCCGCACCGAGGACTCGGCGGCCGCCCGCAGCGAGGGCAGCAGCGTGGCGGACAGCTTCAACCGGGCGGTGTCGGCCGCGTCCGAGAGCCCGAGGTCGCGCAGCGCGCCCGGCAGCCCGGACAGGTACAGCGTCTCGGCCTCGGAAGGACGCAAGGTGGTGAGCCTGGTCCGGTGCCCGGGGGCGAGTCGGTAGCCCCCGGCTCGTCCCCGCTCCGCCACCACCGGCACCCCGGCCTCCTGGAGCGCCTGCACGTCCCGGATCACCGTCCGCCCGGACACCCCCAGCTCCCGCCCCACCTCGGCCGCCGTCAGCCCGGGAGCCGACTGCAGCAGGAGCGCCATACGAATCAACCGGGCAGCACGCATCGCCCCAGCATCCCCGATCCGCACCCCGCCCCGCGCCCAGGGCCCGTCTTCGGGCCCGCCCACCCCACGGCTCCCGGCACACCGAGAGCACGCACCGGCCACCGCGGGGCCGCAGGCGGCGTCGGCGTCAGGCACTGGGGGCGGGCACCGGGGGTGCAGCCGCAGCGCGTCCCGGCCGTCGGGGTCGTCGCCGACGCGGCCCGCAGGTTCTCCGGCTTCGCGGAGACCGTCGAGGCGTGGCGCCGCTGGGGCCTGTCGTCGCCCCCGGACGTCCGGTCGGACAGGCACCGGAACACCGTCCCCGCCCGCGGAGGTCCGGTTCGGGGCAGTCGAGGCCGCCGTCGCGGAGCGGGCCGGTCCGCCCGGGACCCGCCCCATGCTGCTGATATGAGAGGTTTGTCCTGTTCATCCAGATCGGCGGGCGGAGAGGTGCGGCACGGCATGGGACGGTGGGGCGGTACGCAGGCGGCGGGCCCGAAGCGGGACACCAGGGCGCCGGACGACGAGGCCCGCTGGTTCCGGACCCTGCTCCGCGTGGGTTTCCTCCTGCTGCTCGGCTCCTCGCTGGCCCGCTTCCTGATGCGGCACACCGGCGGGACCGCGCCCTGGGTGGTCGCGCTCGCCGCCGTCCTGGCGGTGCTGTACGCGGCCGAGCCGGCGCCCGCCACCGACCGCACCCGCCGGTACCTCTGGCTGGGGGCCTGCTCGGCGGTCTGGATCGCGGTCGTGTTCCTCGCCCCGAGCTTCGCCTGGTGCTCGATCCCCCTCTTCTACCTGGCGCTGCGCAATCTGCGCCCGCCGGCCGCGGCCTGCTGCATCGGCCTGTTCACGGTGGTGTCGGTCACCGCGCAGCTGCGGCTGGCCGGCCGTTTCGAGTTCGACGTCCTGCTCGCCCCGCCCGCCGTCGCCGCGATCTGCGTCGCCGTCTTCGTCCGCATGGACCAGCAGACCGCGCGGCAGCGCGAACTGGTCGCGGACCTGGTCCGCACCCGGCGCGAACTCGCCGCGACCGAGCGCCGCGAGGGCACCCTCGCCGAGCGGCAGCGACTCTCCATGGAGATCCACGACACCCTCGCGCAGGGCCTGTCCAGCCAGCGGATGCTGCTCCAGGCCGCCGACCGCACCTGGCGCTCGGACCCGGAGACGGCCCACCGGCACGTGCGCGCGGCCGGTGCGATCGCCGACCACAACCTCACCGAGGCCCGCCGCTTCGTCCACGATCTCGCCCCCGCGGACCTTGCCGGGGGCGGCGGCCTGGACGAGGCGCTGCGCACCCTGGCCCGCCGGGAGTCCGCCACCGGGCTGACGGTCCGCTGCCACATCGAGGGCGTTCCGGCCCACCCCCTGCCCGAGCGGGTCCAGTCGGCGCTGCTGCGGATCGCGCAGGGCGCGCTGGCGAACGTGCGGGAGCACGCGGACGCCCGTAACGCCGTGCTCACCCTGACCTACCTCGACGAGCAAGTGGTCCTCGACGTCGCCGACGACGGCCGGGGCTTCGACCCGACCGCCGTCCGTCCGGACGGCGGGGTGCGGGGCCACGGGCTGCCGGCCATCCGCACCCGGGCCTCCCGGCTCGGCGGCACGCTGACCGTGGAGTCGGCGCCCGGCGAGGGCACGGTGCTGTCGGCCGCCCTCCCGCTGGCGGCCTGATCGGACCGCAGCCCGGTCGACAGCACGTCCCGGAGCGGCAGGTCGGCAACGGCCGACCGGGGGCACCTGGCCCCGCCCGCCCGGACGAGACCCGAAGGAGAGGGCCTAGCGGCACCACTCCTCGACGGTCTCCGGGAAGCCGGGGAACTCGCGGGCCGCGTCGGCGAGGATCTCGGCGGCCGGGCGGCGGCGGTCCGGGGCGTGCTGTTCGGCGACGGCGGTGCGCGGGGCGTCCGGGCGGACGTCCTCGGGGTCGCGCAGGCCCAGGGTGAGCTCGGCCGGGCCGAGGCCCGCCGCGAGCAGCCAGAGGAAGTCGGGCAGGTCCCGGGCGACGACGGCGGTCTCGCCCTCCGAGCCGAGGAACACCACCGGCTGCTCCGCCAACTCCCGCCCCTCGCGCACCAGCCAGAGCGCGGCGTACCCGCCCGTCCCGTCCTGGGCGAAGACCCGGAACAGGTCGCCGGTCAGCTCCTCGTTGCCCGTCCAGGACCGGAGCCAGTCGGTGGTCTCCGCCGCCGACAGGAAGGCGTCGAACGCCTCCAGGTCCATCCCCTCCCCGTCCAGGTAGGGGAACTCGTCGGCCAGCGCGGCCGCCAGGGCCGCGGGGAACGCCCGCGTCTCGTCGCTCTGCATGCCCACAGGCTACGGCCCCGCGCCGACACCCCGGTCCGGGCGGGCGCGGCGCGGCAGGTGGAGCAGGTGCGGGCGCGGGACGTCGACAGCGCCCGCCAGCAGGAGGGGCGGAGCCGGCCGAGGAGATCCGCGAGGCGGGCGCCTTGGTCCGGCGCACCGACGGGGGAGACCGACCCGGTCGAGGACCGACCCCGCTTCCCCGGCCCGAATTCCCGGTGACAACCCCCGTCCTCCGGCAGGAGACTGGCGGCGCACGGGCGGAACGCGGGGGAGCACGGGGAGGACGGGGCATGGCACTGCCGAAGAAGGGCGCGCGACGGATCGTCGTGGACGGTGTCGAGTACCGCTGGCGGGTCAGCAGTCCGCACTGGTGCTGCGCCTACGACACCACCACCCTCGGGTACGCGGTGGAGGACGCCGCCACCCCCGGCACGACCCTGGTGGTGGAGACCGGCCGCCCGCAGGTCCACCCGCCCTCCCCGGTACCCGCCGAGCTGGTCCTGCCGCGCGAGGTCGCCGCGGGCATCCGGGCCGCCCGGGCGCAGGGCTGGACGCCGACCGCCCAGGGCCCGTCGTTCCGGCTCCGGCACTCCGGGGCGGGGGAGCAGGAGTGAGCGGGACGGCCGAGGTCCGGCTGGCCCTGACGGTGCGTGACCTGACCCTGGCGGACGTCCCGTTCTGCGACTGGGCCGGCTCGCCCAAGCACGTCCGGGAGCTGGCGGGGAAGGTCCGCCGGGCCGAGGCCGGGGAGATCGACTACCTCGCGGTGTGCACGCCGACCGGGCACCCCGTCGCGCTCGGGGGAGTGGACTACGCCCCCGCGCCCGGCGCCGGCACGCTCTGGCAGCTCGGCGTCCACCCCGCGCTGCGCTCCTGCGGCATCGGCACCCTGCTGGTCCGCGCCGCCGAGCGGCGGATCACCGCCCGCGGCCTCACCCGCGCCGAACTCGGCGTCGAGGAGGACAACCCGCGCGCCCGCGCCCTCTACGAACGCCTCGGCTACCGGGCGTACGGCCGCGCCCCCGACGGCTGGGACGTCGAGGGCGAGGACGGCACGCTGCGGCGGTACGAGACGGTGTGCGTGCTGATGCGCAAGGAGCTGGCGCCGTAGCCGAGCGGGGCCGGTCGGCCCTACCAGACCGGGGCGACCAGCGCGCCGGTCGCGGCGTCGCGGACGGCGATCGCCTCGACCGGGCACAGCTCGGCGGCCTCGGTCAGCTCCTCGGACGGGCCGGTCTCCGAACGGGCGGGCGCGGCACGGCCGTTGGCGGCGAGCAGCAGGTCGGTCGGGGCGGTGCGGGCGCACAGGCCGCTGCCGATGCAGCGGACCTGGTCGACCGTCACCACCAGCCGGGGCGCGTCCGTCACCAGGCCACCTCCAGCCGCAGCGGGCTGCGGGTGACCAGGCCGGTGCGCCACTCGATCTCCTCGACCGGGCCGGCCAGCCGCAGCCCCGGCAGCACCCGGGCCAGGTGGTGCAGGCCGAGTTCGAGCTCCATCCGGGCCAGCCAGGCGCCCAGGCAGTGGTGCGGGCCCGCGCCGAAGGTCAGCGACGGGGTGCCCAGCGGCGCGAACAGGTCGAGCGGCCCCGGCGGGTAGACCTCCGGGTCGGCGTTGGCGGTGATCATGTCGGCCGCGACGATCGCGCCCGCCGGGATGGTCACCCCGCCGATCTCCAGGTCCGCGGTGGCCCGGCGCAGCGCGCCCGGCCCGCTGGTCCGGTCGCCGAGCGGAATGGTCCGCAGCAGCTGCTCGGTCGCCGCCGTGGCCGCCGCCAGGTCCGTGCCGATCCGCCGCCAGGCCGCGCCGCGCTGCGGGTCGAGCAGGTACACCAGGGCGTTGCCGAAGCTGGTCATGGTGGTCTCGTGGCCGGCGATCACCAACCCGATGGTGAGCGAGGTGATCTGGGCCTCCGTCATGCCGCCGGTCTGGTCGGCGGCCTGCACCAGCGAACTCACCAGGTCCTCGCCCGGGTTCTTCCGCCGGGCCTGCACCAGCTGGTACCCGAACGCGCCGAACTCGCGCAGCGCCGCCCCGATCTCCTCCGCGGTGTAGGCCGTGGTCGACAGCGCGTGGTCGCTCCACCAGCTGATCCGCTCGACGTCCAGCCCCTCCAGCTCCATCAGCCGGCTGATCACCCGCACCGGCAGCGGCTTGGTGAGCGCCCCGATCACCTCGGCGGGCGAACCGGAGCCGGCCAGGTCGTCCACCAGCTCCCGCACCACGGCGTCCACCCACGGCCGCCAGCGCTCGATCGCACGTGGCGTGAAAGCGCGCTGGACGGTGCGCCGGATCGCCTGGTGGTCCGGCCCGTCGCTGTTCAGGATCGAGGACGGGTCGTCCAGGATGTTCGGCGTCAGGGTGATCGGCGGCGCGTCCGGCGCGTACAGCGAGGACCGGCCGAGGTCCGGGTGGGCCAGTGCCTGGCGGACGTCCGCGTGCCTGGTCAGCACCCACACCGGCGTCCCGGTCGGCAGCGCGGCCAGCCGGGGCGGGCCGGGCTCGGCGCGCAGCATGCAGTGCAGCGGCGCCAGCGGCGGCGAATCGGGGGCATCGGTGGGCGTGTCGGTGGTCATCCGTCCTCCTGGCAGGGGGCCCGCGGATCGGGACCGCCGACGACCGGCGGTCCCTCCCCCGACGGTATGCGGCCCACCGCCCTCCCGAGTAGGACGTAAACCGGCCACCCGTGACACGTCAACACCCGTTCCCCGGGCGGATGTTCGTTCGAAGGCGGGGCTACTCGGCGACCAGCGCCAGGGCCTCGACCTCGATCAGCACCTCCGGCAGGAACAGCGCCGCCACCTGCACCGCCGAACTCGCCGGCGGCCGGGCGGTGTCCACGTACGCGTCCCGGGCCTTGCGGACCGCCGGGAGGAAGGCGATGTCGGTGACGAAGACGGTCAGCTTCACGACGTCCGAGAAGTCCGCGCCGGCCGCCGCCAGGCAGCGCCGCAGGTTCTCGAACACCTGGCGGGCCTGCGCCTCCGGATCGCCGGGCCCGACCAGCTTCCGCTCCTCGTCGAAGGCGACCTGCCCGGAGACCTGGACCAGCCGGCCCGTGCCGGTGACCACCTGGGTGTAGCCGGTGCCCGGCGCGACGCCCGGCGGTTCGGTGATGTGGGTGAGGTGAGAGCTGCTCATGGTCCCCATCCTCGCCCGCCGCGCCCGGGCGCCGCACCCCGTTTTGACGCTGCGTCGGCCTTCAGCAGCAGGTTGGCCTTCGGCGGCGGGCCGGCCCTCGACGCCGGGTCAGCCCTCGACGGCCGGCAGCTCGCGGAGGAACGGCAGGTCGGCGGCGCCGAGCCGGTCGCGCGGCCCGCCCGCCCGCAGCACCACGTCCAGCACCGCGTCCGGGTCGCAGGCGTAACCGCCGCTCGCCCAGGCCGCGTTGGCCTCCACCACCGCCCAGCCGGACCCGGTGCGGCCGACGTCCACCACCGCGGCGCTCGGCAGCGGGGCGACGGCCGCGGCCGCCGCCAGCACCTCGGCGGCGAACGCCAGCACCTCCGGCCCCTCCGCCCCCGGCCCGGCCACCGCCAGGTCGCCGTCCACCGCGTACCGGGAGACCGCCCGCACCGCGCCGTCCAGCACGAACAGCCGGAACTCGGACGCGAACCGCACCACCTCGCTCACCAGCACCGGCGTGTCCCCGTCCAGCAGCTCCGGGCCGGGCAGCCCCGCGCCGTCCCGGTACACCCGGGCCGCGAAGTGCTTGTCCGCCGGGGCCTTCACGAACGCCGGCGAACGCAGCGCCCGGGCCTCGGCGAGCGTGCCGAACCGCACCCGGCGGCCGGTCAGCTCGCGCGGCAGCGCCACCAGCCAGTCCGCGGCCGGCTCCAGCAGCCCCAGCCCGAACACCCCGCCGACCGCGTCCGCGAACAGCGGCCCGCCGTACAGGTGCACCGCCCCGCCCAGCAGCTCCGCCGGGGCCCGCCAGGACGGCGCCGTGAACGCCCGCAGCCCGCGCCGCCCCGCGGCGGTGCGCAACTGCAGGCCCGTCTCGTTGATCCGGGGCGCGAGCAGCAGGGTGGCGGTGTCGGTGGTCATGCCGCCGATCATCCCCCTTCGCCGGGCCGCGGGCGACGGGGTTTCCGGACCCGACGGTGCGCCGGAGGTCGTGACGGGGGTCGCACCGGGCGGCGCGTCGGGCGGCGCGTCGGGGCGCGTCGGGGCGCGTCGGAGGGCGCGTCAGAGGTCGCGGCGCATCGCCAGGCGGGGCCGGCGGTCGAGACCGTGCGCCGCCTCGCGGGCCCGGACCAGGCGCAGCCCCGGGGTCAGCTCGGCCTCCGGGACGGCGGAGAACCCGCAACGCCGGTAGTACGGGGCGTTCCAGGGCACCTCGGCGAAGGTGGTCAGGGTCAGCGCGGGCACGCCCTCGGCCCGGGCCAGGTCCGCGAGGTGCTCGATCATGGCCCGGCCGACGCCCCGGCGGGCCGCGTCCGGGTGCACGGACACCTGCTCGACGTGGAGCGCCCCGTCGATCCGCTCGGCGACCAGGTAGCCGACCGGGCGGTCCGCGCCGTCCACCGCCACCCAGGCCAGACCGGCCCCCAGGTACGCCGTCAACTCCTCGACCGAGAACGGCTCGTCGTCCGCGACCCAGTCCATGCCGACCTCGCGGAAGACGGCCCCCGCCGCCCGTTCGATCTCCTGGAGCAGGGGCAGTTCCCCGGGCCGGACCTCACGCACGCGCATGGCCCCATTCAGCCCGGCCCCGGGCACGGACGTCAACTCCGGCGGTCGGCGGGCCGTCAGTGCTCAGCGCTCGACGTTCTCGTGGACCCGCACCAGCACGGCGGCGGGCAGGCCCTCCGGGACGCCCGTGCCCTCGACCACGATCGCGTGCTCCGCGTCGTACCAGACGCAGGTGAGCGACTCCTCCGCACGCTCCTTCTCCGTCAGGTCCGCGGCGTAGGAGTCGCAGACCAGCGTGCCCGGCAGCGAGGTCGCCACCCGGCGCGGGGCGTGGTCGCCGTGGGACTTCGCCAGGCTGTCCTGGATCGTGCGCTCGAAGGCGGGGGAGGGCTTCCCGACCACCACGTTCCAGCGGGCCTCCCGGTCGGACCCGCCGAACTCGGTGCTGGCAGTGATGTCCGGCAGCGAGCCGTACAGGGCGGCGTGCGGGTCGACCATGCCGCCGGAGACCAACCGTCCGCTCGCCCGCGACCAGTCCGGGTAGTCCCCGCGCTCCGAGGACGCCCGGAGCCGGTCGCCCTCCACCGACCCCGGCAGCTGCGGGGCGTCCGAACCGCCCAGGACGTACACCCCCGCCCCGATCAGCACCCCCGCCACCAGCACCGCCCCCGCCGAGAGCCACACCCGCCGGCCCGGCCCCCGCCGCCGCACGATCGTCCCGGCCCCGAAGGGGTGCTCGGGCACCGGCGGCGCGTCGAACTGCGGCGGCCCGAACTGCGGCGGCCCGAACTGCGGAGCGTCGAACGGGGAGGCGGGCGAGGCCGGAGCGGCGGACGGCGGCCCGGACGGCGGCGGCCCGAACTGCGGCGGCCCGTACGGGGGAGCGGGCACGGGGGGAGCGGTCGGCGGCGGCGGGAGGACCGGCGGCGGGGGCACGGGAGCGGGCGCGGGTGCGGGCGCGGCCAGGGCCGCGGCCAGCAGCGGGTCGAGGACCAGCAGTTCGGTCACCGTCTCGGTGAGCGCGGACCGCGCCGCGACGTCCAGCGGCGCGGCCCCGGCCGCGAGCAGGGCGTGCTGCCAGCGCGGCAGCCGGTGCAACTCCCGCACCACCCGCGCCAGCAGCTCCGGCCCCGGCCAGCCCTCGGCCCGGCTCGGCTGCACCAGAGCCGCCACCAGCAGGGCCACCGACCCGCCCGCCGGGCCGCCCGCCGGGCCGCTCACCGGTCCGTCCGCCGGGCCGTCCGCCGACCCGCCCGCCGGTCCGTCCGCCCCGGAAGTCCCGTCCTTCGACACCATCGCCGCCCCCGTCCCCACCGCCCCCGGTCCCCGGACGTGCCGTCCGGGGTGTTCCCACCCAAGGTGACACACCGTGTCCGGGCGCGGGCGGGCCGCGGTCGAACGGAGACGGAACCGCAACACGCCGGGGAAGGGCGACGGGGCGTCAGACCGCCGTCTCGGCCGGGAGCCGGCCGCTGCGGACCGCCGCCAGCAGCGCGGCGTGGTCGGCCTCCGACTGGTCGGCGTAGGAGACCGCGAAACGGGCGACCGCGTCGTCCAGGCGGTCGTCCTTGCCGCAGTAGCCCGCGATCAGCGCCGCGTCGGCGGTGTGCGCGTGCGCCCGGGCGAGTAGTGCGCCGGTCAGCCGGCCGTAGTCGTCGAGCTGGGAGGGCGTCAGCGCCGCCGGGTCGACACTGCCCTTGCGGTTGCGGAACTGCCGCACCTGGTAAGGGAGTCCGGCCACGCTCGTCCAGCCCATCAGCGGGTCGGAGACCACCTGCATGCGCTTCTGGCCGAGCACCACCCGGCGTCCCTCGTGCCCGCCCTCGGCCGGGACGGGGAAGCCCGCCCGCACCAGGTGCGGCAGCAGCGCCGACGGCCGGGCCTCCTTCACCTGCAGCACCAGCGGGCCGCCCCGCCGGTCGGTCAGCAGCACCACGTACGAGCGGGTGCCGACGCTGCCGGTGCCCACCACCCGGAACGCCACGTCCTGGACCCGGAACCGGGCCAGCAGCGGGTGCAGCTCCGCCGGGACGGTGTGCCGGTAGGACGCCAACGAGCCCGCCACCAGCTCGGCCTGACGGTCCGTCACCGCACCGAGCACCGGCGGCGCCGCCACGAAACGCCAACCGCCGTCCCCGGTACGGACGGTGGAGCGGGCCGCGAACTTCGCGCCGGTGTTGCGCAGCGCCTTCTCCGACACCGCCGTCAGCACCTGGTTCAGCTCGTGCGCGCCCGCGAACTCCACCAACTGGTGGTCCGCGATGGCCTCCCAGGCGTTCCAGGCGTCCAGCGCCGGGAGCTTCGCCAGCCGCCGCACCGTCCGCCGGTACGTCGCCGCCGCGTCGAACGCCGCCTGCCGGCAGGCGTGCTCGTCCGCGCCCGCCTGCCGCCCGGCCAGCACCAGGCTCGCCGCCAGCCGCTTCAGGTCCCACTCCCAGGGGCCCGAGACCGTCTCGTCGAAGTCGTTCAGGTCCAGCGCCAGCCGGCCCCGGGCGTCGCCGTACAGGCCGAAGTTGGCGGCGTGCGCGTCGCCGCACAGCTGCGCGGCGATCCCGCTGACCGGCGTGGTCGCCAGGTCGTGCGCCATCAGCCCGGCCGAACCCCGCAGGAACGCGAACGGCGAGGCCGCCATCCGCCCCACCCGGATCGGCACCAGGTGCGGCAGCCGCCCCGCGTTCGCGGACTCCACCGCCGCCGCCACCTCCGGGCGCGAGGCCGAGGGCAGCAGCCGCGCGTGCCAGTCCAGCGGCACCCGCTCGCGCAGCAGCTTCCCGCGCTGCTTCGGCCCCTCCGGGAGCTTCGCCGGGTCCAGCTCCAGCAGCGCCGCGGACGGGTGCGCCGGCACCGCGGACGCGTCCCCCGCGAACCCGTCCACCGCGAACTCCCGGGAACGCGACGACAGTTCCGCGCCCTCCGCCGCGTCCTCCACGGCCCCCCACGTCCCGACCGACGACACCCCGGCACTCCTCCCTCGCACCGCGACACCCGGCACGACACCCGGCGGGGACCGCCCCCACCAGCGGTGACGCTACCGCCCGACCCGACCCGGGACGCCAGCGGGTCCGCCCCGGCGCGCACCGCACCCGCCCGTACGATGCGGAACATGGCACACGACCTCCACCACCTCGACCCGGCCTACCTCGACTTCTGGCGGGAACGCCACATCTGCACCCTCACCACGCTGCGCCCCGACGGCACCCCGCACGTCGTCCCGGTCGGCGCGACCTACGACCCGGAGACCCGCACCGCCCGGGTGATCAGCAGCGGGGAGAGCCGCAAGGTCCGCAACGTGCTGGCCGCCGGCGGGACCGGCCTGCGGGTCGCGCTCTGCCAGGTCGACCGGGCCCGCTGGGCCACCCTGGAGGGCCGGGCCGTGATCCGCGCCGACGCCGACGCGGTCGCCGACGCCGTCCGCCGCTACACCGAGCGCTACCGCCAGCCCCGGGAGAACCCCGCCCGCGTGGTGATCGAGATCGCCGTCGACCGCGCCCTGGGCCGCGCCTGACCCGGCGGCCCCGGGGAGCGTGCGGGGCCGGAGTTCCGGGCAGCATGGAGGCGATGGACGAGGAGACGGAGCGGCAGCCGGGGCGCGACCCGTGGTGGGCGGTCCTGTTGACGTGCTGCTCCGTCCTCGTGGTTGCCGGGGTCGGGTGCTTCGGCCTGCTCGTGCTCGCCCTCGCCACCCTGGCGGACATCAACACCCGGACGGCGCACGGCCCGGTGGCGCCGAACGCGCTGCCGGGGCTGGTCGCCGGACCGGCGCTGATCGTGCTCTCGATCGGCGCCGTGCTCTGGCGCTTCGGCCCGGGCGAGCGGAGCCGGCGGTCGCGGACCGCCGGGCTCGCCGTCGTCGCCGGGGTCCAGGTACTGGCCCTCGAAATCGCCCGGCTCCTGCTCCGCTGAGCCCCCGGCGACCGGACCCCGCCCTTCCACATCGGGTCTCTTGTCGAAAATGGTCTGTGATGCAAAGCTGACTGCATGACAGATTCTGCCGTGCCGATGAACGGCACCCCGCGCGAAGTCCTGTCCGGCCTCGGCGAGTTGACCCGCCGGGTGCGCGCCCTCCAGCGCGACGCCTGGATACCCCTGCTGCTGTTCGGCCTGCTCACCGCGGGCGGCATCCTGGTGGGGCGGCTCACCTTCCAGCAGCAGGACGTCCCCTGCCCACCCGGGGCCGACACCCCCGGCGGGACGTGCACGCTGATGCGGCAGGGCTCGCCCGCCTACTGGACGGCCGGGCTGCTGCTCGCCTACGCCGCCACCACCTGGTGGTACCTGCGCCGGGCCCGCCGGCGCGGCGTCGACACCCCCGTCCGCCCCTACGCGCTGGCCGGGGCGGCGGCCGTCGCCGCCCTCGCCGCGACCACCTGGTGGGGCGCCTCGCAGGCCGGGCCGGGCGCCGAACTCGACCTGTGGGGATGGCACTTGGCGGCCAACGCGCCCGGCACGCTGCTGGTCCAGCACTTCCTCGGCGAGGCCGCCGCGATCGGCGTCCCGCTGCTGCTGCTGGCCCGGATCGAACGCAGCCGCGCCCTGCTGCTGTTCACCGCCGGCTACCTCGCGCTCGACCTGCTGCCCGTCACCTTCGGCTGGTGGGGCGTGGCCTCCGGCCCCTGGTCCGCGGCCGACCGCCTCGGCCCCGCCGCGCTCTACCTGCTGCTCGGCGCCGCCGCCTTCGCCCTCGCCGCCCGCCGCGCCCGCACCCCGCAGGCCGCCGGATGAGCCGCACCGGGACCGGACCGGACGCGGCGGACGCCACCGGACCGGACACGGTGGAGGACACCGGGCCGCACCCCGTCA
Source organism: Kitasatospora sp. NPDC088391 (assembly GCF_044753345.1). Lineage (NCBI taxonomy): Bacteria > Bacillati > Actinomycetota > Actinomycetes > Kitasatosporales > Streptomycetaceae > Kitasatospora > Kitasatospora sp. NPDC088391. The sequence goes on from NZ_JBIVNB010000014.1 coordinate 24,588, forward strand.
AGGCGCTCGACGACGTCGTCCACCAGCGCGTCCGGCTCGGCATCCTGACCGTCGTCCACCAGGCCCGCCGCGCCGAGTTCGGCCTGCTGCGCAGCACCCTGGACCTGACCGCGGGCAACCTCGGCCAGCACCTCACGGTGCTGGAGAAGGCCGGCCTGCTCGCGGTCGAGAAGGGCTACGAGGGCCGCCGCCCCCGCACCTGGGCCACCCTCACCCCGGCCGGGACACAGGCCCTGCGGGACGAGGTCGCCCAACTCAAGCGCCTGATCCGGCAGATCGAGGACGCCGGAGGGGCCTGAGGCCCCGGCCGATCAGGCGCGGGCGGTGACCACGTGGAAGGTGACGGTCGCCAGGAACGGGCCGTCGGCCAGGTGCGCGAGCCACCGGTCGGCGTCGACGGGGGAGAAGTAGCCGGCCGCGACCGCCCGCCGGGTGACCCGCTGCAACCCCAGCACCCGGTCCGCGGCGCCGACCTCGCGGAAGACCGGCGTGATCGGCCGCACCCCCGCCACCTCCAGCCCGGACTCGGCGGCCAGCCGCGGCAGTTGGCTGCCGATCCGGCCGTTGCGCACCGCGTGGTCGGTGACGTACCGGGTGTACGCGGCGGTCAGTGCCGCGTCCGGGTGGTCCACCGTCAGGGTGCCCCAGTCGGGCTCGCCCAGCACCAGCAGGCCGCCCGGCCGCAGCACCCGGCGGGCCTCGCGCAGCGCCAGCGCCGGGTCCGCGACGTGCTGCAGCACCCGGTCGGTGCGGGCCCGGTCGCAACTCGCGTCCGCCAGCGGCAACTCGTGCAGGTCGGCGAGCCGCACCGAGACCTGCAACAGGTGCGCGGTGCGCTCCGCCGCGGCGTCGACGGCCTCCCGGTCGTGGTCCACACCCAGCACCGTGCCGCCCGGGCCGACCGCGTCGGCCAGCGCCGCCAGATCGGTGCCCGGCCCGCACCCCAGATCGACCACCGTCTGCCCGGCCCCGACCGTCAGCGCCGCCAGCATCGCCGCCTTGTACTCCCGGCCGAGTTCGGAGACGGCCAGCCGATCCAGGTAGGCGATCGGATCTGGCGGCACGGTCTCGAACACACGGGAGGTCATGACGCGCAGTCAATCAAACCCGGCCCCACCGAGGGAAGCGCCCGCACACCCGACAAGGGGCGCACGCCGGGTCGGCAGGGGTGCAACGGCGCAGCCGGGCGCCCTGCCCCGCCGCCGGCCGAGGACATGCGCGTCTTCTGCCCGCCCGCCCTCCCGGCCCGTCGCGCACCCGGGGCTCAGCGGGTGACGCGGTAGCGGAGGTGGAGGGCCCGGGAGGTGAAGGTGCGGGTCTCCAGGAGGGCGATGTCGCCCTCGCCGGGCTCGGCGCGGAGCCGGGCGATCTCCTCGGCCAGGCCGCCGGCGGCCAGCCGGGCCGCCCCGCCGCGGACCTCGGTCAGGGTGCGGGAGAAGACCACCTTGGGCAGCGGGTTCCAGACCTCCGCCCACTCCCGCTCCGCCGCGTCCGCCGCGACCCCCGGCTCCTCCCAGTACAGCATCGTCTCGTACAGCCGACGCCCCATCAGGTGCACGCCCAGGCCCCGCGCCTCCTCGATGTGGAAGCGGAACACCTCCTCGTCCGGGGCCGCCCAGTCGAAGCCGCCGTCCGGCCCCATCGCGTAGCCGTCCAGCGAGAGGCCCATCGAGTAGGTCACCCTGCGCATCGGAAGTCCCCGCTCTCTCCGCCGTGGACCCCCGACCCTACGGTCCCCACCCCGCCGGGCGCGGCAGGCCGGGCCGCGCTACGCGAACGGGGTCAGCCGCTCGCGGAACGCCTGGTACTGGGGCATCAGCTCCGGGTGGACGTGGACGACGGCCGAGGCGAGCATCCCCTGGGCGGCGATCAGGGACTGGAACTCCTCCCGCGTGTTCAGGCCCAGCCGGCCGATCGCCACCACGTGTTCGAGGTCGGCGTTCAGCGACTCGTGCAGGGTCGCCAGGGCGCCGCGCCGCTCCGCCGGGAGCTCGGCCAGCAGGAAGGCGTCGGCGGCGACGACCTGCCACAGCGCCGCCGTGCCCGCCAGTTCGGCCCGCCGCAGGTCCAGGGCCAGCTCGGTCCACTGCGCGACCGTCGGCCGGGGCGCGCGGCGGGCCGCGAACGCCGCGAACAGGGGTGCCAGCGCGGACAGTTCGGGCTCGCGGTCGTTCGCCACCAGGCAGTGGACGAGCGCCTCCAGGTGATCGACGTACGAGGTGCCGGCCGTGGCCGCGGTGGTCGTCGTGGTCGTTGTCGTGGTGGTGGTGGTCGTGGTGACGGCGGGCGCGGGCGCGGGCGCGGTCGGCGGGACCAGGCCGGCGATCAGCGCGGCCAGGATCTGCCGCCCCAGGTCGACGGCGCCCTTCCCGGTCGCCTCCAGCGGGACGGTGAGCGTCCGGGCGGCCCTGGAGTAGACGACGGTCGACGGGCCGCCGGACACCGGGAGCACCAGGAGGTCGTCCAGCGACTGCTTCAGCAGGGTCAGCGCCTTGCTGATCCTGCCGATGAGCTTGCCGTCCGCCTCCTCCAGCCCGACCTGCACGGTGCCGTACCGGCCGCGGATCAGCCCGGCGTCCCGCAGCGCGTCCTCGTAGCGCAGCAGCCCCGCCCAGTACGGGTCGGCCTGCCACTCCTTCAGCTTCCCGGGCCAGTTGAACGCGATGAACGACTCCTCCGTGATGCCCACGCTGTCGAGGCCGCGCAGCCAGGCCCGGTTCACCACCAGGTCCACCCAGGCCAGCGCCGCCCCCAGGTCGGTGCCCTCCCGGACCCGGTCCAGGGCGTCGCGCTGGGACGGCACCCGGCCGGTCGCCTGGAACGTCCCCGGACGCTTCTCCACCTGCGCGCCGAGCTGCGCGGCCGCCTCCGCGTACGAGTCCGCGTTGTCGGCGGACAGCTCCGGCGTCAGGTGGTTCCAGGCCCAGCCCCGGCGGTACGCGTAGTCCTTGACGGGGTAACCGCCCTTCTCCTCCACGGCGTGCGACAGCTCGTGGACCAGCGTCAGCGTCCGGTCCGTCAGCGTGAACGAGGGCGGCGCCAGCAACTCGGCGGTCAGCTGCACGTTCAGCAGCTTCCCGGCCGACCCCGGGGCGATCTGGGTGTTCGCACCCGCGCCCGGCGGCAGCTCGGAACTCGTCACCGCCTTGGTGCCCAACCCCCGCAGCACCGGGGCCAGTTGCTGGAAGCGCCGGTGGAAGCGCGTCATCTCGGCACTGCCCTGCGCCGCCCCGTTCAGCACCCCCGTCGCGACCAGTGCCGCCGGGGAGGCCAGCCCGGCGATCCGGTCGATCTGGACGGCCATGGCCTCCAGGGTCTGCTTCTGGGCGGGCGTCAGACGCTCGTTCAAGGCGGTCCTTCGGGGTCGCTGCGCGGGCACGGGAGAGGAGGCAACCGGGGCAGGACGGTCGGAAGCGGAGCCCCGGAGCACGTCCCGCATCCTTGCGCGACACGATGGACAACGGATAAACGGAACACCGGACCGGCTGACGGCCCGTCAGTTCGAGGGCTGCTGGGCCAGCGCGGCGGTCACCTGGGTGGCGGAGTCGAAGGTGCGGGCCGCGTCGAAGACGCCGGTCAGGTCCGGGTGCCGGCCCAGGACGCCGTGCGCCAGCGCCAGCCCGGCCGGCTCCACCCGGCGGGTCAGCCCCAGGTGCGGCATCCAGCGCCCCGGCAGGTGGCGCGGGTCGGGCTCCGGCGCGTCCGCCAGCCGCCGCCACACCTCCCGGTGCAGGTCGACCAGCTCCGGCGCGGGCACCACGCCCCAGGCCAGCACCCGGCGGCGACTGCGCGCCCCGAAGGACAGCAGACCGGTGAACCGCACCGCCAACGGGAGCGCCCCCGCCAGGAGTTCGGTGACCGCCGCCTGCTGCTCCGGGGTGATCGCCGCGCACACCGCGAGCGTCAGGTGCGGACGGTGCGCGGGGTGCGGATTGTCCGCGAGCGAGTCCACCCCGCCGTCGGCGAGCTGCCGCCACACCGTCCGCACCGCCCGGTCCAGCGCCGGATCGCAGGTCAACTCGATGGTCCGCATGCCCTCCACGGTAGAACCCGCCCCCCGCGCGGACCGCGCCGCCCCGTGTGATGGGCTGTTCCGATGCGAACCGCCGAACCGCGCCCGCCGTCGCCCGCCGAGCCCGTCGCGCCCGTTGCCCCCGCCGTGTCCGCCGCGTCCGAACGGCGGGCCCGGGCCGGGTGGCTGCTGGCGGCCGCCGTCGTCGTCGCGCTCGGGCTGCTGGCGCCCGCCCTGGCCCCGGCCGCGCTCGCCGCGCTGCTCGGCGGAGCGCTCTACACCGCGCTGCTGCACACCCTCCTGATGGCCGCCGCACCCCGGCTCGGCCCCCGGACGGCCGGTGCCACCGCGCTCGCCGCCAGCTGGGCCGTCGAGTTCTGCCAGATCAGCCGCATCCCCGCCGACCTCGCCGCCCACAGCCGCCTCGCCCGCCTGGCCCTCGGCACCACCTTCGACCCCTCCGACCTCCTCGGCTACCTCCTCGGCGCCGTCGCCACCACCACCGCCCACCTCGCCCTCCGCCGCCTCCGCAACCACCACTGACCCACCCGGCGCCGCATGAGCCGGGCCGCCGCCGACGGGCTGCTGCCGGGCGGGCCGGACGGGGACGGCTGAGGGCAGGGAGGGCTGCGGTGCGGGTTCTGTGGCTGTGCGGACCGCTGCGCCGCGCGAGTCGGGCGGCCGCCGAGGGGCTGCTGCCGCGCGGGCCGGACGGGGACGGCTGGGGGCAGGGAGGGCTGCGGTGCGGGTTCTGTGGCTGAGCGGACCGGGCAGGTGTCGTCGAGCCGCCACTGGGCTTCCGTCGCCGGCTGCGCTGCGCGAGCCCGGCGGCCGCCATCGGGTCGCTGCCGCGCGGGCTGGGGGAAGACGGCTGTGGACAGGGGCGGCCGCTGTGCTGGTTCGGTGGTCCCGCGTGTTGAGTCGACGACGGCGAACCGTCGCTGAGCTTCCGTCGTCCGCTTCGCGCTGTGCTGCGCGAGCCGGGCCGGTGGTCCCGTGTGCTGAGTCGGCGTCATCGAGCAGCGACTGCAGCGGTCGCGCGGGTCGTGGGGCCGCCCGTCCGGCCGGTGGGTGGGCGTCAGGTGCGGCGGGACGGGTGGGGAATCGTTACATTTGGGACATTCGGGAGCAGTACCAGGCTTTGCGCGTACGCGCACAGAAGGCCGAGGCGCCTTCGGAAAGGGTTCCCATGCACCCCCCTCTCAGTCCCGCCCTGCTGGCCGAGCTGCGCCGGCCCCGGCCGTACCCGGCGGTGTCGATCCTGATGCCCACGCACCGGCGGGAGCCGGAGAACGCCCAGGACCCGGTGCGGCTGCGGAACCTGGTGGCCGAGGCGAAGGAGAAGGTCCAGGCCGACCCGGAGGTCTCCCGGGCGGACCGGATCGACGTGCTGCAGCAGCTGGACAAGGCGCTCGCGGAGGTCGACCTGGTGCACGCCGAGGACGGGCTGGCGATCCTGGTGGCGCCCGGCGAGCACCAGGTGTGGTCGCTCGGCCGCACCGCCCCCGCCCGGGTGGTCCTGTCCGACACCTTCCTGACCCGCAACCTGGTGTCCGCGCAGATCGCCGAGCGCCCCTACTGGGTGCTCGCGGTGGCCGCCGACCGGGTGGTCCTGTGGGGCGGCGACCAGGAGCGCGTCGCCGAGCGGCGCACGCACGGCTTCCCGCTGGTGCGGGTGCACGACAACCCGGACCCGGAGCGGCAGGAGCGGATCGGCGACACCCCCAGCACCTTCCGCGACGAGGAGACCAAGACCTTCCTGCGGCAGGCCGACACCGCGCTCGGCCAGGTGCTCGCCGCCGACCCGCGCCCGCTGTACGTGGTCGGCGACGCGCCCGCGCTCGCCCTGCTGGACGCCGTCGGCCCGATCGCCCGGTCGACCACCGCGCAGCTCCCGCACGGCGGCCTCGCCCAGGCCGACGCCGAGGCGGTCCGCCGGGTGGTCGAACCCGCCCTGCGGGCGCACGCCGACCGGGAGATCACCGCCGCCCTCGCCCAGCTCGACAAGGCCCGCGGCCGACAGGCCTTCGCGGCGGGCCTGGACGAGGTCTGGCAGACCGCCGCCGAGGGCCGGATCGCCCGCCTGGTGGTGGAGGAGAACTTCCGCACCACCGTCCGCGACGACGGCGACCACCTCGTCCCCGCCGAGGCCGACCAGGACGGCGCCCGCGAGGACATCGTCGACGAGGTCATCGAACGCGCCCTCGACACCGGGGCCGACGTCAGCTTCGTGCCCGACGGCACCCTCTCCGACGCCGGACGGATCGCCGCCGACCTCCGCTACTGACCCGCCCGCGCCACCGGGGCGCCCGCCGCGACCGCACCGCGCCGGGCGCCCCGCCACGTGCCGCCAAGTATCCGCCGGGAGACCGACCGGGACGTCAGCCGGTGGAGGCGCCGAGCAGCGTGCCCACCGCGTACGTCACCGCCATCGCGACGCTGCCGCCCAGGACGTTGCGCAGCACCGCCCGGCGCGGGTCCGCGCCGCCCAGGCGGGCGCTCGCCCAACCCGTCGCCACCAGCGCCGCCAGCACCGCCGCCACCGTGACCCAGATCCGGTGGGCCGGCGGCGGCAGCACGATCGCCAGCAGCGGCAGCAGCGCACCCGCCGTGAACGCCGCGAAGGACGCCCACGCGGCGTGCCAGGGATCGGTCAACCCGTCCGGGTCGATGCCCAGTTCGGTCTCCGCGTGGGCGGCCAGCGCGTCGTGCGCCGTCAACTGCACCGCCACCCGGTGCGCCAGCTCCGGGTCCAGGCCCTTCGCCTCGTACAGGCCCGCCAGCTCCGCGAGCTCCGCCTCCGGCGTCGCCCGCAGCTCCCGGCGCTCCTGCGCCAGCGCCGCCTGCTCCGCGTCCCGCTGGGTGCTCACCGACACGTACTCGCCCGCCGCCATCGACAACGACCCCGCCAGCAGGCCCGCCAGACCGGCCGTCAGCAGTTCCGTCGCGCTCGCGTTCGCCCCCGCCACGCCCACCACCAGGCCCGCCGTCGACACCACGCCGTCGTTCGCGCCCAGCACCGCCGCCCGCAACCAGTTCAACCGGCTCCCGAGCGCGCCCCCGTGCGCCTCGTCGTGATCCGGCGGCACCGGCGGCCCCTGCTGGTCGGAAGCGCTCATGCCGTCCAGTCTGCCCGCCCGGCCCCCGCAACCCGCGCACCGCCGACCCGGCGTTTCCGCCCCGACGTCGGGCGGGCAGCCGGCCGGGGCGCAGGGAGGGTGGGGCAGAGGGTTGGGCAGAGGGTGGGGGAGAGGGCCGGACGGAGGGTCAGAGGGTGGTCGGGGCCGGGTCGCCGAGGGGGTCGCCGGTCCACCAGTTGCCCGGGGCCTCGGGGTCGCGGCTGGTCCAGTACTCGATCAGGGCGGTGACGAACTCCTCGGCGGAGAGGGCGCCGTCGCCGTCGCGGTCGAGGTGCGCGAAGGCGGTGTCGGCGTCGGTGCGGCGCAGCTGGGGGAAGTGCCCGTGCTGGAAGGCGAAGAACTCCTCGGCGTCGATCCGGCCGTCGCCGTCGGTGTCCGCGACCGCGAGGAAGGACCGGGCCAGCGCGCCCAGGGTGGCCTCCGCGGTCCGCGGGTCGTCGGCGAGCGCGACCCCGGACTCCAGGAACTCGGCCCGCCCCATCGCCTGCGCCCCGGCGGGCAGGTTCGGCAGGTGCAGCTCGCGCCAGATCGTCACGTACGCCGAGACGATCGCGACCTCCGCCGCCGACCCGGCCGGATGCCCCAGCGAGCGCGCCACCGACTGCCCCATCAGCACGTGGTCCCGCTCGGTGAGCCGCCCGTCCCCGTCCGCGTCGAGATGGTCGAAGCCGTGGCTGATCTTCGCGATGAGCAGGTCGTCGGACACCGGGTGCCTCTCAGTGGACGGGAGTTGACGGTGCGTCATCATAGCGGCGCCCGCCGGAGCGGCTCCCCCGGGGCCCGGCAGGACGTAGGGTCCTGGGCATGGACCACGGGGCGCGGACGGCGCGGTACGGGACGGTGCGGCAGCGGCTGGCGGAGCTGGACGACCGGCAGGTCGGGGAAGTGGCGGCGGAGGTCGGGACGGCCGGGCTCGGCGGCCGGACGGGGACGGTCGAGGTCGGCGGCACGCCGGTGTTCGTCAAGCGGGTGCCGCTGACGGCGCCCGAGCGGGAGCGCTCGACGGCCAACGTGTTCGGCCTCCCCGGCTGCTACCAGTACGGGATCGGCTCGGCGGGCTTCGGGGCCTGGCGGGAACTGGCCGCGCACGAGGCCACCACCGACTGGGTGCTGGCCCGCGCGTACGAGGGGTTCCCGCTGATGTACCACTGGCGGGTGGTGCCCGACACCCCGCCCACCGGCGCGATGGACTGGGCCGGCGGCCTGGAGCGGGCGGTCGAGCACTGGGGCGGGGACGCCGCGGTGCGCCGCCGCCTGGAGGCCATCGAGAGCGCCGAGCACAGCCTGGTGGTCTTCCTGGAGCACTGGCCGCAGACCCTCGGCGACTGGCTGGACGGCCACCCGGACCGGGCCGGGGGCGCGCCGCACGCCTGGGCGGAGCAGGAGATCACCCGGGGCGTGGCCTTCCTGCGCGCGCACGGCACCGTGCACTTCGACGCGCACTCCGGCAACCTGCTGACGGACGGCGAAACGGTGTGCTTCGCGGACTTCGGCCTGATGCTCCGGGAGGACTTCGAACTCTCCCCGGCCGAACGGGAGTTCTTCGAGCGGCACCGCGACTACGACCGCTACCACGCGCTCGGCCAGCTGGTCCGGCGCCAACTGGCCGGACACCGGCCCGACCGGCAGCAGCAGACGGACCTGCTGCGCGCCTGGGTCGCCGGGGAGGCCGGGACGGACCGGGCGGCGATGACCGCGACCGCCGCGGGCCTGCTCGACCGGCACGCCCGGACGACGCTGGCCTTCGAGGAGTTCCGGCAGCGCCTGCTCGCGGACCGGCGGACCCCGTTCCCCGCCGAGGAGCTGGCCGCGACCCTCACGGCCTGACGGGACGTCAGGAGCCCAGCGCCTTCGCGGACTTCTCCCAGTTGTCGTGCAGCCGGTCCAGGTAGGACCGGGCCTCCGGCCCGGGGTTGGCCCCCCGGGCGAAGGCCAGCATGTTGCCCGCGCCGGTGTTGTAGCCCAGCGCCATCAGCTCGTTGCGGTTGTACGGGCCCGCCCACTTGGCGGGCAGCTGGGCCCCCAGGTCGTGCAGGTGCCAGGACGCCGCCCGCACCGCCAGCGCCGGATCGTCCGGCAGGTCCTCCCACGGCCGGTCCGCGAACGGGCGGCCCTTGCTGCACTCCTCGTACGCGGCCCGGTGCATGTTGGCGACCCCGAAGGAGGCGTCCGGCTTCATCTTCTGCCAGGCCCGCTCCACGTCCGGGCCGTGCGGCTTGTACGACTCGTTGTAGAGGATCGCCATCACCAACTGCGGGTCCACCCCGGCCTCGGCCGCGTACTTCCGCACCTCGGCGGCGAAACGCGGCGGGTCGTAGTCGGCGGCGGTGCGCGGCGAGGAGGAGGACGGGGCCGGGACCGACGGAGCGGCCGTCGCGGCGGGCGAGGGGGCCGCGCCCGCCGGAGGAGCCGGGTCCGCGCCGCCGCGCTCGTAGCCCCAGACGGCGAGGACCGCCACGACCAGTACCGCCCACGGCCACTTCGCGGTGCGTTCGGCCACCGGGCCCCTCCTTCCGTTCGCGGCCGCACGGCGGCCGCCTCCAGACACCTGGGGCCGAGCTTACGTACCCGGAGCCGGTCCGGTGACCGGGCCCGACCCCACCGGGCCCGACCCCACCGGGCCGGACGTCACCACGGCGTCGCCGCCTTCACCAGCAGCAGCAGCGCCACCGCCGCGTTCAGCGCCGACACCGCCGACACCGCCGTCCCCGCCGCCGCCACCATCGCCGCCAGACCGGCCGGCGAGGCCGGCGGCGGCCACGCCTCGCCCAGCGCCGGACTCAGCAGCGCCGTCACCCGGCGCGGCACCGGACCCGGCGCCGCGAAGGCCGCGAACGCGGGCGCCGGACCGCCGCCCCTGGTCACCAGCGCCGCCCGGGCCACCGCCCGCGCCGTCAGCCGCCGGTCGCCCACCGAACCCGCCGCCTCCTCGTCCGCCCACCGCTCCGTCGCGTACCCCACCGCCCGCTGCAACGGCCGCAGGAACGGGTTCACGCAGATCGCCAGCCGCGCCGCCAGCAGGAACCGGTGGTGACGGTTCGCCAGGTGCGAGCGCTCGTGCGCCAGCAGCGCCCGCTGCTCGTCCTCGTCCAGGCTGTCCATCATCGCGGTCGACACCACGATCCGCCCCGGCGCCCCCGGAACGCCCGGCACCGCGTACGCGTACGGCTCCTCGTCCGGCAGCACCACCAGGTCCGAGTCCAACGGCATCGGCGCCAGCACCCGCTGCGCCCGGGCCCGGACCCGCAGGTGGCTGCGGAGCGAGCGCGAGCACGCCGTCAGCACCGTCACCAGGCCCACCACCGCCGCCGTGCCGACCTCCTCGTGGAACGGCACCGCCGTGCGGATCTCCGGGTCCGACCAGCTGTCCGGCAGCGGGTTGCCCGGGATCTGCGCCGTGCCCACCACGAACAGCAGCCCCAGCGCCAGCGTGCTGCACACCGCCATCGTCACGCCGATCCAGGTCAGCAGCCGGACCGCGTTGCGCGGATGCAGGTGGTGCTCGGCCAGCCGCGCGATCGGCAGCGACGTCAACGGCAGCACCAGCGGGAGGAAGACGAAGAAGCCCATCGCTCAGCGCCCGCCGCGTCCGCCGCCCCCGGGCCGCTCCGCGGACTCCGGCGGCTCCGGGTTCAGCAGGGAACGCAGCAGGCGCTCGTCCTGCGGCGTCAGCGCCGTCACGAAGGAGGCCAGCACCGCGTCCCGGTCCGGCTCGGTGTCCAGCATCCGGCGCATCCGACGCGCCGTCAGGCCCGCCGCGTCCGCCGCCGCCGACCACACGTACGCCCGCCCGGCCCGGCTGCGCACCACCGCCTGCTTCGCCAGCAGCCGCGACAGGATCGTCATCACCGTGGTGTACGCCAGGTCGCCGCCCACCTGCTCCTGCACCCAGGACGCCGTCACCGGCCCCGGCGCCCGGTGCAGCACCGACAGCACCTCGGTCGCCAACTCGCCCTGACCACGACGGCGCCGCGCACCGTCCTCGCCCTGCTCACCCTCGCCGCGGCCCGCCAACTCCATCGGAGACTCTCCCTCCGGCGCGGCCCGCGCCCGACGTCGGACTGTTGCCCACCCATCCTAGGCCCTGCCACCGAGCCCCCGTCCGCCCGATTCCGGCCCACCCGGAACGGGGCCCGCCACCCCTCCCGCCGCACGACGCCCGGCCCCCCGCCGTCGGACCTTCCGTCCGCTGCCGGGGGCTCCCGGAGTGGTGGTGATCATGGACTCGCTAGGGTGGGCGGACCCACTCGCGTCACCACCCCCGGAGAGCACGTGTCCCACCGCCGCGCCCGCGCCACCACCCGTCGCCGCGCCGTCCTGCTCTCCGCCGCCGCCGTGCTGGTGATCGGGGGCGGCGCGGCCGCTCTCGCCGCCGGCGGCCCCGCCGGGCAGCCCCGTGCCACCGACCGGCCCGCCGACCCCGGGACCACCGCGGCCGCCTCCGACGCCCCCGGGACCGCCGGGCCGAGCCCCGTCGGCAGCGCCTCGCCCAGCGCCTCCGCGAGCGGCAGCGCCTCCGCGAGCGCCAGCGCCCGCCCCGGCAGCCCCACCGCGTCCGCGCCCGGCGGCGCCACCGCCGGGGCCAAGCCCGCTCCCGGACCCGCCGCCAGGCCCGGCAGCGCGCCCGTCACCTTCACCGGCCTGGCCTTCGACACCTGCACCGCCCCGTCGCTCGCCACCATGAACGCCTGGCGCGGCACCTCCCCGTACGGCGCCGCGGCCGTCTACATCGGCGGCAAGAACCGGGGCTGCGCCCAGCCCCAGCTCACCGCCGACTGGGTCCGGGCCGTCGACGGCGGCGGCTGGAAGCTCGTCCCGCTCTACGTCGGCGCCCAGCCCCCGTGCCAGACCGGCAGCAGCCCCGAGAAGCTCACCGCCGACACCGCCGCGCCGCTCGGCACCGCCGACGGCGGCGACGCCGTCGCCCGGGCCGCCGCCCTCGGCATGCGCCCCGGCAGCACGCTCTACCTCGACGTCGAGGCGTACAACAGCGCCGACACCGCCTGCGCCGCCGCCGTCCTCGAGTACACCCGGAACTGGAACCGCGCCGTGCGCAACTCCGGCTACTGGGCCGGGTTCTACGGGTTCGCCACGTCCAGCGCCGCCGGCATCGCGCAGGCCGCCGGACGCGGCGTCCCCGACCTGCCCGACGCCCTGTGGTACGCCCGCTACGACGACGCCGCCGACACCACCGGCAGCTTCCCGTTCGCCGCCGAGCTGTGGACCGGCCACCGCCGGGCCCACCAGTACCGGATCAACCAGAAGGAGAGCTACGGCGGCGCCGCCCTCACCGTCGACCGCAACGCCTGGGACGCGCCGGTCGCGGTCGTCGGCTGACGCCCCGTCGGACCCCGGCGGGGGCCCGTCCGGTTGACCGGGAAACCCGCCGGGGCCTCCGTTCACCTGGGCGACACCAACTGCTACGACAGGGGACGGCAGGAGTTCGGAACAGGCTGGGAAGGTGCGGCGGTCGACCGGAGATATACCGGTTAATCAGCTCCGAAAGGCTCCCCACCGTGAACCGCTCCGCCGCCTTCGCCGCCGCCCTCGCGGCGGCCCTCGCCACCACCGTCGGCCTGGCCGGCACCGCCGACGCCGCCGGTCACGCGCAGCGCGACGTCCGCGGCACCAAGACCCCCTACGCCCCGCAGCAGGACGCCCGGCACTACCAGCAGGTCCCCAAGGGCTACACCGCCGTCTTCACCGAGAACGTCGCCCGGCACGGCTCCCGCGCGATGAGCGACAGCGAGGACGGCGACGCCGTGCTCGCCGTCCTCGACCGGGCACGGCAGCAGGGCGGGCTCACCGGCCTCGGCGCCGAACTCGCCCCGCAGGTCCGCACCCTGCTCGCCGCCGCCGACGGCATCGGCTACGGCAACCTCTCCGCGCGCGGCGCCGACGAGCACCGGCAGACCGCGCTGCGGATGGAGCAGCGCCTGCCCGGCCTGTTCGACACCATCGCCGCCCAGGGCGAGCCCATCGTCGTCGAGACCTCCGGCGTCGCCCGCGCCACCGCCAGCGCCAACGCCTTCACCGCGGGCCTGGCCGCCGGGAAGCCCGCCGTGGCCGCACTGATCGAGGCCCCGAAGACCGACAAGAACCTGCTCTACTTCCACAAGCAGCCGCAGAACGCCGACTACCAGGACTACCTGGCCCACGACCCCGAGCTGGCCGCCGTCCTGGCCCGGACCGACGCCGACCCGCGCACCGCCGAGGCCGCCCGCCACACCGCGCAGCGCCTGTTCACCCGCGGCTTCCTCGACACCCTCGACGCTGCGCAGCAGATCGCCTTCGCCCGCTCGCTCTACGCCCTGTTCAGCGCCGCCCCCGACCTCTCCGTCGAGGCCCCCGGCGTCGCGCTCGACCGCTTCCTCGCCCCGCGCGACGCCCAGTGGTTCGCCTACCTCGACGACGCCGAGGAGTTCTACCAGAAGGGCCCCGGCTTCGCCGGACGCACCATCACCTACAAGATGGCCGGCGTCCTGCTCGACGACCTGTTCGCCCGGGCCGAGGCCAAGGCCGCCGGCACCAGCGCCGACGGCGCGGTGCTGCGCTTCACCCACGCCGAGGAGATCGAACCGCTCGCCGCCCTGCTCGGTCTCCCCGGCAGCACCCGGCAGGCCGCCGCCGACCAGCCCTACAGCTACCTGAACAACCCGTGGCGCGGCGCCGAGGTCTCCCCGATGGCCGCGAATCTCCAGTGGGACCTGTACCGCGCCGACGGCGACGGCAAGGGCCGCCCGTCCTACCTGGTCCGGATGTTCTACAACGAGAAGGAGACCGCCTTCAAGGACGGCTGCCGCCCGATCGCCAGGAACTCCGCCTTCTACGACCTGAAGGAACTGGAGCGCTGCTTCGGCCGCGGCTGACGCGACCCGCCTTCCTCTTCCCCGGCCCCGTGCCCGCCCGGACTCACCCGAGCAGGTACGGGGCCCAGGCCGCCGCCCCCGGCGGGGGCCGCCGCAGGAGCACCGCGGTCACCGGGAACAGCAGCAGTGACACCGCGACGGCGAGCACCCAGCCCGGCACCAGCCACAGGACCCGGCCCGGCGCGATCCACGCCACCAGCACCACCCAGTACCCGGCCACCACCTGACGGACCGCCAGCGGCACCGCCGTCCGGGCCCGCCGCCCGCGCGGGGTCGCCCGCAGCATCCGCACCGCCCAGCCCGCCAGCAGCCCCGTCCAGGCCGCCGCCCCCGCCACCGGCAGGCCCAGCAGCGGCGACCCGCGCTCCTCGACCGGCCGCGGGGCGGGCACCCGCGGCGGGTCGACCGGGTACGGCACCAGCCGCCAGAAGCCGTCCGCCCGGCGGACCGCCAACGGGTGCCCGGTCCAGTGCGCGACCACCGTGTACCGCCCGGCCGCCGCCGGGACCACCAGCACCTCCGCCCCCCGGGGCCGGGCCCGGGCCCCGGGCTCGGCCGCACGGGACACCCCGCCCCCCGGCCGCCACGGCGGGGTGAAGGCCACCTCCCAGGAGACGCCGCCGTTCGCACTGGACTCCACCGGGCAGCCCGTCCCCAGGACGCGGTAGCAGACGCCCGGCAGCTCCTCCGGCCGGCACTGCCCGTCCTCCGCCCGGGGCGACCCGTGGTCCCCGCTCGGCGTCCCGGACACGATCGACCAGGTCAGCCCGCCGTCCCCACTGGCCCAGCGGTGCTGCTGGGTGTTCACCACCGGGCCGCGGCCCGGCTCGTCCCGGAGCGTCTCCGGGGTGTGCTCCCGGTACATCCCCGTCGCCGTCAGCGCCGCCACCGCGAGCGGCACCCCCAGCAGCGCCGGCACCCGCCACCCGGCCCGGACCGGATGCCGCCACAGCCACCAGGACAGCGCCAGCGCGGGCAGCACCAGCAGGTCGGTGCGGTCCGCGACGGTCCGGCTCGGCACGCCCGTCCACGACCAGACCCGGGAGGCCAGTTCGGCCCCCGCGGCGGAGGACTTGGCGACGGCGAAGCCCGCCCCCGCGACGGCGAGCCCCAGCAGCGCCGGACGGTCGCCGCGCAGTCGCGGCCGCAGCGCCGGGAGCAGCGCGCACACCGGCGGCGCGGCCACCAGCCACGCCAGGTCGCTGAGCTTGCCCGTCACCGGGCCGGGCCACCGGCGCTTCCCCAGATGGTCGTTGAACGCCAGAGCACCGCCAGCACCGTCCCCGGATGCCCCGCCCAGCGCGGCACCGCCCCCACCGTGATCCGCATGGGACCGAGTCTCCGGCCGCCCCGGCCGCCGGTCGAGGCCCGTACGGTCTCGAAAGCGGGCCCGGTCGGTAACGGTCCGTCAGCAGTCCGTCAGCAGTCGGTCAGCAGTCGGTCAGCGGTCGGTCAGTGGTCGGTCAGTGGTCGGTCAGTGGTCGATCGGTGGGCCGTCGGTGGGTCGGGGCGGCGGTGGCGGGGAACGGTGCGGGTGCGTCGTAGGGTGGAGCCGAGCCGCCCCGGCCGCCGCGTGCGGTCGCGGGCCGGGTACCGAGGGAAGGACGGGTGGGGCCATGGCCGTTGACATCCTGGTGGAGGCGCTGGGCGACCGCGAGTACCTGGTCCGGGTCGAGGACGGCCCGACGGAGGCCGCCACCCGGGTCCGGGTCACCGACACCGTCGCCGAGCGGCCCGCGCTGGCCGGCACCGACGAGACCCGCCTGGTCCGGGAGACCATCGCGATCCTGACCGAGCGTCAGCCCGTCGCCGCCATCCCGCCGATGATCGACCTGGACGACCTCGCGGACGCCTTCGGCGACTCCTACCTGACCGAACTGGAGCGCCGGATCGCCGCGCCGTAGCGGACCGCCGCCCCGCGCCCCGGCGCGCGCGGGTCCGGGGGGCGTGCGCGCATTCGGGTGTCACCGTTTCCGTCCGGTCTCGTTGTCCTGGCGTGCACGTTGGAGAGGCGCTGCGGCGCGCAGTCGGTTGCCGCGAGGTATGTGGAGAATCGTTTCTGCCCAGGCGGAAGCGGCCGAACCTGCGGCCCGCCGGGGGTGCCCGATGACCGAGGACGAGGACCTGGTCCCCCCGCAGCGGAGCGCCTCCACCAAACTGACCTTCTACCTCGTCCTCGACGTGGTGGTCGCCCCCGGACTGGACGTGCCGGTGGCCGCGAGCCTCCGCTACAGCGCCGCCGAACCCTTCGTGGTCCACCTCGACAACCACGTCGACCTCCCCGACCCCGTCACCTGGGCCCTCTCCCGCGACCTCCTGCTGGCCGGCCTCGAACACCCCGTCGGCCTCGGCGACCTCGCCGTCCGCCCCGGCCGCGGCCCCGACGCCGGCAGCATCCTGCTCGCCCTCCGGGGTGAGGAGGAGGACGCCCTGTTACGCCTCCCCGAACCCGCCCTGCGAAGATTCCTCCGCCGCACCGAATGCGTCGTCCCGGTCGGCTGCGAAACCGAACACCTCGACCTCAACGCCTTGGTCGCCCGCCTCCTCGACCGCGACCCCTGACCGGCGACCGACCCCGGACCGACCCGCGACCCCGGTGGCCGCCCCGGAGCCCCGCCGACGTCCGGCGCCGCCCCGCGGTCCGACCCGGCCGGGCGTCAGTGGTCGGCGGGGAGCTGTGCGGCGAGGGCGGCGTGGGTGGCGGGGTCGAAGGCGACGAGGCGGACCAGGGCGACGGCGGTGGGGGTGCCGGTGAGGGTGGTGACGGCGATCCGGGCGGCCAGGTCGGCGGGGAAGCCGTACGCGCCGGTGGAGACGGCCGGAACGGCGAGGCTGGTGGCGCCGAGGCCGTCGGCGACGGCCAGGACCCGGCGGTAGCAGGAGGCGAGGGTCTCGGCCTCGCCGTGGGCACCGCCCTCCCAGACCGGCCCGACGGTGTGGATCACGTGCCGGACGGGCGGGAACAGGTCGAACGCCGGGGTGGCGACGGCGTCGCCCGGCTCGCACGGCGCGAGGGCCGCGCCGGCCTCGGCGAGGCGGGGCCCGGCGGCGCGGTGCACGGCCCCGTCGACGCCGCCCCCGCCGAGCAGGGACTCGTTGGCGGCGGTGACCAGGGCGTCGGCGTGCTGTGCGGCGAGGTCGCCGAGGACGAGTACGAGGCGGGGGGTCATGGCTGCCGGCCTGGGGGGCGGTGGAGCCGGTCGGGGGCGGTATCTCCGAGGGCGAACGGGACCGGCCCGCCCCGGGTGGGGCGGGCCGGCCGGGGCTGACGGGAGGTCAGCAGGGGAGCACCACGTCGAGGGTGACCGGGTTCGGGGCCCAGGGGTAGGACTGGACCGCGAAGGAGGCGCGGATCGGGCCGTCGCAGGAGACGGTGCCGGTGACGTCGCCGATGGTCAGGGTGGAGCCAGCGAAGACCGCGTAGCGGTTGAGGGTGCCGGCCGGGTTGGTGCCGGTCAGGGTGGTGGCCAGTTCCTGGTGCGGCGGCCACGGGGTGCCCGGGGACGGCGGGCCGGCCAGGCCGACGGTGCCGTAGAGCCGGACCTGCTCGCCGGTGCGCTCCGCGCAGACCCGGGTGGACAGCCCGGCCTGGAGGCCCCAGGGGCTGCACGCGGTGACGGTGGCGGACGTCGCGGAGGTCGTGGCGGCCGGCGTCGACGCCGAGGCCGGGACCACGGCGACGGCGGACAGTGCTGCCGCACCGGCCAGGACGGCCAGGGGCTTGATCATGAGGGTTCTCCCGATACTTCCGATTGCCTCACCGGCCGGGCTCGTCCCGGTAGGTGCAATGTCATATTGCATGACGCGGGAGTGCGGAAGGTGAGCATTCGGCCACGGAACGGAGTACTCCACCCGACGGGACGGCCCCGCCCCCGCCCGAAATACGGGATTTGCGCAGGTACGGGAGGCTCCCGCAGGCTTCTAGGCATGACCTCACCCGCGACACCCGTCTACCGGGGCCCCGCCCTGCTGCTGGCCGAGGGCCTCCGGATCCCGGTCCAGGTCGAACTCACCGGCGACGTGCCGGAACTGGGACTCCCCGGCTGGACGGGCATGCTGGAGAGCGGGGACACCCGGTTCAGCGCCGGCACCGTCCGCTCCGGCCGCCTGCTGCTGCCCGGGGGCTGGGAGGGCGGCTTCGCGGTGATCCGCCGGCTCCTCGGGGTCTCCACCGTCTGGGTGCGCGGCAACGACCTGGAAGCGTCCCCCGCGGACTGGCCCGACTCCCGCCCCCGCACCGGTTCCTGACCGCCCCTCCCGTCCCGGCCCTCCCGCTCCGCCGCCCCGCTGCGCCGTTCTGCTCGTTGCGGCCCCCGCGGCGGCGTCCGCGCGCAGTTCGGCGGACCCGGCGGGTGGTGTGGCGGCGAACCGCTGTCGCGGACCGGGGTCGGCGCGCTACGGTCGGTGCTCTGGACTGGAGCTGGAGGTGGCCGATGGCCGAGCAGCAGACCTGTCCCGGCTGCGGCGGGGCGCGCGGGACGGAGAAGACCGAGCACACCGTGGAGACCGATCCGCAGGGGAGGCAGCAGCCGGTGCGGCGCAGCTACTGGTCGCCCTGCTCGGTGTGCGGCGGCTCCGGGGCGGTGCAGCGATGAGGCTGGTTTTCGTCTGCGTCGCCTGCGGCTGCCACTACCTGGTGCCCGTCACCCTGGAGTACCCCGACGGCGGCCGGGCCAGCGCCGTCTGGTGCTCCGTCTGCCAGCGCGCCGCCGCCGCGGACGGCACCGCCGAACCCGCCGAACTGGCCGCCGTGGCCGTGCTGCTGGCCGTCCGCGCACTGAAGGCGACGCTCGCCGGACGCGCCGCGGGGCCCGGGGCGTCCGCCGCCCCCGCGCCGGCCGGGCCCGACCGGCGTCCGACCCGACCCGCCGTCAGTTCCCGCGGCCGCACCCGCCCCGGCGGCGTCCGCACCCGGCTCGGCTGAGACCGGCTCGACTCGGACCGCCCGCCCCGCCCCGGTCCCGCTCAGGCGTCGCGGCGGCCCGCCGGCCGGACGGTGCGCGGCCCGAGCGGCTCCGCGCCCAGCGCCACCACGCGGGCGCGCAGCCCGCGGTCGGCGGTGACGACCAGGCAGCGGTGGCCGGGCGCGGACTCCTCGGCCACCACCCGCACGATCCGGTCGTCGCCGCTGCCGTCCGCCGCCACCACCCGCACCCCGGGCACCGACCCGACACCCCGGGCCGCGCCCTCGACCACCAGAACCACCGTCAGCGGGCCCGGCACGCCCGGCAGTCCGTCCCGGCCGACCGCCACCAGGGCGTCGCGCAGCCGCTCCGCCGCGCCGTGCCGGTCCCGCCACCACCCGTCCGGGACCGAGCCGACCACGTTCGCGCCGTCCACCACCAGCAGCGGCGCCGGGCCGCCGCCTCCGTTCGCCAGGGACTCCAGGGGCTCCATGGGGTCAAGCCTGCCACCCGCCCGGCCCGGTGACGGACCGAAGGCCGGGAAAACCCCCTGGTGGAGGCTGGTGCGGGGGTTGGTACGGACCAGTAACCGGAGGGAGGTATTGTCACTTCCGCACCTCGCACGGACATATGCATTTCGATCGGACACCTGATGAACCACGGCAGCATGGCGCACCTCGACGGCTTCCAGTACGGGTGGGTGAACCCGGTCGCCGCGTACGTCATCGCCTCCGCGGGTGCCGCGATCGGACTGCGCTGCACCGCCCGGGCCCTGACGCTGGAGCCGCGCAAGCGCTTCGGCTGGCTGGCGCTCGCCGCCGGGGCCTTCGGCTGCGGCATCTGGTCGATGCACTTCATCGCGATGCTCGGCTTCATGGTCGACGCCTCGACCCTGGTCTACGACATCCCGCTCACCCTGCTCAGCCTGTTCGTCGCGATCGTGGTCGTCGGCCTCGGCATCGGCTACGTCGGCTACCGGGAGAACCGCACCGGCACCCTGCTGATCAGCGGCGTCCTCACCGGCTGCGGCGTCGCGGCGATGCACTACATCGGCATGGCCGCCATGCAGGTCGAGGGCGCGGTCTCCTACGCCGTCCTGCCGGTCGTCGCCTCGGTGGCCATCGCGATCGCCGCCGCCACCGCCGCGCTCTGGATGACCCTGCACGTCAAGGGCCTGCCGGCGGCGCTCGGCGCGGCCCTGGTCGCGGGCGTCGCGGTGGTCGCCATGCACTACACCGCGATGACCGCCGTCACCGTCACCCTCGACGGCCGCCCCGCCGGCACCGGCGTGGTCGCCTCGCAGTTCGTCCTCCCGCTCGCCGTCGGCATCGTCGTGGTCCTCACCGTCGCGGGCATCGCCATCGCCATCTCCCCGCAGGACCCCGAGCCGGGCAGCCGCCCCGCCCCCGAGCCGATCCGCGTCGACCTGTTCGGCCAGGAGTACCCGGCCCAGCAGCAGCCCCAGCACCAGCAGCAGTACCAGTACCAGGCCGGGCAGGAGTACCGGACCCCGGAGCCCCGCCGCCGGTGACCCCGGCCGGGCCGACCCGCCCGGCGCGGCGTCACTCGGCGGCCGGGAGGCGCCCGCCCGCGGTGACCAGACCCGTCTCGTAGGCGACGACGACCAGCTGGGCCCGGTCGTGGGCGCGGAGCTTGGCCAGCAGCCGCCGGACGTGCGTCTTGACGGTCGCCACGCTCAGCCCCAGCCGCTCGGCGATCACCGGGTTGGGCAGCCCCCGGGCCACCAGGCGGAGGACCTCCCGCTCCCGCGGGGTCACGCCCGTCAGCTCCGGGACGGAACGCGGGCCCTGCTCCTCGCGTCCGGCGAACTCGCGGATCAGCCGGCGGGTGACCGCGGGCGCGAGCAGGGCGTCGCCGGCGGCGACCACCCGCAGGGCCGTCAGCAGGTCGGCGGGCAGGACGTCCTTCAGCAGGAAACCGCTGGCCCCGCCGCGGAGCGCCGCGTACACGTACTCGTCCAGGTCGAACGTGGTGAGGACCAGCACCCGGGTGCCGACGGCGTCCGGGTCCGCGCAGATCCGCCGGGTGGCCTCCAGGCCGTCCGTGCCCGGCATCCGGACGTCCATCAGCACCACGTCGGGCCGCAGCCGCCGGGCCAGTTCGACGGCCTGCTCGCCGCCGACGGCCTCGCCCGCGACGGCGAGGTCCGGCGCGCTCTCGATCAGCAGGCGGAAGCCCGCCCGCAGCAGCGCCTGGTCGTCGGCGACCAGCACCCGGACCGGCCGGCTCACCGCTCCGCCCCCGCACCGCAGGGCAGCCGCGCGTGCACCCGGAACCCGCCCGTCGCCAGCGGCCCGGCCGAGAAGGTCCCGCCGCACACCGCCGCCCGCTCCCGCATCCCGACCAGCCCGTGCCCGCCGCCGGAACGCCGGGACGGGAGCAGCGGGGAGAACCGGGCCGGGGCCCGGGGCGGCGCGTCGTTGACGATCTCGATCTCGACCGCCCCCGGGTCCGGCCGGGACAGGCTCACCCGGCAGTCCGCCGACCCCGCGTGCCGGACCACATTGGTGAGCGCCTCCTGGACGATCCGGTAGACCGCCAGCTCCACCCCCGGCGGGAGCGGCGGGTCCGGGTCGACGGACAGTTCCACCCGCGGGCCCGCGCCGTCCGCGAGCGCGGCCAGGTCCGCCAGGCCGGGCGCCGCCCCCGACCCGGCCCCGTCGCCCGGCGACCGCAGCACGCCGAGCATCCGGCGCATCTCGGTGAGCGCCGTCCGGCCCGCCGCCCCGACCAGGGCGAGGGTCCGCTCCGCCTCCTCCGGGTTCGCGGCCGCCACCGCGCGGGCCACCTCCGCCCGGACCGTGATGACGGTCAGGTGGTGGGCCACCACGTCGTGCAGCTCGCGGGCGATCCGCAGCCGCTCGTCCGTCACGGCCTGCCGGGCGGCGAGCGCCGCGTACGACCGCTGCTCCCGCAGCGCGGTGCCCACCAGCCAGGGCAGCGCCGTCATCAAGGACGCGAAGACGACGTTCGACGCGACCCCGGAGAGCGGGACCGGCCGCGGGGCGAGGGCGGCCGCCGCCACGACGGCCGCCGCGACCGCGCCCAGCGAGCAGCCCAGCGCCGGCACGGACCGGCGCCGCGGCTCCCGCGCCGCCACCGTGTACAGGACGACCGCGACCGGGACCCAGGACTCCTCCCACCCGGTGAGCACCATGGCGAGGACCGCCCCGGCCAGCACCGCGCCCAGCACCCCGACGGGCCGTCGGCGCCGCACCGCGACCGGCAGGCAGACCGCCGCCGCCACCGCCCCCGCGCCCCAACCGCCGCTCAGCGTCCCGCTCGCGCCGAACGCCGCCGCGAGGAGCACGGCCGCGGCCGCGTCCACGCCGTGCCACTGCCCGTCCCGCAGCCGCCCCGCCACCAGCGGCCGAGACTCCCCGTCGCCCATGCCGACCACGCTAGCCGGGCGGGGGCCCGGGGCCGGTCAGCCCGGAGGACGTCATCCTCCGGGCCGAGTCATCCGCGCGGCCGATGCCCGCCCTACCCTCCTGGGCTGACCCCGGGTTCCTTCCCGGGGGCGAAGCCGCCGTCCCCGCCGGACGGAACAGTGGAACGCATGAACCGGAGAACACTGCTGTCCTCGGGCGCCGGACTCGCCGCCGCCCTCGCGCTCCCCACCGCCGTCCCCGCCACCGCCGTCCCCGCCGCCGTTCCCACCGCCGCGGAGGCGGGGCAGGAGGAACCCGTGCGGTTCCAACTGCCCGCCCCGAACGGGCCGTACCCGATCGGGACGGTCGCGCTGCACCTGGTCGACACCGCGCGGCCGGACCCCTGGACGCCCGCCCGCCCCCACCGCGAACTGATGATCAGCATCTGGTACCCCGCCCGCGCCCGCCCGCCCCGCCCCACCGCCCCCTGGATGCCCCCGGCGGCGGCCGACCGCTACCTGGAACGGCTCGGGCTGCCGCCCGGCCGGGTGCGGCTGGGGGACACCCACGGCCACGAGGGCGCCCCCGTCGGCGGCCCGCCGGGCCCGCTGCCCGTCGTGCTCCACTCGCCCGGCGCCGACGCGTCGCGCTCGTTCGGCACCGGCATCGCCGAGGACCTGGCGAGCCACGGCTTCGTGGTGGTCACCGTCGACCACACCCACGACGCGGCGGCGGTCGCCTTCCCCGGCGGACGGGTCGAGACGGGCCCGCCCGGCGGGATCGACGACTACGCCGCGGCCCTCACGGTCCGCACCGCCGACATCCGCTTCGTCCTGGACCGGCTCGCCGTCCTCCGCGCGGGCGGCCGCCCCGGCGTCTGCCGCACCCCGATCCCCGCCGGCCTGCGGGGGGCGCTCGACCTGGGGCGCGTCGGCATGCTCGGCCACTCCCTGGGCGGCGCCACCACCGCCGCGACGATGCTCGTCGACGGGCGGATCACGGCGGGGGCGAGCCTGGACGGCGGCGCGGCGGGCCCGGTGGTCGACGCCGGACTCGACCGCCCGTTCCTGGTCGTGGACACCCCGGGCAAGGGCGGCATGGAGAACAACCCCGCCCTGCGCACCTTCTGGTCGCACCTGCGCGGCTGGCGCCTGCACCTGACCCTGCGGGGAGCCGCCCACCAGTCCTTCGGCGACGACGCGCTGATCCTGCCGCTGCTCGCCCCGCTGCTGGGCATGTCGCCGTCCGACCTGGAGGACGAGGTCGGAACGATCCCCACGCAGCGGACCCAGGCGTTCCAACGCGCCCACCCCCGTGCCTTCTTCGACCTCCACCTGCGCGGCCGGGGACACCTGCTCGACGGCCCCTCGCCCGACTTCCCCGAGGTCGACTACGCCCGCTGACCACCCGTCACGGCCCCCGGGGCGGTGCCGAGGGTGAGCAGGGCCGGGGCGCCGCAGCAGCCGCCACTCTGGTCCTCGGCGGGTTCGTCGTAGCGGCCGGAGCCGCCGCACACGCCGGTCTCGGGGAGGGTGAGCTCGACCCGGGCGGCGGCCTCGTGGTCGCCGGCCAGCGCGGCGGCGACCGAGCGGACCTGCTCGTAGCCGGTGAGGGCGAGGAAGGTCGGGGCGCGGCCGTAGGACTTCATGCCGACCAGGTGGACGTCCCGCTCGGGGTGCGCCAACTCCCTTGCCCCGTGCGGGTAGACGGTGCCGCAGGAGTGCTGGTTGGGGTCGATCAGCGGGGCGAGCGCCACGGGGGCCTGGAGGCGGTCGTCGAGGCCGAGGCGCAGTTCGGTGAGGAAGGACAGGTCGGGGCGCAGGCCGGTCAGGACGACGACCTCGTCCAGGCCCTCGGCACGGGTGCCGTCCTCGGCGACCAGGGTCAGGCGTTCGCCGTCCTGTTCGACGGCGGCGGTGCGGAAGCCGGTCAGCGCGTCGGCGTGGCCACCGTCCACGGCGGCCTTGGCGGCGAGGCCGAGCGCGCCCCGGGCGGGGAGCTGGTCGGCGCTGCCG
Organism: Kitasatospora sp. NPDC088391; assembly: GCF_044753345.1. Lineage (NCBI taxonomy): Bacteria > Bacillati > Actinomycetota > Actinomycetes > Kitasatosporales > Streptomycetaceae > Kitasatospora > Kitasatospora sp. NPDC088391. The sequence continues at coordinate 48,920 of NZ_JBIVNB010000014.1, forward strand.
CCGCCGTAGGTGGAGCCGGTCAGGCCGCGGCGCAGCACCCACACCGCGTGGGTTCCGGGCTCCTGCTCCGCCAGGTCGGCGAGGGCGGCGAGGGCGGTGAACGCGGAGGCGCCGGTGCCGACGACTGCGGTGCGCCTGCCGGCGTACCTGGCGCGGACGGCGGGGTCGCGCAGGTCGGGGACGCGGTAGGAGATCCGGTCGGCGGCGGCGCGCTCGCCGAGGGCGGGCAGGCCGTTCGCGCCGAGCGGGTTCGGGGTGGCCCAGGTACCGGAGGCGTCGACCACGGCGCGCGCGGACAGGCGCTCCTCGCGGCCGTCCGGGTGCTCGACGTGGACGGTGAAGGGCTGCTGCTCGCGGTCGGCGTCGACGATGCGGTCGCGTCCGGCGCGGGCCACGCCGGTGACCCGGGAGCTGTAGCGGACGCGGGCGCCGAGGATGTCCGCGAGCGGCTGGAGGTACCGCTCGGCCCAGTCGCCGCCGGTCGGGTAGGCGGTGGGGTCGGGGCGGGTCCAGCCGGTGGGGGTCAGCAGCTTCTCGGCGGCGGGGTCGACCAGTTCGGCCCAGGGCGAGAACAGCCGGACGTGCGACCAGGCGCGGACGGCGGTGGCGGCCGTCGGACCGGCTTCGAGGACCAGCGGTTCGAGGCCGTGCTCCAGCAGGCGGGCGGCGGCGGCCAGGCCGATCGGGCCGGCGCCGATCACCAGGACGGGCAGGTCGGCGGTGCCGGAGGTCATGGCGGTGCTCTCCCCTTCGCGGTGGGCCGGACGGCGAGGGCCGCCGACCCGCTTGATTCGACGAATGTCGATGTGCTGTCGAGTCCGACCTTGCCACCGGGATTCGACGGATGTCAACATAGACGCATGTCGAATTCGAGGGTCGGGCTGCCGCCGGTCGAACCGGAGGCCGCGCCGTGCTGCCCGCCGCTGGCCTCGGCGGAGCTGTCCGAGGCGGACGCGGCGCGGACGGCCGCGATGTTCAAGGCGCTCGGCGACCCGGTGCGGCTGCGGCTGTTCTCCAAGGTCGCCTCGCACCCGGGCGGCGAGGCGTGCGTCTGCGACATCCAGGACGTCGGCGTCTCCCAGCCCACCGTCTCGCACCACCTGAAGAAGCTCCGCGAGGCCGGACTGCTGAGCTCCGAACGCCGTGGCACCTGGGTGTACTACCGGGTCGAACCGGCCGCCCTCGCGGGCCTGGCCCGACTGCTCGACCTCGACCGCTGACCCGAAGCCCCTCCGGAGGACCCTCCGTGCCCGCCGCACTTCCCCCGCTCGCGCCGATGCGGCCCGAGCACGCCGCACAGGTGCTCGCGATCTACCGGGCCGGGATCGAGGAGGGCAACGCCACCTTCGAGACCGAGGCCCCGTCCTGGGAGGTCTTCGACGCCGCCCGGCTGCCCGCGCACCGGCACGTCGCGCTCGGCCCGGCCGGGGAGGTGCTCGGCTGGGCCGCGGTGGGCGCGGTCTCCGCCCGGCCCGCGTACGCCGGGGTGGTCGAGCACTCCGTCTACGTCCACCCCGGCCACCGGGGCCGGGGCGTGGCGGGCGCGCTGCTGGCCGCGCTGGTCGACTCCACCGAGCGGGCCGGGATCTGGACCGTCCAGTCCTCGGTCTTCCCGGAGAACACCGCCAGCCTCGCCCTGCACGCCCGGGCCGGTTTCCGGACCGTCGGCACCCGTGAACGCGTCGCCCGCCTGCGCGGGGTGTGGCGCGACACCCTCCTGATCGAACGCCGCAGCCCGCTGGTCGGCTGAACCCGCCCGGTCAGCCGACGGCGCCCCGGCGGGGGAGGAGCAGCGCGACCAGGGCGAGGCCGAGGGTGCCGCCGGCGAGCTGCGCGGCGACGAAGCCCGGCAGGGAGGCGGGGGCGATGCCCGCGAAGGTGTCGGTGAAGGCGCGGCCCACGGAGACCGCCGGGTTGGCGAAGGAGGTGGAGGAGGTGAACCAGTACGCGGCGCCGATGTAGCAGGCGACCGCGACCGGGGCGTGCCGCAGCAGGCCGTTCCGGGCCAGGCCGAGGACCAGCAGGACCAGGCCGGCGGTGGCGACCGCCTCGCCGAGCAGCAGGTGTCCGGCGGACCGGTCGTGGGTCGACCACCGCACCAGCGCCCGGCCGAACATCGCGTCGGCCAGCACCGAGCCCGCGACCGCCCCGGCGAACTGCGCCGGGAGGTAGGCAGCGACCTGGCGCACCCCCGGCCGCTCGGGGTCGGCGCGCTCGGCCCACCAGGCGGCGAGGGTGACGACGGGGTTGAAGTGCGCGCCGGAGACCGGGCCCAGCAGCAGGATCAGCACGCCCAGGCCGAACACGGTGGCGAGCGAGTTCGCCAGCAGTTGCAGCCCGACGTCCCCGGTGAGGGCAGTGGCCTGGATGCCGGAGCCCACGACGACGGTGACCAGCGCCGCCGTGCCGAACAGCTCGGCGGCCGCCCGCCGGGCCAGGGGTATCGCGGCGGTAGCGGTAGCGGCTTCGGTCCGGTCGGTCGTGGTCAACGCGGGCACTCCGGGGCGGTAGTGGGACGGACGGGGCTCAGCAGGAGCGCTTGCGGCCCGCCGAGTCGCGGGCGGCGGCGGCCAGGTCGGCGAGTTCGGCGGCCAGCGCCTCGATCGCCGCGGGGCGCAGCGAGTAGTAGGTGAAGCGCCCGCACGGCTCGGTGTCGACCAACCCCGCGTCGCGCAGGGCCTTCAGATGGTTCGACAGGTTGGTCTGCCGGGCCCCGGTCTCGGCGACCAGGTGCGTGGTGCAGAGCGCCTCGCGGGACAGCAGTCGGACGATCCGCATCCGCAGCGGATCGGCCAGGACCTTCCACACATCATCATCGGCTGACATCACCGTGGGATGATACGTTATCGCGCGCCCGACCGAACAAAGGACCGCCGATGACCGTCCCGCCGCCCGCCTCCGTGCTCTTCGTCTGCGTCCACAACGCGGGCCGCTCCCAGATGGCCGCCGCCTTCCTCGCGCACCTCGCCGGGGGCCGCGTCGAGGTGCGCTCCGCCGGGTCCGCGCCCGGCCGCGAGGTCAACCCGGCCGCCGTCGCCGCGATGGCCGAGGTCGGCATCGACCTCTCCGGGCAGCGGCCGAAGATCCTCACCCCCGAGGCCGTCCGGTCCTCCGACTACGTGATCACCATGGGCTGCGGCGACGCCTGCCCCTACTTCCCCGGCAAGCACTACCGCGACTGGCCGCTCGACGACCCGGCCGGCCGGGGCGTCGAGGCGGTCCGCCCGATCCGCGACGCGATCAGGGCCCGGGTCGAGGAGCTGATCGCCGAGATCGACGCCGCTGCCGCCGCCGGGCGGCCGGGGAACTGACGCGGCGTCGGCCGGGCGGCCGGGGAACTGACGCGGCGTCGGCCGGGCGGCCGGGGAACTGACGCGGGCTCAGACCCGGGCGAGGACGGCGTAGCGCTCGTCGTCGACCGGGCGGCCCCACAGGTCCGGGTCGTCGTCCAGGGGCTCGACCCGGAGGTCGGCGACCAGCGGGCGGAGCGCCGCCGTCAGGGTCGCGGCGCCGACGCCGCCGCTCCACGGCAGGCGGTCGGCGCCCGCGGCGTAGGGCGCGTCCGCCGGGGACGCCGACTCGCGCCAGCGGCCCTCGACCAGGACCAGGACGCCGCCGGGCCGCAGCCGGGCCGTCCACTCCCGCAGGGCCGCCCCGGGGTCGGGCAGCGTCCACAGCAGGTGGCGGCAGAGCAGCACGTCGAAGCCGTCCGGGCCGGTGGGCGGGACGGCGGCGTCGCCGAGCAGGAAGCGGGCGGGCAGCCCCGCCGCGGCGAGCTTCGCGGCGGCCAGTTCGAGCATCCGCGGGGCCAGGTCGACGCCCGTCACCCGGTGGCCGCGCCGGGCCAGCAGCAGGGACAGCGACCCCGTCCCGCAGCCGACGTCCAGCACGTCCGAGGGCCCGTCCGGCACCCAGGCGGCCAGCCGCCGCTCCCAGGCCGCGGCGGTCCGCCCGTCGCCCAGGCCGTGGTCGGGCTCCCGGTCGAAGGCGGGCGCGGCGGCGTCCCAGTACGCGGCGATGGTGGGGAGTTCGTCGTCCATCCCGGCATTGTCGCGGACCCGACCGACAACGGACCGCCGGTACCGTACGGGGCATGACCAGTGATCAGCCCGCCTGCCGGTGCGTCCTCTGCCACGACTACGGGGACCGGGCCGAGGCCGGCCGGTCCGAGCGCTGGGCGGTCGAGCAGGTCCGGGGGCGCGGCTGGGGCGTGGTGATGGTGCCCGCCGACGAGGAGGGGCCGGGGTTCGCGTACACAGTCGGGCTGTGGCACACCCACCGGGTTCCCGAACTGGCGATGTTCGGGCTGTCCGACGTCCACGCGATGCACACGGTGCTCAACGCGCTCGGGGACCGGGCCGGCGAGGACGGGGAACTCGCGGCGGGCCGGGAGCAGCACGGGCTGCTGACGGACCGGCCGGTGCTGCTGCGGACGGCCGACCTGCGCTGGTACCGGGCGTTCTTCGGCCAGGCGATCGGCTTCCACCGCCGCCCGCCGTTCCCCGTCCTGCAGGTGGTGTGGCCCGACCACCGCGGCCACTACCCCGGGGACCCGGACGCCGATGCGGGCTGCCGGGACGCCCAGCCGCAGTTGTGGCTGACCCCCGCCGAGCACCCGCGCGGGGTCTGGACCGCCCTGGCGGAGGACTGAACGCACGCGTCCGGCGCGTCCGGATGTGACAGATCGTCGTCATTGCGGACAGCACCGGGCGCGGCCGAGGATGGGGGCATGGAGACGGAGCGACGGATGGTGATCGCGGTCTTCCCGGACGTCGACCTGCTCGACGTGACCGGGCCGGCCGAGGTGTTCGCGCTGGCGAACCGCGAGAGCGGCGGCCGGGCCGGGTACCGGGTGGAGCTGGCCGCACCGGCCGAAGGGGCGGTGCGCACCTCGGCCGGGGTGCGGCTGCTCGCCGACCTGACGTTCCGCCAGGTCCGGGGCCCGCTGGACACCCTGCTGGTGCCCGGGGCGGTGGAGCCCGGCCCGGACGGGCCGCGGGCGCGGATCGACGCCGAGGTGGTCGACTGGGTCCGCGCGGCCGCGCCGCGGGCCCGCCGGGTGGCGTCCGTCTGCGTGGGCGCGCACCTGCTGGCCGCCGCCGGGCTGCTGGACGGGCGGACGGCCACCACGCACTGGTCCACCGCCGCGCAGCTCGCCGCCGACCACCCCGCGGTGACCGTCGACCCCGACCCGATCTTCGTCCGGTCCGGCCGGATCTGGACCGGCGCCGGCATCAGCGCCTGCATGGACCTGGCGCTCGCCCTGGTGGCCGAGGACCACGGCGAGGACCTGGCGCTCGCGGTCGCCCGGCAGCTGGTGATGTACCTCAAGCGGCAGGGCGGGCAGAGCCAGTTCTCGGTGCCGCTCAGCAGCCCGCCCACCGCCCGCCGCGACATCGACGCACTGCGCCTGTACGTCGCCGAGCACCTGGACGCCGACCTGTCCGCCGCCGCGCTCGCCGAACGGATGTGCCTGAGCGAACGCCACTTCGCCCGGGTGTTCCGCCAGGAGACCGGCGACACCCCCGCCGCCTACGTCGAGGCCGCCCGGGTCGAGGCCGCCCGCCGCCTGCTGGAGGGCACCGACCAGCCGCTCGACCGGGTCGCCGCCGCCAGCGGCCTCGGCTCCGTCGAGACCCTGCACCGCGCGCTGCGCCGCCGCCTGGGCACCACGCCCGCCGCGTACCGCCGCCGCTTCCGCACCGCCGACGCCTGAGCGTCCCCGGCGCCCGAGGACTTCCGACCCACGGTCGGGAACGACACCCCCCCTGTACCACGAGGAGAGAACTGTCATGAGCACGACCGAAGCGTCCGCCACCCTGCGCCGGGTGATCGGCCTGGACGACACCCCGCCCCGGCTGGCCGACGCCACCCTGGTCCTGATCGACTACCAGAACACCTACCGCGAGGGCGTGATGGCCCTGGCGGGCGCCGAGGAGGCGCTCGCCGCCGGGGCCCGGCTGCTCGCGGCGGCCCGCGCCGCCGGCACCCCGGTGGTGCACGTGGTGAACGACGGCGGCCCCGGCACCCCCTACGACATCCGGACCTCGATCGGGGCGATCGCCGACCCGGTGGCCCCGGCGGCGGGCGAGCCGGTGGTGGTCAAGGAGTTCCCGGACGCCTTCCACCGCACCGCGCTGGCGGAGGCGCTGGCGGCGGCCGGGGCCGGACCGGACCGCCCCGACCTGGTGATCGCCGGGTTCATGACCCACATGTGCGTGCAGTTCACCGCCCAGGGCGCCTTCCGGGAGGGCTACCGCCCGACGGTGGTCGCCGAGGGCTGCGCCACCCGCGCGCTGCCCGGCCCCGACGGGACGACCGTACCGGCGGCCGCGCTGCACGAAGCGGCGCTGACCACCGTCGGGGACCTGTTCGGCACCGTCGTCCGGACGGCCGCCGAACTCAGCGGCTGAGCACCGCGCCCGCGCCCGCGTCGGCGCCCGCGCCCGCGTCGGCCGCGGGCGCGGCCTGCGCCGCCAGCCGGGCGGCGGCCGAGCGGCGCTGCAGGTAGGCCACCGCCGTGGTCGCCGCGCCCAGGGCGAGCCAGCCCGCCGGGCCGGCGGCCAGCACCGCGCCGGTCAGCAGCAGCGGGCCCGCCGCCTTCTCGGTGGACTGCGCCATCCCCGCCACGCCCAGGTACTCGGCCCGGGCCCGCTCCGGGGCGAGCGCGACCGACAGCTCCCAGGACACCACCGAGCGCAGCAGCTCGGCGAAGGTCACCAGGACGGCCGCCAGCAGCAGGAGCAGCGAGGCGCCGAGCGGCCCGGCCGGCGCGGCCGCGGCCATCGCCGCGCAGGCGCCGAGCACCGCGAACCCGTACAGCGGGACGGCACGCACCGCCTGACGGGGCGTCCGGACCAGGGTCGTGACCCGGAGCTGGCTGACCACCACCAGCACCGTGTTGATCGCCAGGAAGGCCGGGACCAGGGCGTGCGGCGCGCCGGTCGCGTGGATCAGCCACAGCGGCAGGCCGACGTTGAGGATCGCGTCGTCGATCGTCAGCGCGCAGTCCAGCACGACGAAGCGCAGGTAGCCGCCGTCCCGCCACGGGGAGGGCCGGGGGCCGTCCGCCGCGTCCGCCGCCGCGGGCCGGTCGCCGCCCGCGGGCGCCCGGCCGTCCCGGTGCGGCTCGCGGATCGCCGCGACCAGCGCGGTGGAGACCAGGAAGGAGGCCACGTCGGCCAGCAGCAGCACCCGGTACGCGGTCGGGGTGCCGACCGCCAGGCCGAGCGCGGCCAGGCCGGCGCCCGCCGCGTAGCCCGCGTTCATCGCGGTGCGGGACAGCGCCCGGTAGACCGAGCGCCGCTCGCCCGCGACCTCGGTGGCGAACAGCATCTCCATCGCCCGGGCCGCCCGGTCGCCCAGCGCGTTCACCGCGACCGCGAGCAGCAGCGGCGCGAAGGAGTCGCAGAACAGCACGGCCACCAGCGCCGCCACCCGCGCCAGGTGGCAGCCGATCAGCACCGGCCGCACCCCGAACGAGGCGGCCAGCCGCCCCGCGAGCGGCGACCCGGCGATCCCGGCGACCGAGGCCGCGCCCAGCAGCAGCCCGACCCGGCCCGCCGTCAGGTGGCCGACCTCGGTGAAGTACAGCACGCAGGCCGCCGCCCAGACGCCCGAGCCCGTCCGGTCGGTGAACAGGGAGACCAGCATGATCCGCCCCGCCCGGCCGCCGGGCGGCCGCCGCAGCTGGGCCAGCAGCCCCGTCCGCCGCCCGCCCTCGTCCCCGTCCCCGCTGCCGTGCATGGTGCTCCCCGTTCCGACCCGTCCGTCCGTGTACGGGAGCACTCTGCCGCAGAAATGTCTTGATATCAAGATGCTTGATATCGAGAGGATGGCGTTCCCGCCGGTCCGGGCCCGGGATCAGCCCGCCCGCAGCCGCCGCCGGACCAGCACCGCCGCCCCCGCGCACACCGGCACCGGCAGCAGCAGCGCCAGCGCCGCACCCGCCCGGTCCGGCGGCGCCATCGCCGCGCCCAGCACCGCCACCCCCAGCGACGACCCCACCTGCCGGACCGCGTTCAGCAGACCGCCCGCCGCCCCCGCCGACCCCGCCGGAGCCGCCCCGACCACCGCCGCCACCAGGGCCGGCAGCGCCAGCGCCACCCCGAACCCCACCGCCCCCAGCGCCACCGCCAGCACCGGGTACGCCGCCCCGCCGCCCACCGCGGCCGCCGCCCCCGCACACCCCGCCGCCAACAGCACCAGCCCCGCCGCCACCGGACGCCACGGCCCCAGCCGCGCCACCAGACGACCCGTCAGCAGCAGCGGCACGCAGGCCGGCGACAGCGTCATCGGCAGGAACGCCGCCCCCGCGCCCGCCGCCGACCAGGACCACACCCGGACGAACAGCAGCGGCAGCACGAACAGCACCCCCAGCAGCGTGAACCCCACCGCCGCACCCGCCGCCAGCGCCGTCCGCATCCCCGGCGCCAGCACCGTCCGCGCCAACTCCCCGGGCCCGTCGCCCCCGCCGCCGCCACCCCGCCGCTCCCGGAACTCCCGGCGCGCGAAACCGCCGCCCGCCAGCAGCGCGCCCGCCCCCGACAGCGCCGCGCGCACCCCCGCGCCCGCGCCCGCCGCGATCAGCGCGTCCGTCAGCAGCGCCAGCGCCGCCGCCAGCGCGCCCTGCGCCCACCAGTCCGTCCGCCGCCCGCGACGCGGCGCCCGCGGCACCCCGGACGCCGTCAGCGCCCCGGCCGCCGTCAGCACCAGCACCAGCACGGTCAGCGGCAGGTTCAGCCAGAACACCGACCGCCAGCCGAACCGGCCCACCAGCACACCGCCCACCACCGGCCCGCAGGCCATCGCGGCGCCGCTCACCCCCGCCCACACCGACACCGCCCGGGCCCGCTCCGCCGCCGCCGGGAACAGCACCCCCAGCAGCGCCGTCCCCGCCGGCACCGACAGCGCCGCCGCCACCCCCAGCAGCGCCCGCAACCCCACCAGCGACCACAGCCCCGGCGCCAGCGCACACCCCAGCGAGACCGCGCCGAACGCCGCCGCGCCCAGCCGGAACAGCCGGTCCGCGCCGAACCGGTCCGCCGCCGCGCCCGCCGCCGGCAGCGCCGCCCCGAACGCCACCAGGTACGCCGACACCACCCACTGCAGCGCCGCCGTCGAACTCCCCGGCTCCCGGGCCAGATCGGGCTCCGCGACCGCCAGCACCGTGGTGTCCAGCAGCACCGCGAAATAGGACAGCGCGAGCCCCAGCAGCACCCGGTTCCGGGCGCGGACCCGCCCGCCCGGCGGAGCGGCGACGGCAGTGGCGGTACCGGACACTGGGCATTCCCCCTGGCGGAGTTCGACGTCGATGCGAGCCCAACCCTGCCGACGGCGGCGTACCTTGATCCACCGGCGGCGGCGAACGCGGCGTTCGGAAGAACCGAACGCGTATCCTGGGCAGCCCCACCGGAAAGGGAACGGGCCATGGAGCTGCGGCAGTTGCGGACCTTCGAAGCGGTCGTCGCGCACCGCACCGTCACCGAGGCCGCCGGTGCGCTCGGCCTGGCCCCCTCCTCGGTCTCCGAACAGGTCCGCGCCCTCGAAACCTCCCTCGGCACCGCCCTGTTCGACCGCCACCCGCGCGGCATGACCCTCACCCCCGCCGGACGGCGCCTGCTGCCCTGGGCCGCCCGGCTGCGCGAACAGGCCGAACGGGCCCGGCGCGAGACCACCGCCGCCCACCCCCTGGTCCGGCTCGGTGCCCTGGAGACCCTGGGCGCCGTCCACCTCCCCGCCCTGCTCGCCGAACTCGCCGAACGGCGGCCGCGGTTGCAGACCGAGGTGCACACCGGACAGGTCCGCGACGCGCTGCTCGCCGCCCTCGCCGACGGCACCCTCGACGCCGTCCTGCTGCTCGACACCGCCGGACCGCTCGGCGAACTCGGCTTCCCCGTCCCGCCCGCAGCCCTCGACCACCTCGACCTCCAGGACGTCCCGCTCGCCCTGGTCGCCGCCCCCGACCACCCCCACCGCGGCACCACCGGGCTGCGCCCCGCCGACCTCCGCCCCGCCCGCCTGCTGGTCGGCGACCCCGCCTGCTCCTTCACCCTGGCCGGCCACCGCCACTTCGGCCCGCACCTCGAACGCCTGCGCACCGGCGGCCCCGCCGTCACCCGCGCCTGCGTCGAACGCGGCCTCGGCGTCGCCCTGCTGCCCGAGTTCACCGTCCACGACCGGCTCGCCGCCGGCACCCTCGCCCGCCTCCACCTCGCCGACCCGCCCGCCCCGCTCCGACTCCGCCTGGTCTGGCGCCACGGCGAGGACGCCACCCTCCCCGGCCTCCGCGAGGTCCTCTACGCCGTCGGCGCGACCCTCCCGCCCGCCCCGGAGCCCGGCCCGCGCTGAACCCCGGCCGGGGCGGCCCCGGGCCGGCAGACTGCGGGGGCACGACGTCCTCGCTGCTCCGCCCCCACTGCTCCCGGGCGGCCCGCGCTGGAGCGGCTGATCGGCGACCACGAGCGGACGCGCCGCCGCCACGCCCCGCGCGCGATCGGGCCCGGGGCCTGACCGCTCCGGCGGGGGCTCAGAGCACCGGCTGGATGTCGCCGGTGGTGACGGTGGTGCGGGTGGTCAGGTCGCCCGGGGGGATGCCGGGGTGGTGGCGCGGGCCCTCGGGGGCGGTGGGGGACGGGTCGGCGAGCGAGATCCGGGAGACGATCCGGTAGCGGTCGCCCCGGTAGAGCGAGTGCACGTACTCGACCGGGCGGCCGGCGTCGTCGGTGGTCAGCCGCTCGAAGCGCAGCGCGGGGGAGAGCGGCGGCACGGCCAGCACCCGGGCCTCGCGGTCGGAGACCACCGTCGGCTCGATGGCCTGGACGGCCTCGTGGACCCGGACCCCGTGCGCGGCCAGCAACTCGTAGAAGTCGCCGCTCTCCAGGTCCGCGGGGGAGAGGCCGGGGACGACCTCCGCCGGGACGTGCAGGTGCTCGATCGCCATCGGCTCGCCGTCGACCAGCCGGAGCAGGGCGACGTGCAGGATGCCGGCGGCGGGGGAGAGCCGCAGCTTGCGGCCGATCGCGGCCCCGGCCGGCAGCGGGGTGAACTCCAGCACCCGGCTGGTCCAACTGCCCGCCGCGCGCGGGACGGTGAACGCCGGATCGCCGCCACCGGCCGGGGCCAGCTCCTGGACGATCTTGGCGGGGGCGACGAACATGCCGCGCCCGTGCTCGCGCACCAGCAGCCCCGCGCCGACCAGCTCGTCCACCCCGGCCCGCAGCGTCGGACGGGAGACGCCGAGCCGGGCGCAGAGCGCCCGCTCGGACGGGATCGGGTCGCCGGGCGTCAGCGACTCGGCCAACTCGCGCAGGTACTCCCGGACCTGATCCCGCTTCAGGCCCGTACCGCCGGACGTCCCGGACTCCATCGCTCACCCCTTCGCCGCCTACTGGTCAGACCATACCAGACCAGTTCGCCGGTGTTACCAGTGGCCGGACGGCCGCCGAACGCCTCGACGGAATGGATCTTTCCGCAGGTGGGAGCGTATGCGGAGGAGAGTGGGCGGCCTTGACGGGGTGGTCCGGCTGTGCCACCTTCTCTTACCACCGACCGGACCAGTTCACTCAACTGGTAAACAGTCGGCTCCTCCACCGCACCCCCACTCCCCCCAAGGCGGCACCACGTGAGACCCCCCGCGCTCCTGTCCACCCTGCGCCCCGCGCTCGCGCTCGTGCTCGGCGCGGCCACCCTGGCCGCCTGCTCCTCCGGCCCGGTGGCCCAGGACGCGGCCGGACCGGCGAAGCTGACGGTCTGGATCATGAAGGACAGCGTCAGCGACGGCTTCCTGCAGCGGTTCGAGGCCGACTTCGAGGCCGGCCACCCCGGTACCACCCTGGACGTCCAGATCCAGGAGTGGGAGGGCATCGGCCAGAAGGTGACCAGCGCGCTGGCCAGCAAGGACGCGCCCGACGTGATCGAGGTCGGCAACACCCAGGTCGCCCAGTACGCGGCCAGCGGCGGCGTGCACGACCTGAGCGACAAGGCCGCCGAACTCGACGGCGCGCACTGGATCCCCGGCCTCGCCGACCCCGGGAAGGTCGACGGCAAGCAGTACGGCATCCCCTGGTACGCCGCCAACCGCGTGGTGATCTACCGCAAGGACCTGTTCGCCCAGGCCGGCATCACCACCCCGCCCAAGACCCGCGAGGAGTGGATCGCCGACACCGAGAAGCTCAACACCGGCGGCACCGAGGGGATCTACCTGGCCGGCCAGACCTGGTACGTGCTGGCCGGCTTCGTCTGGGACGAGGGCGGCGACCTCGCCGTCAAGGGCGCCGACGGCACGTGGAAGGGCACCCTGGAGACCCCGCAGGCGCAGGCCGGCATCGGCTTCTACCAGCGGCTCCAGGCGCTCGGGAAGGGCCCGAAGGACGCCGACGAGGCCAAGCCGCCGCAGGCCGAGGTGTTCGCCCAGGGTCGCACCGCGCAGCTGATCTCCACCCCCGGCGGGGCCGGCGCGATCCTCAAGGCCAACCCGGAGCTGAAGGACAAGCTGGGCTTCTTCCCGATCCCCGGCAAGAGCGCCGACAAGCCCGGCGCGGTCTTCACCGGCGGCTCGGACCTGATCGTCCCCGAGTCCTCCCGGCACCAGCAGGCCGCCTACGAAGTGGTCAAGGCGCTCGGCGGCGACAAGTGGCAGACCGAGATGGCCAAGGAGATGAGCTACGTCCCCAACCGGACCACCCTCGCCCCCGCGCTGGCCGGCAACGAGGGGGCCGCCGCGATGGCCGCCGGCGCCGTCAACGGCCACGCCACCCCCAACTCGCCGAACTGGGCCGCCGTCGAGGCCGACAACCCGATCAAGCAGTACATGACCCGGGTGCTCACCGGCACCGACCCGGCCACCGCCGGCCGGAGCGCCGACGCGGCCGTCACCAAGGCGCTCAGCGGCAACTGACGCGGCCCCGCCCCGCCCCCGCACCGGCCCCGACAGGAGTACACCCCGCCGTGCCCACCCCCGCCCCCGCCCCGCCGCTCCGCACCCGGCTCCGGCCGTACCTGCTCATCGCCCCGACCCTGGTGGGCGCGGCGTACCTGCTGCTCTACCCGTTCGTCCGCAACCTGGTGATCTCCGTCCAGCACTTCCGGATGGCCGAACTCATCCGCGGCGGCGCCCCGTTCGTCGGCCTCGACAACTACGCCGAACTGCTCACCGACCCCAGGTTCTGGACCGTCACCGCCCGCACCGCCGGCTGGACCGCGCTCAACACCGTCCTGATCACCGGCCTCGGCACCCTGGTCGCGCTGATGCTGGTCCGGCTCGGGAAGCGGATGCGGCTGGCCGTGATGAGCGCCCTGGTGCTGGTCTGGGCCACCCCCGTGATCGCCGCCACCACCGTGTTCCAGTGGCTGTTCCAGTCCCGGTTCGGAGTGGTCAACTGGGCACTTGACCAGTTGGGGCTGCACGGCTACCGCGACTACGCCTGGTTCGCGCACCCCGCCGCCACCTTCACCGTCCTGGTGCTGCTGGTGGTCTGGCAGTCCGTCCCGTTCGCCGCGCTCACCCTCTACGGGGGCCTGACCACCATCCCCGCCGAACTCTACGAATCCGCCCGGATCGACGGCGCGAACGCCCGGCAGACCTTCCGGACGGTCACCGTTCCCGTGCTGCGCCCGCTGTTCGCCCTGGTCACCTCGCTCGAAGTGATCTGGACCTTCAAGTGCTTCGCCCAGATCTGGGTGGTCAGCCAGGGCGGCCCCGACGGCGCCACCACCACGCTGCCCGTCTACGCCTTCCAGATCGCCCAGAACCTGCACAAGTACGACCTCGGCTCCGCCGCCTCCACCCTCACCGTGCTGATCCTGCTCGCCGCCCTCGTCAGCACCCTGCGGCGGATGCACCGCCAGGAAGGGGCCGAGGCATGAACCCCCGCACCGCCACCGGCCTCCTGACGCCCCGCCGGCTGCGCCGCCTGCCGCTCCACCTGGCCGCGCTCGCCGTCCTCGCCACCGCCGCGTTCCCCGTCTACTGGATGGTCGTCACCGCCTTCAAGCCCACCGCCGAGATCCAGGCCGAGACCCCCGCCCTCCTCCCGCTGCACCCCACCCTCGACCACTTCGCCACCGCCGTGCACGCCCCCGGCTTCGCCGGCTACTGGCGCAACAGCCTGCTGGTCACCCTCGGCGCCGTCCTGCTCTCCCTGCTCGTCGCGCTGCTCGCCGCGTACGCCGTCGGCCGGCTCCGCTGGCGCGGGCGCCGGGCCTTCCTGCTGCTGGTGTTCACCGCCCAGATGGCGCCCTGGGAGGCCCTGCTGATCCCGATGTACGTGATCGCCCGCGACACCGACATGCTGGACAGCCTCGGCATGCTCACCCTGGTCTACTTCATGACCACCCTCCCCTTCACCATCGTCACCCTGCGCGGCTTCCTGGCCGCCGTCCCCGCCGAACTGGAGGAGGCCGCCCAGGTCGACGGCTGCACCCGGGCCGCCGCCTTCCGCCGGATCACCCTCCCGCTGCTCGCCCCCGGCCTGCTCGCCACCTCGCTGTTCGGCTTCATCACCGCCTGGAACGAGTTCGCCTTCGCCAACACGCTCATCATCAAGAACCAGGACGCCCGCACCCTCCCGGTCTGGCTCTCCTCCTTCGCCAACGTCTTCGGCACCGACTGGGGCGCGACGATGGCCGCCGCGAGCCTGTTCATGCTCCCCGTGCTGCTGGTCTTCCTGGTCCTGCAGAACAAGGTCACCACGGGCATGACCGCCGGCGCCGTCAAGGGCTGACACCCCCGAGGGCCGCGGCCCGCCCACCCCACTCCCGTCCCACTCCCGACCACCCCACCTCACCCGGAAGAAGAACACCCCGTGATCCTGCCGACCCCGGTCGACCTCGTCCCCGCCGCCGGACGGTTCACCCTGACCGCGCGCACCACCGTGCGGGCCGACGGCGAGGCCGCCGCCGTCGCCGACCTGCTGCGCACCCTGCTGCGCCCCGCGACCGGCCTGCCGCTGGCCCCCGGCCCGGACGGCACCGTGGTGCTGGCCCTCGACCCGGCCGAACGCGCGCTGGGGGAGGAGGGCTACCGGCTCACCGTCGACCCGTTCCAGGTGGTCCTGCTGGCCGCCCGGCCCGCCGGCCTGCGGCACGCCGTCCAGACGCTCCGTCAACTCCTGCCCCCCGAGGCCCTCGCCGACCGCCCCGTCCCCGGCGTCGAGTGGACGCTGTCCGCCGTCCGGATCACCGACCGCCCCCGGCACGCCTGGCGCGGATTCATGATCGACACCGCCCGGCACTTCCAGCCGCCCGAGCGGCTGCTCGCCGCCGTCGACCGGATGGCCCTGCACAAGCTGAACGTGCTGCACCTGCACCTGACCGACGACCAGGGCTGGCGGCTGCCCGTCGACGCCTACCCCCGCCTCACCGAGGTCGGCGCCGGCCGCCGCAGCAGCATGGTCGGCCACGCCGGCTCCACCCGCTACGACGGCCTCCCGCACCACGGCGCCTACACCAAGGCCGAACTGCGGCACCTGGTCCGCTACGCCGCCGACCGCGGCGTCACCGTCGTCCCCGAGATCGACATGCCCGGCCACACCCGGGCCGCGCTCGCCGCCTACCCCCACCTCGGCAACCGCCCCGAACGCCGGCTCGACGTGTGGACCGACTGGGGCGTGTGCGAGACCGTGCTCGGCGTGCACGAGGAGGTGTTCGCGTTCTGCCGCACCGTGCTCGACGAGACCATGGAGCTGTTCCCCTCCCGGTACGTGCACCTCGGCGGCGACGAGTGCCCCAGCACCGAGTGGGAGCAGGCCCCCGCCGCCCGCCGCCGGGCCGCCGAACTCGGCCTCGCCGAACCGGCCCGGCTGCGCGGCTGGTTCCTCGGCGAGGTCGGCCGGCACCTGCTGGACGCCGGCCGCACCCCGATCTGCTGGGCCGAGGCCGACGGCGCCACGCTGCCCGCCGAGTTCACCGTGATGCCCTGGCGGGACGCCGAGCACGGCCGGGAGGCCGCCCGGCGCGGCCACGACATCGTGATGGCCCCGCACCGCGCCACCTACCTCGACTACCCGCAGTCCGACCGCCCCGGGGAACCGCTCGGCCAGGCCGAGTACGTGGTCGACCTGCCCACCGCGCACGCCCACCTGGCCGCCCCCGCGCACTGGACCGAGGACGAACGGGCCCGGGTCCTCGGCACCCAGGCCCAGCTGTGGAGCGAGTTCGTCACCACCGCCGAACACTTCGACTACCTCGCCTACCCCCGCCTGTGCGCCATCGCCGACCGCGCCTGGAACCCCGCCAGCGACTACGCCCGCGACTTCCTGCCCGCGCTCGCCGCGCACCGCCCCCGCCTCGCCGCGCTCGGCGTCCACCACGCCGAACACGTCTGACGGCCCCCCGGCCGGGTGCGGGCCGCACCCCGAGCGCGGCCCGCACCCACCCGCAACAACAGGCACCGTTCTCCGCACCGCCCCCCACGGAAGGAACCCACGTGTCCGCACGACCCCGCACCACCAGCAGGCGCGCCCGCCTCGCCGCCGCCGCCGCGATCACCGCGGCCGGCCTGGCCGTCACCGCGCTGACCGTCGTCCCGGCCTCCGCCGCCGACGCGTTCAGCGTCCAGTACCGCACCAGCGCCACCGGCGCGACCGCCGACCAGTCCGAGCCCTGGCTGCAGATCACCAACACCGGCACCACCACCGTCGCGCTCAACCGGCTCACCCTGCGCTACTACTTCAAGTCCGACGGCCCGTCGACCACCTACCGCTTCGCCTGCTCCTGGGCCGTCAAGGGCTGCGCCAACATCACCGGCACCTTCGGCACCCTGGCCAACCCCACCGCCACCGCCGACCGCTACCTGGAGATCGGCTTCACCGCGGGCGCCGGCTCGCTCGCCCCCGGCCAGTCCACCGGCGACATGCAGCTGCGCTTCTACCGCGCCGACTGGCAGACCCTCACCCAGTCCGACGACTACTCCTTCAGCGGCACCCAGACCTCCTACGCCGACTGGCAGAAGGTCACCCTCCAGGAGGACGGCGCGCTGGTCCGGGGCACCGCCCCCGCCGGCAACAACCCCTCCCCGTCCGGGAGTTCCTCCCCCAGCCCGTCCCCGTCCGGCTCGACCTCGACCCCGCCGGTCGACCCGAACGCCCCCGTCCTGTTCGACGACTTCTCCTACAGCACCAGCGCGGACGCGGCGATCCAGCAGCACGGCTGGACCGTCAAGTCCGGCCAGGGCGGCCCCGGTGTGCCCGGCGCCACCTGGTCCCCGGCCGACGTCACCTTCCCGACCGTCGGCGGCGGCAAGGTGCTCAACCTGCGGCTCACCACCGACGGCACGGCCGCCGGCACCCGGGAGACCGAGATCCAGACCACCGCGCGCAAGTTCAAGAACGGCACCTACGCCGCCCGGGTCAAGTTCGCCGACGCCCCCAACAGCGGCCCCGACGGCGACCACGTCAACCAGACCTTCTTCGCCTTCACCCCGCTCAACGCCCCGATGGACCCTGACTACAGCGAGCAGGACTTCGAGTACCTGCCCAACGGCGGCTGGGGCGAGCAGAGCGACATCATGTACGAGACCACCTGGGAGACCTACAACCCGGACCCGTGGAACGCCGTCAACACCCACGGCGAGCAGCGCCAGTCCTACGACGGCTGGCACCTGCTGCAGTTCACCATCGACAACAGCAACGTCACCTACTGGATCGACGGCCAGGTCGTCGCCACCCACGGCGAGCCCTACCTGCCCGAGACCCCGCAGTTCATCGACTTCAACCACTGGCTGATCGACCTCAACGGCCAGACCTCCAGCACCCCGCGCTCCTACGACCAGCAGGTCGACTACGTGTACTTCGTCAAGGACCAGGTGCTCAGCCCCGCCCAGGTCGCCGCGAACGTCGCCGGCCTGCGCTCGGCCGGCACCGCCTTCAAGGACACCGTGAACTGACCGGCCGCCCCCCGACCCGCGCCCCCGGTGCTCCGGTGGGCGCGGGCCGGGGGCGGGGGCTGTCGGCGGGCCTGGCCAGGGTCGGGGGAGGCAGCGGACGGAGGGGGAGCGGCGTGACGCGTTTTCAGGAACTCGTCCGGCAGGGGCGCGCCGAGGGCATCGAGGCGTTCCTGGTCGGGGTCGTGGTGCTGGACGGGCAGGGCCGGGTGCTGATGGTGCGCCGCCGCCCGGAGGACCGGTTCGGCGGGCTGTGGGAGTTCCCCGACGGCACGCCCGTCACCCTCACCGAGCACGACGCCCACCGCTGGGCCCCGCTCGACGACCTCCCGCAGGTCGGCGGCCACCACGCCGAGGTCCTCGACCACCTGCGCCGGCACGGCACGGGGCGGTAGGTCCCGCAACGACGGACGCCCCCGGAACGACGGACGGCCCGCCCCCGGGGAAGGGGGCGGGCCGTCCGGCCGACGGGGTGTCAGCAGGGCACGACCGCGTTGAGCGAGACCGGGTGCGGCGGCAGCCCGTAGGACTCCACCGAGAAGGTGCCCTGGACGGGGACGTCGCAGGCCACGGTGCCGGTGACGTCGCCGACCGTGATGGTGGAGGCGTTGTAGACCGGGGTGCCGTAGAGCGTGCCGGACGGGCTGGTGCCGGTGATGACGGTGAACAGTTGCTGGCTCGGCGGCCACGGGGTGCCCGGGGAGACCGGACCGGCCAGGCTCACCACGCCGTAGAGGCGGACCTGGTCGCCGTTGCGCTCGGCGCACAGCTTGGTGTTGCGGCCGGCCTGCAGGCCGGTGGAGCCGCAGACCGTGGTGGAGGTGGTGGCGGTGGTGCCGGCCTGGGCCGTGGTGGCGGCCGTCGCGGGAACCACGAAGGTCAGGGACAGCGCTGCGGCGCCGGCCAGGGCGGCCAGGGGCTTGATCATGTGCGTTCACTCCCAGTGACTCGGTGCGTGCGCGGCCGGGATGCGTTCCGACCGCTGTGCAATGTCATATGTGATTTATGGTCCCGTTCGGTAATCGAACGGCAGCGGAATGCCACATTCCAGCCAAACGATCGGGTTCGGTACCCCCGGCGGCGGGATTCCGGCCGCAGGAGGGCCCCGGATGCCCGCCGCCCGGGTGGCAGTGCGTCGACGAAGCGATCGGCGCGCCGCCGCGCCGGTGATGACTGAGCGTGATCAAATCGCCGGTGCGCCCCCAGCGTCGGCGCGGCCGTTCGAACGCGTCCCGTTCCGGGGCGTCCCCGCCCGCCGCACCGCGTTCCGTCCTGATCCGTCCGGTCCCACGGACGCCCCCCGACCGACCAGGAGCACGCATGTCCCGCCCCCGCCCCGCCCGGTGGCGCCGCCCGCTCGCGGCCCTCGCCGTGCCCGCCGGCGTCCTCGCCCTCACCGCGCTCGCGCCCGTCCCCGGCAGTGCCGCGATGCCGCCGCCCGCCCACGACCCCGACCCCGGCTGCACCGGCCCCGCCGGGCCGGCCGTGCCCGTCACCGGCGGCACCGTCACCTGGTGCCCCGGCGCCGAGGGCGGCCGGCTCGCCTTCACCAACACCGGCCACGCCCCCGCCGACCTGTCCCTGGTCGTCCACGACTGCGAGGGCGGCCGGGCCCCCGCCGTGGACGCCGCCAAGTGCGCCGCCACCCTCCGGGCCACCCACACCGCCACCTGGCAGCAGGTCGCCCCCGGGCAGCGCGCCGCGGCCGACTTCCCCGTCGCCCGGGGATCGAACGCCCAGGTCTGGTGGACCGCCGACGGCCCCGACCGGGCCACCGACCTGCGCCTGCTGGGGACGCCGTGGAACTCCTGAACCGCGCCGCCGCCCACCGCGCCGCCACTGCGCGAGCCGTCCGTGCTGCCCGTGCCGCCCGCGCCGTCACCACCCGCGCCGCCGCCGCGCTCGCCGCCGCCCTGCTGCTCGCCGCCGCCCCCGGCGCCACCGCCGACGCGGGGGAGGCCCCGGCCCCCGCCGCCGCCCCGCCCGCCGCCGTCAACCCGCCCGGCGTGCACGTGCTCCAGCCCGACGGCAGGATCGCCCGGCACGTCGACTGCCCGGCCGGCTGGATCTGCCTCTACGACGGCCCCGCCTACGACCACGGCGCCGTCGCCCTGCTCCCCGGCACCGCGCTGCCCGACACCGGACGGCTCGCCCTCCCCGACGGCACCCGGTTCACCGGCCGGCAGGGCTTCTCCGCCTGGGTCAACAACTCGCCCGCCGCCTACTGCTGGTACCCGGCACGGGACTTCGGCGGCACCGCGATGCCGATGGCCCCCGACAGTCGCGGCAACGCCCACGACGACGCCCTCGCGTCACTGCGCCCCTGCTGAGACCGCCGCACCGCCCGCCGCACCGCCCGACCGGCCGCCCGATTTGTCCGCCCCTGGCCGCTTCCGGCCACCCCCGGAGCAGCTGACCCGGCGTCATGTTCAGGCCACCGCAAGGGCGGTGTGGCCGCACCCCCCGGTGGATATCCTTCCAGGCAGCACGGCCGGAAGGAGTCTCGGCCGACCATCGAGGGGGAAGCCGAATCCCATGTCGTACCTGCGCACGTTCCTGCCCTGGATCGTCTTCGCACTGATCCCGTCCGCCCAATGGCAGTGGGGCGCCCTGGCCGGCCTGGTCGTCGCCGCCGCCGTCACCCTCCAGCAGCGCGCCGCCGGCGCGGCCTGGGACGCGCTGATCATCGAGACCGGCTCGGCCCTGTACTTCGCCGCCCTGGCCGCGATCGCCTTCGCCGACCCGCACTCCGGCGTCCGCGACTACTCGGCCACGCTGTCCTCCGCCGTCCTCGCGCTGATCGCCGGCGTCTCGCTGCTGATCGGCAAGCCCTTCACGCTCGGCATCGCCAAGCGCACCACCCCGCAGGAGTTCTGGAACCTCAAGCCGTTCATCCGGGTCAACACCCTGATCACCGCCGTCTGGACGGCCGCCTTCGCCGTCACCGCCGTCGTCCTCGGCATCCTCGCCAAGGGCGGCCACGGCCACTCCACCGCCTCGCTGATCGTGCAGATCGCCGGCTTCGTCGTCCCGATGGTCTTCACCGTCCGCTACGTCGCCGCCGTCCGCGCCCGCGCCCCGCAGGCCCCGGGCGCCCCGCAGTCCTGACCGACGACGAGCGGCCCGGCCCCGTGCCGCACGGGACCGGGCCGCTCGGGCGCGCTCAGTGGCCGGAGTCGTCCGGGCGGACCTCGATCCGGTCCGGGGCCAGGTCGACCGCGACCCGGTGCTCCATGCCCAGGGCGGTCAGGAACGACGCCGGCAACTGGACCCGGCCGGTGCGGTCGAGCATCACGTACTCGCGCTCGCTGACCCGCTCCTCGCCGTGCTCGTCCACCTCGGTGCGGCGCAGCACCTCGGACGAGGTCCGGCCGTCCCGGATCGCCACCGACCGGCGGACCTCCGCCGCCACCATCGGGTCGTGCGTGACGATCACCACCGTCGCGCCCAACTCCCGGTTGACGGTGCGGAACGCCTCGAAGATACCCGCCGCCGTCTCGGTGTCCAGCTCACCCGTCGGCTCGTCCGCCAGCAGCACCGTCGGGTCGTTGGCCATCGCCACCGCGATCGCCACCCGCTGCTGCTGGCCGCCCGACAGCTGGGCCGGCCGGCGGTGCGCCAGCTCGCCGATGTCCAGCGCCTCCAGCAGTTCCGCCACCCGCGCCTTGCGGCGCCTGGTCGCGGCCGGGGTGGACCGCTCGCCGCGCAACTGCATCGGCAGCGCCACGTTCTGCGCCGCCGTCAGGAACGGCAGCAGGTTGCGGGCCGTCTGCTGCCAGACGAAACCCACCACGTCCCGCCGGTAGCGCAGCCGCTCCTTCGCCGACATCGCCAGCAGGTCGCAGCCGTCCACCGTCGCCGAACCCGCCGTCGGCACGTCCAGGCCCGCCAGGATGTTCAGCAGCGTCGACTTGCCGCTGCCCGAGGCGCCGACCAGGGCGATCATGTCGCCCCGGTCGACCAGCAGGTCCAGGCCCTGCAGGGCCTGCACCTCCACCTTGTCCGCGCTGAAGATCCTCACCACCCGGTCGCAGGCGATCGCCGCGTCCGCGCCGTACCGGCGCGGCGAAGCCTTCGCCAGCGCCGCGTCCCGCAGCTCCTGCAGGGTCGGGGTCTGTGCGCCGCCCGGCGCGCGCTCGCTGCTCAACTCTGGTCTCCCGCTCGCAATCCGGTGCCCGACGGGCAATCAGGGGTACATCCGTGCTCTTCGCGGAACCGGGGACTCACCGCTCGTCCCCCGCCCGCAGTTCGGCGGCGATCTGCCGACGGCCCGACACCAGCGCCTCCGCCACCACCGTGACCGAGAACACCGCCAGCAGCACCAGGGCCTGCCCCAGCACCGTCGGCACCGAGGGCGCCATCCGCTCCGAGGTCACCACGCCCACCAGCGCCGACAGGTCGACCGCCGGGCCCAGCAGCAGCACCGCGCCCAGCGCCAGCAGCGCACCCGCCACCGCCGCGCCCAGCGCCGTCGGCAGCGACTCCAGCAGGATCACCGCCAGCCCCTGCCGGGGCCGCAGGCCCATCGTCCGCAGCCGCGCCAGCAGCGCGGCCCGCTCCGGACCGGAGCGCACCAGCGTCAGCAGCACCGCCAGCACCGCGAAACCGCCCGCCGCCGCCACCGACGACAGGAACACCTTCGCCGCCGCGTGCTGCATCGGGTTGTCCGCCAGCGCCGCCGCCTCGTCCAGCGCGGACCGGACCCCGTAGTGCGCGCCCTTCTCGGCCGCGCGCGGGTCCAACTGCTGCAGCAGGGACCGCAGCGCGTCCGCGTGCACCGAGCCGGTGCCCAGCCACAGGTTCGCCGTCGCGAACTGCGGCACCAGCGCGATGCTCTGCCGGGCCGGCACCACGACCGCCTCGCCCCGGCCCAGCGCCGGGCCGCCGGTGATCGTCCCGACCTTGCGGAACGTCAGCGACCACGGATTGGTGTGCAGCGACCGCGACCCGTCGTCCAGCCGGGAGGCCAGCGCGGGCGTCACCAGCGCCGGCACCCAGTCCGGGCCGCCGCCCGCCAGCAGCGCCGGGTCGAACCCGCCGCGGCCGTTGCGGTCGGCCAGCTCCGCGTACTCCACCGGATCGACCACGATCACCGCCACGTTCGACAGCAGACCCGAGTCCGCCGTCCCGACCGAGGCCTCCCGGTCCGTCCACGCCGACAGCCCGCCGCTCACGCCCGGCAACCGCTCCGCCGCCGCCGCGAACCCGGCCGGCAGCGGGGAGTCCGACAGCACCCGGGCGTCCGCGCCCGCGTCCGCCCGGACCGCCCGCAGCCGGCCCTGGTCCACCGAGTCCAGCAGCGTCCCGCCGAAGCCCGCCGTCGTCACCGCCAGCATCAGCGCCAGCAGCGGCAGCAGCGTCGGACGCCGCTCCCCGCGGCCCGCCGCCCGGGTCAGCGCCAGGAAACCCACCGCCCCCCGCCGGCCCGCCGCCACCCGGGCCGCCAGCCGCACCACCGCCGGCAGCACCCGGGCCAGCAGTACCGCACCCGCCAGCGCGATCAGCAGCGGGGCCGACACCAGCAGCAGGTCCACGCCCGCCCCGGCCGGCGCCACCCCGCGCTGGCGCACCGCCACCGCGGCCGCGGCCGCCAGCAGCACCACCAGCAGCTCCGCCACCACCCGGCGGCGGCCGCCCGCCCGCCCGGCGTCCGGGAACAGCGCCGCCCGCAGCGGGAACACCAGCAGCGCCACCAGCGTCGCCACCGCCGCGCACAGCAGCGCCCCGCCCCAGCGCGGCGTCGGCAGCAGCACCAGCGCCAGCACCGTCGCCACCAGCGCCGCCGGCAGCGTCGTCACCGCGCTCTCGCCCAGCAGCCGCCGCAGCACCCCGGACCGGGAGCCGCCGCGGGCCCGCAGCAGGGCCAGCTCGCCGACCCGCCGCTCACCCGCCAGCGCCGCCGCCAGCAGCAGCACCGTCAGCGCCACCCCGGCCGCGCCCGCCGGGCCCAGCACCGTCAGCGGCGCCACCGCCTCCTGCCGCTGCTGCGCCTCCTCCAGCAGCGTCGGCAGACCCGAACGCATCACCAGGTCCCGGCGGCCGGAGGCGTTCTGCAGGTCCGTCAGCTTCGGACCGCCGGTCAGCGTGCCCAGCGCCTTCCGCAGCTGCGGCACCTGGTCCGCCCGCGCCCCCGACACGTCGATCGGCACCCGGACGAAGTCCTGCGGCGGACGCGCCGACCAGGTGCCGAGGACGTTCCCGATCTCCTCCGGGCCGATCAGCGCCGAGGCCTTCCAGTAGTCCACGCTGTCGCCGCCGACCCCCGAGGTGGCCAGGCACGCCGACAGCAGGCAGTCGGTGCCCGACCAGAACGACGAGGCCGCCTCGGCGGGCCGGAACACGCCGACCACGGTGGCCCGGAACCGGGTGGCCGACGACCCGCCCGCGTCCAGCACCGCGCCCACGGACACGCCGAACTTCGCCGCGACCTGCTCCGAGAGCACCACCTCGAAGTCGGTCGTCGCGCCCTCCGAGACCTTCGCCGGCCAGCGGCCCGCCGTCAGGGCGGCCTGCCCGTCCACCGCGTGCAGGTGGCTCAGGCCGAGCACCGGGGACTTGCCCATCGGACGCGGCAGCTCCGGGTTGTCCAGGTCGCGGCCGTCCACGGTGTTCGTCCCGTAGACCGCCCCGCCGGGTGCTATGACCAGCGGAGCCTGCACCGCGCCGCTCATGGTCCGGGCGAACACGTCCAGCTTCTCGGCGAAGTCGTCCTTCGGGCTCATCGCCAGCCGCATCGAGACCGCCGACACCACCGAGCCGTCCTTGTCGCCGGACCGCAGGTGCGCGCGCAGCGCGCTGTCCGCGCTGCGGTCCAGGGCGCGCGGCAGGGCCGCCGCCAGGAACACCGACACCAGGACCAGCGCCGCCGCCAGCCAGGCCGCCGCCGGGGTCGCCCGCAGCCGGGTCGGAACCCAGGGCGCGACCGTGTCCGGGGTACTCACATCTCCTCCACGTGCCGCAGACGGGCCGTCAGATCACGGTTGCGGCGGCCGGCCAGCAGCGTCGGCACCACCAGGGCCAACGCCACCACCGCCGCCAACAGGGACACCTGGCCCAGCGGCAGCCGCACCAGCACCTCCGGCAGCGGCCTCGCCGCCGTCGGGGTCAGCACCACCAGCGGCACCACCAGGTGCACCAGCAGCGTTCCGAGCAGCAGACCGGTGCCCAGCCCCAGCAGGGCCAGCACCCCCTGCTCCGCGGCCACCGTCCGCAGCAGCACCCGGCGCGGCGAACCCAGCGCCATCAGCACCGCGAAGTCGCCGGCCCGCTCCGCCGCCGCGCCGACCGCCGACGCCGCGAAACCGATCGCGGCCAGCAGCGCCGCCGCCACCGCCAGCGCCGCCAGCGCCGACTGCGGGGCCGAACCCAGCGGGTCGCCGCGCAGCGTGTCCGCCAGCGCGTCCCGTTCCAGCAACTGCTGCGCGTACGGGACGTCCTTCAGCGCTGCCGCGGCCCGCCGCGGCGTGTCGTCGCCCGGACCGGAGGCCGGCAGCCACCACTCGGACGCCGTCAGGGCCGGCTCGCCCTGCGCCTCCATCAGCCGGTTCACCGACGCCAGGTCCAGCGCCACCGCCGGACCGCTCACCGTCGGCAGCGCCGCCACCGCGGCCGTCACCCGGACGTCCAGCTTCGCCGTCCCGAACTGCACCGGGATGCTCTGCCCGACCGAGGCGCCGATCGCCTCCAGGTAGGAGGTGGTCGCCACCGCCGTCAGCGTCGGCGCGGCGCCGAGGCCCGCCCCGCCGGTCGGCACCAGCGTGAACCGCCAGGAGGGGTCCCCCGGGGCAGTGGTCCGGTACGCCACCTTCAACAGGTGCCCGTCGCCCGCGGACGATTCGGCCGAGCCGGTCTCCGCCTGAACGGGCCGCCCCCGGCTGTCCTTCAGCGCCACCGACCAGCCCAGCCCCGCCGGGGCCGCCACCGGCACGGCCGGCGCGCCCGCCGCATCGGCGGCCGCGACCCGGTCGAGCACGAACTCGCCGCTCAACTCGTGCACCGAGGCCCACGAGGCGTCCAGCATCACCCCGACCAGCACCAGCGGGGCGGCCGGCCGGCCGGCCGGCGCGCCCGACAGCGTCGTCAGATCCACCGACACGCGCTGCGCCGCGCCCGCCGCGATCTCCGGCACCACCACCCGGTAGGTCACGCCGAACCGGTCCCGCAGCAGCAGCGACATCGCCAGCGGCACCCGCGAGGGACTGTTGTCGAACGCGTCCGAGTGGTACGTCACCGAGGTCAGCGTGCTGCGCACGTCCAACTCCAGGCGCTGGGGCGTGCCGGGCAGCGGCAGGCCGCCGCCCGGCGTCCAGGCCATCGGGCCGAACACCTGCCGCGCCGTCCGGTCGCCGAGCAGGTCCGGGCGGACCGTCACCCGTTCCGCCGCGCCCTTCGCGTCCAGCACCAGCGCCGTCCCCGACACGCCGTGCGGCAGCGGGACGTCCCGGCGCGCCACCGGCACCAGCCGGTCGCCGCCCGGCAGCGCCGCGTACGTGCCGCCCTGGCCCGCCGAGGGCAGCGAGGAGGACGAGATCCGCAGGCCGCCCGCGGTGTTGAAGGACGCCTGGTCCTGCTGCGAGGCCGTCCACGAGGCGTGCTGGCCGATCGCCAGCATGCCGATCGACACCGCCAGCACCAGCAGCAGCACCGGCCCCGCCGCCCGGCCCGGCCGGCGCGAGAACTGCCAGCCCGCCAGCGCCGGGCCCAGGCCCGTCACCCGGCGGGCCAGCCGCTCGCCCAGCTTCGCGGCGAACGGCAGCAGCCGCAGCACCAGCACGGTGCCCGCGCACAGCGCCAGCGTCGGCGCGGCCACCAGGATCGGGTCGACCCGGTCGGTGGCGCCGGTGCCCGAGTACGTCGCCATCTGCCGGTAGGCGACCACCGCCAGCACCAGCAGCGCCACGTCACCGCCCGAGCGCACCACCGAGGAGACCGCCGCCTGCCGGCGCCCGGCCCGGCGCAGCACCGCCGACCCCGCCGAGCGCAGCAGCGCGGGCAGCGCCGTCAGCACCACGCAGCCCACCGCGCAGAGCAGCGCGACCGGCCAGACGATCCAGTCCGCCGCCAGCCCGGCGTCGGCCAGCGGGCCGTCACCGGCCAGCAGCCGCAGCAGCAGCGGGCTCAGCAGCGGCGCCAGCACCGCCGCGGGCAGCGCCAGCAGCACCGCCTCGGCCGCCGCGAAGCCGCCCACCCGCCGCCGGGAGGCGCCGCGCGCCGCCAGCAGCTGGTTCTCGGCCGCCTGACGGTCCGCCAGCAGGTGCACCACCAGCAGCATCGCCGCGCCGGCCAGCACCACCAGCTGCAGCGCGCCGACCAGCAGGGTCGAGCGGGCCACCCGGGCGTCCGAGGCCAGCTCGTCCAGCAGCGCGGGGAAGTCCGTGGTCGCCAGCACCGAGGTCCGCTGCTGCAGGGCGTCGACCGCGCCGGCCGCCCCGTCGCGCAGCTCCGCGGCGCGCTCCGGCGTCACCGCCGACAGGTCGGGCCGCACCAGCCAGCTGCGGGCGCCCTGCGCCACCGCGCCCGAGGTGAAGACGGCGTCGTCGACCAGCAGCGGGCCGTACGTGGTGTACGCCAGCACCTGCACACCGCGGCCCGCCGACGGGTCGGTGCGCCAGTACGGGTCGGACTGGTCGTCGACCCGGTAGACGCCGGTGACCGTCACGGTCAGCGGCTTGTTGGTGAAACGGTCCGTCAGCTTCAGCTGCGCGGGCAGCGCGCCCGCCTCCAGGTGCAGGCCGGGCAGCGCGTTCTGCGGCACCGCGGCCTCCACCGCTCCGGCCGCGCCGCCGGCCGCGCCGCCGGACGGGGCCTTCGGCCAGGCGCCGGACAGCAGCGAGGTGTGCTCCCGGTCCACCGCGGCCAGCACGGTCAGGTCCGGCTGGGACTGCCCCGGGGCCTGCGGCAGGCCGTAGGAACGGCTGCGGGCGACGCTCGACACCGCGGTCGGGAGGCCGCCGTACAGTTCGCGGGCGAAGTCCGCGACCGCGGCGTCGTCCTTCGCCCGGTCGCCCAGGGCCCGGTCCCCGGTCACCAGCGCGGTGGTCCGGGACAGCCCCGACCCTTCCAGTGAGCGCCGCAGGCCCGCCTCTTCCGCCCCCCGGTCGAACGCCACCAGTGCGGTCAGCACCGAGGTGGTGATCAACACCGTGAGCAGGGCAGCAGTTGCCAGCGGCAGTCGCCCGCGCAGTCGGCGCACGACGAAGCCGATCATCGGTACCTTCCCCCGTTGTTCTGTTCCCCGGCCCCGTTGATCACCGGATAGCGGACGATGTTGTCAGATCGAATGGGTTTACGGAAAGGGTCTTGCGCGAAGGATGTTTCCGGCAGCCGGTTCCGCGCATTCGCGCGCACGGTGTTTCGGGCCGGAACAAGGGGAGGGCGAGGGGCGGAAGGCGTGTGGAAAGCGTCCGGACGGGCATGCATGGCAGGTCCTTGCCAATTCGGACCGAATTCCGGGAGCCGTCGAATGCACCGAAAGACCTGGGCCCTGCTCACCGCCGCGGCCTGCACCCTGCCGCTCGCCCTCGCCACCACCGGCACCGCGGCCGCCGCACCCGCCGCCGCACCCGCCGTGAACTGCGCCTACACCCCGGCCGTGCCCGCCGACAACTTCAAGGGCATTCCGGTGTTCGACGCCAAGAAGGCCGCCAAGCCCTACAGCGCCACGCTGCGCACCGGCCAGGGCAACATCACCTTCCAGGCCCTCACCGACCAGGCCCCCTGCACCACCTTCTCGTTCCGCTTCCTCGCCGAACACGACTACTACGACCGCACGCACTGCCACCGCCTCACCACCCAGCGGCTCTACGTCCTGCAGTGCGGCGACCCCACCGGAACCGGCAGCGGCGGCCCCGGCTACTCCTTCCCCGACGAGAACCTGACCGGCGCCACCTACCCCGCCGGCACCGTCGCCATGGCCAACGCCGGCCCGAACACCAACGGCAGCCAGTTCTTCATCGTCTGGAAGGACACCAAGCTCTCCCCGAACTACACCCCCTTCGGCCGGATCACCGCCGGACTCGACGTCCTGCAGAAGATCGCCGCCGGCGGCGAGGACGACCAGAACGGCCCCGGCGACGGCTACCCGACGCTGCCCGTGAACATCCGCAACGTCTCGCTCTCCAAGCACTGACCGCCCGCCCGGCCCCCGCCACCGGCGGCGGGGGCCGGGCCCGGCCCGGGTGCGCTAGGGTCTGCGGATGCCCGCCTCCCGCACCCGCTCGTGAAGCCCCTCCGGTCGCTGACCGGCTCCCTGACCGGCTCCCTGATCGACGTCCGGCCGCTGCGCAGCTCCCCGCCGTTCCGCCGCCTGCTGATCGGCCGGACGGTCTCCACCCTCGGCTCCTTCATGACCATGGTCACCGTCATGTACCAGGTCTGGGAGACCACCCGCAGCCCGGCCTGGAGCGGCGCCGTCGGCCTCGCCCAGGCCCTCCCGATGATCGGCATCGGCCTGTTCGCCGGCTCCTGGGCCGACCGCACCGACCGCCGCCGCGCCTACCTGCTCGCCAACGCCGGCCAGGCGACGTGCTCCGCGCTGCTCGCCGTCCAGGGCTTCACCGGCCACGTCCCGGTCGCCGCCGTGCTCGCCCTGGTCGCCGCCCAGTCCGGCTTCGGCGCGCTCGGCGCCCCCGCCGCCGGCGTCTTCGTCCCCCGCCTGGTCCCCGAGGAGCAGGTCGCCGCTGCGCTCGCCCTCAACCAGGCCACCGGCCAGGCCATGATGCTGCTCGGCCCCGCCGCCGCCGGACTCGTCCTCGGCCGCTGGGGCGTCGGCACCTGCTACCTGCTGGACGCGCTCAGCTTCGGCGTCTCCTTCGCCGCCGCCTTCGCGCTCCCCGCGATGCCCCCCGAGGGCGGCCGGGCCCGCCCCGGCCTCGGCGGCGTCCTCGACGGGCTGCGCTTCCTCGGCGGCCACCGGGTGGTGCGCGGCGCGCTGCTCACCGACCTCGCCGCCACCCTGCTCGCGATGCCCGCCGGACTGTTCCCGCTGGTCAACGACGAACGCTTCGGCGGCAACCCGCGCACCCTCGGCCTGTTCCTGTCCGCGCTCGCCGTCGGCGGCGTCCTCGCCACCGCCTTCTCCGGCCCCGTCACCCGGCTCGGCCGCCCCGGCCCCGTGATGCTCGGCTCCGCCGCGCTCTGGGGCGCCGCGCTCGCCGCCTTCGGCCTCACCCGCTCCGCCTGGACCGGGCTCGCGCTGCTCGCCGCGGCCGGCGCCGCCGACTCGATCGCCGTGCTCTGCCGCACCACCCTCGTGCAGACCCGCACCCCCGACGCCCTGCTCGGCCGGGTCACCGCCGCCGAGACCGTCGTCGGCCAGGCCGGCCCGCAACTCGGCAACCTCCGGGCCGGCCTGGTCGCCGGCGCGACCTCCGGCACCACCGCCCTGGTCACCGGCGGCCTGCTCTGCCTCGCCGCGGTCGCCGCCGTGGCCGCGAGCACGCCCCGGCTCCGGCGCGGCGAGCGGGAACCGGAGGAGGGGACGGCCGCCGCCGTTCCGCGGGCGCGGACGGACGAGGCGCCCGCGGTCCCCGAGTGACGGGGCGTCAGGCCGTCGGCCGGTACGGGCGCAGCACCATGAGCGGGGAGCCGTCCGGGGCGGGCTCCGGGGTCGCGGCCATCGCGAAGGGGAAGCGGTCGAGCTCCAGGCAGAGCGCGACGTCCTCGGGGTGCGACCCCGCCCGGACGCCCGCCGCCAGTTCGGCGGCGGCCCGGGACTCCGCGCCCCGGCGGAGGAAACCCGCCGGGTCCGGCGCGGCACCGGCGGCCCGCAGGGCCACGTACTCGGCGCAGGCGAGGTCCTCCTCGGCCCGGCCGTCCTCGCCCGTCACCACGAACGTGACGCTCTCGCAGCCGCGTTCGCGCAGCACCGCGGCGGTGGCCCCGGCCACCACGAAGGAGGCGCAGAGCACCAGCGGGGCGTCCCGGACGGCGAGCGCCCCGACCGTGCCCGCCGTGGTCTTCTGCACGACCGTCCGCCCGGCGAGGTCCGCCCCGCGCAGCAGGGCGGGGGAGTTGACCGCGTCGAACCCGGGCGCGGGCGCGCCGTCCTTGAGCGCGACCCAGTCGGGGTGACGCTCCTTCAGGGCCAGCGCCTCCTCCAGCGACGCGGCCAGCACGATCCGCTCCGCCCCCCGCGCGAACGCCCACGCCGCCACGGTGTACGCCCGCATGACGTCCACCACCACTGCCACCGGAGGGACTTCGGCCAGCTCGGGCATCCCGAGGAAACGCGCATCCATCCGCCCATGATCGGGCCCGGCCCGTCCGCGCCGCACCCCGTTTTGCGGCCGGTCCGCCCCCGGCCGTCCCCCGTTCGGCCCCGCGGGCGTGACCCGGGCGGGCGCGGCGCGTTGGGCCTACGGTCCGCGCCCGTCCGCCCGCCCGAGAGGTGCCCCCCATGGCGTTCCGCCGCTCCGCCGTCGTCCTGGCGCTCGCCGCCGTCGCCCTCTGCCCGTCCGTGCTGCCCGCGGCCGCCGCCGGAAGGGTCGGGGACCGGCTCACCGTCACGGTGACCGACGGCCGGGACGGGGACGGCACGTCCGTCCTGCAGTGCCACCCCGCCGGGGGCAGCCACCCCGAGGCCCGGCGGGCCTGCGCCCGGCTGGACGCGCTGACCCGGCAGGGCGGCGACCCGTTCGCGCCGCCCCCCGCCGACGAGATCTGCTCGATGCGCTACGGCGGCCCCGCCCGGGCCCACGTCACCGGCCGCTGGCAGGGCCGCCCCGTCGACGCCTCCTACGGCCGGGCCGACGGCTGCCAGAGCGCCCGCTGGGACCACCTGGTCCCCGTCCTGCCCGACCAGCGCTGACGGCCCGTCAGGGCACGCAGCCGCCCAGCGGGGCCGTCTCGCCCGCCGGCCGCCCGCACAGGTGCTCGGTGACCGGGACGCCCTGCGGGTCGCGGCGGACCCGGATGATGTGGATGCCGTGCCCCGGCTGCGTCCCGGTCGCCAGCGGGGCGGCCTCGCGCAGGTCGACCGTCCCCGTGGCCCGGTTGTTCAACTGCACGGCCCGCAGCGCCGCCATCACCGACCCCGTCCCGTTCAGCTGGGACGCCCCCGCCTTCGCCGCGCCCGCCTGCAGCGCCGCCGTCGCGTCGTAGGCCAGCGCCAGCGAACCGTCCGAGAAGACGTCGTCCTCGTACGGGTTGCCGCCCGCCCCGCGCGGCGCCAGGCCCAGCACGCTCGCCGCGGTGTCCGCCAGGTCCGAGCCGCGGGCCGTGGTCGCCGGGTCCGACAGCGCCGTGTAGTACAGCGTCGCCTGCGGGGCGATCCCGGTGCCGCCGGTGCGGAACTGGGCCTTCGTCAGGTCGTCGCCCGTCAGCACCGCCAGCTTCCCCGCGCAGCCCTTGTCGTCGGACAGCCGCCGCATCAGCTGGTTGACGTCGTCGGCCCGGCCCGCCAGGTACAGCACCGCCGGCGGGTGCCCGCCGTGGCAGGTCGCGGCCAGCGCGCTCTCGTAGTCCGGATCGCCGTTGCTGGTCAGGCCGTACTCGATCGGGCCGCCGGTGATCAGCCGGTAGCCCGCGCCCGTCAGCATCGCCGAACCGTACCGGGCCTGCTCCGCGCTGTACCGGTCGTCCGGCGTGGGCACCCTGGTCAGCACCGCCGCCCAGCGGTCGTCCGGCGGCGTCGCCAGCCCGTCCACGATCAGCCGCAGCGCCGCCGCCTCCTCCTCGTCGGTGGCCGCCAGACCGAAGTAGTTGACGTGGTCGCGGGCCAGGTAGCTGGCCGAATTGGTGGTGCTGACCACCGCCAGCCCCGCCTGCTGCAGCAGCGTCAGGGTGCTGCCGCTGTCCGCCGTGTCCCGGCCCAGGCCCACCACCCCCGCGATCGAGCGGTCGCGGGCCGCCAGGTCGACGATCCGCCGCACCATGTCGGCCTGGAAGTACATGTCCTGGCCGCCGTTGGCCACCAGCACCTTGATCTTCAACGGGTCGCCGGCGTTGTTGCGCACCTGCGCCAGGTACACCCCCGCCAGCTCCTTCAGGCTGTTCAGCGCCCGCCCCTGCTGCCCCGCCGCCGTGGTCAGCGACCCCGCGTACACCACCGTCACGAACCGGACGTCCGGCAGCGCCGCCACCCGCTCGTTCTCCCGCCGGACCGCCTCCTCCAGCGACCCCACCCCGACCCCGGCCCCCGTCCGGTCCGACGCCGTCCCCGGCAGCTCCCCGTTCAACCGGATGCCGCCGTCCGTGCCGAACCCCACCGACCCGGTCGCCACGCCCACGCACTCCCGGGTGCCGCCCGGGTCGGTGCGCCACACCGCGTCCGGGTTCGAGCCGACCAGCCGGGCCTCGCAGAACTGCCCGCCCAACTGCTGCACCCGCAGCCCCGCCGCCCCCGCCAGCAGCACCATCACCAGCAGCAGCGTCCAGCGCGACCACAGGAACCACCCCGACCCGCGCACCGGCACCGGCGCCAGCCGGGTCGTCTCGCCCGCCTGCAACTGCAGCCTGGTCAGCCGCACCGGCAGCGTCCACGCCAACGCCCGCCCCCGGCTCGGCGCCTGACGGATCCGCAGGTCGCTCACCCAGTCCTCGTACGGGCCG
This sequence comes from Kitasatospora sp. NPDC088391, assembly GCF_044753345.1. Lineage (NCBI taxonomy): Bacteria > Bacillati > Actinomycetota > Actinomycetes > Kitasatosporales > Streptomycetaceae > Kitasatospora > Kitasatospora sp. NPDC088391. The sequence goes on from NZ_JBIVNB010000014.1 coordinate 82,350, forward strand.
CGCCGCGCCCCCACCGCGTGCACGTTCACCGGCGCCGTCCGCTCGTCCAGCAGCCAGGCCGCCACGTCCGCGTGCGCCACCGCCGCCAGCACCAGCAGCGGGTCCTGCTCGCTGCGCCGGCTGCGGACGTCCGAGATCGCGCCCAGCACCCGCAGCGCCCCGCCGTCCGCGTCCGCCCGCGGCACGAACACCACCGGCGGCACCCGCCGCTTGCGGCCCCGCGCGTCCGGCGCCCAGGAACGGTGCGCCCAGCGCAGGTCCTCCAGCAGCGCCAGCGTGCGCAACTGCAGGTGGAACTGCTGCGCCCGGTCCCGCTCCTCCGGCGGCGTGCCCGGCAGCCGGGCCTTCAGGATCTCCCCGGCCACCTCGCGGGCCCGGGCCTGCGTCACGTCCCAGGACATCCGGGGCCGCCACAGCGACCAGGCCGCCGCCTGCCGCCCCGAGGCCGCCAGGAAGGTCGTGGTGGCGAACCAGCGGCTGGCCGACCCCAGCCAGGACAGCGGCGCCGTGTTGCGCCGCACCCAGCCGCTGGCGCCCAGCACCGCCAGCGCGACCAGCAGCACCGCCGTGACGAGCTGCCAGGTCGCCTGCGTCAGCAGGCTGGTGAGCGCCGCCAGCACGAACGCGCCGATCAGCGTGGTCGAGTTCAGCACCGGCGACAGCAGCCGCTGCAACTCGCCGCCCGCCGTCCGCGGCTCCGGCCGCCAGTGCAGGTCGCGCAGCCGGGCCAGCACCGGCTCCACCAGGTCCTCCGGCGCCCGCCCCGCCGCCGGACCGGCCGCCGGATCGTCCAGCACGTGCCGGACCGCCGCCTCGATCGCCGCCACCAGCCGGGACCGCGGCGCCGGGTACCCCCGGTACCAGGACGGGCCGCGCCGCGCCCACGGGCCCTTCGCCAGCCCGTCCAGGATGCCGACCGCGTTCTCGTGCGGATCGCCGCCCGCCGTGTGCGGCACCGTCCGGTGCGGCAGGTCGCCGGCCTCCTGCGCCTCCTGGACCGAGCGGACCACCGCCCGCACCTCGGCGTCCAGCACCGGGTCGTCGTCCTCCGCGTACAGCACCACCACCGGCATCGGCAGCCGGGCGCCGCTGAACTGCGCCACCAGGTCCTGCACCAGCGCGTCCACCTCGTACTTGGCGGTGGTCCGCACCCCGCCGATCCCCGCGCCGCCCCGCACCGAGCCCGAAGTCACCAGCCACCCCCCGCAGCAGCCACCACCCCCGCGGCAGGCGCCGCGCCGGGCCTGATCCGACGTCAGACCGCGAGTGTAGACCCGCGTCCCGACACCGAACACAGGGACGCGGAAGGACCGTTGGGGGTTCCGGGGCGCCGTCAGAGCCGGTGCACGGAGCAGGGGGAGTGCTCGAACGGGGCCCTGAGCCCCCGCACCGGGCGCAGCCCCGCCGTCCACCGGCCCGAGATGACGCCGCGCTCCAGCAGGAACAGCTGGTTCGCGCGGTGCCGCAGCAGGACGCGGTACTCCTCGACCACCTCCGGGCCGTTGTCCGCGAGCTCGGCCACCACGCCCTCCAGGAAGCAGGTCGCGCACCCCGGCCCCGGCCGGTGCCGGTGGCGCGGCACACCGTGCGCCTCCAGCCCCCACACCGTCACCGTGCCGTCCGGCCCGACCCCCAGCAGCACCGCGTCCGGCGGCCCCGCCCCGTCCCCGAGCGCCAGCAGCCGGGCCCGGAACTCCACCGGGTCCACCTCGACCAGCGGCCGGCTCACCGCCGCCCCGATCACCGGCACCAGCAGCGCCAGCACGGTCAGCCCCGCCCCCGTCCACCCCAGCACCGACAGCCAGAGCGGCCCGTCGCCCCACCCCAGCGCCACGGCCGCGGCCGACCACAGGAAACCCGAGAACACGTCACCCGGCCGGGGCCCCTCCCGCACCCACACCCGCACCACCGACGACCCGGCCAACAACGCCACCGCCACCTGACCGAGGACGTCCACGAAATCCACGGACCACCACCCCCTCACCGTCCATGTCCGCCGCCCGGCTTGATCAACCCTCCTTTTTTCAGGGTGAGTTGACGAGACATCAGGAAGGCGGCGGCGCGATGGGCGGCGCCGGGCAGCGGGCAGCGGGCATTCGGCATCCGGCAGCGGGCCCGGTGCGGGTCGGCGCGGGATCAGGAAGCGGGCCCGGGCCGGCGGACGGCGCCGAGCAGGAGGGCGGTGAGTTCGGCGACGATCCGGTCCGGGGTGGCCTCGACCTGGCCGGCGATCCAGTCGTGGAGCAGGCCGTTGACGGCGCCGATGAAGGCGGTCGCGGCGATCCGGAAGTCGCGCGGGGCCAGCTCGCCCCGGTCGGCCGCCGCCGCCGCCTCGGCCAGCAGCAGGTCCACCCAGCGGGCCCGGCGGACCAGCCGCTGCCGCTCCAGCTCCGCGCTGACGCCGACGATCTCGACGAAGGTGATCCGCAGCCGGCGCGGGTCCTCGGCGACGGCCGTGACGTAGCCGCGCAGCACGGCCGCGATCCGCTGCTCGAAGGGGAGCCCGGCGGCCCCGGCCAGGGCGCGCAGCACGGCCTGCTCCTGCTGGTCGTTCACCGCCAGGTGCAGCCGGGCCAGCACCTCCTCCAGGTTGCGGAACTCCTCGTAGAACTGACGGGTCGACAGCCCCGCCGCCTCGCACAGCCCCGCCACCGAGGCGCGCCGGTAGCCCGGGCGGTCGCCGAACTGGGCGAGCCCGGCCGCCAGGAAGCGCTCGCGCCGCTCCTCCCGCCGCTCCCGCGCCGAGCGCCCGCCGTACGTCCCGCCGCCGTCGCCGTCCGTTCCGGCCCGCCCCATCCGTCCCCCTCGCCCCGCCCGGCACGGCGGGTGGTGCCCCGCGCCCCGATTGTCGCCCACCGACGTCTTGTCAGGGCCGCCGGAGCCTCCCTACCGTCGAGTAGCACCGATCTGACTACCCGTCGTTTCAGACTGCGTGCGCCCCGGCGCCGTGCCGCGCCGCGCCGCGCACCCGGGAAGGAGTCCCGATGCCCCGAACCCCCGCCGGGCGGACCCGCCGGCTCCGGCAACTCGCCGCGACCGCCGCCGTGCTGGCCCTCGCCCTGCCCGGCACGGCCGGCGCCGCCCGCGCCGAGGCCGCCCCCGCCGCCCCGACCGCCGCCTCCGCCACCCCGCTGCGCGAGGTGATGTTCGTCGGCAACAACTGGGACGGCACCGCCGACGTGATCACCTCGCGCGGCGCGCTGTCCCGGATCGGACGGATCAACGTGATCCCCGACAAGGACCAGCGGCTCGCCGAGATCTACCTGAACCCCGTCAAGCTCGGCTACTTCCTCGGCGTCCGGCTCGGCCCCGGGGAGGGCCACGACCAGTTCGTCGACGACATGTACGCCACCCCCGACGGCACCGCCGTGGTGGTCTCCCGCCCCAGCTTCGCCGACGTGGTCTCCCTCGACCTCGCCACCGGACGGATCAACTGGCGCTTCCCGGTGGCCGGTTACCGCTCCGACCACATGGCCCTGTCGCCCGACGGCACCCGGGTCGCGGTCTCCGCCTCCACCGCCAACACCGTGCACGTGCTGGACGTCGCCACCGGCCGCCCACTCGGCTCCTTCGCCACCGGCGACAAACCGCACGAGAACCTGTTCACCGACGGCGGCCGGCAGATCTGGAACATGTCGATCGGCGACGTCACCACCGCCCTCGACGCCCCGTGGCTCGACTGGACCAAGGGCGACCGGCACATCACCGTCGTCGACGCCGACACCTTCCGGACGGTGCGCACCATCGACATGCGCCAACGGCTGGACGCCTTCGGCCGCCCCGACCTGTCGAACGCGGTGCGCCCCGCCGCGTTCAGCCCCGACGGCTCGACGCTGTACTTCCAGGTCTCGTTCTTCAACGGCTTCGTCGAGTACGACGTCGCCACCGACCGCGTCACCCGGGTCAAGACCCTCCCGAAGAACCCCGCCACCAGCGAGGACCGCACCACCTGGGTCAACGACTCCCGCCACCACGGCCTGGCGATGAGCCCCGCCGGCGACCGGCTCTGCGTGGCCGGGACGATGGACGACTACGCCACCGTGGTCGACCGCGCCACCCTCCAGGAAGGGCCGCTGGTACCCGCCGTCAAGCCCTACTGGGCGACGGTCAGCGGCGACGGCGCCTCCTGCGTCATCTCGGAGAGCGGCGCCGACCGGGTCACCGCCATCGACTTCGCCACCGGCCGGGTCACCTCCTCCGTCCCCGTCGGCGACCACCCCCAGCGGGTCCGCCTCGGCCACGTCCCCGCCGACTGGACCGGCCCGCAGGCGGGCTGACGGGCCGTCACCCCTCGGCCGCCCTCCCCGCCCCGGGGCGGACCGGCCGCGGCGGCAGGGGGCCTGGTTGACTGGCCCGATGCCGACCCCGCCGCACCCCGCCGGGCCGCCCGTCGACCTCCTCGCGCTCCTGGAGGAGTTGACGGGCGGTCACCGCACCGAGCGCCGGGAGCGCCCCGTCGCCCACCCGCTCCCCGCGGACACCGACCCGGCCGAACTGGCCGCCCTCCGGGACGCGCTGGGGGAGCGGGCCGGCCGGCCCCGGAGCCTGGCCCGGGACGGCGCCGTCGCCCCGGACGCCACCCGGGAACGGGGCGGCGCGCTGCTGGAACCGTTCGGCGGGGAACTGCTCGACCTCTCCGCCTGGGGACACCGGGCGCACTGGATCGGCCTGGGCCGGACCGCCACCGCCACCGGCAGCGGGCCGGTGCTGGTCGTCGCGGACCGCCCCGACCCCGCCCGGGCCGGCCTCCCCGAGACCAGCAGCTGGGTCGAGTGCCTGGCCGCGCTGACGGAGTGGACGCCGCGGCCCCGCCCCGCCGTCGACTGGCCGGCGGTGGAGGCCGCGCTGGGCACCGCCCTGCCGCCCGACTACCGGGAACTCGTCGAGACCTTCGGCCCCGGCGGCTTCGACGGCTACGTCGACCTGCTCACCCCGGGCGCCGACGGCCTGGACCTCCTGCGCTGGGCCACCGGGATGCCCGCCGACCTGTTCGCCCCGCACCCGGCCTTCCCGGCACCCGGCGGACTGCTCCGCTGGGGCGCCTCCGAGCAGGAGACCGACTTCACCTGGCGGACCGGCGCGCCCGACCCGGCCGACTGGCCCGTGCTGGTCCGCGCGGGCCACACCGGCGCGTGGCGGCGCTTCGACTGCGGGCCGGCCGAGTTCCTCGCCCGGATGCTCACCGAGGTCGGACTCGGCTTCGAGCCCAGCCACCTGACGGACCGCCACTTCTTCGAGAGCTTCGAGGACTTCGAGAGCTTCGAGGACGTCCGGGGCTCCTGGTGATCCGGGGACTTTCTTCCAGGCTTGACGCGAGCATGCGGCGCTTCTAGATTGCGCCCGGGCCGTCGGGCCCGCGCCACCCTCCCCGCCCCACCCGGACCGAGTGAGGAACCATGAAGCGCACACCGAGCGCCCCCGTCAGGACCCTGCTCGGCCTGGCCGGCGCCCTGACACTCGTCGTCGCCGTCCCCGCCACCGCCGACGCCGCCGTGCTGACCAGGCTGCCGCAGAACGCCCCGGGCCTCGACCAGACCTTCTCCCCGGCCTACGACTACGACAAGGACGGCTGCTACGCCACCGCCGCGATCGGCCTCGACGGCACCCTCAACCCCGGGCTGAAGCTCGGCGGCGACGTCAACGGCCACTGCCACGACTACGCCCAGCTCGCCGACTCCAACACCTACTCGCGGGCCAAGTGCAACAACGGCTGGTGCGCCGTCGTGTACGCCAGCTACTTCGAGAAGGACCAGGCCACCCTCGGCCCCGCCGCGATCGGGCACCGCCACGACTGGGAGCACGTGGTGGTCTGGATCAAGGACGACACCGTCCAGTACGTCTCGGTCTCCCAGCACAGCGGCTACCAGGTGGCCGCCCGTTCGGCGATCCGCTTCGACGGCACCCACCCGAAGATCGTCTACCACAAGGACGGCGTCTCCACCCACGACTTCCGGTTCGCCAACACCAACGACGAACCGCCCGAGAACGCCACCGGCGCCTGGTTCTCCCCCCGCCTGGTCGGCTGGGACGGCTACCCCGCCGGCTACCGCGACAAGCTGCTGGCGGCCGACTTCGGCGCCGCCACCATCAAGATCGGCGACGGCCCCTTCCAGTACGCCCTGGCCCACTCCATGCCCGCGGGCCTCCCCTTCGACCCCAACGCCTGACGGCTCCGATCCCCACGCCCGACGGCTCCGACCCCCAAACGCCCGACGGGGGCTCAGCCGCCGAGCTCCCGGGACCGGCCGGCCCAGCGGACCACGAACGGCATGGCGGCGCCCGCCGCGACGAACAGCCCGCCCACGACCAGCCAGCCCGGGGCGCCCCAGCCCAGGCAGAGCAGGCCGAGCAGGGCGGGGGCGACGGTGTAGCACAGGCCCATGCCGACGCCGAACACGCCGGAGTACTGCCCCTGCGCGTGCGCGGGGGCCAGCCGGAACCGCAGCTCCATCGACCCGGCCGCGTGCCAGAGCGAGCCCACCGTGTGGACCGCGACACCCGCCGTCATGACCGCGGCGGCGGCCCAGCCCGGCAGGCCCGGGGCCACCGCGATCACCGCCATGCCGACCAGGAAGGCCACCCCGGCGCGGCGGGTGGCCCGGCCCGCGGCCCGGCCGCCCGTGACGCCGCGGCCGGTGCGGACCTGGAGGAGCACCACCAGCACGGTGTTGACGGCGAGCGCGACACCCGTGAACCAGCGCGGCGCACCGGTGTGCAGGACCACCCACAGCGGCAGCGCGTAGGTGATCACCTCGCCCTGGACCCACAGGAAACCGTCCAGCACGACGAACGCCAGGTAGGGCCGGTCCTTCAGCGCGAGCCGGCGGTCCGACCCGGGCGAGGCGGGCAGCGGCTCCAGCCGGGGCAGCCGGAGCACGACGGCCGCGCAGCCGACGAAGGTCAGGGCGTTGGCCAGGATCAGCGCCCGGTAGACGGAGGCCGAGTCCCACTGGATCACCGCACCGGCGGCCAGCGCGCCGAAAGTACTGGCCAGGAAGGCGAGCGAACGCAGGTAGGCGCGGAACCTCGGCACCTCGTCACCGCCGAACCGGCGGATCATCGGACCGCGCGCCGCACCCCCCGAGGCGCCGGCCAGATCGGTCACCGCCACCGCCGGCATGAACGCCACGAACGAGTGGGCGAACAGCAGCGACACCATGGCCGCCGCCTGCACCAGCAGGGTCACCAGGAAGACGCCGTTCGGGCCGCGCCGGTCGGCGAGGTGCCCGACGGGCGGACCGGCGAGCAGGCCGACCAGCCCGGCGACCCCGAGCCCGACCCCGACCTGACCGACGGACAGGCCGATCACCCGCATCGCGTACAGCGGAGCCGTCGCCAGGAAGGCCGCGGTGCCGAGCTGGTTGACGAAGCCGCCGAGAGCCAGCCGGCGCCGCGGACCGGACTCCAGGAGCAGCCCCCGCCGCACCGCCCAGGACCGGCCGTCCGGGGCGGCGGCCTCCGGAGGGACGTCGGGGGACAGGGTGCTGCTCCGGCTCACGCGGTACTCCAGGAGGTCGATCGGAGGCCGATCGGGGGTCGATCACGGCCGGGGGCAAGATCGCCCCGGGAGAGGATGCCCGCCCCCGCCGCACCTGTCGAGCCGTCAATCCGCTGCGGGGAGGACCGTTCCCGCACCACCCCGCCCGCGGTGTGACACAGGTCACGGCAGTGGAGTGGATAGCCGCGCGGACCCCAGGGCCTTGAACAGGGTGCAGGCGCTCCGGCACCCCGGCGGCGCGGCGCGGCAGAGCAACGGGACCGACGGGGAACCGGCGGGGGAGAGGGGCGGGAGTGCGGGGAGGAGAGGCACGCGGCGACGGGTTCGACCGCTTCGTGGCGGACCGCTGGCCGACACTGCTCCACCTGGCGCGGCTGCTCGTCGGCGGCGACCGCCACCGGGCCGAGGACCTGCTGCAGGAAGCCCTGGTCAAGCTGTGGTTCGCCTGGCCCCGGATCGGCGAGCAGGCCCCCGAGGCGTACCTCCGCACGGTGCTGGCCCGGGCCGCCGCCCGCTCGGCCCGGCGGCGCTGGTGGGGCGAACGGCCCGTCGAACGGCTGCCCGACCCGCCCGGACCGGCCGACGAGGCCGCCGCCGTCGACGAGCGGACCCGGCTGGAGGCGGCACTCGCCCTGCTCCCGGCCCGGCAGCGCGCCGCCGTGGTGCTGCGCTACTACCAGGACCTGCCGGAACGTCAGGTCGCCGAGGCGCTGGGATGCCCGCTGGGCACCGCCAGGTCACTGACGGCCCGCGGCGTCGCCCGGCTCCGGCACCTGCTGGCCGGGACGGCCGCCCCGGTCGAGAGCTGAGGAAGGAAACCGTGGACCGCTTCGAGCAGGAACTCGCCCGGATGATGCGCGACACCCGGGAGGACACGCCCTACCAGGACCGCCACCGGGACCGGCTGCGCGCCGGGGTCCGCGCCCGCCACCGGACCGCCGCGACCCGGGCGGCCGTCGGCACCGGCCTCGCGGCCGCCGGACTCTGCGCCGCCCTGCTGCTCGCCACCGGCCCGCTCTCCCCGGGCGCCCCCGCCGCCCCCGTCCCCCACCCGCTCGCCTCCGCCGGAGCGACGGCCGCCACCACGGCGACCACGGCTACGGCGGTGGCCCCCGACCACCGCACCCCCTGCCCGTCGACCGGGAGCTGTGCCACCCCGTGAGCCGCGAGAACACCACCACCGCCCCCCGCCCGCCCGCCGGGCAGCCGCCCCTCCCGTGGGCCGTCCGGCTGCGCCGCGCCGGATACGTCGCGCCCCTGCGGACCTCCGTGCACGAGCGGCTGGTCGCGCCCTGGCCGGACCGGACGACGCGCCGCTCCGGATGGGTACCCGCGCTGCTGGTCGCGCTGTTCGCCGGGCTGCCGCGCTTCTGGCGGCTGGACACCCCGCGCGCACTGGTCTTCGACGAGACGTACTACGCCAAGGACGCCTGGTCGATGCTGCGGCTCGGCTACGAGGGCAGCTGGCCGGACCGGACGGTCGCCGACCCGCAGATCCTCGCCGACCCGCAGACCGTCCCGCTGTCCGACCCGGGGGCGTTCGTCGCGCACCCGCCGGCCGGGAAGTGGGTGATCGCCCTCGGCGAGTGGATGTTCGGACTCGGCCCGTTCGGCTGGCGCTTCGCGGCCGCGGCGCTCGGCACCCTCTCGGTCCTGATGCTCTGCCGGATCGGCCGCCGCCTGTTCCGCTCCACCCTGCTGGGCTGCCTGGCCGGGGCGCTGATGGCGGTGGACGGCCTGCACCTGGTGCTCAGCCGGACCGCGCTGCTCGACCTCTTCGTGATGGTCTTCGCCCTCGCGGCGTTCGGCTCGCTGCTCCTCGACCGCGACCGGACCCGGGCCCGCCTCGCCGCAACCCTCGCCGACCGCCCCGCTGCCCCGACCGCCTCCCCGCCCTCGCCCCCGTCCGCCGACCGGGCCGGGACCGGCCCGCGCCCCTGGCGGCTCGCGGCCGGAGCGTTCCTCGGCCTGTCCGCCTCGGTCAAGTGGAACGGCCTCTACTTCCTCGCCGCCTTCCTGCTCCTCACCCTGCTCTGGGACGCCGGAGCCCGCCGCACCGCGGGCGCCCGCCACCCCTACCGGGCCGTGCTGCGCCGGGACACCCCGTCGGCCGCCGCCCTCCTCGCCGTCGCCGCGCTGACCTACCTGGCGACCTGGACCGGCTGGTTCCGCTCCGACCTCGCCTACGGACGGCACTGGGCGGACGGCCGCGGCGGCCCCTGGTCGTGGATACCGGCCCCGCTGCGCAGCCTGTGGCACTACGAGGCGGAGGTGTACCGGTTCAACATCGGCCTGCACTCCCCGCACTCCTACCAGTCGAACCCGTGGAGCTGGCCCGTCCTCGGCCGCCCCGTGCTGTTCCACCACGTCCAGGTGCCGGCGGGCACGGCCGACTGCCCCGGCCCGGACGGCTGCGTGCAGACGGTCCTGGCCCTCGGGACGCCGCTGCTGTGGTGGTCGGCCTGCGCCGCGTCCGGCTACCTGCTGTACCGCTGGGCCCTGCGGCGCGACTGGCGCTCGGGCGCGGTCCTGTGCGGGGCGGCGGCCGGCTACCTGCCCTGGTTCCTGTACCAGGACCGGACGGTCTTCTCCTTCTACGCCGTCGTCCTGGTGCCCTTCCTCTGCCTCGCCCTGACCGCCGCCCTGGCCGCCCTGCCGGGACCGCCGGGCGCCACCGCCACCCGCCGCCTGCGGGGCACGGCCGCCGCGGCGGCGCTCGTCCTGCTGATCGGCTGGAACTTCGCCGACTTCCTCCCGCTCTGGACGGCGCGGACGATCCCCTACACCGACTGGCGCTCCCACCTCTGGCTCGGCACCTGGTTCTGACCCGCCCGCCCCGTCGCCCGCGGGCCGGGGCGCTCAGAGCCGCTTGGCGCTGCGCAGGCCGCGGGCGTAGTAGCCGTTGTCGTCGAGGCGGGCGGTGCCGCCCTTGTCGCCGAAGGTCGGGCCGTCCGCCTCCTCGCGGCTGGAGATGTAGCGCGGGTGGCCGTCGGTGTCGAGGCCGAGGTAGATGCCGACGTGGTCGAGCCGGGCGCCGGTCCGGGCGTCGATCTCGAAGAACACCAGGTCGCCGGGGAGCAGCGGGTCGATCGAGGCCGGGCGCACGGTGGTCTCCGAGCCGGGCAGGGTGGTCAGCGGCAGCACCGGGACGCCCGGGCCGAGCCGGGCCAGGCCGTTCGCGGTGCGGGCCAGGCCCGGGCCCGCGACGTCGGCGCTGAGCATCGGGAAGCCGGAGCGGTAGCCGTACACCATGCGGACGAAGCCCGAGCAGTCGAAGGCCCCGTAGCGGACCTTGTCGGGCTTGCGGGTGACCTTGTCGGCGAAGGTGTACGGCACGCCGAGGTAGTCGAAGAAGTCGGTCTGCTCCAGGCGCAGGTCGTTGCCCTCCGAGCCGTTCGGGTTGAGCGGTCCGAACGAGGCGTCGCCCCGGAACCGCACCCCCTTGCCGTCCTTGGCGGCCGGGGCCCCGGTCAGGTACTGCACGGCCACCGCCAGCACGTCGTCCTCGGTGGAGCCGAGCTGCTTGCCCAGCCAGGTCCGGAACCACTCCTGGGACTCCGCCCCGGCCTGCCAGTTCTGCGGCAGCAGCCGGACCCAGGCGTCGGTGACCACCTTCGCGTCCGTGGTGCCCGGCTCGCTGAAGGTCCGGCCCGGACCGGCCAGGGTCGCGGTGCGGGCGCCGTCGGTGAGGGTGGCCAGGATCGCGCCGCCCGGCCCGCGGACCACGGTGCGGCCCGGCGAGGTCAGCCGCTCGTACTGATAGGCGGCGGCGGTCGGCGCGGCCGCCGCGGCGGCGGCCGGGGGCTGGACCAGGGTGAGGGTCGGGAGCTTCCCCGCCCCCTCGGACCGCCCCTGCGCGCGCAGTTCCACGGTCAGGTAGGTGCTGGTGGCCAGCAGCACCGCGACGAGCGCGGTGTTGAGCACGGTCGAACGGGGCATGGGCGACGTCCTGGCGAGGGGTGGGGGCGGAGGCGGGGGTCGGGTCGGCTCAGGTGCCGGGCAGGGCGCCCAGCAGCACGCCGGCGGTGAGCACCACGTACGTGGCCAGGGTCACCGTGGAGGTCGACATCAGGGTCGCCGCCTTGGGCTGGCGGACCAGCTGGTAGGTGATCAGGCCCGGCACGATGAAGCCCAGCGTCTGGTTGGCGTACAGGGTCGGCAGCTCCTGGCGCAGCAGCAGGGTGGCGGTGGCCTGGAGCAGCACGCCGGTCAGCACGACCGCCGCGAACAGCCGCTTCCCGTACAGGATCACCAGCTTCTGCAGCAGCTTGGTGGCGAAGAAGGCGATCACCGTGACACCGATCACGATGGCCACCCGGGTGAGGTCCTCGACCAGGGTGAGGGCCAGCCAGCCCGGGGTGATCATGCCGCCCGGGGACAGGTTGGTGGTCAGGTAGCAGACCAGGGAGAACACCAGACCCAGCGCGATGCCGATCGCGGCGATGTCCGGGGTGAGGACGGTGGGGATCACGGCTGGTCTCCGTAGGGCCGGTACTGCTGCTGGTGGGGGTACTGCTCGTGCTGGGGGTGGACGGGCCGGGGGACCCGCAGGCCCACGGTCGGCGGGTCCTGCTGCTGGACGAACCGCCCGCCGTGCTCGTCGTACACGTGCTGCTCTGGCTGCCCGCGGTACTCGCCGTACTCGCCGTACTCCTCGGCGGCGGGGGTGGGGGTGTCGTCGGGGGCGTCGTCGGGGGCGAGCCGGGCCAGCTCCTCCAGGAACAGCTCGCCCTGGCCGTGGATGTTGCCGATCGCCACCAGCGAGGAGTCCGGGCCGAGTTCGGCGAGCAGGGCGGCGGTCAGCTCGGCCGGGTCGCGGCGGTCGCCGCCGAGGTCGACGATCCGGCCCCGCCAGTCGGCGGGAATCCCGTCGCGGGCGCTCTTGGTGGGGTGCCCGATCAGAAAGACGGTGTCCGGGGCCAGGTCGGGGACGATCTGGCCCATCTGCCCGTTGCGCTCGACCCGGTCCGGGCGGCAGTTGACGACGACGTTCAGCGGCCGGTGGATCGCGCCGAGGCCCTCCAACTGGGCGACGTTCATCAGCGTCGACTCCGGGTCGTTCGCCGCGAAGACGTTGGCGAAGCGCAGCCGCTTGCCGTCCTCGGTGCGGTAGCGCTCGACCGAGAGCACACCGGGGTCCGGCGGGGCCTGCCACATGCCCTGCAGCGCGGTCTGCCGGTCGATGCCGACCAGTTCGGCGACGGCCAGCGCGATCGCCACGTTCTCCTTGAAGGTGAACCAGGAGAAGCCGCGCAGCTCCTCGTCGCTGACCGTCTCCGGGTCGACCACGATCAGCTCGCAGTTCCGCTTCGCCGCCTCCTCGCGCAGGATGTGGGCGCGCTCCTGCTCGGCGGTGACGACCACGCCGCCGATCGGCATCGACCGCGACAGCGAGCGGGCGACGTCGTCCAGGGTCGGGCCCATCTCGGCGAGGTGGTCCTCGCGGACGTTGCACAGCACGCCGATGGTCGAGCGGATCAGCTTGGTCTGGTTGACCTCCTGGAGCGCGGGCATGACGGCCATGCACTCGATCACCAGCGCGTGCGGACGGTACGCGGCGGCCCGCCGGACGATGCCGATCTGCTCGACCACGTTGGCGATGCCGAACTTGCGGTAGACCGGCTCCTCGGTGGCGTCCGGGTGGATGAACCGGGCCGCGGTGCCGGTGGTCTTGGCGACCGTGACCAGCCCGCCGCCGCGCAGCGCGCCCGCGCACAGGCGGGTGATGGAACTCTTGCCGCGGATGCCGTTGACCAGCACCCGGGTGGGGATCTGCTCCAGCGAGGCGAAGTGCCGCCGCTGTTCGACGATCCCGGCGACCAGCAGCACGGCGCAGCAGGCCAGCAGGACGAGGTAGAGGAAGAGCACGCGTGGTCCCTCGGCGGGGTCAGTGGCCGTGCCCGGCGCGGGCGCCGGTCGGAGCGGGGGCGGAGACGGGGGAGGGGGAGGACGGCGCCGGGCCGGCGGGGCGGCGGGCGGCGTACTCCAGGTCCTGGCGGAGCAGTTCCAGGCTGCGGGCCACCGCGCCGACCTCGTCGTGGTGCACGGGGTACAGCACGGTGCGGCGGTCGCCGGCGGCCAGCGCCTCCGCGCCGTCCGCGAGCCGGCGCAGCGGCAGCCCGACCACGATGAACAGCCAGCCCAGGCAGAGCGCGGCCGCGGTCAGGCCGAGCATCCCGGACAGCACCGCGCGCCGGTCGGCCCGGTTCTGGTCCAGGTGCAGCCAGGAGACCGGGTGCGCGGTCACCACCGACCAGTTCAGCGCCCGCAGGTTGCCGGCGGCGGCCAGCGGGGCGGCGGCCAGCACGACCGGGTCGCCGCCGTCCCGGACCACGTCGCCGACGCCCTTCTTGTCGGCCCGGTCCACCAGCTTGGCGGCCCGGCCGTCCGGGAGGTCGCCGAAGGAGACGAACGCCTCGTTCGCGGCGATCACGCGGCGGCGGTCGTCGACCAGCCAGACCCGGCCCAGCCCGTTGCGGCTGAGCAGGCCGGTCAGCACGTCGGAACGCAACTCGCCGACCAGCAGCGGCCCGGCCGGACCGGCGCTCGCGTCGGCGGCCGTGCCGCTGGCCGTGCCGTTGGCCGGACCGGTGGCCGCACCGGCGGTCGCGTTCGGGGTCGCGCCCGCCGTGGCGGACGGGTGCGCGGACGGACCCGCCGACGGGTGCGCCGTGGCGGCGGGCGACGGGCTCGCGGCGGCGCCGGCGGCCGGGGCCCCGGGGGCGGGGCTCGCCGAGGTGCCCGCCGGAGCGGCGGGCGCGGCCGGGTCGTCCGCGGACTCGTCCGCGCCGTCCAGGCGCACCCGGGCGGCCACCCGCGGCTCCTTGCCGGAGCTGTTCAGCAGCAGCACGCCGCCGGGGCCGACCGCCTCGGGGCCGGTGCGGTGCGGGGCCTCGCCCGCGACCGCGAGGGCCCGGCCCTGCGCGTCGAGGACGTAGAGCGAGCGGTAGCGCTCGTGCGAGTCGAGGGTGGCGCGCAGCAGCGCGGTCGCCCGGGCGGTCTGCCCGGCGTCCAGGGCGGCGGCCACGGCGGGGGCCGCGGCGCGCAGGTCGGCCCGGCTCTCGTTCAGCGCCTGGCGGACCCGGTCGGCGGTGTCGTCGGTGCGGTCGCGCTGCCCCTCCAGCACCTGGTCCGGGACGCGCGCGGTGGTGCGGTCGCCGCCCAGCGTCATCAGCGGCACGCACCAGCCGAGGATCAGTGCGGCGCAGAGCCCCAGCGGTAGGGCCAGGCCCGGCCGCCGACGGCGGGGCGGCCGCGGCGGGGCGGGGCGGGACGGGTCGCGCAGCTGCAGCCGCACCTCCTCCAGCGCGCGGGCGATCCGCCCGGCCTCGCCGCGGGTGGGGCCGGACACCGGGGCGTCCAGCTCGCCCCGGTCCAATCGGCGGGCCTCGCCGTACAGCCGCAGCAGCGGGCGCTGGACGGTGCGCAGCAGGAACCGGAGCAGCAGCAGGGCGAGCAGCAGCAGCGCCCCCGCGGCGGCGAAGCCGAGGGCGGGGTGGCGCAGCGTGCCGGGCTTGCCGGTCGCGGTGGAGGTCGAGACGACGGTGAGGCCGAGCGCGTTGACCGGGTCGCGGTCGTCGGCGCTGGTCAGCGAGGCGTAGCCGACCAGGCGGCGGGCCCCGGCGGTCTCGGACGGCCCGTCCAGGTGGCCGGAGACGACCGCGCCGGGGGCGGGCCGCCCGGCGGCCCGGTGCACGGCGAGGGCCACGATCTGCTTGTCGCCGGCAGCGGTCAGCGGGGTACCGGTGCTGTCCAGGACGGCGCCGGAACGGTCGAGCACCTCGACGGTCTGGTCCTTGCGGGCGGAGGTGCCGGACAGCCGCAGCGTGTCGGAGGCGATCAGCAGCGCCTTGCCGCCGGCCCGGCCGTCCGCCGCGCCGCCGGTGGCGGTGCCGCCCGTCCCCGCGGTGCTGCCCGTCCCGCCGCCGGTCGGGGTGCCGGTCGCGGTGTTCTTCGTGCCGCCGGACGCCCCGTCGGCGGTGGTGGAGACCAGCGCGAAGGTCAGCAACCGGTTCCCGTTGGCGGACGGGACGACGATCGGCGCGGGGGCGGTGTCGGTGATCGTGCCGAGGTCGAGCCCGGCCAGCGGCACGGTCTCGCCGCGGGCGGCCAGCAGCCGGCCGTCGGCGGGCCGGACCAGGACGAGGCCGCGCCACTTCTGGTACGCCCGGCCGAGCGAGGCCACGACGGCGGCCGGCTCGCCGGGTTCGTCGTCGTAGCGGGCGGCGGCCCGGCCGAGGTCGGCGACGCTCTCCCGGACCCGGGAGTGCAGCACCGACGCGGTGTCCTCGGCGGTGTACTGGTGCGCCTCGCGGACCGCCAGCGGGGTCTCGTCCACCCGCAGGCCCCCGACCGCGAGGGCGGTGACCGCCGAGACGGCCGTGAGCAGGATCAGCAGCAGCACGATCGGCGGGCGGATGCCACCGAGCAGCGGCATGTCGGCCCGTCGGCGGTACCGGTGCTGGCGCGGGGGACTGGGGGCACTCACACGGCCTCATATCGGGGTCGCGCGGCCGTGAGGTACCCCCGTAACTCGGCCACTGGCTTGTCTGAAAACCCGATGATCGTATGTGCTGCTTTCGTGTGAACGGAAATTCATCGGTTACAGGAAGGTGTAGATCGGGTAAAGCAGATGTCCCGAGCGGGGAAAGAGCCTTGATCTGGGCATGGCGAACCGTCAGGAACCAGCCACCGGACGCGATAGGTTCTCCGGCATGGACGCCGAGGACACCCCCGTCGGGGGCGCACGCCCAGGACCCGGCCATGGCGGCAGCACCTTCCCGCCCCCCGCCGCGGTCCCGCCGCAGGCGTACCCGCCGCCGCCCGCCTTCCCGCCGTCCCACTCCGCCGACCCCCGGGGCCCGCAGCAGGAACAGCGGCCGGAGCAGCAGGAACAGCGCCGCGCCCGGCGGTTCGCGCTCGCCGCCGGCGGCGGACTCGCGGCCCTCGTCGCCCTCGCCCTCGTGCTCACCCTGCTCGCCCGGGGCGGCGGACCCGCCCCGGCCGGCCCCGCCGCCACCGGCGGCGACACCGCGCCGAGCGGCCGGGGCACCGACCTCGAAGCCCGGGTGTCGGCCTTCACCTCGCCCTTCGTCGCGGGCACGGGGTACCGCGCCCCGACCGCCGCCCAACGCCGCGCCGTCGCCGACGGCGTCGCCCTCGCCGCCCAGGGCCGGACCGAGGAGGCCACCGCCGAACTGGCCAAGGCCGACTACCGGATCACCGAACTCACCGACAGCGCCACCGGCCGACGGACCGCCGAGATCGCCGACGCCGCCCCGCAGTCCGAGGGCCGGCGCGGCTGGGGCCGGGTCTACATCGACCTGTCCGTGCCCCACCCGTCCTGGACGCTCCAGGTGCCGCACCCCGTCGCCGACTCCCGGACCGAGAACCTCGGCGTGGAGGTCTTCCGGGCCGCCCCCGGCGGGATCATGGTGCTGGCCGGCTCCCACCGCCGGGCCGACCCGGACGGCGCCTCCGACCCGGCGCACCGCGCCGACACCGTCTTCGCCGCGGTCCTCGAAGGACTCGCCACCCGCGGCCTGCCCGGCATCCAGGTGCACGGCTTCGACGAGGCCAGCCTCGCCGGACAGGACTCCGTCGTCTCCACCGGCACCGCCCCGGCCGGCCCGGCCGCCGAACTGACCGCCGCCGGCCTGGCCGCCGACGGCTGGAACATCTGCCGCGCCTGGAAGGACAGTTGCGGCCAACTGGAGGGCACCACCAACGTGGAGGGCCGGTTCGCCGCCGGCCTCGGCGTCCCCTGGCTGCACGTCGAACTCGCCACCCGGCTGCGCACCGAACCCGACCTGCGCGGCCGGGTCGCCGCGACCCTCGCCGCCACCGCCCGCTCCTGGACGGCCGCCCCGCCCCGGCCGTGACCGCGCCCCGGGGCTACAGTCCGAGGTTCCGCATCGCCCGCTTCCGGATCTCGGCGAGGGCGTTGTCGCTCTCGGCCGCGCTGGGCTCGACCGCGAAGTAGTAGAACGTGATGTCCTCCGGGGTGTGGACCATCATGGAGCCGCTCGGCCCGCCGCCCACCAGGTTCAACTGCAGGTGGCTGCGGTTGCTGTGCGGGAGCCACCCCGTGATGACGAACGGACCGTCACCGTTCACCGCCCAGACGTGGTCCCCGAAACGAACAGTACGGTTGTCCCTCGTGCGAAATTCCGGCTTCATCGTTCATGGTTACCACCGGAACCTCTCCCTCAGTAGGGGTGCCGCACACCGCAGCAGGGTCCGACCGGAGAGGGAAGAGCATGCCGATCGACGTCGAGCGGGTCCGCCGGGAGACGGCCGGGGTCGCCAAGGTGGTGCACCTCAACAACGCGGGCGCGGCCCTGCCGCCGCGCCCGGTCGTCGAGGCCGTGATCGAACACCTCCGCCTGGAGGAGGAGACCGGCGGGTACGAGGCCGCGGACGCCCGGGCCGGGCGGGTCGAGCACACCTACGACGCGCTGGCCCGCCTGATCGGCGCCGGCCGGGACGACATCGCGCTGGTGGAGAACGCCACCCAGGCCTGGGACCTGGCCTTCCACTCCCTGCCCTGGCAGGCCGGCGACCGCATCCTGACCTCCCGGGCCGAGTACGCCAGCAACGCCATCTCCTTCCTGCAGGCCGCCCGCCGCCACGGCGTCCGGGTCGAGGTCGTCCCCGACGACGCGCACGGCCAGATCGACGTGGACGCGCTGCGCGCGGCGGTCGACGAGCGGGTCCGGCTGATCGCGCTCACCCACGTGCCCACCCAGGGCGGCCTGGTCAACCCCGCCGCCGAGGTCGGCCGGGTGGCCCGCGAGGCCGGCGTGGTCTACCTGCTGGACGCCTGCCAGTCCGTCGGCCAACTCCCGGTCGACGTCGGCGAGATCGGCTGCGACCTGCTCAGCGCGACCGGCCGCAAGTTCCTCCGCGGCCCGCGCGGCACCGGCTTCCTGTACTGCTCGCCCCGGGTCCGCGCCGAACTCGAACCCCCGTTCCTGGACCTGCACGCCGCCAGCTGGACCGCCGCCGACGACTACCGGGTCCGCGCCGACGCCCGCCGGTTCGAGAACTGGGAGAGCAACTGCGCCGGCCGGATCGGCCTCGGCGTCGCCGCGGACTACGCCCTCGCCCTCGGCCTGGACGCGATCGAGGAGCGGATCACCCACCTGGCGACGGAACTGCGCACCCGCCTGCGGTCGCTGCCCGGCGTACGGGTGCACGACCGGGGCGCGCGCCGGTGCGGCATCGTCACCTTCACCGTCGAGGGCCACCGCAGCGAGGACGTCGCCCGCGGCCTCCGGGCCGACGGCGTCAACGTCTCCGTCTCCACCGTCCACTCCGCGCGCTGGGACTTCGAGGAGCGCGGGCTCGACCAGGTGGTCCGCGCCTCCGTGCACTACTACAACACCGAGGACGAGCTCGACCGCCTGGCCGGAGCCCTCCCCGCGCCCGGCGGTGGCAGACCGCAGGGCTGAGCGGACCGCAAGGCTGAGCGGACCGCAGCACCGACGGGACATCACCCGCCCTGTGCCGCCGCTTCCTCCGCCCGGGCCCGCCCGGCAGCACGGCGGCGGGCGTTCCACTCGCGCATCCGCCCGACCATCTCCGGATCGTTGGCGGCGGCCGTGTCCAGCACGGTGGTCGCGCCGTCGCCCAGGTCCACCAGCTGGTGCTCCATGGTGCCGGTGGCGACGATGGACAGCACGGCGAGCAGCTCGTTCTGCACCTCGGGGGTGAGGCGGGCGGCGTCCTCGGCCGGGACCTCGATCAGGTGCTCCTCGTCGGGGTCGGCCAGCGAGACGACGGCCCGCCGGACCAGTCGCCCCAGCAGCCGGAACTCCTCCGGCTCCATCCGGGCGGCCAGCGTGTCGAGGTAGAACCGGACCAGCTCGGCCCTGGTGGGAACGGTGTCGTCGTCCATCCGGCCATCCTGTCAGCACCCCGCGGAGCCCCCCGACACCGGGGCGGGGGCCCGCCCCGGTGCGGTCGGCCCGGTACGGCGTCGGTGCGGTGTCAGTACGGCAGCGGGCGCCCCGAAGGGGTGCGCAGGTCGAGCGGCGGAAGCGGGCGCTGCGGTGCGGGTCGTCGGACGATTCTGGTCCCGGCCATGGTTGCCACCTCATCTCCTCGATCACCGGGCGTGTACCCATCCGCCCGCCGTCCGCAAACGCCGCCCCGCCCACCACTCCCCGCCCGCCGCCCGAACCGGTCGGAAACCGCCGCCCGACCGGTCACGAGCAGTCAACGGTCCTGCGGGCCAACGAGGTTGGGGGAAGGCCCGCCTGCCCCGTCTCGCCGCCCGCCCCGGGCCGGGCAGCCGTGGACATCGTGCTGCGCGGCGTCTAGCGGACCCCGCCCTCGTCCCCGCCGTCCCCGCCGGCCCCGGCCCCGGCCCCGTCGCCGTCCAGCAGGACCGGCAGGGCGCGGTGCCCGTTGGAGATCAGCGAGTCGACCGGCTCCAGCACGGTGCCCGGGACGAGGGCCAGGCGCGGGAAGCGCTCGAACAGGGCCCGCACCGCGGTGCGGGCCTCCAGGCGGGCGAGCGGGGCGCCCAGGCAGAAGTGCGGGCCGTGGCCGAAGGCGAGGTGGTCCTTGGCCTCCCGGGTGACGTCGAACTCCGCGGCGTCGGCCCCGTACCGGTCCGGGTGGCGGCCCGCCGCCCCGTAGGAGGCCAGCACCGGCTCGCCCCGGTGCACCGTCACCCCGCCCGGCAGGTCGAGGTCCGCCAGGGCGTAGCGCATCGGCACGTGGGCCAGCGGCGACTCCAGGCGCAGCGCCTCCTCGACCGCGTCGTCCCAGTCCGCCTTGCCGGCCCGGACCAGGTCGAGCTGGTCGGGGTGGGCGAGCAGCAGGGCGACGGTGTGGTCGATCAGGTTGACGGTGGTCTCGTAGCCGGCGGCGACCACCAGCATGACGGTGTCGAGCAGTTCGTCCTCGGTGAGGGCGCCGCCGTCGCCCTCGGTGTCGCGGGCGGAGATCAGCAGCGAGGTCATGTCGTCGCCGGGCCGCTCGCGCAGGCCCGCCACCAGTTCCGCGATCACCGTGTACAGGGCCACGCTGTTGGCCTGCGACCGCTCGGGGGAGAGGGTGGTGTCGAAGACCCCCTCGACGTATCGGCCGAAGTCCTCGCGCAGTTCCTCCGGCAGCCCGAGCAGGTCCGAGACGACCAGGATCGGCAGCGCCCGGGCCAGCAGCCGCCGCAGGTCCACCGGCGCCCCGTCGGCCCCGGCGGCGGCGACCCGGTCGAGCAGCCCGGCCGTCATCCCCTCCACCCGCCCGGCCATCGCGGCGACCCGACGGGGCGTCAGCACCCCGCTGACCAGGCGGCGCAGCCGGCGGTGGTGGTCGGCGTCGGTGGTGGACATGTTGCGGGCCGCCACCCACAGCGCCAGCGGCCAACCGGCCGCCACCGCCTCGTAGTCGGGCCAGTGCAGCGGGGCGTTCTTGGCGATCCTCGGGTCCTTGAGCAGGGACTCCAGCAGTTCGGGGTCGGACACGGACCAGGCCCGCACGCCCAGGACGTCGACGGGCGAGACGGGCCCGCGCGCGATCAGTTCGGCGGTCTCGGCGCCCCGGGACCGACCGGTCGGGTCCAGGACGAGCGCGGGCTGGGCGAACGGGCACGTCAGGGGGCGGTTCAGCGGGGCCGGACGGTTCTCCGACTGACGCTCCACGAGAGGCTCCTTCACACGGGTCGACACAACGGCAACGCACGTGTGTTCGAGAATGAGTGACCGTCCGTCACTTGTCGACCGCGCACTGCTCCGGCCCCCGCATGCCCCCGGCGCGCCCCCGGCCGCGCCCCCGTCTTCCTGACACACCGTCAACAGCAGTCGAAACAGTGCGAGTTGGGAAACGGCAGGCTCAGGAGACCACCACCCGCCGGTCCGCCCGCTCCGCGGCCAGCGCCCCCAGCAGCCGCAGCGCCGACTCCGAGGGCGAACCGGGCTCCACCGTGAAGGCCACCAGCATCAGCTCCGGCTCCTCCGTCCGCAGCACCTCCTGGAACAGCGTCAGCTCACCCACCTGCGGATGCCGCAGCACATTGGTGAACGAGTCGCAGTTCGCCACCGAGTGGTCCTCCCACAGCGCCCCGAACTCGCCACTGGCCGCCGACAGTTCGGCCACCAGCGCCTGCACCCGGCCGTCCGCCGGGAAGCGCGCCGCCACCATCCGCAGGTGCGCCACCACCGAGCGCGCCTTCACCTCCCAGTTCGCGAACAGCGCCCGGGTCGGCGGATCGAGGAAGATCAGCCGCGTCATGTTCGGCAGACCCTCCACCTGCTGCCCGAACACCGCGCGCGCCAGCGGGTTCCAGGCCAGCACGTCCGACGTCGGGGAGAGCGCCATCACCGGCACCTCGTCCATCATCGCCATCAACCGACGTAACCCCACCGGGAGTTGACGCGGCACCCGGCGCACCCGCCCGGCCGCCGCCCGGTTCGGCCGGGCCAGCGCGACCAGGTGCGCGTGCTCCGTCTCGTCCAGCCGCAGCGCCCGGGACAGCGAATCCAGCACGCCGTCCGACACGTTCTGCCCCAACCCCTGCTCCAGCCGGGCGTAGTAGGAGGCACTGACCCCGGCCAACTGGGCGAGCTCCTCCCGGCGCAGCCCCGGAACCCGCCGGCGCTCCCCGTAGTGCCCGAGACCGGCATCCGCCGGAAGAAGCCTGGCCCGACGGGACTTGAGGAATTTTCCGAGCTCATCCATGCGCCTCATTATGCTGAAGCGAGCACTGGCAAGCCTAGCCTTCCCAGTGGGACGAACAACAGGTGTCTGGCTAACCGGCGGACGATCTCCCACCCTTGCTCGCATGACCACGCCTCCCGACGCGTCGAACCGCATGACCACCCGGCTGCGACTGACCATGTTCGTCCTGCTCGGCGCCCAGTTCATGCTGTCCGTCGACTTCTCGATCCTCAACGTCGCACTGCCCCAGATCGGTTCGGGGGTCGGGATATCCGCCGACGAGCTCCCGTGGATAGCGTCGGCCTACGCCCTGCCCGCCGCCGGCTTCACCCTGCTGTTCGGCCGGATCGCCGACCTCTTCGGCCGCCGCCGGCTCTTCCTGGCCGGCATCACCCTGCTCACCCTCGCCTCGGTGCTCGGCGGCATGGCCGACAGCGGCGCCCCGCTGCTCACCGCCCGCGTCCTGCAGGGCCTGTCGACCGCGATGGCCGCCCCCGCCGCCCTCTCCCTGCTGACCACCTCGTTCTCCGAGGGCGCGATGCGCGACCGGGTCCTCGGCCTCAACGGCGCCCTGCTGTCCGGCGGCTTCACCGTCGGCGCGCTGGTCGGCGGCACCCTGGTCGGCCTGCTCAGCTGGCGCTGGGCGTTCCTGATCAACGTCCCGGTGGCCATCGCCATCCTGATCGCCACGCCCCGGCTGATCGCCGACAGCCGCGCCCCCGAGAAGGTCCGGCTCGACGTCCCCGGCGCCGTCTCCGTCACCGCCGGCCTGCTCGCCTTCATCTACGGCATCATCGACCGCAGCCTGCTGATCGCCGCCGCCGGCGTCCTGCTGCTCGGCGTCTTCTGGGCGATCGAACTGCGCGCCCCCGCCCCGCTCGCCTCGGTGCGCATCCTCAAGCGGCCCACCGTCAAGTGGGGCAACTTCGCCGGCCTGGTCGTCTTCACCATGGAGAGCGCGCTCATCTTCCTGATGACCCTCTACCTGCAGGACGTGCTGCACTACGCGCCGCTGATCACCGGCCTGATCTTCGGCGTCCCCGGCCTCGCCGCCGTCGCCGCCGGCATCATCGCCGGCCGGATGATCGGCCGCTTCGGCACCCGCGCCGTGCTCACCGTCGGCCTGTCCGTCCAGGGCCTCGCCACCGCCCCGCTGATCCTGCTCGGCACCGACCGGATCATGCTGGCCGTGCTGCTGCCCGCCCTGTTCATCAGCTTCTTCGGCCACGTCACCTCGATCGTCGCCTACACCGTCACCGCCACCTCCGGCCTGCCCGACTCCGAGCAGGGCCTCGCCACCGGCCTCACCGCGCTCAGCCAGCAGGTCGCCGTCACCATCGGCATCCCGATCCTCAGCGCCGTCGCCGCCACCCGCGCCGTCCAGCTCGACGGCATCCGGCTCGCGCTCGCCGTCGACGTGGCCGTCACCCTGGTCGCGGTCGGCCTGATCTGGATCGGCCTGCGCCCCCGGGTCGAGCCGGTCCCCGAGGACAGCGCCGCCCCCGCCCCGCAGGCCGCCGCCAGCCACTGACGGCCCGTCGGCGGCCACTGACGGCCACTGACGGCCACTGACGGCCCGCCGGACCGCCGCCGACCGAACACGGCAGCCAGGGAGAAGATGCCCGGGAGCAACCCCGGGATCATCGGAGAGCGATCGACGGAGCGGCCGACGGGACATCCCGCCGGCCGCTCCACCGTCGCCGTGCCGCGCCGCCGAATTCCGATCCGGCCGCCGCGCGCATTCCCCCTCCCGACCCGAGAAACGGACCCGGCAGTGGAAGCGAAGAGAACCACCGTCAACGGCATCGAATTCGCCTACCTGGAACAGGGCGAAGGGCCGCTGGCCCTCCTGATGCACGGATTCCCGATGTCCCCGGCGACCTACCGCCACCTGATGCCCGCGCTCGCCGCCGCCGGCTACCGCGCCGTCGCCCCCCACCTGCGCGGCTTCGCCCCCTCCGGGCTCGCCCCGGACGGCTCCTACGCGATCGCCGACCTGGTGGCCGACATGAACGGCCTGCACGACGCGCTGGGCGGCGACGGCGACGCCGTCCTGGTCGGCCACGACTTCAGCGCCCCCGCCGCCTGGGGCGCCGCCCAGGACGCCGGGCGCTGGGCGAAGGCCGTGATCTGCGACGTGCCGCCGTTCGCGGTCTTCGGACCGATGGTCCTGACCCCCCGCGGCACCGACGCGCTCAGCCACTTCTGGTTCTTCCAGACCGCGGTGGCCGAACAGGTCGTCGCCGCCGACGACCTCGCCTACCTCGACTGGATCTACCGGAAGTTCACCGCCGACGGCTTCGACGCCACCGAGGACCTCAAGCACGCCAAGGACGCCCTGCGCGCCCCCGAGAACCTGGCCGCGGCCCTCGCCCTCTACCGGACGGCCTTCCCGCCCGACCGCTTCGGCACCCCCGAGTGGGCCCAGGAGCACGCCGCCGTCTGGGGCGCCCCGCCGAACTGCCCCACCCTCAACCTGTTCGGCTCCGAGGACCCCAGCTTCGTCATCACCGACGAGGCGCTGGCCGCCGTCCGCGCCACCCTGCCCGCGGGCTCGCACGCCGCGGTGGTCCCCGGCGCCGGCCACGTCGGCCTGGTCGAGCGGCCCGCCGAGGTCAACCGCCTCGTCCTGGCCTTCCTGGCCGGCGAACTCTGAGCCCACCGCGCTCCGGGCCCGTCGCGCTCCGAGCCCGCCGCACGTACGGAACAGCCCGGGTGGTCGACCACCCGGGCTGTTCCGTACGCGCGGACGGAGCGTCAGGAACGGAACTTGTCCTGCCCGTTCCACCAGTTCTCGCCCGGCCCCTTGGCGTTCGCGTCCTCGTAGCTGTCGTGCAGGCGCCACCAGTCCCAGGGGCGCTCCAGCCCCTCCTCCTGCCGGCCCAGCAGCGTCATCTCCAGGTAGTTGTAGGTGTTCAGGGTGACCTCGCCGCCCCGGTCGTACACCGAGTTGGTGTGGTACACCGCGTCGCCCTCCCGGATGAAGGAGCTGATGCCCGGGATCTCGCCCCGGTCGGTGGAGACCTGGAAGTCGCGGTTGAACTCCGTCCCGAAGGACGACACGAAGGGAAGGTCCCAGCCCATCCGGGCCCGGAACGCCTCGATCTTGGCGATCGGCGCCAGCGCCACCATCACGAACGAGGTGTCGCGGTTGTGCAGGTGGGCCAGGTGCCCCACCGAGTCGGCCTGCATCGAGCAGCCCGGGCAGCCCGCCTCCGCCTCCGGGGCGAACATGAAGTGACGGACGATCAGCTGCCGGCGCCCCTGGAAGAGGTCCAGCAGGGTCAGCGTGCCCTGGGGCGACTCGAAGGTGTAGTCCTTCTGGATCAGCACCCGCGGCAGGGCCCGCCGGGCCGCCGAGAGCGCGTCGCGGGCCCGGGTGACCTCCTTCTCCTGCTCCAGCAGCTCCTTGCGGGCGGCGAGCCACTCCTCCTTGGTCACGATGGGCGACAGTTCCACACTTGCCTCCTGGCGTACGGCGCCCGCCACCACGGACGGCGGCGGGCGGAAAGGGTGCTCGTGCCAGGCTGGCACGCGCCGCCGCCGCGGATTTCCTCCTGGTTGCCCAATGCGGAATCACCTCTCCGTCGGCACCGGGCAATTCCGAAGAGGTCGGCCCCCACCGTCCGGTGAAAGCATTTCCCGGTGACCCTCCCGGTGACCGCGCCAACGGCAGCTCCGGCCCGGTCACCCACCCCACCGAAACACCGAGGAGGAAAAGATGTCGTCCACCGGAATACCGACCCGGGAAGAAATCGTCGAACGGGTCTCCGCACTGGTGCCGGTCCTCCGGGAACAGGCCGCGTGGTCCGAGGAGAACCGCCGGCTGAGCGAGGAGACCGTCGCCACCCTCGCCGAGGCCGGCGTCTTCCGGCTCCGGACGCCGGTCCGCCACGGCGGCTACGAGTGCGACACCAGCACCCTGGTCGAGGTCGCCATGGAACTCGGCCGCGCCGACGGCGCCGTCGCCTGGACCTCCTCGGTCTTCTGGATCCCGACCTGGATCGCCGGCCTGTTCCCCGACCGCGCCCAGGACGAGGTCTTCAGCTCCGCCGCCCCCCGGGTCTGCGGCACCAACAGCCCCACCGGCACCGCCGTCCCCACCGAGGGCGGCGTCGTCCTCAACGGCTCCTGGAAGTTCGTCAGCGGCGCCTGGCACGCCGGCTGGCAGGAGATCGCCGCGATCCTGCTCCGCCCCGACGCCGAACCCGAGCCCATCATGGGCCTGGTCCCGATCGGCGACCTCCGGCTCGTCGACGACTGGCACACCAGCGCGCTGCGCGGCAGCGGCAGCGTCACCACCATCGCCGAGGACCTGTTCGTCCCCGAGCACCGGATCATCCCGATGAGCGCCGCGATGCGGCCGCAGGGCCTGTCCGAGGCCAACGCCGACTCCCCGGTCTGGCGGACCCCGGCCTCGCTGGTCGCCGCCGCCTCCGGCGTCGGCGTGGCCGTCGGCCTGGCCAAGGCCGCCCTGGAGGCGTTCTTCGAACGGCTGCCCGGCCGGAAGATCACCTACACCGACTACACCGTGCAGAGCGAGGCCCCGATCACCCACCTGCGGATCGCCGAGGCCGTCAACAGCATCGACCAGGCGGAGTTCCACGCCCGGCGCGGCGCCGCGACCGTCGACGCCAAGGCCGCCACCGGCGAGCCCTGGAAGCCCGAGGAGCGGGCCCGGGTCCGCAACGACCAGGGCGAGGCCACCCGGCTCGCCAAGCAGGCCGTCGACCTCCTGGTGAGCATCAGCGGCGGCAGCTCGATCTTCCTCGACGTCCCGCTCCAGCGGATCGCCCGCGACATCCAGGCCGTCGCGCTGCACGCCCTGATCAACCCGGACACCAACGCCGAGCTCTACGGCCGGGTCCTGTGCGGGCTGGAGCCCAACACCCTGTACATCTGAGCCGCCGGCCGGGGGCCCCCCCCCCCCCCCCCCGGGGCGGGGGGGCCCCCCCCCCCCCCCCCCCCCACCCCCCCCCCCCCCCCCCCCCCCCCGCCCCCCGCGGGGCGCCCCCCCCCCCCCGCCCGCCCCCCCGAAGGCGTATCCGGCCGGCACCGGCCGGGGGCGCCCGCCGGCACCAGCACGCAC
>NZ_JBIVNB010000014.1:109613-146384 GCF_044753345.1 Kitasatospora sp. NPDC088391
CACCCCCCCGCCGTGCCCTCCGCGCGGGGCGGGGGGGGGGCGGCCCCCCCCCCCCGGCCCCCCGGCCCCCCCGGCGGCCCCCCCCCCCCCCCCGGGGGGGGGGGGGGGGCCCGACCGCCCGACAGCCCGAAGACCCGCCCGACAGTCCGTCAGACGGCGACCATGCCGGCGGACAGGTCGACCGTTGTCCCCGTCGACACCGCCGCCAGGTCCGAGGCCATGAACGCCGCCATGTTCCCGACGTCCGCCAGCGACGGCCAGCGGCCCAGCAGGTTGCGCGCCGCGGCCCGCTCCTGCCAGCCCGCCGCCCGGGCCGGCAGCTCGGGCAGGTCCGTCGCCAGCGTGGTCTCCACGCTCCGCTGCGCGTCCGGCGACCCGGCCGAGTGCAGACCGAGCACCCGCACGCCCGCCGGGCCCAACTCGGCCGCCAGCGTGCGGGCGAAAGCCTCCACCGCCGCCCAGGCCGGGCCGAACCCGGCCGTGTAGGGGAAGGGCACCCGGGAGGGCGCCGCCGTCGCCATCATGATCACGCCCCGGCCGTTCGGCACCATCCGGGCCGCCGCCGCGTTGGCGGTGGTGAACTGCGCCCGGGTGAAGTCGACGATCGGCAGCGCGAAGTCCTCGTACGACAGCTCGCCCAGCGCCGAGCCCTGCGCACCGCCCGGCCGCCGGGTCGAGGTCGCGCAGAACGAGATGTCCGGCCCGCCGGCCCGCTCCGCCACCGAGTCCAGGAAACCCTCGACCGCGTCCCGGTCGAACGCGTCCACCTGCGCGGTCACCAGCGAACCGCCCGCCGACTCCACGTCGTGCGCCAACTCCTTGAGCGCCGCCTCGCCCCGGCTCGCCACGAACACCCGGGCCCCTTCCCGGACGAACGCCCGGGCCACCGCGCCCCCGATCGACCCGGCCCCGTAGACGACCGCCGTCCGGTCCGCCAGCAGACTCCCCATCGGGTTGCACCTTTCCTCGGGCGGACCGGACCCCGCCGACCCGCACCACCTCGGCACCGCCCTGCCGGCGGACGCCTCCGAACCACGCCGGGCGGGGCCGACCGGCCCGCGGAGGGCCACGGCGCGCCCGCCCCGCCCAGCATTCCGGACGGCACCGCGGCACGGGGGGAGCGCGCGGCCCGCACACTCGAAGGCGTGCCCGCCGCGGCGGAGGTTGACGAACGGGTGTTCAGCCGACGGGGCGTCACTCCGCCCCGGCGGCAGGCGGATCACCGGCGGCGGGCGCATCACCGGCAGCCCGCGGACCACCGGCGGCGGCCGGGTCACCGGCGGTCGCGCGCTCCGCCCGGCGCCGCTCCGTCCGGAGCCGCCCGGCCCGGAGCCGCTCCGCGACCTCGTACGCCCGGCCCGGGTCGTACACCACCACCGTCCGGCCGGGGGAGTGCAGCGCCCCCGCCCGCGGCTCGTACCGGTGCGCGCGCACGTCGTACCGCCCGGCCAGTCCGGCCACCTCGGCCACCGGCACCCGCCAGTGCGCGGCCAGCTGCTCGGGCGTCCACCACTCCTCCGGGCAGACGAAGCTCCGCTCGACCTCGGTCCGCAGCTCCACCGCCGCCCCCAGCGCACCGGCCCGCTCGGTCAGCCAGTCCACCAGGGTCCCGGTGCCGACCCGGTCGACGGCGGCGCCGAACCCCGGTGCGCAGGTCAGCTTCTCGCCGTCCAGGTGCAGCACCACCGCGACCGACCGCCGATCGCCCAGCCGCAGCCGCTCCACCACGACCACCCGCTCCAGCCCGCCCGGGGGAACGGTCCGGACCCGGAAGAAGCGCGCGACCGCCAGGTGCGCCGCGCCGCCCGTCCCGCAGAACTCGATCCAGCGCACCGTGGTACTCACCACCGTGGCCAGCAGCAGCGCGGTCATCACCAGCACGGCCAGCGCCGCGAGCACCAGCGTCCCCCAGCAGAGCGCCCACCCGATGCCGCTCCCGGTGAACACGCTCATCAGGGCGAACCCCAGCATCAGGGGCCCCGCCACCCACAGCGGCAGCAGCACGCCCCCGCCCACCGCCAGCCCCAGCTCCCGGAGCCGGCTCGGCACGAACACCAGCCGCTGCTCCGCACTCCCCGCCGCCGGATCGGGACTCCGCATGACCATTCGTCAAATGTAGTAAAAGAAACGACAGTTGGTAAGGGACGGTGACCCCGCGGCCCGCCCGGGGGTCCGCCGGACGGGTGACGGTCCCGCCGCGGCGACCGCCGGGATGCTCTCCTGGAACCCCGGGCCCCGGACCACCCGGCGGCCCCTCCGGTGCGACCGAAGGAGACCCCCGTGATCCCGCAGGAGAAGCTCACCGACCCGACCGTCCGGGCCTTCGTCACCGCCGTCAACGGCGGCGACCGGGCGGCGTTCGAGACGCTGCTCGCCCCCGGCGCGACGATGGCCGACGACGGCTCCGCCCGCGACCTCGCCGACTGGACCGACCGCGAGATCTGGTCCACGCACGGCCGGATGAGCGTGGCCCGCGAGTCCGACGCCGGCCGCGCCCTGACCGTCGACTACCGCAACGACACCTACGGCGAGATGCGCACCGCCTGGCGCTTCGAAGTGGCCGCCGACGGCCGGATCACCCACTTCGAGACCGGCCAGGCCTGAAAGGACCGGCCGGGCCCGACAACGGGAGCCGGGCGCTCAGGAGCGGGGCGCCGGGTGCGGCCGGTGCGTGCCGCCGCGCGGCTTGGGCAGCGGGCCGCCCGCGGTGTGCCCGGTGCGGTCGTCGGTGTGCCAGGACTGCGACTGGAAGGCCAGGAACACCGCCGTCCAGCGCGACTCGCCCGGCAGGTGGATCAGCAGCGCGCCGTCCTGCCACACCCCGTCGTCGCCGGTGAAGCGCCCGCTGTTGCCCTGGTTCATGTGCACGTCGTGCACCCCGTTGCCCGGCCGGAAGCCGAACACCTTGTCCGGCACGGTCGGCTCGGCCGGCCAGCGCTGGCCGAACACGTACAGCACGGCCCCCGGGTCGTCGATCGCCCGCAGCACCTGACGGTCCAGCAGGTCCGCCAGGTCGTTGTCCGCGCCCGGCAGGTCCGGCGGCAGCGTCCGCATCGCGGAGCGGTCGAGCAGCTTGTCGCGGACGAAGTCCAGCGCCGCGCCGCCGGCCCGGGACGGCAGCGCCGTCCACCCGGCCGCGGTGGCCGGCAGCAGCGCCGTCACCGGGTGGGCGAAGTCCTCGTCGACCAGGTACAGCAGCTCCGAAGGGGCCTGCTGGGACTCGACGTTGACGGCGGCCCGGAAGTGCGTGCCGCCCGCGTCCACCAGGTGGATCTGGTAGTGCGGGGTGTCCGACGCCCCCTCGCGGCGACGGTCGACGGCCCGGGCGGCGAGCACGCCGTAGTGGGCGATGGGCATGCGGGGATCCTCTCGTCGAACGACAGTGCGACGGCAGCCCGACGGCTCCGCTACGCTCCTCCCGCCGTACTCTTCCGCACCGCCCGCCCGGCCCGCCGCCCCGTCACCCGATGTTCACCCGCGTGTGCACCCGCGCGGGACGGGAGCCCGCCCCGGACCGGCACCCCCGCCGAACGACGGGGGGTGATCAAGCCATGGTGTGGACGCGGGTAAACTCCCAGCTTGCTTGAATCACTCTCAGGAAGCTCCCAGAAATCGGGGTTTCACCGATCGAGGGAGGCGGCGCCGTGCGCGTCCGAAAGAACACCGACCGGGCCGGGGCCGCCGCCCCCGCCGGGCACATACCCGCGGCCGTCCCCGCAGCGGGCCGACCGGGCGGGACGGTATGACGACGCGTCCGCTGGCCGTCCGCTGGAACCCGCTGGACTGGCCCCTCACCCACGGCCCGATCCCGTACGCCGTGCTGATCGCCGGCTGGGCCGCCCTGCTCCTGCTCGCCTGGTCGCGGCACCGCCGTTGGCGCGCCCCGCGACTGCTCGGCGCCCTGCTGCTCGGCGGCGCGCTCACCGCCGCGGTCAAGCTCGGCGTGGACGGCTGGTGGCGCCCCTTCCCCGAGGGAACGCCCGACTTCGTGATGCGCTGGATCGCGGTCGCCCTGTTCGCGGTCGCGCTGCTCTGCTTCCGGCTGCCGCTGCTGACCCGCCACCGCACCCGCCTGCTCGCGGTCGGCGGCGCGGTCCTGGTGCTGCTGATGTCCTCCTCGCAGGTCAACCGGGGCTTCGACCAGTACCCGACGGCCCGGGCCATGATGACGCCCGACACCCCGGTGCTCACCACCGACCGGGCCGCCGACACCCTCGCGGCCACCCCCGGCGCCCCGCTGGAGGAGACCTGGCACGCGCCGCCCGGCCTCCCCGCCAAGGGCACCCTCGCGGTCACCAGCATCCCCGGCCACGCCTCCGGCTTCCGGGCCCGCCCGGCCTACGTCTACCTCCCGCCCGCCTACCAGGCCACCCCCCGTCCGCTGCTGCCCGTCCTCGTCCTGCTGCCCGGCCAGCCCGGCGGCCCCGAGGACTGGGTCAACTCCGGCGGCATCCAGGGCCTGATGGACGACTTCGCCGCCGCGCACCGCGGACTCGCCCCGATCGTGGTCGTCCCCGACCCCATCGGCGCGCCCTTCACCAACACGCTGTGCATGGACTCCCGGATCGCCAAGGCGCAGACCTACCTCGCCGTCGACGTCCCGGCCTGGATCGACCAGCACCTGCAGGCCGCCCCCGGCCGCACCGCGCGCGCCGTCGGCGGAATCTCCTTCGGCGGCACCTGCGCGCTCCAACTCGCCGTCAACGCCCCCCAGGTGTACGGCAGTTTCCTCGACTACTCCGGCCAGCAGGAACCCACCCTGGGCAGCCGCCAGAAGACCGTGAAGAAGGCCTTCGACGGCGACGAGGCCGCCTTCACCGCCGTCGACCCGCTGCACCTGATGGCCCGCCAGAAGTTCCCCGACACCGCCGGCCGCTTCGTGGTCGGCGCCTGGGACCACGAGTTCCGCCCGATGCAGGAGAAGGTGTACGCCGCCGCCCGGGAGGCCGGCATGGACGTGACCCAGCAGGCCTACCCCGGCTGGCACGGCTGGGCGGTCTGGCGGCAGGGCCTGCAGCAGGACCTGCCCTGGCTCGCCGCGCGGACGGGACTGATCCGATGAACGACCTGCTGACCGGCCCCGTCCCCACCGAGGGACCCGCCGGGGGCCCGGCCGGGCCCGGCGCCCCCGCCCCCCGCCCGCGCCGGACCGCCGCCGTGCTCCGCCGCCGCCTGCGCCGGATCGCCCGCGGCCTGGGCCGCCGGACCGCCCGGGGCCTGGCCGCGCTCGCCCGCCGCCTGTGGGCCGCGCCGCTGACCCTCACCGCGCTCGCCGTGCTGGGCACGGTCGGCGCCGCCACCGGCAGCCTCGGCCGCGGCCCCTCCAACGCCCTGCTGGCCCAGGTCGGGGTCGGCCTGCCCGCCCTGGCCGCAGGCCGCTGGTGGACCCCGCTGACCTCGCTGTTCTGGTGCCCGAGCACCCTGTCCTACCTGTGCACGGCCGTCCTCCTGCTGCTGGTCGGCCCCGCGGCCGAACAGCGCCTCGGCCGGCTCCGCACCCTCACCGTCCTGGTCGCCGGCCACGCCGCCGGCACCCTGCTCGGCGCCTGGCTGGTCGCCGCCGGCTCCCGGCTCGGCGAACCCTGGACGGCCTCGGTCGCCGGACAGCTCTCCGTCGGCCCCTCCGCCGGCCTGTTCGCCCTCGCCGCGGTCCTCTGCCACCGGCTCACCGCCCCCTGGAACCGCCGCCTGCGCCTGCTGGTCCTGCTCGTCCCGCTCGGCATGACGCTCTACGTCGGCCACCTGCAGAGCGTGCAGCGCTGCGCCGCCGTCCTGGTCGGCCTCGGCCTCGGCGCGCTCCTCCAGCGCGGCCGGCCCCGCCCGCAGGCCCACCGCCCCGCCCACGCCGAGGCCCGCGTCCTGGTCGCGCTCTGCCTGGTCGCCGCCGCCCTCGGCCCGCTGGTCGCCGCGCTCTACGACAACGCCAGCGGCCCCTTCAACACCTTCTCCGACCTCTACCTCTCCCACCCGCTCGCCCCCGACGAGATCGCCGACGCCTGCGCCCGGAGCGTCCACGAGTGCGCCCGCGCGCACGCCGTCCAGCGGATCTTCGGCACCCCCGGCCGGCTGATGGCCGCGCTCTTCCCCGCCCTGCTGGTCGTGCTCGCCGACGGCCTGCGCCGCGGCCTGCGGCTGGCCTGGCGGATCGCCGTCGCCACCGAACTGAGCTGGCTCACCCTGCTCGGCCTGTTCTACCTCTACCCGGAGCCCGTCGACGCCGACGAGGTCGAGTACTTCGTCGAGGCGATGCTGCTGCCGCTGCTCACCCTCGCCCTGCTGCTCGCCACCCGGCGGCGGTTCCGGCTCGACCTCGCCGACGGGGCGGCCCCGCGGCTGGCCCTGGCGGTCGGCGGGGCGCTGACGGCCGCCTCCGCCGCGTACGTCGGCCTCGGGACGGCGGTCGCCGACCGCTTCGAGCCCGGCGCCACCCCCTGGCGCCTGCTGCGCGGCCTGCCCGCCCTGTTCCTGCCCCCCGCCTACAACGACCTCGCCCCCGACTACCCGATCGCGCTGCGCGGTGCCGCCGTCCTGCTGGAGACGTACTGCGGGCTGGCCTTCTGGGCCCTCGCCCTGGGCGCCCTGCTGCTCGCCTTCCGGCGGTCCGCGGTGCGCACCGACCACGCGGCCGCGGCCCGGGCCCGGGCCCTGCTGACCGAGCACGGCGGCGGGACGCTCTCCTTCATCACCACCTGGGACGGCAACCACTACTGGTTCGACGAGGACGGCCGGGCGGCCGTCGCCTACCGGGTGCACGGCGGCATCGCGCTGACCGCCGGCGACCCGTTCGGCGCCCGCGAAGCCCGCGAGCGGGCGGTGGCGGGCTTCGCCCGGTACTGCGACGCCCGGGGCTGGACGCCGTGCTTCTTCAGCGTCTCCCCGGAGATCCGGGCCGCCGCCGACCGCCTCGGCTGGCGCTCCGTCCAGGTCGCCGAGGACACCGTGGTCGCGCTGCCCGGGCTGGCCTTCACCGGCCGCAAGTGGCAGGACATCCGCACCGCCCTCAACAAGGCCGGCAAGCAGGGCATCACCGCCGAGTGGCTGACCTACCGCCAGGCGCCGCCCGAACTGCGCGAGCAGATCCGGGAGATCTCCGAGGAGTGGGTCCTGGCCAAGGGCCTGCCCGAGATGGGCTTCACCCTCGGCGGCCTCGGCGAGCTCGACGACCCCGAGGTCCGGGTGCTGATCGCCGTCGACGAGCACCGCGTCGTGCACGGGCTGACCAGCTGGATGCCGGTGCACGAGGACGGCGTGCCCGTCGGCTGGACCCTGGACTTCATGCGCCGCCGCACCGACGGCTTCCGCGGCGTCAACGAGTTCCTGATCGCCTCGGCGGCCCAGCGCTTCCGGGACGAGGGCGCCCGCTTCCTCTCGCTGTCCGGCGCGCCGCTGGCCCGCTCCGCCCGGGACGAGCGCCCCACCGGCCTGCAGCGCCTCCTCGACCGCACCGGCCAACTGCTCGAACCGGTCTACGGCTTCCGCTCGCTGCTCGCCTTCAAGTCGAAGTTCCAGCCGGAGTACCACCCGATGTACATGGCCTACCCCGACCCGGCCGCCCTCCCGCGGATCAGCCGCGCCATCGGCAAGGCGTACCTGCCCCGGCTGACCCCCGCCCAGGGCGTCCGCCTGGTCCGCCGCCTCTCGGGCTGACCCGCCCGGGCCGCGGCCCCTTGCACGGGCGGGTGCACGTCCTAAACTCCCTTGCGTGACCAAGGACTTGAAATGCACCCACTGCGGGGGCCACGGCCTGGAACAGGGCTTCCTCGAGGACAGCGGCGAGAACAGCCACGGCGACGCCCGCTGGATCGCCGGCGCCCTGGAGCGCGGCTTCTTCGGCAAGGCCCGCCGGATCGGCCGCCCCCGCCACCAGGTCGACGCCTTCCGCTGCCCCGACTGCGGACACCTGGAACTCTTCGCCAGCCGGCGCCTCAGCGGCTGACGGGCCGTCAACCGCCTTCGCCCCGGGGTCAGTGGCCCAGGACGCCGCGGACCCACCCGTCCACCGTGCCGGTCAGATCGTGCTCCCCGGCCGCGTGGTCCAGGACGAAGGTGCGCACCGAGTCACCGCCGTGGAAGAGCCCGCGCTTGTCGAACTCCAGCACCACCTCGACCCGGTGCGGACCGGTGACGAAGGACACCTCGACCTCGTTGCACCGATCCGCGAACCGCGGAGCCGCCCGGTACTCGATCTCCTGGTAGAACGGCAGCACCTGCCCGGTACCGCGGATGTGCCCCGCCTCCAGGTCCGCCCGGTGGAACCGGAAGCCGAGCGCGTCCAGCGCCTCCAGCACCCGCCGCTGCACCGGCAGCGGCTCCACCTCCAGCGGATCGGTGTCCCCGCGGTCCAACTGCCCCGCGATGTCGACATCCGTACGGACCCCCAGCGCCATCCCCGCCAACCGCTGCCCCCCGACCGCGGTCAGCGGCGTCTCCCACGGCACCGGAAACGCGAACGGCACGACCCGCTGCTCCTTCGCGCCCAACCGCAGCGGCCCACACACCTCCACCCGCCCGAACTCCTGGGTCCGGTGCCCCTCCCCGTCCTCGTACTCCACCTCCACCCGGGCCGCCAGACACAGCGCGACCCCGTTGACCACGGCCTCCCGCTCACCCCCGACCAGGTTCACCTGCCCGTGCACGGTCCCACCGGGGAAAACCCCCGGACCGGCCAACACCGTGTCCACCGTGGGACCGCCGACCCCCAACGCACCGAGCAGCCGCTTGAACACCATCCGGAACCCCTCCCTCACCCACCCGCCACCACGAGCCCCCGATCCTACTTTGCCAACCCTTTGCCCCAACCGGTGCCCCCACCCGCCGTCCGCCTCCGCGCCTCCGCCACGCCCTGGCCACCCTCCCGCCCCTCCCGTCACCCGACCGGACCCGGCCGGAAGGGTGTGTTCAGTGACTGGTGTATCTGATGTTGTGTGAGTTACCGGCGGCCGATGGAGAGTCGGCCGTCGAAGGCGATGTCGAACGCCTGGAGGGCGGGCTTCCATCGCATGGTCCAGCGTTTGCGGCCCAGGCCGGTGGGGTCGAGGCTCATGACGGCCATGTAGACGCACTTCAAGGCCGCTTGCTCGTTCGGGCAATGGCCGCGGGCCCGGACGGCCTTGCGAATACGGGCGTTGACCGACTCGATCGCGTTCGTCGTGCAGACGACGCGACGGATCTCGACATCGAACTGCAGGAAGGGCACGAACTCGGCCCAGGCGTTCTCCCACAGCCGCACGATCGCCGGATACTTCCTCCCCCATGCCTCCTGGAACTCCAGGAACCGCTCCTCGGCGGCATCCTGGGTCGGGGCGGTGTAGACGGGCTTGAGCGCCTTCGAGATCTTGTCCCGGTCCTGGCGGGCCGCGTAGCGGAAGCCGGCGCGCATCAGGTGGACGACGCAGGTCTGCGTGATCGCCTGCGGCCAGACCGTGCCGATGGCGTCGAGCAGGCCCTTCAGGCCGTGGCAGACGACCATGCACACCTCCTCGACGCCGGGGTTCTTGATCTCGGTGAGGACCTGGAGCCAGTACTTGGCGCCCTCACCGCCGTCGCCGGCCCACAGGCCCAGGATGTCGCGGGCGCCGTCGACGGTGACCGCGAGGGCGACGTAGACCGGCCGGTTGGCGACCTGCCCGTCGCGGACCTTCACATGGATGCAGTCGATGAACACGACGGGGTGGACCGGGTCGAGGGGGCGGTTCTGCCACTCGTCCATCGAGTCCATGACCTTGTCGGTGATGGTGGAGATCGTCGACTTGGACACGCTCGCGCCGTAGACCTCGGCCAGGTGGGCCGAGATGTCGCCGTGCGTCAGGCCCCGGGCTGACAGGGCCAGCACCATCTCATCCACGCCGGTCAGCCGCCGCTGGCGCTTCTTGACGAGCTGCGGC
This sequence comes from Kitasatospora sp. NPDC088391, assembly GCF_044753345.1. Taxonomy (NCBI): domain Bacteria; kingdom Bacillati; phylum Actinomycetota; class Actinomycetes; order Kitasatosporales; family Streptomycetaceae; genus Kitasatospora; species Kitasatospora sp. NPDC088391. The sequence goes on from NZ_JBIVNB010000014.1 coordinate 119,498, forward strand.
TCGAAGGAGCCCTGACGGTCGCGCGGCACCGCGATCTCGACCGGCCCGACATCGGTCAGCACGGTCTTCGAACGGATCCCGTTGCGGGAGTTCCCGCTGCCGGCCCCGGCCTTGTCGTGCTTCTCGTAGCCGAGGTGGTCGGTGATCTCGCCCTCCAGGGCGGACTCCAGCACGCGCTTGGTCAGCTGCTGCAGCAGCCCGCCCTCGCCGGTCAGCCCGATCCCACCTGCGCGGGCCCGGTCGACCAGCTGCCCGATCAACTGCTCGCCCAACAGGTCCGCCGCCATCTCGACCGGCCGGACCTCTTCAACCGCCTCAACCGAGGCGATCACGCCGCTCATCAGGTGCTCTTCCTTGATCAGGAGATACACCGGTCACCGTACAGACCCCGCCCCGGCCAGGGTGGCGTCCAGCGCCGCCCACTTCCCGTCCCGCTTCACCCGCTTCTGCTCCGGCGCCGCCGTCAACAGCAGATGCCCCTCCGGCGTCGCCGACGTCTCACCCGACTCCGTCGTCAACGACTCGATCGGCACGTTCTTCCCGGTCGTCCTCGCCTGCGCCAACGCCCGGTCCGTCTCCGACTGGGGACGCTGCTGCTCGCGCTGCTTCGCGACCGCCGCGATCTCCCCGGCCGAGGGCAACGGCTGCCCGTCGGCCGCGAACGCGACCGGCACCGTCAACCCGCCCGCCAGGGCCAACGCCCCGGTCAGACCCACCATCCGTAGCACGGCAACACCGCGATGCCGTCTGCCCACAATCAAAACTCCTGAATCTGATGAAACGTCAAAAACTACTCGCTGCAAGCCATATGTGCGACAGGAGGGTGGCAAGGCCTGGCCGGAAACGGGGCCTCCTGCATGCCAGTGCCGACCCGTCAGCTTCCCGATTTCGGTCGGCACTGAAAAAGCAAGTGGGATCCGGGTCCGTGGGCCAATATTTATCAAGTGGCCTTGATGTCAAAGGAGTTCACGGTTCCCTTGCCTGTCGGCAGCTTGTGTCGATCCCTATGCACATCTATGCCTTGAACTTGTGTTTGTCATGGCCAGAGCTTGCCGGATCGCGTCGAACGCATGCGGCCGCATGGGCGAGCGACGCATTTATTCAAACAGCACTTGCCGCGCAATCAAAGTGGCAAAACAATGTCCATTTCGCCACTTTTGCCAAATTTGTTACCTCGCGTGGTGCAGCCCACATCTATTTATTCTTTTGCATCTATTGACTCCATGTGACCTTTTCTTGGTATGGTTCCACGTCATTTTGTGACGCTTGGTCAGATGGTTCTTATTCGGACAATAGGAGTACAAGCAGTGTCAAGGGTGCAATGGCTGAAAAGCCGTCAAAGCACGCAATCGCCACCAGGTCGTCGGATGTGGACTGCCGCGGTGGCCGCCGGGGCCGTGGTCGCCTCGCTGCTGGTGCCGGTCTCGGTGGCGGCCGCGGCGGGGCCGGACTGGTCGCGGAAGTGGTCGCCGCCGAACACGCCGCTGGCGAAGACGGCGTCGGTGGACGGCAAGGATGCGGCGCTGCTGGGAGCGGTGAAGCCGGCGCATCCGGTGCCGCCGGTGTGGCAGCCGGCGAAGCCGGTGGCGGTGCCGAAGGGGCACGCCGACGTCAGGCTCTCCAAGGCGCCTGCGGCAAAGCGGAGTTCGGGCGCCCCGGAGGTGGGTGAGGCGGCGCGGGCGGCGGGTCTGCCGGTCGCGTTGGCGCCGTTGGTGGGTTCGTCGGTGGCGGAGCAGTCGGTGGGGGTCGACGTGGTCGATCCGAAGGCGGCCGGTGCGGTGGGGATTCCGGGCCCGGTGGTGGCGCTGTCGCGGGCGGCCGGTGCGTCGGGGGAGGGTCCGGTGCGGGTCTCGCTCGATCTGGCGAAGCTCGCCCCGGCCTATGGTGCGGACTGGGCTTCGCGGGTGCGGCTGGTGGCGCTGCCGGCGTGTGCGCTGACGACGCCGCAGGACGCGGAGTGCCGCAAGCAGACTCCGGTGGAGTCGCAACTCGACCGTGCTTCGGGGCAGTTGACGGCCGATGTGGTGCTGCCCGGCGGTGACGGCACGGCCCGGACGCAGATTCAGGGTGTGGGCACGGCCTCCGCGCAGCAGGGCGTGGTGCTGGCGGCCGTGTCCGGCGCGTCCAGCGGTGCGGGCACCTACGCCGCGACGCCGCTGAACGTCTCGCAGGCGTGGGCGTCCGGCTCGTCCTCCGGTTCGTTCGGCTACAGCTACCCCGTTCAGGTGCCTCCAGGGCTGGGAGGGGGTGCGCCCAAGGTCGAGTTCGGCTACGACTCGGCGGCGGTGGACGGGAAGACCTCGTCCACCAACGCGCAGGCGTCGTGGATCGGTGACGGCTGGGACTACAACTCCGGTTTTGTCGAGCGCTCCTACCGGTCCTGCGCGAAGGCGGGGATCACGGGTTCGGGTGACGAGTGCTGGGCGGGGGCGAACCTGACGCTGTCGCTGGCGGGTCACTCGGGCGAGCTGGTGCCCGATGACTCCTCCTGCCAGAGCGGTGCGGCCGCGGCCATGGAGCAGTCGGCGTGCACCTGGCGGTTGAAGGGTGACGACGGCAGCAGGGTGCAGTTCCTGACCGGCGCCACCAACGGCACCTGGAACGGCTCCTACATCAAGCTGACGGACACGGCCGGGACGGTCTACTACTTCGGTCTGAACCACCTGCCCGACGCGTCCGGCAACCCGTCCACCAAGGGCCCGGACTCGGGTTCGGCGTGGACGGTGCCGGTGTACTCGCCCAACGCGGGTGACCCGTGCTACGACGCAGCGAAGGCCAAGTCGTCGTGGTGCCAGACGGGTTGGCGCTGGAACCTGGACTACGTGGTGGATGCCCACGGCAACCTGACCACCTACACGTACACCCCGGAGACGAACTCCTACTCCCGGGGCGGGGCGCAGAACAGCGGCACGGGCACGCTCACGCAGTACACGCGCGGCGGCGTCCTGCAGTCGATCGGCTACGGGCAGCTGCTGTCGGACCAGATCGGCGCGAACGGCGGCTACAACCCGGCGGCGAAGGTCGTCTTCGCGTCCGGCGAGCGGTGCGTGACCTCGATCCTGGCCTGCGACCCGGTCAACCGGACCGCCGCGCACGCGGGCGACTGGCCGGACGTCCCGATGGACCAGCAGTGCGCCGCCACCGGTGCCTGCACCGTCTACGGGCCGACGTTCTGGTCGACCAAGTGGCTCAACTCGGTCACCACGCAGGTGCGGTACAACGGCGCCTACCAGGACGTGGACTCCTACGCGCTCACCCACCGCTTCGTGAACGTGCAGAACGCGACGGAGAACACCCAGGTGCCGTGGCTGGCGAGCGTGCAGCGCACCGGCAAGGACACCCAGGCGTCGTCCACCCCCGTGACGCTGCCGCCCGTCTCCTTCACCGAGATGCTGCTGCCCAACCGGGTCGACGGCACCAACCTGGTCCCGTCGCGTCCGGCCTACAACCGGCCGCGCATCCAGCTGATCACCACCGAGACCGGCTCCACCATCGGCGTCGACTACTACCCGGCCGACTGCTCACGGGTGAACAACTCGATGCCGGGCTCCGCGGACAGCGACACCCGCTCCTGCTACAACGTCAAGTGGCACACCCCGAACGAGGCGCAGGGCGCCGACCCGGTCGACGACTGGTTCCAGCGCTACCCCGTCAAGACCGTGACCGTGACCCCGGGCACGCCCGGTTCCGCGCCGATGACCACCGCCTACAGCTACGGCAACGCGGCCTGGCACCGCAACGACTCCGAACTGACCGACGCCAAGGACCGCACCTGGGACGACTTCCGCGGCTACGCGAGCGTCACCACCGTGGCCGGCAACGGCAACGACGGGCCCAAGTCGCAGAGCAGCACCACGTTCCACCAGGGCATGGACGGCGACTACAAGGCCGACGGCACGACCCGCACGGTGAAGGCCGCGGGGTTGATGAGCGGTCAGGTCACCGACTCCGACTGGCTCTCCGGCCAGGCCCTGGAGACCGACACGTACACGCAGGCCGGCGGCACCGTCGCCGCCTACACCGTCACCACCGGCACCGGCCCGGCGACGACGGCCACCCACAACCGCACCGGGCTGCCCGCCCTGGTCGCCCGCTACGACGCCACCACCAGTACCGCCGTGGCCAAGTCGCTGAAGAGCGACGGGTCGTGGGTCGGCACGACCACGACCACGACGGGCGACGCCGCGCACGGCAACCGCGCCGTCTCGGTCCTGACCGTCGCCGACGGGGTGCCCGACACCTGCATCCGGATCTCCTACGCCGCCGGACCGGACCCGCAGGTCACCGCGTTGGTGTCGGAGGAGCTGACCGTCAGCGGCGCGAGTGCCTGCACCGCCACCGCCGGGCAGCAGAACACCGTCGCGTGGACCCGTACGTACTTCGACGGCAAGGCGCTGGGCCAGGCCGGTGCCAAGGCCGACGCCACCTCGACCGAGGCCGTCGACCACTACACCGGCGGCACGGCCGCGTTCACCGTCACCGGCGTCCGGACCTACGACGCCTACGGCCGGACCGTCAGCACCACCGATCCGAACGCCACCGACAACACCCACCAGAGTGGTGCCACCGTCACCACGGTCTTCGGCTCGCCCCAGGCGGGTGAGCTGCCCACCTCGGTGAGCGTCACCAGTCCGGCCCCGGCCGGAGCCCCGGACGCTGCCACCGGTCGCAGCGCCTCCACTGCTTTGAATAGTGCGCGAGGCCTCACCAAGGGCGCTACTGATGCCAACGGCCGTGTCACCACGATCGGTTACGACGCGTTGGGCCGGACCACCGCGGTGTGGAACCCGGGCCGCAGCACCTCGCTGTCCCCGAACACCGCCTACGCGTACGCGATCCCCGGCGTGGTGAACGGCCAGGTCGTCCCGCCGAGCACCAGCACCACCACCCTCGTCAGCACCGGCACCTACTCGGCCCTCACGTCGACGCAGATCATGGACGGCACGGGGCGGACGATCCAGACCCAGTCCCCGCCCGCCCTGTCGGCGTACTCCGGGCGGCTGCTGACCGACACCGCCTACGACTCGCAGGGCCGGGTGATCCGCGCCAACAACACCTGGTACAACGACGCGGCCCGCCCGGGCACCGTGCTCTACCAGGAGAGCAACACCCAGAAGATCCCGAACCAGACCCACACCGTCTACGACGGCCGGGGCCGCGCGGTCACCAGCGAGTTCGTGGCCTACGGCACCGTCCAGACCACCACGACCACGGCCTACCCCGGTGCGGACCGCACCGACGTGACCCCGCCCGCCGGGACCGCGCCGACCAGCACGGTGGTGGACGCCCTCGGCCGCACCACCCAGCTGTGGCAGTACCGCACGCCCACGGCGACCGGCAACCCGGCCGACGCCGACGTCACCACCTACACCTTCGACCAAACAGGCAGGCCCTCTAGCCATAAGGACGTAGTAGGCAACACCTGGTCCTACACCTACGACGTCCGTGGCCGGCAGACTTCGGTCACCGACCCGGACACCGGCACCAGTAGCATTGCGTATGACGCGGCCGGCCGGATTGCTTCCAGCACGGACGGCCGGGGACGGACCGTCACCACCAGCTACGACCTGCTGGGCCGTCGCACTGCCACCTACGACGGTGCGACCACCGACCCGGCCAAGCAGCTGACGGCGCGGACCTACGACACGGTGGTGAAGGGGCAGCCGACCTCCTCGACCCGGTACGTGGGCGGGGCGTCGGGTGCGGCCTACACGCAGACGGTCAACTCCTACGACACGACCTACCACCCGACCAAGATCACCACCACGGTCCCGGGTTCGGAGATCGGCTCCGCCACGCCGCTCAGCTACACCTACCAGGCGATCTACGACCAGGTCACCGGTCTGCTGCTGCAGGACAACCGGCCGGCCCTCGGCGGCCTGGCCTCCGAGCCGCTCACCTACAGCTACGAGGCCTACGGCCTGCTGGCCAACTACGGCACCACGAACGCGTCGTACGACCTGTCCAACGACTACGACGCCTACGGCCGTCCGGTCCGCACCACGGTCAACCCGTACGGCACCCAGATCGTCGTCACGAACGCCTACGACGAGTCGACGGGCCGTCAGCTCTCCCAGTTCGTCGACAAGCAGACCGCGTCGACGGGCGCGGTCCAGCAGACCACGTACGCCTACGACGCCTCGGGCCGGGTCACCGGCATCCGCAGCATCCCGGACAACACGCCGTCGGCGACCGACCTGCAGTGCTTCTCCTACGACTACCTCAGCCGCCTCACCACCGCGTGGACGGACAAGGGCGCCCTCACCATGGCCCCGAACCCGGCGGTCGGCGGGCAGGGCGCCTGCGCCAACACCTCGCCCACCAGCGGCGCGGTCGCCCCGGCGACCAACACCGTCGGCGGCAGCGTCCCCTACTGGCAGGACTACACCTACGACCTGACCGGCAACCGCAAGACCCTCACCGTCCACGACCCGTCCGGTGACACCGGCAAGGACGCCGTCACCACCCAGACCTTCACGGCGGCCGGGACGGTCAACAACGGCAGCGGCGCGGGCGGCCCGCACGCCCTCACCGGCACCGGCACCGTCGTCAACGGCGCCACCGACATCAGCGGAAGCAGCAAGTACGACGCCGCCGGCAACACGGTTGGCCAGTACACCAACAAGACTGGCACCACCGCCTACGACTGGAACACCGAGGGCAAGCTCGAGCGCGACGCCCCGCCCGTCCAGATCCAGGGCATCGGTGGCAAGTGCCTGGCCCTGCAGGGCGGCAGCTCCGCCGCGGACACCCCGGCGGAGATCGTCAACTGCACCAGCGGCGGCGGCCAGAAGATCGCCACCACCGGGAACCTGCTCAAGGTCCTCAACAAGTGCCTCACCGCCGCCGGCACCACCCCCGGCTCGGCCGTCACCCTCCAGACCTGCAACGCAAGCACGGCGCAGACCTGGACCCCGCAGCCCAACGGCACGATCACCAACGGCGCCGGCACCAACCTGTGCCTGGCCGTCCCCGGTGACGTCACCACCTCGGGCACCGACACGGTCGTCGCCACCTGCGGCACCACCACGATCCCGGCCGGCCAGAAGTGGACCGTCCCCGACAACACCACCACTTACCTCTACGACGCCGACGGCAACCAGCTCGTCCGCCGCAACCCCGGCAAGACCACCATCACCCTCGGCAACGACGAACTCGTCTACGACACCGCCGCCAAGACCACCGTCGGCACCCGCTACTACACGATGCCCGGCGGCCTGAACCTGGTCCGCCAGGGCACCACGTCCACCTGGCAGATCAACGACCACCACGGCACCGGCAACCTCGCCCTCGACGGCACCACCCTCGCCGAGACCCGCCGCCCCACCGACCCGTTCGGCAACCCCCGCGGCACCCAACCCGCCACCTGGGCCGGCACCCACGGCTTCGTCGGCGGCACCAAGGACGACACCACCGGCCTCACCAACCTCGGCGCCCGCCAGTACGACCCCCGCACCGGACGCTTCATCAGCCCCGACCCGGTGCTGGTATCGATCGATCCTCAACAGTGGAATGCTTACGCCTATAGCAATAATAGCCCTGTTAATCAGAGTGACCCCAGTGGCCTGCGCCCAGAAGGATCATGCGGTGGGGCGAGTAGCCTCTGTGCCACTTATTCAGACTCTGGAAACACGAAGATATCCCAGGTTGTTGTCGAGCAATTTCGTCCGCATGAAGATGGGGGTTGGGATTATGCGGCAACAAAAATGTCACTCACTCCCAATGACGCCAATGCGGACAAGCAGCGCCTCAAGCGAAGTGGCCCCAAGCCTGGCGGAATCCAAGGCGGGAGTAATCAGTATCCCGTAACGGCCTACCCGGACATGATTGCCAGGGCGTCGGCGGGCCGCCCTCCGCTTGCCACCTGGCAGAAAATTACCGTTGGGGTTGCCTCTGGTGCTGCTCTTGCAGTGGCAGCGGCCCCTGTTGTATCTGTTGCCGGACCTGCATGTCTGGCTGCCATTATGGCGTGTGCAGCGGGAGCGGCCGACCTACTCAGCGGGGAGGCTGCAGCGGGCTCCACCGCTCTTGCTGGTGCTACAGTACTGGCGGGTAAGCTGGGCGCAGGAAAGAAAGCCAGCGAGACGGTCACATTCTGTCTCAGTAGCTGTGTAGCGGCTGATGCGCGACGCCTTGAGGCCAAGCTCATCGCCGAAGAGATCTCTGGTGCCGATGGCCATGCATTTGAAAAGCATGTAATTGCAAAGGGCGAGTTTCCTGAAATTCGAACCCGGGCCCAATTTTCTGCCATGATAGAAAATGTTGTGCTGAATGGTGAGCGCAGGGTGGGCGGTGGTGGTCGAAGTGCATACTGGCTCAATGGTGTCATCGTGATCAGAAATCCGAAAGCCCGTGATGGCGGGACTGCTTTTGCGCCAGATTCTGGGCGTGATTATTTCACAAGGAACTTTCAGGCCGAATGAGGAGTTTTCATGGAGATTGAAGATCGAGGCCGGGAAATTTTTGCAAAAATCCCAAGGGATGAATTCTTTCTCATTGTCTCCCTGATGAGTGAAGCCCTCGAAACTGGGGATGAAAGAGATTTTGAAACCCGCGTCGGTGCTTCGATGCAGCAGGTGAGAGATCTCTTGGACAGCATTCCGGAACTTCCCTTGAATGCCGGTGCTTAATATTTGAAAGTATGGGGCGGTTTGCCCGGTCCCATCGGGATTATCCGATGGGACCGGGCACTGTTATTGGCCTCGCCCGTAGTCGGATTTGGCCTTTGTATGGCCAGATCACTGGATCGTGTGCTGTGGGGAAGGCGGAGCACGTGCAGGTCGTCTCGCAGTGCTGGATCACTGAGCCTTTTCGGGGTGGCCACCGATCGGGTGATGGCCGGGGGCGCGGGACGAGCGCAGAACGAACAAGGCCCCCGAGTTGTTGATCTAGATGTCTCACGTCTCAAGCGATCAGCCAGAAAGCCTCGTTGGTCGCTTGCCCTGCCGCACACGCTCGTCGAGTCGGTCGCCATGCTCATCGTCGCCCGTGAGGGTGGCCACCGCTGCAAACTCCGGCCTTCGCAACGGGCCTTGGTCACGCTGGTGTATCTGCGAAAGTACGACCCTTTCGCGCAGATCGCGGCCGGCTTCGGGCCCAGCGCCGGCGCCATCGCCAAGGCCCTGATGCCGGGCAAGGACCCGGGCGGCATCATCATCACGATGCTGATCGGCATTGCGGGCGGCCTGCTCGGTGGCTGGCTCGGCAAGGTCATCTTCGGCGTCGACTCCATCGACGGTTTCTTCGACCTCTCCACCTGGATCGCGGCCGTCGTCGGCTCGCTCATCCTGCTCGTGGTCTACCGGCTCGTCACCGGAAACCGGCACAGCCGCGCCTGAAGGACCCGCGCGCCCGTGAGGCCGGCCCCCGGCACCGGGGGCCGGCCTCACGCCGTGTCCCGGCCGAGCGCGCCGGCCAAAGACGTGTGCGGCCTGACCGACCACCAAGACGAGAAGAGAGCTCTCGGCCTCCCTGCCCCGGACAGGGGCCGGCGGAATCACCGATCGCCGAATTCCCCTCCCGGTCGCCCCCTCGTCGGGCCTGACGGGATTCGGAAGCATTCCTGACCGCACCATCGGGGCCACGGAAATTTCCCGTCCTCCACAGTCGGCGGCATGGCCGCGCGATACCGGGGCAGGCGGCCTCCCGTACGGAGACCGTACGGAGAACGGGAAAGCTCGAAGCAAGGAGGCGCCGGATGGCCGAGGCAATGTGGGGTTACGAGGGTGCCGAGGGCTACGCCGCGGGCGTGGACCTGACGGGATACCGGGTCGAGGCGACGGACGGCCACATCGGCAAGGTCGACAACCACACCGTGGACGTCGGCGCGGGCTACATCGTGGTGGACACGGGTCCGTGGATCTTCGGCCGCGAGGTGCTGCTCCCGGCGGGCACCGTCACCCGGGTCGACGACGCGGAGAAGACGGTGTGGGTGAACCGCACCCAGGACGAGATCAAGAACTCGCCCGAGTACGACAAGGACAAGCACGCCGAGGACCCGGCCTACCGCAACCAGGTCGGCGGCTACTACGGCGGCGGCGCCTACTGACCCGCCCGCACCCAGGCCGCTCGGGCCCCGCGTCCTCAGGACGCGGGGCCCGAGCGTTTGGCCCGGCCGCCATCCGACCGCCCCGCCGACCTCCGAGCCGCACCCTCCGTCCCGTCACCGGGCAGCTGCGGCGGGCAGCCCGTCGAAGCGCGCGCCGGGCGGGAGCGGCCAGAGCGCTCCGAAACCGTCCTGCCGCCGGGCTCGGCCGAGTGGACCCCCTTGGTGGACGGTTGCCGGAGACGGGTGTCGTGACCTGGCATGCGGTCAATTCCTCGGCTTCGTGCGGCGCGAGCTGCGATCTTCCGGCAGGAGCAGGGCAAGGGGCACCGCCCCGGACCGTCCGATCCCGATCGGAGGCCGGTGTCCTTCTGGTGGGGTGGGGCGTTCGTCCCCGGTCCCCGGTCCCCGGTCCCCGGTCCCCGGTCCCCGGTCCCCGGTCCCCGGTCCCCGGTCCCCGGTCCCCGGTCCCCGGTCCCCGGTTGTCGGGGCGATGGCGCCGACGTCACCCGATCCGGTTGAGCGGCGTGCCGCGGGGGTTCGCCGATGGCGGCGGCCGCGAAGACCGGCATCGGCGAGGGCACCAATGCCCGCTCGTCCGGAACCGGCGTCCGGGCGCCCCTGCGCGAGAGTGCGCCGGACAGCGGCCTCCCGCCCGCACCTCACACGGCTTCCAGCCCGGCCGCGAAGCCCCGGCAGCCCGGCACTGGAGCCTAGATCTCCCAGGCCACGCCGAGGGCCTCCCGCTGCGCGACCTGCTCCGCGCTGAGCTTCGCCCGGCGGGCCTTCTGGTTGTTCAGCCAGGCCCCCAGCGCGACATCCCTCGGACCCCGAGCCCGGCCCCGCCCCTCTCGGCCGCAGGTCGGAGCCGGACGGCGGTCGATGTGCTCCTGGCACTACACCGTCCGGGTCGTCCTGCTGCGTCCGCAGTAGTCCGGAATGCCTGCCCAGGGCCGACGCCGACGAGACGCCCGCCGACGCAGGATGGCCATGCTCCGGAAGCCCCTGGCCGTGACGGCCGGGCAGCGCTCCCGGCCACCGATCCCGCCCGACGCCCGTAGTCCGGCATCCGGCATCCCACGTCCGCCGACCGACATCCGAAGGAGTCCGCTCTCCCGTGGCCACTTTCCTGTACCGCCTGGGCCGATGGGCCTTCCTCAGGCGCCGGCTGGTGACCTTGCTCTGGGTCGCCCTGCTGGCCGCCGTGGGGGTGCTGGCCGCCAAGGCGCCCGCCGCCCCCGACGACGGCTTCGCCATGCCCGGCACCGAGGCGCAGAAGGCCTTCGACCTCATGGACGAGCGCTTCCCCGGCGCCATGTCCGACGGTGCCTCGGCCCGGATCGTCTTCGTCGCGCCGTCCGGCCAGAAGATCACCGCCACCGAGAACCGGCAGACGGTCGAGAAGACGGTCGCCGAGCTCGCCCACGGCGAGCAGGTCCTCGGAGCCGCCGGACCGTTCAAGACCGGCGCCGTCTCCCAGGACGGCACCACCGCCTACGCGACGATCAACTACGACGCCAAGCCCGGCAAGGTCTCCACCGGGGCCACCGACGCCCTGGAGCAGGCCGCCCAGCACGCCCGGGACGCCGGCCTCACCGTGGACATCGGCGGCACGGCCCTGATGGCCGGCGGCGAGGCGGGCGGTTCCGCCGAAGCCATCGGCATGGCGATATCGGCCGTCGTCCTGGTGATCACCTTCGGCTCGCTGCTGGCCGCCGGACTCCCGCTGCTCACCGCGGTGATCGGCGTCGGCCTCGGCATCGCGCTGATCACCGGGCTCGGCAGTGTGCTCGGACTGTCCAGCACCACCAGCACCCTGGCAATGATGCTGGGCCTCGCCGTCGGCATCGACTACGCGGTCTTCATCGTCTCCCGCTACCGCGCCGAACTGCTCGACGGGTACGCGCCCAAGGAGGCCGCCGGACGGGCCGCCGGCACGGCCGGATCGGCCGTGGTGTTCGCCGGGCTCACCGTGATCATCGCGCTGGCCGGGCTCTCCGTGGTGGGCATCCCGCTGCTCGCCAAGATGGGCCTCGCGGCGGCCGGCACCGTGGTGATCGCCGTCCTGGTGGCGCTCACCCTGGTCCCCGCGCTGCTCGGCTTCATCGGTCAGCGGGTGCTGCCGCGCAAGCTCCGCAACCCGCGGCGGGCCGCCGCGGCGGGCGCCGGTGCCCGCTCCAACGGGGGGACCCGCTGGGCCCGGTTCGTGCTGCGCCGCCCGGTCGCCGTCCTGGTCGGCAGCGTGATCGGGCTCGGCGTGCTCGCCCTGCCCGCCCTCGACCTGCGGCTCGGCCTGCCGGGCGACGAGGCGAAGCCCACCTCCACCACCCAGCGCCGTGCCTACGACCACCTCTCCGAGGGCTTCGGCCCCGGCTTCAACGGTCCGCTGACCCTGCTGGTCGACGCCAAGGGCGTGGCCGATCCGAAGGCCGCCGCCCAGCAGGTCGGCGACGCCGTGAAGGGCCTGCCCGGGGTGGTGGCCGTGACCCCGGCGGCCTTCAACCAGGCCGGGGACACCGCCCTGGTGACCGCGATGCCGGCCACCGGCCCCAGCGAGGCCGCGACCACCGACCTGGTCCACGCCATCCGGGACAAGGCGCCGGGCCTCAAGTCCGCCACCGGTGCGACCGTGCTGGTCAGCGGCCCGACGGCGATGAACATCGATGTCTCGCAGAAGATGAACGACGCGCTGCTGCCCTATCTGGCGGTGGTGGTCGGCCTCGCCGTGGTGCTGCTGCTGGTGGTCTTCCGCTCGGTGCTCGTCCCGCTCAAGGCCGCCGCCGGCTTCCTGCTCTCGGTGACCGCCGCGCTCGGCGCCGTCGTCGCGGTCTTCCAGTGGGGCTGGCTGGCCGAGCTGATCGGGATCGAGCAGACCGGCCCGGTGATGAGCATGATGCCGATCTTCATGATCGGTGTGGTGTTCGGCCTGGCGATGGACTACGAGGTGTTCCTGGTCACCCGGATCCGCGAGGCCTATGTGCACGGCGAGGAACCCGGCGAGGCCGTGGTCACCGGCTTCCGGTACAACGCCCGGGTGGTCACGGCCGCCGCGCTCATCATGATCAGCGTCTTCGCCGGCTTCATCGGCATGAACGAGCCGATGATCAAGATGATGGGCTTCGGCCTGGCCGCTGCCGTCGCCTTCGACGCGTTCGTGGTCCGGATGGCGATCGTCCCGGCCGCCCTCGCCCTGCTCGGCCGCCGTGCCTGGTGGCTGCCGCGTCCGCTGGAGCGGATCGTCCCCGACATCGATGTCGAGGGCGCCGACCTCAGGACCGAGCCCCCGCTTCCCGCCACTCCCGGCGACGGGACCGGTACCGAACCGGCCCGCCACTCGGCCGGCGTCTGAGCACCCCGCCCCGCCGCGATCCCCCGGGACCGCGGCGGGGCGGCCCGTGTTCCGGCCGCCGTGCCCGACCGGTCAAAATGGTACGAAACATAGTGGAACCGCAAGACCGGGTACTGCATCCGCAGTACCCGCCGCACGGCACCCGCCCTACCGCCCGTCCCCCGCCGAACCGTCCGGGCCCGTGGAGAACCGAGCATGACCGACACCTGGCCGCGCCGCGTCCGCCGCCGCTACCCCCGCCTGCTCGACGCGCTGCTCGTGCTCGGTGTCCTCACCGCCACCGCCGGCACCACCACCGTCGACCGCCTCGGCAACCACCTGGAGCCCAACCCGCCCGCGCTCGCCCTGGCCGTGGTCTCCAGCGCCGCCGTGCTCCTCCACCGCAGCCATCCCCGGGCACTGTTCGGGATCACCTTCACCTGCGCCCTGGCCATCTGCTTCGTCACGACCCAGCTCAACGCCGGACTGGTCGCGCCGCTGATCGTCGCGCTCTACGTCCTCGCGGTCCACACCGACCGCAGCACCGCGCGCACCGCCACCGCCGTCGCGGCCGTGCTGCTCACCGGCGCCACGTACGTCGCCGAGCCCGGTGCCCCGATCGGCGCCCGGATCGGCTTCGTCGCCTGGATCCTGCTGCCCGGCGCCATCGGCGACTCCGTCCGCACCCGCCGCGCCCACCTGGCCGCCATCGAGGAACGCGCCGAACGGGCCGAGCGCACCCGCGAGGAGGAGGCCCGCCGCCGGGTCGCCGACGAACGCATCCGGATCGCCCGCGACCTGCACGACGTCGTCGCGCACCACATCGCGCTCGCCAACGCCCAGGCCGGGATCGCCGTCCACCTGCTCGACCGCAACCCCGCCCAGGCCCGCGAGATGCTCAGCCACCTCACCGACGCCACCGGCTCCGCGCTGCGCGAGCTCAAAGCCACCGTCGGCCTGCTGCGCCGCGCCGACGACCCGGAGGCCCCGCTCGAACCGGCCCCCGGCCTGGACCGGCTGCCCGACCTCGTCGACACCTTCGAACGCGCCGGACTGCCGGTGCGCCTCACCGTCGAGGGGGAGCGGCAGCAACTCTCCCCGGGCGTCGACCTCACCGCCTACCGGATCCTCCAGGAATCCCTGACCAACGTGGCCAAGCACGCCGCCGGCAGTGCCGCCGACATCACCCTGACCTACTCCGGCGGCCGGTTCCTGCTGACCGTCGCCAACGACCGCCCGCCGCGCCCGGCCCCGCCCGCGTCCGCCCCGGCCGGCGGCGGCTTCGGCCTGATCGGCATGCGCGAGCGCGCCGCCGCCGTGGGCGGGCGCCTCACCGCCGACCGCCGGCCCGGCGGCGGCTTCCTGGTCGCCGCCGAACTGCCCCTGCGCACAGCCGCCCGAGAGGAACCCGCGTGACCATCCGAGTACTGCTCGCCGACGACCAGGCCCTGCTGCGCGGTGCCTTCCGCGTCCTGATCGACGCCGAGGACGACATGGAGGTGGTCGGCGAGGCCGCCGACGGCCGGGAGGCGGTCGACCTGGCCCGGGCCACCCGCCCGGACGTGGTCCTGATGGACATCCGGATGCCCGGCGTCGACGGCCTCTCCGCCACCGCCGCCATCTGCGGCGACCCCGACCTCGCCGGTACCCGGGTGCTCATCCTCACCACCTTCGAGATCGACGAGTACGTGTCCCAGGCCCTGCGCGCCGGCGCCGGCGGCTTCCTCGGCAAGGACGCCGAACCCACCGAGCTGCTCGCCGCCCTGCGCCGGGTCGCCGGCGGTGAACCGCTGTTGTCGGCCGCCGCCACCCGCGCCGTCATCGACCGCCTGCTCGCCCAGCCCGACCCGGACCGGGGCCCGGCCGCCGCGCCCGAACGGCTGGCCGCCCTGACCGCCCGTGAGCGCGAGGTGATGGCGATGGCCGCCACCGGTCTCGGCAACGAGGAGATCGCCGCCCGGATGTACGTCAGCCCCTTCACGGTGCGCACCCACATCCACCGGGCGATGTCCAAGCTCGACGCCCGGGACCGGGCCCAGCTCGTCGCCCTCGCCTACCAGACCGGCCTGGTCCGGACACCCCGCCCGGCCTCCGAGCCGAACGACTGATCAGCACGGCCGGTGATCAGCACCGCTCCGGGGGACGACACCCGACGGCCGCATCCCTACGGTCCGGACCTATGTCGAGGAGACGACGGCCCACCGACCCGCTGAGAACCGTCGGCGCCGCGCTCGCCCCGGCCCTGGCCGGAGCGACCGCCGACGCCTGCGCCGCCTGCGCCGTGCCGACGCAACCGACCGCGCCACTGGCCTGGACCGACTGCCCCGCCGACCCGTCCGGCCTCGGTGGACCCCCGGCTGCGCTGCACCACCCTGAAGGTGCCGCTGGACTGCCGCGAGCCGGGCGGGCGGACCGTCGAGATCGCGGTGTCCAGACTCCCCGTCGCCAGGCCGGGGCTGCCGCCGCGGGATCCTGGTTCACAACGGCGGCGGCCCGGGGGTGGCGAGCCTGCACTTGCCGAGCGCCCAGGAGCCCGGCTGTCCGCAGGAGGTCCTGGACCGCTACGAGCCGGTGGGGGCAGGACGGGGGAGCGGCGGTTCGCAGGTCAGGTGTCGGCGGTGGGCGGCTGTTGGCCCGGATGGTCCGCGCGGAGTTGTTCGTTGATGCGCAGGGCTTCTTCGAGTTGGTCCTCGAGGATGATGATGCGGCAGGCGGCGTCGATGGGGGTTCCCTGGTCGACGAGGTCGCGGGCGCGCATCGCGATGCGTAGCTGGTAGCGGGAGTATCGGCGGTGGCCGCCCTCGGAGCGCAGCGGGGTGATGAGACGGCGTTCGCCGAGGGCGCGCAGGAAGCCGGCGGTGGTGGCGGTCATCTCGGCGGCGCGGCCCATGGTGTAGGCGGGGTAGTCGTCGTCGTCGAGGGAGTCGGGGGTATGCGGTCGGATGGTTGCCGTGGTCACTGCACCTCTTCGAGTGGGGTTTCAAGAACGCGTGGAGGGGCCCCGGCGCCGTTGCGGCTCCGGGGCCCCGAAGGGAACTTCACCATCTACCGGCCTGGGCCGGGTTCCTTGTTCCGCATCGTCCCAGGTGAGGGAGCTGCGGGGATCGCGTATGCGTGACCGGAAACCACCGTCCTTCGTTCCTGAGGGGTCTGCGGTGTCCGCCCGGACGGGAAGTGCTTCATCTCACGGGCCGGGCGATCCTGATGGCGCTTGCGCCCTCCGTTCTTCCTCTGCGTCGACTGACTTCCTGCGAAATGCTGGCACTGCGCACTGACTGGTACTGCTCGGTACTGCCGCTGCCGGACTTCCCAGCACGCGCGCCCGCAGTCCGGCGCCTTTGCTGGGGCCCTGCCTGCTTTCACCTGCCGGTGACTGCGGATCGACTTCACCTGCTTGCCGCGGTACCGCTGATCTGTGACCCCTGATCATTGCGGGCCACCTGGCACGGCCGCCAGTCCCGTCGCCGTCCTGCACCTTCGCTCGGCTCCGTGACTCCGCCGCCGCACCGGTTCCTGCGTCACTGCTCCGCGCCCACCTGCCCGGCGCGCACATCGGCACTGCTGTCCTGCCGGCCCTGCTCACTGCGGCACCGCTCGTCGGCGGCCCCTGATCACCGCGGGCCGCCCGGTCCGGTCGCCCGTGCTGTCGCCGTCCTGCACCAACCCTGGCTTCAGCGCACCGCAACCGCACCGACCTGCGAACTTCGTTGAAACTCCCGCCAGTTCATGTCTGGCGAGCCCTTCCGGCTGCTGGCTATGAGAGAAACATTAACCACGCCCGACGGCAATGTCTACTTCGGCCGGGATAGATTTTTCAGTGTTCGAAGGGGAGATAGTCTTCAGGCCCGCGCGCGGGCCGAACACACCGGGCGCGACCGGGGACAACGCGCAGGAGGGTGAACGGTGGAAGGAACCCGGGACACGCCGGCAGCTCGCACACCCGTCCCCCGTGCGCGAGAACCCCTGCTGACCGCCCTCGCCGAAGCCGTCCACGACCACGACGAACGGACCCTGCGCCGACTGCTCGCACGCCTGGCCGAACAAGTCACCCTCGCCGACCTGCCCGCCCTCCGCGACGCCCTCGCCGCCGCCCGCCGGCCCCGCAACCGGCGCCCCCGGTAGCCACCCCGCCCGCAGCATCCGGCGAAGTCCGCGACGCCGCCGACGCCTGCGGCCTGCTGAAAACGGACTGCTCCCGCGAGCACCTGCTGGGCCCGGTGCGGCCGGACGGCTGGCGGCGCGGCGTCCCAGCGGTCGGCACCCGGATTCAGGAGGACGGCGAGGCCGCGCTCTACCTGGCCGCCGCCGAGACCGGCACCGACCCGGCCGAGATCGGCGCCGGCCACATCCGCGCCCTGTACACCGAGGCGTCGAGGGGCCCGGCCTTCCTGGACTCCCGGGCGACCCGGCTGACCGCCCTGGGCCACGACCTGGACGACGCCGCCTTCGACCCGGTGACCGCCTGCTGGCAGGTGCTGCGCCACGACCACACCGTGCCGGACACTCCGGGCCGGTCGTTGGACGCGACGGAGGCGGTGGACACCGACCTGCTGATGTCGCGTCACGGCCCCGGCCTGCTGGAGGGCCTGGGCTTTGTGCTCAGCGACCACATGAGGCGGGTCGCCGCCCGGGCCGCCGACCCGGCTACCGCCGCCTGGTGGCAGTCCTGACCGGCGCCCGGGTCTACGGCTCCGAGCCCGGCGAGGACCCCGGCCCCGAGCCGGGGCACGAGTACCGGGAGCTGGTCGGCGGACCCCTCGACGGCCGGCTGGTCGACGTCACCGGCTGGGCCCCGGACGAGCTGGAGTGCGGCGCCGCGCTGATCACCCCGCTGGGCCACTACGGCGCTGGGGGCCGCGCCCACTACGAGCCGCGCCCCGGCGATCCGCTCCGCTGGGACTGGGAAGGCGACACCCCGTAGCCCGACCCCGCTACCGCCGCCCGCACCACCGGCGCAGCAGCGCCCGGGCGGGGACCAGCTCCAGCGCCATCTCGGCGAGCAGCGCCCACTCCGGCGGGAGGAACGGCGTCAGGACGAGCATCCCGATGCCCTTCACCACCGCCTCCTCCGCGGCCCGCTCCGCCCCGGCCCGCAGCGCCGCCGACCACGGCACCCAGGGCGCGCCGCACGAGGACCGTGGTGCCGCCGGCCACCAGGACGGCCCCGGCCAGGACCACCACCGCGGGAATCCCCCGGGCCTGCGCCTCGTGGGCCAAGACCGCCGTCACGGCCGCCCACCCGAAGTGCCTCGCTTCTGCCGCTGTCGCCATGTTCCTGCTCCGCTCCGGTACGGGAGCGGGCACCTGGAGCCGCTCCTCGCCCCTTCCGTGGGCTCGGAGCAGAAGGGACAGCAGCCGAAGGAGAAATCGGTTCGTCGGTGTCACGCGGGTCCTCCCGGGCACGGTGCCGCGCACCTTCTGCGCGGCAGCGGCAGCGGCAGCGGCAGGGAGGATGGAGGACCGGCACACCTAACGTCGCGCCCTCCCGCCGGCCGGACCCGGGTCTGGGCCGTGCGGGTGCTTCCGGTGCCGGACACGGGCCCCGGTCGGCCGGTCGCCGGCGGGGTGGTGCCTCGGGGGTGACGGCGGGTCAGGCTGGGGCATGAGTACCGACCGCCGCCCGCTGGGCCTGCCGCTCCGCCTGCCGCGGCGCCGCGCCCGGCTGGCTGCACACTGTGCAGGCGGGCGGCGGGCGGCGGGCTGGGCGCGTATCAGTTCTGGTGGCCGGGGACTGCGTGCACCTCGTCCCAGAGAAGATCGTCGGGCTCGGCAATGAAGACCGGGACGGGGTAGACCCCCACAAGCTGGACCTGGCCGTTGTCCTGACTGTCAGAGACCGCCTTGATCGTCATCGCCTCGGCCCTGATCAGAGCTTCCAGTGGGGAGATGATCTCGTCGATCTCCGGAAGACCCAGCGAGGCCACCTCCAGCGCCTGCAGGACCGTCTCCGTCTGCACGTCGACCATCTCGGCGGCCGCCCTGTTCAGATGGATGACGTAGTAGACGACCACGAAGAAGTCCTGCGTCTCGCAGTAGACCTGCGGCACGTCCTCATCCAGCCTGTCCAGAACGAACGCCTCCCGGGCCTCACCTTCCAGCCCCAGCTGCGCCGCCTTCCTCTCCCACTGCGGCCGGACGGCCTCCAGCAGCTCGGGCCCGGACAGACGCGGCCTCGCCCGCACCTCCAGCACCCCGCGCGCCAGCGCCTCCACATCCAGGTCCGCCGCCGGGCCTTCGAAGCCCTCGATCCCCTTCCATCGCTCCACGTGCTTCCGGAGCTCGGCGGCCTTCTCCCGCACCCGCTCTTCTGTGACCGTGTGATCCGACATGACTCCTGCCTCCCCTGCTGCTCCCAGGCATCAACCCCTCCATTGAAGGATGGGATCTGCCATCCGCCCAGCAGGCGATCCGGTCAGTTTTCCGGCCACAGCGCCGATGGATGGTTCGCCGAGCGGTCCCGGTCCCGCGCTGTGCCCGCTGTGCCCGCGCCGGGTGCCGCAGGCCACCACCCCCGCCCGCGCGCCGTTCCGGCCGGTGCCGCGGGCCCGGCCCCGGACCCGCACCTCCGCAGGGCCGCCAGGCCTCGGCCCCGCACTGCCCACGGTGCGGCTGCCAGCCCGGCACTCCGCCGCGGCCGCAGGCCGCCCGCGCGAGAACGGGGTGGGGCCGCGGGCGGGTGCGGGCGGTGCGGTGCTGTGCCCCGGCCTGCGTTCGTCCCCCGCCCACAGGCCGGGTGCTGCTGCTCCTGGTGCCGTCTCTCCGGGGCCGGGGGGTGAAGTCCGTGACAGCTCTTGCATCTCGGCCCCGAGTCGGTGACACCTCTCGGGGCCGCCCTTGGCGCCCGTCGCCGTCGCGGCCGATGCCGGGGCCGGCCTTCGCCCGCTGCGCACCGGCACCCGCCGCCGGTGCCACAGGACGCCGCCCCCTGCACCTGCCGCCCGCCGCTTCCGGCCCTGCGGAGCCCGCAGGGCCCACCCTTCCCCGGTGGACGGGATCGAGCCCGGGCGCGCTCCCGTGCGGCGCCCGCTGGGCCGCGGCTACCTCGCCGAGCGGGACTGAGCGCCCCGGCCCCGCGGCACCCGCTCGCCCGGCCGGCCGGGAGGTGCCCGGCGACGCCCGGCAGGCCGGTCGGCGACACCCCGATGGCACCCGGACGGGCCGCCCGGGCCCCGGGAAGCGACGCCAGGACCGCCGAAGCCGTGAATGCGCATTCTCGAAAAGCATTCTGGTGCTGCTCCGGGCACATTGATGGCCGACTCTCGAAATTACGGGTCCACCTCTGTCCGCCGTGCCCGTAATTCCTGCTGCGGGCCGTTTCCGGGCACAGTCCGGATTGCTCCTGGGGCAAGGGCAGGATGAATTCCGGGTTTCGTCCGGGCCCTGTGCGGATCGGTCGGAATCTGTCGGGTCGGGTCCGGTCCGCGCCCACGGGGCCCGGGAGGCCGGTTCCAGGGCCAGCTGTTGTGAGCACCTGCCGGGAGCCCGTGCCCGGCCGTGGCCCGACCCGCCGCCCCGCCTCCGTCGACGGGTCCGTCCCGGCCGGCACCGTCCCGGCCGCTGCCAGGGCGGTGCCGGTGGTCGCGCTCGGCCGCTGTCGCCGTGCCCTGCGGTTGCCCAGGGGTGTTCGGCTCGACCCCGGGCCCCGCCCGGCCCGGCCCGGACCTTTGACAGTTGGCCTTGACCGATTGGCAGGCGGTCTTGACCGGCGGCGGTGACGGACTTCGGATTCGGTCCGCTCGCACGGGAGGCCTTGTCGGCCGTGGAGCGGAGGGCCACGCTGTGTGTCATGGGGGATTCTTTGCGTCGTCGCCCGATCGCCGTCTTGTGGGCGCTTGGGCGGTTCGTGATCGCTGCTGCGGCTCCGGTCGCGGCGGTGGTGGCCGCCTCGTGGGCGGTGGCGGCCGTGTACCAGCGCACCGCCGAGTGGCCGTTCTTCCTCGCCATGGTCGTCATCGGGCTGGCCGCCACGCTGGTCCTGGGCACCGTTCTGGGCCTCGCCGCCATCCGTGAATCCGTCCCGCGAAGCGTCATGGCGGCCGGCGTGGCCGCAGTCGTACTCGCCGCGCCCGCCTATGCGTCGCTCACACTCGGCTGGACCGACCGGCAGGTGATGCACGAGCGCGGGGTGGCGGTCACCGGCACCGTGGAGGCGCGGTGGCGTGAGGGCAACGACGGTGGCGGCATCGACCCGGGCCCGAGGCTCTACCTCACCGCCCGCACACCTGACGGGGCCCTTTGGACCCTGGAGGCCGACCAGGACGAGGACCGCCCCGAGGTCGGCAGGCCGGTGGTCTTCACCTACGACCCCCGCGGCGAGGTCCGCACCGCGCTCGGCCCCGTTCCCGGCACACCGCCCTGGATCGCCCGGACGATCGCCCTCTACATCCTTTGCGCCGGATCCCTCATCGCCGCCCTCGCCTGCGCGCTACCCGACTCCCGCCGTCCGGAGCAGCGATCCGAACACACCTGACCGCCGGGCAAGACCACCTGTCAATCGGTCAAGGTCGCATGTCACAGGCCCGGCACCGGGGCGTGCCCGCGCTGCCGGGGCCAGCTGCGCGAGTTCGAGGGCGACCTCGGGGCGCTGTGCCGCGCCGACGCCGGGATCCTGGTGTGCGGCCTGTGCGGCACCGACGAGTCGATCCGCGAGGGCCTGCTGCACGAGCCCCCCGGTCCCGCCCGAGCACCGGCCCGTCGCCGAACTCCTCACCTACATCCCCGCCCACGTCCCCGGCCGAGCCCACCCGCGCCCTCTACGGGCCCGCTGCCCGTTCCCTGACCTGTTGGCCCGTTCTCGTCGACGGCACCGTCCCGGGCTGCCGACGAGAGGGCGCCGGTGATCACTCGTCGTCGGCCGCCGCTGTGTTCCCGGCCCGCTCTCGCCAGTGGGCGAGATTGTGGCGGATGGTGAGGGTGTCGGGGCGGTCGGGGCCCAGGACGCGCAGATAGTCCGCAAGCAGGTCCGCGATCGCGGTGGTGGCGCCCGCCACGTCCCCCGCCTGCCCCCGCCAGCGGGCGAGGTTGCCCCGGGTGGTGAGGGTGTCGGGGTTGTCGGGGCCCAGGACGCGCAGACGGTCCGCGAGCAGGTCCGCGAGCGCGGCGGCGGCCCCCGCTGCGTCCCCCGCCTCCCCCCGCCAGTGGGCGAGGTTGTGTTGGGCGTTGAGGGTGTGGGGGTTGTCGGGGCCCAGGACGCGCAGATAGTCCGCGAGCAGGTCCGCGAGCGCGGCGGCGGCCCCCGCTGCGTCCCCCGCCTGCCCCCGCCAGTGGGCGAGGTGGTGCCGGGTGGTGAGGGTGTCGGGGTGGTCGGGGCCCAGGTGGTGTGCGGTGGTGTCGGTGAGTGCCTGGAAGTGGTCGCGGGCGGCGTCGGCCCGGCCGCTCTCACCGAGGCTTCGTCCCGCCCGGAACAGCACCGTGTGGGCATCGGGCCGGTACAGGGCACCAGGGGCGTGGCCGACAAGGACGTCGGGCCGGTGGAGGATGTCGGTGTTGGCGCGCAGGGCCCGGGCCAGGGCGGTGTCCGTCTCGATCTCGGGCCAGGCGGCGAGCAGGGCGTCGGCGGCGGTACGGGTCAGGCGTTCGCGCTCCTCCTCGTGGAGGGTGTCGCGCACCGCGCGTTGGACGAGCTGGTGGACCCGAACGGCCTGGTGGGGGGTGGCGGGGTCATGGGTGATGAGGCCGAGCCTGTGCAGCACCCGCAGCGCGGCCACCGCCTGCGCCTGCGTGACCACGGCGGCGTCGGCATCGTCGGCGTCGGTGTGGGCGGCGGCGGTGAGGTGTTCGAGGGCGGGGGTGCTGGTGAGGACGGCCTGTGGGATGCCGTTGGGGTCGAGGAACGCGGCCAGGTGCAGCATCGGGCGGGCGAGACCCGCCGGGTGGAGGGTGTCGGCGTGCTCGATCGACAATGCCCAGGCAGCGGCGGCGATGTGGGCCTGGTCGTCGGGCAGCGGTCCGGGGGCGGCGTCGGCGAGAGTGCGCGTGCGGTCGGCGAGCAACCGCCGGTAGGCCGCGCAGGAGATCCCGGCGTCGACGAGGTACGCGGCGGCCTGCGACAGCGCCAGAGGGAGGTGTCCGAGGTCGGCGGCCAGCGCCCGCAGTTCCTCCTCGGTCTCGGTCCGGCCGCAGGCGGCGAGAGCATCCGTGAGGTAGGCGACGGCTTCGTCGGGGGTGAAGAGGCCGACCTCGACCACGCGCCGCCCGCCCCCGGACAGCACCGCGTCCCGGCGGCGCGTGGTCACCAGCGTGCGGCCGTGCGGGCTGGGCGGCGGCCACCAGCCCCGCAGGTCGTCCGGGTCGGCGACATCGTCGAGGACCACCAGCCACCGGCACGGCCGCCCACCGGACTTGGGCTCCAGCCAGGCCAGGAACGCCCCCGCCGCCCCCTCCGGCTCGGCGCCGAGGAGTTCGGTGCCGGCCTGCGCGTACCCGGCCGCCACCGCCTCGCCGCTCACCGCCGTGATCCACACCAGCACATCCAACTGCCCGCTGCTCCAGGCGGTGCGCGCGTACTCCGCGGCCAGCTGCGTCTTGCCGACCCCGCCCAGCCCGGTCAGCACCCCGCTCGCCCGGACCCCGCCGGCTTTGCCGCCGACCACCGCAGTCCCGCCGCCCTCCAGCACCACGGCCAACCGCTGCGCCTCGGCCCGGTCCTGGAAGGCCCCGGCCTGTGGCGGTATCCGGCCGACCTGGTGCGGCCACACGGCCGTCCGGCGCGGGGCGGCGTGTTCGTGCCGGTGCTGGTGCACCTCGCCGATGGTGTGGGCGGCGGCGCTGCCGCTGCCGGACGCGACGATCGACATGCCGGACCCGGTGCCCAGCGGTTCCGGACCGTCCTCGTCGATGCTTCCCACGACAACCCCCACCCGGCCGACGCAACCCCCGAACCGGACGCTACCCGCGAACCCGCGCCCCGACCGGACTGTCGACCAACCCGTTACCCACCCCCGTCCTCCCGCATCCGCCCCGCCCCTTCCACATCCGCACCGCTCCGTCCGCGGCCCGGGCGGGAGCGCGGAAGGAGCGGTCGGCCGGGCTGGCCCCCACCGGCCTGGTCCAGGGTCCGGCCGCCTCTCCCGGGCGGCCGACGGCGTCCGGCCGGACTCGGAGGAGACGACGATGGCGTTCGACGGCGAGCACGACCAGGGCGAGCAGGAGGAGCAGGGCGAGGCGGACCCGTTCGGCCCGGACCTCGAGGAGGAGGACGGCTGCGAGCTGCTCGCCACCGGCGTGTGGACCCAGTACGGGTGGTGCCCGCGCTGGTGCGTATCGCCCGCCCCAAGCCGCTCCCGGCCCCGCCGCCGGTCGACCTCGGCCGCTGCCGCGGCACCCGGGACTGCCTGGACGGCGAGTGCTGGTGCGGCGAGCCCCTCACCGCCGACTACCTCCTCCCCGACGGCTGGAGCGGCGGCTGGGAGGAATAGCCATGAACGCCCGACGCGTGCAACGGCACGGGCGAGTCGTTCCGGACGCCTGCTGCCGATCTGTCCGAGCATTTGCTCGGGGTTGCCCGAGGTCGGACCGGGCAGCGCTCTCCTTCGCCCTGTCGTGCCAGGGGGCAGCCCTGCTGCATCCCGCTTTCTGCCGGGCGCTGTGAGATGCGGCTATCTGCTGCACTGCTGTTCGAGCAGCGCCATGTCCGCGTTGACATTCGCGATGGGCACACTGGTGTCGACGGCACCCTGCGCGCCCAACGCTATTTCAAGCCTTCCGAGATCGGTAGAAAGCTGCGAGAGCGATTCCAGCAGCTCGGACTTCATTCGAAAGTTACCGATTGTGAGAGGCAAGATCGAGTTGGAAGCTTCTCTGGCTGCGGTCAGCACTTCTTCCTGAGGTCCCACCGCGTTGGTTCGGTAGGTGTCGATGATGGCGTGGATCTGGGCGCACCCGCGCGGTGGCACGGCCGGTGGAGCCACGGGCTCCCTTCCTGCCCGTGATGCGAGGTAGGTGATGCAGAAGGCGGCGACGGCGGTGGCGATGACGACGCCGAGGACAGTTGGCCACCGGCGGGCAGACACTTCACGCGGCACCGGCCGCAGCGGCCGGGCACGACCAGTCCCTTCACCCGACTCCGTGCTCTCGGCGTCGACATCCCCGAACACATGCACCACGTGCGCCGGGGCGAATAGAAGCCAAAGGGCAGGAGTCTTCACCAACGTTCCGATGGGGCTGAAGCCCTTACCACCCCGGGGCGGTTGAAGACCGACAAGGGAAGCCAGGTAGCGTCGCCACCACGAAACTTCCGGTCCGGGGCGCTGGAAGGCCGGTTCGCCGCGACGGCCGCGATCGGTCAGCGAGGCCAGGTAGCGATCGCCGAAGCTCACCGCCCCGCCTCCTCAACCGGCACGGCTACGCCCGCCTCGCCGGGTGCCGCCGGCTCCTCACCCCGCAGAACCGACTGCGCGCCGGTGAACGACCCGATCTGCCGCAGCAGGGCAGGCGCCGAGGCCCCGGCCGCCACCGCGGCGTACAGACCGGTGACCTGTGAGTGCAGCAGCCAACCGGTAGCCGCGCCCAGCGCGATCCTGCTCAGGCCCGCAGCGATGTCTGCGGAGGGATCGATGTAGCGCCGCAGCGGCGGCATCCGCCGCCGCCGATCCTGACGCGCCAAATGCCGCGCGGCCTGCCAGGCCAGCAAGCGCCCGTTGGTGATGACCAACTCCACCAGCGCACCCCCGACCGCCCCGTACCCGACCGCCTCGGCCCAATCCAACTCCGCTCCTCCCCAAGCAGGTTGACCCCCAGCCCAGCGAGCATTCCGCATTGCCTGAACCAGGACAACACCCCTATGCCCGGCAAGACCCCCACCCGGCCCTGTCCTGCCTGATTACCGGCCTACTTGTGGCCTGGTCCCGACTGGCTTGTGCCGCGGCCCAAGGCGACGGCGACGTCCACAGGGGAGACCGGCGTGGACAGTTCGAGCTCCCACCCCACCAAGCTCTGCTCACCGGCGGTTGGATCGGTCTGCGGGATGCGGGTGGTGCTCGGGCCGACCAACGCCGCCCCGGCCCGACGAAGGGCACGGTCGCGCCCGCCCTCGGTCCCCCGCGCCCGCATACTGCAAGGATTCTTGCAGTATGCGCTTCCGGTTTTCTGAATTCCGGTCCAAGGAATTCCCGCCATGGGCCGTTTTCCTTTCCCCATTAGACTCGGATATCGACCTTTCCGGAGTGAGGCGGATTCGGGGGTGCGGTGGTTTTCGCGTCAGGTCGGGGGGACGCCCCGCCCAACCCGTCCCCTTCCCGCTCTGATCACTGTGTGTCACGTCAGGCGGTCCCTGTCCCGTTGTTCGGCCGGCCCGGGGTGCCCGTCCCGATCCGCCCACGTGCATGCCGGAACGATCAAGGCGACCCCGCCCCACCCCCTAGTCAGCCCGGCCGAAGGCCGCTACCCCGTCAGCCATACTCCCAGCTCAACCAGTTAATCTTCCGTCAACCGCTCCGGCCGCCGGAGCGAAGCGGAGGCGCGCCCAGGCCGAGCGCGAAGCGCCGGCCAACCCCCGCGAAGCGGGGGTACCGTCC
>NZ_JBIVNB010000015.1:0-143519 GCF_044753345.1 Kitasatospora sp. NPDC088391
CTGGCCCGCACGTCCCCCTGGGGGGCGGGCGTGATCCCGCGGCACGCGGGGGGGGGGGGGGGGGGCGCCGCGGCGGCCCCCCCCCCCCGGGCGGGGGGGGGGGCCCCGCCGCGCCCCCGCGGGGGGGGCCCGACCCGTTTTCCCACCCCTCGGAACACCGCGGACCGGATGCCGAGACAAGCATGTCAAAGCGGGGCGGGGAATCTATACGATGAGTCCATGCGTTCCGTCGATGTGAGCAATCAGGCCCCAGGCACCCGCCTCGTGGCGCGCCTGCACGTCGACCTGTGCCGGCTCGCCAGCGCGATCTGTCCCGGCGCCGCCGCGCGCTGACCGGCGACGGCCGGCACCACCCCGAGCAGCACCCCGCCCCGGCGCCCCGGGGTTCCTTCCCCTGCCGCGCCCCGCCCGGCCCGGCATCCCGAAACCACTCCACAGGAGCGCAGCCATGGCCATCGAGGTCCGCATCCCGACCATCCTCCGTACCTACACCGACGGCGCCAAGGCCGTCGACGGCAACGGCGCCGACCTCGGGGAGCTGTTCACCGACCTCGACTCCCGCCACCCCGGCATCGCCGCCCGGCTGCTGGACGGCGGCGAGCTGCGCCGCTTCGTCAACGTCTACCTGAACGACGAGGACGTCCGCTTCCTCGACGGCATCTCCACCGCGCTCTCCGACGGCGACAGCGTCACCATCCTCCCGGCCGTGGCCGGCGGGATGAAGTAATGCGCTACGACAGCCCGATCGAGGCCATCGGCAACACGCCCCTGGTGCGGCTGCCGCGGCTGTCGGCGGCCGTCCCCGGGAACGAGGACGGCCTGGTCACGCTCTGGGCCAAGCTGGAGGACCGCAACCCGACCGGCTCGGTCAAGGACCGCCCGGCGCTGCGGATGATCGAGCGCGCCGAGGCGGCCGGCCGGCTCACCCCGGGCTGCACCATCCTGGAGCCGACCAGCGGCAACACCGGCATCTCGCTCGCCATGGCGGCCAAGCTCAAGGGCTACCGCATGGTGTGCGTGATGCCGGAGAACACCAGCGAGGAGCGGCGCGAGCTGCTGAAGATGTGGGGCGCGGAGATCATCCCCTCGCCCGCCGCGGGCGGCTCCAACACCGCGGTGCGGATCGCCAAGGAGATCGCCGCCGAGCACCCCGACTGGGTGATGCTCTACCAGTACGGCAACCCCGACAACGCCGGCGCGCACTACGCCACCACCGGCCCGGAGATCCTCGCCGACCTGCCCACCGTCACCCACTTCGTGGCCGGCCTGGGCACCACCGGCACCCTGATGGGCATCGGCCGCTTCCTGCGCGAGAAGGTCCCGGGCGTGCAGATCGTCGCCGCCGAGCCGCGCTACGACGACCTGGTGTACGGCCTGCGCAACCTGGACGAGGGCTTCGTCCCGGAGCTGTACGACCCCGAGGTGCTCACCACCCGCTTCTCGGTCGGCTCCGCCGACGCCGTCACCCGCACCCGCGAACTGCTGCAGCTGGAGGGCATCTTCGCGGGCGTCTCCACCGGCGCCGTCGCGCACGCCGCGATCGGGGTGGCCCGCAAGGCCGCCAAGGCCGGCGAGCGGGCCGACGTGGTGTTCGTGGTCGCCGACGGCGGCTGGAAGTACCTGTCCACCGGCATCTACACCGCCGAGACCACCGAGGCGGCGGTCGAGGCACTGCAGGGCCAGCTCTGGGCCTGAGCCACGGACGGCGGGCGGCGCGGCACCCCTCGCGGGGGCCGCGCCGCCGTGCGTGTCGGATCATCGGACCGCCGTGACATGTCGTCATTTGTCCGTCCCCCGTGACCGGTTCGTCACGGAACGGTCACCGCGGGCGGTCGCGGACGGCCCGCCCCCGGGCCCCCGGCAGGCTGGGCGGCGCACCACTGGTCCGCCGCTCAATCCCGGAGGAGGGCGCCATGCCCGGCCGAGAGCTCTGGTCGTACGTCGAGATCGCCCGGCACATCAACGTGCGGGCCGAGACGGTCCGCAACTACAAGCGGCACGGGCTGCTGCCGGAACCCGACCGGGTGGACGCCGCCGGCCACCCCCGCTGGTACCCCGAGACCATCCAGGACTGGGCCAGGGCCCGCCCCGGGCACCGCTGAACACCCCCGCCCCGTCCTGGTGATTCCGCCCACAGCCCGGCACGGGAGAGGGGGCAAAGTGCCCCCCGGCCCTTACCCTCGACACTCATGGAACCCGCCGCGCCGCACCGGCCCGGCGGGGCGGCCGCGGGCGATGGGGCCCGACGGGGCGGGAAGGGCTCGGCATGAAACTGACTGTGGTGGGGTGCTCGGGGAGCTTCCCGGCCGTGGACTCCCCGTGCTCCAGCTACCTGGTGGAGGCCGACGGCTACCGCCTGGTCGTCGACCTCGGCAACGGCGCGCTCGGCGCCCTGCAGAAGTACACCGGCCTGTACGACATCGACGCGATCCTGCTCAGCCACCTGCACGCCGACCACTGCGTCGACCTGTGCGCCTACTGGGTGGCCCGCAACTACCGGGTCGAGGGCTGCCCCGACCCGCTGCCCGTGCACGGCCCGGCCGGCACCGCCGACCGGCTCGCCCGCGCCTACGACATGCCGGAGAAGCCCGGCATGACCGAGGTCTTCGACTTCCGTGACCTCTCCGACGGCGCCCGGCTCGACCTCGGCCCGTTCACCGTCACCGCCGCCCGGGTCAACCACCTGGACTGCGAGGCCTACGGCTTCCGGATCGAGCACGGCGGCCGCAGCCTGGTCTACTCCGGCGACACCGGCGTCTGCCCCGAACTGGTCGAACTCGCCCGCGGCGCCGACCTGTTCCTCTGCGAGGCGGCCTACACCGACGGCAAGGAGACCTTCGACTCCATCCACCTCAACGGCCGCCAGGCCGGCGAGCACGCCACCGCGGCCGGGGTGGGCCGCCTGGTGCTCACCCACATCCCGCCGTGGACCGAGCGCGAGCGCAACCGCCGGGACGCCGCCGAGACCTTCGCCGGCCCGGTCGAGCTGGCCCGCGCCGGGGCCGTCTACGAACTCTGAACCGGCGTCAGCCAGTGCCGGTACCGGGCGTCCGCGCCGCTCACCGCGGCCCGGTACGCCGCCGCCAGACGCTTCGTCAACTCACCCTCCGCGGACGGTAGTTCCCGGTTGTCCAGGGAGGCCACCGGAACCACCCCGGCGGCCGTCCCGGACAGGAACACCTCGTCCGCCGCGTACAGGTCCGAGCGCAGCAGCGGCTCCACCCGGACCTCCGCGCCCAGGTCCCGGGCCAGCGTCAGCAGGGTGTCCTGGGTGATCCCCTCCAGCGCGCCCGAGCTGCCCGGGGGAGTGCGCAGCACCCCGTCGCGGACCACGAACACGTTCTCCGAACTGCACTCGCCCACCGTCCCGTCCGGGGCCAGCAGCAGCGCCTCGTCGAAGCCCGCGTCGGTCGCCTCCCGCCGGGCCAGCGCCGAGTTCAGGTACGGGCCGGTGGCCTTCGCCGCCGGCGGGACCGCGTTGGGGTCGGTCCGCCGCCAACTGCTGGTCGCCAGCCGCACCCCGCGCCCGGCCGGCAGCTGGGCCGGCCACTCCCAGGAGGCGATCGACACGCTGGTGGGGGAGTGCCGCATGTCCAGCCCCATCGCCCCGTACCCCAGGAAGGCCAGGTGCCGCAGGTAGCACTCCCGATGGCCGTTGGCCGCCACCAGCGCCACCGTGGCCGCCGCCAACTCGTCCATCTTGTAGGGGAGTTCGATGCGCAGCATGCGGGCGCTGCGCTCCAGCCTGGCCAGGTGCCCGTCCAGCCGGAACACCGCGGGCCCGGCCGCCGTGTCGAACACCCGGGTGCCCTCCAGCACCCCGGTGCCGTAGTGCAGGGCGTGGGTCAGCACGTGCACGCGCGCCTCCCGCCAGGGCACCAGCGCGCCGTCGAACCAGATCACGGAGGACTCGGGAATCGTCATGCCGCCCATCCTGGGCAGCCCGCCCCGCCCGGCGAAGGGCCCGGGCCGCGCCGCATCCGGCCATGGCCGCCGGCGGCGCCCCCGTCCCGCATCCCGGACGCCCCCGGCCGACGGAACGGCCGCAGGTGACGGAGTCGTCTCGGATGCTGAAAACCCGCCGCCGCCCACCGGCCCCGGGCCTAGGCTCCCGGAGGGTGGAGACCAGCACCGCCCTGTACGCCGGCCTGCTCGCCGAACCCGGCCGGGCACTGGACGCCCTGCGCGAGGAACTCGGCTGCGAGGAACGGGAGTTCCAGCAGGCCCTGGGCGAACTGCGCGGCCTCGGACTGCTCCGCGCCACCACCGCCACCACCAGCGGGGTCACCGCCGTCTCGATCGACACCGCCGTCCGGCAGCTGCTCGCCGACTCCGACCGCCGGTTCACCGCGCTGCTCGGCGAGGCCCGCCGCACCCGCGAACGCGTCGAGCACCTGCACACCCGCTACCTGCCGCTGCAGACCGGCGCCGCCCACGAACTCGTCCGCGGCGCCGACCGGGTCGCCGCCCTGCTGGAGGACGCCGCCCGCGGCGCCCGCGCCGAGGCGCTGTCGCTGCGCCCCGGCCAGGACAGCTCCGAGGCGGGCCTGGCCGAGAAGCTGGCCCGGGAGCGGATCGCGCTCGCCCACCGGGTCGCGCTGCGCACCATCTACCCGGCCGCGGCCCTGCACCGGGGCGCGGTGCTGGCGCACGTCCAGGAGCTCACCGCGGCGGGCGCCAGCATCCGGGTGGCACACACCCTGCCGCTGTGGCTGATCGTGGTGGACGCCGGGCTGGCCGTGCTGCCCGCACCCGGCGAGCCGCCCGGCACCGCCGCCGTGGTGGTCCGCGACCCGGCCGTGGTCAGCGTGGTGCGCGAGCTGTTCGAGCACTTCTGGGCGGCCAGCTGGGTGCCGCCCGAACTGCTCGGCCGCACCACGCCCGACGACCGCCACCGCGAGGTGCTGCGGCTGCTCGCGGCCGGCCTGACCGACCGGGCGATCGGCCGCAAGCTGGAGATCTCCGACCGCACGGTGCGCCGCCTGGTCGCCGACCTGACCACCGCGCTGGGCGCCCAGTCCCGCTTCCAGGCGGGCGTGCACGCGGCCCGGCTGGGCTGGATCTGACGCCCCCGGCCCGGGCGGGCGGCGCCTACCCGTCCTCGAAGTCCTCGTCCTCGCGCCCGGGCGTCCTCAGGTCGAAGCGCAGGATCACGAACCGGAAGACCGTGTAGTAGACCGCCGCGAAGGCCAGCCCGATCGGGACGATCAGCCAGGGTTGTCGCGCGTAGCTCCAGTTCAGCACGTAGTCGATCGCGCCCGCGGAGAAGGTGAAGCCGTGGTGCACGCCCAGCGCCCAGGTGACGGCCATCGAGAGCCCGGTGAGCAGGGCGTGCACGGCGTACAGGGCGGGGGCGATGAAGACGAAGGCGAACTCGATCGGCTCGGTGATGCCGGTCACGAACGAGGTCAGGGCGAGCGAGAACATCATGCCGAGCACGGCGCGGCGCCGCTCGGGGCGGGCGCAGTGCGCGATGGCGAGCGCGGCGGCGGGCAGCCCGAACATCATCACCGGGAAGAAGCCGGACATGAACTGCCCGGCGCTCGGGTCGAGTTGGAAGAACCGGTTCTGGTCGCCGTGGACCACCCGGCCGGCCGTCTCGAAGCTGCCGGCCTGCTGCCAGAAGAAGGTGTTGGCGATCTGGTGCAGGCCGAACGGCAGCAGCGCCCGGTTGATCACTCCGAAGATCCCGGAGCCGAGCGCGCCCAGGCCGATCACCCAGTTGCTGAAGCTGTCGACGGCGTCGCCGACCGGCCCCCAGCACAGGCCGAACAGGATGCCGAGCCCGGTGCCGACGAAGGCCATCACGATCGGGACCAGCCGCCGCCCGTTGAAGAACCCCAGCCAGTCGACCAGCCGGACCCGGTGCAGCCGCTGCCACAGCAGCGCGGCGAGCAGCCCGACCACCACGCCGCCGAGCACGCCCGGGTCCTGGTAGGTGGCCGGGGCGTCCTGGCCCGGCAGCACCTGGTAGGCGGTCTTCGGGAAGGCGGTGAGCACCTGGTGGTACGTCAGGAAGCCGACCAGCGCGGCCAGCGCGGTGGAGCCGTCGGCCTTCCGGGCGTACCCGATCGCGATGCCGACGCAGAACAGCAGCGGCATCCAGTCGAAGACGGCGTGCCCGGAGGCGTAGAACACCTCGGCGACCCTGGTCCACCCCAGCCCGTCGGCGCCGAACACGTCCGGCTGGCCGAGCCGCAGCAGGAGGCCGGCGGCGGGCAGCACGGCGATCGGCAGCTGCAGGCTGCGGCCGATCTTCTGCAGGGCCGGGAAGACCCGCGAGCGCGGCCCCCGGCCGCCCGGCGCCGCCGCGGACGGGGAGTTCTGCGCGGTCGTACTCATAGCGGGCGGGTTCCTCACGGCAGCGCGATTCTGGTCTAGACCACTGACGGTCCTGTCCAGTTTTCTAGCACGCGCCGATCGGGCTCCGGAACCCTCTCGCGGCGGGTCGCGGGCAAGCGCCACCGAATCGAAACCTTCCCCGCCCTGACGTCCTGTCAGTGCCCCGGCAGCGCCGCGCCCCCGGTCGGGAGGGGTCTCCCGCCGGGGGCGCGCCGAACCGGCCCTCAGGCCTTGGTCACGTCCTCGACCTCGTCGTCGTCCTCGCGACCCGGGGTCTTCAGGTCGAACTTGACGATGATGAAGCGGAACAGGAAGTAGTAGACCGCCGCGAAGCACAGGCCGATCGGGATGATCAGCCAGGGTTTCGTCGCCAGGCTCCAGTTGATCACGTAGTCGAGCAGGCCGGCCGAGAAGCTGAAGCCGTCGTGCACGCCCAGGGCCCAGGTGACGGCCATCGAGACGCCGGTCAGCAGCGCGTGCACCGCGTACAGCAGGGGGGCCACGTAGGCGAAGGAGTACTCGATCGGCTCGGTCACGCCGGTGACGAAGGAGGTCAGCGCGACCGAGGTCATCAGGCCGTAGATCTCCTTGCGCCGGTGCGGCTTGGCCGCGGCCGCGATGGCCATGGCGGCCGCAGGCAGCGCGAACATCATGATCGGGAAGAAGCCGGAGGTGAACTGGCCGGCCGTCGGGTCGCCCGCCAGGAAGCGGTTGATGTCACCGTTGACCACCGTGCCGTCCGGCTTGGTGAAGTCGCCGAACTGGAACCAGACGAAGGTGTTCAGCAGCTGGTGCATGCCGATCAGCAGCAGCGCGCGGTTGGCGACGCCGAAGATGCCGGAGCCGACCGCGTCCAGGTCGGAGAGCCACTTGGAGAAGTCGGTCAGGCCGTTGCCGATCGGCTCCCAGATCCACACCATCAGCGAGCCGAAGGCCAGGCCGACCAGGGCGGTGATCATCGGGACCAGGCGGCGGCCGTTGAAGAAGCCCAGCCAGTCGACCAGTCGGACCCGGTGGAAGCGTACCCACAGCCAGGCCGAGAACAGGCCCATCAGGATGCCGCCGAGCACGCCCGGATTCTGGAAGTCCGCCTTCACGGCCTTGTCCGCGGTGAAGTCGACGCAGAAGGTGCCCTTGAGCACCGAGCCGGTCGGGCAGTCCTGCGGGAAGGCCTGCAGGACGGTGTAGTAGACCAGGAAGCCGGCCACCGCGGCGAGCGCGGTCGAGCCGTCGGCCTTCTTGGCCATGCCGATCGCCACGCCGATGCAGAACAGCAGCGGCAGGCCGAGGGCCGAGTTGAGCAGGGCGCCGCCGGCCGCCCCGATCGCGGTGGCGACCTTGTCCCAGCCGAGGCCGTCGGCGCCGAAGATGTCGGGCTGGCCGAGCCGGTTCAGGATGCCGGCGGCGGGCAGTACGGCGACCGGCAGCTGCAGGCTGCGGCCCATCTTCTGCAGGCCGCCGTAGAAGGTCTGCCACCACGTGGACTGGTGCGCCGTGGCGCCTGGTGAACTCATCGTCGGCCCTCCGCTGCCGTGCCCGTACGTCTCTGGGGTTCATCCGTGCGTGGGGCCAGGAACACCGGCGGACCGTCCTGCGTTGTCCCGGGTACACCTAGAATTGGTGTAGACCATTTGTGGGGCAGTGGCGGTCCGCGGGTTCGAGAGCCCGATGATCGCCATCCTCCGGCGGTCCCGGAGCGGGCCGCGCGCGGAGATAGCCCGAAAGTGGACTAACGTGGCATATCGTCCGGAATCGGGTGATGCTGGTCGCGCCGTCGGAAGGCGCGGCAGACTGATCCCGCGTCACCTCCGGCCGGTACCACCGCACACGCAGTACGGCACCCGGCGACCGACCGCCGAAGCGCCGATACAGAGGGAGAAAGACCATGGCCAGCAAGGCTGAGAAGATCGTCGCCGGTCTCGGCGGGATCGAGAACATCGACGAGGTCGAGGGCTGCATCACCCGGCTGCGCACCGAGGTCCACGACCCCTCCAAGGTCGACGAGGCCGCGCTCAAGGCCGCCGGCGCCCACGGTGTGGTGAAGATGGGGACGGCCGTCCAGGTGGTGATCGGCACCGACGCCGACCCGATCGCCGCCGAGATCGAGGACATGATGTGAGCTGAGCCTCCCGCAGGCCCGCTCCACCCGAACGGCCCGCCCGCCGGACACCCCCGGCCGGCGGGCCGTCGCGCGTGCGCCCGGCCGGGGCCGCGGCCCGGACCCGATACGCTCGTCCGCATGTCACGCATCGACGGCCGCACCCCCGACCAGCTCCGACCGATCACCATCGAGCGGAACTGGAGCAAGCACGCCGAAGGCTCCGTCCTGGTCTCCTACGGCGACACCAAGGTGCTGTGCACCGCCAGCGTCACCGAGGGCGTCCCGCGCTGGCGCAAGGGCAGCGGCGAGGGCTGGGTCACCGCCGAGTACGCCATGCTGCCCCGGGCCACCAACACCCGCGGCGACCGCGAGTCCGTCCGCGGCAAGATCGGCGGCCGCACCCACGAGATCAGCCGGCTGATCGGGCGCTCGCTGCGCGCCGTGGTCGACCACCGGGCGCTCGCCGAGAACACGATCGTGCTCGACTGCGACGTCCTGCAGGCCGACGGCGGCACCCGCACCGCCGCGATCACCGGCGCGTACGTCGCCCTGGTCGACGCTGTCTCCTGGGCCCGGGGGAAGAAGCTGCTCCGGGCCAAGGGGCAGCCGATCACCGGCGGCGTCAGCGCCGTCAGCGTCGGCATCATCGACGGCGTCCCGATGCTCGACCTCCGCTACGAGGAGGACGTCCGGGCCGAGACCGACATGAACGTGGTCTGCACCTCCGACGGGCGCTTCGTCGAGGTCCAGGGCACCGCCGAGGGCGCCCCCTTCGACCGCGCGCTGCTCGACCAACTGCTCGACCTGGGCAGCCTGGGCTGCGCCGAACTCGACGAGATCCAGCGCAAGGCCCTGGAGCTCTAGCCCTCCCGGGGAACCGCTGTGGGCCGAAAGGCCGTCAGAAACGGCGGGTGGCCCGCGCGTGCTGTACAGGCGCGCGGGTCCGCCCTTAACGTTCGCTGTGGGCCCGCACACCCCTCTGGAGGACTCGCCGATGCAGCAGTCGCTGAGCATCAACCGCACCGCCGCGCTCGCCGTCGCCGCGCTGGTCCTGGTGCTGCCGCTGAGCGTGGTCAGCTGCTCGGCCGCCCAGAAGGCCGTGGACTGCGCCAACACCGCGGTGCAGATCTCCACCGACGTCGCCCAGGTCGGCAGCGCCTACAACAACGCCCAGCAGGACCCGGCCGCCGCCGGGCAGGCGCTGCAGCGCCTCAAGACCGACATGGACAAGCTGGGGCGCAACTCCAGTGACGTGGACGTCACCAAGGCGATCGACGCCCTGCAGACCCAGGTCGACAAGGTCCAGCAGGCCGTCGACAACAACCAGGTCCCCGACCTCGGCCCGCTCGGCAGCGCGGCCGGCCAGATCAGCAAGGTCTGCACGGGCTGAGCACCGCCACGGCCTAGGCTGGGGGCATGACCAAGCGACTCGTTCTCGCCACCCGCAACCAGCACAAGGTCGCCGAGCTGCGCGACATCCTCGGCGCGGCCGGACTGGAGGTCGAACTGGTCGGGGCGGACGCCTTCCCCGAGGTGCCGGACGTGCCGGAGACCGGGGTGACCTTCGCCGAGAACGCCCTGCTGAAGGCGCACGCGCTGGCGAAGGCCACCGGGCTGCCCGCCGTCGCCGACGACTCCGGCCTGTGCGTGGACGTGCTCGGCGGGGCGCCCGGGATCTTCTCCGCCCGCTGGGCCGGCCGGCACGGCGACGACAAGGCCAACCTGGACCTGCTGCTCGCCCAGCTCGGCGACATCGGCGCCGAGCACCGCGCCGCGTCCTTCGCCTGCGCCGCCGCGCTGGCCCTGCCCGACGGCACCGAGCGGGTCGTCGAGGGCCGGCTGCTCGGCACCCTGCGCACCGAGCCGGCCGGCAGCGGCGGCTTCGGCTACGACCCGATCCTGCAGCCGCTCGGCGAGAGCCGGACCTGCGCCGAGCTGACCGCCGAGGAGAAGAACGCGATCAGCCACCGCGGCCAGGCCTTCCGGGCGCTCGCCCCCGTGGTCGCCGAACTGCTCGGCTGACCCGCCGTCAGGCCCGTCGCCGCCGAACGCGCGGAGAGGCCCGTCCGGACGAATCCGGACGGGCCTCCCGCATGCGAACCCCTGTGCGGCCTGAGGGACTCGAACCCTCACGAGATCTCTCTCACGGGCACCTAAAACCCGGGCGTCTGCCAATTCCGCCAAGACCGCCGACAGTGACTTCCCGCCATGCTACTTGCCCGTCACACGGGCGTGCACCACCCTTTCGGGCGGCGTTCCGGGGCGCTCCGGCTTGTTCAAGAATTGGTATGGACCTATTGACCCGAGTGGTCCAGACCACATACGTTCGCGCCGATCCGCGGAAAATCGGGCCCCGCCGGTGCGCAACGGCCGGGCCCCGGCACGTCATTCCTCCCCCACGGCGCCCGGTCCCCCTGCCGGGCGCGAGCATTGGAGCGACCCCATGCCCGAACGCGCCACGACCGCGCGCTCCGCCGCCCGCCCCGGGCGGCGTCCGTTGAAGGCCGGCACCGCGCTGGCGACCGCGACCGCCCTGGTGGCCGGGGCCGCCGGACTGGTCACCGTGATCGGCGGGGCCTCCTCGGCCGCCACCGTGAACCTGCTGGCCAACGGCGACTTCGAGACCGGCACCCTGGCGGGCTGGAGCTGCTCCGGCGGCCTCGGCTCGATCACCGGCACCGCCCCGCACGGCGGCAGCAAGGCGCTGCAGGCGGCGGCCTCCGCCTCGGACAGCGCGCAGTGCGCGCAGACCGTCGCGGTCAGCCCGAACACCACCTACAGCCTGAGCGGCTGGCTGAAGGGCAACTACACCTACCTGGGCGTCACCGGCACCGGCACCACCGACACCAACGCCTGGGGCTCCAGCGCCGACTGGGTCAACCGGAGCACCACCTTCACCACCGGCGCGGCCACCACCTCGGTGACGGTCTACACCCACGGCTGGTACGGCCAGGGCACCTACGGGGCGGACGACCTGCAGCTCACCGGCCCCGGCGGCAGCGGCTCCAGCAGCCCCTCGGCGAGCGGGAGTTCGAGCCCGAGCCCCAGTGCGAGCGCCAGCGCCTCCGCGTCCCCCTCGACCTCCGCGTCGCCCTCGCAGAGCGCCTCGCCGTCGGCCAGTGCCAGTGCCAGCGCCTCGCAGACCGGGACGCCGGGCGGCGACGGGGTGGTGACCACGCCGACCGGGCTGACCGCGAGCGTGGCGGGCACCGCGGTGACGCTGAAGTGGAACGCGTCCGCCGACAACGCGCAGAACGGCAACAGCGCGGTCTACCGGATCTTCACCGGCGGCACCGCCACCCAGACCGCGACCTCGATGGGCACCACCGTCACCGTCTCCTCGCTGCTGCCGAACACCGCGTACAGCTTCACCGTGCAGGGCTACGACAAGGACGGGCACAGCAGCGGGTTCTCCGCGCCGGTGACCGTGACCACCGGGGCGGCCCCGACCGGGGCGCTCAAGTCGGCGTACTTCGCGCAGTGGGGCATCTACGGGAACAAGTACTACCCGTCGACGATGGCGGCGACCGGCGCGGCCGCCGGGCTGAACACGATGACCTACGCGTTCGCCAACATCGACCCGTCGACGCTGAGCTGCTTCGAGACCATCAAGGCCGCCGACACCAACGACAACAACCCGAACGCCGGCGACGGCGCGGGCGACGCGTTCGCGGACTACCAGAAGGGCTACACCGCGGACATCGCGGTGGACGGCACCACCGACGCCTGGACCCAGCCGCTGAAGGGCAACTTCAACCAGCTGCGCGAGCTCAAGGCGAAGTACCCGAACCTGCGGATGACCATGTCGCTGGGCGGCTGGACGTACTCCAAGTACTTCTCGGACGCGGCGGCCACCGACGCCTCGCGCAAGAAGCTGGTCTCCTCCTGCCTCGACATGTTCATCAAGGGCAACCTGCCCTCGATCCAGGGCGACGCGACCGGCGGGGCCGCCGCGGCGATGGGCATTTTCGACGGCATCGACATCGACTGGGAGTACCCGGCCTCCGCGGGCGGCCACACCGGCAACCACTGGTCGGCCGCCGACACCGCGAACTACACCGCGCTGCTGGCCGAGTTCCGCAACCAGCTGGACGCGTACGGGAAGACCGTCGGCAAGAAGTACCTGCTGACCGCCGCGCTGCCGTCCGGCCAGGACAAGATCGCGCTGCTGCAGACCGACCAGATCGGGAAGTACCTGGACTACGGCAACGTGATGTCGTACGACATGCACGGTGCCTGGGACGCGACCGGCCCGACCAACCTGCAGGACCCGCTGTACGACAGCCCGAACGACCCGTCCAACCCGGTCGCCCCGGGCACCCAGAAGTACACCGTCGACAACGCGGTGAACGCCTACCTGAACGGCGCCCCGGCGTACGGCATCAAGGGCGGGTTCCCGGCGAACCGGCTGGTGCTGGGCGTGCCGTTCTACCTGCGCGGGTGGACCGGCGTGCCGGCCGGGGGCAACTACGGCCTGTACCAGACCGCGACCGGCCCGGCCGGGGCGCAGGGGACCAGCCAGACGGCCGGCGTGGCGTTCTGGAAGGAGCTGGCGGCGGCCGGGAAGACCACCGGGTCCTCGGTGCACTGGGACCCGACCACGCAGAGCTCGTGGATCTACGACGGCACCAACCTGTGGACCGGTGACACCCCGCAGGCCATCGCGGCGCGCGGCGCGTACGCCACCGCCAAGGGCCTCGGCGGCGTCTTCGCCTACTCGCTGGAGGCCGACGACCCGGCCGGGACGCTGGTCAACGCGATGACCAGCAGCATGAAGTAGCGTCAGGCCCCCCTGGGGAAGGCCGGATCGTCCGACTGCGGACGGTCCGGCCTTTCTCGCCAAGTTGGTACAGACCTGTTGACGCGGGTGGTCCAGACCTTTTAAGTTCGGCGGAACTTCCCCCACATGTGCCCGGCTTCCCACGGCCGTGCGCACGACACTCTCTCCTGGAGGACCGAGTGTTGATCCGAAACAGGGCGGAGCAGCGTCCCACCGCTGCCGGCCGCCACACCAAGGGCCGCAGGGCGGCGTTCGCCGTCACCGCGGCCGCGGGACTGGCGGGCCTGCTGATGGGCACGCTCGGCGTCGCCCCGTCCGCCGCCGCCGTCGACAACCAGACGTGCCGTCCCGACGGCATGTACACCACGCCCGGCGTCGACGTCCCCTACTGCAACGTCTACGACACCAGCGGCCGCGAGCAGATGGGCGCCGACCACCAGCGCCGCGTCATCGGCTACTTCACCAGCTGGCGCACCGGCAAGGACGGCACGCCCGCCTACCTGGTGAACAACATCCCCTGGGACAAGGTCACCCACCTCAACTACGCGTTCGCGCACGTCGCCTCCGACAACACCCTGTCGGTCGGCACGGACGGCCCGAACAACGCCTCGACCGGGATGACCTTCCCCGGCGTGGCCGGCGCGGAGATGGACCCGGCGTACTCGTACAAGGGCCACTTCAACCTGCTCAGCAAGTTCAAGAAGCAGTACCCGAACGTCAAGACCATGGTCTCGGTGGGCGGTTGGGCCGAGACCGGCGGCTACTTCGACGACTCGGGCAGCCGGGTGAACTCGGGCGGCTTCTACTCGATGACCGTCAACGCGGACGGGTCGGTCAACCAGGCCGGCATCAACACCTTCGCGGACTCCGCCGTCACCTTCATCAAGAAGTACGGCTTCAACGGCGTCGACCTCGACTACGAGTACCCGACCTCGATGAAGGACGCGGGCAACCCGCTCGACTACACCCTCTCCAACGCCAAGCGCGCCTCCCTGATGAAGGGCTACGCCGCGCTGATGAAGACCATGCGGGAGAAGCTCGACCGGGCCTCCGCCGCCGACGGCAAGTACTACCTGCTGTCGGTCGCCGCCCCGTCCTCGGGCTACCTGCTGCGCGGCATGGAGACCTTCCAGGTCACCCAGTACCTGGACTACGTCAACATCATGTCGTACGACCTGCACGGCGCCTGGAACAAGTACGTCGGCCCGAACGCCTCGCTGTACGACGACGGCAAGGACGCCGAGCTGGCGGCCGCCAACGTGTACGGCACCTCGCAGTACGGCGGCATCGGCTACCTGAACACCGACTGGGCCGTGCACTACTTCCGCGGCGCGATGCCGGCCGGCCGGATCAACCTCGGCGTGCCGTACTACACCCGCGGCTTCCAGAACGTGCAGGGCGGCACCAACGGCCTGTGGGGCACCTCCTCCACCACCAACTGCCCGGCCGGCTCCGGCCTGACGACCTGTGGCGACGGCGCCGTCGGCATCGACAACATCTGGCACGACCTGGACACCAACGGCAAGGAGTCGCCGGCCGGCTCCAACCCGATGTGGCACGCCAAGAACCTGGAGGCCGGCGTCGTGCCGGACTACCTCTCCAAGTACGGCGTCACCGACACCGCGCTCAAGGGCACCTACGCCCGCAACTACAGCTCGGCCCTGGTCGCGCCGTGGCTGTGGAACGACACCAAGAAGGTCTTCCTCTCCACCGAGGACGACCAGTCGATCGGCGCCAAGGCCGACTACGTGGTCAACCAGGGCGTCGGCGGCGCGATGATCTGGGAGCTCGCGGGCGACTACAAGTGGGACGCCACCGCCAACGGCGGCAAGGGCGAGTACGTCCAGGGCAACACCATGACCTCGCTGCTCTACGACAAGTTCAAGTCCGCCTCCGCGTACGGCGCGACCCGCTCCACCATCGCGCTGCCGCAGCAGACCCTGCCGATCGACGTGTCGTTCACCCAGTTCGCGCTGGGCGACAACAACTACCCGATCAACCCGAAGATCCACATCGTCAACAACTCGACGGTCACCCTGCCGGGCGGCACCGAGTTCCAGTTCGACTACTCGGTCTCCGCGCCCGGCAACGCCGCCGACCAGTCCGGTTTCGGCTCCAAGGTGATCCGGACCGACCACACCGGCAGCAACGTCGGCGGCCTCAAGGGCACCTACAACCGGGTCTCGCTGAAGCTCCCGACCTGGCAGACCCTGGCGCCCGGCGCCTCGGTGGACGTCGCCTTCGTCTACTACCTGCCGGTCTCCACCCCCGCCAACTGGACCGTGAACGTCGGCGGCACGCTGTACGGCATCACCGGCGACTACACCCGCGGCACCACCGCGAGCACCTCCTCGCCGTCCCCGTCCGCCTCGGCCTCCGCCTCGCAGTCGGCGTCCCCGTCGGCCTCCGCCTCGGCCTCCCAGTCGGCGTCCGCGAGCCCGTCGCAGTCGGCCTCGCAGTCGGCCTCGCCGTCCGCGTCGGCCACCGTCGGGACCTGCTCCGGCGCGCCGAGCTGGAGCGCCGGCACCACCTACGCCACCGTCACCAAGGTGTCGTGGAAGGGCCACTACTACCAGAACAAGTGGTGGACCGCGGGCGAGGACCCCTCGCTGAGCGGCGCCTGGGGCGTCTGGACGGACCTCGGGGCCTGCTGATCCCGAGCCCATGAACGGCGGTGGCGGTCGACCCGGTCGGGGGGTCGGCCGCCACCGCTGCGTGCTCCGGGCTACTGACCGACCTTCAGGTCCTTCAGCAGCTTCGCCACGTGGCCGGTCGCCCGGACGTTGTACAGCGCCCGCTCGACCTTGCCGGCCTCGTCCACGACCACCGTGGAGCGGATCACGCCCTGGTAGGTGCGGCCGTAGTTCACCTTCTCGCCGTACGCGCCGTACGCCTCCAGCACCGCGTGGTCCGGGTCGGACAGCAGCGTCACCTTCAGGTTCTCGGTCTCGCGGAACTTCCCGAGCTTCTCCGGCTTGTCCGGCGAGACGCCGATCACGTCGTAGCCCGCCCCCTCGAACACCGCCAGGTTGTCGGTGAAGTCGCAGGCCTGCTTGGTGCAGCCCGGGGTCAGCGCGGCCGGGTAGAAGTACACGATCACCTTGCGGCCCAGGTGGTCGGCCAGCGACACCTGGTTGCCGTCGGCGTCGGACAGGGTGAAGGCGGGGGCGGTGTCGCCCGCCTGCAGGCGCTCGCTCACGGTGCTGGGATCTCCTCTGGGACAGGGCCGGTGCTGGTGCTCCCCGCCAACCTACTCCCGTTGGTGGGTGGCGCTGCGCGAGCGCCGCAGCGAGCTGACAGACTGTCGGTGGAGAAGGAAGTACCCAGCGGTAGCAGAGGAGAGGGGTGGCCCCAGTGGCAGCGAGCGGCAAGGACACGTCGGCACCACGCACGACGGCCCAGATCGAGGCGGACATCGCCGGGAGCAGGGACCGGCTGGCCGCGACCCTCGACGAACTCGCCATGCGCGTCCACCCGGCCACCGTCGCCGCCCAGACCAAGGCCAGGCTGCGCGCCTCGGTCGAGCAGAAGGCCGGGCAGGCGTACGTCGCCGCGAGCGGCGCCGTCGAGCAGGCCCGGGCGAAGTTCGTCGACGAGGACGGCCGGTTGCGGGCGGAACGGGTGGTGCCGGTCGCGCTGGTCGGCGTCGGCACGGTGCTGCTGATCGCCGCGGCGCGGCGCCGACGCAGGCGCTGAGCGGGTCGAGGGCCTTCGAGGGCCGACGGTCCGCGGAGCGGA
The DNA here is from genome assembly GCF_044753345.1 of Kitasatospora sp. NPDC088391. Lineage (NCBI taxonomy): Bacteria > Bacillati > Actinomycetota > Actinomycetes > Kitasatosporales > Streptomycetaceae > Kitasatospora > Kitasatospora sp. NPDC088391. The sequence goes on from NZ_JBIVNB010000015.1 coordinate 16,962, forward strand.
CGGCGGGGCCGCGGGCGGGTGCCCGGGGCCCCGCCGCCGTACCCGGCGGGGTACGGTCGGGGCGTGAGCGAGAACGACACGCAGGACACGGCCGGAGCCGGCGACCGAGGACCGCACGACCGGCTCGGGGAGAAGCTCCCGATCCGGATGCTGCACGACCGGGTACTGGTCAGGACGGAGGCCGGGGAGGGCGAGCGCCGCTCCACCGGCGGCATCCTGATCCCCGCCACCGCCGAACTCTCCCGGCGCTGCGCCTGGGCCGAGGCGGTGGCCGTCGGCCAGAGCGTCCGCTCGGTGGAGCCGGGGGACCGGGTGCTGTACGACCCGGAGGACAAGCTGGAGGTCGAGGTCCGCGGCGCGACGTACGTGCTGCTGCGCGAGCGCGACCTGCACGCGGTGGCCGCGGGGCGGTTCGGGGACAACGAGGGGTCGACGGGGCTGTACCTGTAGCGGGCGGCCGCCCCGGCCGCTGACGGGGCGTCATAAATCGGGTGCGGTCCGGGGGTCGCCGGGCATACCGTGGTGGGCCGAATCGGCTCGGGCGGAATGTCGACAAGGAGACAGGCGTATGGGGGTGTACCTGTCGGTGGCCCGCGGAGCGTTCCGGCGGTACTCGACGTACCGGGCGGCCACCGTCGCGGGGACGGTCACCAACACCGTGTTCGGGGTGATCCTGGCCTCCGCCATGCTGGCGCTCTGGCGGGCCCGGCCCGGACTGGGCGGGTACGACGCCCAGCAGGCCGTGACGTACACCTGGATCAGCCAGGCGCTGCTGGTGACGGTCGCGGTCTGGGGCGGCGGCTTCCAGGACGACGTGCAGGCCAGGTTCCGCAGCGGGGACATCGCCGTCGACCTGTACCGGCCGGTGGACTTCCAGGGCTGGTGGCTGGCCGCCGACGCCGGGCGGGCCGGGTTCCAACTGCTCACCCGGGGCGCGCTGCCGCTGCTCGCCGGATCGCTGCTGTTCGAACTGAGCCTGCCCGCCGACCCGCTGGTGTGGGCGGAGTTCCTGCTCGCCGTGGCGCTCGGCCTCGCGGTCAGCTTCGGGCTGCGCTTCCTGGCCTCGCTGACCGGGTTCTGGCTGCAGGACGCCGAGGGCGTCCGGGCCGCCATGACGGTGGTCGCGATGTTCTTCTCCGGCACCCTGCTGCCGATCCCGCTCTTCCCCGGCCCGCTGGGCGAACTGGCCCGCCTGCTGCCCTTCCAGGCGATGGTGCAACTGCCCTCCGACGTCCTGCTGCGGCGGGCCGCCGGAACCGGCCTGCTGCACCTCTACGGCTTCCAACTCGCCTGGGCGGCGGCCCTGCTGGCGCTCGGCCGGGCCGGGCAGGCGCTCGCCGTCCGCAAGGTGGTGGTCCAGGGTGGCTGAGGACACCGGGCTCGCCGCCCGGGCCGGACGGGCGGTGCGCGGCTGGTGCCTGATCGCCGCGATGTGGGCCCGCTCCACGCTCTCCTACCGGGCGTCCTTCGTGCTGACGCTGGCCGCCAACGTCCTGATCACCTTCCTGGACTTCGCGGTGCTGGTCCTGATGTTCCGGCACACCCGGCAGTTGGCCGGCTGGACGCTCCCGGAGACCGCGTTCCTGTACGGCACCTCCTCGATGGCGCTCGGCGCCGCCAACGTCCTGGTCGGGTCGGTCGGCGCGCTCGGCGAACGGGTCCGCGCCGGGACGCTGGACACCATGCTGATCCGGCCCGTCCCGGTGCTGGCCCAACTCGCCGCCGAACGCTTCTCGCTGCGCCGGCTCGGCCGGACGGTGCAGGCCCTCGCCGTGCTCGGCTGGTCGCTCACCGCGCTCGACGTGCCCTGGACCTGGGGCCGGGCGCTGATGGTCCCCGCGCTGCTGCTCTGCGGCACGGTGATCTTCTGCGCGGTGTTCGTGGGCTGCTCCTGCGTGCAGTTCTGGTGGGGCGACGCCGCCGAACTGCAGAACTCCGTCACCTACGGCGGCGCCACCCTGCTGCAGTACCCGCCCACCGTGTTCGCCAAGGAGATCGTGGCCGGCACCGTCTTCGGCGTGCCGCTGGCCTTCGTCAACTGGCTGCCCGCGCTGTACGTGCTGGACCGCCCCGACCCGCTCGGCCTGCCCGCGGCGTTCCGGTTCGTTGCGCCGCTGGCCGCCGCGCTGTGCGTGCTGGTGGCCGCGCTCGCCTGGCGGGCCGGACTGCGGGCCTACCGGTCCACCGGAAGCTGAGCCGAAGGAGAAGGAGGCACCCATGGCGGTGATCGAGGTCGAGGACGTCCGGCGCAGCTTCACCGTCCGCACCGGCAAGGGCCGTTGGCGGCGGGAGAAGCGCGAGGTGCGGGCCGTCGACGGGCTGACGTTCAGCGTCGAGGAGGGCGAGTGCGTCGGGTACATCGGGCCCAACGGGGCGGGCAAGTCCACCACCGTGAAGATGCTCACCGGCATCCTGGTGCCCAGCGGCGGCCGGCTCCGGGTGGCCGGCGTCGACCCGGCCGCGAAACGCACCGCGCTGGCCCGCCGGATCGGCGTGGTGTTCGGGCAGCACTACCGCGAAAGATGTGGTGGACAGAGACCAGTCTACCGGGGGTGGGAGCCGTCCGGGGCAGTCCCCAAGGGCTGGAAAACCCGCAGGCCAGAGGGCGTGCGGGGCTGTCTGTGCGGCCCGTCAGGGGTGTGGTCACTTCCGAGCAGGCACGGAACGATCTTGCACGACAAGAGCCCTCGATCATCACGGCAGATCGAGGGCTCTTGTTTCGTCTTGATCTTGGGGTGGCTACGGCTGCGTGAACTCGCCGTTCACGACACCACTCACGAAGGCGTCCCACTCCTCCGGAGTGAAGGCCAAGATCGGCCCTGTTCCCTTGGCCTTCGAGTCACGGAGACCAACGACACCCTCGTGAAACGCCACTTCAACGCACTGGCCACCGTTGTCACCGCTGAAGGTGCTCTTACGCCACGTGGCGCCGGAGAAGTCTGGGGTGTTCATGCTGGTTCTCTCTTTTGGGGTGTCAGCGCTAGTCCTCGCTCGCGAGGCGGAGGATCATGTTGCGCGACTCTACTTGACCCAAAGCCGCCGACTGTAGCCGATTCCAAAGGGCAGTATATGCCTTCACCCCGTCCGGCCTGTCGAGATAAGTGGCGTCGGTGTAGTCCTCCAGGTACACCACGTCAGAGGCGGCATCATGGTCGAACCGCATGATCGTGAAGCCCACCCAGGCAGCGCCGAACGTCTGCGCGTTGAACGGGAGAACCTGGAGTTCGACGTTGGGTCGCTCGGCAAGCTCGGCCAGGTGAAGCAGCTGCTCACGCATGATGGCCTTGTCGCCGATGTTCCGGCGGATCGCCGACTCACTCAAGATGAAGTTGAGCATCGGGGCATCCGGGCGGTCGAGGATCGCTTGCCGCTCCAACCGCACCTTGAGCTGTTGATCCATCACTTCTTGTGAGACGCCAGGCTGCGCCTTGACGTTCATGGCGCGAATGTAGTTCTCGATCTGGAGGATGCCGGGCACCACCTCGGGCTGATACCACCGCATGTCAGATACGTCAGCTTCAAGATCGACGTAGGTGCGGAACCAGTCGGGGATGGCACCGAGGAAGCCTGTCCACCTCCCCCGTTGGCGACCAGCGCGGGCAAGTTCCTTCATGAACTCGGCGTCGTCGCCGGTCACGCGGTAGAAGCTGAGCAGCAACGTCAGGTCTGTCAACTTGATGCCGCTTTGCCCCAGTTCCAAGCGGCTGATCTTGCTCGCCGCCGCGTCGATCTGCTCGGCAGCTTCATCCTGCGTCTTGCTTGCCTGCTCACGGGCACGCTTCAACGCGTTACCGAGCCGACGCCTCTGGATCGTTGGGGTAGCCACGTCGTTGATCCTCCACCTGGTCAGCCAGGTGCTCATTATGGCCCCCACCTGCTGATAGCACGTCAGAGGTCCCTCGAACGTGTGGTTTCCCAAAATAGGAGTCTAGTTTTGTGAGCGATGAGAGCCTATCCTAGGAGTCCATAATCGACCCCTAATTCGCTCTCCTGATCGAACCTCGGGGCCGTGAGCTGGCCAGATGGACGACTGAGCACCGTCAGGCATCGCCATCTGACCTCCATTGCGCGAGGAGGAACGGCCTTGAAGCCACTGATCTACGGCTACATGAGGGTCACGGATGAAGCGGACGACCAGGAAGTCCGTCGGATCGAGCAGCAGCTGACGAACTTCGCGCACGTCGAGGGCTTCACCCTCGGCGCGATCTTCTACGAGTACGAGACGGGCTCACTCGCCGCCTTCTCCGAGCTGATCGAGGAGCTGCGGCGCTCGGAGACACACCACGTCGTCGTCTCGTCCTTGGAGCAGCTCGCCCACTGCCGGGCGCTCCAGGTGGCGATGGTCCTGAACGTCGAACTTAGGGCTGACGCGGCGGTGCATGAGCTCAGCGGTGTGTAGGTGGGCGAAACCTCACGGGACAAGAACAGACTCGGAAGAGAGAGCAGCCATGACGACGGTACTGCCGGAGGAAACCCCGGCCACCACCCAGACCCGGCCGCCCATGAGGAAGCGTCCGCCCTTGGTGGTATCGCTCGACTTGGCCGCCGTGCTGACGGCTGTCAGCTGCTCTCGTCTGTTCATCCGGCACACGCTTGGGAGCTGGAACCTGCCGCAGCAGATCGACACGGCCGAGCTGGTGGTGTCGGAGTTGGTCACCAACGCCGTGAAGGCAACCGGCCTGATGACCCCCGACCCCGAGTGGTCGGCGCTGGAGAACCTGAGTCTCCTCAACGTGCGCATCCTCGGTCGCATGGATTGCATCTGTATCCAGGTGTGGGACACGGGCGTTGAACCGCTCGACCAACCGGCAGCCGGCCCGAGCGACGACGCCGAGGGCGGAAGAGGGTTGTTCATCGTGAAGGCCCTCGCTCGCCAGGTCGGCCACTACTACCCGAAGACCGGGGGCAAGGTCGTGTGGGCTGAGCTGGCTTTAGATGGGCCGGTTCCAGCCCTCCCGCGGCGTACGTCGAAGAAGCCGACGACCATCTCTCTGCCTCGGTCTGACCCTGATCTGCTGCGTCAGGTTCTCAAGGGGCTGCACGCCCTGTAGGTGCGACCAACACGAAGAACGTCACCGATTCAAGTACAGGAGAGCAGATGGCCACCGATGTGATCTACCGCTCCGGAGGGTTGGTGTTGCGCGCCGACACCAACGAGAAAGACCCCGGCGAGATATTCATGGCGGAGTGTCGCAAGTGCAGCGCCACGTCCCATGTCGTGGACGACAACAGGCTGTTGGTCGAGGTCTGGACGGTCAACCACAGCAAGGAGAACCCGGGGCACCAGCAGTACCGGTTGACCACTGACACGTTCTGGGCCGTAGGTCGCGCTGGCAAGCGGTTGTAGCGCAGCCCAATTCTCTCCACGTCACCCCTACCAACGCAGGAGCAAGAGATGGGCACCACGAAGACGTTCCGGTTCCGGAACTACGACATCCACCCCGACCCCGCTGGAGAGACGACCTACGCCGCTGAGTGCGTCTCTGGTGATGAAGCCGACTGCGGAGCGCAGTCCGGAGATGAAGACGAGCCGACCAAGGTTGATACCTGGATCGCGAAGCACGTCCGCGACACCGGGCACCAGCGCTTCCGGAGGACGGTTGCCGACTACGCGACGGCTGAACCGGGCGCGTGGCAGTGACGATCTCAGGGTGAGCCAAGACACCCTTGAAGGCGACGTTCTTCCCGCAGCCGGCGGAGGCGCTTGATTCTCCGCATCTACAACTCCAGATCCCCAGAAATGAAGAACACCCCGCGACCGACCAACGGACACGGGGTGTTCTTCGTTGGGTGGTGCGGGGTGTGGGTTGTCGGATGTCTCTCAATCGCCGAGACGCTTGAGTCTGCCGTTGATCTCTTGCAGGATCGCCGTTTGGGCCATGATGCTGTCTTGGAGACCATTCAGCGCTGCGATGAGCGCTCCTTGATTCTGTGGCTCCGGGGCAGTGCGTGTTTCAGCGAGCGCGATAATCCTTCTGGCCATTACATCAATAGCCTTCTCTTCTCGCGTGCTGATTCCTCCTACTGAGAGGCCGAGTTCATCGCCAAGCCGCTGACGACGCTCCGTGAGGGTGGGGGGATACCCCTCACCGCCGAAGGCGTTGCGAAGTGCTTGCGTGAACTTGTCCGGCTCCATGGCATCGAGGAAGCTTCGGATCAGATCTGAGACCGTTTGACCATCTGCTGCCCCGACCAACTCCATGAGGTAGGGAGTTCGGAGCTCCACCTTTCGAGGTGTCAGACCTTCGCCTTGAGCGAGCTTCATCAGCTCATCTCTGACCCCTCTGAACATCTTCCATGCTTCATCCGACATGTGGTGTATCTCCTTGGTCGATTCGGATAGGACACACCACCGGCTTAGTGAAACAAGCGGGGTGTCGTATCCGAAGACAGAGACACGTATGCAATTACCTTGAGGCAATATGTCTTAACTTATAACACGAAACACTTGATTAGTCAATACAATCACGGGTCGCCTGCCGCCTGGCTAGCGGGTAGCAAAATATAGTGCAAGTGCAAGCAGGATGAAGACGACCGCTGCTACTCCGGCGAATTGGCGATCTTCGCGGAACATCTGACGCCAGAATTCCCACCACGTTTCTCTTGCTTGCTCGTCCACTACCTGCCCATCATCGGGAGTCAACTCTTCGTCATAGGTGATAGTGGTCGAATGAGCCACGATGCGCCGGGCGAGGTCTTGAAAGCCGTCGTTCTCAAGACTGTACTGAGTACCGCGACTGACGCCGAGGAATGCTTCTCCCTTAGGGAGTTCAAGCCCGTAGGCCCACTTGCGGCGATCGTCTAGCTCTCCATGCCACTCCATACCGATGTTGAGGGCGTTCCGCACAGCGCGCGTCTTCGGGCTGTCTCCCATGGCATCGATGACCTCGCTCAGCTGCTTGATGCCTGCGAGGGGGTCGCCAGGAGTGTGAAGCAGGTCGAGGAGCCAGCCTCTGGCGAGCAGCTTGGTGTCGGTGATGCCCTCCTTCTTCCGCATCTCCTGGAACGCCGCGACCAACCGCGCCATGTCATCCACGTGCAACCCCTCCAGCCCTGGCCCGTCTGGCGCTGAGTCTCCCATGCAACCCACGTTCAAACGACGTACAGCCTGAACTTGGACGTCAGCTGCATCGACCCACCCTCCTCTCACCAGCGACCTTGAACCCACCGACCCAGCCACCCCGGCTGGCTCGGAGGAAGAGGAGACGTCACATGGGCAAGGAGATCGAGGTGTACGACCCCACCAACCCGCGCATCTACGCGTACCAGGTTGGTGTGGAGCTGGCTCGGCAGCAGAACGAGCAGCCGACGAGTAGGCGTCACACGCACACCCGTCGTCGCGTTCTCCAGATCATCAACATGGAGCAGCGCATCGTCATGGAAGAGGAGGTCTTCGAGGACGAGGACATTTTCGGTAACTACAATTTCGGGAGGTAGAAGACCATGGGAGCTATCGCCTTCATGACTGTCTTCCTGGGTATCCCGGGACTCATCATCTGGGGTCTCCACAAGTTGGCCACCAAGTACGGGCCCGGCATTGAAGCCCGTAGGCGTGACCGTGAGATTGAGACCGGTATCCGCTACGGCATGTACGACGCCGAAGCCGCAGAGCGTATTGCTCGCAAGATTCGAGATGAACGGGACGAGTAGTCCCCACCCAGCCCCCTCCTTGTCGTCAGCATCTCACCTACTCGGGAAGCACAGCCAGAACGTTGGCCTTTGTCACCCGACAGGCGATGGCGACGAGGAGGGGGCTTCGTCGTGTGAACTTCCCGTTCTACCTCCCCGCCGGCCTCGACCGTAGGTCGGCACCACCTAGCAGAGAGAACGTGCCATGAGAAAAGCCCGTGCCTGGCTGGTAACACTGCTTCTCGCAGCACTTGCGGTCAGGGTTGTGTGGTTGGTGATCGCCCCCTTCGTCCCGTACTTGGTGAGTGCCCTCGTTGTTGTGGTGGTGCTCGGTGCCATCTACTACAAAATGACGCGGTGGTAAAAACTACACATGTAATACGTATGTCGTTGTGAGAAAATAGATGGGCATGAGTCCCACTGTTTTCACAATCATCGCTGTTCTTCTGACGCTCATCCCCGGCGTCATTTTTTTGGGACGGGAATTCATGCAACCATCCGATTCACGCCTGTCATACAGGCTCACCTTCCCCGCTGACCTCGCTACCGCCGACGTGGTGACGTGGTTGAAGGCGATCAGCGGCACGCTTCGCACGGGGCCTGGCCGCCTCTTGAACGTGCCTTCCATGGTGTTCGAGGTCTCGGCGAATGATCTCGGCATCATCCACCAGCTCAAGGTGCCCCATGCTCAGGCGAGTTACATCGTCCCGCAGCTGCGGTCGTTGGTGCCGGGGATCACGGTCACGCCGGCCGGGGTGGATGAACCACGCCATCAGTGGACGACCGCGGTGGAGCTTGGTCTGACGAACCCAAGCCGCAGCCTCAACATCCATGATGCCGAGGCTGTCTCGGCGAGTGTCCTGACCAACATGCAGAGCCTCGGACGGGGTGAAGCGCTGCTTCTTCAGTGGGTTGTGGCGCCCAGTGTCCAGGAGCGTCTACCCAAGCAAGAGCGCGACGTGAAAGCCAGCAACTACAGCGTCGTCGGTCAGCTCCTGGTCGGTTCCCGGAGCGCCGACAAAGACGAGATCGCCGACCGTCGCGCCAAGCTGAGTGAACCGAACTTCCTTGGGGTGCTGCGGGTGGCAGCCAAGGCAGCCGACAAGCTCCACGCTGACCGGCTGCTGTCCCTGGTGCAAAGCAGCCTCGCCAGTGTGCGAAGCCCTGACACTCGGTTCAAGAAGCGGCTCACCTCTCAGGCCAAGGTGATCGAGCGCGTCCACCAGGCCGCCACGCCAACGATGTTCCCGGCGAAGCTGTCGGCGAGCGAGTTGGTCAGTCTGGTCTCTTGGCCGATCGGCAGCCCTCATATTGCAGGGCTTCCACGCAGCCGGACGAGGCACCTCCCGGCAACGGGTGTCATCCCGCGCACGGGTCGAGTGATTGCCCGTTCCAACTTCCCTTCCGACCAACGTCTGTTGGCGCTCTCCCCAGTCGAATCCGCTCAACACCTTCAAGTCGTGGGGCCAACGGGATCGGGCAAGACGGCGCTCCTGAACAACTTGATTGTTCAGGACATGGAGGCTGGCCGAGGGGTCATCCTCATCGAGAGCAAGGGCGATCTGTTCAACGACACGCTTGCCCGAGTACCAGAACACCGCATTCAAGATGTCGTCCTCCTGGACGTTACCGACACGGATCACCCTGTCGGCTTCAACATCTTGCAGGGGTCGCCCTACGTGGTCGCTGCCGACATTCAACGGCTCTTCGATCACCTGTATCCGCAGGACGCCCGAGGGGTGCGTGTCCGGCAGGGGTTTTACCACCTGATCCTGACGCTTCTCATGAGCCAAGGGGCGCGCGGGCAAATGACGTTCGCGGATCTCGGCGCGCTGAGTGTCCCGAGGGCCAACCAAGAAGCGTTCTCCGACGACCTGATCCGAGGCGTCTCACACGTCGAGGAGTTGGCCCACTGGTGGCAAGAAATCACCAGCCTGCCGAAGTCGCAAAGAGAGCTGTACTTCAAGCCGCTCTCTGACCGCATCTGGCAGCTCAACAACCGGCGCTCGATTCGGAATATCATCGGGCAGGGCACCAGCACGATTGATCTTCGCGACGTGATCCGAGAAAACAAGATTCTGCTCGTCAACCTGGGACGTGCCACCGAGGGCAAGGAGACAGCCGGTCTGCTTGGCAGCCTGATGCTCAACTCGCTTTGGAGCGCGGTACAGAGCGGCGTGGCCACCCCGAACAACCCCACCATGCTGTACCTGGATGAGTTTCAGGACTTCCTGAATCTCCCGATCTCACCGAGCGACATGTTCGCCCAAGCGCGTTCTCTCGGGCTCGCCATGACGGTAGCGCACCAGTTCTTGAATCAACTCACGCGTGAGCTCCAGGACGCGACCCAGAACAATGCTCGCTCAACGGTGGTCTTTCAGACCTCCGCCGACGAGGCGCGGCACTTTGCGCGTCAATTCGGTAGGAGCGTCACGGAAGACGACTTCATGAACCAACACCGCTTTGAAGTCATCATGCGACTCGCCACCGAGGGCGGCGTAAGTGCGCCGGTGACAGCGATGACCCTTCCCCCTCGTGATGTGACGGGGTTTGCCGATGAAGTCCGGCGACTCTCACGGGCGCGATATGGAAGGCCCGTGGCCGAGGTAGAACAGGAGATTTCAAAGCGACGCGGCACCCCTCCGGCGTCGAAACCAACTAACACTAAGCGCAAGTTCGGCGGAAGGGCGTGGAACGAGTGAGAAGCATTCAGGGGCTGCTGTCAGAGGTGGCCTACTTGCAGCGGAGTTGCGAGTACCTCATGCAAAACCTTCTCGATGTCGAGACGGTGGCGAATAACATCGAGTACCTTGACCCGCTGCAAGAGTCGATGGTCGAAACGGCCACCCTCCAAAACGCCAGCGCGATAAAGGGGGAAATCGACCTCGCCGCCCGTCTCGCCGAACATTGGAAAACCGCAATCGAGCACGCGGCAGGCTAGGTCAAGCCCAGGCGAACCCCCTAGGCCAGGCCCAGGTTGACCCCAGGCGTATGCCTGTACCTGTACGGCTCTGACCTGGGGGAACGCCGCGCCCTGTCACTGCGTGACTGTATAGGAACCTACCCACATGGAACTAAGACATAGAGACTACGAAATCATCAAACTAGTTGGCACCTTTACCCAGCTGGCTTCGACACACCTTGAAGAACTCCTCTTTGCCGACCGTTCCCACAGCATCCCTGACACCGTGCTGCGGCGTTTGGTGCGACTGAACTACCTTGCACGGGTGGGGCGGCGAGCGCCCGGGGATAAGGGTGGAGCGAGCGCGTACGTGTATCAGCTGGGGAGATTCGGGCGGGCACTCCTCGACATAGAAGGTCGGCCTTCTCCAACGGTGAGCGATCACGCCCTCATGATTGCTGACACCTACCTTGAACTCCGGCGGGCGGAAAAGCTGGGTGTTCTCTCAGTGAAGCGCTGGGAGGTAGAACTCCCGGTTCCACCGGTGCGAGCGGACTTGTTTGCTGTGCTTGACTTTCCCGCCCAGCAACGGACGAGTAGCTTCTTCCTTGAAATCGACCTCGGTACAGAACGGCCCGTGCGAATCGTGGAGAAGATCGCGGGATACTGGCGGGCCGCCGAGAGCAGTCAAGAGGAGTACTTCCCTTACGTGGTGTTCGTGGTTAAGCAGGAGGCACGTAAGGCCGAGATGGGCCGGATCATCCGGAAGCTACCGGCGGCGCAACGGGAGATGGTGAAGGTGGTTCTTATTGGGGAGTTGATCCCACAGTTGATGCGTCTCTAAATACTCTAGAGTATTCTATGGGTTTTACAGAGGCCGGGAGGGCTAGAAAAGTATTGACTTTTAAAAGCCCTCCGGCCATACTGGAAGTATAAACAAGTACAAGGTTCTCCGGCGAATTAGTGATGGATTGATTTTTACAAGGATGGATCAACCCAAGAATGAACAGTCCGCCTCTTGTCTTGCAGTCCACCATAATGTTGACATAAAGTAAATGAATTGCTATTATTGTGTCTCAATGCGTTGAGGCGCGTTGATAGCCGTTCATTCGGCTAGTCCTCTGACGGAATCAAAAAAGACCTGCGATAAGCAAGGTCTTTTTTGATGGTTTTCACCAACGTTGGTGGAGTGTGCGGGATTCGGACCCGCGTCGATCCTCTGACGGAAAACGGTTTCGTAGACCGCCCCATTCGACCACTCTGGCAACACCCCACGTGCGGCAATGCCAAGTGACAGCTTTCTGATCGAAAGTTCTCAATGACCCCTAGCCATTAAGCTAATGGCTAATAGTCTCTCTTTTTTGCCATCTTCATTATAACAAATCGCACCAGTTATGAAAACAGGCGAGTGCTAGTTTTGTGCGCATTTCTTGCTTCACGAAAATGTGCGCCATCTCCAGTGACTACTGACCCAGTATCCGCGCTGATAGAATCCCCCCAAGACGCCACGACCACGACAAGGTGACTCATGGGCCAGAAAATCGTTCGTTTCTCCGACCTCACCGGCAGGATGGTGGACGACGAGAATCAACTCGTTCGCATCGTCGTGACAGGTCATCCCGACCTTGAAAACGGCCCGGTGGAGATTGAAGCCCTGGCCGAAGAGCTGACCACTGTCGAAGAGAATTCACTCGACCTGGTGACGTTCGAGCTGCACTATCCCGACAGCGACGAGCCCGAGACGATCGTCATGGAGGTCAAGGCGTTCAACCAGCTTGCCGCGGACACCCCGATGCCGGAGGTTCTACGGAGTGCGAAGCGCGTCGTAGGAGCGATACCCTCACAGGCCCGGCCGGCGGCGGCTGAGAAGACGCGGATCAACTATGCATCCCTGGAGCACGCTGGTACTCCGCACAAGGGACGCACCACTGACGCCGAGAAGCACCTCGTCCAAGAGCACCTGGACGAGGTGAACAAGCGCCTGGCCGCCGAGGGCTTGCGCACGATTGATCTTGGCAACCCGGATCACGTCAGCCGGTACGGTCTTGAAGCGCTCGTTCAGGAGCGCGGGGCCGGCGTCGAGTAGGTCGGCTGGTTCATCCCCACGAGGGCTCTCCTGTAGATCGGGGGAGCCCTCGTTGCGTTCCTAGCACCGCCAGGCGCCAGAGTAGGTGCGGCGGTTCTACGGCCCCTGCCGGCTGCGGTGGAGGACATCGCCTCCTACGGGGCTGGTGCTGTCTGCTGGATGAGCCTCTATCAGGGGTCACCGCGGGACGCACTGAACAGACCCGACCAAGAGGTCGGGGCCGGCGTGGGCTTGGTGAGGATGGTCTACGCGACGAGACGCGCACCGTTGGAGTGGCAGTCTTCCGTCGGGCGATCGTCTCGCAGGCCCTACAGGTCAAAAATCGGGGTCAGGCGGAGGATGATGTCGTCTTCCCTGCTGACGGCTCGCACAGGCGATCTCAGCATGTCTTACGGCGTATCAAACCGCCTGGGTAGCCAAGGACTTAAACGCGATGGCGCAGAACAGTCCGAACGGATGCTTCCTCCCTGTCTCGGCGGCGGTGACAGCCATCTGAACAGCACGTTCGTCGTGCCTCCATGCAGCCTTGAACACGGCCTTTTCGCTGTTTGCTGGCACTTTGAGACGCTGGCCGATCTCTCGGGCGATGTGACGCACCTTGCGCAATCTCTTCAGGAACTTCAACGAACGATCCCAGAACGTTGGTTTATTCTCGTTCCCTGGCACAGGGGTTGTCCTGGTGGCTCGTGCGAACCAGTGGCTCGGCTTGTCCTTCCCCTGGGCTACCTCTGCGAGATCGAGCAAGTCTTGTAAGTGTCCCTTGCGGATGAGTGCGTTGAACTTACGACGGTACATCTTGTTGTCGATGAGGTCGTCAATTACCTTTGGTGGAACCTGCCCTCCTTCTATAGAAGTAACGGAGGAGCTATCGCTTTCCCTATTTCTATAGAAGTCCAAGGGCTTTAATGTTGATCCGATGTGTTCAGCCATGCTGGTTTCTCCTACTCCCGATTTTGGGCAACACAAAACCGTCCCGTTTCGGGAGTTGCTAACGTTGATTGGTCGGCTCGGTGTACCTGCGTGGTGGCGAGGAATCTTAGGCAAAAGAAAAGAGCCCTCTTTCGGGGGCTCTTTATGCGTCTAACTCTGTGCTGTTCTAATAGTAAACAATCACGACAAAATATGCAAGCATGTTTTTGCGCAAAACCCAGATGGATAGAAAAAGTACCCCCAAAACCGATGGGCTAGCGCATAGTTCTTTTGCACAGGGCTAGACGCTAGCTTGCTCCTAGTATAAGCATTTCGCGCATGTATTGCAATCATGAAAAAGGCCACCCCTGAGGGTGGCTTAGACTAGGCGAGTTTTATCTTTAGTGCCTTAACTTCTTCGTCTAACCGGTCAAGCTGTAGCCCAAGGGCGGCGCGTTCATGGTCGTCAATCTCGCGCTGCTTGGTGTCGCCGTCGAGAAGAGTATAAACACGCGCAATCTCGCGCTTAAGTTCGTTCTGGGTTAATGCTATCTCAGTGTGCACTTTGTCGAACTCGTTCTCAACGTGTTGGTAGAAGCTCGTGAATTGGCTATCAAATTCGGAGCTTTGCGCGTCGAACCGCTTATCTACCTGCTTGAACCCGTTATCTATGCGGGTTGTGAGTTCGGCGATCGCCTTTAGTATTTCATCATTCATATATAGATTATTATGCGCCACTTCCCGCAGGAATCAAGGGTTCGCCCTCCCGGTTACCCCGGAAGCTCTCTAACGCGAGTTGCATGAGCTGGTAATCCTTCATATCTCGTTCGAGGGCTTCACGCTTGACCCACTTAATCAGGCCCGCAGGAAGATGTGTTGTGTACTTAACCACTTGTTGTTTTGTGGGTTCCCCCACTTCCCCACTTGTAGGCATGTGGCCAAATTGCTGTTGCGTCAGGTTCATAGATTCTCCTTATCTTACTTTCCGCGGGTTGCGTGATCCTGCGTGCTTTACGCTTCGCTTCTCTATCCTGGACGCCTTCATTAAGCGCTCAGCAAGGCGTATCCATGTGCCCTCAGTCGTGAGTTGATGCTGATCCGGGTTAATCCCTAGTCGCTCAGTCACGAAGACCTTGGAGAGCTGTCCTAGAAGGCCGCCTGTGATAGTCATTGTATTCTTGTTCATTTGCATTTCCTCTTACACTCTTATTCTAACGCAATAGAGCATGAGAATACAAGTGCATTCACGTTCTAATGCGTTAGAGCGTTAGAATGGAAACGATCGCACGTAAGAATTAACTCACTCACGCTTTGAAGCGTTGATAATTGGACGCGAGGATGCATATGTGCTAACTTAAACAAATAGGAGAACAAGTGAATAATGGCAAAGAAGATAGCAATCGCCATCCACAAAGGCGGGGTAGGCAAGACAACAAGCGCCAAGAACATCGCAGCTGCTTTGGCAGGTGCAGGTAAGCGGACGCTGTTAATTGACCTTGATGAACAGGCGAACGCTACCAAGGGCCTCGGTGTTGACCCCGACGCGCTCTCTGCCACACTGAACGATCTATTTACTGATCCCACCATTGAGCCGTCTATGGCCGTGGTGACGACGCTTGTCGATGGCCTTCATCTGATAGCCGGTCATCCAAACCTCTCAAAGACTGAGACCGGAATGGCCTTTCAGCGCTCCGATCCGACAGCCCCTGATCCCATCGTGGCGCTAAAGACGCTCTTAGAGGCGCTAGAGGATCACTACGACTTCATCATTCTTGACACGCCGCCGTCTCTTGGCTTCATGACCATCAACGCGCTTGCTGCGGCTGATGAACTCGTAATCCCTGCTGCGGCCAGTGCCTACACTCAAGACGGCCTCGCTCGAACCATTGAGGCATACGAGAGGGCAGTGAAGACCTACAACCCTGGTCTACGGCTGCGAGGCATCTTGATTACCCGCGTCAAGCGTACGAACGCCTCCTCGGCAGTTCTCGACGGGATAGGGGAGGCATACAGCGACCGCGTGATCCCTCAGCTCATTGTCGAGTCCACCGCCGTAGATGAGGCAGAACAACTGAACCAACCGGTAGTGCTCTATGACCCCGAGAGTGCAGCCGCGCAAGGATATAAGCGGGTCGCGGAGATACTGATCAATGAGTAACGAGTTTAAGAAGCAGGTAGGCGAGCGTAAGTCGTTCGCTCCTCGCCAAGCCATCCCACAGGTTGATCCCGAGGCACCCAAGACAGCGCCGGCGGAGCCGGTAGAACCTCCGCAACCAACGACGCCCGCGGCTCCAGTTGAAGCCGACTCAAGCGGCCCGGTAATCCGCACGATTGTGGACACCAACGAGTCACCCTTGAACCGTGGCTTCCACATGTACCCGTCGCGCCACAAGCAAGTGACGCATGACCTCGTGTACATCGAGGAGCGTAAGCCTTGGGAGATCATCGAGGATGCGTTAGAAGAATACGTCGTCAAGCACTATGGGAAGCAGTACAAGCGGAAGTAGTCCATGGAGTTGCGCAATGATTAGAGGGTGGATCAATAATGCAGCTCGCTCGCCATGGCCATTGCTTGCTACGCTGCTTTTGTGTCAGATATATATTTGGTCGGATTTTCTCAGGGCTCCTAGTCGAGGCCAGCCAGGTATGACGGGGGCGGGTTTCCCCATACTAGCTACCGTAGGAGCCTTGTTTGTAATTCTCGCATTTAGCATGATCCGCCATCTGATCCACAGTCCTCGTCTGGGGCGTGCATCCGTCTTCCTGATAATCAACAGCCTATCGTGCGTGGCGCTGGCATTTTCTCAAACGTACTGGATGCTTGGTACGAAGGACAATTTCAGTGAGCAGTTAACGAAGTTGGATGCTGTCTATTTTGCTCTCGGTACTATGACCACCGGCACAGGGAGCTTGGCCCCATTAAGCGCTCAAGCGCGAGGCGTCGTAACGGTTCAAATGGTTATCGACTTCCTCCTGATCGCCGTCGCTGCGACCATCCTTGTGTCACGGCTCAGCGAAAATCGCGAGGATCGCGTTTCACCGTCCGAGTCCGAGCCTTAAAGTCGCCGTGCCATTAGAGCGAGTGAGTAGGTTTTCTTTGTGATCATGGGTCGCACAATGTAACTTGTGCGACCCAGACAAAATGCTTACAGGGGTAGCGGTTCACCAGACCATCGGTCCGGTTGATTGTCCAGACCTAGGCCCGAGGCCGGTCGCACTGGAAATCGTTGACAGATAGTGTCAGACAATGGTCTGGTAGTCGCGAAAGCCGAATCCATCTAGACCATGTTCCGTTGATTCTGCAACCTCTTGCGCAAAGCTCGATAGGATGGGATTAGGGCATTAAAAAAACCTGCTCCCACCGAGCAGGTTCGTAAACTCAAGCCCCATGAGGAGCGAGTCTTTCTGAAGAACGATCGTTGGCCAGCTAGCCGGGCGTCGTCGCTGGAGGCGACGTATCGCCCGAACCAGCTTCGCACCACCAATCTGTTATCCGAACTTGGTCGCCGTCCACGACCAGCCCTGAGAGCCGGGCAGCGTTGTGACGGGATTGACGGTTTGGAACGGTGTTCCAACACCCCCGTAGGCAACGTGGATGCCGATCCCTCCATCTGCGAGCTGCGTCAGGAGCGCGAGATCCGACTCACTGTCGGCGTTGAAGAGTCCCGACGTGATCATGGTCTGAGTCCAGACCCACCCATCTGACGCCAGCAGGTGCTGAGCGATGGTGGTGGTGTTGCTGAAGATCGACGTTCCCGCGCCTCCGTAGAGGACATGGATATCGATACCTCCAGCACTGGTCTGGTGCAGGATTGCCAGGTCGGCGTAGGGATCACTGTTGAACAGTCCCGCCGCCAACTTCATTTTTGTCCAATCCCAACCAGCAGTGCCCGGTAGGTCTCTGACATCTTGCTCGATGCTGAACGCGGAGCTGTCGTTCGCGCCGTACAGGATGTGGACGTTTACGCCTCCGTCTGACGCCTGGTAGAACACCACCAGGTCGGCGAAGCTGTCCGCATTGAACAGCCCGGCCGCGAGCTTCATGTGCGACCACTGCCAACCAGGACCGGGCAGACTACGAGCGACCGGAAGTGCGTTGTTGTAGCTGAACATGTCCGTCCCCGCGCCTCCGTAGAGAACGTGGATATCGGCGCCACCATCGGCTCGCTTTTCGGCGATCGCGATGTCGTCGAAGCCGTTTCCCTTGAAGTCTCCGGAAACGACCTTGGCATTCGCCCAGTTCCACCCGTCCGAAGCCGGAAAGGACATGGGGTCAGACATTGCGGTGAACTCTGTTCCCGTCGGCCCTCCGTAGAGAACGTAGAGATGGAATCCACCGTCAGCCGTCTGGTGCAGGATTGCTAGGTCGGCGTACGTGTCGCTGTTGAAGCGGCCGGCCACCACCTTGATTTGGTTCCAGTTGAAGCCACCGGACTGACCCGGTGGCGGTGCTGAACCGTAGAGGCTCCTGGCGCTGACTACCGTGCTGAACATTGTGGCCCCCGACCCTCCATGGAGAAGGTGGACACCAATGCCTCCGTCAGCAAGCTGACTGAGGGTGGCAATGTCCGAGTAGCCGTCTCCGTTGAAGTCGCCGCTGTACTCCGAGTCATCGCTCGAAGATGTGGCGCTTGTCGGGATGCCGGGTGGAGGCGGTGGTGTTGCTACCCCGTCCTTCAGGTGCAAGAATCCACTCGGCCAGTTCTTACTGGTTGTAGCGATGGTTTCGGCCCAGTACCCGCCTACATTGTGGTAGGTGTTGTACTGCTCGATGTTGATAGAACCGTTAGCGTTCACCGAGTCGACATAGGCCACATGACCCATCGAACCGGCGTCACCATGGTTCGCGTCCCACCAGGCTACCGAGCCGATTGCTGGCGTGCCACTGAAAGCGGAGTCGCCAAACAGGTTGATCGCGTTCTGCTTCCACTCAGATGCGACGCCAAAGTGGCCCTTAACTCCGTTGGCGCTCATGTTGTTTGTGAACGCCATGCCGTTGTCGTTGTTGAGCCGCCACGCCACAAATGATACGCATTCGCGGTTGTAGAAGCCCCAGGGATCAACGACAGAGTCCTGGGCCGCAGTAGCAAGGTACTTAGGTGCGGTGTTCGGGTAGTCGTCCGTTCCAGTGGTTGCCGAAGCCGGTGTAGCCGTCACGACCGCATTCGTCACCACTCCCGTAAAACCAACGAGCACAAGGCTCACGGCCAACAGGAGAGCACGAAGGCGCGTAAGCGTCTTGCGTCTGACCTTTTCAGTTGTCAAGGTTCTCACCTCTTTCCCATATGTCTTGCAGGGCGACGCGTGGCGGAATGCCTAAACCCTTTGCATTACCAAAGAGACGCACCTGATCGTCCACTTTAAGCTAATAGGTCATTAATCCAAAGCATGAGGATTATCAGAGGGGCGAATTCAACTTCAGGGTGGAAATTGGGCCGTTTTATGATATTATTCTGAGAAGTATGAACGAAACTCCATTAACCCACAACCCAATGAAACAAAACGGCCCAGCCGGCCGTCGTAAGTCACTATTAATTACAGGCGCTATCGTCCTGGCGCTAATTGCCATCGCAGCTATCGCCTACTCGGTCTACGCGTGGCAGCAAAACCGTCAGCTCTCGTCTGATGTAAGCACGAAGAACACGCAGATAGCTGATCTGCAAAAGCAGAAGACCACGTCAAGCTCAACGCCAACAACTTCTCCAACAACAACACCAGCCGACCCGTATGCTGGTTGGCAGAGTGCGACGTTGAAGTACGAGAAACTCAATCTCAAGTACCCGTCAACATGGAAGCTGACTGACACGAGCACGCCATACAACGGCAATAACATCATGGCGACACCTGGCAATGACGCGGCGTCACTCACTAGCCCAACAGGGCTCACCGTGACCGTAGCCACTGGGGTGAATAGTGTTGGAGATGGGCCGTACAGCACCCACCCTCAATTCATTGTCCCTATCGCCACATTGGGCGGAAACTATTATCTAGGCTTCGGGACAGGCCCAGCTGGGGACACCTCTCCAGTTAATGGCGCTGTCGGAACTTCGTCAAGCAGTCCAGCCCTTTATCCAGCGAGTAAGAACATCAGCGCTCCCGGTGGGCCGTCATATGACATTATTCGAATGACCTACAATAATTCGACTCAAAATGGCGTCTCAAAGCCTTTGGGAACTTACCAGAACGATACTTTCTACAACGACGCACTCCTGATTATCAAGTCGTTGAGCTACTAAAGCTCAGCAGTGATCGTAAATTTGTGACAATGCGTTCTATGGGCGCTCAATGAAAATAGCCCCGCCCTGACAACCCTTTCGGGTCATCAGGGCGGGGTTTTCACCTCAACTACCGGGAGCGTTGGCAGGAGGTGAAGTGTTGGGTGTTACCCGTTGCCGTTACCGACACGAGTTCCGGGAACGCGACCACGTGTGCCGCGTGCCTCCTTTAGCACCTTCGGCATGTCGGGTGCCAGCTTGTTGAAGTCGGGCACCTTCATGTAGACGTCGCGGGTTTCCCCGTTGGGGGTGCGGACTTCGAGGATCACGAGATCCCCGCCAATGTCCTTGAACGAGTCCAGTTCCGACACGAGCACGTCCAACGACTTGGGCTGGTCAATGCTCGGGTGCTGGCGGACGACGACAGAGGCGAACTCTGCATCTGTCCCACTCTCTCCGCTCAGGTCGGACTCTTTACGGCTGACAATAGCCACTTCTGCTCCACTGCTTGAAGGGATTAGGCTCTCTTTCGGGTGAGCCATATCTATTTACTCATATTGTGTGTAGGTTCGATATGGTCAAATTGGCAACGGCAAATCGGATGATGCGTTGTATAATTGAAGCAGAGATATTGCAATGAAAATCGAAGATCTAAAGCATCAGCCGGCATCGAGGAAGAACCCGCCAATCAAGAGGGTTGGGGTGAGTGTGCGTGAGGCGGAAGACGCAAAGTGGGTTGAAGCGCAGAGAGTCAATGCTCCCGTGCTTCAACCCACTCAACTTGAGCATATAACCGCTATCCTTGGCGGTGCACCACCTGAAGACGCTCAGGATTAAACCGGTTGCTTCCCTTGGTGGCTGGTTGCAGGATGATCGCCTCGAACAGTTGAGCCGCTATGGCTCGCCGTTGCTCTACTTCGAGGAATGGCCACATCTCAGCCATGTTGTTTGACTTTGGCGCGGCGTGCTTCTTCGCATGGGTGCTGCGTTCCTTGACGAGTGCGGCGATGGCCGCTTCTTTCTTTCGTACCTCCGGCCAAATGTGTGGCCCCATGTCGGGGTTCTCCTTGAACTGGGCCAACAGGTTTGCCTTGGTGGCGTTCAGGGCCTTGAGTTCATCGGCCTTCGGCCATGGCTGCGTCTCCACCTCGATGCGCTCCGCTTCGAGTCGGGCAAGGATGAGCTTGGTCACTAGCCCATCAATTGCGTTCCCTGATCCACAGTTTCCGCAACCACCGTCGTTGTACTTGCATTGGTAGGTGTAGCGGTTGTTCGGCTGCGCGCCTCCAGTGGGTTTTCCACCACAGTTTCCGCACCGCAGGATGCCAGAAAGCATGTACTTCAACTTCCCGATATCGGCGTGTCCCTCCGGGCGGTCGGGGCCTGCGAGAAGGGCGACAACTGAATGCCAGGTGTGTTCATCCAATATGGCCGGGTACTGCCCTTTGACCGGGTTGCCCTCATCATCGGTGAGGTAGCGCGTGTGGTGCGGCTGATCCATCGGGCCATACACCCGGTACCCCACCATCCGAGGTGACGTCATCATGAGCACGAACGTCCTACGGCTCCACGGGTTGCCCTTGGTGGTGCGCCTTCCTGCCGCGTTCCACTTGCGGATGATGGTTGAAGCCTTCACACCAGCGAGCAACAGGCGAGCTGCTGCCTTGATCTGCCACGCTTCCTTATCTACTATGGTGCGTTTGTCTTCCGCCCACCCGAACGCACGGTTACCACCTACGGGGATACCTCGCTTAGCGCGCGAGAGATGACTGTCCCTCAATCGACGTGACGTGTCGGTGGAGGAGCTGGCGCGAGCGTTCAGGACGTAGCGCGCTGCCGAACGACCGTTGTCCGTCAGAAGGTCGAGCGATCCACGGATATCGAGGATCGGCCGGTGGTAGTACTGCACTACCTCGATGGCGTCTTCTAGGTGGCGGTGGTCGCGCGTAAGACGGTCGATGTCATAGACGACCGAGCCGTCTACGTGAGTGGTCTTGCCGAACCCCTCGGCGGGAGTGAAGTGCTCGGACTCAGTGCTCCCCTTCTTGAGGTCACTGAGCATCCCCTCAAACACTGGACGGATGACGCGGTAGATGTAACTCCCGTCCTCCTGCTTGATGCGCTTCTTCTTCCACGCCGAGGTGTCGGGCTCGTCATAGGTGCCGACGTACGTACCACCCCGCGACTCGACGTACTTGCGGCAGAGCGCTTCTTGTTCGTCGCGGTTATTGATGTCCCCGCCGGTCATCGGGATGCCGGACGTTTCACGGTCGGGGTGGGTTTCGAAGGAGAGCCGAACCAATCCGGCGATGTTAAGGCCGGTGAGATTGCCCTGATGGACGCGCTCAATGATGTTCGGTTGTGATTGCACTGCGTGATCTCCTGTTACTTATTGTAACAATGATCACATCTTTTGCAATACTGCCGCGGCCAGCGGACCACCCTGTGGTGGGACCTGCCGCTGCGCGACAGCTACGAACTGGCCCGCCGGATCTACCGCGTCCCCGACGCCCGGTACCGGGCCAACCTCGACCGGTGCGTCGAACTCCTCGGCCTGGGCGAACTGCTGGACACCCCCGTCCGGCAGCTCTCGCTCGGCCAGCGGATGCGCGGCGACCTCGCCGCCGCCCTGCTGCACGACCCCGAGGTGCTGTACCTGGACGAACCCACCATCGGCCTCGACGTGGTCTCCAAGGCGAAGGTCCGGGAGTTCCTGCGGGAGACCAACCGGGAGCGGCGCACCACCGTGCTGCTCACCACCCACGACCTCACCGACATCGAGCAGCTGTGCGGCCGGGTGATGGTCGTCGACCGCGGCAGGCTCGTCCTGGACGGCCCGCTGGAGCTGCTGCACACCGTCGGCCGGAGCGAGCGCACCCTGGTGGTCGACCTCGCCGAGGCCCGGCCGCCGATCGAGCTGCCCGGCGTCCGGGTGGTCCGGGTCGACGGCCCGCGCCAGTGGCTGGCCTTCCCCGCCGAGCAGAGCGCCGCCCCCGTGGTCGCCGCCGTCGCCGCGCGCCACCCGCTGGTCGACCTGTCGATCCGGGAGCCCGCGATCGAGGACGTGATCGCCCGGATCTACGCCGGAACGCCCGTCGCGCCGGTCCCCTGACGGCCGGTCGGCCGCCCGGGCCGACACACCGGCGCCGTCCCCCGATCGGGTGGTGGAGGTGACCGGATGGCCGGTACGGGAGTTGACACCACGTGACCGAGCAAGCAGGGACCGGGCAGCGACCGGACGTCAGCGTGGTGATCGCCGTCCACGACACCATGCCCTACCTGACCGCGTGCCTGGACTCGCTGGTCGGACAGACCATCGGGCACCCGCGGATGGAAGTGGTCGCCGTCGACGACGGGTCCAGCGACGGCAGCACCGAGGAACTGGCCCGCTTCGCCGCCGCCCACCCCGGACTGTTCCGCACCGTCCGGCAGCCCGCCTCCGGCGGCCCCGCCAAGCCCACCAACCGCGGCACCGAACTGGCCCGCGGCCGCTACCTGCTCTACCTCGGCGCCGACGACTGGCTCGGCCCCGAGGCGCTGCGGCGGATGGTCGACGCCGCCGACCGCTGGCACTCCGACGTGCTGATCCCCAAGCAGGTCGGCGAGAACGGCCGGGTCGTCCCGCAGGGCATCTTCGACCGCACCGCCGAGCAGGTCACCTTCACCGACTCCGCGCTCGCCTGGGCGCTCGGCGACACCAAGCTGTTCCGCCGCGAACTGGTGGTCGCCCACGGGCTGCGCCGACGCGAGGACCTGGTCATCCACTCCGACCAGCCGTTCACCATCGGCGCGCTGATGCACGCCCGCAAGGTCTCGGTGCTCGCCGACTACGACTACTACCACCTGGTGTCCCGGCAGGACCGCTCCAACGTCACCCACCGGGCCGGGCCGCTGGACCGGCTGCGCGGCTTCCGCGCCTCCCAGGAGGTGCTGGCCGGGTACGGCGAGCGGTCCGCGCACCGGGCGATCCGGGAGCGCTTCTTCAGCTGGGACATCCCGCAGCTGCTCCAGGAGGGCTTCCTGGCCGAACCGCCCGTCCTTCAGGCGCGGATCGCCCGCGAGATCGGCGAACTCGTCGACCGCTACTGCCCGGCGCTGGTCTTCGCCGACCTGCCGGTGCCGGTCCGGCTCCGGCTCGCCCTGGCCCGCCGCGGCGACCTCCCCGGCCTGCGCGAACTCATCGGGTACGAGCGCGACCACGGCGCGCCGCCGGAGGTCCGCCGCCGCGGCCGCCTCTACGCGGCCTACCCGATGTTCCGGGAGCGGCGGCGCGCCCTGCCCGACGCCCTGTTCGAGACCGGCCCGGCCCCCGGCCCCCGGGGCTGGCGCCGACTGGTGCCCGCCCCGCTGCGGCGGGCCCGGCGGGCCGCCCGGCGGCGGGTGCGCGGCCTGGTCGCCGTCCTGCGGGGCTGAAGGCATGGGAACGGGAGAAGCGAGAGGTGACGCGGTGACGGAACGGGCCCTGGACATCTGCGTGGTCGGACTCGGCAAGATCGGACTGCCGCTGGCCGTCCAGTACGCCGCCAAGGGACACCTGGTGACGGGCGCCGACACCGCCCCCGGGGTGGTCGCCGCCGTCAACGCCGGGCGCCCGCCGTTCCCGCGCGAGGCGCACCTCGACGAGCGCCTCGCCGCGGCGGTCGCCGCCGGGCGGCTGCGCGCCACCGGCGACACCGCGGCCGCCGCGGCCGGCGCCGCCGCCGTGGTCGTCGTCGTCCCGCTGCTCACCGACCCCGACGGCAACCCCGACTTCGGGCTGCTCGACGCCGCCACCGACGCGGTCGCCGCCGGGCTGCGGCCCGGGACGCTGGTCAGCTACGAGACCACGCTGCCGGTCGGCTCGGTGCGCGGGCGCTTCGCCCGGCGGCTGGAGGCCGGCTCCGGGCTGGCCGCCGGACGGGACTTCGCGCTGGTGTTCAGCCCCGAACGGGTCCGCACCGGGCGGGTCTTCGCCGACCTGCGGCGCTACCCGAAGCTGGTCGGCGGGATCGACGCGGAGTCCACCCGGCGCGGCGTCGAGTTCTACCGGGCCGTGCTCGACTTCGACCCGCGCCCCGACCTCCCGCGCGGCAACGGCGTGTGGGCGATGTCGGGGGCGGAGGCCGCCGAGTTCGCCAAGCTCGCCGAGACCACCTACCGGGACGTCAACATCGCGCTGGTCAACCAGTTCGCCCGGTTCGCCGACCGGGTCGGCGTCGACCTCGCCGAGGTGATCGACGCCTGCAACTCGCAGCCCTACAGCCACCTGCACCGCCCCGGCATCGCCGTCGGCGGCCACTGCATCCCGGTCTACCCCCGGCTCTACCTGTGGAACGACCCGCACGCCACCGTGGTGCGGGCCGCCCGGGAGGCCAACGAGCAGGTCCCCGCGTACGCCGTCGGCCTGCTCACCGGCGCGCTCGGCCCGCTGGACGGCGTGCCCGTCACCGTGCTCGGCGCCTCCTACCGGGGCGGCGTCAAGGAGACCGCCCGCTCCGGGGTGTTCCCGCTGGTCGAGGCGCTCCGGGCGGCCGGCGCCGAGGTCGGCGTCAGCGACCCGCTCTACCCGCCGGACGAACTCGCCGCCCTCGGCCTGCCGCCCGACCAGGGCAAGCCCGCCGCCGCGCTGGTCGTCCAGGCCGACCACCCCGAATACCGGGACCTCGGCGCGATCGACTTCCCCGGCGTCCGGGTGCTGCTCGACGGCCGCCGGGTCACCGACCCGGCCCGCTGGGAGGGCGTCCGGCGGATCGTCCTCGGCGGGGGCGGCGCGGCGGGCTGACGATCCGTCGGGTCGCGGCCGGGCGGCGCGGATTCGCGGGGCGGGGCCCGTTCGGCGGGAGTGGTGTGCGAGTCTGGCGGGGTGAGTGTGGACGAGACCGCAGCCGGAGTCAGGTTCACCGCCGCCGACGAGGCCAAGCGGCGCGGCGTACGGAAGATGAAGGCCGTCGCGACCGGCCTGCTCGCCGCGGCCACCCTGGTGTTCGCCCTCGCCACCTGGGCGAAGGCGGCCGGCGCGGGCGCCTGGGCCGGGTACGTGGCGGCCGCCGCCGAGGCCGGCATGGTCGGCGCGCTCGCCGACTGGTTCGCCGTCACCGCGCTGTTCCGCCGCCCGTTCGGGCTGCCGATCCCGCACACCGCGATCATCCCGACGAAGAAGGACGCCTTCGGGCGCTCGCTCGGCGACTTCGTCGGCGACAACTTCCTGTCCGCGCCCGTGGTCCGGGCCCGGCTCGGGCGGATCGGCGTGGCCCGGCGGCTCGGCGAGTGGCTGGCCGCGCCCGGCAGCGCCGAACGCGTCACCCGGGAGGCCGCCGCCGCGCTGCGCGGCGTCCTCGCGGTGCTCCGCGACGACGACGTGCAGGCCGTGGTCGCCGAGGCGATCACCCGCCGGGCCGCCGCCACCTCGGTCGCCGAACCCGCCGGCCGGCTGCTCGGGAAGATCGTCGCCGACGGCGGCCACCGCGGCGTGGTCGACCTGGTCGCCGTCCGGGCCCACGACTGGCTGCTCGACCACCACACCGACGTGGTCGCCCGGATCACCGCCAAGACCCCCGGCTGGACGCCCAAGTTCATCGACCACCAGGTCGGCGAACGGGTCTACAAGGAACTGCTGCGCTTCGTCACCGACGTCCGCGACGACCCCGCGCACCCCGCCCGCGGCGCCCTCGACAACTTCCTCGCCGACTTCGCCACCGAGCTCCAGCACGACCCCGCGACCATCGCCCGGGTCGAGCGCGCCAAGTCCGAACTGCTGGCCCGCCCCGAGGTGCAGGACCTGATCGCCTCCTCCTGGTCGGCCGTCCGCACCCTGGTGCTGAACGCCGCCGAGGACGAGAACAGCGAGCTGCGCCGCCGGATCACCGAGGGCCTGCGCTCCCTCGGCCACCGGCTCGCCACCGACGGCAAACTTCAGGCAAAAACCGACGGCTGGCTGCTGGACGCCGCCGAGTACGTGGTCTCCACCTACCGGGAGGAGATCACCTCGCTGATCTCCGAGACGGTGGCCGGCTGGGACGCCGCCGACGCCTCCCGCAAGATCGAGGCGAACGTCGGCCGTGACCTGCAGTTCATCCGGATCAACGGCACCGTGGTCGGCGCGCTGGCCGGCCTGCTGATCCACACCGTCAGCACCGCGCTGGGCGGCTGACGCCCCGTCGGCGCCCGGCGGGCCGCCCGGCGGAACCCGGCGGTCCGCCGTCCCGACCCTTGGGTAGGGTGGCGACCGGTCCGACCAGGGGGGTCGGGCCCGTTCTGCCACGGGGGAGTTGACCGGAATGACGGTGCGTGCACGACAGACGGCCCTGCGGGCCGCGGCCCTGACGGCCGCCGCGCTGCTGCTGACGGCCTGCAACGACGACGACCCGGCGGTCACCGCCGCGAACACCGCCGCCGCCTCGCACCCGGCGGCCGCGCCGTCCGCGAGCGCCACCGGCAAGGCCAAGGAGCCCGCCAACGGCGGCAGGAGCAGCGCCAAGCCGACCGCCGGGGCCGCCGCGGACGCCACCGCGCAGGCCAGGACCGGAAAGCTCGCGCTGACCGCGAAGGACTGGGACCACGGCTTCGTCGCGGACGGCGACGACGACACCGACCGGTCCGACTACACGATGGACAAGTCCTGCAGGTCCACCGCGAACGGCGGCACCGTCAAGGGCATGACCGCCACCACCTCCCGGTTCGTCCGGCAGGACCACGAGAGCGACACCACCTTCGCCAACACCGAGGTGTCGGTCTTCTCCGGCGCCGACGCCGCGCACCAGGACATCGCGGAGTACAAGGCCAACATCGCGCGCTGCGAGAACTACACCGACGCCGAGAGCCACAACGCCTTCAGCACCGCGCACGAGGCCGAGTCGCCCACCGTCCCCGGCGCCGACGAGGTCTACACCGAGGAGGGCCTCGGCGTCTACGACACCACCGAGGGCGGGCGCACCGACAAGCGCCCCTACACCTACATCATCGCCCGCAAGGGCGCCGTGACGATCTCGGTGTTCGTGGACGGCGACCCGCAGCGGCAGAGCTTCGAGGGCCGCGGCCTGGCCCGCGAGGCGCTGGCCAAGCTCGCCGCCCGCTGGTGACGGCCCGGCGGTGACGGCCCGCCGGTGACGGCCCGGCGGTGACCGCCCCCGGGCCCGGCGCGGGTTAGCATGCGAGGTCTGTCCGGGTCCGGGTGAGAAGAAGACGGGAGCGTGCCGTGGCCGAGGGTGTCCAGGGGATCGAGGCGTTCATCGCGGGAATGCCGAAGGCGGAACTGCACGTGCACCACGTGGGTTCCGCCTCGCCGCGGGTGGTGGCCGAACTGGCCGCCCGGCACGCCGGGCGGAGCAAGGTCCCGACCGACCCGCAGGCGCTCGCCGAGTACTTCACCTTCACCGACTTCGCGCACTTCATCGAGGTCTACCTGAGCGTCGTCGACCTGGTCCGCGACGCCGAGGACGTCCGCTCGCTGACCTACGGCGTCGCCGAGGACATGGCCCGGCAGAACATCCGGTACGCCGAACTGACCGTCACCCCCTACTCGTCGGTGCGCCGCGGCATCCCCGACGTCGCCTTCATGGAGGCGATCGAGGACGCCCGGCGCTCCGCCGAGCGGGACCTCGGCGTGGTGCTCCGCTGGTGCTTCGACATCCCCGGCGAGGCCGGGCTGACCTCCGCCGAGGAGACCGCCCGGCTCGCCCTCGACCTGGCCCCCGAGGGCCTGGTCTCGTTCGGCCTCGGCGGCCCCGAGATCGGCGTGCCGCGCCCGCAGTTCAAGCCCTACTTCGACCGGGCCCGGGCGGCCGGCCTGCACAGCGTCCCGCACGCGGGCGAGTCCACCGGGCCCGAGACGGTCTGGGACGCGATCCGCGACCTCGGCGCCGAGCGGATCGGCCACGGCACCCGGTCCGTCCAGGACCCCGCCCTGCTCGACCACCTGGGCGAGCACCGCATCCCGCTGGAGGTCTGCCCGACCTCCAACCTGGCCACCCGGGTGGTCGAGCGGATCGAGGAGCACCCGATCCGGCAGATGGTCGACGCCGGACTGCTGGTCACCGTCAACAGCGACGACCCGCCGATGTTCGGCACCGACCTGAACACCGAGTACGCGGTGGTCGCGCAGCTGCTCGGCCTGGACGAGGCCGGGGTCGCGGCGCTCGCCCGCAACGCCGTCGAGGCGTCCTTCCTCGACCCGGCGGGCAAGCGCCGGCTGACCGGCGAGATCGACGCCCACCTGGCGGCCTGGCAGAAGGGCTGACGGGCCGTCGGCCCCGTCCCCCGCCGGGACGGGGCCCGGCTCAGGGCAGCCGGACGACCGAGGCGGTGGCCGCGGCGGCCCGGGCGGCCTCCAGCACGGCCAGGGTGGCGACGGCGTCCCGCGGGTCCACCGGCACCGGGGCCCGGCCCGCCAGCGCGGCGGCGACCCCCGCGTAGTAGGCCGGGTAGTCGCCCGGGTCGGTGGCCACCGGCTCGGCATCGCCGTCGCTGCCGAGCAGGCCGTACGCGGCCGGGTCGTCGTCACCCCAGCGCAGGTCCGGCCCGGGGCGCCGCCCGGCCCGCAGCGCGGCCTCCTGCGGGTCCATGCCGGACTTCACGTAGCCCGCGCGGTCGCCGAGCACCCGCAGGCGCGGCCCGGCCAGCGGGGCGAGGGCGCTGGTCCACAGCTGGGAGCGGACCCCGCCGGTGTGGGTCAGGGCGAGGAACGCGTCGTCGTCGACCACCGCGCCGTCCCGGCGGACGTCGATCTCCGCGTACACCGTCTCGACCGGCCCGAACAGCGCCAGCGCCTGGTCGACCAGGTGGCTGCCCAGGTCGTACAGGGTGCCGCCGACCTCGGCCGGGTCGGAGAGCTCGCGCCAGCCCGGCTTCGGCTTCGGGCGGAAGCGCTCGAACCGGGACTCGAAGCGGTGCACCCGGCCGAGCCGGCCCTCCTCGACCAGCCGGCGGACGGTCAGGAAGTCGCCGTCCCAGCGCCGGTTCTGGAACACCGACAGCAGCAGGCCGGACTTCTCGGCGAACTCGCACAGGTCGGCGGCCTCGGCGGAGGTCGCCGCGAGCGGCTTGTCGACCACGGTGGCCAGGCCCGCCAGCAGGGCGGTCCGGGCCAGCGGGACGTGGGTGCGGTTGGGGGAGGCGATCACCACCAGGTCGAACCGGTCCCGGTCCTCGAACAGCTGCTCGGGGGTGTCGAGGGCGCGGGCGTCCGGGTGGTCGCGGTGCAACTGGGCGCGGCGGTCGGGATTGGCGGTGACCACCGCGTCCAGCCGCAGGCCGGGAGTGGTGGCGATCAGCGGGGCGTGGAAGGCGGAACCCGCCAGGCCGTAGCCGATCAGGCCGACGCGGAACGGGGCGGAGGGCGTGCTGCTCATGCCCTCAACTCAACCACCCCGGGCCGCCGCGGTGGCGGAGGCGTCCCGTGCTGTCGGTCCCCGTCAGGGCCGCACCCGGCGGCCGTGGCGCAGGACGGCGGCCGCGGACCCGGTCAGCAGCAGCACCGAGCCCAGCGAGACCAGCACCCCGTTCGCGGTGTCCCCGCCCCCGTCGCCCCCGCCGCCTTCGCCGCTCCGGGCGAGCGTGCGGAGCGGGCGGAGCGTCGGGACCGCCGCGGGCGGCGGGGCGGTGGCCGTCGGGGCGGCCGCGGTGGGCTGCGGACAGGAGGCCGTCGGCTCCTCCTGGCGGCAGTCCCGGACCCGGTCGGGCCGGTCCGGCGCCGACTCGTGCCCGGCGGCGGACCCCGCCGCGAGACTCCCGAACAGGGCGGTCGCGGCGAACAGGACGGCGGGGCGGCGGACGGAGGCCATCGGCGGGCTCCCTTGCGTCGTGCGGAGAGGGCTTGTCCGGGACGCTAACCAGTGCTGGCACCGGATCTGACGGTACGTCAGGGTAATTACGGGCGCCTTAAGCCGACGTTGAGGTTGCCCGGAGCGGCGGCGACGTTCCGGCTCCGGGCGGTCACCCGCCGTTCGGGAACAGGGTCTCGGCGACGTGCCGGGTGTCGGTGTACTCGCGGACGGCGGCGATCCGGCCGTCCCGGACGGTGAAGACGCCCAGGCAGCGGTTGTCGTAGCGGCGGCCGTGCACGGTGGTGCCGCGCGACGTCCACTCGGCGACCACCCGGTCGCCCTCGGCGATCGGCGTGCCGACCAGGGCGACCTCGACGGCCGTGCCGGGTCGGAAGACGCCGCCGACCGAGCCGAGGAAGTCCTCGACGACGGCCGTCCGGCCGCGCCACTCGCCGCTCAGCGGCAGGTCGCCCGGATAGCTCCAGACCACGTCCTCGGTGAAGGCGTCCCGGACGGCGGCCGCGTCGCCGCGGGCCACCGCGGCCACGTAGTCGGTGACGACGGTGCGGGGGTCGGTGTTCATGGCGGATCTCCTCGGAGGGAAGGTCGGGTGGGGACGGTTCGGGTGGGAGGTCAGTCGAGGGTCAGGACGGCGTTGCCGCGCACGCGCCGGCCGCGCAGGGCGGCGATCGCCGCCGCGGTGTGCCGCCAGTCGTCGACCAGGCCGAGTTCGGGGTGCAGCCGGCCCTGCTCGGTCAGCCGGACCAGGGTGCGCAGGTCGTCCCCGTCCGGGTGGTCGACGTCCGCGTAGCCGAAGTGCTGGACGGTGGCCGACACCGGACCGTTCAGCAGGGCGAAGAAGTCCAGCAGCACCGGCTCGCGGGACGCCTGCCCGAACCACAGCAGTCGGCCGCGCGGGGCGAGCAGCGCCAGCGCCCGGGGCAGCTCCGCGCCGCCGGTCGACTCCAGCACCAGGTCGTACGGGCCGCGCGCCCCGGCCACCTCGTGCACCACCTCGTCCGCACCCAACTCCCGCAGCCGGGAGCCGCGTTCGGCGTTCGCGGTGACGACCGTCAGCTGCGCCCCGGCGGCCGCCGCCAACTCGGTGACGTAGTGGCCGACGCCGCCGGACGCGCCGGTCAGCAGCAGCCGCCGCCCGGTCACCGGGCCCGCCGCGCGCAGCAGCCGCAGCGCGGTCAGACCGGCCAGCGGCAGCGCGGCGGCGGTCGGGGCGGCCAGCCGCTCGGGCAGGACCGCCAGCGCGTCCGTGTGCACCGCGACGTACTCCGCCCAGCCCCCGCCCGGCGGGTGCGCCACCACCCGCTGCCCGACCGCCGGGCCGGTGCCGTCCGCGGCGGCCTGCACGACCAGCCCGGCGACGTCCTTGCCGGGCCGCCAGTGCGGCGGCGGGTCCTCCAGCAGGAAGGTCTCGCCGCGGTTCACCGAGAACGCGTCGACCTTCACCAGCGCCTCGCCGGGGCGCGGCTCGGGCTGCGGGACCTCGGCGAACCCGACCGTGCCGTGCGCCGGAACCAGGGCCTTCATCGGGGGACTTCCTCTCGTGGGGACCGATCGGGGGGCCGATCGGGGGGCCGATCGTGGGGACCGACTCGCTCGGTGACGGACCCAGTCAACGGCCCGGGCCCCGGGAGGGTCCAACAACCGGAACGCCCCTACGACAACCGCCGGTTGTCGGCGATGATGGCCCGATGGACGACCCCGACCTCCGGCAGCTGCGGGCCTTCGTCGCCGTCGCCGAGCAGGGCCACTTCGGGCGCGCCGCCGAGCAGTTGGCGCTCACCCAGCAGGCCGTCTCCAAGCGGATCGCCGCCCTGGAACGGGAGTGGGGCGTCCAGCTGCTCGACCGCGGCCCCGCCGCCGTGCAACTCACCGACGCCGGAAGGCGGTTGCTCGACCCCGCGCGGGCCGCGCTGGCCGCCGGGCAGGCCGCCCTCGCCGCCGTCCGGCAACGGCCCGCACCCGCCCGGCTGGACGTCTGGGGCCACCTGTTCGAGCCGCTGCGCACCGTGCGCGACGCCCTCGCCGCTGCCCCCGGGCCGACCGTCGAGGTCGGCCCCGCCCGGGACCTCGACGCGGTCGCCGCCGCCCTGGCCCGGGGCGAGAGCGCCGCCGGGTTCGGCCGCCACCAGCCGGGCACCGGAGGGGAGTTGGCGCACCGGCTGGTCCGGCTGGAACCCGTCGACGCGGTCCTGCCCGCCGACCACCCGCTGGCCCGCGCCGACCGGCTGCGCCCCGCCGACCTGGCCGCGCTGCGGCTGGTGCTGCCCGCCGACCCGGCCCGGCTCGACTTCCTGGCCCGGTTCGGCGCGCACTTCGGCGTCCCACTGCTGTCCGGCGAGGCCAACCTCGGCCTCGCCCACTTGCTCGACCGGGTCCGCACCGTCCCCGACGGCTGCACCCTGCTGCCCGCCGAACTCCCGCTCGCCGTCCCGCCCGGCCTGGTCGTCCGCCCGCTGGTGGACCCCGTCCCGCTGTACGCCTGGTCCCTGGTCTGGCACCGCGAGCGCCCGCACCCCGCCGTCCCCGCGCTGCTGCGCGCGTTCGCCGAACGCGGCCGCGAACGTCGCTGGCTGGAGTACCGCCCCGACCGCGACTGGCTGCCCGGCGCCGACGCCCGCGACCTGGCGTGACGCACCACGCCTACCCGGCGCAGGCACGACGGAGGGCCCCGGCGAGGCGTTCGCCGGGGCCCTCCGGGGGGCGGGTCAGATCAGCTCGACCAGGTCCGCGATGGAGTCGACCACCTTGGTGGGGCGGTACGGGAAGCGGTCCACGTCACCGGCCTGAGTGAGGCCGGTCAGCACCAGGAAGGTCGACATGCCGGCCTCCATGCCGGAGACGATGTCGGTGTCCATCCGGTCGCCGATCATCGCGCTGTTCTCCGAGTGCGCGCCGATCGCGTTCAGGCCGGCCCGCATCATCAGCGGGTTCGGCTTGCCGACGAAGTACGGCTCCACGCCGGTGGCCTTGGTGATCAGCGCGGCCACGGCGCCGGTCGCGGGCAGCGCGCCCTCGGCGGACGGGCCGGTCTCGTCCGGGTTGGTGGCGATGAAGCGGGCCCCCGCGTCGATCAGCCGGACCGCCTTGGTCATCGCCTCGAACGAGTAGGTGCGGGTCTCGCCGAGCACCACGAAGTCAGGGTCGCTGTCGGTCAGGACGTAGCCCACGTCGTGCAGCGCGGTGGTCAGGCCGGCCTCGCCGATCACGTAGGCGGTGCCGTCCGGACGCTGGTCGGAGAGGAACTTCGCGGTCGCCAGCGCCGACGTCCAGATGTGCTCGGCCGGAACGTCCAGGCCCATCCGGGACAGCCGGGCGTGCAGGTCGCGCTGGGTGTAGATGGAGTTGTTGGTGAGCACCAGGAAGGGCTTTCCGGACTCACGCAGCCGCTTGATGAAGGCGTCGGCCCCCGGAATCGGCACGCCCTCGTGGATGAGGACTCCGTCCATGTCGGTCAGCCAGGTCTCGATGGGCTTGCGGTCTGCCACGTCGGTGTCTCCTCGGTCTTGCACTGGTCGAACGATCTCGTGGATCGCTCCGACCGGACACCGCTGGCCGGTCGGGCGCCACTGGCTGCCCCAACGCCGATCAGCCTAGTCGCCCGCCCCCGCCCCACGCAGGGGCGTCCACCGCCGTCCACCGCCGGACACCGGCGGACACCGGCGGGATGGACGCCCCCCGCGCCGTCAGTTCGCGTACGGGTTCCCGCCGGGGGGCTGCTGCTGGTACGGGGGCTGCTGCGGGGCCTGGCCGTACGGGGGCTGCGGGGCCTGGCCGTAGGGCGACTGCTGGCCGTACGGCGGTTGGGGCTGCGCCTGCGGCGGGTAGGGCTGCTGCTGCGGCGGGGCACCGTACGGCGGCGGGACCGGGACCGGGCCCGGGGCGGCGGGGCGCTTGCGGCGGGCGATCAGCGCGATGGCCAGCGCCAGGACCACGATGCCCGCCACCGTGCCGCCGACGA
Source organism: Kitasatospora sp. NPDC088391 (assembly GCF_044753345.1). Lineage (NCBI taxonomy): Bacteria > Bacillati > Actinomycetota > Actinomycetes > Kitasatosporales > Streptomycetaceae > Kitasatospora > Kitasatospora sp. NPDC088391. Next base: position 51,421 of record NZ_JBIVNB010000015.1, read on the forward strand.
TCAGCGGGAGGTTGCCGCTCGGGTCGGAGTCGGAGGAGGACGGCGGCTGCGCGACCGGCGCCGAGGTGCCGGGCGCGTTGCCCGCCGGGTCGGTCGCGGGCGCGTTCGTCGGGGCGCTGCCCGCACCGGACTTGGTCGGGGCCGGGGCGGCACCCCCGGCGGCGGCCAGCGGGCTGACGTCCGCCGGGCCCGGGTCGCCGGGGTCGGTCAGCGCGATCCGCGGGCGGATGACGCCGTAGCCCAGGTACTCGCTGCGCTCCTTGGGGTTGGACGCGGTGTTGATCATCACCCGCAGGACCTGGTTGGCCGTCCAGTCCGGGTGCACCGACCAGATCAGCGCGGCGGAGGCGGAGGCCAGCGCGGCGGCGTCGGAGGTACCGTCGCCCTTGCAGTAGCCGGACGGGCCGGTACAGGACGCGTAGATGTCCACGGAGGGGGCGGCCAGGGCAACCTGCGGGCCGTGCTCGGAATCCGCCCAGGCCTTGCCGTCGCGGTCGGTGCCGGCCACGGCGACCACACCCGGCAGGCCGGACGGGTACTCCAGGGGATTGCCCTTGGCACCGCTGTTGCCCGCCGAGACGAAGACCAGCGTGTTGTGGGCATTCGCGTAGGAGATGGCCGACTTGAGTTTGTCGACGCTCGCAGGCTGCAGGGTGTTGGCCGGAACGCCCATGGAGATGTTGATGATCCTGGCGTTGTTGTCGACCGCGTAGGTGACGGCCTGGGACACCTGGTCCGCGAACGGAGTCGTCGCCCCGGTCCCGACGGACGTGTCACCCGCCTTGAGGGGAAGGATCTTCGTGCCGGGAGCGAGTCCGTACGCGCCCTGCCCGTTGAGGTTCTTGCCGGTACCGGCGATGGCGGAGGCCATGTGGGTGCCGTGACCGATCTGGTCGGACAGCACGCCGCCGGGCTGGGTGGTGAAGTCCTTGCCGGGGAGGAGTTGCCCTGCCAGGTCGGGGGCGTCGCCCTGCACACCACTGTCGACCACGGCGACGGTGACGCCCCGGCCCGTGCTGGTCTTCCACATCTCGTCGGCGTGCATGGCGTCCAGATGCCACTGCTGCGCCCGGATCGAGTCCACCGCGGACGCGGGCCCCGCCGTCCATCCCCACAGCACGGCGCCGACGGCCGCCGCCGCGGCGAACCGCCGTCCGTGTCCTGTCCTGCCCGTTCGCCGCATCACACTCTCCTTCGTGCTCCGTCGCCTTCGCCCGGGGCCAGCCCCGTCACACGGTGCGGCCCGGTCGCGGGAGCCGCAGCCCCCGCGACCGGGCCGTCGAACCGGTCGTTACTCGATCACGTTCGGGTTGGCCCGGCCCATCCCGGAGGTCCAGGTGTCCTCGTCCTCGTTCAGGTAGTCCGGGCGGTTGCCCTTGGCCTTGGACTTGCGGTTCGCACTGCCGCCGCCGATCCCGCCGCCGAAGGAGTTCCCGGCCCGGCCGTCCGCGCTCCGCTCGGCCCGGCCGCGCAGGCCGCTCCCGCCCGGAGTGAACTCGCCGCGCCCGCCGGTGCCCCGGCTCCCGCCGACGGTGCCGCCCGCGCGGCTCACCAGCCCGCTGCCGCGCGCACCGCCGGCCCCGCCGCGGGCGCCACCGGCACCCCCGCCGCCACCGCCGTGCGGCATGCCGCCACCTCCCGCACCGGGGGCGCCGGGACGGCCGGACTGGCCCGCCGCGCCCGCCGTGCCGGTACCGGCCCCGGGAGCGCCGGCGCCGCCCCGGGCACCCGTCCCGGTCGTCCCACCGGCACCGGGAGCACCGGGGCGCCCGCCACCGGCCGCGCCACCGCCGCCGTAGCCGCCGCCACCGGGCAGGCCGCCGCCGGGGAACCCGCCCCCGCCGTAGCCGCCACCGCCGCCCGAGCCGCCGTACCCGCCACCCGTTCCGCCGCCGTAGCCACCGCCACCACCGCCGGGCAGGCCGCCGCCCCCGCCGCCCGGGCCGGGCAGCGTCGGGCTCGGCGGCGCCGGCGCGGTCGGCACGTGGTCGATCCGCAGCGGGCCGGGGTCGGGGACGATCGGGTCCCGGCGGATCGGGCCCGGGCCCGGGTGGTTGACGCCCCACGGCGGCTGGGCGACCGGACCGGGGCCGGGCGTCGGGACCGGGTTCACGGTCGGCGGCGTCCAGGTCGGCATCGGGGTCCTGCTGCCACCGCCGCCACCACCGCCCCCACCACCGGTGTAGCCGCCACCACCGCCGCCGCCGTAGCCGCCACCGCCACCACCGGTGCCGCCACCACCGATCGGCACATTCTGAAGACCGGCCTCGTGCGGGGAACCCGTCACCTGCGCCCCCGGCGGCGGCGGGAACACCGGCGGCTGCGCCGAGTTGAGCTGGGTGCTGACGTGCTCGTAGGACTGCCCGAGGCGCTCCATCTGCGTGATGGCCTCCTGGTGCGCCTCGAAGACGCGGTCGGAGGCGGCCCGGGCCTGGTCCTCGGTGACCCAGTCGGAGTTGACCATGTGGGCGACCTTGTCGCCGAACATGCCGCCCAGGACGGTGCCGGCGCCCGGCATCAGCACGCTGCCCACGACGGCGCCGCCGATGCTCATCGCCGTGTTGTCCTGGGCCTCGTAGCGGCGCACCGTCTCGATGTCCTGGTGCGGGACCTCCGGAATGCCGAGCTTGACGCTGCCGAGGGTCGCGGCGGCGCTCTCCATGTGGGTGCCGGCGTCCCGCGAGTAGGTGGCCAGGTCCATGGTGGAGCGGGAGACCTGGCTGCCCCAGGTCTTGAAGTTGTCGGCGGCGTCGCCCTGCCAGTCGAGGCCGCTGATGTGGCGGTGCAGTTCCTCGCTGATCTCGTCCATCCGGTGGGCGGCCTGGCGCAGTTGCTCACCGACCATGGCGACGCCGATCGGGTCCGCGTGCTGGACCATGGCGACCAGTTGTTCGTGGCTGGAGCGTCCGATCTCGCCCGGCTGCAGCCTGACGAATCTCGCCTCTTCGAGTTCGGCCATTTCGTCTCTCCCCGTGTAGTCGTGTGGACGGACCGGCCGTCAGTACGAGCCCTGCTGGGTGCCGACCGGCCCGGCCGGCGGCGCCTGGCGGCCGATCTGCTGCGTCCCGACCTGCTGGGCGCCGGGCTGCCCGCCGGCCGGCGGGAGCTGGGACTGGGCACCGGCCTGGTTCAGGATCGAGTGGAACTTCTGCTGCTGCTCGGCGTCCGCGTTCTGGTAGCCGCGGGCCGCCATGTCGATGCTGGCGCTCATCGCCTCGATCTGGAGCGACAGCGTCCGGGAGAGCTGCTCCAGGTTGGCGTGCACCGTGCTGTAGGCCGACATCAGGTCGCCGGCCTGGCCGAAGTTCTGGCCGAGCTGACCGGCCGTCAACTGCTGCTGGGAGATCTTCCCCTGGCTCGCGGCGGAGCCATCCAGGTCGCGCAGGATGTCGTCGACCCGGGCCTTGAAGGTCTGCAGGTTCTCGACCTCGACCTTGACCGCGCCCGCGCCGACCGCGCCGACCAGGGCGGCGGTCTGCGCGACCATGGCGGCGACCGCGCCGCCGATCGCGCCTCCGACGGCTCCGGCGGCCGCACCGGCGACGGCGCCGTCCCCGGCGTCGTTCATGGCCTCGTTCATCGCGGTTCCCCTTCCCCCGTGGTGCGGTCCGCCGCACCCACCGCACTGCGTTCTCTTCCGGACGCCCGCCCCCGGGGGGCTCCGGTGGCCCCGTTCCCGTTGACCGCGGGGCGCCAAGGGGAAAGGTTAGCGCCCGGGGCGGACCACGGGCAGGGGGTCCCTCCGGACACGTGCGACCGGTGCGGGAAACGGCGGAGCGCGGGTCTCCCGGGGCCGGGTAGCCTGGGCCGGTCGCACGCCGCCCGCGGACCGGCCGAACCCCGGCCCCGTTCCGTCCGCCGGTCAACGGGCGGGCTGCACGGGGGAGTTGGCGATGGAGGAGAAGCGGGTCACCTGGGCCGAGCTGTTCTTCGACCTGGTGTTCGTGTTCGCGGTGACGCAGGTCTCGGCGCTGCTGCACCACCACCACGACGCGGCGGGCAGCGGCCGGGCGCTGATCGCGTTCGTGCCGGTCTACTGGTGCTGGGTCGGCACCACCGTCCAGGCCGACATCCGGGACGTCGACAACCCGCGGGACCGGATCGGGATCTTCGCGGTCGGCCTGGCCGGGCTGTTCATGGCGCTCGCCCTGCCCGCCGCGTACGGTGCCGGCGGCGTGCTGTTCGGCGGCGCGTACTGGGCGGCCCGGCTGGTGCTGATCGGGCTGCTGGTCCGCAGCGTGCCGCGGATCTGGCGCGGCCCGTACGGGGTGGCGGCGCTGGTCTCCGGGCCGCTGCTGCTGGTCGGCGGGCTGGTCGGCTCCCCGCTGCGGGAGGCGCTGTGGGTGGCGGCCGCGGCCGTCGACCTGGCCGCGCCGCTGGTGTTCCGCCGCCACCTGGCCAAGGTCGAGTACCACCCGGGCCACCTGCCGGAGCGCTTCGGCCTGTTCCTGCTGGTGGCGCTCGGCGAGTCGATCGTCGGGATCGGCGCCCCGCTGGCCGGCGGGCCGCTGCACGTCCCCCAACTCGCCTCCGTCGCGCTGGCGTTCGTGATCTCCTGCGCGCTGTGGTGGCAGTACTTCGGGTACGCCGCCGACGCGATGCGGCACGCCATGGAGACCACCGCCTCCCGCCGCGACGTGATGCGGCGGGTCTTCTCGTACGGGCACCTGGCGCTGATCGCGGGCGTGATCACCGTCGCGGTGGGCTTCGCCGAGACGGTGGCCCGGCCCGCGGAGGCGCTCGGCGGCGGCACCCTGGGGCTGCTGTACGGCGGCAGCGCGCTCTACCTGCTGACCTTCAACTACACCCGCCGGACGATGTTCGGGGTGCTGTCGCCGACCCGGCTCGCGGCCGCCGCGCTGGTCGCCGGGCTGCTGGCGCTGCTGCTGCTCACCCCGCTGCACCGGCTGCCCGCGCTGGCCGTGCTCGGGTTGCTGGCCGCCGTGCTGGTCGGCCTGAACGCGTGGGAGGCGCTGCGGGTGCGCGCCGCCCGGCGGGCGGCGGCGGAGCCGGTGCCGACGGCGGCGCAGGGTGTCGGCGCGACTGTGTAGCGTTCACCGCACAGGCCCGGGACGGGTCTGCCGAACGTGACGAGTGAGAGCGGCCGCCGTGCGGCGCGGCCGGTGTGGGAGGTACGACGTGACGGAGCAGGCGGAGACGTCCGTGGGCGGTGCCCTGGAAGTGCCCGAGTCCTGGCAGGGGGTCCTCGCCGAGGAGACCGGAAAGCCGTACTACGCGCAGCTGATGGAGTTCCTGGCCGCCGAGCGGGCCGAGCACGAGGTGTTCCCGCCCGCCGGGCAGGAGTTCTCGGCGCTGGCCGCGACGGCGTTCCCGGACGTGAAGGTGCTGATCCTCGGTCAGGACCCCTACCACGACAACGGCCAGGCGCACGGCATGAGCTTCTCGGTGCTGCCCGGCGTGAAGACCCCGCCGTCGCTGCGCAACATCTACAAGGAGCTGAACACCGACCTCGGCCTCCAGGTGCCGGACAACGGCTACCTGATGCCGTGGGCCGAGCAGGGCGTGCTGCTGCTGAACGCGGTGCTCACGGTGCGGGCGCACGAGGCCAACTCGCACAAGAACAAGGGCTGGGAGAAGTTCACCGACGCGGTGATCAAGGCGGTGTCGGCCCGCGAGGAGCCGTGCGTCTTCGTGCTCTGGGGCGGCTACGCGAAGAAGAAGCTCCCGCTGATCGACACCTCGCGCCACGTGGTGGTGCAGGGCGCGCACCCGTCGCCGCTGTCGGCGAAGCTCTTCCTCGGCAGCAAGCCGTTCTCGCAGATCAACGAGGCCCTGGAGGGCTTCGGCGACAAGCCGGTCGACTGGCAGATCCCGAACCTGAAGAAGTAGCGGGGGAGCCGGGCCGGGCCCGCACGGGCCCGGCCGCACCCGCGGGGGGATTCAGAGGACCGGCGGCTCGGTCGCGGCGCGCAGCCGCTCCATGGTGACGCCGTCGGCGAGTTCGACCAGCCGCAGGCCCTCGGGGGTGACGTCGAGGACGGCCAGGTCGGTGACGATCCGGTGGACGACGGCGCGCCCGGTCGCGGGCAGCGACAGCTCGTTCACGATCTTGGGGCTGCCGTCCTTGGCGGTGTGCTCGGTCACCACGATCAGCCGGCGGGCCCCGTGCACCAGGTCCATCGCGCCGCCCATGCCCTTGACCATCTTCCCGGGGATCATCCAGTTGGCGAGGTCGCCGCGGGCCGAGACCTGCATCGCGCCGAGCACCGAGACGTCGATCCGGCCGGAGCGGACCATGCCGAAGGAGAACGCCGAATCGAAGTACGCCGCACCGGGGTTGACGGTGACGGTCTCCTTCCCGGCGTTGACCAGGTCGGGGTCGACGTCGGCCTCGGCGGGGTAGGGGCCGGTGCCGAGGATGCCGTTCTCGGAGTGCAGCACCACGTGCACGCCCGGCGGCAGGTGGTCCGGGATCAGGGTGGGCAGGCCGATGCCGAGGTTGACGTACTCGCCGTCGCGCAGTTCGCGGGCCGCCCGGGCGGCGAGCGCGGCCCGCGGGTCGAGCAGGGCGGTCATCAGGACTCCTTCGGGGAAACGGAGTTGACGGTGCGCCGCTCGATCCGCCGGTCGGCGGGGTCGGCGGCCACGATCCGGTCGACGTACACGCCGGGCAGGTGCACGGCGTCCGGCGGGATCTCGCCGGGCTCGACGATCCGGTCGGCCTCGACCACGGCGACCCGGCCGGCGGCGGCGCACAGCGGGTTGAAGTTGCGGGCGGCGGCGTGGAACACGCAGTTGCCGTGCCGGTCGGCGACCGCGGCCCGGACCAGCGCGAAGTCCGCGGTGATCGCCTCCTCCAGCAGGTAGCGGCGGCCGCCGAACTCCCGGACCTCCTTGGGCGGGGAGGCCAGCACGACCGTGCCGCCGCCGGGGGCGTAGCGCCGGGGCAGGCCGCCCTCCTCGACCTGGGTGCCCGCGCCCGCGGGGGTGTAGAAGGCGGGGATGCCCGCGCCGCCGGCCCGCAGGCGCTCGGCCAGGGTGCCCTGCGGGACGAGTTCGACCTCCAGTTCGCCGTTCAGGTACTGCCGGGCGAACTCCTTGTTCTCGCCGACGTACGAGGAGGTCGTCCGGGCGATCCGGCCGGCCCGCAGCAGCAGGCCCAGGCCCCAGTCGTCGACCCCGCAGTTGTTGGAGACCACCCGCAGGCCGGTGGTGCCCGCGTCGGCGAGCGCGCCGATCAGGGTGGACGGGATGCCGCACAGGCCGAAGCCGCCGACCGCGAGGACCGCGCCGTCGGGGACGTCCGCGACGGCGCGGGCGGGTGAGTCCAGGACCTTGTCCAACGGGGACCGCCTTGGGGGATGGGGGAGAGGAGGGCTGACTGCCGCCCCACCCTCCCCGCGGGCCCCGCCCGTCGCCATGGCGGCCGGCGCCACGGGGCGGGCGTGCGCCGTGTGGGCGCCGCACACCCGCCCCGGTCCGGCGCCCCGACATGGCGGTGGCCCACACAGTGCGGGCCGCCGATGCGTCGGTCCGTCACATGTCGCGGCCCGGAAGGCTTCTCTACGGTTCCGGCATCCCACCAGCACCGGTACGTCAGGAGCCCGCCACCATGTCAGTCACGGACGCCACCCCCAGACGCCCCGTCCGGAAGCTCGCCGCCCTGGCCGCCTGCGTGCTGCTCGCGGCGGGCTGCGCGAAGGCCGGCACCGCGGGCACCTCGGCCGAGGCCGGGGGCGGCGGTGGGGACCGGAGCCCGGTCAAGGTCGGCCTGGTGTACTCGAGGACCGGCCCGCTGGCCGCCTACGGCAAGCAGTACCTGGAGGGCTTCAAGGCGGGCCTGGCGTACGCCACCAAGGGCAGCAACGCCGTCGACGGCCACCCGGTGGAGATCGCCGAGCAGGACGACGCGGGCGACCCGGCGAAGGCGGTCTCCGCCGCCAAGGACCTGATCGGCAAGAACTACCGGATCCTGGCGGGCTCGACGGCCTCCGGCGTGGCCCTGCAGGTCGGCCCGATCGCCGCCCAGAACAAGGTGTTGTTCATCTCCGGCCCGGCCGCCGCCGACAAGGTCACCGGCCTGAACAAGTACACCTTCCGCTCCGGCCGCCAGTCCTACCAGGACACGAAGGCCGCGGCCTCGTTCATCGGCGATGCCAAGGGCAAGAAGGTCACCGTGCTGGCCCAGGACAGCGCCTTCGGCCAGGCCAACGTGGCCGCCGTCAAGGACGTCCTCGGCGCCGAGGGCGCCACCGTCGACGCGGTGCTCGCCCCGCCGTCCGCGACCGACCTGACGCCGTTCGCCACCCAGGCCAAGGCCGCCAAGCCCGACCTGCTGTACGTGGCCTGGGCCGGCGACACCGCCGCCGCGCTGTGGACCTCGCTCAACCAGCAGGACGTGTTCGCCGCCACCAAGGTGGTCACCGGCCTGGACGTGGCCGCCTCCTACCCGCTGTTCGGCCCCGCCGCCGAGAAGATCGACTTCCTGAACCACTACTTCGCGGGCGCGGCCGGCGGCACCGACGCCGAACTGGCGATGACCGACGCCGTCACCAAGGCCGGCTCCAAGCCCGACCTGTTCACCCCCGACGGCTTCACCGCCGCCCAGATGGTGGTGCACGCGCTGGAGGCCAACAAGGGCTCCGACGCCGACACCGCCGCCCTGGTGAAGGCCCTGGAGGGCTGGAGCTTCGACGGCGTCAAGGGGAAGCTGACGGTCCGGGCCGAGGACCACGCGCTGCTCCAGCCGATGTTCCAGGTCAAGCTGACCGGCAGCGGCGCCGCCGCCAAGCCCACCGCCGAGAAGATCCTGAGCGCCGAGCAGGTCGCCCCGCCGGTCGCCACGATGGCGGGCTGAGCGGCATGACCACCCCCGCCCCGGTCCTGCGGCTGGACGGCCTCGGCTGGTCCGTGCGCGGCGTCCCGATCGTGCAGGACGTCAGCCTGGAGGTGGCCGAGGGCGAGTTCGTCGCCTTCATCGGCCCGAACGGGGCGGGCAAGACCTCCCTGTTCAACCTGGTCTCCGGCATCCACCCCGCCACCCGCGGCACCGTCCACCTGGACGGCGCCGACATCACCGCCCTGCCGGTGCCCGCCCGGGCCCGGCGGGGCCTCGGCCGGACCTTCCAGACCTCCTCGCTCTGGCCCGGCCTCACCGTCGCCGAACACGTCCGCCTGGCCGCCCAGGCCGCCGCCGGACCCGCCGCCTCCTACCGGATCTGGCGGCGCGCCGACCGCTACCGCGCCCGGGTCGAGGAGGTCCTGGAGCGCACCGGCCTGGCCGACCGCGCCGACGACCCGGCCGGCTCGCTCTCGCACGGCGGCAAACGGAAGCTGGAACTCGCCGTGCTGCTGGTCGGCGACCCCCGGCTGATCCTGCTGGACGAGCCGATGGCCGGGGTCAGCGCCGAGGAGGTGCCCGCCCTGGTCGAGCTGATCCGCTCGGTCCACCGCGAGCAGGGCCGCACCGTGCTGATGGTCGAGCACCACATGGACGTGCTGCTCGGCCTCGCCGACCGGCTCGCCGTGATGCACCACGGCACCCTGCTCGCACTCGACACCCCCGAGGCCGTGATGGCCGACGCCACCGTCCAGGGGGCCTACCTCGGGGAGGCGCTGTGACCGACGCCCTGCTGACGGTCCGTGACCTGCGGGTGGTGATCGACGGCCTGCACATCCTGCACGGGGTGGAGCTGGACGTCGCCGCCACCGGCGTCACCGCCCTGCTCGGCCGCAACGGCGCGGGCAAGACCACCACCGTCAAGGCCGTCCTGGGCCTGGTCCCGCGCACCGGCGCGATCACCCTCGACGGCGCCGACATCTCCCGGCTCCCCACCCACCTGGTGGTCCGCCGCGGCATCGGCTACGCCCCCGAGGACCGCGGCGTCTTCGCCGGCCTCAGCGTCGCCGAGAACCTGCGGCTCGCCGAACGCGGCCCCGACCCCGCCTACGGCCTGGTGCACGAGCTGTTCCCCGAACTGGAGCAGCGCCGGAACCAGCCCGCCGGGACGCTCTCCGGCGGCCAGCAGCAGATGGTGGCGATCGCCCGCACCCTGCTCAACGGCAACCGGCTGATCATCGCCGACGAACCCACCAAGGGCCTCGCCCCGAAGATCGTCACCGAGGTCGCCGACGTGCTGGCCCGGGCCGCCGAGGCCGTCCCCGTCCTGCTGGTCGAACAGAACCTGGCCCTGGTCCGCCGGGTGGCCGGCCGCTGCGCCGTCCTCGCCGACGGCCGCACCGCCCACCAGGGCGACGCCCGCGACCTGCTCGCCGACGAGGACGCCGCCCGCCGCCTGCTCGGCGTCGGCAGCCACCGACCCGACTCCCGAGGGGGGACGCCCCGTTGAACACCGTCGTCCTGCTCGCCTGCACCGGACTCGGGCTCGGCGCGCTGTACTTCCTGGTCGCCTCCGGCCTCTCGCTGATCTTCGGCCTGATGGACGTGCTCAACTTCGCGCACGGCGCGCTGCTCTCGGTCGGCGCCTACGCCGCCTGGTGGGCCGCCACCGAGGGCGGCCTCGGCTTCTGGCTCGCCGTCCCGTTCGGCACCGCCGTCGGCACCGCGGCCTCCGTGCTGCTCGAACTCGCCCTGATCCGGCCGCTGTACGCCCGCCCCCGGGACCAGATCCTCGCCACCGTCGGCGTCGGACTCGCCCTGCCCGCCCTGCTGATGGGCGTCTGGGGCTCCGACGCCCGGCCCTTCCCGCAGCCCGCCGCGCTGTCCGGCACCGTCGACCTGCTCGGCGCGACCGTCCCGGTCAACCGCTTCGTGCTGATCGCCGCCGCCGCGGTCGTCCTGCTGCTGCTCCGGCTGTTCCTGGCCCGGACCCGCTACGGCCTGATCGTCCGGGCCGGCGTCGAGGACCGCGCCATGGTCACCGCCCTCGGCATCGACGTCCGCAAGGCGTTCACCCTGGTCTTCGCGATCGGCGGCGCGGCCGCCTCGCTCGGCGGCGCGCTGGCCGGCCTCTACTTCGGCTCGATCAACCCCGGCCAGGGCACCGGCCTGCTGATCTTCGCCTTCGTGGTGGTCGTGATGGGCGGCATGGGCTCGGTCACCGGCGCCGCCGTCGCCTCGGTCGGCGTCGGCCTGGTCCAGCAGTTCGCCAACTACGCGGCAATTCCTGGGTTGGGGGGCGCCGCCGGCCTCGGGGACCTCTCCGTGGTCGTGCTGCTCGCCGTCCTGCTGCTGGTCAAGCCGCGCGGACTCACCGGGAGACTCGCATGACCCCCCTGCTCAAGCGCTGGTGGCCGGCGGCCCTGCTGTTGGTCCTGCTGGCCGCCCCCTACAGCACCCTCCCGCTGCCCGGACTGCTGGACGGCCCGCTCGGCAGCCCCGGCAGCCTGCAACTGCTCGCGCTCTGCCTGCTCTACGGCGGTCTCGCCACCGGCTACGACCTGCTGCTCGGCCGCACCGGCCTGCTCTCCTTCGGGCACGCGCTGTACTTCGCCACCGGCCTGTACGCCACCGACCTGGCCATGCTGGAACTCGGACTGCCCTTCGCCGCCGCCGCGCTGTTCGGCGTCGCCTGCTCGGTGGCGCTCGCGCTGCTGCTCGGCTCGGTGTCGCTGCGGGTCACCGGCATCGGCTTCTCGATGGTGACGCTGGCCTTCGCCCAGGCCGGCGCGATCCTGGTGCAGCGCAACCCCGGCGGCCTGACCGGCGGCGAGGAGGGCCGCTCCGCGCCCGCCGAGCAGCTGCCCGGCGCGCTGGTCGGCATCCAGAACACCGCCAACCTGTACTGGATCGCCCTCGGCTACCTGGTGCTGGTCCTCGCCGTGGTGCACCGGACGGTCGCCTCCCCGACCGGCCGGGTCTGGGCCGGCATCCGGGAGAACGAGCGCCGGGTCGAGGTGCTGGGCCTGCGCCCGTACGGCTTCAAACTGGTCGCGTTCACCGTCTCCGGGGCGCTGGCCGGGGCCGGCGGCGTGGTGTACCTGCTGCTCACCGGTGGTGCGACCCCGCAGGCCGCGAGCTCCGACGCCACCCTGGCGCTGCTGGTGATGGTGGTGCTCGGCGGCTCCGGCACCCGCTGGGGCCCGCTGCTCGGCGGCGTCCTGTACACCTGGGCCGCGCACCGGCTCGGCGACCTCGCCAACTCCGCGTCGGTGGCCGAACTCCCCGCCGTGCTGCGGGTTCCGCTCTCCCAGCCGCTGTTCCTGCTCGGTACGCTCTTCGTCGCCGTGGTGTACCTGCTCCCCGGCGGGCTGGCCCGGCTCCCCGCCCGCCTGCGGGCCGGCCGCACCGCGCGGCCCGCCGCCGCCCCCGCCACCGCCGTCCCGGAAGGTGCCGCATGACACCCCCTCAGGAACTCGCCGTCCCCGTCGAGGGCGGCGACCTCGCCGTCCTGCACTGGCCGGCGGCCGACCCCGGCGCGCCCGTGCTGGTCGCCGTGCACGGCATCACCGCCAACGCGCTGGCCTGGGGCGCGCTGGCCCGCCGGCTGGCCGGCCGGGCCGCCCTGTACGCCCCCGACCTGCGCGGCCGGGCCGCCAGCCGCGACCTGCCCGGCCCGTACGGCCTGGCCCGGCACGCCGAGGACACGGCCGCGCTGATCACCGCCCTGGACGCGGGCCCGGTCCGGCTGGTCGGCCACTCGATGGGCGCCTGGGTCTCCGCCCTGACGGCGGTCCACCACCCGTCCCTGGTGCGGGAGTTGACCCTGGTGGACGGGGCGGTGAGCTTCCCGCTCCCGGCCGGGGTCCGCCCCGAGGACGCGCTCGCCGCGGTGCTCGGCCCCGCGCTGGCCCGGCTCTCCGCCGTCTTCGAGTCCCGGGCCGCCTACCGGGCCTTCTGGCAGGCCCACCCCGCCTTCGACCCGTGGACCGACGAGCTCGACGCCTACACCCAGCGCGACCTGGTCGGCACGGAACCCGCCCTGGTCTCCTCCTGCGTGCACGCCGCGATCGACACCGACGGCGCCCAGGTCCTGCTGGACCCGGAGGCCGCCGCCGCGATCCACCGCCTCACCGTCCCCGCCCGCCTGCTGTACGCCGCCCGCGGCCTGCTGGACGAACCGCAGGCCCTCTACGACACCGGGCGGCTGGCGGCGGCCGGACTCGCCGTCCCCACCGAACTCGTGCCCGACACCAACCACTACTCGATCATCGCCGCCGAGCGCCTGGCGGAGGTCCTGCTCGGCGGCTGAGACCCCCGCCCCGAGGGGCCCCGGCCCGGCTCAGACGAAGGTCTGCCAGCCGCCGGCCGGGGCCTGGCCGACGTTCAGGGTGCGGAGCTTGCGGAGCACGGCCTGGTCCTGCGCCTCCAGCCACTCCACCAGCTGCTTGAAGGAGACCAGGCGGACGTCGGGCTTGCCGGCGATCTGCTTCAGGGTCTCCTCGACGGCGTCCATGTAGATGCCGCCGTTCCACTGCTCGAAGTGGTTGCCGATGAAGAACGGCGCCCGGTTGGTGGTGTAGGCCCGGTTGAAGCCCGCCAGGTAGGAGTCCCGGGCCTGGTCGCGCCACTGGCCGTACTTGGTGGCGTCGCCCTTGGTGGAGCCGCCGGACTGGTTGGCGAGGATGTTGTAGTCCATCGACAGCACCTGGAAGCTGTGGCCGGGGAACGGGATGCCCTGCAGCGGGAAGTCCCAGATCTTGCCGTCCTGGACCTTCTGCGGCCAGATCTGCAGGCCGCCGGGGGAGGAGGCGTCGTACTTCCAGCCCAGCTTGGCGGCGGTCGGCAGCAGCGCCTTCTGGCCCTCCAGGCAGGGGGTGCGGCCGCCGATCAGCTCCTTCTTGTAGTCGAAGGGCAGCGGGTCGAGGTCGGTGAAGCCGGTGTTGGTCCGCCACTGGGTGACGAAGCCGACCGCCTGCTCGATCTCGCTCTCCCAGTCCTCCGGCGTCCACTTGTTGACGCCGTTGCCGTCGGAGCGGGTGGAGCAGAAGTGCCCGTTGAAGTGGGTGCCGATCTCGTGGCCGGCCAGCCAGGCCTGGCTGATCAGCTTCAGGGTGTTGCGGACCGCGTTCGCCGACAGGAACGGGATGTCGGAGGCGCCGACCGAGTGCTTCGGCGGGTGGTACAGCGAGGACTTCTCCTTCGGCAGCGCGTAGATGCCGGACAGGAAGAAGGTCATCGCCGCCTTGTGCTCCTCGGCGAGCTTGAGGAAGCGGGTGAACTGGCCGTCGTCGGTGGCGCCCGCGCCGTCCCAGGACAGCACCACGAACTGCGGCGGGGCCTCGCCGGGCTTGAGCTTCTCGGGCGCGGGCTGGTTCGGCTGCGCGCCGGTGTCGGCGTTCGAGCCGTCGCCCAGCGGGGTGCCCTTGACCGTGGGCTGCGTGGAGCCGCCCTTGCCGCCACCGCCCCCGCCGGCGCCCCCGGCGTCCGAGCCGCCGCCGCCACCGCCCCCGCCGGAACAGGCGGCGACGGCCCCGAGGGCCGCGGTGGCCGCGGTGGCGGTCAGCACTGTCCTGCGCGAGATGGTGCTCATGGTCTCCCCTGCCGAGTGGCCCGGCCGAAAGAAGCTCCGGCGGCCGACACGCGGCCCCGGAGGTCAACTTCTGGCAAAATCGGACAATTTGACGGTATAGCCACCCCAGGATGGCATGTCCGGGGTGGTTCGGACCAATGCCGTCCGCGGCCCTCAGAGAGGTCGTGAGAGGTCGCGAGAGGCCGTGAGAGGCCGTCCACCCGTCACCCGGTCATCACGCCGACGGGCCCGCGACGGCTCCCGGGGAGCCCGTCTTGTTGCCGTCCTGAGACAGAGCACCGCCCCCGGCGGGGCGCTCAGGCGCCTTCGACCAGCACCGCGAGCTTGCGCCGCCGCCGCACCAGCTGCACCACCGCGGAACTGATCGCGGTCGCCGCCGCGCAGGAGATCGCGAAGCTCAGCCAGGCGGTGTCGAACCAGTGCAGGTTCAGCCAGCCCAGGCTGACGATGTACCCGGCCCAGACCACGGCCGCCACCGCCGACCAGCGCAGGAAGGTCCACGGCCGGTACGGGGAGTGCCCGACCGCCAGGTCCAGCACCGTCCGCCCGGCCGGCACGAAGCGCGCCACGATCACGATCACCGCCGCCGCCCGGCCGGCCCGCCCCGCCAGCGCCCGCTGCACCCGCTCCACGCTGGCCGCCAGCCGCGGCCGGCGGGCCAGCCGGCGGTGCACGGCCGGGGCGCCGCGCCGGGCCAGGTGCAGCAGCAGCAGGTCGCCCAGGAACGAGGCGATCGCCACGCCGACCGCCAGCAGGATCGGCGAACCGCCCATCTGCCCGGTCTTCAGCACGGCCAGGATCACCAGCGTCCCGCTGGGCAGGAACGGCAGGAAGGCGTCGCCTAGGACGGCGGCCAGGGCGAGCCCGCAGTACCAGGCGGGGCCGATCACGGCATTGGCGTCCAAGGCGGTTCTCCCTCCAGCGCGCCCGGGGGGAGGCGACTGTACGGGGGACAACGCTAGCGCGGGCACATTTCATGTCATGAAGCACCCCCTGTGGCGCACCGCACACGGGCGGTGCGCGCGGGCCGCGCGCACGCGAGAGCCCCCGGGCGGGGTGCCGCTCCGGGGGCTCATGGGGATCGAACGACGCTGGTCGAGCCCGCCGATCTGTCGCAGGCGCGCGGAGCCGGTACGTGCTCCGCGACGATCACCAGCCTGCCGCACCGGACGGCCCGCGGCCGCCGTTCCCCCTGGCGGGTTCCCGCTCTGGCGTGAAGTCGCCATGCAGAGTGGCCTGCTGTCGGACCGTCAGCCCGCGGCCGCCCCCGCCGGGAACAAGGCGCCGCGGCCCGCCGGTTGTCCCCCGACGAACGCCCGGGCACCCGGCCGGGGCACCAGGAGGACGCACCGCATGAGCACCGCACCGGAGCCGACCGCCCCGCAGCCCGCCGAGACCGCCGAGAGCACCGCCAGGCAGCCCGCCGACCCGGTCCGCGGCCGCGCCGCCGGCACCGCCCCCGCCCCGCTCTCCGTCCTCGACCTCGCCACCATCGGCACCGGCCACACCCCCGGCGAGGCGCTGGCCGCCACCACCGAACTCGCCCGGGCCGCCGAAGGCTGGGGCTACCACCGGTTCTGGGTCGCCGAGCACCACGGCATGCCCGGCATCGCCTCCTCCGTCCCCGCCGTGCTGCTCGCCCACCTCGGCGCGCACACCTCCACGCTGCGCCTCGGCTCCGGCGGCGTGATGCTGCCCAACCACGCCCCGCTGGCGATCGCCGAGCAGTTCGGCATGCTGGAGGCCCTGCACCCCGGCCGGATCGACCTCGGCCTCGGCCGCGCCCCCGGCACCGACCAGGCCACCGCCCGGGCGCTGCGGCAGAGCGCGACCGACGGCGCCGAGGACTTCCCCCGGCAGCTCGCCGAACTGATCCACTTCCTGGACGGCGACTTCCCCGACGGCCACCCCTACGCCCGGCTGGCGGCCGTCCCCCGCTCGGCCTCCCGCCCGCCGACCTGGCTGCTCGGCTCCTCCGGCTTCAGCGCCCGGCTCGCCGCCGGCCTCGGCCTGCCGTTCGCCTTCGCGCACCACTTCAGCGCCGCCAACACCGTCCCCGCCCTCGACCTGTACCGGGACGGCTTCACCCCGTCCGCGGTGCTGGAGAAGCCGTACGCGCTGATCGGGGTCAGTGCCGTCGCCGCGGAGAGCCGGGAGCGGGCGCGGTGGCTGGCCCGGTCGGCGGGCCTGGCGATGCTGCGGCTGCGGCAGGGCCGCCCCGGCCCGATCCCGACCCCGGAGGAGGCCGCCGCGCACCCGTACACGATGGCCGAGGAGGACTTCCTGGACTCCTGGCTGGCCAACGTGGTGCTGGGCACCCCCGAGGAGGTCGCGGCCGGCCTGGAGGCGCTGCGCCGCCGCACCGGCGCGGACGAGCTGATGGTGACCTCGCACATCCACGGGCACCGCAACCGGCTGGAGTCCTACCGCCTGATCGCCGAGGCGTACGGCCTCACCGGCGCTGGTCGCGCAGTATCGCGGTGATCGCCTCCGGGGCCCCGGGGCGGGCGTAGTACCAGCCCTGGGCGGTGTCGCAGCCGGTCAGCCGGAGCCGCTCGACCTGGGCGGCGTTCTCGATGCCCTCGGCGGTGACGGTCAGCCCGAGGGCGTGCGCCAGCTGCACCACCGCGCCGACGATCTGCTCGTCGGCGGCCCGCCGGCCGTCCGCGCCCGGCGTGGCCTCCCGGAACGCCTCGACGAAGGTGGCGTCCAGCTTCAGGGTGTGCACCGGCAGCCGGGACAGGTAGGCCAGGTTGGAGTAGCCGGTGCCGAAGTCGTCGATGGCGATCCGCACGCCCATGTCGGCCAGCGCCTGCAGCGCCTGCAGCGGGCGGCCGCCCGGGCCCAGCAGGTCGCTCTCGGTGATCTCCAGCTGCAGCAGCCGGGCCGGCAGTCCGGTGCGGGCCAGCACCTCGGCCACGTCGGCGACCACGTCGGAGTCCCAGATCTGCCGGGCCGCCAGGTTCACCGAGACGAACGCCTCGGCGTCCGGGAACTCGTCCAGCCACCGCCGGGTCTGCCGGCAGGACTCCTCCAGCACCCACTTGCCGAGCGGGACGATCGCCCCCGACTCCTCGGCGATCGGGATGAACCGGTCCGGCGACAGCAGCCCCAGCCGGGGGTGGCGCCAGCGCACCAGCGCCTCGGTGCCGTGGACGGTGCCGTCGGCCAGGCCCACCAGCGGCTGGTACTCGACCAGGAACTCGCCGCGCTCCACCGCCGGGCGCAGCGCCGTCGCCAGCAGGTGCCGGGTCAGCTGGTCGGCGCCGCGGTCGCGGTCGTACAGCGTCCAGCGGGCCCGGCCGTCGGACTTCGACCAGTACAGCGTCGAGTCGGCGTCCCGGACCAGGTCGGTGGGCGTCGAGCCGTGCACCGGGCGCTCCACCACGCCGATCGAGGCGGTGACGGTCAGCCGGTGCCCGGCCACCTCGAACGGCCGCTCCAGCGCCTCCATCAGCTCCGCCGCCAGGTCGGTCAGCTGCCGGTCGCCGTCGCTCGCGGTGACCAGCACCGCGAACTCGTCGCCGCCCAGCCGGGCCACCAGCCGCCCGTCCTGGTGCGCGAACCCGCGCTCCAGCCGGGCCGCGACCGCCACCAGCAGCTGGTCGCCGACGTGGTGGCCGAGCGTCTCGTTGATCGCGGCGAAGCCGTCCAGGTCGACGTAGCAGAGGCCGACCCGGGGCTCCTCGCCCGCGCCCGGCCGGTCCTGGTCGCCCGGCTTGAACGCGGACTCCAGCCGCTCGTAGAACGCCGTCCGGTTCGGCAGCCTGGTCAGCGGGTCGTGCAGCGCCTGGTAGGCGAGCCGGTCGCCGAGCCTGCGCTGCTCGGTGATGTCCTCGACGGTGACCAGCGTGCAGTGCGGCGCGCCCCGGCCGTCCCGGATCAGCGAGGCGGTGACCCGGCCCCAGACCTCGTGGCCGCCGCGGTGCTTCAGCCGCTTCTCCGCGCTCATCCGCTCGCGCTCGCCGCGCACCAGCTCCCGGTAGCGCCGCCCGGAGGACTCCTCGGGATCGACGATGTCGCGGACGTGCATGCCGGGCAGGTCGGCGCTCTCCCGGCCGAGCATCGCCGCGAACGCCGGATTGCCCTCGATCACCAGGTTGTCGGTGCCGATCAGCAGCATGCC
Source organism: Kitasatospora sp. NPDC088391 (assembly GCF_044753345.1). NCBI lineage: Bacteria > Bacillati > Actinomycetota > Actinomycetes > Kitasatosporales > Streptomycetaceae > Kitasatospora > Kitasatospora sp. NPDC088391. The sequence continues at coordinate 69,940 of NZ_JBIVNB010000015.1, forward strand.
GATCCCGACGTCGGAGAAGGCCGCCCGGAACCGGGACTCGCCGGCCCGCAGCGCCTCGGCGTCGCCGCCCGTCGGGCTCCCGCAGGACTCGCAGAACCCCTGCGGCCCGGTGTCCGGGCGCGGCGTTTCGGGCCGCCCACCCCGATGGTGTGCGTCGGCCCCGAGATTCCGGCCCGGCACGGCACGCTCCCGTCCGCTGCTGCCACTGGTCGGACCGGCTGCCCCTGCGGGCGGGACCGGTCCCGCGGCCCGCCGCCCGGCGGCCCCGGCCGCGGGACCGGGAGCTGTCGGCGGCCTCGGGCCACGCTTGTCGATCATAGGCCGCCGTTGTGACTGTGCGCGACCGCCGCCTGAGTGATGCGTGAGGAATGTCCGTAGATGTCCGCTACATTCCGGACGGCGTCCCCGGCGGCGCCGGTGGCGCACGCCGGGGACGTACCTCATCGCTCACGCACCGTAGCGGTACGTGAGTGGGCGGGGCGCCGGGTGACGGAGCGTCGCCCCGGCCGCCCCCGACCGGGTCAGGCCAGGCTCGCCGACAGCGTGATCCCGGTGCCCGCCAGCGCCTTGCTCACCGGGCAGTTCGCCTTCGCGTCCTCGGCCGCCTTCACGAAGCCCGCCTCGTCCAGGCCCGGGACGGTGCCGACCACGGTCAGGTGGATGCCCGTGATGCCGGTGCCCGGCTGGAAGGTCACGTCCGCCTTGGTCTCCAGCGCGGTGGGCGGGGTGCCGGCCCCGGCCAGGCCGTGCGAGAGCGCCATCGAGAAGCACGCCGAGTGCGCGGCCGCGATCAGCTCCTCCGGGCTGGTCTTCCCGTTCGGGGCCTCCGCCCGGGCCGGCCAGGACACCGGGTACGCGCCGATGCCCGAGGAGTCGAAGGTCACCAGGCCCTTGCCGTCGAGCAGGTTGCCCTCCCACTCGGTGTGCGCGGTGCGGGTCGTTGCCACGATCAGGTACCTCCTGTAAGGGGAACTGCCGGTCGAACTGCTGCGCCCGCGACCGGACTTCCGGCCGCGACCCGCCCAGCCTACGGCCCGGGACCGGCCCCGGTGCGCGAACGCCGCGCCACGGGCCGGGCGTGCGCCGGGGCGCACCCGGAGCGGCCCCCGCACCGCGTCCCACATGCCGGAACGCCCCCTGGATCGGGGCCGGTCGGGCCCGTCCGCCCTGTTAGATTGGCCGTTCGCCGCGCCCGATCGCCGCGCCCGAGCGCCCACCCGCACCCCGCATCGGAGCCACCCCACATGACGGACCAGCCCACCGCCGCCCCGGCGGGGATCGACGACGCCGTGAGCGCCGAGCTGACCCGCCTGCGCGAGTCCATCGACAACATCGACGCCGCCGTCGTCCACATGCTGGCCGAGCGCTTCAAGGCCACCCAGCAGGTCGGCCGGCTCAAGGCCGAGCACCGGCTGCCCCCGGCCGACCCCGAGCGCGAGCGCCGCCAGATCACCCGGCTGCGCGAACTCGCCGTCAGCGCCAACCTCGACCCGGTCTTCGCCGAGAAGTTCCTGAACTTCATCATCGCCGAGGTGATCCGCCACCACGAGGCCATCGCCAACGACGCCCAGCCCGAGCACTGACCACCGGCGGGAGTGTCCGCTCCGGTTAAAGACCGGATTTCGCGCCGCCGTCCGGGCGGGTTAGCGTGCAGTTCTTCCGGAGGAGGCGGTGTCGGTGGCGGTCGCGGTGACCGAGGAGGCTGCGCAGGCGCGGGGCCGGCGCAGGCGCCGGCCCTGGTACGTCGAACTGCCGGTGATGATCGCGATCGGCCTGGTGATCGCCGTGCTGATCAAGACCTTCCTGTTCCAGATGTTCTCGATCCCGTCCGGGTCGATGGAGAACACCCTCCAGATCGGCGACCGGGTCGCCGTCAACAAGCTCGCCGCCCACACCGGTTGGAAGCCCGAGCCCGGCGAGCCCGTGGTCTTCAAGGACCCGGGCGGCTGGCTGCCGCCCGCCCCCCAGGGGGGCAACGCCGTCACCGGGGCGATCCACACCGGCCTGTCCGCGGTCGGGCTGCTGCCCCCCGGCGACGACTACCTGGTCAAGCGGGTGATCGCCACCGGCGGCCAGCGCGTCGCCTGCCACGGCAGCACCCTCACCGTCGACGACAAGGCCGTCGCCGAGCCCTACCTGCACCCCGGCGACGACTCCTGCGCCGGCATGGACTTTGGCCCGGTCACCGTCCCCGCCGGGCACGTCTGGGTCGAGGGCGACCACCGCAGCGACTCCGCCGACTCCCGCTACCACCGCGACGACGCCAACGGCGGCGCCGTCCCGGTCGGCAACCTGGTCGGCCCGGCCAGCGCCGTGGTCTGGCCGCTCGGCCACTTCGACTGGTTCGGCTGGAGCGGCCGCTGACCCCCCGTCGGCGCGTCCCCCAACGGGCGTACGATGACCGGGTGTTCATCCTGGAGCTGACCTACACCGCCCCGCTGGAGCGCATCGACGCCCTGCTGCCCGCCCACGTCGAATGGCTGGCCGAGCACTACGCGAACGGCACCTTCCTCGCCTCCGGCCGCAAGGTCCCGCGCGACGGCGGCATCATCCTCGCCGTCGCCCCCGACCGCCCCGCCGTCGAGGCCCTCGCCGCCACCGACCCCTTCGTCCCGGCCGGCGCCGCCGCCTACCGCATCACCGAGTTCGTCGCCACCACCACCGGCCCCGCCCTCGCCCCGCACCGCGAGACCCTCCCGGCCTGACGGCCCGCTAGGAGCGGCTCGCGGACTGGGCGGCGAAGGCGCCGGCCAGGACGAGGGCGCCGCCGAGGAGTTGGGGGGTGCCGAGGTGTTCGCCGAGGAGGAACCAGGCGAGGACGGTGGCGACCACGGCCTCCAGGTTGGCGACCACGCCGGCGACCGGCGGGGAGAGGTACTGCACGGAGACCACGCCGGTGAGGTAGGCGAGGACGGTGGCGACCAGGACCATCCAGAGGGCGGGGAGCAGGGCCGGGAGCTGGTGGCCGTTCATGGTGACGGCGCGGCCGAGCAGTGACCAGTCGGCCTGCCAGGGGCGGGTGAAGGCGGTGAGCAGGACGGCGCCGATCAGCAGCCCGTACGCGGAGACCGCCAGCGGGTCGACCGGCCGCTCGCCGCGCCGCCCCGCGTCGGCGAGGACGAAGTAGCCGACCTGGCAGCAGGCCGCGCCGAGCGCGAACAGGACGCCGAGCGCGTCGAAGCCCAGGCCGTTCCAGACCTCGACCACGCAGGCCAGGCCGGCCACCGCGACGCCCGCCCCGGCCATCGCCCGGCGCGGGACGTGCCGCCGCTGCACCAGCCGGACGTACCCGATCAGCAGCGGCGGCCCCAGGTACTCGATCAGCAGCGCCACGCCCACCGGGATCCGGGAGATCGCCGCGAAGTAGCAGGCCTGCACGCCCGCGACGGCCAGCAGGCCGAAGCCGAACAGCACCCCGGGCCGGCGCAGCACCGCGTCCCGGTGCCGCCAGGCGACCGGCAGCAGCACCAGGGCCGCGCCGGCCACCCGCAGCCAGACGGTGTGGGCGGGCGACAGCCCGGCCTCGATCAGCGGTTTGGCGGCCGTCCCGGACCCGCCGAAGGCGACCGCGGAGACCAGGGCCAGCGCCAGGCCGACCGTCGCGGCCCGCCGGGCCGGGGCGGGCCCGGCGGCGGTGGGCGCCGGAACGGCGGCGGGGGAGGGGGCGGGGGCGTCCACGGGGACGGCGGAGGGGTCCGAGCTGCTGCGCACCGCCGCATTGTGCCAGCTCGGACCCCTCCGCCGTAAGGTGCTAACCCTCGGTTTGCTGCTGGCCGCCGAGAACCCCGCCGACCCCGCCGATCCCGGACTCGGCCGGCGCGCTCGGCGTCCGGCTCGCGCCGCCGGTGGGCCGCGCCGACGGGCTGCGGGTCGGCCGGGAGGCGCCGTCCCCGGTCGGCCGCGGGCTGGGCGTGCCGGTGGCCGTGTCGGTGCCCCCGTCGCCGGGCCGACCGGTGGCGGGGTCGGTGGCGGCCGCGGACGGGCTCTGGCTGGGCGCGGCCGGGCTGCTCGGCGTGCCCGCCGAGGAGCCCGCGGACGAGGACCGGCTCGTCCCGGGGAAGTCGCCGACCGGTTGCCCGGACAGCGCGGCCTTCATGTAGGCCGTCCAGATCTGGGCCGGGAACTTGCCGCCGGCCGCGCTGCCCGCGCCGCCGACCCCGTCCAGGCCGATCTGCTTGCCGCTGCCCGGCTCCTGCCCGAACAGGCCGACCACGGTGACCAGCTCGGGCGTGTACCCGGCGAACCAGACCGACCGGGACTCGTCCGAGGTGCCGGTCTTGCCGGCCACCGGCCGGTTCAGCGCGGCGGCCCGGTAGCCGGTGCCGCCCGGGTCGTCGACCACGCCGCGGAGGATCGCGGTGGTGGCCCGCGCGGTGTCCTTGGACACCGCCTGGGTGGCCTCGTGCCCGGGCAGCTGGACCTGCTCGCCGCCGTGCGCCAGCGTCTTCACCAGCCACGGGGTGATCTGCCGGCCGTCGTTGTCGAGGGCGGCGTACACCCCGGCCATCTGCAGCACGCTGGGCGTGGCGGTGCCGAGCGGGATCGACGCGACCGGGGCGAGCCCCGGCGTGTCGGCGGGCAGGCCGAGCGCCACTGCGGTGGCCCGGACCTTGTCCAGCCCGGTGTCCTGGGCGAGCTGCGCGAACGCCGTGTTCACCGACCAGTCGGTGGCCTGCTGCAGCGAGATCTGCCCGTACGAGCGCTCGCCCTCGTTCGGCGGGGCGTACGGAGTGCCCTTGGCGCCGCGCACCGCCCGCCGGTTGGTGCCGTCGTACACGGTGTCGGCGGTGATCCGCTCGCCGTACTGGGTGCGCGCCCCCGACTCCAGGGCGGCGGCCAGCGCGATCGCCTTGAAGGTCGAGCCCGCCTGGTAGTCGGTGCGGGTGGCGTTGTCGACCCAGTGCTTGGTGGCGTCGGCGCCGCCGTACAGCGCCAGCACCTGCCCGGTCGCCGGGTCGACCGAGACCGCGCCGGCCTGCGCCGCCGCGTCCACCTTGCGGGTGTCCGGCTTCAGGCTGTCGGTCAGCTGCGACTGCACCGCGTCCTGCAGCTGCCGCTGCTTCCCGGAGTCGACGGTCAGCGTGATGGTGTAGCCGCCCTGGGCGAGCTGCGCGTCCGACACGATCCCGTGGTCGGTCAGGTACGAGGTGGCCGCGGCCACCAGGTACCCGGCCTGCCCGGACAGGCCGGGCGCGGACTTCGGCGCCTGCACCTCGGGGAAGGCGGTGTTGCGCCGCTCCTCCGGGTCCAGCCACTTCTTCGCGACCATGCCGTCCATCACGTAGTTCCAGCGCGCCACCGCCCGCTGCTTGCCGGTCTCGGTGGCGGAGGACACGTCGTAGGCGCTCGGCGCGTTCAGCAGCGTCGCCAGGTAGGCGCCCTGGGCGGCGGTCAGCTGGCTCGCGTCCACCCCGAAGTACGCCTGCGCCGCGGCCTGGACGCCGTACGCGCCGCGCCCGTAGTACGAGGTGTTCAGGTAGGCGGAGAGGATGTCGTCCTTGCTCTCGGTGGCGTCCACCTTGATCGCGATGAACACCTCCTTCACCTTCCGGGTGACGGTCTGCTTCTGGTTCAGGTACGCGTTCTTCACGTACTGCTGGGTGATCGTGGAGCCGCCCTGGGTGGAACCCCCGGAGGCGGTGTTGAAGGCGGCCCGGGCCATGCCCTTGAAGTTGACGGCGCCCTCGGAGTAGAAGTTGCGGTCCTCGGCGGCCAGCGCGGCGTGCTGCGCGGCGGGGGAGACCTTGTCCAGCGGGACGTTCTGCCGGTTGGTCTGCCCCGTGCGGGCCAGCAGCGAGCCGTCCGAGTAGAGCCAGGTGTTGGACTGCGCGGTGGCGGTGGCGTGCGCGTCCGGCACCTTCACCAGGGCGATGCCGAGCACGAACAGCCCGATCCCCAGCACGGTGGAGCCGGCCAGGCCGAGCAGGGTGACCCGCCAGGTGGGTATCAGCCTGCGCCAGCCGGTCCGCTTCCTGCGCTCACGAGGTTTTCGAGGCAACGGAGACCTTCCCGCAGGCCCCGGACGGGCTGCTCACTGGGGGACGAGGAGACGGAACCTCGTCAGCCTGACTGATCGACTTGTCAGATGTTAGGGAACTATGTCCCATTTTTCCTAAGACGATCTTTAAATCCTGCTTGGTTTCGTTCCCTCCCCCTCCTCAACGAGCGGACCCCGCACGGGGACATGGCCCGGAAACGCCGGAAGCCCCCCGCTTCCGCGAGGGGCTTCCGACCGTCTGTGCGCCGCCAGGGACTCGAACCCCGGACCCGCTGATTAAGAGTCAGCTGCTCTAACCAACTGAGCTAGCGGCGCCTGCTGACGGAGAGAACACTACACGCTCCCCGACCTGCGGTGAAACCGGGTTTCCCGGCCGCCGCCCGCGGGCTCCGGGAACGCCGAAGGCCCCCCGCTTCCGCGAGGGGCCTTCGACCGTCTGTGCGCCGCCAGGGACTCGAACCCCGGACCCGCTGATTAAGAGTCAGCTGCTCTAACCAACTGAGCTAGCGGCGCCTGCTGACCCGGAGAACATTACACGGACCGGCCCGAACCGCCGAATCGTGACCACCCGGCCACGCGGCGCACCCGCCGGGCCGGGGCCGGGCCGCCCGCCCGGCCGGGCTCAGCGCGGCGGCGGCAGCCGGTTCAGGAACACCTCGAAGGCCGTCGGTCGCACCGAATTCGCCCCGTCGAACGGGTAGTTCATCTCCTTCACGGCGATCAGCGACAGGCCGATCAGCCCGGCCAGGCTGAGCACCATCGCCAGGTGCGCCCAGGTGTTGGAGAGGCCGAACAGGAAGGTGAAGGCGATGGTCACCACCGCGCCGGCGATCAGCGCCGCCCAGAGCAGCGGCGGCACCGAGTCCGCGATCATGTTCAGCCGGGCCCGGCGCTTCCCGGCCAGGCCGTCCACGTGCTGCACCAGGTTCTCGTAGAGCACCGTCTGCCGGTCGCCGTCCGGCTCGAAGGCCAGCGCGGTCTCCCGGATGCGGTACATCAGCGCGGTCGCGGCCGGGTCGCTCCGGTGGTCGGCCATCTCCCGCCACTCGGTGCCGACCACGGCGTGCGCGTAGTCCAGCGTCAGCCCCTCCAGCGCCGCGCCCTGCGGCAGCGGCAGCTGCCGGGCCATCCAGTACACGCCCGCCAGCTCGTCGGCCTCCTCGAAGGTGGCGGCCTTCGCCGTCGAGGCGTTCTCCCACACCACGATCACCACGAAGGCCACCAGCACCGCGTAGAACGCGCCGACCGCGGCGAAGATGAACCCGGCCACGTCGTTGCAGCTCTCCCGGGCCGGGACGGAGGCGTGCCGCTGCACCAGGTACATGCCGCCCGCGGTGAGCAGCAGCATGCCGACCAGGACCATCACGTCGACCCAGTTCACGACCGCCCCCGATGCCCTCGGTGCCCGACTGTGCGCATGCGGTCATCACAGCGGGCCGGGGAGGTCCGGGCGAGCGGGGCTGGTCCGACCGGGCGGACGCCCGTCCGCGCCGCGGGGCGCGCGCTGCCGGACAGCGCGGTGATCACGAGGAGCCCGGGTGGTCGGACCCGGGGAGCCGCGGCGAGCCCGCCCCCGTGTCCGCGCCGTCCTCCTTGACCTTCCGCGTTGTCCGCGAAGCGCCCGTGTCGTCCTTCTTCCGGGAGGAATGTAGCGGCCCGGACGGGGCGGCCGGGCCGAACCGCCCGCGCCGCCCCCGCGATTCGGCCCCGCTGTCACCCGGTTCGCGCACAGCGGCGTCAACTCTGCCTGACGGACGCCCGGATCGGCCCGGCCCGCGCCAACCGGCGTGCCGGGCACGGTGCGTGCGCCACCGCCCCCGGACTGCCAGGATCGCGGTGTCCGAACCCCTCCCGCGCCCGAAACCCCGTCCGGCCCCGCCTGACCCCGTCCGAACCCGTCCGAACCCCCGTCCGAACCCCCGTCCGCGCCCGCCCCCGCGGCGCGGCCCCGCACCGAAGGCAGGCCGATGACCGCCGCCCCCGACCGCTACCGTCCGGTCCGCCGGATGCTGGCCCGCGACCGGGGCGAGGCCCACCGGGTCGCCACCCCGCTGGAACTGTTCTTCGACCTGTGCTTCGTGGTGGCCATCGCCCAGGCCGGCCGCGAACTCGCGCACTCCCTCGCCGAGGGCCACGTCGGCCACGCCCTGGTCGGCTACACCATGGCGTTCTTCGCGATCTGGTGGGCCTGGATGAACTTCACCTGGTTCGCCTCCGCCTACGACGTCGACGACGTGCCCTACCGGCTCACCACCCTGGTGCAGATCACCGGCGTCCTGGTGCTCGCCGCCGGGGTGCCGCGGATCTTCGAGGACCAGGACCTCGCCCTCGGCGTGGCCGGCTACGTGCTGATGCGCCTGGCCATGGTCACCCAGTGGCTGCGCGCCGCCCGCGGCGAGGCCGGGCCCGGCCGCACCTGCGCGCTGCGCTACGCCGCCGGGATCACCGCCGTCCAGGTCTTCTGGGTGGTGCTGCTGTTCCTGCCGCACGGCTGGCAGGGCCCGCTGTTCCCGGTCGGCGTGCTGGCCGAACTCGCCGTGCCCGCCTGGGCCGAGAAGGACAACCCGACGCCCTGGCACCGCCACCACATCGTCGAGCGCTACGGCCTGTTCACCATCATCGTGCTCGGCGAGACGGTGGCCGCCGCCACCGTCGCGATCCAGACCGCGCTGGACGAGCACCGGGCCGTCGCCGAACTGCTGCCGATCGCGGCCGGCGGCCTGCTGATCTGCTTCGGCGCCTGGTGGATCTACTTCGCCGACGACGTGCACCACGTGCTGCGCACCAACCGGCAGGCGCTGCCCTGGGGTTACGGCCACTTCGTGGTGTTCGCCTCGGCCGCGGCGGTCGGCGGCGGCCTGGAGGTCGCGGTCGAGCACGCCGTCGGCGCCGCGCACCTCTCGGACCGGGCCGCGGCCGCCGCCGTCACCGTGCCCACCGCGCTGTTCCTGTTCACCGTCTGGGCGCTGCACTCCCGCCACCACAAGCGCGGCGCCGCCCAGCTGATCCTGCCGCTGGCCGCGCTGTCGGTGCTGGCTGCGACCCTGGCCGGGGACGCCGGTGTGCCGATCGCCGGCGCCCTGGTGGCGCTCGCCGTCGCCGTCGGCATCACCCTGTCCGCGAACCGGAGTTGACCGTGCGCCTGGAAGACCTGCCCCACGCCCACCTGCTGCAGCGCCACACCGGCCCGCTGCGGGCCGACGCCCGCTACGACACCGTGCACTTCGACGACCTCGCGCTGACCGGCCAGTTCGGCGGCGCGCAGTTCCTGGAGTGCGCCTTCACCGCCGTCCGGGCCGAGGAGGCGCGGCTGCGCCGGGCCTCGTTCAACGAGGTGTGGATGCAGGGCGGGCGGCTGGTCGGCGTCGACCTCGCGGAGAGCGAGTGGCAGGACACCGAGGTCGAGGGGTGCGTGCTGGCGGGCGTCTCCGCGTACGGCTCGGCGGTCCGCCGCACGGTGTTCCGGCAGTGCAAGCTGGAATCGGTCAACCTGCGCGGCGCGGTGCTGCGCGACGTGGTGTTCGAGGACTGCCTGCTGCGGGACGTCGACCTCGCCGAAGCCAAGCTGACCGACGTCTCCTTCCCCGGCAGCACGCTGGAGGAGGTCCGGCTGCGCGGGGCCGTCCTGAAGAACGCCGACCTGCGCCGGGCCGCCCGGCTGGACCTGCCGGACGGCCACCTCGGACTGCGCGGCGCGATCGTCTCGACGCCCCAACTGCTGGACCTCGCACCCCGGTTCGCCCAGGCCCTGGGCATCTCCGTGCAGGACTGACGCCCCGCCCGTTCACCCCGCGTCCGCCCGGCCCGTCCGCGGTGAACACTCACCGAATCCTTGCTGCGCGCCCATGGCCATGCGGCCCCCGGTGGGTGAGGATGCTCGGCGGTCCGACATCAAAGGTGTCTGGACAACATCACAGCGGCCGATCGGACGGGCGGGTCACCATGGCAGGGCTGAGTCGTAGGAAGTTCATGGCGTTGTCGGCGAGCGCGGCGGCCGGGGCGGCGGTCGCGGGCACCGCCGCGGCGGCCGGCGGCGAGACGGCCGCGGCGGCGGGGCCGAGCGCCACCGGCACGCTCGCGGACGCGAAGCACATCGTGATCCTGATGCAGGAGAACCGCAGCTTCGACCACTACTTCGGGATGCTGAAGGGCGTGCGCGGCTTCGCGGACCGCGCCACCATCCAACTCTCCGGCGGCTACAGCGTGTTCAACCAGCCGAACGTGCTGAGCCGGCAGTACCCGTGGCAGTTCTCCGCCACCAAGCCGGCCGGCGGCGCCGACCCGGAGCGGCTGGCCCAGTGCAACGGCGACCTCGCGCACGGCTGGAGCGACCAGCACAAGGCGTGGAACAGCGGCAAGCTGGACTCCTGGGTCGCCGCCAAGGGCAACGTCCGCACCATGGGCTACCTGACCCGGGCCGACATCCCGTTCCACTACGCGCTGGCCGACAACTGGACGGTCAACGACGCCTACCACTGCTCGGTGATCTCGGCGACCGGCCCGAACCGCACCTACCACTGGTCCGGCCAGATCGACCCGGCGGGCGCGGCCGGCGGCCCCGCCTACGACGGCGGCGACGAGTCCGGCCTGAAGTGGCAGACCTTCGCCGAGGCGCTGGAGAACGCGGGCGTCAGCTGGAAGGTCTACCAGAACGCCGCCGACAACTACGGCGACAACGCGCTCGCCTACTTCACCCAGTTCGCCTCCGCCCCGGCGGGCAGCCCGCTCGCGGTCAAGGGCATGGGCTCGGTCCCGAAGGTGACCGGCAGGACCCCGGACGACATCGTCGCCGCGATCAAGGCCGACGTGCTGGCCGGGACGCTGCCCCAGGTCTCCTGGATCGTCCCCGACCAGGCGTCCTCCGAGCACCCGTACGCCACCCCGGCGGACGGCGCGCACTTCGTCCACAACGTGATGGACGCGCTGAACGCCGACCCGAACGTCTTCAACTCCTCGATCATGTTCCTGAACTACGACGAGAACGACGGCTTCTTCGACCACGTCCCGCCGCCCGCCGCCCCGGCCGGCACCGCCGGCGAGTTCTACAACGGCGTCAACATCGGCCTGGGCTTCCGGGTCCCGATGATCGCCGTCTCGCCGTGGAGCCGCGGCGGCTGGGTCTCCTCGGAGACCTCCGACCACACCTCGGTGCTGCGCTTCCTGGAGCGCTGGACCGCCGCCGTCGGCAAGCCCGCCACCACCCCGAACATCTCGGCCTGGCGCCGCAAGGTGACCGGCGACCTGACCGGCATGTTCGACTTCGCCAACCCGGTGTACGGGATGCCCGCGCTGCCCGACACCTCGCAGACCATCGGCCTGGCCGCCTGCGGCCCGCTGCCCAACCCGGCACCCGTCAACAACCAGCTGCCGGTCCAGGAGTCGGGCACCCGCCCGGCCCGCGCCCTGCCGTACCAGCCGGTCGCCAACCTGGACCACCTGGAGTTCGGCTCCGGCGGCGTCATGAAGGTGTGGATCGCGATGGCCAACCAGGGCACCGCGGGCACCCACTTCGCGGCCTACGCCAACGCCTACCGCTCCGGCGGCCCGTGGCAGTACACCGTCGACCCGTCCGCGGCCACCAGCGACTTCTTCAACTGCGGCACCAACTACGGCGCCGGCAAGTACGACCTGACGGTGGTCGGCCCCAACCGCTTCCTGCGCCGCTTCACCGGCGACGCCACCAAGTCCGGCAAGGACGCCGCCGTCACCGTCACCTACGCGCCCGCCCCGGACACCGGCAAGCTCGCGGTCTGGTTCAAGCTCGCCAACACCGGCACCGCCCCGGTGACCTTCACCATCACCTCCACCAACTACCGCTCCGACGGCCCGTGGACGTACACCGTCGCGGCCGGCGCCAACACCTCCGACTACTTCAACGCGGCCGCCTACACCAACGGCTGGTACGACTTCACGGTCACCGTCAGCGGCGACGCCGGCTGGTCGCAGCGCTTCACCGGCCACCTGGAGACCGGCACGGCCTCGCTCTCGGGCTGACGCCCGGTCAGACGGCGTGCAGGCCGTGCGCGGCGAAGAGCTCGCGCGCGGCCCGCACCTGCCCGGCGGTCGGCACCGGCGTGTCGGCGAGGGTGAACTCCCGCCCCAGCGCCGCCCACTTGGCCGCGCCGAGCTTGTGGAAGGGCAGCACGTCGACCCGGGAGACGTTGCCCAGCGAGGCGGCGAACGCGGCCACCCCGTCGACGTTCTCCACCGGGTCGGTCAGGCCGGGCACCAGCACGAAGCGCATCCACACCTCCTTGCCGAGGTCGGCCAGCCGGCGGGCGAAGTCCAGGGTCGGGTCCAGCCGCTGCCCGGTGACCTTCCGGTAGAGGCGCTTGTCCCAGGACTTGATGTCGAGCAGCACCAGGTCGACGTCGGCGAGCAGCGCGTCGCCCGCCCGGGCGCCGAGGAAGCCCGAGGTGTCCAGCGCGGTGTGCAGGCCGAGTTCGTGCTTGAAGCGGTGGAACAGCTCGCCGCTGAACCCGGGCTGCAGCAGCGGCTCGCCGCCGCTGACGGTGGCGCCGCCGCCCGCCGCCCGGATGAACGCGGTGTACTTCGACGCCTCGGCGACCACCTCGTCCGCGCCGGTGCGCCTGCCGTTGCGCATCCGCATGGTGTCGGGGTTGTGGCAGTACAGGCAGTTCAGCGGGCACCCGGCGAGGAAGACCACGAACCGGGTGCCGGGGCCGTCGACACCCGTCGACAGGTCCCAGGAGTGCACCGACCCGCCGGCGGCCGGGCCCACCGGGAGTTCGGCGGGGAGCATGACGGTCATGGCGGTGCCTCCTGGGACCTGTCGGGGGGTCAGAGCGAGCCGTGGAAGGTGCGGCCCAGGACGTCGAGCTGCTGCTCCCTGGTCAGCCGGACGAAGTTGACCGCGTAGCCGCTGACCCGGATGGTCAGCTGCGGGTACTCCTCCGGGTGCTCCATCGCGTCGAGCAGGGTCTCCCGGTTCAGCACGTTGACGTTCATGTGGAACCCGCCGACCGCGGTGTACCCGTCCAGCACGCCCGCCAGGTTGCGCACCCGCTCCTCGGGGGTGCGGCCCAGCGCGTCGGGCGTGACGGTGTTGGTCAGCGAGATGCCGTCCTGCGCCGCGTCGTACGGCAGCTTCGCCACCGACAGGGCGCTCGCCACGTAGCCGTGGGCGTCGCGGCCGTTCATCGGGTTCGCGCCCGGCGAGAACGGCTCGCCGGCCCGGCGGCCGTCCGGGGTGGCGCCGGTCTTCCTGCCGTACACCACGTTCGAGGTGATGGTCAGCACCGACTGGGTGTGCTCGGCGTTCCGGTAGGTCGGGTGCCTGCGCACCTTCCTCATGAACTCCTCGACCAGCCACACCGCGAGCTCGTCGGCCCGGTCGTCGTTGTTGCCGTACGCCGGGTACTCGCCCTCGACGGTGTAGTCCACGGCGAGGCCGGTCGCGTCGCGCACCGGCCGCACCGTCGCGTACCTGATCGCGGAGAGCGAGTCCGCGGCGACCGACAGGCCGGCGATGCCGCAGGCCATGGTGCGGCGCACCGCGCGGTCGTGCAGGGCCATCTCCAGGCGCTCGTACGCGTACTTGTCGTGCATGTAGTGGATGACGTTCAGCGCGTGGACGTACGTCTCGGCCAGCCACTCCATCTGCAGGTCGAAGCGGGCCAGCACCTCGTCGTAGTCCAGCACCTCGGAGGTGAGCGCGCCGGTGGCCGGGCCGACCTGGGCGCCGGACTTCTCGTCCCGGCCGCCGTTGATCGCGTAGAGCAGCGTCTTGGCGAGGTTGACCCGGGCGCCGAAGAACTGCATCTGCTTGCCGACCTCCATCGCGGAGACGCAGCAGGCGATCGCGGTGTCGTCGCCGAAGCGCGGGCGCATCAGCTCGTCCGACTCGTACTGCACGCTGGAGGTGTCGATCGACACCCGGGCGCAGAACTCCTTGAAGCCCTGCGGGAGCTTCGGCGACCAGAGGACCGTCATGTTCGGCTCCGGCGCCGGGCCCAGGTTGTACAGGGTCTGCAGGTACCGGAACGAGGTGCGGGTGACCAGCGGGCGGCCGTCGGTGCCGATGCCGCCGATCGACTCGGTGACCCAGGTCGGGTCGCCGGAGAACAGCTCGTCGTACTCGGGGGTGCGCAGGAAGCGGACGATCCGCAGCTTGACGATGAAGTCGTCGACCAGCTCCTGGGCCGCGCTCTCGGTGAGCCGGCCCTCGGCGATGTCCCGTTCGAGGAAGACGTCCAGGAAGGTCGAGGTGCGGCCGAGCGACATCGCCGCGCCGTTCTGCTCCTTCACCGCCGCCAGGTAGGCCAGGTACAGCCACTGGATCGCCTGCCGGGCGTCCCGGGCCGGTCCGGAGACGTCGTGGCCGTAGCCCAGCGCCATCGTCTTCAGCTCGCCCAGCGCGCGGATCTGCTCGGCCAGCTCCTCGCGCTCGCGGATGGTCTCCTCCAGCGCGCGCGGGTCGGTCGGCGCGGCGTCCAGCGACGCCTTCTCCTCCCGCTTGGCCTCGATCAGCCGGTCCACGCCGTACAGCGCGACCCGCCGGTAGTCGCCGATGATCCGGCCGCGCCCGTAGGCGTCCGGCAGGCCGGTGACGATGCCGGCCTTGCGGGCGGCCCGGATCTCCGGGGTGTAGGCGTCGAAGACGCCCGCGTTGTGGGTCTTGCGGTGGACCGTGAAGATCTTCTCCAGCTCCGGGTCGACCGGGTAGCCGTAGGTCTCCAGCGCCCCCGCGACCATCCGCCAGCCGCCGTTCGGCATGATCGCCCGCTTCAGCGGGGCGTCGGTCTGCAGGCCGGTGATCAGCTCGCTGTCCCGGTCGATGTAGCCGGGGGCGTGCGAGGTGATGGTCGAGGGCGTGTCGTACGAGACGTCCAGGACGCCCTTGGCGCGCTCGGCCGGGAACAGCGCGGTGATCTTCGCCCAGAGCCCGGTGGTCCGCTCGGTCGGGCCCGCCAGGAAGGAGCCGTCGCCCTCGTACGGGGTGTAGTTCTGCTGGATGAAGTCGCGGACGTCGATCGCGTCCCGCCACAGGCCGCCCTTGAAGCCGTCCCAGGCCCCGGTCGGCGCGGACGCGGTGGGGTGCTGCTGCGAGGTGGTCATTTCGGGTGTCCCTTCTCAGCTCTGGTCGCCGTAGTAGGCCTGGGTCATCAGCCGCCGCATGTCCGCGAGCATCGGCATCCGCGGGTTGGCCGGCGCGCACTGGTCCTCGTAGGCGTTCATCGCCTGCTGCGGCAGCGCCGCCAGGAACGCCGCCTCGTCCACCCCGGCCTCCTTGAACGAGCGCGGGATGCCGACCTTCTCGCGCAGCTCCTCGACCGCCGCGGCCAGCGACGCCACGCCCTGCTCGGGCGTCCCGGCGGGCAGTCCCAGCATCCGGGCGATCTGCCGGTAGCGCTCCGGGGCCACGTACGCCCGGTACTTGGGCCAGCTGGTCACCTTGGCCGGCGCCGCCCCGTTGTAGCGGATCACGTGCGGCAGCAGCAGCGCGTTGGTCCGCCCGTGCGCCACGTGGAAGGTCGCGCCCAGGGTGTGCGCCATCGCGTGCACCACGCCCAGGAAGGCCGAGCCGAAGGCCATGCCCGCGATCGTGCCCGCGTTGTGCATCTTCTCCCGCGCCACCGGCGCGTTCGGCCCGTCGACGACCGCCGCCTCCAGGTTCTCGAAGACCAGCCGGATGCCCTGCAGCGCCAGGCCGTCGGTGAAGTCGTTGGCGTACACCGACACGTACGTCTCGATGCAGTGCGTCAGCGCGTCGAAGCCGGAGTCCGCCGTCACCGCCCTCGGCAGGTGCGTGGTCAGCGCCGGGTCGACGATCGCCACCGTCGGGGTCAGCGCGTAGTCCGCCAGCGGGAACTTCTGGCCGGTGGCCGGGTCGGTGATCACCGCGAACGGGGTCACCTCGCTGCCGGTGCCCGAGGTGGTCGGGATGCACACCAGCTTGGCCTTCTCGCCCAGGTCCGGGAAGGCGAAGGCGCGCTTGCGGATGTCGAAGAACTTCTCCTTCAGGTCCGCGAACTCCACCTCCGGGTGCTCGTACAGCAGCCACATCACCTTCGCCGCGTCCATCGGCGAACCGCCGCCCAGCGCCACGACGGTGTCCGGCTCGAAGGCGCGCATCAGCTCCGCGCCCTTCTCCACGGTGGCGATGCTCGGCTCGGGCTCCACGAAGTCCACCACCCGCACCTCGACCGGCTCGGTGCGCCGGGACAGCACGTCCCGGATCCGGTCCAGGTGCCCGATCTCCACCATCGTCCGGTCCGTCACCACGACGACCTTGCGGGCGCCGCGCATGTCGGCCAGGTACGTGATCGAGTTGCGCTCGAAGAAGATCTTCGGCGGCACCTTGAACCACTGCATGTTGGTGTTGCGCCGCCCGATCCGCTTGATGTTGATCAGATTCAGCGCCGACACGTTGCCCGACACCGAGTTGTGCCCGTAACTGCCGCACCCCAGCGTCAGCGAGGGCAGGAACGCGTTGTAGACGTCGCCGATGCCGCCCTGCGAACTCGGCGCGTTCCAGATGATCCGGCAGGCCCGCACCGCCGCGCCGAACTCCTCGACGAACGCCGCGTCCTCGCTGTGCACCGCCGCCGAGTGCCCCAGGCCGTTGAACTCCACCATCCGCGTGGCGAGTTCCAGGCCCTGCGGGCGGTCGTCCGCGCGCAGCACCGCCAGCACCGGGCAGAGCTTCTCCCGGGTCAGCGGCTCCTCCTCGCCGACCCCGCCGACCTCGGCCAGGATCACCGAGGTGTCCTCCGGCACCTCGAAGCCCGCCGCCGCCGCGACCGCCGCCGCCGACTGCCCGACCACCGCCGCGTTCAGCTTCGCCCCCGCGCAGTCCACCCCCTCGCCGACCCCGAACAGGTGCCGCTCCAGCAGCGCCTTCTGCTCCGGCGTCGCCAGGTGCGCCTTCAGCTTCCGGAACTCCGCCAGCGCCGCGCCGTACACCTCGGCGTCCAGGATCACCGCCTGCTCGGACGCGCAGATCATGCCGTTGTCGAAGGACTTCGACAGCACGATGTCGTTCACCGCGCGTTCCAGGTCCGCACTCTTCTCCACGTACGCCGGGACGTTGCCCGCGCCCACGCCCAGCGCCGGCTTCCCGCACGAGTAGGCCGCCCGCACCATCGAGTTGCCGCCGGTGGCCAGGATCGTCGCCACCCCCTCGTGCTTCATCAGCGCGCCCGTCGCCGCCGTCGACGGCTGCTCGATCCACTGCACGCAGTGCTCCGGGGCGCCCGCCGCGACCGCCGCGTCCCGGACGATCCGGGCCGCCTCCGCCGAACAGCGCTGCGCCGCCGGGTGGAAGCCGAACACGATCGGATTGCGGGTCTTCAGCGCGATCAGCGCCTTGAAGATCGTGGTCGAGGTCGGGTTGGTCACCGGCGTCACGCCCGCGACCACGCCCACCGGCTCGGCGATCTCGACGATCCCGTCGATCTCGTCCCGGCGCACCACCCCCACCGTCTTCATCCGGCCCATCACGTGGGTGACGTTCTCGCAGGCGAAGACGTTCTTCACGGCCTTGTCCTCGAACACGCCGCGCCCGGTCTCCTCCACCGCCAGCGCCGCCAGCCGGGTGTGCGCGGCCAACGCGGCCAGCGAGGCCTTCTTCACGATCCGGTCCACCTGCTCCTGGGTGAAGGAGGCGTACGCGCGCAGCGCCTGCTGCGCGTTGCCGACCAGGAGGTCGACGGCTGCTTCCGGGGTGCCGGGGGCACCGGTCTCGACGGACGGTTCGCGGGACATGGCGTGCTCACCTCTCGGGGTGCGGCAACGGTGTGCCCCGGCGGCGCTGCCGGGACCGGCTCGACCCCTCCAGCCTCCGCCCCGCGACCCCCCGCCGGACACGGCCGTTGGCCGCGACCCACCGGGGCCGAACGTCCCTCCTCCGGACCCCGAACGGCGACGGCCCCGGTGGCCCGGGTGCGCCCCGCCCGGGCCGGTGGCACGGTGGACGGAGCCCGTCGTCCACGCACCCAGGAGGAGACATGGGCATCTTCGACAGGTTCCGCCACCAGGCCGCCCGCCCGGCCGCCGACACGGCCGACCGGGCCGCCCTCGCCCACGACGAGGCCGCCGACGCCTTCGGGGACCGGGCCGAACGCGCCCGCGACGACGCCGAGAGCCGCATCCGGCAGGAGCGCGCCGACCGCGAGGCCGCCGAGGACATGACGTCCGAGGGCGACCCCTGGGGCTGACCGCCCCGCCGCGGAACGCCGGTACCCCGCCCGGGGCACCGGCGTTCCGGCCGTGACGGGCCGTGACGGGCCGTGACGGGCCGTCAGGCGGTGCGCGGGGGCAGCGGGGGGCGGCGGAGGTCGGGGCGGGGGGCGGCCGGGGGAGGGGGCGCGGCGGGCGGGGCGGTGGTGAGGAGGTCGAGGGCGAGGGTGACGGCGGCGGCGAGGTCGGTGTGGTCGCCGCGGGCCCAGTCGCGGGGGGTGCGGACCACCTCGACGTCGGGGTCGGCGCCGTGGTTCTCCACGCCGAAGCCGATGCCGCCGGTGAACCAGGAGGCGTTCTTGGGCACGGAGATCTGGGTGCCGTCGCCCAGCGCGTGCCGCCCCGTCATGCCGACCACGCCGCCCCAGGTGCGGGTGCCGACGACCGGGCCGAGGGCGAGTTCCTTGATGGCGGTGATGATGACGTCGCCGTCCGAGCTGGTGGCCTGGTCGGCGAGCGCGACCACGGGGCCGCGCGGCGCGTCCCGGGGCCAGCGGACCGGCTCCCGGCCGCGGGTGAAGTCCCAGGCCAGGACCCGGCGGTGGAGCTTCTCCAGGACCAGTTCGGAGACGTTGCCGCCGGCGTTCCCGCGGACGTCCAGCACCAGGGCGGGGAGGGCGAGTTCGGAGCGCAGGTCGCGGTTGAACTGGGCCCAGCCCGAGCCGCCCAGGTCCGGGATGTGCAGGTAGCCGCAGGCGCCGCCGCCGAACTCCCGCACCAGCTGCCGCCGCCGGGCCACCCAGTCCTGGTAGCGGATCGGCCGCTCGTCGGTGAGCGGGGTGACGGCGAGCCGCCGGGTCCGCCCGTCCTGGCGGACCGTCAGTTCGACGGTACTGCCGCCCGTCCCGGCCAGCAGCGGGGCGGGCCCGCGCACCGGGTCCGGCGGGCGGCCGTCCACGGCGAGCAGCTCCGCGCCGTCGCGCAGGCCGTGGCCGGCCAGCGGGGCCCGGGCCTTGGGGTCGGAGGACTCGCCGGGCAGGACGCGGTCGAGCAGCCAGCGGCCGTCCGGGGCCCGGTGCGCGTTCGCGCCCAGCAGGCCCAGCGGCTGCTGGGCCAGTGCCGGGCCCTCGCCGCGCCGGGACGGCGTCACGTACGCGTGCGAGGTGCCCAGCTCGCCGAGCAGTTCGCGCAGCAGGTCGGCGAAGTCGTCGGGGGAGGCGATCCGCTCCAGCAGCGGCGCGTACTGGGCGGTCAGCGCGGGCCAGTCCAGGCCGCACATGCCCGGGTCCCAGAACTGGTCGGCGACCACCCGGGACGCCTCCGCGTAGGACTGCCGCCACTCGGCGGCCGGGTGCACGGTGTGGGTGATCCGGCGCAGGTCGACGGCGATCGGGGCGGTCGGCGCGGCCAGCGGGTACAGCTTGAGCGCGCCCGCCGAGAACACCGACACCGCCGAGCCGTCCGCCGACACCGCGAAGCCGTCCAACTGCTCGACCAGGGTGGTGCGGCGGGCCCGGGCCAGGTCGAAGTACTCCAGCGCGGGACGGCCCGAGGTGTCCTCCGGATTGGCGAAGGTCTGGCCGAGCGCCCCCGAGATCGGCCAGCGCAGCCAGACCACGCCGCCGCGCACCGCCGCCGTCGCCGAGTACTTGGAGGCGATCACCGGGAACGGCACCAGCCGCTTGCCCAGCCCCTCCTCGTCGACGCGCACGGTGCCGTCGCCGCCCGCCTCCTCCGGGTCCAGGCCGACCGGCGGGCGGCCCTCCGCCGGGGAGGCGAACGGTGACGGGGTGCCCGCCGCCAGCGGCACCAGGTACGGGCGGCAGCCCAGCGGGAAGGACAGGTCGCCGGTGTGCACGTCGTGCACCGGGTCGAAGCCCCGCCAGGACAGGAACACCAGGAACCGGCCGTCCCGGGTGAACACCGGGTGCTCGTCCTCGAACCGGCCCGAGGTCACCTCGACGGTCCGCCCCGGCCGGTCGACCCGGGCCAGCCGGATCGAGCGCAGCGACCGGCCCGCCACCGGCTGCGACCAGGTCAGCCAGCACGAGTCCGGCGAGAACGACGGGCTGGAGACCGGGCCGAACGGGGACGCCGCCAGCTCGGTGACCGCGCCCCCGTCGGTCTCCACCAGCAGCAGCCGCCCGTCCGAGCAGGCCACCGCGAGCCGGGCGCCGTCCGGGGCCGCGGCCAGCTCCAGCACCCGGCCGATCCGGCCCGCCGCGATCCGCCGGTGCGGCGGCGGGTCCTCCGGTCCGTCCTTGGCGGGCAGCGCGGCCAGCTCGATCGCGTCCTCGCCCTCGGCGTCCGTCACCCAGGCCGCCTGCCCGAGCCGGCCCAGCACCAGCGGCAGCCGGCAGCGCACGCCCGGGGTGTCCGCCAGCACCCGGGCCGGGCCGTCGCGGTGCGTCAGCCAGTACAGCGAGCCGCGGACGTTCAGCACCCCGGCCCGGCCGGTCGCGTCGCAGGCCAGGTCCTTCACGTTGGTCGCGGTGCCCACCTGGTACGGGCGGCGGCCGGTCCGGGCCCCGCCCAGCGGCACCTCCAGCCGGCGCGGCGCCGGGGCGTCCAGCGAGTCCAGCAGCCACAGGTCGCCCGCGTGCTGGTAGACCACCCGGACGCCGTCGGTGGCGGCCTCGCGCGCGTAGAAGGAGGCGTGGTCGGTGTGCCGGCGCAGGTCGGTGCCGTCCGGGCGGGCCGAGTACAGGTTGCCGACGCCCTCGTGGTCGGAGAGGAACGCGATCCGCGGGCCGCCCGCCGCGGCCACCGGCATCGGCGAGGCCAGGTGCCCGTCCAGGCCCGGCAGCAGCAGGTCGTGGTCCACCCAGAGCCGGCCGGTCGCCCCGCCCCGGTAGCGCTTCCAGAAGGCCGGCTCGTGCGGCGCGGCATCCGTCAGCAGCACCGTGCACCCTTCGCCGACCTGCGCGTCCGCGACCGGCCCCCACGGCATCCGGCGCCCCGGCGAACCGTCCGGCGGCAGCTCCCACGCCCAGGTGTAGTGCGCGAACGGCTCGTGGTACGAGGTCACCGCCAGCACCTCGCCGTTCGGCAGCCAGCCCCGCACCCGGGTGTCCTGGCTGCCCCAGTACGTCAGCCGGACCGCCTCGCCGCCCGCCGCCGGCGCGGTGAACACCTCCGGCGTCAGCGCGAACCAGCTGGTCCAGGCCAGCGCCGACCCGTCCGGAGACAGCCGCGGATGGCTCACCCTGGTCCGGTCGCAGCTCACCCGCCAGGCCCGCCCCACCCCGCCGTCCGCCCCCAGCGGGGCCGCCCAGACGTCGTCCTCCGCGGTGAAGGCGAGCAGCCCGCCGCGCACATGGGGGTACCGCAGATATCCGGCCACCACTCCATGGTTCGACCCGCCCGCGACCGCCGCAACGCGGACGGTCCGGGAGACGGGCGGAACGGCTGACGGGGGGTCAGGGAGCGAGGGTGGCGAGCGCATTGACAGGGGCGGGCGGAGCCGGTTCAGTGGTCTAGTCCAACTCCCAGGGTGCGTGCCGGTGCGGCGGCACGCCCCGGGCCGGGAACCCCACAGCCCGGCGGGTGGAGCAGGACGTCCCCCACACAGAGGCAGGAGCATCCCCACATGCACACTCCCCGAACTCCCCGCAGGAAGCGGCTGCTCGCCGCCGGAACGGCCTGGGCGGTGGCGGCCGCGGGCGCCGTCGCGGTCAGCTTCGGCCTGGCCGGGTCGGCCTCGGCCGGCGAGTTCCTGGTCAACGGCGGCTTCGAGTCCGGCACCCTGAACCCCTGGAGCTGCACCGGCTCCACCGGCTCCGTGGTCACCGGCCACGCCCGCACCGGCACGTACGCGCTCGCGGGCGCCGCGTCCGGGTCCGACACCGCCCAGTGCACCCAGACCGTCGCCGTCGCCCCCAGCACCACGTACACGCTCAGCGCCTACGTCAACGGCTCCTACGTCTACCTCGGCGTCAACGGCGGCACCTCGACCTGGACGCCCGGCACCGGCGGCGCCTTCCAGAAGCTCTCGGTCAGCTTCACCACCACCGCCACCCAGACCTCCGCCACCGTCTTCACCCACGGCTGGTACGGCCAGGGCACCTACTACGCGGACGACGTCTCCCTCGACGGCCCCGGCGCGCCCAGCACCTCGCCGTCCCCGTCGAAGAGCGCCAGCGCCTCGCCCAGCACCTCGGCGAGCCCGTCCACCTCCGCCGGTCCGTCGACGTCCGCGAGCCCGTCCACCTCGGCGAGCCCCAGCACCTCCAGCAGCCCGACCACCCCGCCGCCGCCCGGCGGCCACGCCCTGGTCGGCTACCTGCACGCCAGCTTCGCCAACGGCGCCGGCTACCTGAAGATGGCCGACGTCCCCGACAGCTGGGACATCATCGACCTGGCCTTCGGCGAACCCGACTCCATCACCGGCGGCACCATCCACTTCAACCGCTGCCCGGTCACCGAGTGCCCCGGCGTCGAGTCCGACGCCGACTTCAAGGCGGCCATCGCCGCCAAGCAGGCCAAGGGCAAGAAGGTGCTGCTGTCGATCGGCGGCCAGAACGGCGAGGTGCAGCTCACCACCACCGCGGCCCGCGACAACTTCGTCAACTCGGTCTCCGCGATCATCGACAAGTGGGGCCTGGACGGCCTCGACATCGACTTCGAGGGCCACTCGCTGTCGCTCAACACCGGCGACACCGACTTCAAGAACCCCACCACGCCGGTGATCACCAACCTGATCTCCGCGGTGAAGAGCCTCAAGGCCAAGTACGGCGCGAAGTTCCAGCTCACCATGGCGCCCGAGACCTTCTTCGTCCAGCTCGGCTACCAGTACTACGGCTCCGGCCCCTGGGGCGGCCAGGACCCGCGGGCCGGCGCCTTCCTGCCGGTCATCCACGGCCTGCGCGACGACCTCACGCTGCTGCACGTCCAGGACTACAACTCGGGCTCGATCATGGGCCTCGACAACCAGTACCACAGCATGGGCGGCGCGGACTTCCACATCGCGATGACCGACATGCTGCTCACCGGCTTCCCGGTGGCCGGCAACACCAACAACATGTTCCCGGCGCTCAAGCCCTCGCAGCTCGCGATCGGCATGCCCGCCAACACCTACGCCGGCAACGGCTACGTCGCCCCGGCCGCGGTCGACCAGGCGCTGGACTGCCTCACCAAGGGCACCGGCTGCGGCTCCTACACCCCGCGGGCCGGCAAGCAGCCGAACCTGCGCGGCCTGATGACCTGGTCGATCAACTGGGACAACTACAACGGGAACGAGTTCTCGAAGAACTTCCACGGCTACTTCGGCTGATCCGCCGGGCAGCAGCAGGGCCGAGGCCGACCGCCGGGGGGGTGGTCGGCCTCCGGCCGTCCCCGGGGGGCCGGGGAGACCGAAGGAGGTGGACGCCGGGGCTCGCGGGTGCGGGGGCGCGGTGTCAGCCTGGGGCGGAGAGGAGGAGGTGGTGGAGATGCTGGCAGACGCTCCACTCGCCGCGGTGATCCCGGTGACGGACCTCGGGCGGGCCGTGGCGTACTACCGCGACACGCTCGGGCTGGACCCGGTCCGGGAGAGCCCGGAGGAGGTGGTGTTCCGCTGTGGCGGCACCGAGTTCGGGATGTACGAGACGCCGTACGGGGGACAGGCCGGGCACACCCTGGCCAGCTGGAAGGTCGCCGACCTGGACGCGGAGATGGCCGGGCTGCGCGGGCGCGGCGTGGTGTTCGAGGAGTACGACCTGCCCGGGCTGAAGACCCTGGACGGGGTCGCCGAGGCCGACGGCATGCGGGCCGCCTGGTTCAAGGACCTGGACGGGAACGTGCTGTGCGTCAACGAACGGCGGGAGGCCTGAGGAACGCCGAAGGCCTCCCCGGAGGGAGGCCTTCGACCGTCTGTGCGCCGCCAGGGACTCGAACCCCGGACCCGCTGATTAAGAGTCAGCTGCTCTAACCAACTGAGCTAGCGGCGCCTGCTGACGCGGAGAACATTACCTGGTCAGCGGCCGAAACACACAATCGGCCCGGCCGGGGGCGGACGTATGCTGAGCAGGCCCGACCCGCGCCTGCCGAGAGGAACCCCCGTGGGCCAGCTGACACTGCTCTTCCTGGTGCTGCTCGCCTCGGTGGTGACGATGCCGCTGGCCCGCCGGAGCCGGATCCCGCAGCCGGTGCTGATGACGATGGTCGGCCTGGTCTTCGCGCTGATCCCGCAGATCCCCAACGTGCAGGTCAACCCGGAGCTGATCCTGCCGCTGGTGCTGCCGCCGCTGATCTTCGCGGTCGCCCGGCGCTCCTCGGTCCGGTACTTCAAGGCCAACATCCGGTCGATCCTGCTGCTGGCCGTCGCGCTGGTGGTGGTCACCACCACGGTGGTCGCGGGCGTGTTCTCCTGGCTGGTGCCGGCCGCGCCGCTGGCCGCCGGGGTCGCGCTCGGCGCGCTGGTCTCGCCGCCCGACCCGGTCGCCGCCGTCGCGGTGGCCGGCGAGGTCGGGCTGCCCCGGCGGCTGACCGCGGTGCTGGAGAGCGAGGGCCTGTTCAACGACGTCACCGCGATCGTCATCTACTCGCTGGCCGTCGAGGCCGTCGTGGACGGCAACCTGACGGCGGGTCGGGCGGTCGAGCGGTTCCTGCTCTCGGCGCTGGTCGCGGTCGCCGTCGGGATCGGCCTCGGCTGGGCCAACGCCAAACTGGCCGGCCTGCTCGACGACCCCACCCAGCAGGTCGCGCTCAACCTGCTGGTGCCGTTCGCCGCGTACGTCCTGGCCGAGGAGGCGCACGGCTCCGGCGTGCTCGCCGTGGTGGTCTGCGCGCTCTACCTCGCCGACCGGGCCAGCGACGCCGACGAGGTCTCCTACCGGCTGGTCGGCAACGCCTTCTGGGAGATCGTCGAGACCCTGATCACCGGCGTCGCCTTCGGCCTGATCGGCCTGGAGCTCTCCACCGTCCTGCAGGACGTCAAGGACACCTGGCAGACCATGATCGGCGACACCGCGACGGTGATCGCCGCCGTGGTGGTGCTCCGCCTGCTCTGGCTGCTGCCCGCCGCCTGGATCTCCAAGCGGCTCAGCCACGGCGAGGAGGACACCCCGATCAGTTGGCGCGAGACCGTGGTGCTCTGGTGGTCCGGCATGCGCGGCGTCGCCACCGTCGCGCTCGCCCTCGGCATCCCGCTCACCCTGCACGACGGCCTGGACTTCCCGGCCCGCAGCGAGATCGTCTTCATCGCCTTCAGCGTCGTCCTGTTCACCCTGGTCGTGCAGGGCCTCACGCTGCCGTACGTGGTCAAGCTGCTCGGCCTGGACAGCGACGGCGACGCCCACGAGAAGGCCGTCCGCGAGCTGTGGTGGCGCGCCGCCAAGGCCGGGCTGCACCGGCTCGCCGAACTGGAGGAGCAGGACCAGCTCCCGCCCGAGATCGCCGAACGCCTCCGCGAACGCCAGCACGACCGGCTGGCCCGGCTCTGCCCCGAGAAGTACGAGGAGGAGGAGGCGATGGAGGCGAAGCGCCGCGGCAAGCAGTGGCGGCAGGCCCACGCGGTCGAGCAGCAGATGATCGCCGCCTCCCGCCGCGAGGTGCTGGCCGCCCGCGGCGAGGCCGGCGGCGACCCCGAGATCGCCGACCGGGTGCTGCGCGCACTCGACCTCCAGTCGGCCAGGAAGTGACGGTCCGTCGACCGCTCGTGGTGCGGCGGTGGCCCGCCGCGAACAGGGCATAGGGTTGAGGACGGACGAGGCCGACGACGGAGCCGGCGCACGCACACGTACCCGCCGGGCCGGCGCCGCCCTCCCGCCGCGCCCGCCGGTAACCGCACCCGTACGACGCTAGGAGCACTCGATGCCGGACACCCCCGCCGACGGCCGGACCCCGTTGGACCGCACCCCGCAGTGGGCCGCGCTGGGGAAGCACCGGGCGGAACTGGGCGACCAGCACCTGCGCGGGCTGTTCGCCGCCGACCCCGACCGCGGCACGCGCTACACCCTGCAGGCCGGCGACCTGTTCGTCGACTACTCGAAGCACCTGGTCACCGACCGCACCCTGGAACTGCTCCGCGAACTCGCCGCCGCCACCGGCGTGGCCGAGCTGCGCGACGCCATGTTCCGCGGCGAGAAGATCAACACCACCGAGGGCCGCGCCGTCCTGCACACCGCGCTGCGCGCCCCGCGCGAAGCCGTGATCGAGGTCGACGGCGAGAACGTGGTGCCCGCCGTGCACGCCGTCCTCGACAAGATGGCCGACTTCTCCGAGCGGGTCCGCTCCGGCGCCTGGACCGGCCACACCGGCCGCCGCATCCGCAACGTCGTCAACATCGGCATCGGCGGCTCCGACCTCGGCCCCGCGATGGCCTACGAGGTGCTGCGCTCCTACGCCGACCGCGACCTGACGGTCCGTTTCGTCTCCAACGTCGACGGCGCCGACCTGCACGAGGCCGTCCGCGACCTGGACGCCGCCGAGACGCTGTTCGTCGTCGCCTCGAAGACCTTCACCACCATCGAGACCGTCACCAACGCGGTCGCCGCCCGCAGCTGGCTGCTGGAGCGGCTCGGCGCCGGCGAGGAGGCCGTCGCCAAGCACTTCGTCGCGCTCTCCACCAACGCGCAGGGCGTCGCCGACTTCGGCATCGACACCGCCAACATGTTCGAGTTCTGGGACTGGGTGGGCGGCCGCTACTCCTACGACTCCGCGATCGGCCTGTCGCTGATGATCGCGATCGGCTCGGAGCGCTTCCAGGAGATGCTGGCCGGCTTCCGGCAGATGGACGAGCACTTCCGCACCGCCCCCGCGGAGCGGAACCTGCCGCTGCTGCTCGGCCTGCTCGGCGTCTGGTACGGCGCGTTCTTCGACGCCCAGTCGCACGCCGTGCTCCCGTACTCGCACTACCTGTCGAAGTTCACCGCGTACCTGCAGCAGCTCGACATGGAGTCCAACGGCAAGTCGGTGGACCGCGACGGCAACCCGGTGGCCTGGCAGACCGGCCCGGTGGTCTGGGGCACCCCCGGCACCAACGGCCAGCACGCCTACTACCAGCTGCTGCACCAGGGCACCAAGATGATCCCGGCCGACTTCCTCGGCTTCGCCCGCCCGGTCGACGACCTGTCGGCCGGCCTGGTCGCCCAGCACGACCTGCTGATGGCCAACTTCTTCGCCCAGACCCAGGCGCTGGCCTTCGGCAAGACCGCCGAGGAGGTCGCGGCCGAGGGCGTGCCCGCCGAGCTCGTCCCGCACAAGACCTTCCGCGGCAACCACCCCACCACCACGATCCTGGCCGCCGAGCTGACCCCGCACGTCCTCGGCCAGCTGATCGCCCTCTACGAGCACAAGGTGTTCGTCCAGGGCGCGATCTGGAACATCGACTCCTTCGACCAGTGGGGCGTCGAACTCGGCAAGGTCCTCGCCAAGAAGATCGAGCCGGTCCTGCTCACCGGCGAGGGCACCGGGGCGCTCGACCCGTCGACCGCCAACCTGGTCGGCCAGTACCGGGAGCTGCGCGGCCGCTCCTGACGACGTCCGACGAGGGGCCCGGGGAGCACCGCTCCCCGGGCCCCTCGCGTGCTCCTGCTGCCCCGACCCGCCGTCAGCCGTGCGGCCCGGCGGTCGGCGAGGTGGAGACCGCCGGGCGCGGGGCCGGCCCGTGCTGGGCGGTCCAGACCAGGGCGAAGCCCAGCCCGGAGGCCAGCGCCACCGAGGCCGCCCAGAGCACCACCAGCCGGGCCCGGGACAGCCGGACCGCTCGCCGGTGGCCGCGCAGCGCCGCCGCCTCGGCCCCCGCGAACTCCGCGTCCAGCCAGGCGGCCCAGTCGGAATCGAGATCGTCGGACGCCATGCGGCGGACATTAGCAGTCCTTTACGCGGCCCCGGGCCGCCCGCGGGCTCCGGGAACGCCGAAGGCCCCCCGCTTCCGCGAGGGGCCTTCGACCGTCTGTGCGCCGCCAGGGACTCGAACCCCGGACCCGCTGATTAAGAGTCAGCTGCTCTAACCAACTGAGCTAGCGGCGCCTGCTGACGTGGAAGACTCTAGCAGCGGCCGGGGTCGGAGCCAAAATCCGTTTCCCGCCCGCCGGGCACCCGGCGTTCAGCGGGCGTTCGGCGGTGCGTCGCCCGCCTCGCGCGGACGGCCGCGGGCCGCCCGGACGCAGGCCCAGAGCACCACCGGGGCGCCCGGCAGCCAGGGCTCGCGGGTGTCCGGGGCGACGATCCAGCGGCTCGCCGTGCTCTCCGGGGCGTCCAGCGCCCGCTGCACCGGCGGCACCGTCACCGCGTCGCCCGCGCCGTGGCAGAGCAGCGGCGGCACGTCCCGCGCCCACTCCTCCCAGGCCAGCAGCGTCCGCAGCCGGGGCGCCGCGCCGGGCTGCACGAACAGCAGCGTCCGGCCCCGGTAGGT
This sequence comes from Kitasatospora sp. NPDC088391, assembly GCF_044753345.1. Taxonomy (NCBI): domain Bacteria; kingdom Bacillati; phylum Actinomycetota; class Actinomycetes; order Kitasatosporales; family Streptomycetaceae; genus Kitasatospora; species Kitasatospora sp. NPDC088391. Next base: position 98,415 of record NZ_JBIVNB010000015.1, read on the forward strand.
CGCCACCGGGCCGCAGCCCGGACCCGAGCTCCACAGCTCGTCCACCACCCGGCGGCCGAACACCGCGGGCAGGCTGATCACGTCGAAGACCCGGCCGCAGGGGAGCACCGCGGGCGCCCACGGCCGGGCCTCCCACAGGGCGCGCATGCTGCTCGGGTACTCGCTGGCGGAGGCGAGCCACGCCTCCCCGGCGACGCTGACGTACTCCACCGACTGATAGGTCCAGATGTCCACCGGACCAGCGTGGACCGGCCGCGAGCGCGGCCACCGGGAAAACCGCGTTCGCCGGACACCGGCCGCCGCGAGGGCGTACCATCGCCCGCCGCATATGCCAGTGGCCTCGCGGGCCTGTTCGGCCGCGGATCGGCGGATCGGCGGGCCGGCCCTGGACGGCCCGCCGGTCAGCTCTCCGGGCCGCGCCGCTGCAGCGCCCGCCCGTGCTCGACCATCTTCAGCGCGTAGTCCGGCGTCCAGTCCGCCCGCTCGGCGATCTGCTCCGCGGAGAGCGCGTCGAACCGGCGCGGATCGGCGAGCTGCGCCGCCGCGAGCGCCTGGAAGTCGGTGGCGCGCTCCGCCGCGGCCCGGAAGGCCAGCGCCAACTCGGTCGACCGGGACAGCAGTTGCGCCGGATCGGCGATCGACTCCAGGTCGAAGAACCGTTCCGGCTCGGGCGCCGAGCCCTCCGGCTCGAAGATCAGCTGGGCCGGACGCAGCCGACGCCCCGGACCCGGCACCGACGGAACGGCGGCCGGAACCGGCGAAGCGCTCGGGTCGGACGCCTGCGGACGCGAGTCGGGCATGACGGTGCACCTCCGGGTGAGACAGGGGAGACGGCCGCCGTCCATTGTCGCGCGCGAACCGCCGGTAGCGGAACGGTGCGCCCCCGGGCGCTATTCCCCGTCGCGGGGCGTGCACGCAGGGTGAACACGCCCCGCGCCGGGCCGCGCGCCGCTCAGCCCAGCCGGACCCGGTGCGCGGCCAGGTGCGCCAGCACGGCGTGGTTGGCCTCCCAGCCGTCCGGGAACTTCACCGTCACCCCCAGCTGCACCGGCTCGGTCGCCGGGTGCTCGTCCAGCAGCTCGGCGATCCCCGCCCGGGCCACCACGATGCAGGCGTGCCGGTGCCGGGAGGCCAGCACGCACAGCCGCCCCGTCTCCAGGTGGAAGGCCGTCGCGTCCGGCCGCCCCGACAGCGGGTGCAGCACCACCGTCACGTCGTACTCCCGGCCCTGCAGCCGGTTCGCGGTGTCCACCGTCACGAAGTCGCCGAGCGCCGGATCGACCGGCACGCCCAGCCGGGCCAGCTCGGCCCGGACCGCCGCCGCCTGGTCCCGGTGCGCGGTGCCGACCGCCACCCGGCCCGGCGTCAGCAGGGCGCTGCCGCTCTCCGAACGGGCCGTCAGCTCCCGCTCCAGCAGCCGCCGCACCGTCCGCGCCACCGCCGCCACCGCCTGCGCGTCGGTCCGCACCGTGTGCCGGGCCGGCAGCTCCAGCAGCGCCCAGCCGGACGCCGCCGCCTCGTCCACCGCCGCGTCCACCGCCGAACCGTCCCCCGGCCGGCCCGGGTGCAGCGTCCGCTCGCCCGGGCCGGTGCCCGAACGGAACGGCGTGTACGGGTAGAACGCCGAGGAGATCAGCGGCGCCGCCGAGGCCGGCAGCCGCCAGGACACCGGCAGCCGGTGCGGGCGGATCGCCGGATTGTGCGCCAGCAGCGTCACCACCGCCGAGGAGGACGGGTCGTACGACAGGCCCGCCCACTGGTCGGTGCCGACCACCGTGAACGGGTCCAACTGGCCCGGGTCGCCGACGAACAGCGCCCGCTCGAACAGCCGGGCCACCGCCAGCAGCGCGTCCGAGCGCATCTGGTACGCCTCGTCCACGATCGCGTGCCGCCACGGCCGCTCGACCTTCACCCACTGCCACTTCGCCGCCGTGGAGATCACCACGTCGTGCTCCAGCAGGTCGGCGACCTTGTCCTTCGCCGTCACGTTCGGATGCCGCAGCACCTCCGGCGCGGGCTTCGCGTCGCTCGCGTGCAGCCGGCCGATCGTCACGTCCGGGGCCTTCGACGCCAACCGGTCCACCAGGTCGTCGACCTGGCTGTTGGTCTGCGCCACGATCATCAACCGCTCGCCCGCGGCCACCAGTTCACGGGCCGCCCGGACCACCAGCGTCGACTTGCCGGCCCCCGGCGGGGAGTCCACCACCACGCCGCGCGGCGCGCCCGGCACCGGCCGCACCACCGCGTCCAGGATGCCCGCCACCGCCCGGTCGGCCGCCTCGCCCGGCGTCGACGCGCCGTGCGGCAGGGCGGGCTGAAGGTCCGTCACCAGCGCTCCAGGAGGATTCGTCGCCCCGGGCAGCCGCACTGCCCCGGACGGGTTCGTCGGAGGATCATTCCCACTCGTCCGCACCGGCCGGCGCGTCCGCGCCCACCACCGGCGGGCCGCCGTGCGTCCACGGGGTGTCGGCCGGATCGGGCAGCGGCGCGGACTGCCGCGGCGCCAGCTCGAACAGCGTGAACACCACGGCGTCGCCCGGCTCCGGCACGCTGCCCGGCTCCGGGTCCTTCTTCCGCCCCATCCCGGACAGCAGCCGCACCACCACCTCGCCCGGCGCCGAGGAGACGATCTCCGCCCGCTGCGCCGGCTCCGCGTGCGCCCGGTGCACCTCCCGCCCCGGATCGGCGTGCGGCCGGTCCCCGGTGCGGACCACCAGCAGCGGACGCGGCTTCGGGGAGCGGCCCGCCGACCACTCCGGCACCACCTCCACCACCTCGCCCGCGAACGCCTCGCCGGACAGCCGCCGCTCCGCCATCGCCAGCGGGTCGTCCAACGCCTCCTGGATGTCCAGCTTCGCCTGCTCGCGCTCGCGCTGGGCCAGCTTGCGGGCCGCCGTCACCGCGTCGTCCCGGCGCGGCTGCGGCGGCTCGCCCGCCGCCAGCCGGTCCCGGTGCATGGTGAACGACCAGCGGTCGCCCTCCCAGCGGTCCGGCAGGTGGCCGGCCGGCGGCAGCTCCCGCAGCAGGTCGATCCCGCGCCAGACGTCCCGCCAGGTCGGCAGCGTCGCCGCCAGCAGCGCCCCGGCCAGCGCCGCCCGGGCCCGCTCCACCAGCTCCGCCGCCCGGCGCAGCTCCGCGGCGTCCCGGGCCGCCTCGGCCCGGTCCCGGACCGCCACCGCCGCGTCGTGCCGCAGGATGCCCGGCGCCAGCAGCTGCTCGTCGAACCGCGGATCGGTGGTCGGACCGGCCGACGGGTGCGCCAACTGCCCGTCCGCGCCCCGGGCCGACTCCACCCACTCGGCCGCCGCCGCGCCCGTCCCCGCCCCGGCCGCCGCCCCCGGGAAGCCCTCCGGCGCCAGGTGCCAGGCCAGCCGGGCCGCCAGGTGCTGGTCCTCCAGGTTGCTCTGCCCCGTCGCCCAGTGCCGGGACAGCAGACCCGTCATCGCCAGCAGCATCGAGGACCCCGGCACCTGCGCCCGGTCCGTCAGGTGCGTCAACCACCGGCCCAGCAACGGGACCTGCGTCGGCGCCGGGTAGTCGCCCGGGTCCGGGTCCTCGACCGTCCGGCGGAACCGGGTGGACCGGCCGAGCAGCGCCAGGTGCGCCACCCCGCCCGCGTTCGGCACGATCAGCTGCGGCGCGTCCGCGCACAGCTCCCGCACCACCGGCACCTTCTCGCCGCTCACCGGGTCCTTCTCCGACCCCTCCAGCAGCTCCACCTCGGACCCGAAGGACTCCAGGTACGGCACCACGTCCGCCGCCGTCGCGGCCAGGAACTCCGACCGCTGGGTCCGGTTCAGCGGCTGCGGCACGAAGTGCAGCCGGGGCGCGTCCCGGTCGGTGCCCAGCAGCACCGCCAGCGGGGCGCCCGCCTCACCGGCCGCCGCCAGCGGCACCAGCACCATCGGACGCTCCGACAGGTGCCGGTGCCGCACCGTCGCCACCGGCTCCGCCCGCTGCCCGCGCACCGCCTCCAACCGGGCCAGCGTGGACAGCAGGCTCACCGCAGGCCCCCCGCCGCCAGCGCCTCCGCGCGCAGCCGGGCCGCGTACGCCAACCGCTCGGACGCCTCGTCCAGCCCCAACTCCTCGAACAGCGCGGGCTCCAGGCCCTCCGACCCGCCCCGGGCCGCCGCCTCCAGCGCCGCCTCCACCGTGCGCAGCGCCCCCAGCTCGCCGCGCACCCCGCGGCCCAACTGCTCCACCGCGCCCGCGCAGCGCGCCTGCGCCCGGCAGTGGAAGCCCAACTCGCAGGTGGAGATGCACTCCGGGCCGTACGAGGCGGGCACCGCCCCGACCGCCTCGGCCAGTTCCGCCACCGGACGGGTCGGCGCTCCCGCGTCGTCCCGCCGCAGGTCGAAGGTCACCCCCTCCGGAAGCGCCTCCAGCAGCTGCTCGATCCGCGTCATCCGGGACAACTGCCGCCGGGTGGTGGACAGTTCGCGCCGCACGTCGACCGGGATGGCGACCGGGCGGTTGGAGAAGTCCTTCGGGCAGACCAGCAGCACCGTGGACTCCGGCGAACCCGGCAACTCCTGTGCGGCGTAAGGGTCCTCGGCCAGCGGCACCCCGGCGGCCAGGGCCGCCGCCCGCTGCAGCGCCAGCACGTACACCGCCGCCTGCCGGGCGGCCGCGCCGACCTTCGCCGGATCGGCCGAACCGTCCAGCACCGGGAAGGACTTGATCTCCACCACGGTGCACCGGCCGCCGTGCACCACCAGCGCGTCCGGCTCCAGGTACGCGGGACTGCCCGCCACCTCCAGGCGCAGCATCGGGTGGTCCAGCAGCGTCCAGGCCGCCGGGTCCGCGGCGGCCTCGGCGAGCGCCAGCGCCGTCCGCTCCGCGCGCGCCGCCGGGGCGGCCGCGGGCAGCAGGTCCGGCACCGCGAGCGAGGCGACCTCGGCCTCCGGCACCCCCAGCAGCCGGCGCAGCGGCTCCAGCAGCACCGCGTACCCGTCCTGCTTCAACCGGGACTCGAACTGCAGCCCGCGCCGGATCGCGAACGGGGACTGGCCGAACGGCGCGGGCCGGCCCAGGTGCTGGGCCAGCGCGGTCTTGTCGACGCCCGCGGCGTCGAGCAGCGCGCGGCGGCGGCACCCCGGATTGGCGGCGAGAGCGGCGAGGGCACGGGCGTCGAGGCTGCGCTGCGGCGCCGGGCCGCGCAGCTCGGAGAGCCGCCGCAGCGGCGGGGAGGACTGCCCCAGGTGCGAGACGTTCATGGTGCGGCCCAGTCTCGCATCCGGAGCCGACAAAACGGAGTCCGAGGGTCGGAACGGGCGGGTCCGGCCGGAACGGTGGGGCTGGTGGGGCTGATGGAGCCGGTGGGGCCGGCGTGTTGACGGTGCGTCCGGCGGGCCCGGTGCGTTCGGCGCGTTCGGCGGGCGAGGGCGCGGCGGGTCCGGGGACGGGGTGGGGGATCATGGACCGGTGGCCGCGACGGCCCGCGCACCGCATCCCCATCGAACGAGGTAGCCCCCATGCCCGCCCGCATCGTGCTGGTCCGCCACGGCGAGACCTCCTGGTCGGCCACCGGCCGCCACACCGGCCGCACCGACGTCCCGCTCACCGAGGAGGGTCGGGCGATGGCCCGCGCGCTCGGCGAGCGCCTGGCCCGCGCCCCGTGGAACGGCCTGCCCGGCGCCACCGTGTACACCAGCCCGCTCTCCCGGGCCCGGGAGACCGCCGAACTCGCCGGGTTCGGCGACCGCGCCGTCGACCGCCCCGAACTCCTGGAGTGGGACTACGGCCAGTACGAGGGCCGCACCGGCACCGACATCCGGGCCACCGACCACTCCGGCTGGCTGATCTGGCGCGACGGCGTGCCCGGCGGCGAGACCCTGGCCCAGGTCTCCGGCCGGATCGACGGCTTCCTCGCCGAACTCAACGAGGAGCACGGCGTCCCCGCCGCGGACACCACCACCATGCACTGCGCCGACCGCGACGTGGTGCTGTTCGCCCACGGCCACCTGCTGCGCATCCTGGCGGTCCGCTGGCTCGGCCTCGACGCCGAGCACGCCCAGCAGTTCAAGCTCGGCACCGCCGCGCTCTCGGTGCTCTCCTGGGAGTACGGCCGCCCCGCCGTCGAGATCTGGAACGACCACAGCCACCTCGACGGGCTCGGCACGCACGCCTGACCGGTCGTCGGTCCCTGATCGGGCACCGGCCCCCGACCGCGCACCGGCCCCGGCCGGTCGTCGGGCTCAGGCCGCGACCACGCGGTCGTGCCCCGTCAGGAACTCCCGCACCTCCGGCACGGCGGCGTGGCCGCGCAGGCGGTCCGCGGTGTGCGCGAGCATGCCGCGGATGCGCGCCGAGCGGACCCGGTCCAGCAGCGCCACCGCCGCCGAGCCGTGCACGGCCGCCCCCGCCAGGTCGCCGCGGCCCAGCCGGTCGTGCGCCAGTTCGGCGGTGTACAGCACCCGGTTGCGGACGAACTGCGGCTCCTGCAGTTCGACCGCCCGGGCGGCCCGCTCGGCGGCCAGGTCCCAGTCGCCGAGCGCCGACCGGCACTGGGCGTCCTGCCCGGCCAGCTCGGCCTCGCCGAAGAAGGACATCCACTCCGGATCGGCGTCCCCCGGCCCCCGGTCGAACAGCGTGTACGCCCGGCCCAGCGCCCGCTCGCAGGCCGACCGGTCGCCGAGCAGCGCCCAGCCGCCCGCCTCGCGCAGCGACAGCAGCGACAGCAGCCGGTCCGAGCCCAGCCCCGCCGCCGCGGCCTGCCCGGCCTGCGCCGCCCGCAGCGCCTCCCGGGGGCGGCCGGCGTCCCGGGCCAGGAAGGCGCCGTTGCAGAAGACGTGGGCCTCCAGACCCGGGTCGCCGGCCATCCGGGCGGTCGCCAGCGCCTCCGAGTAGAACGAGCGGGCGTCCGCCAGCCGGTTCGAGTCGTGTGCCAACCAGCCCACCGAGATGGCCAGTTCGCCGGTGCCGGACTGCAAGCGGCGCTCCGTCCCGGCGCTGTAGTCGCCGTCGTTGAGCAGCAGGTAGGCACTGCGCAGCGACTGCCCGGCCAGCTCGAACACGGCGTCCGCGCCGTGCGCGTCGTCCAGCAGCCGGATGTCGCGGACCGCCTGCTCGACCTCCCGGACCTCGGCCGCGCCCACCCGGCGGCGCTCGGCCGCGGACGGCAGGGCCACCGGCGGCGCCGGCCGGTCCAGGCCGAGCGCCGCCGCCAGGGCGGTGGGACCGCCGTTCAGGAACGTACGGCGAAGCACGTCGTCGTTCTCCTCGTCAGGCCGCTGCGGGGCGGGCGGTGCGGTGGGTGCGGGCAGTGCTGGTGGGACGGCTGGTGGGACGGGTGGGGCGGCTGCGGGGGCGCGGCCGCGCACCACCGTGCGCGGGGCGAATCCGAGGTCGGTCGGCGACTTCTCCGGCCACATGTGCCGGAACACCCGCTCGTACGCGTAGTTGGGACAGCGGATCTCGCCGGACTCCACCCGGCCGACGTAGCGCGCGTCGCAGGACACGTGCTCGCCGATCTCCCGGGCGGCCCGGCGGACCAGGGTGGCGAACTCCCCGGGCGAGAGGTCGCCGCGCAGCGCGCGCATCGCCTGGTTGGGGACGGCCGCCGGACGGGAACCGCCTGCTCGCGTGGCTGCCATGCTGCACTCCGAGGTCGTGCCGGGGTGGTCGCGCCGGCCCCGGGGGGAGGACCGCCGCGTCGCCACGACAGTACCGGCCGTCACCGTGCGAACACGTGCGGTCGCCGGGGCGGGGTGGGTCAATCACGGACAATCCGGACGCAGTTGCCGCGTTCCGCCATGAAATGCCACGGCTTGCTGTAGCGGAGACCGTGGCCTCGCGGGCCGGTCGCGCGTTGTGCTGGTACGCGGACACCGGAGGTACGGGCCCCCTCCCGGACCGGCCCGTCGTCGCCCGACCGGGTGACGGGGCGCCGCCCGGTTTCCGTGCCGCCCCAGGTGACAGGAGGTCCCCCATGGCCACCGGAGTTCCCCAGTACCGGCACCCGGCCGCCCGGCCGGGCCCGGAGGCCGCCGGACGCGTCGTCCAGTACGACACGGTCACCGTGTCGGTCCGGCACGGCCTGGAGGCGGTCGACATCCTCCGGCTGCGGCGCGCCTGCGGGGCCGTCCAGCAGACCGTCGGCGGCTCCGCCGTCGCCTTCCTGGTCCCGGCCGGCACCGCCCTCGGCTGGCACCTGCCCGGCTCCACCTGTACCCCCGGCGCGGACCTGCCCGCCACCGACGACCCGCGCTGGATCATCCCGCCCTCCGGCTCCCTGCCGTGCGTCCGCCCCACCGATGCGTGGGTGCTGCGCTCCGCGCTCTGCGAGGCCGTCACCACCCTCACCGCGGGCGGCCTCGGGCCGCTCTGAGCGCCCTGCGGGCCGCTTCTGACGGCACGTCAGAGAACCTGCCCCAGACGGTAGTTGACATGCAACTGTCGTCCCGTGCCGTCTCGGTGGGCGGAACGGACGACGCCGCAGCGGGCCGCCTCCGTCACCCACCGTCGCCGACCGCGATAATGGCCGCATGGGCCGCCCACGCACCACCAACCCCGGCCGCGCCGCCGAACCCGTCCCCGGCCGCGCGCACAGCCAGGGCCCGCTCACCGCCGCCGTCGCCTCCGGCACCGCCGAGCTGCGCCCCGACCGCGACCGGCCGCACGCCTGGCAGCTCCTGCTCGACGGCGCGCCGCAGTCCCTGGTCGACCTCGCCGACCCCGCGCACCTCGGCTTCGAGTACCAGCGCCGGATCGGCCACCTGATCGACCTCGCCGCCCCGCCGCGCCAACCGCTCACCGTCCTGCACCTCGGCGGCGGCGCGCTCACCCTGGCCCGCTACACCGCCGCCACCCGGCCGCGCTCGCGCCAGCAGGTCGCCGAGATCGACACCGCGCTCACCGAACTCGTCCGGGCCGAACTGCCGTGGGACCGCGGCTGGCAGATCAAGGTGCGCGGCGGCGACGCCCGCGCCGTCCTGGAACGCGCCCCCGAGGGCTCCACCGACCTGGTCGTCGCCGACATCTTCGCCGGCGCCCGGGTCCCCGCGCACTGCGCCACCGAGGAGTTCGTCCGGCTCGCCGCCCGCGCCCTCACCGGGGCCGGGCGCTACACCGCCAACATCACCGACGGCGGGACGCTCGCCTTCGCCCGCGCCCAGGCCGCCACCCTGCGGGCGGTCTTCCCCGAGGTCTGCCTGATCGCCGACCCCGCCGTGCTCCGCGGCAAGCGCTTCGGCAACCTGGTCCTCGCCGCCGCCCACACCCCCCTCCCGCTCGCCGACCTCACCCGCCGCCTCGCCGCCGACCCCGCCCAGGCCCGCCTCCTGCACGCCCGCGACCTCACCGACTTCACCGCCGGCGCCCCCGTCACCACCGACACCTCGGCCGTCCCCTCCCCGGCCCCGCCCCCGAAAGCCTTCGACTGACCCCCGGACGAACCGTCAGCGCCGTGCCCCCGCCGGGCTCCCGGCCGGGGGTGATACCGGTTGCCCGGGGAACGGGCTCAGTGGCCGCCCGGGAGGCCGCGGTGCTTGTACATGGCGGCGGCGGTGAGGAGGAGGCCGGCGGCGATCGGCAGGAGGACGGCGACGGCGTCCTCGGTGTCGGTGGGGTGGGTCGGGGCGGCCGCGGCGAGGGCGAGGCGGGTGGGGGCGGGGGTGGCAGGGGCGGTGGGGGAGGGCGGGGGCGGGGTGCCGCCGGCGGCGGGGCGGGGGGTGCCGGGCGGGGCGGGGGCGGGATCGGCCGGGGGAGCGGGGGGTGCCGGGGTGGCGGCGGCGGGGGTGCGCTGGGCGGGGACCGCGGTCTCGGTCTCGCCGGGGCGCCCGTTCGCGGGGCCGGAGCGGGAGGCCCGGCCGGACTCCTCGGTGCGGCTCTGCGGGGGGACGGCGGAGAGCAGCCGGGACGCCAGGGCGAACGCGTCGGGGCCGTCGGCGCGGTGGCCGGGCAGCGGGAGTTCCGGGAGCCGGCCGGGGGTGCCGGGGGCGAGGTGCAGGTGCGTGGCCCCGCCGAGGCCGGCCACCGGGGCGGGGGCGATCCCGCCGACGGCCCCGGCCGTCCCGTCCAGCACGGGGGCGAGCACCTCGCCCTCCTCGGCCCGGACGGTGCCCCCGAGGGTGCGGGCGGCCGGGTCGGCGGGCCGGTCGGCGGCCCGGGCCCCGGTCGCCCCGAGGCCGAGGCCCCACACCTGGGCGGCGATCATGCCGCCCGCCGCCAGTGCCCCGGGCCGGCCCCACCGGCCCCGGGAGGTGTCCGAACGTCGCGGCCGCTGCGGGTAGTTGGTTCGCACACAGGGGAGAACGAGCGGGACCGCCCGCGGTCACGCCCGCCGCTCGTCCTCCGGCCCGCCGCGCGGGCCCGGGGTCAGTCGAGCCCGCCGCGCCGGATCACCTCGGAGTACCAGGTGGCGCTGCTCTTCGGGGTGCGCCGCTGGGTCGTGTAGTCGACGTGCACGATCCCGAAGCGCTTGCTGTACCCGTAGGCCCATTCGAAGTTGTCGAGGAAGGACCAGAGGTAGTAGCCGCGGACGTCGGCCCCGGCGGCGATGGCCTCGGCGACGGCCTCCAGGTGGAGCCGGACGTAGCGCAGGCGCTCGGGGTCGTGCACCTCGCCGTCCGGGCCGACCACGTCCTCGAAGGCGGCGCCGTTCTCGGTGACCATCAGCGGGAGGCCGAAGTCGCGCTGCATGCCGAGCAGCGAGTCGGTCAGGCCGCCGGCGTCGATCGGCCAGCCCATCGCGGTGAGGTCGTCGTTGGCGAGGTGGAAGACGATCTCCTCGGAGCCGGGCCACGGGCTGTGGTCGCTGGCACCGTGGCCGTCGTTGCGGGCGGCGTCCGCGGTGGCCAGTTCCGCGCGCGGGGCCGAGACGACGGTCGGGTTGTAGTAGTTGAGGCAGAGCAGGTCGATCGGGCGGCCGATCTCGGCCTCGTCGCCGGGGCGGACCAGGTCGTCCCAGTCCACCAGGTGGGCGGTGTCGGCCTTCAGGTCCTCGGGGTAGCCGCCCTTGAACATCGGGCCGGTCCAGACCCGGTTGCCGACGGCGTCGATCCGGCGGACCGCCTCGTGGTCCTCGGGGGTGTCGGTGAGCGGCCGCAGCAGGTGCAGGTTGAGCGAGACGGAGAGCTGCGCGGAGGCGGGCAGGATCTCGCGCAGCGCGCCGACGGCCAGGCCGTGGCCGAGGTTGAGGTGGTGGGCGGCCTTCAGCGCGTCGGCGGGGCTGGTGCGGCCGGGGGCGTGCACGCCGGAGCCGTAGCCGAGGAAGGCGCTGCACCAGGGCTCGTTGAGGGTGGTCCAGACCGGGATGCGGTCGCCGAGCGCGGAGGCGGCCAGGGCCGCGTACTCGGCGAAGCGGTGGGCGGTCTCGCGGACCGGCCAGCCGCCGGCCTCCTCCAGGTCCTGCGGGAGGTCCCAGTGGTAGAGGGTGGCGACGGGCGAGATCCCGTGCTCCAGCAGGGTGTCGGTGAGGGCGCGGTAGAAGTCGAGGCCGCGCTCGACGGCGGGGCCGCGGCCGGTCGGCTGGATGCGCGGCCAGGACAGCGAGAACCGGTACGAGGTGAGCCCGAGGTCGGCCATCAGCCGGACGTCCTCGCGGAAGCGGTGGTAGTGGTCCACCGCGACGTCACCGGTGTCGCCGTTCAGCACCTTGCCGGGGGTCCTGGCGAAGACGTCCCAGATCGACGGGGTCCGGCCGTCCTCGGCGGCGGCGCCCTCGATCTGGTAGGCGGCGGTGGCCGCGCCCCAGGCGAACCCGGGCGGGAAGGCGACCCGGGGGGCCGCCGCGGCGGCGTGGGCGGCGGTGGTCGGATCGGTCATGGTCATACGGGAGCGCTCCCATGGCTGGGGGGTGGACAGGGCGGGCTGTGCCGGGTGCTTTCCGAGGGTCAGCTCTTGACGGCGCCGGACGTGATCCCGCCGACGATGTGCTTCCCCAGAACGGCGAAGATCAGCAGCAGCGGCAGGGTTCCGACGAGCGCGCCGGTCATGATCACGGCCTGGTTGATGTCGTGGCCGGAGCCGCCGCCGATCGCCGAGAGCGCGACCTGGACGGTGGGGTTCTGCTGGGTGAGGACCACGAAGGGCCAGAAGAAGTCGTTCCAGGACTGGACGAACACCAGCATGCCGAGCACCGCCATGGCGGGCCTGGCCACCGGGAACACCACGTGCCAGATGACCCGCAGGCTGTTCGCGCCGTCCACCCGGGCCGCCTCGATCAGCTCGAACGGCAGTGCCTCGGACAGGAACTGGCGCATGAAGAACACGCCGAACGCGGCCACCAGCGAGGGCAGGATCACCGCCTGCAGGTGGTTGCCCCAGTCCAGCTTCGTGACGATCCGGTAGAGCGGGATCACGCTGAGCTGCGGCGGGATGGTCATGGTGGCGACCACCAGGGTCAGCAGCGCGTTGCGGCCGCGGAAGCGCAGCTTGGCGAAGGCGAAGCCGGCCAGCGTGGAGAACAGCACCGTGGACAGCGACACGCAGCCCGCCACCACGGTCGAGTTGAGCAGCGCGGTGCCCATGTCGGCCTGGTCCCAGGCGGTGGAGACGTTGGTCCACAGTTCGCCGCCGGGGATCATCGGCGGCGGCGACTGGGCCACCCGCTCACCGGTGTTGGAGGCGGCGACGAAGGTCCAGTACAGCGGGAACAGCGAGACCAGCGCGGCGATCGCGAGCAGCACGTAGGCGACCGGACCGGCCTTGTCGTGGTCGCCGGCCCCGCGGCGGAACAGCCGACGGGGGGCCGGGTCGCCCTTCGGGCCCGCCTCGCGGGCGGCGGTGGGGGTGGACAGGGTGGCGGCCATGTCAGCCTCCCAGCTCGTGGCGCTTGCGGTAACGGGTGATCAGGTACTGCACCAGGCCGATCAGCAGCAGGATCAGCAGCATCGTCCAGGCCACCGCCGAGGCGCGGCCCAACTGGCGCGAGGGCCAGCCCAGTTCGTACATGTAGAGGCTGAGCGTCTGGAACTGGTGGGCGGAGCCGCCGGAGACGCCGACGCCGCCGCCGAACAGCATCGGCTCGCCGAACAGCTGGGTGGCGCCGATGGTGGAGACGATGACGGTGAACATGATCGTCGGGCGGATCGACGGGATGGTGATCCGGGTGAACTGCTGCCACCGGTTGGCCCCGTCCAGGCTGGCCGCCTCGTACAGGTCCTTCGGCACCGCCTGCATCGCGGCCAGGTAGATCAGCGCGTTGTAGCCGGTCCACCGCCAGGTCACGATGGTGGAGATGGCGATCTGCGAGGGCCAGGTGTCGGCGTACCAGTTCGGGTGGACGCCGACCGCGTCCAGCAGCCAGTTGACGACGCCGTAGTCCGGGTTGAACAGCTGGACGAAGACCAGCGTCGCGGCGGCGATCGAGGTGGCGTACGGGGCGAGCACCGCGACCCGGAAGAAGCCCCGGGCCCGCAGCCGGAAGTTGAGCAGGTGGGCCAGCCCGAGCGCCGTCAGCAGCTGCGGGACGGTGGAGATCACCCCGATGGTGAAGGTGTTGCGCAGCGCCGTCCAGAACTGGTCGTTGGACCACAGCCGGGTGTAGTTGCCGAAGCCCCGCCACTCCATCGCGTCCGGCTTCAGCAGGTCGACGTAGTGCAGCGACAGCCAGCCCGTCCAGATCAGCGGGAACAGGCCGAAGGCGGCGAAGCAGAGGAAGAACGGGGCGATGAAGGCGTACGGGGCGGCCTTCAGGTCGAACCGGTACAGGCGGGAGCGCCAGGCGGGGCGCGCGGGCGGGGCCTCGGCGCGGACGTGGGTGGCCACTTGGGGTTTCCTTCCCGGGGGTGGCGAGGGGCGGCGGAACGGCGCCCGGCCGGGTGGGCGGACCCGGCCGGGCAGTTGGGACCGGCTACCGGCTGGTGCCGGCCCGGATCAGTGGGCGGTCACCGGCCGGTCGGCGGCCGGTCGGCGGCCTGTCAGTGACCGGTCTTGTCGTCGACCAGCTTGGTGACGTTGGTCCAGGCCTTGGCCGGGTCCGTGCCGTGCTCCTCGATGTCGAGGATGCCGTTGTCGGTGATGATCGTCTTCACGTTGCCGTCCTGCTCGCCGATCGGGGCGGGCTTGATGGCCTGGGCGGCGGCGGCGAAGATCTGGCCGGTCGGCGCGTTGTTGAAGTACTCGGCCTTGGCGCCCTGGACGGCGGGCTGCTGCAGGCCGCCGACGGTGGAGGGCAGGTTGCCGACCTTGGTGAAGATCTTCGCCTGCTGCTCGGGGGCGGTCAGCCAGGCGGCCAGCGCCGCGGCCTCCTTGGTGTGCTTGCCGGCCTTCGGGACGGTCAGGAACGCGCCGCCCCAGTTGGAGGCGACCGGCGGGGCCGCGACGTCCCACTTGCCCTTGCCGGAGTCGCCGGAGTACTTGCTGATGATGCCGGTCATCCAGGACGGGCAGGCCAGGGTGGCGAACTTGGCGTTGGCGAAGGCCGCGTTCCACGGGTCCTGGAACTGGCGCAGCCCGGCGCTGATCTTGGCCTGGGCGGCGGCGACCGAGAGGTCCCACGCCTTCTTCACGCCGGCGCTGTCCTTGTAGACGAGCTTGCCGGAGGCGTCCGAGTACTGCACCGGCTCGGCCGACAGCGCGGCGTTGAACAGGCCGGACGCCGAGTCGGTGAAGAAGGTGCCGGCCGGGGCCTTGGCCTGGTACTGCTTGCCGGCCTCGACGAACTTCGACCAGTCGCCCGCCCACAGCTTGCCGACCGCCTCGCGGTCGGTCGGCAGGCCGGCCTGCTGGAACAGGTCGGTGCGGTAGCAGATCGCCATCGGGCCGATGTCGGTGCCCAGGCCGATCAGCGAGCCGCTCTGGGTGGTGGCCTGCTTCGCCTTCCAGTCCAGCCAGTTGGCCGGGTTGACGCCCTCGGCCTTGCCGAGGTCGACGAACTTGTCGCCCAGGGTGTTGGTGGCCTGCGCGATGTAGCCGACCTCGACCGCCTGGATGTCGGCCAGACCGCTGCCCGAGGCCAGGTGGGTGGTCAGCGCGTCCCAGTACTTCTGGCCGTCCTGGACGGTGTCGTACTTGATGGTGATGTTCGGGTGCGCGGCCATGTACTCGTCGTACAGGCCGGCCTCCTTGAAGCCGAAGGTGCCGAAGTCGCCGACGTTCAGGGTGATCTTCGCGTTGGCGTCGCCGGAGCTGCTGCCGCCCTTGTCCGAGCCGGACGAGCAGGCCGTGAGCAGCAGGGCGGAGGTGGCGAGGACCGCGGTGGCGAGGACGGCAGCTCTGCGGGGGCGGGAGGTGGTGCGCATGGGGGCGAACTCCTTTGTCCGGTGGTCGGTCCGGTGGTCGGTCCGGGGTGTCCCGGGTGTGTTCCGGGTGTGTTCCGGGGGGAAACGGAGAGGCTCGTGGGTGTTCTTGGTGCGCTGAATCTTGGCTACAGTGTGGGAGCGCTCCCACAGCTGGCATGCCGGAAGGTTGCTGTGTCGCGGGGGTGAGTGTCAAGACGTGGTGACATAAACGTTGCCGGAGCGTTTCCGCCCCCGTCACCGTCGACGGTGGCCCCTCGGTGCTGCCCCGGATGCCGGGGAACGCGGCGGGACCGGCCACAATGAACAGTCCGTACGGTTCCGGCGACTCCGGGGCGGGTACCGGCGGGGACCGAGACCAGTGACCGAGAGGTGCAGCGATGAGCCCGACCGCACAACGCCCCGACGCGCTCCAGCCGGGCGTCGGCGGCAGAGCAGGCGCACGCCCCACCCTGGAGGAGGTGGCCGCCCTCGCCGGGGTCGGCCGCGGCACCGTCTCCCGGGTGATCAACGGCTCGCCCCGGGTCAGCACCAAGGCCCGCGAGGCCGTGCAGAGCGCGATCGCCGAACTGGGCTACGTCCCCAACCGGGCCGCCCGCACCCTGGTCACCTCGCGCACCGACTCGATCGCGCTGGTCGTCCCCGAGGCCGAGACCCGGCTGTTCTCCGAGCCCTACTTCTCCGACATCATCAGCGGCGTCTCGGCCGAACTCGCCGAGACGGACATGCAGTTGCTGCTGATCCTGGTCCGCAACCAGCGCGAGCGCGACCGCCTGTCGGCCTACCTGACCGCCCAGCGGGTGGACGGCGTGCTGGTCGTCTCGGTGCACCGGGACGACCCGCTGCCCGGGCTGCTGGAGAGCCTGGAGATCCCCTCGGTGCTGGCCGGCCGGCGCGGCGACCTCGAACCGCTCAGCTACGTCCACGCCGACAACGCCGGCGGCGCCCGGATGGCCGTCCGGCACCTGCTGCGGCGCGGCTGCACCCAGGTCGCCACCCTCACCGGCCCGCTCGACATGGAGGTCGCCCAGGCCCGCCTCGGCGGCTACCGCCGGGCGCTGGAGGAGGCCGGCCGGGAGTACGACGAGGCGCTGGTCGGACTGGCCGACTTCACCGAGGAGGGCGGCCGGGTCGCTATGCGCGAACTCCTCGACCGGCGACCGGAGTTGGACGGCGTCTTCTGCGCCTCGGACGTGATGGCGGCCGGGGCGATGCAGGTGCTGCGGGCCGCCGGGCGGCGGATTCCGGACGACGTCGCGGTGATCGGCTTCGACGACTCGATCGTCGCCCGGCACACCGATCCGCCGATGACCAGCGTGCGCCAGCCGATCGAGGAGATGGGCCGCACCATGGCCCGGCTGCTGCTCGACGAGATCACCGAACGCGGCCGGGCCCGGCGGCAGGTGGTGCTGGCGACCGAGCTGATCGTGCGCGACTCGGCCTGAGCGGGGCGCGCGCTTCGGTGCGTGGCCCGACGCGCGCTTCGGTGGGTGGCCCGGCCCGGGGGTTCGGGGCGCGCTTCGGCGTGCGGCTCCGGGTGCGGCCCGGGGTGCGGCCCGGGGTGGTCACGGGCCGCCAGGGGAGTCGCCCGGGTCAGGAGTTGGGGCGCAGCGTCCAGACGATCTCCAGCACGCCGGTGACGGCGCCGTCCTCGCGGGTGATCTCGACGGTGACCGGGAACTCGGGGCGCTTGCCCTCGTCGAGCTCGGCGACCACCTCGGCGATCGGGCGGCCCAGGGTGGCGGTGGCGGTCACCACGCCGCGGGCGAGCTTCTTGAACGAGATCTCGCCGACCGTCGGCAGCGGCACCGCGCGGCCCAGCTGGTCGCCGAACGCGGCCAGCACGATCGCACCGCTCGCCGACTCGGCCAGGGTGAACATCGCGCCCGCGTGCGGACCGCCCACGTGGTTGCGGTACTCCGGCAGGTCGGGCAGCCGCAGGACGGCCCGCTCCGGGCTGGTCTCCAGGTACTCCAACTGCAGGGTCTTCACCATCGGGACGGTGTCGGTGAGCAGCTGGCCGATCGGGGTAGTGGTCATGCCGCGATGTTACTGGCAGGTAGCTTCTTCGTCCATGGCCGAGCGCCTCCATGGCCGGGTGCTTGCGCTTGCGGCCGACGCTGCGCCGACACGACGAAGGCCCCGATCGGTGAACCGATCGGGGCCTTCGTCTTCGATGGGGTGAGTGACGGGACTCGAACCCGCGGCCACCTGGACCACAACCAGGTGCTCTACCAACTGAGCTACACCCACCATCTGTCAGGTGCTTTCCCGCTTTCGCGTTCCCGCTCCGACAGGAAGAACTCTACAGGATGCCGAGGGGTGCTTGCGCCAGGGTTTTCCCGACCTCCCGGACCGGAGTCCTGGTCAGGAGGCGGGCAACTGGTGGCGGGCCGCGATCTCCCGCGCGGTGTCGGTGTCCGGGCCCGGCAGCGGGACGAACACCGCCTCGCGGTAGTAGCGGAGTTCGGCGATCGACTCGCGGATGTCGGCCAGCGCGCGGTGGCTGCCGCCCTTCTGCGGGCTGTTGTAGTAGGCGCGCGGGTACCAGCGGCGGGCCAGCTCCTTGATCGAGGAGACGTCCACGATCCGGTAGTGCAGGTGGCCCTCCAGCTCGGGCATGTCCCGGGAGAGGAACCCGCGGTCGGTCGCCACCGAGTTGCCGCACAGCGGCGTCCGGCCGGCCTCCGGCACGTGCTTGCGGATGTACGCCAGCACCCGTTCCTGCGCCTCGGCCATGGTCAGGCCGTCCGCGAGCTCGTCGAGCAGGCCCGAGGAGGTGTGCATCTGCCGCACCACCTCGGGCATGCCCTCCAGGGCCTCGGCGGGCGGACGGATGATCACATCCACGCCCTCGCCGAGGATGTTCAGCTCGGAGTCGGTCACCAGGGCGGCGACCTCGATCAGGGCGTCCCGATCGAGGTCGAGGCCGGTCATCTCACAGTCGATCCATACCAGACGGTCATTCACGCCCTCACCCTACGGCGCGATCACGCGCCCCCGACACCGCACGCGCGCCGTCCGGGGCGAACTCGGCGGCTCCGCGCGCCCCGCGCTCCGGCTCGGCCTCCGGGCGGTGCGCTCCCCGACGGCCCCGGGCGCTCGGCTGCTCGCCGACCGCGTCCTCCGCGATCTCGTGCTCCAGCGGACGGTCCGGACGTCCGTCCGGACCCGACCCGCGCCCGCCCGGGTACGCGGCGCTCGGCCGCACCGGCTGGCCCGGCGAGGGCTGCGCGTGCGCGTGCGCGGGCGGCGGGCCCTGCTGGGCGCCCGGGTGCTGCGGGGCGCCCGGGTACGGCTGGCCGCCCGGGTTGCCGGGACCGCCGTGGGCGGTCGGCGCGGTTCCGCCCGCGCTCCGGCCCGCGTACCGGGGCTCGCCCTGGCGTTCGCCGGGACGCTCGCCACGCTCGCCCGGGCGCTCCGGCGCGCGTCCGCCGAAGGCCGCGGCGGGCGGGCCGGACTGCGGCGGCACCAGCGGCCGCGGCCGCTGCCGCCCCGCCGGACCGGCCGGGCCGAGACCCGCGCCGTTCCCGTTCGCGCCCTGGGCCGCCGCCTGGGCGGCGGCCTGAGCATGCGTCACCGCACCGTGGCCGGACTGGCCGGGACCGACCTGACCCGGACCGGGCTGGCCGGCGCGGTCGAGCGGACCGCCCTGCAGCGGAGCGGTCGCACCCGGCCCCGAGGGGCGGCGGGCCCGGAACGTCGTCCGGTACGCGGCCGGGGACACCCCCAACTGCCGCCGGAAGTGCCCGCGCAGCGCCACCGGCGAACGGAAGCCGCAGCGCCGGGCGACGTCGTCCACCGACAGGTCCGAGGTCTCCAGCAGCCGCTGCGCCTGCAGCACCCGCTGGGTGATCAGCCACTGCAGCGGGGCGCTGCCGGTCAGCGTCCGGAACCGGCGGTCGAAGGTGCGCCGCGACATGTAGGCGCGGGCCGCCAGCACCTCGACGTCGAACTGCTGGTTCAGGTTCTCCAACGCCCAGGTGACCACCTCGGCCAGCGGGTCGTTGCCGATCTCTTCAGGTAAAGACTGATCGATGTACTGGGCCTGACCTCCGCCGCCGCGCCGGTTGGGCACCACCAGCCGGCGGGCCAGCGCGTTGGCGGCCTCGGCGCCGTGGTCGCTGCGCACCACGTGCAGGCAGAGGTCGATGCCGGCCGCGGTGCCCGCGGAGGTCAGCACGTCGCCGTCGTCCACGAAGAGTTCGCGCGGATCGACGTGGACCCGCGGGTAGCGCTTGGCCAGCGTCGGCGCGTACATCCAGTGGGTGGTCGCCGGACGGCCGTCCAGCAGCCCCGCCGCGGCCAGCACGAAGGCGCCGGTGCACAGCCCGATGATCCGGGCCCCCTCGTGGTGGGCCTTGCGCAGGGCGGCGATCGCCTCGACCGGCGGCGGCTGGGAGATCGACCGCCAGGCCGGGACCACGATGGTGCCCGCCCGGGACAGCGCCTCCAGGCCGTACGGCGCGGTCAGCGTCAGGCCGCCGGTGGTGCTGAGCGGACCCTCCTCGCCGGCGCACACCAGCAGCCGGTAGCGCGGGACGCCGGCGTCCTGCCGGTCCACCCCGAACACCGACAGCGGGATCGAGCTCTCGAAGATGGGCGCCCCGCTGAACAGCAGGACCGCCACCGTCTCGCGGCGCCGACGACCCGCCAGCTTGCGGGGGGAGGACAGCGCGCTCGGGCCGGTGGCGGCGGTGAGCAGATCGGTGGCGGAGCCGGAGCCGGAGAGGGGGCCGGGCTGGCCGGCGGTCGGGCCGCCGTGGCCGCCGAGGCCGGGGGAGAGGCTGTTGTGCCCGACGAGTCCGTTGTGGCTGCCGTGACCGTGACCGTGGCCGCCGTGACCGCTTCCGCCGCCGTGGCCCGGGAGGGCCCCGGTGCCGGAGGGCAGGCCGGCCGCGGGTGGGGCGGAGGAGTACTGACTGTTCGTCAGGCCGCCCTGGGCGCCGTGCGCCTGGGTGCCACCCCGACCGGCGCCGGGCGAGCCGCCCGAGGGACCGCCGAATGCGCCGGGTCTCGCCGTGCCACCGGGATGGGCCGACGGCTGGCGGCCGCCTTCAGGACCCGCGTCGCTCCTGCTCACCCTGCTCAAGGCGCTCCAGCCCCCTCGGTGGTGTGGTGGTCTCGGCTGCCGCTCTGCGAGCCAAGATCGAATCTACTTGGTGGACCGTTGCCGTTGTGACAAGTTCACCATCCGGCGCTATGTCGACATGGCAATTTGGCGTGAAGCATTCGATCACGAAGCGTGGCACCCGTCGACCCCGCTGTGAAGGGGGCGTGGACAACGGTGGCTGGTTGTCGCACGACCTGTTGGTCATTCCCCGCCCGGCGGTGCACCCACCGCCCGCTGTGGGCTGCACGTTTGCCGGAACGTCGGGGTTCGGGCGCAAGTTGGCCGAAAACGTACGGTCCGAATCGGGGGCGTGAGACCGGTTCCCACGCGCCACAGCGCACACCTGAGCCATGATCTCCGCGCCCCGTCAGCCCCCCGGTCCAACCCGAACCGGCCACTCCCGACCGCCTCCGACCTCACACTCCGTCACTCTTCGCTGGTCATGCCCCTTCTGTCCCACCCGCCCCACCGGCCCCGTCCGACCCGCCGGTCCGCCGGCGCCCCCGCCGTCCTGTTCCGTCGCCGGTCGCCCCGCACATTCGTCCGAATCCGATCGATGCCCGCCACCGACCCCTTGCCCACGACACCCGCCTGTGCGGGCCCGTCCCGGGGCATCCCCGCCCCCTCCGCCGCACCGGCCCGGCACACCCGGTGGGCGGCGGGCGCGAGCGAGGGCGAACCTGGCCGTCGGCGTCGGCGTCGGCGTCGGCGTCGCCTCGCCGGGCGCCGACCGCCGTGCCGGCGCGGCCGGTTGGCCCCGGTCCGCCCTCGGCTCCCTGGTGACTCCTGCGCGCCCGCGACGGCGTTCATCTGCTGCCATCTGCTGCACCCGGCCCCGCGTTGCCAACGCCCGGCGCGAGGAGCGTCGCATCACCGCGCTCATGCGTGAACTCGCACCCGCGGGAACGAAGTTCACCGTCTCCTGGGTGCTGCTGACGGGGGCGCCGGGGCACCGGGGCGTCGGGGGCCGGTCCGGGGGTGTGGTGGGACGGGGGCTCAGCCGGCGGCCGTCGCAGGACCCGCCCAGCGGGCCGGGGCGGGGGACGGCAGGGCGGCCACGCCCGGGACGGCGGACGGGGCTCCCGCTGCCGCCCTGACGCCCGCCGGGGCCAACCGGGAGGCCGGCACGGCCAGGCGGCCGAGGGTCGGCCGGGTCCGGCCCGCGGCGGACGCGAAAGCCCGCCCGCGGAGGGGCAGTTCGGCCGCCGCGAGGATCAGCCGCACCGCGTCCGGCAGGGACGGAGCGCTGATCGTCGGACGGTAGGCACGCTCGGCCCACGGGCGTCCGTGGTGCAGCCAGGCGCTGCGCAGCCCGGTCGCCTCGGCCCCGGCGATGTCGGCCGGACCGTAGTCGCCGACCATCCAGGTCTGCGCCGCCCAGTCCCCGACCGGGCGGAACCCGCACCGGCGGGCCGCGATCTCGAAGATCAACGGGTCCGGCTTCAGGCAGCGGGCCTCCTCGGAGATCACCCACCCGTCCACCAGTGGAGCGAGCCCGGTGAACCGGATCTTCTCCGACTGGGCGAGCGTCCCGCCGTTGCTCACGATCCCGATCGTCCAGCCCGCGCCGCGTGCCTCCCGAAGTGCCGAAATGTGTGAATCGGGGCACCGGATATGGGAGTTGATGAACACCCGGTAGTGCTCCAGCATCGACTCGACCGAGCGGTCGAACCCGTAGCGACGCTTGGTCGCACCCAGTACGGTGCTGCGCGGTACGTACCCGCTGCCGTCGAGCAGCACCAGCCAGTCCAGGTCCTCGGCCGGCAGGTCGTTCTCGGCGAGGAAGGTCTTCGCCCACGCACGGAAGGCGGCGTCCCTGGGCAGCAAGGTGTTGTCGAGGTCGAACAGGAGCAGCGGCATGTCGAGCATGCTGCCAGCGGGGCCTCGTATGCACCTGGCAATTGCCAAAGGCTTGGTGCCATTTCCGCGAATTGGCCGAATACGGCTGCTACACCCCCAAGTCGGGCCATGATCCCGAGCGCCCGTGGTCGGCCGTCGCGCGCCGTCGCCGCGTGCTGCCACTGCGTGCCGCCGCCGCGCCCGCCGCCGCGCCCGGCTCCGCGCTCGGCTCCGCGCCCGGCTCCGCGTCCGGCGGGACAACTCCCGCGCACCGCCCGGGGGCAGGGGCGATGACAGTCGGGTCACGGTGTGTCGGCACCCTGTTGCGCGCGGCACTCTCCGTCGGTCAAGCTCTTCTGACTTTCGTAGCGCGAGGGGCGCGCACACCGGCGTGTGTTTCCCCCACTCGCGGGAACCTCCTCGTACGAGGGCTTCGCCGCTGGGCGGAGCCCCTCCCGAGCCGTACTCTGAAAGGCACAGGTCGCCATCGGTGGTCGTCGTTCCCGAACGGTTCGCCGCCCCGGTCGCCCCTGCTCCCGGGGCCCGGCGGTTCCCCGCCGTGTTCCCCTGCGCAGGCCCGTACGAGTCGAAGAGTTTTGAGCCATGGCTGGTCACGAACCTCCCGGTTCCGTCGGCGGCAGCTCCCGCGCCAGGAGGACTGTCGCCTGGCTCCTCGGCACCCCGCCGTCCGTCGGCCCGGTGCGGCACCGGGACGGATCGCACCCCCGGGGCGGGCCGCACAGCCAGGGCGGCCCGGGCGGCCGGCACCCCGTCCGCGGCACTGTGCCGGACGGTGACCCCGGTCGGCCCGACCCCGATCCGCCCCGCTTCGACCCACCCCGCTTCGACCCACCCCGCCCCGATCCGGGGCGCGGCACTCCAGACCCCTCCGGGACGGCGGACCCGACCGCCGTCCCCCGCCCCGGAACTGCGGAGGACGCGATGACCGACCGTTCCCGTCCGACCGTCGGCCGCCGCGACGGCGAGCACGAGCCGCAGTTGCAGGAGCACGGCTCGCGCGCCTGCGACCCGCAGTTCCAGCACGGCGTGGTGGTCGGCTTCGACGGCTCGCTCTCCAGCGAACGGGCCCTGGCCTACGCGGTCGGGATGGCCCGCCGCTCCCGCTGCGGACTGGTGATCGTCCACGTCGCCAACCGGCTCCCCGCCACGGTCTGGGCCGGCTGCGAGCCGCCCGTCTTCGTGGACCTCCCCGACCAGCGCACCGAGATCCTCGGCCTCGAACTCGCCTGCGCCGACTTCCTCTCCGGCGTCCCCTGGATCCTGGTGGAGCGCGGCGGCGACATCTGCCACGAGATCGAGGAGGTCGGCCGCGAGTACGCGGCGGACGCCATCGTGGTCGGCAGTACCCACGGGCTGCTCGGCAAGATCTTCGGCTCCGTCTCCGGCCGTCTGGCCCGCCGCGC
The DNA here is from genome assembly GCF_044753345.1 of Kitasatospora sp. NPDC088391. Classification (NCBI taxonomy): domain Bacteria; kingdom Bacillati; phylum Actinomycetota; class Actinomycetes; order Kitasatosporales; family Streptomycetaceae; genus Kitasatospora; species Kitasatospora sp. NPDC088391. Next base: position 121,975 of record NZ_JBIVNB010000015.1, read on the forward strand.
GAACCGCCCGGTCATCGTCATTCCCTGACGTCTCGTCAACCCTGCTCGTCGCTGCCCGGCGTGAAGGCCGACGACGAGGCGTGCCGCGGAGTGGCGGGGTCGCCCCGGCGGCCCCGGTGGACGGTCGGCCGATCGGGTCGTTCCCGTTGGCGCCGGTGCGTCACGGCGACCGTCCCGCGCGAGGCTGATCGATCATGCGAGGGTGACCAATCGTCATATCGACGCACTGGCAGTTCGATGGCGCACGGCCACGGCCGCTGCCGCATCCGCCCGACCCGTGCCCGCGGTGCTGGGGGGCGGCCCTGGTGCTCCCGGCTGCCCTCGGCGGCTGGGCATCGGCGCCGGGCGCGACCCGTGGCGGAGAGGTGCGGGACATCCTGCGGCTGAGCGTCAGCACCAACGCCAGTGCCGACCCCGCGGTCCGGCTCCGGGCCGGTGGCACGGCCATCCGCACGTACCGCCTCGACAACCGCGCCGATTACCCGCTCGGTGATGTGGTTCTGACGGACCCTCAGCTCCCTGGCGGCCGGCTCCGGTGCGCGCCCGGCCGGACCGTTCCGCCCGGCGGCAGCCTCGACTGCACCGCCACCCTCACCGTCGAGGGCGGGCCCCGCTCCACCCGGGTCGAGGCCACCGCGGAGGCGCCGCTGCACCTTCCGCAGGCGCACGCCGACACGTCCGCCGGCTATCTCGGCATCACCTCCGGCATCCGACTCACCCGGGTGGGTGCCCCGTCCGGCAGCGGCCTGTCCCGCCGGGCGGCGTCACCTGCCGGTGCCGGTGCCGATGGCTCCCCGGCGGCCCTGACCCCGTCCCCGTCCTCGTTCCCGCCCCCACCCGCGACGGCGGTGCGGCGCGGGGCGGTGGCCGGAGCGGGCGGGACCGTTGAACTCCGTTACCGCCTGGAGGCGTTCGGCGACGTCCCGATCACCGACGCCTCCGTCACGGACAACCTGCCCGGCCTGGGCGCGGTGAACTGCACCGGCCCGGACGGCGGCCGGACCCTCGCCCCCGGACAGACCGTCGACTGCCGCGCGACCGGCATCGCCAGGCCCGGCCGCCAGACCGGCACCGCCCGTGCGGGTGGCCTGGCCGACGACGGGACGGTCGGCCCCGACGGCAACCGCCAGGCTCCCCGACGGGTCTCCGCCGAGGCCGACGGGGCCTACGACGGGCTGCGGCCCACCCCCTCCGGCACGGAGCCGGGCGGGCCCTCCGAGGCCACCCCGAACACCGGCCCCGGCCCCGGTCCCGAGCCCGGCGGCGGCCCAGGAACGGGGACCGCCACCGGTCCGACGACCGGCACGGGGCCGGGGGCAGGACCCGGTCAGGGCGTCGGCCCGGCCCCCGTCGGCCCCGGCCCCGGCACCAGTGCCAGCCCCGGCCAGGGCGCGGGCGGCGGGGACACCCCTGCCGGCGGCCAGGTCCCGCCCGGGCTGCTGCCGGTCTCCGTCCCGCCCGGAGCCGGGCCGGTGGCCGCCGTGGCAGCCCGGCCGCCGGTGGGGGCGTCGCAGCCCCGTCCGGAAGCCGCCGGGTCGATGCCGCCGCTCGTACCGTTCCTGCCCGGTCGGTCACCCGAACTGCTCCCGGGCGGCAGGGTCTTCGCCCGGCCCGCCTCGCCCTTTGCCGCCCCGGGGGCGGGCGGTGCGCCGACAGCCTCGGGCGGGAGCCCGTCCGGCCCCGGGGCGGCGCACCCCGGGGACGCGGCGTCCGGGCAGGCCGGAGCGGCCCCGGGGCCCGGTGCGAGTGCGGGCTCCGTGGTGGGCAGTGGTGCGCGGAACGGCGCGGGCGCGGCCCTGGACGCGCTGGCCGCTGCGCGGCAGCAGGCGTCGCCCGGGGCGCGGTCCGCGGACCCGTTGGCCCAGGCCGAGTTCGGGGGTGAGGGCCGGGCCCCCGACGAGGAGGACGACTCCTGGGACGGTGCCGAGGTGATGATGCTCCTGCTGGCGATCCTCCTTCCGGTGCTGTGCGTGCTGGCGGCCGCGTTCACCGCGCGGGGCCGGGGGCGGCGATGACGGCCCGCGGCGAGACGACGGCCCGCGGCGGTGCGCGACGACCGGACCGGGCACGGTGCGTTCCGGGGCAGCGCGATGGCGGGCCTCGGGGTGTAGCCCGGACGGGCGGGCCGCTCGGCGCGGCGGTCCCGGTGCGCGGGGGAGGAGTCGTCGGTGGCGCGACTGTTGTCGAGTCAAGGAGCGGAACGGGGCAGCCGTCGGCGACCCGTGGCCGGAGGGTGACCGGAAGCGGGTGGCGATGCTGACCGTCGCGGTCGCCGCAGTGGCGGGTGCGGCGCTGGCGCTGGTGCTCGGACTGGTGCTGGGGCGGACCAGGCGGGCGCGGGAGGGGTCCACGACTCCGCAGGCGCTGTCCTTCGCGGGGGCAGCGATCCTGGGCTTCTTCGCGCTGTTCCTGGGCTTCAGCGTCGCGGGCACCTGGCAGCAGTTGAACTCGGCGCGCCAGCACACCTACGAGGAGTCGCGGGCCCTCGCGGAGGCGTACTGGACCGCGGGCGGGCTACCGGCCGCGGACCGCTCCGTGGTGCGGGAGCGGCTGCGTGCCTACACCGGCCTGGTGATCGGTGACGAGTGGGTGACGATGCGGCAGGGCGTCGGCAGCCGGCCGGCCTGGCAGGCGGTGGACCGGGTGCGGGCCGCCGTCGACCAGTCCGTGGCGCACAGTCAGGTCGAGGCGAGCGCTCGAACCGATGTGCTGCGGAGCCTGTCCGAGGTCAACGCCAAGCGGAACGCGCGACTGAGCGATCTCCGGGCGTCCGTCCCGGCGTTGGCGATCGGCGGGCTGCTGGTCGGGGCGGTGTTCGTCCTGGCCACGCCGTCCGTCATCGGGCTCAACTCCAACCCGCGGAACCTGGTGCTGATGTGCTTCGTGGGCGCCTCCGTGGCGTTCGGGGTGAGCATGGTCGCGGTGATGAGCGGGCCGTTCTCCGGCGCGGTGCGCATCCAGCCGACCGCGTTCCAGCTCGCGCTGGAGCGGTACGACCAGATCGACACCGAGGCCGACGCCTCGGCCGTTCCGCCCTACCGGCCGTGGCCGGCGGACTGATCGGCCGAGCGTCGAGCACCGGACGTCGGCAACGCCTCTCGGGGATCGGGTGATCGGGTGATCGAGGGGAAGCGGGGGCTCAGGAGGAGGCCATGCCGAGCTCGCGCGCGATGAGCATCCGCTGGACCTCCGAGGTGCCCTCGCCGATCTCCAGGATCTTGCAGTCGCGCCAGAACCGGGCGACGGGGTACTCGTTCATGAAGCCGTAGCCGCCGTGGATCTGGGTCGCCTCGCGGGCGCTGTCGACCGCCGCCTCGGAGGCGTACAGCTTGGCAATGGCTGCCTCCTTCTTGAAGGGCTCGGAGTGCAGCAGCCGGGAGGCGGCGTCCCGCCAGGTCAGGCGGGAGGTGTGCGCGCGCAGCTCCATGTCGGCGAGCTTGAACTGGATGACCTGGTTGGCGCCGATCGGACGGCCGAAGGCGTGCCGGGTGGCGGCGTACGTGAGGGACTGGTCGACGCACCCCTGGGCCAGGCCGGTGGCCAGGGCCGCGATGGCGATGCGGCCCTCGTCCAGGATGCGCAGGAACTGGGCGTAGCCGCGGCCCCGGGTGCCGAGCAGGTTGGCCGCGGGGACCCGGCAGTCGGTGAAGGACAGTTCGCGGGTGTCGGAGGCGTTCCACCCGACCTTCGAGTACTTCTTCGACACCTGGAACCCGGGAGTCCCCGTGGGAACGATGATGGAGGAGATTTCCCTGGTGGGCGAGTGATTTGACGAATCGTCACTCGAACGTGTGAGCGGCTCGGTCAGTGCGGTGACGGTGACCAGGCCGGTGATGTCGGTGCCGGAGTTGGTGATGAAGCACTTGCTCCCGTTGATCACCCACTCGTCGGTGGCCTCGTCGTAGCGCGCCGTGGTGCGCGTCCCGCCGGCGTCCGTGCCGCCCTCGGGCTCGGTCAGGCCGAAGGCGCCGAGCATCTCGCCCGAGGTCAGCTTCGGCAGCCACTCGCGCTTCTGCTCCTCGGTGCCGAACCGGTAGATCGGCATCGACCCGAGCGAGACCGCGGCCTCCAGGGTGATCGCGACCGAGGAGTCGACCCGGGCCAGCTCCTCCAGGGCGAGGCAGAGCGCGAAGTAGTCGCCGCCCATCCCGCCGTACTCCTCGGGGAACGGCAGGCCGAACAGGCCCATCCGCCCCATCTCCCGGACGATGTCGTACGGGAACTCGTTCCGCTCGTAGTAGTCGCCGATCTTCGGCGCCACCACGTCGTTGGCGAACTCCTCGACGGTGCGGCGGAGTTCCTCGTACTCACTGCTCAATCGGTGGTCGAGCACGGGTGATCCTCCCGGGATCGCGGCCTCGTGGGCCTGGTGGGGACGGGGGAGTCGGACTCAGGACGACGGGCCGAGCAGGGCCCGGACGGTCCTCGACGGGCTGGGGCGGCCGAGGTGACGGGCCATCCAGCCGCTGGTGCGGGCGAGCGCGGCGAGGTCGACGCCGGTCTCGATGCCCAGGCCGTGCAGCATCCAGACCAGGTCCTCGGTGGCCAGGTTGCCGGTCGCGCTCTTCGCGTACGGGCAGCCGCCGAGGCCGCCGGCCGAGGCGTCCACCACGGTCACGCCGGAGCGCAGCGCGGCGAGCGTGTTGGCGAGGGCCTGGCCGTAGGTGTCGTGGAAGTGCACGGCCAGCCGTTCGATCGGAACCCCCGATCGGGTGAACTCGTCGAGCAGTGCCTTGACGTGGCCGGGCGTCGCGACGCCGATGGTGTCGCCGAGGCTCAGCTCGGCGCAGCCCATCTCCAGCAGCGCCAGGCCGTGGCGGACCACCTGTTCGACCGGGACCCGGCCCTCCCAGGGGTCGCCGAAGCACATCGACAGGTAGCCGCGGACCGGAACGTCGGCAGCTGTGGCCCGCTCCACCACGGGGCGGAACATCGCCATCGCCTCGTCCGCCGAGCGGTTGAGGTTGCGCCGGGCGAAGGTCTCGGTGGCGCTGGCGAAGACGGCGACCTCGGCGGCGTGGTGCGCGAGCGCCCGGTCCAGGCCCCGCTCGTTGGGCACCAGGACGGGCAGCCGCAGGCCGGGGTACTGCTCGGCCAGCCCGGTCAGCCGGGGCATCAGCTCCTCGGCGTCCGCCAGCTGCGGCACCCATTTGGGGTGGACGAAGCTGGTCGCCTCGACGGTGCGCAGGCCGGCGGCGGCGAGCCGGGCGACGAACTCCGCCTTGACCTCGACGGGGACGAGCCCGCTCTCGTTCTGCAGCCCGTCCCGGGCGCCGACCTCGTGGATGCGGACCCGCGCGGGCAGCCCGGGGTCGCGCACCGGCTGCGGGAGGCCGAGGTCCAGCACGGTGGGCTCGGGGGCGTCCTGCGCGTTCTCGCCGGTCACCGGGCCACCTCCGGGGCGTCCTCGGCGGGCTGCCCAGCCGGTTCCCCAGCCGGTTCCCCAGCCGGTTCCGCAGCCGGTTCCGCAGCCGGTTCCGGGTCGTCCGGGGTGACGGCCACCAGCGCCTCGTCCATCGCGACGGTCGCGCCGGCGGAGACCCGGAGGTCGTCCACGGTGCCGTCGTGCGGGGCGGCGATGACGTGCTCCATCTTCATGGCCTCCAGGACCAGCAGCGCCTGGCCGCGGTGGACCCGCTCGCCGGGTTCGACCTTGACGACCGTGACGGTGCCGGGCATCGGCGCGGTGAGGGTGCCGTGGTGGGCGCCGCCGGCCGCGGCACGGTCGGCGATTACGTCGAACGGGTGAACGGGCCAGGCGTCCCCGTCGATGCCGAGCCAGTGGGTGAGGCCGTCCTGGGTGCGTTCCGCGGCGATCGTGAAAGTGGCCTGGAGGCCGTCAACCGCAAGGCGGAGCAGGTCTCCGTCCCGGGTCGCGCGGGCACGCCGGACCGGTCCGCCGTCCAGCCGGACCTCCCATTCGGGGGTGACTCCGGCGGAAAAACCGATAGCGCTCTCGAATTCACCATTGGTAATCATTCGGCAGCTCACGGTGACCGGTTCGCGGCCGGCCAGCCGGAGCCGGTGCGTGGTCCAGGCGGCCTCGCCACCGAGTCGCCAGCCGGAAGGGAGGGAGAACGGATCGGTCCAGTGGCCGGAGGGGACGGAGCTGTCGGCTCGACCGAGTTCGAGCTGTCGCAACAGGGCGGAGGCGAAGTGCAGCAGGTCGATCGATTCGGTGCGGGTGTACGGGGAGCTGAGCAAGGAGGGGTCCTGCTGGGCGCTGCGTTCCACCAGCCCGGTGTCGATCCGCCCTGACACCACCTCGGGCCGGGCCAGCAGCCGGCGCAGGTAGCCGGTGTTGGTGGTGACGCCCAGGATGCGGGTCTCGGCGAGCGCGGCCCGCAGCCGACGGAGCGCGGTCGGGCGGTCGGGCCCGTACGCGATCACCTTGGCGAGCATCGGGTCGTACAGGCTGCCGACCCGGTCGCCGGGTGCGATTCCGGAGTCCACCCGGATGCCCTCCCCGGAGGGTTCGTCCAGCAGCAGCACCTCACCGCCGGTGGGCAGGAAGTCCCGTTCCGGGTCCTCGGCGCAGATGCGGGCCTCGATCGCGTGGCCCCGGAAGGAGATGTCCGACTGTGTGAACGTCAGTGCTTCGCCCGCGGCGACGCGCAGCTGCCACTCGACCAGGTCCAGCCGCCGCGGGCCCTCGGGGCCGTCCACGGAGACGGCCAGTTCGGTCACGGGGTGTTCCACCTGGAGGCGGGTGTTCATCTCCATGAAGAAGAAGTCGAGGACGTCGTCCCCGTCCGGTCCCGCGGGCTTCCCGCCGGGGACGATGAACTCGACCGTGCCGGCGCCGGTGTAGCCGCAGGCCTCGGCAGCACGCACCGCGGCCGCGCCCATCGCGGCGCGGGTGCTCGGGTTCAACAGGACGGAAGGAGCCTCTTCGATGAGCTTCTGATGGCGGCGCTGCAGACTGCACTCGCGCTCGCCGAGGTGGACGGTCCGGCCGAGGGTGTCGGCCAGGACCTGCACCTCGATGTGGCGCGGCTGGTCGACCCAGCGCTCCAGCAGCAGGGTGTCGTCGCCGAACGCGGTGCGGGCCACCCGCCGGGCCGCGGCGAGTTCGGCGGGCAGCTCGGCCGGGTCGCGGACCAGCCGCATGCCCTTGCCGCCGCCACCGGCCGACGGCTTGAGCAGCACCGGGTAGCCGATCCGGGCCGCGGCCTCGATCAGCTGCTCGTCGCTGGGCGAACCGTCCTCGCTGCCGGGGACGACCGGCACCCCGGCGGCCCGGACGGCCTCCTTGGCGTTGATCTTGTCGCCCATCAGCTCCACCGCGGCCGGCGGCGGGCCGATGAAGACCAGCCCGGCCTGCGTGCAGGCCTCGGCGAACGCGGAGTTCTCGGCGAGGAACCCGTAGCCGGGGTGGACGGCCTGCGCGCCGGTCCGGCGGGCCGCGTCCAGGATCAGGTCGGCGCGCAGGTACGTCTCGGCGGCGGAGCTGTCGCTCCGGTCGGCGGGGCCGAGCCGGACCGCGAGGTCCGCCGCCCGGACGTGCGGCGCGTCGGCGTCCGCGTCACTGTGCACGGCGACCGACCGCACGCCCAGCCGCCGGAGGGTGCGGATGACCCGCAGTGCGATCTCGCCGCGATTGGCGACGAGCACGGTGTCGAACATGGAGGTGTGCCTCCGTCACGAGGGGAACGGTGAGCGAATCGACGAAGCGTCGGTGGCGGTGGCCCGCCGGGGTGTCACATCCGGAAGACCCCGAACGGGCGCGGGTCGGGCAGCGGGGCGTTGGCGCAGGCGGTCAGTGCCAGGCCGAGCGCGGTGCGGGTCTGCAGGGGATCGATCACGCCGTCGTCCCACAGCCGGGCGGTCGCGTAGTAGGCGTTGCCCTGCCGCTCGTACTGCTCGCGGACCGGGCGCTTGAACGCGTCCTCCGCCTCGGCGGGCCACTCCTCGCCCCGGCCCTCCAACTGGTCGCGGCGGACGGTGGCCAGCACCGAGGCGGCCTGCTCGCCGCCCATCACGGAGATCTTGGCGTTCGGCCACATCCACAGGAAGCGGGGTGAGTAGGCCCGGCCGCACATCGAGTAGTTGCCCGCGCCGTACGAGCCGCCGATCACCACCGTCAGCTTCGGCACCCGGGTGCAGGCGACGGCGGTCACCATCTTGGCGCCGTGCTTGGCGATGCCACCCGCCTCGTACTGGCGGCCCACCATGAAGCCGGTGATGTTCTGCAGGAAGAGGAGGGGGATGCCCCGCTGGTCGCACAGCTCGATGAAGTGCGCGCCCTTGAGCGCGGATTCGGCGAACAGGACGCCGTTGTTGGCGACGATCCCGACGGGGTGCCCGTGGATGTGGGCGAACCCCGTCACCAGGGTGGCGCCGTACTCGGCCTTGAACTCGGCGAACCGGCTGCCGTCCACCAGCCGGGCGATCACCTCGCGCACGTCGTAGGGGGTGCGCGGGTCGACCGGCACCACGCCGTACAGCCCGGCCGGGTCGACGGCGGGCGGCTCGACCGGGGCGAGCGGCCAGGGCTTCGGCGTGCGCGGGCCCAGCCCGGCCACGATGGTGCGCACGATGGACAGCGCGTGAGCGTCGTCCTCCGCCAGGTGGTCGGTCACGCCCGAGGTCCGGGAGTGGAGGTCGCCGCCGCCCAGTTCCTCGGCGGTCACCACCTCGCCGGTGGCGGCCTTCACCAGCGGCGGGCCGCCCAGGAAGATGGTGCCCTGGTTCCGGACGATCACCGCTTCGTCGCTCATCGCCGGGACGTACGCGCCACCGGCCGTGCAGGAGCCGAGCACCGCCGCGATCTGCGGGATTCCGGCGGCGGACAGGCGCGCCTGGTTGTAGAAGATCCGGCCGAAGTGGTCGCGGTCGGGGAACACCTCGTCCTGCATCGGCAGGAAGGCGCCGCCCGAGTCCACCAGGTAGAGGCAGGGCAGCCGGTTCTCCAGCGCCACCTCCTGCGCGCGCAGGTGCTTCTTCACCGTCATCGGGTAGTAGGTGCCGCCCTTGACCGTGGCGTCGTTCGCCACCACCAGGACCTCGCGGCCGGCGACCCGGCCGATGCCGGCGATCACCCCGGCGGCCGGGGCGGCGCCGTCGTACAGCCCGTCGGCGGCGAGCGGCGCCAGCTCCAGGAAGGGCGACCCGGGGTCGAGCAGGGTGTCCACCCGCTCCCGGGGCAGCAGCTTGCCGCGCGCGGTGTGCTTGGCGCGGGCCTTCTCACCGCCGCCCAGGGCCGCGGCCGCGAGCTTGGCGCGCAGTTCCGCGACCAGCTCCCGATGCGCCTGGGCGTTGGCGAGCCCGGCCGGCGAGGCCGGGTCGACCGCGCTCTCCAACCGGGGCGCGGGGGCCCCGGTGGCGGCGGTCGGCGGCGCGGTCGGTGCCGCGTTCCGCGAGGAGGCAGGAGACCACGACGAGGCCTGTGCCGAAGAGAGGACCATCCCAAGAGCTCCCTTGCCCCTCGGATACCGGAACCGGGCAGGCCGAAGGGTGGGCCGGCCGACCCGTGTTAATGAGCGTTAACTCTGTGGTCAGGTTAACCAGCGATAACCCGACTGTCTACGATGGGCAGCATGCCCAACCGTCCCGCCGCCCCAGCGCTCCCACGCCGTGACCAGATCCGCAAGGAAGCCGCCAGGCTGTTCGCGGCCCGCGGTTTCCTCGGCGTCGGCGTCGACGAGATCGGCAAGGCGGTCGGCATCAGCGGCCCCGGTCTCTACCGGCACTTCGCGGGCAAGGACGCGATGCTCGCCGACCTCCTGGTCGGCATCAGCGAGCGGCTGATGGAGGAGGGGCGCCGCCGGGTCGGCGAGGCCACCGGCCCGCAGGACGCGCTGAACTCCCTGGTCGACGGCCACATCGACTTCGCGCTCGACGACCGCGACCTGATCACCCTGCACGACCGCGAACTGCTCCACCTCAAGGAGGAGGACCGCCGCCGGGTGCGCCGGCTGCAGCGCGGATACGTCGAACTCTGGGTCGGCGTGGTGCGCGAAGCCTTCCCCCCGCTGGCCGCCCCGGCGGCGGAACCGGTCGCCCGGGCCGCCGTCCACGCCGTCTTCGGGCTGCTCAACTCGACCCCGCACAGCGCCGCGCCCCGCACTCCGCAGGGCTCGTCGAACGGGACGGTCGGGGCGGCCGGGCAGACCGGGCAGGCCGGACCGGCCGCGGAGCAGGGGGAGCGGGGCGACCGGGCCGAGCGCGCGGGACTGGCCCGGGACAGCATGGCGGCGCTGCTCCGCGCCCTGGCCCAAGGGGCGTTCGCCGCCGCGGCGGCGGAGGTCGACGGGGCGGCGAACACCGAAGGGTGAGGCAGGCCGCACCCCTCGCCTAGGTCGATCGGCTGATCCAGATGTAGCCGACCGTCGGAGGCGCACCACCGCGCAACCCGGGCAACCTGTAGACGGGAAGGAAGCTCGGCCTCGGGTCGTTCAGCTTCCCAGCGCCCTTCGAAACCGATGGACGCTCAACCGGCCGAATGGTTAGCATCACTAAATATGCCCGAGACTCATGGTTTCCCAGAGCAAAGCTGGCTGCGCCGGCTCGGTGGCTACTGCTGGCGCTACCGTCGCAACCTGCTGCTGTCCTTCGGATCGTCGCTCGTCGGCATGGCGATCACCACGATGGTCCCGCTGATCACCAAGCTGATCATCGACGACGTGATCACCACGCACCGCCGCCCGCTCGCCCCCTGGGCGGCGCTGCTGCTGGTCGCGGCCGCGGCGGTGTTCCTGTGCACCCAGATCCGCCGCTACTACGGCGGACAGCTCGCGGTGGACGTCCAGCACGACCTGCGCGCCGACCTGTTCCGCTCGCTGACCCGGCTCGACGGGCACCGGCAGGACCGGCTGGACACCGGGCAGGTGGTCGGCCGGGCCACCTCCGACCTCCAGTTGGTCAACGGCCTGCTGTCGATGCTGCCGATGATGACGGGCTACGCCCTGATGTTCGGCATGTCGCTGGCGGTCATGCTCTGGCTCTCCCCGCCGCTCACGCTGATCGCCCTGGTGATGGCCCCGGCGCTCTGGTGGCTGGCCGGGCTCAGCCGCAAGCGCCTCTTCCCGGCGACCTGGGCCGCCCAGCAGCAGGCCGCCGAGGTCGCGGGCGTGGTCGACGCCGCGATCGGCGGGGTCCGGGTGGTCAAGGGCTTCGGCCAGGAGGCCCAGGAGCGCGGCAAGCTGGAGCGCGCCTCGCGCGAGCTGTTCGCCGCCCGCCTCCGGTCGATCCGGCTGAACGCCTGGTACACCCCGGCGATGCAGGCCGTCCCGGCCCTCGGCCAGGTCGCGGTGCTCGCCGTCGGCGGCTGGCTGGCCGTCCGGGGCGACGTCACGCTCGGCACCTTCGTCGCCTTCTCCGCGTACGTGGCCCAGATGGCCAGCCCGGTGCGGATGCTCGCGATGGTCATCACGGTCGGCCAGCAGGCCCGCGCCGGGGTGGAGCGCGTCATGCAGCTGATCGACCAGCGCCCGCTGGTCACCGAGGCCCCCGACGCCCGCCCGCTCGACCAGGACGGCGCCCCGGCCGGCACCCCCGCGCTGGAGCTGGACGCGGTCGACTTCCACTACCGCGCGGAGGAGCACCCCGAGCCGGGCAGCGCCCCCGACGGCGTCCCGGTCCTCGAAGGGCTCAGCCTGCGGATCGCGCAGGGGGAGACGCTGGCGCTGGTCGGCGCCTCCGGCTCCGGCAAGTCGACGGTCGCCCAACTGGTGCCCCGCTTCTACGACCCCACCTCCGGTGCCGTCCGCCTCTTCGGGCAGGACGTCCGCGAGGTCACCCTCGACTCGGTGCGCGCCGCCATCGGCATCGTGCCCGAGGAGAGCTTCCTGTTCTCCGAGGACGTCCGCACCAACATCGCCTACGGGCACCCGGAGGCCACCGAGGAGCAGATCCACGCCGCCGCGCGGATCGCCCAGGCCGACGGCTTCATCCGGGAGCTCCCCGAGGGCTACGACACCAAGGTCGGCGAGCAGGGCCTCACCCTCTCCGGCGGCCAGCGGCAGCGCATCGCGCTCGCCCGGGCCGTCCTCACCGACCCGCGCATCCTGCTGCTCGACGACGCCACCTCCGCGGTCGACCCGCAGATCGAGGCGGAGATCCACGACGCGCTGCACAGCGTGATGGCCGGCCGCACCACCCTGCTGATCGCGCACCGCCGCTCCACCCTGCAACTCGCCGACCGGATCGCCGTGCTGGAGTCCGGCCGCCTGATCGACCTGGGCACCCACGAGGAGCTCACCGCCCGATGTCCGCGCTACCGGTCGCTGATCACCGACCCGGAGGCGCTGGCCGGCACGGCCCCGAACGACCGGACCGCGCCCGGGGCGGCCCCCGCCGCGCCGGCCCTCGCCGGCCCGGACGGGACCGCCGGGAAGACGTCCGCCACCACGCCCGCGGCCCCCGCCGCACCGGGCGCCTCGACCTCCACCGGCCCGTCCCCGGCGGGCCGGAAGCCGGTGGCCGACGCCGCCCTGCTCGCCAAGGTCGCCGCCCTGTCCCCGGCGACGGACACCCCCGACATCCCGGTCGAGCTGGCCGAGGCCGCCGACCCCAGGTTCAACCTGGCCCGGCTGCTCGCCCCGTTCCGCCGCCCGCTGGCCCTCGCCCTGCTGCTGGTCGCCCTGGACACCGCCGCCGGGCTGACCCTGCCGGTGCTGATCCGGCACGGCATCGACGACGGCGTCAGCAAGGCCGCCCTCGGCGGTGTCGCGGTCGCCTCACTGCTGGCCCTCACCGTGGTCCTGCTCGACTGGCTGGTCCAGGCCACCGAGAGCCGGATCTCCGGCCGCACCGGCGAACGGCTCCTGTACACCCTGCGGCTGAAGATCTTCGCGCACCTGAACCGGCTCGGCCTCGACTACTACGAGCGCGAGCTGACCGGCCGGATCATGACCCGGATGACCACCGACGTGGACTCGATCTCCTCGTTCCTGCAGACCGGCGTGGTCACCGCCGTGGTCAGCGTGTTCACCTTCTTCGGCATCTTCGTCGCGCTGATCGTGATCGACGCGGGCCTGGCCCTGATGGTCTTCGCGGTGCTGCCGCTGCTGGTCGTCGCCACCCTGGTGTTCCGCAAGAAGTCCGCCCAGCAGTACGAGGTCTCCCGCGACCTGATCAGCACGGTCAACGCGGACCTGCAGGAGAACGTCGCCGGCATGCGGATCGTCCAGGCCTTCCGGCGCCAGGACGCGAACACCGAACGCTTCGTCGAGCGCGGCCTCGCCTACCGGGACGCCCGGGTCAAGGCCCAGCTGTACATCTCGCTGTACTTCCCGTTCGTCCAGTTCCTCTCCAGCGTCGCCTCCGCCCTGGTGCTGATCGTCGGAGCCTCCCGGGTCGACAACGGCACCCTCACCATCGGCGCCCTGGTCGCCTACCTGCTCTACATCGACCTCTTCTTCGCCCCGGTCAACCAGCTCTCGCAGATCTTCGACGGCTACCAGCAGGCTGCCGTCGGCCTCGGCCGGATCCGCGACCTGCTGCGCACCCCCACCAGCACGCCCCGAGCCGAACACCCCGTCCCGGTCGGCACGCTGCGCGGCGAGATCGACTTCGAGAACGTCAGCTTCGCCTACAACGGGGGCGGCGAGGGCAACCCCGAGGTGCTCTCCGGCATCGACCTGCACATCCCGGCCGGTCAGACGGTCGCCCTGGTCGGCGAGACCGGCGCGGGCAAGTCCACGCTGGTCAAGCTCGTCGCCCGGTTCTACGACGCCACCGGCGGCACCGTCCGGGTCGACGGCACCGACCTCACCGACTACGACCTCGACGAGTACCGGCACCACCTCGGCGTCGTCCCGCAGGAGGCCTACCTCTTCGCCGGGACGGTCCGCGACGCCATCGCCTACGGCCGCCCGACGGCGAGCGACGCCGAGGTCCGGGCCGCCGCCGAAGCCGTCGGCGCCCACGAGATGATCACCGGACTGACCGATGGGTACCAGCACCTGGTCGCCCCCCGCGGCCGCAACCTCTCCGCCGGTCAGCGCCAGCTCATCGCCCTGGCCAGGGCCGAACTCGTCGACCCCGACATCCTGCTCCTGGACGAGGCCACCGCCGCGCTCGACCTCGCCACCGAAGCAGCCGTCAACCTCGCCGCCGACCGGCTCAGCGGAGGCCGCACCACCCTGGTCATCGCCCACCGCCTCACCACCGCCGAACGCGCCGACCGGGTCGTCGTCCTCGCCCACGGCCGAATAGTGGAGGACGGCACCCACGCCGAACTGCTCGACCGCGACGGGGCCTACGCCAAGCTGTGGAACGCCTTCGTCGCCGAGGGCCACCCCGCGCCCGTCCTCGGCTGAGGCCGAGCCCCGGGCCGGGGCTCGGCCCGGCCCCGCCCCGGAGCGCCGGCCGGGGAAGACAGCTCCGGTTCGATCGATCCGAAGGCGCTGCCCGCCAAGGGCCGTTCGATCACGGAGCTGTCTCGGGCGGGCCGCAACTGGGCCGCTCGCCGGTTGCGACTCGGCCACCGGCGGCCACCACCGCCACCTGGGCTGATACACAGAACGGGCGACCGATCGAGGGGACGGGAGCACCACCCCGTCACCCGGTCGAGAGGCCACGCCCATGCGCCCACGCGCGTCCGCGCCGCCCACGGTCGCCCTCTACGCGGCCGGCCAGCTCCCCGTCTACCTCCTGCCCACCCTGGTCGGCCGCCTCACCGACGGCCTCGGCCTGACCCCCACGCAGGCCGGCGCGCTCGGCAGCACCCTGCTGCTCGCGTCCGCCACCACGGGACTGCTGCTCGCCGGACGCGTCACCGGCCTCGGCCCGGCCCGCCTCGCCCGGACCGGCCTCGGCCTGCTCGCCCTGAGCAGCGCCCTCGCGGCCACCGGCCCGGGCACCCCGCTGCTCGTCACGGCCCTGATCCTCGCCGGACTCGGCGCGGGCACCGCCACCGCCGTCGCCACCACCGCCCTCGCCCGGGCCGCCGACCCGCACCGCACCACCGTCCGCGCACTGCTCGCCACCTCCGGCACCGCGGCACTGCTCTACCTGCTGCTCCCGTACCTGGGCAGCGGCCCGGCCGCCCCCTTCGGCGCGCTCGGCGCGATCGCGCTGGCCACCGCGGCCCTGCCGGGCGGCAGGTCCGGCCCGGCGCCCGCACCCCGGCCCACCACCGCCCGGCCCGCACGCCCGGCGGGCGACGGCCACGCCC
Source organism: Kitasatospora sp. NPDC088391 (assembly GCF_044753345.1). Taxonomy (NCBI): domain Bacteria; kingdom Bacillati; phylum Actinomycetota; class Actinomycetes; order Kitasatosporales; family Streptomycetaceae; genus Kitasatospora; species Kitasatospora sp. NPDC088391. The sequence goes on from NZ_JBIVNB010000015.1 coordinate 137,096, forward strand.
CGGCCAAGGCGGCCGCCCTCATCCTGGCCGTCCCGTTCTGGTCGATGGCGCAGAACGCGCTCTGGGGCGTCAGCGGTCGGCTCGGGCACGTCCAGGCCGGTCTGGGGGAGCGCACCCTCGGCCCGGTGTTCGCGCTGGCCCTGCTCGGCGGGCTCCTCGGGGTGGCCGCCGCCGGTGCGCTCGGCAGCCGGATCGGCCGGGCCGTCCCGATCGGGGCCGGCACCCTGGTGATCGCCGGGTGCGTCCTGCTCACCGGGACGGCCCGCGGCCCGGTGGCGTTCACCACCGGCGAGCTGCTCTGGAACCTGCTCTACCCGCTGGTGCTCAGCCACCTGCTCGGCCTCGCCGCCGTACTGGACCCCGGTGGACGTCGCGCCGTGCAGACCTCCGCGGCCGCCGCCCTCGGCGTCGCGTGCGGGCCGCTGGTGGGCACCGCCCTCGCGGGTGCCGCCGGATATCCGGGGATGGGCGCGGTGCTCGCCGCCGTCCTGGCGGTCACGGCCCTGCCGCTGACCCTGGCGGCCCGCCCCGGCCGGTCGCCCCGCCGCGTTCCCGGGCCCCGCCGGACCACCGGCCGCCCGCACCTCGCGAACCGGCGGACCTCAACGGCCGGCTTCCCCGCCGCCGTCTCCATCCCCGGGCAGCGCCGGTCGTCGCCTCCGGGCCGCCCGCACCCCCGCGCCGGAACCCGGATCGCCGGAACCGCTCAGCCGGACCACGCGTTCAGCAGCGCCCGGAACAGCGGCCCGGCGTCCACCCCGGACGGCAACTCGCTGACCTGACCGTCCCCGACCTCCACCACCCGCCACCCGGGGGCCGATCCGTCCGCACCGGTGCGCCTGGCCAGGTCGGTGGTGACGAAGCGGCACCCCAACCGCCGGACCAGCGGGCCGACGGCGGAGAGATCCGGTGCCACCGTGCTCGCCGGGCAGTCGGGATGCGGGCCGACCAGCACGGGCTCGCCGTCCAGCCACCAGACCCGGGCCTCCTCGGTGCGCCCGTCCGCCGCCCGGACGAACGACTCGAACCGGCGCAGCACCAGCCCGCCCGCCAGGAAGGACCCCTGCAGTTCGGTGAAGCGTCCGACCACCCGCTCCACGGCGTCGAGGTCGGCCAGGTCCGGCAGGTAACAGGCCTCCGCCCACTCGTGCTTGCGGGACTTGACGTAGTCCTTGACCACCGCGGGGCCGCGGCCACCGAGTTCCGTGGCGGCCGCGGCCAGTTCGGCCCGGCCCCAGCCGGAGCCGGGCAGCCAGGTGCTGGCGGGGGTCAGCGGTTCGAAGGTCCGGTACCAGCCGGGGAGTTCGTGGGCGGCGGCGTACCCGTCCGGCCCCGTCAGCAGCAGGCGGCCGCGGGCGGCCAGGGCCGCGGCGAGTGCGGCGTACTCGGCGGTGGGGATCATCCACCCCCGGTACCAGAGCGGGCCGCCCGCCGCCGGAACGCGCCGGACGGCAGCCTCGGCGTCCCCCGCCAGCAGCGCGTCGTGGTCGAGCAGGACGCGGCCGCCGCCCGCCGCCGCGATCGCCTCCGCCTCGTGGGCGAAGTGCGGGTCGACCCGTCGGATCATCAGGGGGTCGGACGGCAGGAGGACGGCGGGCTCGGTCATGCGGCTCAGATTAGGTCCACCGATCGGTGGACAACCCGGAATTCCCTTGGCCTCCCGCGTCGTTCCGCCCGAAAACCGGATCGACACCCCCACGCGGGCTCTGCCAGGGTGATCGAGTGCGATGGATCACGCGACGTCAGAAACCCGGAGGCGAACGGCGCCCCCGCCACGCGGCGCGGACGGTGGTGCTCTCGCCCGAGGGCGAGGTCTTCCTGCTCCGCTCCGACAACTCCGAGGTCGGCGTCCACTGGACGTCCCCGGGCGGCGGCCTGGACCCGGGCGAGTCCCCGACCGAGGGCGCGCTCCGGGAACTGCACGAGGAAACCGGCTGGACCGACCTCCGCCCGGGCCCCCTCCTCTGCACCTGGGAGCACGACTTCACCTGGCACGGCACCCCGGTCCGGCAGCACGAGCACATCTTCCTGACCCACGGACCACGACGCGAACCGGGAGACGTGGCAGCCGTCCACCGGGTGGACGGCATCCTCGGCTGGCGCTGGTGGACGCCCGCCGAACTCGCCGCACCGGACGCCGACCCGCTCTGGCCGCCGAACCTGCCCGCCCTGCTCGCCGGGCTCCGCACCGCAGGTCCCGGCCCCGTGGAGCCGGTCCACCTCGGCTACATCCCCAACACCCCTCGGGGAGGAAAGATCTGACGACCAATCAGCGAACCTGGCGTCGACCCCTCCGACGCCCCCGGACCGCAGGCACCTCGGCCTGCCAGTCGTGCAGCCCGAGCTCCCGGTCGTGCACCGCCTCCGGATTGATCACCACCGACAGCAGCGCCGACCGCAGTTCCTCCGCGCTCAACCCGGTCGACCGCTGCAACTGCTCGGTGGGGACCGACACCGCGATGGCCGGGCGCCACTCCGGCAGCACCACCTGACACGTCCCCGAGCCGAACCGCAGCAACTGCGCCGAGACCCTGCGGTCCGGAGCCCGCCCCACCGGAGCGGCCCCCTCCACCGACCCGGGCGACCCCCCGATCAGCACACCCATCGGCACCCCCGGCAGGTCGACCGACCCACCGGCGGGTTCGGCTCCGGCACCGATCGGCTCCGCACCCCCGTCGGCACCCGGTCGCCCCTGGGCCGGCAGCACCGCCCGCACCTGGCTCAGCCGCCGCGAAGGCGCCGGGCGCCGCGGCGGCCGCACCCGGTCCGCGGCCAGCACACCCGCACCCCACGCCCCCGAGGACCAACCCGCCACCCCCGGAGCCGCCGAACCCGAGCGCAGATCCGTCACCCCGGAAGCCCCGACACCCTCCGCGACCTCGGCCGCCCCGGCCTCCGTCGGCCCGACCTCCGCCGCCATGGCGTCCACCACCACGGCGTCCGTCGAACCGGCTTCCGCCGCAGGACGGTCGGCACCCACGTGCGGTCGGTCCGCCGCGTTCTGGTCGAGCGAGGTCATGGCTGCGCCCCTCCGGATTCTCGGGTCGCCCGATCCTGCACCACCGGTGCGTGCCCGGCCAAGGGACGTCCGCATACGCTTCACCGGTTCCCGGCGGCAGCCCGCGCCCGCCTGCGACGTTCCGCACCGGCCCGCGACCCGCACCCCGCGTCCGCCCGCCCGGTACGGCAGGAGCGGAAAACCCGACCGCGCCCCGGTGCCCTCGGGCTACGCTGGAGGCATGTTCCCCACCTCGTGCCTGTGCTGGTGGCCGTCCTAGGACGGCCACCCCTCACGCATGACTCCAGGGCCGTCCGCAAGGGCGGCCCTGGCGCGATCACCTCGGACGGATCTGGGCCCGCCCCGGCGGACGGCGACCATCCCCACCGAGGAGACCACCCGCCATGACCGCCACCGCCATGACCGCCACCGCGGACACCGCGCACCCGCTGCTCGCCGAGTCCGCCGCAGGGCACCGCCGCATCCTGACCGGCGACCGCCCCACCGGCCCGCTGCACCTCGGCCACTACTTCGGGACGCTGCAGAACCGGGTCCAACTCCAGTCCCAAGGACTCGAGTTGATGATCGTGATCCCCGACTACCAGGTGATCACCGACCGGGACCGGGCCGACCGGCTCGCCGAGCACGTGGAGAACCTGGTGCTCGACTACCTGGCCGCCGGGGTCGACCCCGCCCGGGCCACGATCTTCACCCACAGCTCGGTCCCCGCCCTCAACCAGCTGATGCTGCCCTTCCTCAGCCTGGTGAGCATCGCCGAACTGTCCCGCAACCCCACCGTCAAGGACGAGATCGCCCACTCCAGGCAGGCCGCCGTGAGCGGGCTGATGTTCACCTACCCCGTCCACCAAGCCGCCGACATCCTGTTCTGCAAAGCCGACCTCGTCCCGGTCGGCCAGGACCAGCTGCCGCACCTCGAACTCACCCGGACCGTCGCCCGGCGCTTCAACGACCGCTACGCCGCGGTCTTCCCCGAACCGCAGGCCCTGCTCTCCGACGCACCCCTGCTGCTCGGCACCGACGCCGGAAAGATGAGCAAGAGCCGCGGCAACGCGATCGCGCTCGGCGCCGACGAGGACGAGACGGCCCGCCTGCTGCGCGGAGCCGTCACCGACCCCGACCGCCGCATCACCTACGACCCCGACAACCGCCCCGGCGTCTCCAACCTCCTGCTCCTCAGCGCGCTCTGCCAGAGCCGCGACCCGCACGAGGTCGCCGAGGAGATCGGCGACGGCGGAGCCGCCACGCTCAAGCGGACCACCACCGAGGCCGTCAACGAGTACTTCCGCCCCTTGCGGGCCCGCCGCGCCGAACTCGCCACCGACCGCGCCCTGCTCCGCGACATCCTGCGCACCGGCAGTGCCCGGGCCAACGCCATCGCCGACCGCACCCTCGACGAAGTCCGCGCCGCCATGGGCACCTGCTGAACGACACTCCCGCCCGGACAGGCCGGGTTCCGCCCTCCCCGGACGCGGAGCCCGGCCGCCGGCGCACCGGACACGGAACCCGCGAGCGGGATGGGCCGTCCTCCGACGGGGGATACCGTCAGCAGACGGACCGTCGGAGGACCGCGCCACCGAGCGGGCAGACCGACTCGACCGCCGCGCGTGCCCGGACCCGCAGCCGATCGGATCACCCCCGCCCGCCGTCCCGGCCCCCCGCCCCTGCTCCAGGAAGAGGAGTCCCGATGCCCCTGCGCCCGCTCCGCCCCGGCGACCGGATCGCCCTCGCCGCCCCCAGTGGTGCCGTCGACCCCGCCAGGCTCGCCCGCGGCATCGACATCCTCCGGACCTGGGGCCTCGAACCGGTGGTCCTGCCGCACGTCCACGACACCCACCCCACCCTCCCGTACCTGGCCGGCCAGGACCTGCACCGCGCCGCCGACTTCCAGTCCGCCTGGCTCGACCCGGAGATCGCCGCGGTGTTCTGCGTCCGCGGCGGCTTCGGCGCCCAGCGGATGGTCGACCTCCTCGACTGGGACGCGATGCGCGCCGCGCCGCCCAAGACCCTGGTCGGGTTCAGCGACGTCACCGTCCTGCACGAAGCCGTCGCCCGGCACCTCGACCTCCCGACCCTCTACGGCCCGATGCCCGGCGCGGCCACCTTCAGCCGTGACGCCCGAACCGCCGAACACCTGCGCCGCACCCTGTTCGACCCCGCCACCACCACCGTCCTCACCGGCCCGGACACCTCCGCCCTCGTCCCCGGCCGGGCCCACGGCGTCCTGATGGGCGGCTGCGCCTCCCTGCTCGCCGCCGACCGCGGCACCCCCGCCGCCCGCCCGTCCTTCGCCGGCGGCCTGCTCGTCCTGGAGGACGTCAACGAGCAGCCCTACCAACTCGACCGGATGCTCACCCAGCTCCGCCGCAGCGGAGCCCTGACAGGAGTCGCCGGTGTGGTGCTCGGCTCCTGGGACGGCTGCGGCCCGGTCGAGAGCGTCCGCGCCGTCATGCTCGACCACCTCGGCGGACTGGGCGTCCCCGTCCTGGGGGAACTCGGCTTCGGCCACTGCCCGTCCTCGATCACCGTTCCGCTCGGCGTCCCCGCCACGCTGGACGCCGACGCGGGCACCGTCACCCTCGACGAACCCGTGTTCAGCGGCCCTACCGGCGCGTAGGGTGCCAGCCATGCACGTCGAAGGCACCCCCAGCACCACCCCGGCCACCGAACAGCCCGACGCCGCAACCCTCGCGGTGACCCGCGCACTCGCGCTGCTCCACCGCCCCGGCCGCGCCGTCGGACGAACCGTCCTGGGCCTCACCGGACCGCCCGCCGCCGGCAAGTCCACCCTCGCCCGGCACCTGGTCGACGAGATCAACCGCCACGAGGGCCCCGACACCGCGGCCTACCTCCCGCTCGACGGCTTCCACCTCTCCAACGCCCAGCTCGACCGCCTCGGCCTGCGCCCCCGCAAGGGCGCCCCCGAGACCTTCGACGCCCTCGGCTACCTCGCACTCCTCCAACGCGTCACCGCCGACCGGTTCCACGACATCTACGCCCCCGACTTCGACCGCACCCTCGACGAACCGGTCGCCGCCCGCCACCTCGTCCGCCCCCACACCCGGCTGGTCGTCACCGAAGGCAACTACCTCGCCTCACCCGCCACCCCCTGGACGGACGCCCGCACCCTGCTGCGCGAACTCTGGTACGTCGACGCCGACCCCACCACCCGGGACGCCCGCCTGCTCGCCCGCCACACCGCCGGCGGCCAGGCCGAGACCGCCGCCCGCCACCGGATCGACACCAACGACCGCCCCAACGCCGCCCAGGTGGAGAGCACCCGCAGCACCTGCGACTGGGTGGTCCGCACGGACGCGTTTGCGCCGGGCGTGGAACCGGCGTAGTGTTGACTGGTCGCTCGGCAGGGAGCACCGGACACGCAATCCGTGTGGACGGTCCCGGGGCGGC
>NZ_JBIVNB010000016.1:0-120957 GCF_044753345.1 Kitasatospora sp. NPDC088391
CCCTGCTCACCCGGGCCCAGGCGGAGGTCGCGCCCCGCGCCGAGGTCGCGGCCGCCAGCGTCCAGGGCTACATGGACGCCCGCACCGACCGGGCCGGCGCGCTCGGCCGGGCCCGGCACCGCCAGCTCGACCTCCTGCTCACGGGCGCCGCCCCCGCCGCCCAGGCCGCCGCCGCCCCCGCCCCCCCCCGGCGGGGGCCGCCCCCCCCCCCCCCCCCCGGGGCGGGGGGGGGCGGGGCCCCCCCCCCCCCCCCCCCCCCCCCGCGACCCGCCCTCTCCCCGCCCCTGCTCCCGGGAGCCCTCCCTTGGCCGCGACGACCGCCGTCCCCCCGCCGTCCCTGTCTCCCCCGTCCCCTCCTCCGCCCCTTCGCGGCCGCCGGTGGCACCGGCTGGACCGCGCCGCCTCGCCCTACCTGTACCTCGCGCCGTTCTTCCTGGTCTTCGGCGTGTTCGGCCTGTTCCCGATGCTGTACACCGGCTACGTCTCCTTCACCGGCTGGCGCGCGGACCGCCCCGGCAGCTCCGGCGACTGGGTCGGCTTCGAGAACTACCGCCGGCTGCTGGACGACCCGTTCTTCTGGAACGCCGCCAAGAACACCCTGGGCATCGGCGTGCTCGCCACCGTCCCGCAGCTGCTGCTGGCGCTCGGCCTGGCCCACCTGCTGAACTACCGGATGCGCGGGCGGACCCTGCTGCGGCTGGGCGTGCTACTGCCGAACGTCACCTCGGTGGCCGCCGTGACGCTGATCTTCGTCCAGCTGTTCGGCCGGGACTTCGGCCTGGTCAACTGGTTCCTCGGCCTGTTCGGCGTCGGGCACGTCGACTGGCAGGCCGGGACGCTCTCCTCCTGGTCGGCGATCGCCGCGATCGTCACCTGGCGCTGGACGGGCTACAACGCGCTGCTGTACCTGGCCGCGATGCAGTCGATCCCGTTCGACCTGTACGAGGCCGCGGCACTGGACGGGGCGAGCCGCTGGCGGCAGTTCCGTTCGATCACCGTCCCGATGCTGCGGCCGACGATCCTGTTCACCGTCATCGTCTCGACCATCGGCGCGCTGCAGCTGTTCGGCGAGCCGATGCTGTTCAGCCAGCAGCAGGACCCCACCACCGGCGGCTCGCAGCACCAGTTCCAGACCCTGGCGCTGTACTCGTACAACCAGTTCTGGGGCCGCTTCAAGTACGGCTACGGCGCGGCGGTCTCCTGGGCGATGTTCCTGCTGATCGTGCTCGTGGTCGCCGTCAACTTCCTGGCCGCGCGCCGGATGCGGGGTGCCGAGTGAACGGGCGCCGCGGTGCGAACCGCCGACTGACCGCCGGGCGCGGGGTGTACGCGGTGCTCGCGGTCGCCGTGCTGCTCTCGCTGTTCCCGCTGTACTGGACGCTGGTGGCGGCCTCCCGGAGCAACACCGAGATCCACCGGATGCCGCCGGTGCTGCTGCCGGGCGGGCGGCTGTGGCAGCACGTCACCGAGGTGTTCGCGCAGACCGACCTGCGGCTGGCGATGGTCAACTCGCTGCTGGTGGCCGGGACGGTGACCGCCAGCGTGGTGCTGACCAGCACGCTGGGCGGCTTCGCCTTCGCCAAGCTGCCGTTCCGGGGCCGCAACCCGCTGCTGGCCTCGGTGGTGGCCACCATGATGGTGCCGACCCAGCTCGGCATCATCCCGCTGTACATCATGATGGCGAACTGGTTCCACTGGGCGGACCACCTCCAGGCGCTGATCGTCCCGGCCGCCGCCAACGCCTTCGGCCTGTTCTTCATGCGGCAGTACCTGGTCGGCGCCGTCCCCGACGAGCTGCTGGACGCCGGGCGGATGGACGGCTGCTCCACCTGGGGCCTGGCCTGGCACGTGGTGCTGCCCGCGGCCCGGCCGGCGATGAGCGTGCTCGGCATGCTCACCTTCATGGCCGCCTGGAACGACTTCTACTGGCCGAAGGTGGTGATGACCCAGCAGAACCCGACCGTGCAGCTGACCCTGTCCGAACTCGCCAGCGGCTACATCAAGGACTACTCGCTGGTCCTCACCGGCGCGCTGGTCGCCAGCGCCCCCGTCCTGGTCGCCTTCCTGCTGATGGGCCGCCAGATCATCGACGGCATCATGCAGGGCGCCACCAAGGGCTGACCCCCCGCCACCTCTTCCTCCCCGTCTGCCCGTCTCCCCGTCTCATCGAGAGGACACCGCCTTCCCATGGCATCCCGACTCCCCTCCTCCCCCGCCGAGTTGCTGGACGTGGCGGCCAAGGCCCGGCTGGTCTCCGGCGGCGACACCTTCCGGACCAGCGGCGAGCCCGCGGTGGGCCTGTTCCCGATCGTGTGCTCGGACGGGCCGGTGGGGGTGCGGGGCGAGCGGTGGGACGAGGAGGACACGGCGCTGCTGCTGCCGTGCGCGACCGCGCTGGCGGCGTCCTGGGACGAGCGGCTGGTCCACCGGATGGGCGGGTTGCTGGCGGCGGAGGCCCGCCGCAAGGGGGTGCACGTGCTGCTCGCGCCGACCCTGAACCTGCACCGGTCGCCGCTCGGGGGGCGGAACTTCGAGTGCTTCTCGGAGGACCCGCTGCTGACCGGCCGGATCGGCGCCGCGTACGTCGCGGGCGTGCAGTCCGGCGGGGTGGCGGCGACGGCGAAGCACTACGTGGCGAACGACGCGGAGACCGGGCGGCTGACGGTGGACGTCCGGGTGGACGAGCGGACGCTGCGCGAGGTGTACCTGGCGCCGTTCGAGGCGGCGGTGCGGGCGGGGGTGTGGGCGGTGATGTCGGCGTACAACCGGGTCAACGGGACGCCGATGGTCGAACACCCGCTGCTGGCCGAGCCGTTGAAGGGCGAGTGGGGGTTCGACGGGCTGGTGGTGTCGGACTGGGGGTCGGTGCGCGACGCGGTCGGGCCGGGCGCGGCGGGGTGCGACCTGGCGATGCCGGGGCCGAATCCGGCCTGGGGGGCGGCGCTGGCGGCGGCGGTCCGTTCGGGCGCGGTGCCGCTCGCGGCGCTGGAGGACAAGGTGGAGCGGCTGCTGCGGCTGGCGGACCGGGTGGGGGCGTTCGACCCGCCGCCGGCGGTGCGGGCGCCGGTGCCCGTCGGTGCGGCGGTCCGGGCCGAGTTGCGGGCGGCGGCCGCGGCGGGCACGGTGCTGCTGCACAATCCGGGGCGGCTGCTGCCGCTGGACGGTGCGTCGCTGCGCCGGGTGGCGGTGCTGGGGCCGAACGCGGCGACGGCCCGGGTGCAGGGCGGCGGCAGTGCCTCGGTGTTCCCGGCGGCGCCGGTCTCGCCGCTGGCGGGGCTGCGGGCCGCGCTCGGCCCGGGCGTCGCGGTCGAGCACGCGCCGGGGGTGCGGACGGGGCTGCGGCCGACGCCGCTGGCGGCGGCGGACTGCGTGCTGCCGGACGGTTCGGGGCCGGGCGTGCTGGTCCGCTACCTGGCGGCGGACGGGTCGCTGCTGCACGCCGAACCCCGGTCGACGGGGCGGGTGTTGGAGCCGTCCGCGGAGGTCGACCTGTCCCCGGTGCGGACCGTCGAGGTGAGCACGGTGTTCACGGCGCCGTCGTCGGGGCGCTGGCGGTTCGGCGTGGTCGGCCTGGGCGCGCTGCGGCTGACGGCGGACGGGGCGGTGCTGCTGGACGAGTACGTCGCGCCGGTCTCGGACGATCCGACGTACCTGCACGTCGCGCCGTCGTTCCGGCAGGCGGAGCTGGAGCTGGCGGCGGGGCGGCGGGTGCGGCTGGTGGCCCGGCGGGCGGTGGAGGCGGCGCACGGGCGGGTGCTGGTGCTGGCGGCCGACCCGCCGGCGGCGGAGCTGGAGCGGGAGTTCGCGGCGGCGGTGGAGCTGGCCCGGGCCGCGGACGTGGCGGTGGTGGTGGTCGGCACCACGGACGAGCACGAGAGCGAGGGCTTCGACCGGGCGGGGCTGGAGCTGCCGGGCGGCCAGGACGCGCTGGTCGCGGCGGTGGCGGCGGCCAACCCGCGGACGGTGGTGGTGGTGAACGCCGGGAGTCCGGTGCTGCTGCCCTGGCGGGAGCGGGTGGGCGCGGTGCTGACCTGCTGGTTCCCGGGGCAGGAGGGCGGCCACGCGCTCGCGGACGTGCTGCTGGGCCGGGTCGAGCCGGGCGGGCGGCTGCCGACCACCTGGCCGGACGCGGCGGCGGACTGCCCGGTGTACTCGACCGCCCCGGCGGGCGGGCGGCTGGAGTACGCCGAGGGGCTGCACCCGGGGCACCGGGGCTGGCTGCGCTCGGGGCGGACGCCCGCGTACTGGTTCGGGCACGGGCTGGGCTGGGGCGAGTGGCGCTACCTGGCGCTGGACGCCGATCCGGCGCCGGGGCCGGACGGGTCGTGGGCGGTGCGGGTGGCGGTGCGCAACGACGGGGCGCGGCGGTCCCGGGAGACGGTGCAGCTGTACCTGTCCCGGCCGTCCTCGGCGGTGGAGCGGCCGGTGCGCTGGCTGGCCGGGTTCGGGCGGGTCGAGGCCGGTCCTGGCGAGCGGGTGGACGTCGAACTGCGGCTGCCCGCGCGGGCGTTCCAGCACTGGTCGACCGCGGAGCGGGCCTGGCGGACCGAGCCGGGGGCGTTCACGGTGCTGGCGGGCCCGCACGCCGGGGAGCTGCCGCTGACGGCGGTGCTCCGGCCCGGCGCGCGGGCCCGGGCCGCTGCTACTCCACGACCTCGGCGCTGATCAGCACCACGTCCTCCTTGGGGACGTCCGCGTGGCCCTGGTGCGAGCCGGTGCGCACCGACTTGATGGCGTCGACGACGTCCTGGCCCTCGACGACCTCGCCGAACACGGCGTAGCCCCAGCCCTGCGGGTTCTTGCCGCTGTGGTCGAGGAAGGCGTTGTCGGCGACGTTGACGAAGAACTGCGCGGTCGCCGAGTGCGGGTCCGAGGTGCGGGCCATCGCCACCGTGTACTTGGTGTTCTTCAGCCCGTTGTCGGCCTCGTTCTGGATCGGCGCGCGGGTCTCCTTGCGCTTGAGGCCGGGCTCCATGCCACCGCCCTGCACCATGAAGCCGTCGATGACGCGGTGGAAGACCGTCCCGTTGTAGAAGCCGTCGGCGACGTACTGCAGGAAGTTCTGCACGGTGGCCGGGGCCTTCTCGGCGTCCAGCCGGATCACGATGTCGCCGTGATTGGTGCTCAGCTTGACCTTGGACATGGCAACCTCACTGGGGGTCGGGACCGCGCGCCGCGCGGTACGCGAGTACTCAGGTAAAAAGATCGCCGCCCATTCTCGCAGCCCCGCGCCCCCACCCCGCACCACGCCACCCCGGCCCGGCGGGCCGGGCTCAGCCGGTCGGGGTGGCGTGGTGCGGGGTGAAGGTGGTGGGGAGGGTGGTCAGGCCGCGGAAGTTGAGGCTGCGCTGCCAGGTGGGGGCGGGGGTGTCGAGGCGCCAGTCGGGGAGGCGGGTGAGCAGGGCTTCGAGGACGAGGGTGCCCTCCAGCCGGGCGAGGGCCGCGCCGAGGCAGAAGTGCGGGCCGTAGCCGAAGGCGACGTGGCGGCCGCCGGGGCGGTGGAAGTCGAGCCGGTCGGGGTCGGGGAAGACCGCGGGGTCGCGGTTGGCGGCGCCGCAGACCAGCAGGACGGCCTGTCCGGCGGCGATCCGGCGACCGGCCAGGTCGAGGTCGTGGCGGGCCCGGCGCAGCATCAGCTGCACGGGGCTGTCGTAGCGCAGGAGTTCCTCGACGGCGGCGGGTATCAGCTCCGGCCGGGCCCGGAGTTCGTCGGCGGCCCGCGGGTGCCGGAGCAGGGCGAGGGCGGCGTTGCCGATGAAGTGGGTGGTGGTCTCGTGGCCGGCGATCAGCAGCAGGGCGCAGTTGGCGAGGAGTTCGTCGAGGTCCTGGTCGGCGTCGTCGGTGCCGGCGGCGAGCAGGGCGCGCAGGGTGTGGGGGGCGGGGCTCCCGCCCTGCCGGGTGAGCAGGGTCCGGAGGTGGTCGAGCATCCGCTCCATGCTCCGCGAGGCGGCGGCGCTCTCCTCGGCGTCGAGCCGGGAGCTGCCGATGGCGGCGGCGACCGGGTCGGACCAGGCGGACAGGACGGGGCGGTCGGCTTCGGGGACGCCGAGGAGGTCGCAGATGACGGCGAGCGGCAGCGGGCGGGCCAGGTCGGCGACGACGTCGAGCCGGCCGGTGGGGGCCGCGCGGGTGAGGACGCGGTCGACGGCCTCGCCGATCCGGCCGCTCAGCGCCGCCACCGAGCGGGGGGTGAAGGCCCGGCTGAGCAGGCCGCGCAGCCGGGTGTGGTCGGGGGCGTCGCTGTAGAGCATCTGCCGGCTCAGGACCCTCGCCAGCGGCCGGAGTTCTTCGGAGACCGCCTCGATGTCGGGGTAGCGCACCGAGGAGAAGCGCGGGTCGCCCGCGGTGCCGGTGACCACCTCGTGGCCGGTGGCGACCCAGGCGTTCAGGGTGCGGTCCCAGCGGAGTTCGTCGGCGGTCCGGAGGTCCCGGTAGAAGTCGTAGAGCCGGTCCTGGTTCTGCGGCCGGAGGGCGGACAGCAGCGACGGCGGCGCGGTGGGGGCGGTCACCGCCGCAAGGTAACACCTCAGTCGAAGCGGATGTGACGGACCTTCAGCGCGGTGCGGCGCAGGGCGGCGCGCAGCGGGGGGTGCGGGTCGGGGGGCAGCCGGAGCCCGGCCAGGGTGGCGATCCGGTCGGCGACCTGGGGGATCGTCAGGCGGTCGGTGGCGAGGTGGGTGGCGAAGGCGGGGGCGGCGAGCCGCTCCAGGCAGTCGTCGAGGCGGCCGAGCGCGAAGCTCTCCCGCCGGGACGGCCCGCCGCGCCCGGCCAGGCGGCGCAGCCGGTGCACCGGGTCGCGCTCGGCGAGCCGCCGCAGCACGGTGGCACGCTCCGCGAGCAGGGTGAAGTGCCGTACATCGTGCCCGAGTTCACGCAGCCGCCCGACCGTCTCGGCGAAGTACCGGGAGTCGGTGACGGTCATCGGCACCAGCACGGTCCCGACGTGGCGGCGCACGGCGAGGTCGAGCACCTCGACCGTCCCGGCCCGCCAGGCCGGCAGGTCCTGGAAGTCCCCGCGCAGCGCGGGCGGCAGCATCCGGTGCAGCCCGAACCCGAGGTGCTCGGGGTCGCAGACGACGGCCCCGGGCAGCCGGTGGGCGATCTCGTACGCGGTCTGGGTCTTCCCGCCCCCGAAAGGCCCGTTGATCCACAGCAGCATCCCCGCATGCTAGGCCGTTTCACCGGTCGGTTCAGCATTCCGGTCCGGTCGGTCCGCGCCGGGGCCGCCGTCCTCTTCCTCGGGATCGACGACCGACCGAGCACGTCCCCGTCGGCTGCGGCCGACCCGGCAGCGCGTGAACGGGCGTGTACGACGAGCCCATAGGGTGGGCGGATGGATGACGGGTCGACGGCCGGGGCACGGGTGTTCGCCGAGGGTTTCGCGGGGCACGGCGGTGCGGTGGCGGTGGACCGGTGCGGGTGCGGGAAGCAGGGGCGGGCGGTGCGGTTCCACGGGGAGCGGCAGGACGTCTCGGCGCCGGGGTGGCTGCGGTTGCGGGAGCTGGTCGCGGAGGCGGCGGCGGACGGCCGGGAGGAGTTCGCGCCGTTCCGGGGGATGCCGGCGGAGCTGCGGCGGCAGGTGGTGACGCTGCCGGCGGAGGTCGGGGGGCTGACCCGGGTGCGGAGCCTGGTGCTGTACGGCTCGAACCTGGTGCGGCTGCCCGCGGAGGTCGGCGGGATGCGGGCCTTGGAGAGCTTCGAGCCGTACACCTCGTACCGGCTGCACTGGTTCCCGTACGAGTTGGCGCGGCTGCCGCTGCTGCGCGGGAGCACGGTGAGCACCCGGGCCGTGTACGGGAACCCGAAGAACCGGATGCCGTTCCCGGTGCTGGCGGGGCCGGTGGCGGGCGGTGACCCGGCGGCGCTGGACCCGGCGGTGCGGGGCGCGGAGTCGGTGCGGGCGTGCAGCGTGTGCGACGGGCCGGTCGGGGGGACGGCGGGGCTGCGGCAGGCGTGGATCTCGCTGCGCACCTCGGGGCACGACGTGCTGCCGCTGCTGGTGAACGCGTGCTCGGCGGCCTGCCTGGCCGCGCTGCCCGCTCCCCCGCCGGGGTACCTGCCGGGCCCGCACGGGGGGCGGCCGCTGGACGGCCTGGTGGCGACGGCGGAGCTGGTGCTGTTCGCGGACGGGTGCCGGCTGCATGTCCGGGACGTGGCGGCGGACGAGGTGCCGGCGGGGGCGTGGACGGCGGCGGCGGTCGCGGGCGGGCTGGTGGCGGCGGGCCGGGCGCTGGCTTTCGGGACGGTGTCCGACGGGCGGGTCGCGGTGACGGTGGAGGTGCTGGAGCGGGAGCCGGTCCCGGGCCGTGACCGGTTCGACCGCGTGGTGGAGGGGACGATCGACGTCCCCTCGGGCCGGGTCGCGGTGCTGGCGCCGGAGGACGTCCCGTGGGAGGAGGACGTCTTCGCGGTTCCCCCGGGCCCGGTCCGGGTGCGGGTCCACCACCGGCCGGAGCGGGTCCTGGTCCGGATCTGGCCGGTCGCGGGGCCGACCGCGGGGCCGACCGCGCCCTGACGGCCCGGCGCGGCGGGCTCGTTCAGACGGCGCGGGCGGCGAGGGCGGCGACGAGTTCGGCGGCGGTGAGGGCGTCCTCGGCGGGGCAGTAGAGGGTGCGGCCGCCGCGCGGGTGGTCGCCGGTGGTGAGGTGGAGCAGGCCGAGCGGGGGCGCGGGCGCGGGGCGGTCGGCGACCCGGGCGCGGACGGCGGTGACGGTGCCGAGCGGGACGGCGCCGTGCTCGGGGGTGCTGACGGCCTGTCGGGTGATCCGGAGTTCACCGAAGACGGCTTCGCCCAGGGTGTCGAGGGCGAGCAGCGCGGCCGTGAGGCGGTCGTCGGGTCCGTCGGGGGCGCCGCCGAGCAGGGCGTGCGCGACGCGGGTGCCGCCGCCGGTGAGCTGGCGGGCGCCGAAGCCGAAGCCCTCCCGGTCGTCGACCGAGAGGGCGTAGGCGAACAGCGGCGGTCGTCCGTACCGGGGCAGGACGCGCTTGATCCGCAGGCTCAGGGCGCCGCGCGGGGCGGCGGCGCGGACCCGTCCGAACAGGTCGGTGCGGACGGCGCCGCCCTCGTACAGGTGGACGGCCCGGTGGGCGCGCGTCAGCCAGGTGCCGACGGCGCCGGCCAGGGTGAGGAGCAGGCAGCAGGCCACGCCGACGGGGCTGCGGCCGAGGGCGTACCCGGCGGCGGGCAGCAGCGGCCAGCCGGCGGCCACCATCCAGAGCACCCCTCGGTCGTGGTGGCTGCTCAGCGCGGCCCCCAACTGTCGCTGCCGTGCCGCCCGTTCGACCGCCGCTGCCCCCACCGCGCGCCCCCGCCCCGTTCGTCGCCACCGGTTCCGGCCGTCCGCCGCCGGTTCCGGCGCCATCGTGACACCCCGTCAGATCCGCGCGCCAGGGATTTGCCGGGCCCCGGCCCGGACCCCGGCTCGGGCGGTCGGGCGGTCGGGGACCGGCGTGGCGTTCGCGCGGGCGTTCGGCCGACGGGCAGAATCGGGGCGCCGTTGTCGTGTACCGCCTGAGCCGGGAGTGCCGTCGTGACCGCAGCCGAGGATCCTTCGCAGGAGCGTGCCGGGGTGGAGCCGGAGGTGGGGGCGGCGCCCGCGGGGCCGCCCGCGGTGAAGCCGTACCGGCATCCGGCGGCGGGCTGGGGCGCGGCGAAGAGCGTGACGAAGGTGCTGGCGCGGACGGGCGAGTGGGTGGACGGGCCGCGCGCGATCCTGAAGATGAACCACGAGAACGGCGGCTTCGACTGTCCGGGCTGCGCCTGGCCGGACGACTACAAGGGCCTGCACCTGGACATCTGCGAGAACGGCATCAAGCACGTCACGTGGGAGATGACGGGCAAGCGGGTGACCCGGGAGTTCTTCGCCGCGCACACCGTGACGGAGCTGTCGGGGTGGAGCGACTTCGCGCTGGAGGACCAGGGCCGGCTGACCGAGCCGATGGTGTACGACCCGGAGTCGGACCGGTACCTGCCGATCGACTGGCAGGGGGCGTTCGACCTGTTCGGCTCGGTGGTGCGCGGCCTGGACGACCCGAACCAGGCCGCGTTCTACACCTCGGGGCGGCTCGGCAACGAGGCCACCTTCCTGTACCAGCTGATGGCCCGTGAGCTGGGCACCAACAACCTGCCGGACTGTTCGAACATGTGCCACGAGGCGTCGGGCCGGGCGCTGCAGGCGTCGATCGGGACGGGCAAGGGCACCGCCGACCTGAAGGACTGGGAGAGCGCGGACGCGCTGTTCATCATGGGCGTCAACGCGGCCTCGAACGCGCCCCGGATGCTGACCGCGCTGGCCGACGCGACCCGGCGCGGCGCGCAGGTGGTGCACGTCAACCCGCTGGTGGAGGCGGCGGCGACCCGCACCATCGTGCCGCACGAGTTCCTCGACATGGCGCTGATGAAGGCCACCTCGACGGGCACGCTGAACCTGCAGGTGCGGATCGGCGGCGACATGGCGCTGCTGCGCGGCATCGCCAAGGCGGTGCTGGAGCTGGCCGAGCACGACCCGAAGGCGGTCGACCGGCAGTTCGTCGAGCGGTACACCGCCGGGTTCGAGGAGTACCGGGCGCTGGTCGCGGCCACCCCGTGGGAGGAGCTGGAGCGGCAGAGCGGCCTGAGCCGGCCGCAGCTGCTGCGGGCGGCGCAGGTGTACCGGGAGGCGGACCGGTCGATCTTCTCCTGGTGCCTGGGCGTGACCCAGCACGAGCACGGCGTGGACACCGTCCGGGAGATCGTCAACGTGCTGCTGCTGCGCGGCAACCTGGGCCGGGAGGGCGCGGGGCCGTCGCCGGTGCGCGGGCACTCCAACGTGCAGGGCAACCGGACCTGCGGGATCGACCACCGGCCGGCGCCGGAGTTCCTGGACCGGCTGGCGGAGGTCTGCGGGATCGACCCGCCGCGCGCGCACGGGCTGGACACGGTGGCCGCGATCGGAGCGATGGCGCGCGGCGAGGTGAAGGTGTTCCTCGGCATGGGCGGCAACTTCGCGCTCGCCGCGCCCGACACCGCCTACACCTACGAGGCGCTGCGCACCTGCGAGTTGACGGTGCACGTGTCGACGAAGCTGAACCGCAGCCACCTGGTGCACGGGCGGCGGGCGCTGATCCTGCCCTGCCTGGGCCGCACCGAGCAGGACCGGCAGCGCGGCGGCCTGCAGGCCACCTCGGTCGAGGACTCGATGAGCATGGTGCACCTGTCGCGCGGCATGCGGAAGAAGCCGGCGTCCCGGCAGCTGCTCTCCGAGCCGGCCATCGTCGCGGGCCTGGCCCGGGCGGCGCTGCCGGACAGCGCGACGCCGTGGGAGTGGTACGTCGAGGACTACGACCGGATCCGCGACACGATGGCCGAGGTGCTGGACGGCTTCGAGGACTTCAACCGGCGGGTGCGCCTGCCGCTGGGCTTCCGGATCAAGCAGCCGGCCCGCGAGCTGGTGTTCCTGACGCCGTCCGGCCGGGCCGAGTTCTCCACCGCCCCGCTGCCGGACGTGCTGCCCGCGCCGGGGACGCTGGTGCTCGGCACGATGCGCTCGCACGACCAGTGGAACACCACCATCTACTCGGACGACGACCGCTACCGGGGCGTCAAGAACCTGCGGACGCTGGTCTTCATGAACCGGCAGGACATGCGCGAGCGCCACCTCGACGAGCTCGCGCCGGTCGACATCACCGCCACCGCCCGGGACGGCTCCACCCGCGCGCTGCACGGCTACCTCGCCGTCCCGTACGACCTGCCGCGGGGCTGCGCGGCCGGGTACATGCCGGAGATGAACGTGCTGTGCGCGCTCGGCGACTACAGCACGCAGAGCGACCAGCCGATCATGAAGCACCTGAACGTGACGATCACCGCCGCGGGGTGATCCACCGCCGGGGAGGAGTTCGTCACATTCCCGCCTCGATTGTCCGATTGCTTCACCAATTCCCCATATGATCGTTTCCTGTCACCCATCAGGGCGAGGAACGAAGGAGGGGCCGTGTACGGATCGGCGGGCAAGGGCGTGGCGGGTGCCGGGGCACTGCTCGGCGGCGCGGAGCTGGCGCGCACCGGGGCGGGCGCGTCCGCCGTGCTGGTCGTGCTGGCCGCCGTGCTCGTGCTGGGCGGACTGCTGATGGTCCGTCGGGCCCGGATCAGCCGCTCCGGCGACTGATCCGGCCGCGGCTCCGGGAGAATCCGTGTCCCTGCTCGACCCGGCCGGCCTGCTGACCCTGTTCTCGGGCGTCGGCGCGGTGCTGGGCGCGGCGTTCCTGTGCTACCTGTTCGCGCTGGTGGTCCCGCTGCTGCGGCGCCGGCCGGGGCGTCCGGGGTCGGCCGCGGACTACCGGTGGCACCTGTTCGTGCCGTGCCGGGACGAGGAGGCGGTGATCGGCGAGACCGTCCGCCACCTGCGCCGGGCCTGCCCGCAGGCGCACGTGTGGGTGGTCGACGACGACTCCGCGGACGCGACGGCCGAGATCGTCCGCCGGGCCGCCGAGGACGATCCGGCGGTCCACCTGGTCCGGCGCCGCCGCCCGGACGCCCGGCTCGGCAAGGGCGCGGCGCTGAACGCGGCCTACGACGCGCTGTGCGCCTGGCTGCCGCCGGACGCCGACCGCGCCCGGGTGGTCGTGGGCGTCTTCGACGCGGACGGCCGGCCCGCGGACGGCTGCCTGGACCTGGTCGCGGGCCGCCACCAGTTCGGCCGCCCCGAGGTCGGCGGGGTGCAGATCGAGGTCCGGATGCTGAACCGGGACGACGCCCGCCCCGTGCCGGGGGCCGGGGCGCTGCGCACCGCGCACGGCCGGCTGCTGGTCCGGATGCAGGACCTGGAGTTCCGCGGCCCGGTGGCCGCGCTCCAGCTGGCCCGGGCCACCTCCCGCACGGTCTGCCTGGGCGGCAACGGGCAGTTCGTCCGGCTCGCCGCGCTCGACGACCTCGCCGCCGAACGCGGCCGCCCGTGGACGGGGCGCCTGCTGGAGGACTTCGAACTGGGCCTGCACCTGATGCTGGCCGGCTGGGTCAACTCCTTCTGCGCGGACACCCACGTCGAGCAGGAGGCGCTGGCCGACACCCGGCGCTTCCTGACCCAGCGCACCCGCTGGGCGCAGGGCGTGATGCAGTGCGCGAAGTACCTGCCGGCGATCTGGCGCAGCAACCGGATCCCGAACCTCGGCCTGCTGGAGCTGGGCTTCTTCCTCTGCCAGCCCTGGCTGCAGCTGCTCGGCGCACTGCTGTGGCCGCTGCCGCCGCTGGCCCTCGCGCTGGCCTGGCGCCGCGACCCGGACGCCGTGCTCGCCGCCCTCTCCTCCGGCGGCTGGCTGCTCCCCCTGCTGTACGCGGTCGTCGGCGTCGGCCAGTTCGTGCTCTGGGGCCCGGTGTACCGGCGCGCCTGCGAGCCGACGGCCGGCTTCTGGCGCTCCGTCGGCTGGGGCGCGGCCTACCCCGTCTACCTGCTCTCCCTGTACGCGGTCTCCTGGCGCGCCGCCGCCCGCACCGTCCGCGGCCGCACCGGCTGGGCCAAGACCCGCCGCAACGCGGAGA
Source organism: Kitasatospora sp. NPDC088391 (assembly GCF_044753345.1). Taxonomy (NCBI): domain Bacteria; kingdom Bacillati; phylum Actinomycetota; class Actinomycetes; order Kitasatosporales; family Streptomycetaceae; genus Kitasatospora; species Kitasatospora sp. NPDC088391. Next base: position 13,514 of record NZ_JBIVNB010000016.1, read on the forward strand.
CCCGCACCGGCCCGGTCGCCCGCGAGGCGTAGCGCCCGCTTCCCGCCGCGGCGTACCGCCGCGTCCTTCAGGAGCGGTCCTCGTCGGGCGGGAGGCCGAAGAGTTCGGCGCAGGGGGCGAGGCCGTCGAGGGTGATCCGGGGGCGGGTGGTGGCCGTCCAGTCGGCGCGGGTGAGGCGGAAGCGCTGGGTGGTGGCGGGTTCGCCGTGGCGGTTCTCGCGTTCGAGGCCGTCGGGGCGGTAGCCGAGTTTGCGGGAGACGGCGATCGAGGCGGCGTTGTCGGTGAAGGAGGCGGAGGCGGCGTCCTCGGCGCGCAGGCCGGCGAAGGCGAGGTGGAGCATCGCGGCGCGCGCCTCGGTGCCCAGGCCGCGGCCGTGGTGCGGCAGGGTGAGCCAGGAGCCGGAGAGGGTCTCGCGGCGTACCGCGAACTCCTTGGCGCGGATCGACTGGACACCGATCGGGTGCCCGTCGAGGAAGACGGCGAGCGGCAGCGACCAGTCCTCGGGCGTCCAGTTCGCCTGGGACCGCCAGTGCGCGCGCAGCACCGCCCGGGCCCGTTCGGCGGGTGTGCCGTAGGCCCAGTCGGAGCGGAACGGCCGGGTGCCGGGGGCGACCACGCCGTGCGCGGCGCGGTCGGCCAGTTCGAAGAGCTCGGGTTCGGTGGGCAGCCGCAGCTCGACCCGCGGGGCACGCACCCGCAGGCCCGGCAACGGCCAGTGTTCGGTGGGCATCCCCCCAGTCTGCCCGCGCGGGGCGGGCGAGGGGGAGCGGTTTTCGCGGTGGCGGCTCCGTGGCCTGGGCGGTTGTGGTGGACGGCCGGTCCGTCGCTTCCCCGGCGGCGGATAGGCTGGCGCGCGGCCTGCTGCGGAGTCCGGGCGCCGTTCCCATCGTTCGGGGGCGGACGGGCGCGCGGCAAGGTGTTGCCCGTTGACAGGGTGTTGACAGCGCGGGCGTGGCAACACCGGGCGCGGCGGCGCGGGCCGTACGGCGGTGACAGCGCATCAGGAAGTGGAGTGGGGGGACCGGGGCCGGTGACGTTCGGCGAGCGGTTGCGGCGGCTGCGGGAGGAGCACGGGGTCTCGCTGGCGGAGCTGGCCCGCGCGACCCACTACAGCAAGAGCTACCTGAGCCGGGTGGAGACGGGCGGGCGGCCGGGCAACGAGGTGCTGGCGGCGGCCTGCGCCCGCGCGCTGGGGGTGGACGCCGCGCTGCTGGGCCCGGTCGACGGCCCGGGCGGCCGGACGGCCGGCGGGGACGGCGGGGACGGCGACGCGGGCGGTGCGGGCGGCGTCCCGAAGGCGGGGCCCGTCCCGGTGCCGGTGCAGTTGCCGCCCGCGCCGGGCGTGTTCGCGGGGCGGGAGGGCGCGCTCGCGGAGCTGGACTCGGCGCTGGCCGCGGCCCGTTCGCCGTGGGGCGAGGGCGGGCCGCGGATCTGGGTGGTCGACGGGATGGGCGGGATCGGCAAGACCGCGCTGGCGGTGCACTGGGCGCACCGGGCCCGCTCCTGCTTCCCGGACGGGGTGCTGTTCAGCGATCTGGCGGGGCACGGCAGTTCGGGGGCGCCGCGGGAGCCGGGCGAGGTACTGGACAGTTTCCTGCGGGCGCTGGGCGCGGACCCGGGGCTGGTGCCGGCGGGGCTCGCGGACCGCAGCGCGCTGCTGCGCACCCTGCTGGCGGAGCGCCGGGTGCTGCTGGTGCTGGACAACGCGGCGGCCCCGGCCCAGGTCCGGCCGCTGCTGCCGGGGGCGCCGGGCTGCCTGGTACTGGTGACCAGCCGGACCAGGATGGCGGGCCTGGTGGCCCGGGACGGGGCGCGCCGGGTGACGCTGGCGCCGCTGGCGCCGGAGCCCGCGGTGGAGCTGCTGCGCCGGACGCTGGGGGCGGGGCCGGTGGACGCGGACCCGGCGGCGGCCCGCGAACTGGTGCGCCTGTGCGGGCGGTTGCCGCTGGCGCTGCTGCTGGCGGCGGAACGGGCGGCGGCCCGGCCGGGGCTGACGCCGGCCCGGGTGAACGAGGAGCTGCGTTCCGACCGGGACCGGCTGCGGGTGCTGGCGGCGGCGGACGACGGCGACTCGGCGCTGCGCGCGGTGTTCTCCTGGTCGTACCGGGAGCTGGACCCGGAGCCGGCCCGGGCGTTCCGGCTGCTGGCGCTGCACCCGGGTCCGGCGCTGACGGCGGACCCGGCGGCGGCGCTGCTGGGCACCACGGCGGGCAACGCCGGGGAGCTGCTGAACCTGCTGGCGGACGTGCACCTGCTGGAGGTGGAGGCGCCGGAGCGGTTCCGGTTCCATTCGCTGCTGCAGGTGTACGCGCGGGAGCTGACGGAGACCCAGGACCCGGCGCGGGACCGGACGGCGGCGCTGGACCGGCTGTACGACTGGTACCGGCAGGGCGCGGCCGCGGCGGGCCGGCTGCTGGAGCCGGGGGGCCGGTCGGTGGCGGCGGCGCCGCTGCCGGGGGTGCGGCCGCCGGTGTTCGCGGGGTACGGGGACGCGGCGGCCTGGTGCGAGGCGCACCTGGCGGACCTGCTGTCGCTGATCCGGCACGCGGCGGCGACGGGGCGGCCCCCGGCGGCCTGGCAGCTGCCGTTCGCGCTGTGGTCGTTCTTCGATCTGCGGCAGCACCGGGCGGAGTGGTTGAACGCGGCCCGGATCGCGGTCGCGGCGGCCGCGGACAGTGCCGATCCGCGGGCGCTGACGGTGTCGCTGGTGCTGCTGGGCGCGGCGCAGTTCCACGCGGGGCGGCCGGCGGAGGCGGAGATCCACCTGCGGCGGGCGCTGGCCCGCTGCACGGAGGGTGCCCCGGACGCCGCCGACTCCCCCCGCGCCCCGGTCCCGCCGGACGCGGAGAGCGAGTGCGCGGCGCGCAACACCCTGGCGGAGCTGATCCTGCGTCAGGGGCGGGCGGCGGAGGCGCTGGAGCTGCTGGGTCCGGCGCTGGCGCTGTCCCGGGCGACCGGCTACCGCTGGGCGGAGCGGGTGACCCTGGTCAACCTGGGGGACGCCGCGCTGCGGCTGGGGCGGCTGGCGGAGGCGGAGCGGCGGCTGCTGGAGGCGCTGGCGCTGCGTCCGGGCGCGGACCGGCGGACCGAGGGGCTGGCGCTGCTGCACCTGGGCACGGTGCACCGGGCGCTGGGGCGGCCGCCGCAGGCGCTGGGCTGCCTGCGGCGGGCCCTGGAGCTGCACCGGGCGACCGGCCACCGCTGGGCGCAGGGGCGGACGCTGGAGCAGTTGGGGCACACCTTCGCGGCGCTGGGGCGGCCGGAGGAGGCGGCGGCGCGCTGGCGGGAGGCGCTGGAGCTGATGTCGGAGACCGGCGACCCGCGGGCGGCGTACCTGTCGGAGCACGCCCGTCCGGCGGCGGCCCGGGGGCCCGTCGTCGCCCGCATCCCGCGTCCGACCGCGCCCGAGCCGGGGCGGGTGTGGCGCTGGTAGCGGGAGCGGCGACGGGTGCCCGGGCCGCCGGGGCGGCTACTTCGTCAGGAAGCGCTCCCGGACCCGGTCGAGGGTGCGGAAGTCGTCGATGGTGACGTCCTGGAGGTCGATGTTGTCGCCGGTGAGGTCCTCCAGCAGGTCGATGAACTCCAGGAAGTCCATCGAGTCGATCAGGCGGGCCTCGATCAGGTCCTCGCCGGTGCCGATCGGGCCGTCGAGGTCGGGGTTCTTCTCGTGCAGCCAGGCGGTGATGCGTTCCATTGCGGGCGGTGCTCCTCGGTGAGGTGTGTCGGGGTGGTCAGGCGCGGGCGGCGTTGAGGCGGACGAGGGCCGTCTCGGGGCTGCCGTGGGCCAGGATCATGGCGTGCACCCAGCGTTCGAGGCCGAAGGCGACGCAGGCGCTGTAGGCGGCGCCGTGCTCGCCGGCCCGGATGGCGAGGCGCTCGCCGAAGAAGTTGCGGTGCCGGTTGACGGAGGCGATGGCGGTGCCGTCGGGGGCGCTGAACTCGTGCTTGACGGGGTCGAGCTTCATCAGCCTGGCCCGGGAGCCGCCCTTGTCGTAGAAGGGGTCGTCGGCGACGGCGCGGGTGAGTTCGAGGCCGAGGAGTTCGGCGGTGGCGGTGATGTACTCGGCGCCGCGGTCGAGGTGTTCGACGGCGCCGTCCTTGGTGCCGAGGTAGAGCACCTCGCGCATGTGGAAGCCCCACAGGCGGCGCAGTCCGTCGTAGTGGGTCTCGTTGCGGAAGCAGCGGCCGGCGGCGGAGAGCCGGATGCCGTCGCCGACGTCCTGGCCCTCCAGCGAGAGCAGCAGGCCGTAGCAGGTGGCGGAGGGCAGCAGGTGGCCGGTGGGTTCGAGCAGCCGGGTGCCGGGGGTCGCGCCGGCGGCGAGGTCGGCGTGGGTGTCGGCGGTGAAGCGGCCGGCGCCGACGCCGAGGTGCGGGAAGTTGCGGAAGTAGTCGAGCTTGGCGAGGCCGTCGGCGGCGAGCAGCGGCGGGCCGAGCACCTCGGGGGCGGCCAGCTGGGCGGCGAGTCCGGTGAGGAGGTCGTCGAGGCCGCGGAGCAGGGCGGTGCGGACGGGGTCGAGGGTGACGAGTCCGGGTCCGGCGTCGGCGAGGCGGACGCCGGGTGCGGCGGTGGTGGTGCTCATGTCGGGGTTTCCCTCTCAACGGGGGCGGTCGGGCGCGGCGGGGCCGCACGGACGGACGCGGAAGGGTCTCGTCGTGGGGCGGGGCCGCGGGTGTGCGGTGCGTGGGGTCCGGCGTCGAACCCCCGGTGCGGGCCCGGACGGGCGCGGCGGGTGGCGGCGCGGCCGGTGGCGGCGCGGGCCGGCGCCCGGGCAGGGGCGGGCCGACGCTCCGTCAGGGACCGGGGTCGTAGGGGACATTAGGACAGCTTCTCGGTAATTGTCTAGACCAACTCGCAACCGCACCGAGCTTGACCCGAGGCCATCGCCGGTTACCCGGCAGGAACTTGACAATCCTTGTGGTCTGGACCAATGTCGGGGTCCGAGGCCGGAGCGGCCGCGGTGCTCCCCTGCGCCGCCCTTCCCCGCCGCCCGCCTCGACCGGCCCCGCTGCGGGGGCCGCCGCGCCCGGCCGCCTCCCGGCCCGGGGCGCACCCGCGTCCTCCCGTCCCGCCCCGCACCGGGCCCGCCGTCGCGCCCGTGCCGCCGTCGGGACGCCGGACGCCCCCCGTTCGACCGCCTTCCGCCTGCTCCCTGGAGGGGTACTCCCATGTCCGCACCATCGCGCCGCGCCCATCTGTTCCGGGCCGCGAGCGACCGCCCGTACTTCAGCAACGACGGCGAGTCCTACCTCGCCCAGCACACCCTGCGCGAACTGACCAAGTCCCGGCCGCTGCGCGTGCTGTCCGAGGAGGACTTCGCGCACTGGCAGACCTACGGCTACGTGATCGTCCGCGAGGCGGTCCCGGCCGAGCACGCCCGCCGGATGCTCGACTTCGCCTGGGACTTCCAGGGCCTGGACCCCGAGGACCCCGCTACCTGGTACGCGGAGCGGCCGATCCGCAGCGAGCTGGACCAGCAGCTGCTCGTCTACGGCTTCGTCGAGGCGTACCACCACCAGCTGCTCTGGGACAGCCGGCAGACCCGGCGGGTCTACGACGCGTTCGTGGACGTCTGGGACTGCGAGGAGCTGTGGGTCACCCTGGACCGGCTCAACCTGAACCCGCCGAACCGCGGCATCCGCGACCGGGCGCTGATCGACCCCACCGACCGGGGCTTCGACATCGAGCTGCACTGGGACATCGACACCACCCTCGGCGTCCCCCCGCAGCGGGTGCAGGGCATCATCGCGCTCAACGACACCTCCCCGGAGACCGGCGGCTTCCAGTGCAACCCGGAGCTGTTCCGGCGGTTCGAGCCGTGGAAGCTCACCCAGCCGGCCGACCGCGACCCGGTCCGCCCGGACATCGACCGGGCCGAACTCCCGGTCGTCCGGCCCGAACTGCACCCCGGCGACCTGCTGATCTGGAACGGCCTGCTGGCGCACGGCGTCGCCCGCAACCTCTCCGAGCAGGGCGTGCGCGCCGTGCAGTACCTGTCGATGATGCCCGCCCTGGAGGAGCACGAGCGGCTGCGCAAGTCCCGGGTCGACTCCTGGCGGCACCTGCGCACCCCGCGCTGGAACCGCACCCTGGTCGGCGACCCGGTGCTGCACGAGTCCAAGCGCTACCCGACCGGGCAACTCACCGACCTGGGCAGCAAGTTGCTCGGCCTCAGCTCCTGGCACGAGCCCGCTGCCGGGGCTGCCGCCGAGCCCGCCGCCGGGGCCGCCGACACCGTCTCCGCGACCGGAGTGGCCGAGTGCGCCGCGTCTGCCTGACCCTGCCCACCAACCGCTCCTGCCTCCCGGCCCTGCACGGCCTCCTCGCGGAAGCCGCCCACGGGGCAAGGGAGTTCGGGGTCGAGGTGGCCGTCCTGGTGCTGGACTCCTCGCCCGCCCCGGTGGTCGCCGAGCACGCCGCCGCCCTCGCGGCGGCCCCGGCCGCCCCGGGCGTGCGGGTCCACCACCTCGACGAGGACGCCCAACGCGCCTTCCTCACCCGGGCCCTGGCCCGGGCGGGGCTGGCCGGCCAGGACGGCCTGCTCGACCGGCTGCTGCCCGCCACCGTCTCCTACGGCGCCTGCACCGACCGGGCGTTCCTGCTCGCCGAGGCGCTCGGCTGCGCCTCGGTGCACCGCCGCGACTCCGACTCGCGCTACCAACTCCTCGACGGTGCACCGGTGTTCCCGATCGACCAGGAACTCGCCGCGGTCGGCCGCCCGGCCCGCGAGGTGGCCGGCCGGATCGGCGCCGGCCGGCTGGCCCGGCTCGGGCCGCACGCCGCCGACCTGCCGGTGGCCCTGGCCGGGGCCTCCTTCATCGGCGAACTCTCGGTCGACGTCGCGGAGATCCTGGCCCTCGACCCCGGCGTGCACGCCGAACTCGTCGGCCTCTCCCTCCCGCCGACCGTCCCGCCCCCGTGGCGGCCGCAGGCCGTCAAGGAGGCCTTCCGCGGGGCCGGCACCGCGCCGTTCACCGCGGACCGCCCGGTGCTCGGCCAGGTCGCGCCCAACCGGGTCGACATGTGCAACGTCGCCCTCGACCGCGAGGTCTACGCCCGGGTGCCGCTGCCGACGGCCGCCGAGACCATCGGCACCGACTACTTCCTGCTGCACGTCCTGCACCACGCGGGCCTGCCCGGCGTCCTGCACAACCGACACATCGTCAACTTCCACACCGGCGAACGCCGCACCGGCCCCGGCCGCACCGCCTACCACCTGCGGCTCGCCAAGTTCCTCCTCCTCACCGGCAGCCTGAACGGCGTCTTCACCGCCCTCGCCGGGGCCGACCTCCTCGACCCCGACGGCCGCCTGCGCCCCGACCGGATCGCCACCGCCGTCCGCACCGCCCCCGCCCCCGACCCCGCCCGCCTCACCACCGTCGCCGACGCCTACCGCCGCCTCGGCCCCGACTGGTCCGCCCTCACCGACACCCTCGCCACCCACCACGACCGCCTCCTGACCCGCGCCGCCACCGACCTCACCGACTTCGCCGCCCTCCTCGACACCTGGCCCGCCCTGACGGCGGCCGCCCGCCAGGAACGCATTTAGGGGCCCGGGGAACGGCGGCGCCGAGTGGCTGGTGTCCGACGGGCCGCAGGGCGCCACCCCGTTTCGGGCCGAAGGTCCTCGGCTCCGCCCTCCCAGAAGCAAGCCTCCCTCCTCTCCGAAAGGCGCATCCCCCCTTGCCTCCCTCCACCTCACGCACCGTCACCGTCCACTGGGCGTCGGACGGCCCGCGGCGGGGCCCGCTGACCCTCGGTCAGGCCAACATGATCCGGTGCATCCTGCGGGACGGCGCGGCCGACGTGGACATCCACGACGTGTGGCCGGTCCCGGCGGGGGTGTCGACCGGGGCGGTGCTGGACGCCCTGCGCGAGCTGACGCTGCGTCACGAGGCCCTGCGGACGGTGTTCCCGCTCCCGGACGCCGGCCCGCTGCCGGTGGAGCAGGTCGTGCTCGCCGAGGGCGCGTTCACCGTCACCGTCACCGACTTCGACGTGCTCCCGGACGACCCGGCCCGGCACGCGGACGGGCTCGCCCGGGCCGCCCGCCTCGCCCCGTTCGACCTCGCCGCCGACCACCCGCTGCGCACCGTGCTGCTGACCGAGCGCGGCGCGCCCGTCCTGCTCGCCCTGGTGGCCGGCCACGCCGCCGCCGACGGCAGCGCCCTCGCGGTGCTCCGCGCGGACTGGACCGAACTCCTCTCCGGCACCGAACTCCCGGACCGGAAGGACACATTGACGCCCCTCCAGCTGGCCGAGGAGGAGGCGTCCCCGGCCGGTCTGCGCAAGGCCGGGGCCTCGCTGCGGTACTGGGAGAAGATCCTGCGGACGGCGCCGCAGGCGATGTTCGCCGAGCCCCGGGCCCGCACCGCGGGCGGGAGCGCGGCGCAGCTGACGCTCCGTTCGGCGCGCGGCGGCGCCGCGCTGGCCCGCGCCTCCGAGCGGCTGGGGGTGCCCGCCCCGACGGTGCTGCTGACGGCCTGGTGCGCGCTGGTGGCGCACCGCGCGGGGCAGTCCGCGTACCTGGGCGCGGCCCCGACCGCGAACCGCTACAAGTCGCAACTCGCGCGCACCGTCACGCCGTTGTCGCAGGACGCGCTGCTGCTGCTGGACGTCCCGGCGGGCGTCGGCTTCGACGCGCTGCTGAAGTCGGCGTGGGCGGCGGCGCTGAACGCGTACCGGCACAGCCGGTTCGACGCGCTGCGGCTGTGGGAGATGATCGACGCGACCACGGTGGAGCGGGGCAGCCGGTTCGGCCGGGACGTGGTGTACAACGACGTCTCGGGGCTGCCGGGGGCGCTGCGCCCGGCCGCGGCGACGGCGGAGTCCGCGCCCGCCCTCGAACTGGCCTGGGGTGACGAACAGGCCCTGCCCACGGCCCTGTTGACGTTCGTCTACCGCACCGACCCGGTGCTGCACCTGGCGCTGTGGGCCGACCCGCAGCTGTTCGACCGGGCCGAGGCCGAGGGGTTCCTGACCGGTCTGGTGCGGCTGCTGGAGGCGGCGGCGGACGGCGACGTGCCGCTGGCCGGGCTGGCGGCCGTCACCGGCGTGGCCGGTCCGGAGCGGGGCGGCGACTGGACGGTGGTGGACGGCTGCTGGGTCTCCCCGGCGGCGGTCGCGGCGGCGCTCTCCGAGGCCCTGGACGGCCGACCCGCCCACGTCACGGCCGACTTGACGGCGTACCTCGCCGCCCCGGCCGACCCGCGCGGGGCGCACGACGCGCTGATGCGGGTCCTGCCCTCGCGGCCGGGCGTGCTCGCCCCGCGCCGCTACCTGATCGTTCCGGCCGTCCCGGCCGAACCCGGCCTGCCCGCGGGCTGGTTGCAGCAGCAGACACTCCTGGAAGGAACCGGCCGCCCGACGGCCGAGCCGAGATGACCATGGACGACAAGCTTGTCGAGAGCCGCCCGGGCGACGCCCAGGCGGACCCCTCCCCCACTCCCGCCGCTCCCCCGAGCCCGTGGCGCTCGCACCGCTTCCGGCTGCTGTTCCTGGCCCGCAGCTCCTCGCTGTTCGCCGACGGCATGCTGATGGTGTCGCTGACGGCGGCGGTGCTGCGCACCGGGCACGGCGAGAGCGGGGTCGGCTACGCGCTGGCCGCGTGGATGGCGCCGATCGTGCTGCTGGTGCTGTTCGGCGGCGTGCTGGCGGACCGCTTCACCCCGCAGCTGATGATGGTCGGCGCGGACGCGGTGCGGATGCTGGCGATGCTGGTGCTGGCCCTGCTGCTGGCGGTCACCGACGTGTCGCTGTGGCAGGTGATGGCGCTGATGGCGCTCTCCGGCGCGGCGACGGCGATGTTCCAGCCGGGCCTGGCGGGCCTGGTCCCCCGGGTCGCCGAGGACCTCCAGCGGGCCAACGCGCTGCTGCGGATCTCCGAGGCCGTCTGCACGCTGCTCGGCCCGGGCGCGGCCGGCCTGCTGGTCGGCTACTGGAGCGTGGCCGGCTCGTTCACCGCCATCGCGGCGGCGTTCGCGCTCAGCGCGCTGGGCCTGCTCCCGCTGCGCAACCTGGGCGCCGACGAGGCCACCGACGGGACCGCCGACGCCCCCGCGGCCCCGATCTGGCACCGACTGGCCGTCGGCTGGCGGGAGTTCAGCTCCCGGCCGTGGCTGTGGGGCGTGATCGCGGTCTGGTCGGTGTACGGGCTGCTGGTGTTCGGCCCCTCGGTGCCGCTGGGCGCGGTCGCGCTGACCGACCAGCACGGCTCGGCCGGCTACGGCTGGATCGCCTCGGCGGACGGCGCGGGCACCATCGTCGGCGGCCTGCTCGGCATGCGGGTGCGACCGGCGAAGCCCCTGGTGGCGGGGGCCTGCGCGATGCTCTTCTTCTCGCTCAACCCGCTGGCCCCGGCACTGCACTGGTCCTTCGCCCTGACCGCCCTCACCGGCCTGGTCGCGGGCGCGGGCTTCGCCTTCTGGGGCGTGATGTGGTCCACCAGCGTGCAGACCCACATCCCGCTGGCCGTCCTGGCCCGGGTCTCCGCGTACGACGTGGCGGGCTCCATCATGGTGATCCCGGTCGGCCGCGCCCTCTCCGGCCCGGTCGCCGCCGCCTTCGGCACCGACCGCGTCCTCCTGTTCTCCGCCGTCGCGGGCCTGCTCCTGCTCACCCTGATGATCGCCGTCCCGGCCGTCCGCACCCTGGGCCGCACCCCGACGACCCCGCTCCCCGAAAGCTGACACCCCCACCCCGACCCGCCGCCGCCCGCCCGGCTCCGCGCCTCCAGGACCGGGCACAGCGGCGGGTCGGGGCTGCCACTGGCAGGACGACCCGGTACAGCTCCGCCGACCGTTCCCCCCGCGCGGCGCCAACCGGGTTTCACTCGTCGAGGCCCCACGCAACTTCCACGACTACGCAGCCTGCGACCAGCACGGACGGCGGTTCGTCCGACCACCGCCGGAAGAAGAACCGCGCGCCCCCGACCGGCGTCCGATCAACCCGGCCACGGACTCCTCCGAGGAGACCCGGACCACCGGTCGGTGACCGGCGCCGGCCAGGTCCGCGGCGAGCGCGACCTCCACGGCCCGCTGCGGCGGGCCCGCACGGAGCGTCCCGGCAGCGGATCGGACGATCGAGGCCCCAGGGGTGCGGTCAGTCCCACCATAAGTCCCAGCAGCGGTGCTGGACGAAACCTCCGTCCGACGGTCCGTCAGAGCGCGGCGACCCGCGCCCCCGTCTCCCCCACCGCCCCGTCCGCCGCCACCGGCGTCCGGTCGGCGACGGCCGTGGCGGCGGGGACGGCGGGGGCGCGGCGATCCACCGCCCAGGAGGCCGCCGCGATCAGGAAGCCGAGCAGCGAGAGGCCGGCCCCGACCAGGGTGGGGGAGGTCCAGCCCAGGCCGGCGCCGAGGGCGAGGCTGCTGAGCCAGGCGCCCAGCGCGTTGGCCGCGTTGAAGGCGCCCTGCACGGTGGCCGAGGCCAGGGTGGGGGCGCTGCGGGCCTTCTGGATCACCAGGGTCTGCACGGTGGGGACGGTTGCGAAGCCCGCCGTGCCGATCAGCACCACGGTGACGGCGGCCGACCAGCGGGCGTGCGCGGTGACGGCGAACAGCGCGAGCGCGGCGGCCATCGCCAGGAACGCGGCGCAGATCGACGGGCGCAGCGCCCGGTCGGCCGCGTAGCCGCCGATCGCGTTGCCGAGCGTCATGCCGACGCCGAACAGCGCGAGGATCAGCGTGACGGAGCTGTCGGCGAAGCCGGAGACGTGGGTGAGGGTGGGCGTGATGTAGGTGTAGCAGGAGAACAGGCCGGCGCAGCCGAACACCACGGTGCCGAGGGCGAGCCAGAGTTGGCCGCTGCGGAAGGTCCGCAGCTCGGTGCGGATGCCGGCGCCGGGGTGGCGGGGCAGGTGCGGGACGAGCCGGGCGACGGCGAGGACGCCGAGCAGGCCGATGGCGACCACGACGAGCATCGCGGCGCGCCAGCCGAGGCGCTGGCCGAGCAGGGTCGCGGCGGGCACGCCGACGATGTTGGCGACCGTCAGGCCGGAGAACATCACCGAGACGGCGCGGGCCCGCAGGTGCGGGGCGACGAGTTCGGCAGCGGCGACGGCGCCCGCGCCGAAGAACGCGCCGTGCGGCAGGCCGGTGAGCAGGCGGGCCGCGGCGAGGAAGGCGAAGTCCGGGGCCAGCGCGCACAGCAGGTTCCCGAGGGTGAACAGTCCGACCAGCCCGACCAGGACGGTCTTGCGCGGGAGTTTCGCGGCGGCGGCGGTCAGCAGCGGCGCCCCGATCACCACGCCCAGCGCGTACATCGAGATCAGCCAGCCGGCCCGGGGTTCGTCGACGCCGAGGCCGTGCGCGATCTGCGGGAGCAGGCCCATGGCGGTGAACTCGGTGGTGCCGATGGCGAACGCGGTGATGGCGAGGGCGACGAGCGCCAACGGCATGGGGGTGCTCCAAGCGGTGTCGGACGGGGCGGCGCCGACCTCATGTCAACGTTGTCAGCGCCGACCGAGTGTATCCTCGCCCCGGGGCTCCGCCGCAGGTGCGCCCACATGGCGGTCTCCCGTCGCGCGGGTGGCCGCGGAGTGCCGCCGGTGGTCAGCGCCTGGTGACGACCGGCGCGCCGGGGCGGCCGGTGGCGGGGTCGAGGGTGAAGACGGTGACCTCGTATTCGGAGCTGACGGTGATCCGGTCGGGGGCGGTCCACTCCACGCTCGCGTAGGAGCCGATCCCGCCGTCCCCGCGCCACTCGCCGAGCGCCCAGTGCCGGGCGGACCAGCCGCTGCCGGTGACGAGTTCGAAGTGGTGGAGCGGGTCGTCCACGGGGCCCGCGTCCGTCGCGGTCACCAGCCAGTCCGGACGGTCGGGGCGGGTCGCGCGCTTCTCGGACGCCTGGTGACCGCCGAACACGGCGGCCACCAGCAGCACGGGCCCCACGGTGGCGATGAGGCCGACCAGGGCGGCGGCGCAGCCGATCTGCGACCAGAGGGTGCGGAACTCGCACTCCACCACCACCGAGACCACCAGCAGCACCACCGCGGCCCCCACCAACAGCGGCTGGTCGAATCGCTCGACCTCCACCAACCCGCCGGAGCGGGACGCCTGCCGCCCCGGCAGGTACGCCAGCACCGCGAGCAGCGCCAGCCCCCGCAGCGTCCAGGCGATCTGTCTGCGCCGCCGTACCGTCATGCGCTCCCCCGGTGATCGTTCCGCTCTGCAGGGCCGACTCTACTACGGCCTTTCGTACACCCAACCCACCTGTGCCACCGGCCCGTTGGGCGGCCGACGTTCCGTCAGGCGGTGGTCCGGGCGAGGTGGGCGGCGGCCTCGGCCGGGGGCAGCACGCGGAGGAGTTCGGCCCGGCCGGGCAGGTGCGGGAAGAACCGGTCGGCGTTCCAGCTCCGGCCGTAGGCGGGGGTGTCGAGGACGAGGACGCGCCGCCCGTCGACCACGGGGATGTCCTCGGGCAGGCCCTCGTTCCAGATCCGTTCGCCGTCGGGGGCGAGCAGCTCGAACGCGCCGTGGGCGGTGACCCCGCTGCGCCCCCGGGCGGGGGCCGGGTCGGTGGCGAGGCGGACGGCCTCGGCGGACGGGGCCTCGCCGGGCAGGTGGCCGCCGCCGATCAGCAGGTGGGCGAGCAGGGTGTGCAGCTGGAAGTTGTCGCCGATGCCGGCGATCCGGATCTCGTAGCCGGTGCCGCTGGGGCGGTGCAGCACGGTGACGGGGACCTCGTCGAGGACCGCCAGCGCGTACCGCAGGCACTTCAGGTCGTGCGCGCCCAGCGCCGCGAGCGCGTCGACGGCGGGCAGCAGCGCCGCGCCGTACCGCTGCCGGACGGCCGTGCTGCGGCACAGGACGGCGAGCGCGGGGGCCTGCCAGTCCTCGATGCCGCACCAGGCGAGCGCCACCCGCACCGTCTCGTACTCGGCGCCGCCGAGCCGCTCCACCAGGGCCTCGGCCGCGGCCTCGCCGGTGCCGGGCAGGTCGGCGTCCGGGCCCGCGGTCTCCCGCCAGCGCCGGGCCAGCGCGAGCGCGGCCCCGACCTCCTCCTGAACAGCCGTCAGGACCGGCCCGGCGCACGCCTCCGGGTCGGCGCCGCGCTCCACGCAGAACCCGGCGGCGGTGGCCAGCACCGCCCGCGGGCCGGTCTCCGGGAACCCGGGCAGCAGCGCGGCCAACCGCGGCCCGGCCGCCCGGCACTCCGCCTCCCCGGCCTCCTGCAGTGCCCCGCCGAGGATCGCGTTGAACGCCCGCTCGGTCCGGGCCGAGTCCCGGGCGGCGACGCCCTGCTCGAGGTCGGTCAGGTACTGGTCGAGGCCCGGGGCCTGCTTCTTCCGGAAGATCACGGCTGCACGGTAGACGCCCGACGCTCCGTCGATCAACCGTCCGGTCGCTGTCGGCCGCCCCCGCTACCGTGTCCCGGTCCGACCACCTGGAGGAACCGATGGGACTGCCCGTCCCGGCCAGAGCCACTGGCCCCGGACCCGGGTGACCGCCGCCCGGGAACTCCCCGGAACGGTCGACCTCCTCACCGCCCTGGCGACCGACCGGGTCCCCGTGTCCGAGCCGCCACCCTGCACATCCTGCGCCACTGCCTCGACCGCGACGTCCGGCACTCCGGCCGCAGATCCTGATCCCGCCCGGTGCGAATCGACTGGGCGATCGGTCCGGATCATGGAACGATGCCCGCTCCGGGACGAGGGAAGCGGGGCGGCATGGGACTGGACTACAGCTACGAGATCTTCCTGCCATCTCGGGACGTCGGGAGGGCACTGACCCGGCTCGCCGAACTCGCCCCCCGAGGCCGCGACACGCCGCCGCTCCGGGTGACCCTGCCGGGCGGAGAACAGTTGACCGTGCCGTTCACCTCGAACTTCAAGAGCGAACCGGTCGACTGTTCAGCAGGCGGCACGCTCCAACTGGACACTTCGATCGCCATCGGCGTCGACGATGCGGTCCGCGAGTTCTTCCTCCACGACTCCGACGGCGTCGACGAGCAGGGACGCGTGCCGGTCGGGTACATCTACCTGACGGTCGGGTTCTCCCCCGCACAGCACCCGAACTTCGCGTCACTGCAGTTCACCGCCGCCACCTCACGCATGAGCCGGATGTTCGCGCGGTCCGCGAGCGCCAGGAAGACGTTCACCGACCTCACCGCCGCCATCGGTGGCGTGTGCTGTCTGCTCGACACCGAGACCGACGTCCTGGACATCTGCTGGCTCAACGGCGGGACACTCAGGGGCGAGACTGTTCCCGGCACCCGGTTCTCGCGCTTCCACGATCTCGTCGCAACCTGGCACGAGCCGGCGGAACAGAACGGGACGACGCCCGCACGGGGTACGGCACACCCGCCCGGTCCACCCGTTCCGACG
Source organism: Kitasatospora sp. NPDC088391 (assembly GCF_044753345.1). Lineage (NCBI taxonomy): Bacteria > Bacillati > Actinomycetota > Actinomycetes > Kitasatosporales > Streptomycetaceae > Kitasatospora > Kitasatospora sp. NPDC088391. The sequence continues at coordinate 28,837 of NZ_JBIVNB010000016.1, forward strand.
GTTCCGACGATCCGGCCACCGGAAAGAAGCGGGTGGTGCTCCAGCCGTAGATCGTGATCATGGATGTGGAGGCCGCCCGACGGTAGCCTGCCCGGGTGGCTGAGACCTGGGACGAAGAGCAGCTGATCGCGGACGGCTTCGAGCGTGTGTACGTCGAGTTGGAGTGGTACGACGGACCGCGCTCCGGCCTCGCCGACATCGATGGGAAGCCCCACTACTTCCAGGGCTTCGACTACGACCACGCCGACGAAGCCGACGAGTACCGCGTCTGGCTCGTGAGCGAGGCCGCGTTGGAGTGGGAGCGCGAGCAGTGGGCGATCTTCGCCAGGTGGAACGAGCTCTCCCGGGCCGGGACGGTCGGGCAGGACAGCCATCCGGGCCACGGCGGGATCTCCGCCCGCTACGACGAGCTGGACCAGCTGTTGGCACCCCATCGCCAGGCGCCGGACGACGCGCGGCGGCTTGTGGGCGAGCTGCGGTTCGACGCCGGCGCCCGCTACCGGGCCGAGGGGCTCGACTACTGGTTCCGGTGGAACGTCCGAGCAGATGAGGCCGCCGTTGATCATTAGGTGTTGTGCGGACAACCAATGATCACGCGGCGGGCTCGGGCGCCGGCGCAACGCCTGCCCACCGGCAGGAAGCCTTCGACGATCCGACGGGCCGGATCGCCAACCGATTCGCCCGAGTTGAACCCCACCGCCGGGTGCCTCGGCTGATCTCCGGACTGCTGTCGGACCTGCCGCGCAAGCACTGCTGGCCCCTGGCCGAGCACGCGGGCGCCGCCACCCCGGACGGCCTGCAGCACCTGCTCCACCGCGCGAAGTGGGACGCCGACGCGATCCGCGACGACGTACGCGCGAACACGCCGCCATCGACCGGGCCCTGTACGTGCCGCGCTCGTGGACCGACCACCCGGACCGATGCCGGAACGTCGGCATCCCAGAACGGGCCGGGCAGCGGCACTCGGCCGGCGCGGGCGCGCAGGGCGAGCGGTACTACGACTGGTCCCAGGTCGACATCCACGGCCCAGCCGGTCGCACCGGCCATTGGTGGCTGCTGATCCGCCGCAACCGCCGAACCGGTGAACTCGCTTTCCGCCACTGCTTCTCACCCCAGCCGGTGCCGCCGTCCGACCTGGTGCGGGTGGCTGGACGGCGCTGGACCTCCTGGCACCGGTGGGTCACCCTCGCCATGCTCACCCCCGTCTTCCTCGTCGTCACCGCGGCCACCGAGCGCCGCGACCGACCCGCCCGCGATGGCTTGATTCCCCCGGTCGGCAACGAGCTCCAGCACCTGTTCGCCACGCTCGCCATCCGGCCGGTCCACGATGTCGCTCACCGGCTCGGCCGGTCCCACCGGCGGCGCCACCATCAAGCCCGCGCCCAGAGCAGCCACTACCGACGCCAAGCCGCGAATCAGGCATGAAGATCACGATCTACGGCCGGAGCACCAGGCCGTGTCTCGTAGTTGATCCTGCGGTGGGGAAATGTCGTTGAGCCCACGGTCAGCGGTCGTGGAGACTGCCGCCGTGAGCTCTCGACGTTTCGTAACGCTTGATCAGGACGGCAGGGCCGACGGGTGGCTGCACGTGGTCGTCGAGGCCCCGACCGGCGTCTTCTACCAGCAGCAGTACGGTGGTCAGCTGTGTCGGCAGGGGCAGGCGGAGGGCTTCCTGGTGCCGGTGTACGGCCCTGACGCGCTGGATGCGCTGCGCCGGCTGTTCGAGGAGGAGTTCGCCGGCGCCGGCACGTGGAACCACTCGTGGCCGGATGACGAGCGCGCAAGGCTGCGCAGAATCATCGAAAGCATCCCCTACTGGGCATCCGACGGGCACACGGAGGATCTGCACGTCCTGCGTCTGGACGAGAGCCGGGTCCGCGACGCCGACGAGTCCTGGGTGCCGGTGATCACGCCGGACGGCCCCGGAGTGCTGCTGTGGGCCAACTCGGACTGAATCGCGGCGATCAGCCGTCCACCCCGAGCCGGAGGACCGGCGCCGCGATGACCACCCCGGCCTTGTATCGGGCCGCCGATCTGTCGCCCCGCTCGCCGGACGCACCCTCAATGATCAGTCGCAGCAGCGTGTCTGATGCGCCGTCAGTCATCCTCGATCGGCCCGACCTCCTGCTGGAGCAACTCGGCGGGCTCGCCGTCCTTGGGCCGGCGGTGCCGGATCACGATTCCGACACCGTGATCACCACAGGCACGGCGGGATCGTCCCAGCCGTGGCGACTGCTCCGGGCCCGGGCATGGTCGAGTGCCCATGGCACGGTCGCTCCGTCCGGGTCCGACCCGGTGGGCCGGTGGCTGCCGCCGCTCAACGGGGATTCGGCACCGCCACCGCGCCCCGCCGCGGGCCGTCTGTTCCCAAGGAGATGGTCGGCCGTGTCCTGGGCGGAATCGGCGGGTGCTCCGACGGCTGTGAGAGCGGCGGCCACCCGTGCGCGCGCTTCCGGCGGCAGCTCGTCGTCGGCGAGCATCGGCAACAGGAGCAGAAGGCGGGCTGCGGTGCCGTGCACGCCGGTTGCGGTCCGGTCCGGCGTCCCGGCGATGTGCGCGATGTCGCGCCAGGACAGGCCCGGGCCGTACCAGTCGCCGTCGAAGCTGGAGAGGACCTCTGCCCGAGGCCGGTCCGGCCGGGTCACCAGGTAGTCGGTTCCGTGGTCACCGGCGAGGTTCCGGTAGACGACGAGGACGTTGTGACCGCCTTGGAACGGGATGCGGAACACCGGCCAGGCCAGGTCGTCCAGGAGGACTTCGGACAGGGCGTCCGCGTCGGCGCCGTCGTCGCCGAACCACTCGGGTGCCGGACGGGTTCCCTCCGGGGTGAACCGGCACATGGCCAGCAGGTGGTTGGACCAGAAGCCGGCGCGCTCGAGCAGGCCCTCACCGGCGGCCAGGGGCCCGTAGTCGTATCCGTCGATCAGCACGGCCTGAGTGTCCCAGGCCCCGCCCACGTCTCCGCCGCCGGTCCGCCGGGAGCAGCGGGGCAACCCTCGGGCTCAGTCCGCAGCGGCGGGGGCCGTGGGCTCCAGGTGGTGCCAGGCGTGGGTGCAGCCGTCGGCGCAGGAGCGGGCGCGGCGGCGGTCGTCGGCGACGGCGAGCAGGGCGACCAGCAGGCGGAAGGACTTGACCCGTTCGTCCGGCGGCAAGCCGGTGATCTTCGTGAGTTGGGTGCCGAGGTGGTGGCCGCGCGTCAGCAGCACCGCCGGGGTGTGGGTGGGGCGGAGGCCGGCCCGGCGGACGCTCTCCGGCGCGTCCTCGGTGAGCGCGCGGGCCTGGAGGCAGTAGCCCACCAGGTCGCGCAGCACGAGGGCCTGCTCGTCGCCGTCCAGGCCCTGGAACCAGGCGGCTCCCTGGTCGAGCGGCCTGGTTCCCTGTGCCAACGCGTTCAGCAGTACCGCCCGCTCGTCCAGCACCGTCCGCGCCCCCGTTCCCCGTCTCAGCCCGGGACGGTCGTGCGGTCGAGGGTAGCGGAGGCCGGGGCCGTGAGGGCGTGGATGCGGCGGACCTCGGCCCGGACGTCGGCCAGCGCGTCGTCGGGGCCGTCGGCGGGCCAGGGCGGTGTGCCGGGGCCGGGGCGGCGGCGCGGGGACGGGCGGTCCAGGGCGTCGGCCGCGGCGGCGAGCGTCCCGGTGAGGTGGCGGGCGGTCGGGGCGGCGGGGGCCGGGGCGCCGTGGTCGCGTTCGACGGCGTACGCGGTGGCGGCGTCGGCGAGGCGTTCGGCGTGCACAGTCAGGCGCAGCCAGTCCGGGCCCGGCGGGCCGCCGGGGCGGAGTTCGGCGGCGGCGGTCTCCGCGGCAGCCCGGGCCTGCGCGAGGGTGCGGTAGGCGGTGCGGCGCAGTTCGGCCCGGCGGGCGGCGGCGGCCCCGTCCTGGCGTTCCCCCAGCACGTGGTCCAGGTAGCGCTGGGTGTGCCGCAGCGCGTGCGCGGCCCGCTGCCCGACCCGGGCCCGGGTGTCGGCGAGGCCGGGCAGGTGGCCGACCAGCAGGACCAGGGCGCACGCCAGCGCGGTGTCGACGAGCCGTCCGCGCGCGGCGCCCCGGTCCCCGCCGACGGTGACGAAGGCCAGCACGGTGACGGTGATCGCGGCGGTCTGCGCGGCGAAGTGCCGCTGCGCGACGGGTATCAGCGCCCCGGCCACCGCCACCGCCCCGACCGGCCACCACGGTTCCGGCAGCACCGGCAGCAGCACCCCGACCAGCAGCACCCCGGCGGCCGTCCCCACGAACCGGTTGACGACCCGCGAGAACAACGGCCCGTAGTCGGGCTTCACCAGGAACGCGGCCGTCACGGGCAGCCAGTACCAGTGCCCGGTCCGCAGCAGCAGCGCCACCACCGCACTGACCCCGACACACACCGCCACCCGCACCCCACCGGCCACCCCGGCCCTCCCCCACGGCCGCACCCCAGGCACCCCGGGCACCGCCCCCGCCACCCCGTCCGCGCCGGGCGACTTCCCGACCGCGCTCCCGGCGCGCGCCGCGGGCTGCGACGCCGCCACCGCACCGGACGAGCCGTCAGCCTGCTTTCCGCGCGCCGCCGGACGTCCCGGGCCGAGGCCCAGGACCCAGGCGGCCAGGGCGCGCCGGGCGACCGCGGTGGCGGGCACCGTTCCGCCGGCGGGGGTGCCGAAGGCGAGCGCGGCGTGCAGGACGGCCCGGTCGAACGCCGCGGTGGCGGGCGTCGAGACGGCGGGCACGGGCAGCGGCCCGGGGAGCCGGTCGGCCCGGACGGCGTCGGCCAGCCTGCGCGGCCCGACGGCGAGCCGCCCGGGTAGCGGACGGCCGTCGTGCAGCAGCGCGACCCCGGCCTCGCACAGCGCCGATGCCGCCGCCAGCCGGACCCGCAGGGCGTCCACCCGCCCGACGGCTCCCGACACCCCGTCACTTCCCGGTGTCCCAAAGTTTCCCCACACCCTCCGTCCTCCCGACGCCCCGTCACGTCCCAGCGCCCCGTCACGTCCCCGTGCCCCGCCGGTGTCCGTCCGGCCCGGGCGGAGGCTTTCGCCGGCCCGGTCGAGGGCGGCGGTGAGCTGTCGGCGGGCGGTTTCGGCGCGGTCGGTCCCGGCCGCGTCGAGTGCGGCGGCGAGGGCGTCGAAGACGGCGGCGACGGCGTGGCGTTCGGCGTGCCGGGGGCGGGGGTGGGTGGTGAGTTGGCGCAGCAGGAGGAGCCAGCCGGCGCCGGCCAGGTAGCAGGCGGCTTTCGCCCAGCCGGGGAGCGGGACGGGCATGCCGCAGCCGAGGGCGGTCAGGACGAGCAGTTGCACGGCGGTGGCGGAGGCGACCGGCCCGGCGACGCTGATCGCTCCGCACAGCAGCCCGACCGCGCCGAGCAGCGGGACGGCCCACCAGCCGGTGGCGACGCCGATCAGCAGTCCGAGGGCGCCGCCGAGCGCGGGGACGGCCTGCTGGACGGCGCCGCCGCGCCGCCCGCCGGGGCGGTCGTTGACGCCCGCGAACATCGCGCCGAGGCCGGCCAGTATCCCTTCGGCGGGGCGTCCGGCGGCGACCGCGAGGCCGAGCGGCACGGCCATGCCGGCGGCCCCGCGGACGGTCGCCGCCCAGGGCACGGGGCCGCGCTGCCGGCGCAGCGGGTGGGTCAGCCAGTCGGGTCGCGCCCACCGTCCATCTCGCCTGTCCGTGGGGGCCCCTTCCGCAGTGCCGTGCTCGGCCTCCCACGGTAGGGCGGCGTTCTGTCGGGGCCGCTTCGGCCGCGTTACGCCGACGTGACGCCTCCCCACCACCCTGTGGGTGCACCGGATCGAGGAGTACGCCCGGCACGGCGGCCACGCCGATCTGCCGCGCGAGCGCGTCGACGGCCGGGTCGGCCGGTGGCATAGGCGGCGGCACGGTCGGCGGCCCGGGCCCGGAAAACCCGGTGCGTCCGCGGCGGCCGCCCGGATAGCGTCCGTTCTTTGCCGGAAAGCGGACGACCGCCGGACGCTCGGCGGACGGACGGGGTGGGCGCGGATGGCGGGCAGGGGCGTTCTCGGGCTGGGGCGCGCGTTCGGCACGCTGTGGTCGGCGGCGGCGGTCTCGACCCTGGGCGACGGCATCGTGGCGGCGGCCGCTCCCCTGGTGGTGACGTCGCTGACCAGGGACCCGGTGCTGGTCGGCCTGTCGGTGTTCGTGCAGCAGCTGCCGTGGCTGCTGCTGGCGCCGGTCAGCGGCGTGCTGGTGGACCGGGTCGACCGGCGGCGGCTGACGGTGGCGATGGACGCGGCCCGGGCGGTGCTGACGGCGGTGCTGGCGGGGTCGGTGTTCCTGGACGCGGTGTCGCTGCCGCTGGTCTACGCGGTGGGCCTGCTGCTGGGTTCCTGTTCGGCGCTCGGCGACAACGCGTCCTCGGCGATCCTGCCGTCGGTGGTGGCCTCGGAGGACCTGCCGCGCGCCAACTCCCTGATGTTCGGGGCGTTCTCGGTCCTGAACAAGCTGTGCGGACCGCCGCTCGGCGCGGCCCTGTTCGGGGTGGCGGCGGGCCTGCCGATGCTGGTCGACGCGCTGAGCTTCGCGGGCGCGGCGGCCCTGGTCTCCACCCTCCGCCTGGCCGCCACCCCGAAGCCCGCCGTCGACACCGAAGAACCCGCCGCCGCCACCCCGAAGCCCGCCGAGCCGGAGGCCCCGATGCGGCGTCAGTTCGTCGAGGGCGTGCGCTGGCTGTGGGGCCAGCCGGCCGTGCGGACGCTGACGCTCGCGCTCTGCCTGATGAACGTGACGCTGATCGCCGGGTTCTCGGTGATGGTGCTGTACGCGCGCGAGCACCTGGGCCTGTCGGACTTCGGCTACGGCGTGCTGCTGACGGCCTCCGCGGTCGGCGGCCTGCTGGGCGCGGCGGTCGCGCCGCGGCTGCAGGCGCGTTTCTCCGCCTCGGTGCTGCTGCGCACGGGGCTGGTGCTGGAGACGCTGACGCACGTCGGCCTGGCGCTGGCGGGGTCGGCCTGGGTGGCGGGCGCGGTGCTGGCGATGTTCGGCGTGCACGGCTCGATCTGGATGGGCGTCGACCGGACGCTGGTGCAGCGGGCCGTCCCGGACGGGCTGCGCGGCCGGGTGAACAGCGTCTTCATGGCCCTGGCGGTGGGCGGTTCGGCGCTCGGCGCGCTGATCGGCGGCCCGCTGGCCCGCGCCTTCGGCCTGACCGGCCCGTTCTGGTTCTCCGCGGTCGTGATGGCCGCGCTCACCGTCTTCGCCTGGCGCCCGTTCAGCCGCACCATCGACACCGCCACCGCGCCCACCCCCGCCCCCACCCCCTCCCCCGTCGCGGAGCCGACCTGACGGTCTGTCACCGGCCCGGGGCATGATGAGGGGCATGACACCCACCGCCCGCCGGATGCACGAGCTCCTGGAGCCGATCTGCCTGGTGACCTACCTGGCCGACGAGTGCAACGAGGAGTTGGCCGCGCTCGGCCACCGCACCTACTGGGACGGCTACTTCGCCTCCCGCGCCGCGCCGCTGGGCCGGGTTCCGGCCGAGGTGGTGGACGCGGCGTTCTACAGCTTCGCCCCGGGCGAGGTGGCCCGGCACATCCCGAGCGCGTGGGAGCGCATCCCGCCCGGGGCGTCCCTGGCGGCGCGGGAGCGCGGCAGCGCGGCCTCGCTGCGGCGCATCCTCGGGCCCGAACTCGCCGACTCCCCGGGGCTGGCCCGCACCGCGGACCTGACGGCGGCGGCCGCGTGCGGCGCGCCCGTGGCGGGCCGGGTGATGTACGCGGGGATGCGCGCCCTCCCGGTGCCGGCCGACCCGGTCGCCCGGCTGTGGCACTGTGCGACGGTGCTGCGCGAGCACCGCGCGGACGGGCACGTCGCGGCGCTGGTCGGCGCCCGGATCGGCGGCACGGAGGCGCACCTGCTCTCGGCGCTGGCGATGGGCATCGATCCGCCGGAGTCCTTCGGCCGGGTCCACCACCTGCCGAAGGCCCGGCTGGCGGCCGCCGTGGCGGGGCTGCGCGGGCGCGGCCTGGTCGACGCCGAGGGGCGGTTCACCGACGCGGGGCGCGCGCTCAAGGAGCGGATCGAGGCGCTGACCGACGAGCTGGCCGCCGCACCGTACGAGGCGCTGTCCCCCGCCGAGCTGGCCGAACTGGCGGCCGGGCTGGAGCCGCTGACGGCCCGGCTGGTGGCGGCCGGTTCGGCCTGACGGGCCGCCGCCCGGCCCGGCCTCCCGCCGTCACCGGGCCCCGGTGCGGTATACCTGCCGGGGAACGGGCGGCAGACACGAACGGTGACGGGGTGGTGCGGGTGGTCCGGCGGCGGGTGCTGGTCTCGGGCACGGTGCAGGGCGTCTTCTTCCGCGACTCCTGCCGCCGGGCGGCGGCGGACGCGGGCGTGGCGGGCTGGGTGCGGAACCTGCCGGACGGGCGGGTGGAGGCGGTCTTCGAGGGCGAGCCGGCGGCCGTGGAGCACATGCTCGCCTGGGTCCGGCAGGGGCCGTCCCGCGCGGTGGTGACGGGGGTCGAGGTGGTCGAGGAAGCACCGGAGGGCCTGCTGGTGTTCGCCATCACCGCCTGACCACCCACCCGCGACCGCCCGTCAGGCCCCCTCGGTCCCCTTGTCCCCCTCGTACGGCCACACGTCGTCGGGGAACACCCGGGCGAACCAGTGCGGCTGGACGTCCCGCAGGCGCAGCGTCCGCCAGCGCGTCGGGTCCTCGGGCAGCGGTACGCCGACCTCGACGTCGGGGCCGTACGCGAACAACCGTTCCTGGCAGACCCCGCAGGGGGCGAGCACCCAGAAGCCGCGGCCGTCGTCGGCGGCCGTCACGCAGACCGAGGCGACCACCTTGCGGTCCTGCTTGTACGCCTCGCAGATCGCGCCGGTCTCGTGGCAGAGCCGCACCGCATTGTTGGGCGGCTCGGGCGCGGTACTGGTGAGCACCGTCCCGTCGTCGAGCCGCAGCGCGGCGGCCCCGGCCCAGTCCTGGCCGGGGAAGCGACGGCGGGTCAGTTCGATCGCGGCGTCCACGAGTTCCCGGTCGATGGCCATGCGGGGCACCCTACCCGGGCGGAAAACCGCTTGCCCACGTACGGGGCCGCCGCCCAGACTCCCGCCATGACGCGTACGGACGACACCCCGGACGATGCCCCGGAGGACACGGAGGACACCCCGGAGGACGCCCCGGGCGACCCGGCCGGGAGCACCCGGCGGGATCTAGGGCTGTACCTGCGGGATGCCCGCGAGGCCCTGCTGTGGAAGCTGGAGGGGCTGTCGGAGTACGACGTGCGCCGCCCGGTGACGCCGACGGGGACGAACCTGCTCGGGCTGGTCAAGCACTTGACGGGGGCGGAGGCCGCGTACCTGGGCAGCGCTTTCGGCCGTCCCTTCCCGGGCGCGCCGGGCCTGTGGGTGGCGGGCGCGGCCGAGCCGAACGCGGACCTGTGGGCCCGCCCGGACGAGGGCCGCGACCACCTGGTGGCGGAGTACCGCCGGGTCTGGGCGCACTCCGACGCGACGGTGGCCGCCCTTCCGCTGGACGCCCCGGGCACCGTGCCGTGGCCGCCGCACTCCCGGCTCCCGCTGGGCCGGATCCTGCTGCACCTGGTCGCCGAGACCCAGCGGCACGCGGGCCAGGCCGACCTGGTCCGCGAACTGCTCGACGGGGCGACGGGGTTGCGCCGCAACGGCGCGGTCCTGCCGGCGGCGGACGCCGCCTGGTGGGCGGCGCACCGCGCCCGGGTCGAGGAGGCGGCGCGCACGGCGGCCCGGGCCGCCGGTGAGGACGTCCCGGCGCGCCGTGGGTGAGGTCCTGCGGAAGGTGGCGCTGCGCGCCCACGCACTGCTGCCCGGGCAGTACGACGAGCGGAAGGTCCTGGCGACCACCGTGGACGCCGGGGGGCGGGCGCTGTGGCTGCTCTGCCCGGACGCGGACGCGGAGACGGACGGGTTCGGCCGGGTCTCGGTCCGGCCCCGGACGCTCCCCTTCGAGGCGCTGCTGGTCGTCGTCGACCGCGGGGTGGCGCGGGAGCAGGTGCTGCCGCGGGTGGGCCTGTCGGTGCACCACCTCGACGCGCTGCCCAACGGGCGGCTGCTGCTGGAGGGCCGGGGCGCCGGGGCGGGGCGGACCGCGGAGATCCGCGGCCGGGACGGCCGGCTCAAGCACGCGTTCGACCTGGGGCGCGGGGTCGAGTTCCTGATGGCCGACCGGCGGCACCACCTGTGGAGCGCGTACGGCGACGAGGGCGTCTACGGCGACCCGGTCGCCGTCGACGGCCTGGTCCGCTGGGACAGCGGCGGGAACCGGCGGTGGGGCTACACGGCGCCGGCCGGCTTCCCGTACATCGACACGGTGTACGCCTTCAACGTCGACGACGGGGTGGCCCGGGCCTGCTACTACCCGGCCTTCCCGCTGCTGGAGGCCCGGGCGGACGGGCGGACCACCGTGCGCCGGTCGCCGGTGGTCGCGCCGCGGGGCCTCGCCGTCCATGGCGGGGAGGCCGTCCTGCTCGGCGGCGACCGGCAGCACGACCTGCTGCACCGCTGCCGGCTGACGGACCGTGAGGTCCGGCCGGTCGAACGGGCCCGCCTGACCTACCCCAACGGCGACCCGCTCGGCCACTACGCCCGCCCGGTCGGCCGGGGCCCCCTGCTGTACCTGCGCGGCCGCACGCCCCGCCAGTGGTACGTGCTGGACGTGCGGACGGCCGTGCTCCCGGTCACCGGTCGGTAGCCTCCCGGTCCGCGGTGCTGCGCAGGACGCAGAACTCGTTGCCCTCGGGGTCGGCGAGGACGGCCCAGCCGCCGCCGTCGGGGTCGCGGCGGTCGGCGACCGGGGCGGCGCCGAGGGCGAGCAGGCGGTCGACCTCCCGGTCGCGGGTGGTGTCGGGCCGCAGGCACAGGTGGACCCGGTTCTTGGCGGTCTTCGGCTCGGGCACCCGGTTGAAGTACAGCACCGGCCCGCCCGGCAGTTCGATCGCCGTCTCGGCCGCCCCGGGCCGGTCCTCCGGATCGGTCGGGGCGCCCGTCACCAGGCTCCAGAACCGGGCCAGCCGGTACGGGTCCGCACAGTCGATCGCCACGTTCTGCACCATCGAGACCATGGGGACGATCCTCTCCCGCCCCGCCCCGCGCCCACCGGCGACCCGCCGTTCAGAGGGCGATCGGACGATACCGGAGCGCCTCCTCGACGATCCGTTCGGCGGCACCGGCGACCCGGAGCCGGGCCGGGCGGGCCGCCTCCCGGGCGAACTCCGCCGGGCTCCGGCTGCCCTCGTACGCGGTGCAGTCGAGCGGCCCGCAGTCGTACCCCGTCCGGGAGTTGAACGCCACCGCGGCTGCTGCCGCACCCCGCCCGCACGCCCTCCCCCGCCCGGCTGGGGTGATCTTCGGCATCCGACCGTCCCCCGAAAGGACCGGCCCGTGCCGAACGCCCTCCCCGACCTCACCGACGTGCTGGCCGCCCACCCGTACCCGGGCCGCGGCGTCCTGCGCTGCCGCACCGCCGACGGGGCGTCACTCGCCGGGTACTTCCTGACCGGCCGCAGCCCGGCCTCCCGGGCCCGGGCCCTGCGGTCCACTCCGGACGGCGCGCTGACCGTCGTCCCCACCGACGTCCGGGCGCACGACGGGCTGCGGCACTACCAGGCGGTGCGGCGGGCCGCCGGGCTGGTGGTGTACGGCAACGGCGAGCAGGTCGCCGCGGTCGCCGACCGGCTGGAGGCCGGGCTCTCCCCGGCCGAGGCGCTCGACGGGCTGGACTACGAGCCCGACCCGCCGATCTTCACCCCTCGCCTGACCGCGATCGCCGACCCGCGCGAGGACGGCCCCACCTGGTTCGGCACGGCGCGCCGCAGCGCGGCCGCCCGGCCCGGCACCGACCGCCTGCAGCTGCGCCTGCCCGCGCTGCTCCCGGCCGAGGGCGTCCTGCTGACCACCTATCAGGGCGCCCCGGCCGCCCCCGGCACCGGCGCCCCGTACCTGGAGGCCGCCACGCCGTACGCCGACGCCGCCCACCTGCTCGACGCCCTGTGGTCCGCCCTCCCGGCCGAACTCCGCGTCGCCGCAGCGGTCTTCGCCCTGGCGGCGTTCCCGGAGGTCCTGCTCCGGCACGCGACCGACTGAGCCGGACCGGGCCGCACGGGGCCGGGCCGGCCGCTCGACGTCAGAGGACGAACGTGCCTCAGAGGACGAACATGCCGGTGTACGGCTGGACGATGCGCTCCTGCCGCGAGCCGAAGTCGACCAGTACGGCGTCCTCGCCCTCGACCCCGACGACCCGGCCGAGGCCGTGGGCGTCATGGGTGACGCGGTCGCCGAGGGCGAAGTGCTTGGGGGGTGCCACGGCCCTGGGCTTGAAGGGGCTGGTGGGAAGGTGACGGGGGACTGCTCCAGATTTTTTCATCCTGCCCAGTATGCGCCGCCGGACGGGGCCCCGGGCACTCCCCCGACGGCAAAATCCGGCGCGGCCGGGGCTCCGGACGGGCCGCGACCGGGCCGTCCGGAGGCGACCCGCCGAAACGCCGGGACCAAATACCCGCCCGCGGTGATCCAGGAACTGCTACAGTTGGCGGAAGTTGCAGTAGTGGTTCCCATGAACTTTGTGTGCGCCTGCTGATGTTTCGCGGGCGCATTTCTTGTTTTCCGGATCTTTTTCCGGGCGGGCGCTCATCGCCGTGACTCGGTGTCCGCATCACGCGGGCAGCGGACAGTCCACCTAGAAGGAGATTTCCACATGGCCAACGGCACTGTGAAGTGGTTCAACGCGGAAAAGGGCTTCGGCTTCATCGAGCAGGAGGGTGGCGGCCCGGACGTGTTCGCCCACTACTCGAACATCAACGCCAGCGGTTTCCGTGAGCTGCTCGAGGGCCAGAAGGTCGAGTTCGACGTCACGCAGGGCCAGAAGGGCCCGCAGGCCGAGAACATTCGCCCGCTGTAATTCCACTGCCCGGCCGTAGCCGGGCAGCGAGGGGCCCGCGCCGCGTGCATCGTCACCCGGTGCGGGCCCTTCGGCGTTCCGCCGGCTCCCGGCTTCGAGGAAGGCCCCGCATGAACCGTTCCGGTCACCCCCCGCTCCACCTTCCCGACACCGAGCCGTCGCGGTCCGCCGCCGAGACCGTCGAGCCGGTCGGGTCCGCCGGACCCGCCGGACCCGCCGAGACCTTCGACGCGTTGGACCTTCCGGCGGAGCTGCTGCGGGTGCTGGCCCGGAGGGGCGTCCGCACGCCCTTCCCGATCCAGGCCGCCACCCTGCCGAGTTCGCTGGCCGGCCGCGACGTGCTGGGCCGGGGCCGCACCGGCTCCGGCAAGACGCTCGCGTTCGGTCTGGCCGCGCTGGCGCGCACCGCCGGGCGGGAGGCCGAGCCCCGGCGCCCGCTGGTCCTGGTCCTGGTGCCGACCCGGGAGCTGGCCCAGCAGGTGACCGAGGCGCTCACGCCCTACGCCCAGGCGCTGTCCCTCCGGTTGGCCACCGTGGTCGGCGGGGTGCCGGTCCGCCGGCAGGCCCAGACGCTGAACCGCGGGGCGGAGGTCCTGATCGCCACGCCGGGCCGGCTCGCGGACCTGATCGAGCGCCGGCTCTGCCGGCTGGACGCCGTCGGCGTCACCGTCCTCGACGAGGCCGACCGGATGGCCGACATGGGCTTCCTGCCCGCGGTCACCGCCTTCCTGGAGCAGGTCCCCGGAGGCGGCCAGACGCTGCTGTTCTCCGCGACCCTGGACCGCGGCGTCGACCAGCTGGTGCGGCGTTTCCTGACCGACCCGGTCTCGCACGCGGTGGACCCGGCCGCGGCGGCGGTCGGCACCATGGAGCACCACGTCCTGCACGTGCAGAGCGCCGACAAGAACGCCGCCATCGCCCACATCGCCTCCCGCGACGGCCGGGTGATCATGTTCACCGACACCCGGCGGGGCGCGGACCACCTGGTCGAGTCCCTGCTCTCGAAGGGCGTGAAGGCGGCCGCCCTGCACAGCGGCAAGTCCCAGCCGCAGCGCACCCGCACCCTGGAGCAGTTCCGCTCCGGCCAGGTCGCCGCGCTCGTCGCGACGGACGTCGCCGCCCGGGGCATCCACGTCGAGGGCCTCGACCTGGTCGTCAACCTGGACCCGCCGGTCGACCACAAGGACTACCTGCACCGCGGCGGCCGCACCGCCCGGGCCGGCGAGTCCGGCACCGTCGTGACCCTGGTCCTGCCCAACCAGCGGCGCGGAACCGCCCGCATGATGAGCGCGGCCGGCATCACCCCCGTCACCACCAGGGTCCGGGCGGGCGACCCGGAACTCACCCGGATCACCGGCGCCCGGGTCCCCACCGGCGTCCCCGTCACGATCCCCGACCCCGTCGTCGAGCGCCCCCGCCACCACCGCGCGACCGCCCGGACCCGCTACGGCCGCCCCGCCGCCGGAACCCGCACCTCCGCAGCACGCGCCGGCGCCCCCCGACCGCCCCGCGGCTGACCGCGCGCACTGCGCCGACCGCCCGTCAGGACCGCTCCGCGGCGAGGTCGGCGCGCATGGCGGTACGGAGGGCGGCGAGGGACTCGTCGTACGCGGTGGCGGCGGTCACGAGCTCGGGGCTGCGGGTGGGCGCCCCGCGCGCGACGATGCCGCGCAGGTCGCGCAGGCGCCGGAAGCAGTCGTCGGACAGGTCGCAGAGCCCGGCCGGGGCGTCGAGGGTCATCTGGTACCGCAGCCCGTACGCGGGGCTGGCCCGCCAGGCGTCGGAGGCCCGCACGACGAGGTCCGCGCGGTCCGGGTGCCGGGCGATCGCGTGCAGGTCGTCGGCGACCCGGGCCAGCGCCGCCAGGTAGTCGGCGTACAGCTGCCGCCGCTGCTCGGCCCACCGCTCCCGGCGGCCGCGCCGGGCCCGCGCGGTGTCCGCGACGAAGGTCGCCCCGAGGCCGATTCCCGCGCCCAGCAAGGTACTTGCGGCTGTCCCCCAGTCCATGCCGTCGACTGTACGCGGCGCCCGGCCGCCCGCGGGGAACAACGGGAGCGGGCGGCCGGGGCGGTGGCGGGGTGTCAGCTGTCGAAGCCGAGGCCGAGCCTGTCCATGGTCTTGAGCCAGAGGTTGCGGCGGCCGGCGTTGCGGTCGGCGCGGTCCAGCGACCACTTGGTGAGACCGATGCCGGCCCAGCGGACGGGCTCGGGCGGGAACGGCAGGGGCTTGCGGCGGACCATTTCGAGCGCGGTGCGCTCGGTGGGCTTCCCGGCGAGCAGGTCGAGCATGACCTCCGCGCCGAAGCGGGTCGCGCCGACGCCGAGGCCGGTGTAGCCCGCGGCGAGGGCGACCTTGCCGTGGTAGGCGGTGTCGAAGAAGGCCGAGAACCGGGTGCAGGTGTCGATCGCGCCGCCCCAGGCGTGGGTGAAGCGCAGGCCGTCGAGCTGCGGGAAGGTCTGGAAGAAGTGCCCGGCCAGGGTCCGGTACGTCTCCGGCCGCTGGTCGTACTCGGCGCGGACCTTGGCGCCGTAGTGGTAGATCGCGTCGTAGCCGCCCCACAGGATCCGGTTGTCCGCGGAGATCCGGTAGTAGTGGAACTGGTTGGCGCTGTCGCCGACGCCCTGCCGGCCCTGCCAGCCGATCGAGGCGAGCTGGGCGTCCGTCAGGGGCTCGGTCATCAGCGCGTAGTCGTAGACCGGCACCGTGTAGGGGCGGATGCGCTTGACCAGGGACGGGAAGACGTTGGTGCCGAGGGCGACCTGTCGGGCGTGCACCCGGCCGTAGGGGGTGCGCACGGCCATGCCGCTGCCGGACTCGGCGATGTCGAGCGCCTCGGTGTGCTCGTGGATGCGGACGCCGAGGTCGGCGCAGGCCCGCTTGAGGCCCCAGGCCAGCTTGGCGGGGTGGACCATGGCCACGCCGTCCTTGTCCCAGAGCGCGCCGAGGTAGGTCGGCGAGTCGACCTGGGCGCGGACGGCGTCGGCGTCCAGGAACTCGTAGTCGCCGTACTGGCGGGCGATCTCGTAGAGCTCGTGGAGTTCCTCGACCTGGTGCGGCTCGGTGGCGACGTCGAGTTCGCCGGTGCGCTCCCAGTCGCAGTCGATGCCGTACTTGGCGACGGAGTCCTCGATGGACTGCAGGTTGCGGGCGCCGAGCTGTTCCAGCGCGGCCATCTCGTCGGGCCAGCGCTCCAGGCCGTTGCCGAGGCCGTGGGTGAGGCTGGCGGCGCAGAAGCCGCCGTTGCGGCCGGAGGCGGCCCAGCCGATCTCGCGGGCCTCGATCAGCACGACGTCGCGGGAGGGGTCGCGCTCCTTGGCGATCAGCGCGGTCCACAGGCCGTTGTAGCCGCCGCCGACCACCAGCAGGTCGCAGCGGGTGTCCCCGGTGAGGGCCGAGTCGGCGTCCGGACGGCCGGGGTCCTCCAGCCAGAACGGGGTGGGCCTGGCATCCCGCAGGGCGTGTACGGGGTCCATGTTCTCGGTTCCTTGCCTAGGGGTTCGGCCCGGCCGCGGGGGAAGGGGCGGCCGGGCCGTTCGGTGCTTCGGGTGTCTCGGGTGTCAGAGGTTCTCGGCCGCGTCCGGACCGAGGTTGATGGTGTAGACCTTCCGGAGCGTCTCGTGGACGGTCCAGGTGGTCCGGTCGCCCTCGCGCAGCACGGCCAGGTCGCCGGGACCGAGCTCCAGGACGGGGCCGTCCTCGAAGGCGACGGTGGCCCGGCCGCTGAGGACGACGAACATCTCGTCGGCCTCGGTGTCGGTGACCACCCCGGGGGTGATCTGCCAGATCCCGCGGATCTGGCGGCCGTCGGCGGACTCCCACACCACCTTGCCGGTGACCTCGGGCGTGCCGGAGACGATCTGCCCGGGGTCGAGCGGGTCGGGCTCCAGTTCGGCGTCCGGGACGTGCAGGGCGAAACTGTTGATCATGCCTCGACGCTATCCGCCGAGGGGCCCGCGGCGGCCCTGTCAGTGTGCGTCGAGTCCGGGTGTCCGCCTGACACCTCGTAGACGGTCCGCGTGTCGCCGACCGGGACGACGGCCGCCGCCCCGGGGGCGAGACCGGCCTTGTCGGCGGCGGCGGAGGCGCGGGCGGCCTTGCGGACGGCCAGCAGCGGGTAGAGCAGCAGCGAGATGCCGACCACCACCAGGCAGTAGACGACGGCCTTGGTGCCTTCCTCGTCGTACTGCTTGACGGCGGCCCAGACGCTGATCGCGGTCAGGCAGACGGTGATCAGGCCGACGCTCCACCAGCCGCCGGGGATCTTGTAGGGGCGCTCCAGCTCGGGCTCGCGGATGCGCAGCGCGATCAGCGCGGCGACCTCCAGCAGGATGCCGATGTTGGTGAGGAAGACGTCGAAGATCACCAGGTTGGCGAAGCTGGAGAAGCAGAACAGCGCGTAGACGACCGAGGAGCCGATGATCGAGGCGACCGGCATCTTGTAGCGCTTGCTCTCCTTGGAGACCCACTTGGGCAGGTAGCCGTCCTGCGAGAGCGCGGAGGGCAGCCGGGAGTAGGAGGCGAGCAGCGCGGAGAACATCGCCACCGAGGCGAACAGGCCGCCGATGGTGACGGTGTACTGCAGCCAGGGGCCGGCCAGCTCGCCGGCGATGTCGGAGAACGCGCCGTCCTGCCAGGACTTCCAGCCGGCCTCGCCGTCGGCGCCGACCGCGAGCGCGGCCAGCGAGGGCAGCAGGTAGCCGACGACGATCAGCAGGACCGCCCAGAACAGCGCCCGGGGCAGGTGCTTCTTCGGGTTCTCCATCTCACCGGCGACGGTGGAGACGGAGTCCCAGCCGGAGTAGTTCCACATCACGATGAACAGGCCGGAGCCGAAGGCGTCCCAGGTGGACTGGCCCTGTTCGGCGGTGAACGAGGAGACCGGGTTGGTGCCCTCGGTGACCAGCTGGTAGATGCCGATCGCGGTGAGGAGGACCATCGGGGTGAGGCAGATCAGCGCGAACGCCACCGAGGAGTCGCCGACCCAGCCCGCGCCCATCAGGTTGAGCAGCGTGAAGACGACGATGACGCCGACGCAGATCACCCAGTTCAGGTCGACCTGGATGCCCGCCAGCTCGAACAGCACGTGCTTGCCGGGGGCGACCGCCCCGATCAGGCTCGACAGGTAGGAGGTGAACATGACCGGGTAGAGCGCCATGTCGACGAAGCTGCACACCCACTGCAGCAGGCCCTGCTGGAACGCCCAGAACCGGCCGAGGCCGCGCTTGACCCAGTGGTAGTAGCCGCCCTCGACGGGGATCGCGGTGCCGAGCTCGGCGCAGACCAGGGCGTGCGGGACGCTGTAGATCAGCGGGGCGATCAGGATGAGCAGCATGCCCATGCCCGGCCCGGACGTCGAGAAGAGCGGCTCGATGCCGTAGGCGCCGCCGGAGACGCTGAAGAAGATCAGGGCGACCAGGGGGACCAGGCTCACGCGCTTGGGCGTTGCCCACCGGGTCTCCGGCGGGGCCACGGGGATGGCGGTCATTTTCACCTTGGCAATCGAATGTCGGTACGTATCTGGCGGCACGAGTCTTGCCGCCCGTGTGACCTGGGACAATCTTCCAAGCTGTCAGAGGTCTTGTTGCGCCTCTGACACAGTGGACGCCCGGGGGCCGCGCCCGGCCCGATCGCCCGCCCCGGAGCAGGGCGGGGACGCGGAACGGGCGCGGTCAGGACACGAAACGGACCCGATGCCCGGCCTGATGCCCCGTCAGGCGGCGCAGCCGCCGTCGGCGAGGACGTAGTACCCGGCGGCGGTCTCCTTCAGGGTGTGGGTGACGAACAGGTTCCACAGGCCCATGTTCTGGTTCGAACCGTTGGCGTAGGCGTAGCCGCCGCTCTGGTGGGCGCGGCCGGCGGCGACCTGCTGGTAGTTGTTGTCGGTCCAGCAGCTGACGGGGTGACTGCCGCCGCCGGTGGTGGTGGCGGTGACGGCGGCGGACGCGGCCCCGGTGGTGCCGTCCGGGCCGACGGCGGCGACGGTGTACGGGTAGCCGGTGCCGGCGGTCAGGCCGGTGTCGGTGTAGGCGGTGGCGGTGGCGGTGCCGACCGGGGTGCCGGCGCGGTACACGGTGTAGGAGGCGGCGCCGGGGACGGCGTTCCAGGCGAGCGCGGCGGTGCTGTCGGTGGTGGCGGTGACGGCCAGTCCGGTGGGCGCGGGCAGGGTGCCGGTGCCGGGGGTGCCGCCGCTGCCGTCGAGGCCCCAGAACAGGCCGGTCCAGTAGGAGGAGCAGAGGGTGTTGAGGAAGTAGGCGCCGGTCTGCCCGCAGTTCTCGGTGCCGCCGCCGGGGGCGACGGGCAGGCCGTGGCCCATGCCGGCGACGCTGTACAGCTGGACGGCGGGGCGGCCGGTGCCGTCGTTGTAGGTGCTGAGGGTGGTGCTGCCGGGCAGCGACCGGGTCGTGGCGGCGCCCTGTCCGATGCCCCAGACATCCGTCCACTGGTCGCGCAGTTCGGTGGCGTTGACGGGGGCGACGGTGCTGTCGGAGGTGCCCTGCCAGATCGCCACCCGCGGCCAGGGGCCGGTCCAACCGGGGGCGGAGGCGCGGACCTTGTCGCCCCACTGGGCGGGCGTCAGGTTCCGGCTGCCGTTCTGGCAGCCGGCGGCGGCGGACTGGGTGGTGGCGCACTGGGCGGGCAGGCCGGCGGCGATCGAGCCGCCCGCGAACACGTCGGGGTAGTCGGCGAGCAGGTCGGCGGCCATCCCGGCGCCCGCCGACAGGCCGGTGACGTAGACCCGGGACGGGTCGGAGCCGTAGGCGGCGACGGCCTTGTCGACCATCTGCTTGACCGACAGCGCCTCGCCCCTGCCGCGGGTGTCCTTGCTGCTGTCGAACCAGGAGAAGCAGGACAGCGCGTTGTTGGCGGCGCCGGTCTGCGGGAGGACCAGGGCGAAGCCCCAGCGGTCGGCGAGCTGCGCCCAGCCGGAGCCGTTGTAGTAGTCGGCGGCGGTCTGGGTGCAGCCGTGCAGCGCCACCACCAGCGGCTTGCCGGCCGGCAGCCCGGCCGGGACGTAGCTGTACATGGCGAGGTTGCCGGGGTTGCTGCCGAAGCCGGTGACCTGGACGGGTCCGGCCGCGGACGCCTGCGGCGCCCCGGTCAGCAGCCCGGCGGCCAGCGCGACGCCGACCAGCAGTGCCCGCACCGCCCGCACCGCCCTCGTCGCCCTCGTCGCCTTCGTCCGGCGGCCGGTCCGTCCTGCCGTCGTGCTGGTGCCTGCGCGTCCTGACATGTGGGGGCTCCGCTCTCTGCGAGGTGCTTCCGGTCCGGCGGGGTGGGGGGGTGGCCGGGCACGGTTCGCGGTGAATCATCGGCGCGGGGCGGGCGGCGGCCCATGGGGCGGTGCACCACGGGCGGGCCGGGCGGCATGGCGGCGGCGGACATTGAGGCGGCGTCGGGTTCCCGGTCACCGTCCGCCGCGTCCTTTCGATCACCGCCCTGCCGCGCCTCCCGCGCCGGGCCGGGCCCCGGGGGTAGCGTTCGACGGGTCATGCCCACCATCACCGACGAACCGGACCGGCCCGACGCCTTCCCGTTCCTGACCTCCCTGGTGCGGTTCTCGCCGTTCCTGCTGATCGCCCTGTCGGCGGCGGCGGACGCCGAGACCCCGGCCGGGCAGCGCTACGACCGTTTCGTGGTGGCCGCGCCCGCGCTCGCCGCCGCGACCTGGGGCCCGCTCGGGACGCTGGTGATCGGCACGCTGGCGGTGGTCGCGGAGGTGGTGCTGGCGCTGCTGCGGGAGGGCCGGATCGGCGCCTCGGGCACCTCGGTGATCGCGGCGACGCTGACGGTCAGCCTGGCCGCCGCGTACACCGCGGGCATGCGGGTGCGCCGCGAACGGGACCTGGCGCTGGTGCGCTCGGTGGCGCGGACGGCGCAGGAGGTGGTGCTGCGCCCGCTGCCGGACCGGATCGACGGCGTCGACCTGGCGCTGTACTACCGGGCGGCGGCCGCGCAGGCGCAGATCGGCGGCGACCTGTACGAGGCGGTGCGGACGCCGTACGGGGTGCGGATCATCCTGGGCGACGTGCAGGGCAAGGGGCTGCCGGCGGTGGAGACGGCGGCGGCGCTGCTGGGCTCGTTCCGGGAGGCCGCGTACGACGCGCCGGACCTGCCGAAGCTGGCGGGGCGGCTGGAGACGGGGCTGCGGCGCTACGCGGAGCGGGCGTCCTCGCCGGACGCGGCGGAACGGTTCGCCACCGCGGTGCTGCTGGAGATCCCGGGCGACCGGCCAGAGGCGCGGCTGCTGAACTGCGGGCACCCGTCGCCGCTGCTGGTCCGGGCGGACGGGGTCCGGCCGATCGAGCCGGAGGCGCCGCTGCCGCCGCTGAACCTGTCGGCGCTGGTGTCCTCCGACTACCACCCGCAGACGGTGCCGTTCGGGCCCGGCGACCGCATCCTGCTCTACACCGACGGCGTCAGCGAGACCCGGGACCGGCGCGGCGAGTTCTACCCGCTCACCGAACGCCTGGCCCACTGGACGGCGGAGCCCTCCCCCGTCCTGCTCGACCGCCTCCGCCGCGACCTGCACCGCTACGCGGGCGGCCCGGCCGACGACGACGTCGCCGCGCTGGTCGCCGAACGGCACGTGCCCGCGGACGACTGACGGCCGACAGCCGACGACTGGCCGCCGGCCGCTGACGGACCGTCAGGACGGCGGGTTCGGCTCCCGGTCTCCCCGCTCCGATGACCGGACGGTAGCCTCTTGGGCCGTGCCGATGTCGAAGGAGCCGCCGGTGTCCGAGGACCGTCCCCTGCCGTTGCGGATCGCCGTGTTCGGCGCGGGCAGCATCGGCTGCCGGCTGGGCGGGGCGCTGGCCGCGAACGCCGATGTGACGCTGGTCGGGCGGGCGGCCGCGATGGCCGAACTCGACCGGGAGGGCCTGACCGTGACCGGGCCGGGCGACCGGCGGCTGCACGCCCGGCCGCGCACCGCGGTGGACGCCTCGGCGGTGGCGGGCGCCGACTACGTGCTGGTGACGGTGAAGTCGACGGGTACGGCGGAGGCGGCCCGGCTGCTGGCCCCGCACCTGTCCCCGGGCACGGTGGTGCTGAGTTTCCAGAACGGGCTGCACAACGCGGAGGTGCTGCGCGCGGGCCTGCCGGGGCACCGGGTGCTGGCGGGCATGGTGCCGTACAACGTGGTGCGCACCGGCCCGGCCTCGTTCCACCAGGGCACCGAGGGCCGGCTGATGCTCGAACGGGCGGACGCCGCCGCCCCGTTCGGGCGGGTGGCGCGGGCGGCGGGGGTGCCGGTGGAGGCCCGCGCCGACATGCCGCAGGTGCAGGCGGCGAAGCTGCTGCTGAACCTGAACAACGCCGTGAACGCGCTGTCCGGCCTGCCGCTGCGCGAGCAGCTCGGCAGCCGCCCGTACCGGCTGGTGCTGGCCCGCTGCCAGCGCGAGGCGCTGGCGGCGTTCCGGGCCGCGGGCCTGCTGCCGGCCCGGCTGGGGCCGGTGCCCGCGCCGTGGACGCCCGCCGTGCTGGGGCTGCCGGACGGGGTGTTCCGCCGGGTCGCGGCGGCGAGCCTGCGGGTGGACGCGCAGGCCCGCTCCTCGATGTGGGAGGACCTGCAGCGGGGCCGCCCGACCGAGGTCGACGAACTGCAGGGCGAGGTGGTCGCCCTGGCGGAGCGTCACGGCCTGCCGGCCCCGGCCAACCGGCGCCTGCACGCCCTGGTCCGGGCCGCCGAGGCGGCGCAGGCGCCGCCGCGCTGGTCCGGCCCGGACCTGCTGGCCGCCCTCGACCGGGAGGGCTGAGGGCTCAGCCCCGGCCCGGGTCCGTGAGGTGGTTGTCCTGGTTCATGGTGCCGACCTTGCCGATCTGCAGGGTGATGCCGTGGGTGCCGCCGGAGATCTCGTTGTGGATGTGGTTGACCTCGACCCGGGTGCCGGGCCCGGGCCGCAGGGTCTCCAGCAGTTCGCGCAGTTCGACGGCGGCGTCGGGGTGCGCGGTGAGGACGGCCAGCAGCCGCTGCTCCCAGTCGCGTTCGACCCTGGCCCGCAGTTCGGGCTGCTCCCGCTCCTCGGCGTCCAGCAGTTCCGCGTAGTCGACCTCCAGCCGGGCCGCCTCGACCCGGCCCTCCCGGCCCCGGGTCAGCAGCCGGCCGACCCGGTCGCGGACCTGCGCCCACAGGTCGGTCGCCACGGCGCCCGCCATCGCGGTCGCGCCCGCCGCCGCCAGTTCGGCCAGTTCGGTACCCACCATTGCCGTTCCCCCTTCGTCCGTCACGGGTATCCCCACCTTAGTGATGCGCGCCCCCGTCCGGGCGCGCGTCCCCCGACCGGGCCGGTTCCCTGGCCCTCGCCCCCGGGAGCCGACGGACCGCCATGACCTCGCAGACCCCGCCCTGGAGCACCCACCTGCTCGACCTCGGGCCGGAGACCGTCCGCAAGCGCTTCCGCCCGGGGGCCGACGGCGAGGCGGCCCGGGAGTGGCGGGCGCTGACCCTGCTGGACCGGTACGCGCCGGGGCTGGCGCCGCGCCCGCTCGCCCGGGCGGACGGGGTGGTGACGATGTCCCGGCTGCCGGGGGTGCCGCTGCGCGGGGGCGCGCTGACGCCGGAGCGGCTGGACGCGCTGGCCGGGGCGGTGGACCGGCTGCTGCGGGCCGTCCCGGCGGAGGTCGCGGCCCGGCTGCCGGCCCGGCGCTGGGACGTGCCGCACACCGTGGCGGCGATCCGGGCCCGGGCCGGGGCCGCCCCGCCGCCCGCGGACCCGGAGCAGCGCCGCGCCCTGGCCGAGGGGCTGCGCTGGCTGGCGGTCGCCGAACCCGACCTGCGGGCCTACGGGTTGGCGACCCGGCCGGTGCTGGGGCAGGCGGACGGGAACCTGGCGAACTTCCTCTGGGACGGGGCGGACGTCCGGCTGGTCGACTTCGAGGACTCGGGGCGCAGCGACCGCCCGTACGAGCTGGCGGAGCTGCTGGAGCACGTGTCGGCGTGGGTCCACCCGGGGGCGGTGCTGGACGGGGCGGAGCTGGTGGCGCGGTTCGGGCTGTCGGCGGCGGAGTCGCGCCGCCTGCTGGTGTGCCGCCGGCTGTTCGCGCTGCTGTGGCTGGTGCTGCTGGGCGCGGGCCCGGCCGGGCTGCGGGACAACCCGCCGGACACGGTGTCCCGGCAGGCCGCGCGGCTGCGGGCGCTGCTGGGCTGACGTGCCGTCAGGGGGTGGTGAGGTCCTTGCCGACCACGGAGGTGGCGCGGCGCACCGTCATGCCGATCTTCAGGTAGAGGTCGAGCGCACCGGTGCCGGAGTGGGTCCACAGCGTGCCGTGGGCGAGCCCGGCGCGCCGGCAGGCGGCGAAGCTGTACCGGAGCAGGTGGCGGGCGATGCCGCGGTGGCGGAACTCCCGGTCGACGGCGAGGGTCTCGACGTAGCCGTCGGTGCTGCCGGGGCGGACCAGGGACAGGGCGGCGCCGACCACCCGGCCGTCGACCAGGGCCAGCGGGGAGCGGTCGGGGGCGAAGCTCTCGCGGTGGAGGTGGAAGGCCGCCCACTCCTCGAACGGCTTGCTGCGCTCCTGCCAGTCGCCGAAGGCCGCGTCGGAGAGGCGGTGGACGGCGTGCGCGTCGTCGGGGTGGAACGGGCGGACCGTCACCCCGGCGGGCGGGGGCGGGAGTTCGGTGTCGTCGAGCGGGATCTCCAGCAGCCAGTTGGTGGCCCTGGGCCGGTAGCCGTGCGTCTGCAGCAGGGCGACGGCGGCGGGGTCGCGGTCGTCGACGGTCTGGGTGAGCAGGCTGTCGCCGCGTTCGCGGGCGCGCCGTTCGGTCCAGTCGAGCAGGGCGGCTCCCAGTCCCCGGCCCCGGTGCCCGGGGTGGACGGCGACGGCGGTGCGGCGGTCGGTCCAGGCCCAGGCGGCGAGGTCCCCGCCGGGTGCGCGGACCAGGACGACGTCGGCGGCGGGGTCGAGGCCGTCCCGCTTCAGGACGGCGTCGAGCGCGTCGGGGTCGGCGGTGGCGTCCGGGTCGAGCACGGTCCGGCAGGCCGCGGCCAGGGCCTGCAGCCGGGGCCGGTCGGCCGCCGGGTCGATCGGGTGCGCGGTGTAGCCGGCGGGCAGGTGCGGTGCGGCCATGCGTCGTTCCCCCTCGGTGTGGTGGGTCGGCGGTGTCGGTCGTGCGGACGGTGCGTCAGGCGGCGGGCCGGGCCGCGACGGCGTGCAGCAGGGCGGGCAGGCGGCGCAGGTCGTCGAGGAGGACGGCGCCGGTGCCGGTGGCGCGCAGGGCGGCGCCGGTCGGGCCGCCGGTGTAGCCGTAGCAGCGCATGCCGGCGGCCCGGCCGGCCGCGAGGCCGTTCGGGCTGTCCTCGACCACGGCGCACGCCGCGGGGGCGTGGCCCGTCCGGGCGGCGGCGTGCAGGAAGACGTCGGGGAAGGGCTTGCCCCGGGGGACCTCGCTCGCGCTGAAGATCCGGCCCTCGAACAGCTCGTACAGACCGGTCCGGCCGAGGGTGTGCCGCATCTTCTCGTGGCTGCCGCTGGAGGCGACGCAGTACGGCAGGTCGAGCCCGGCCAGCGCCTCCGCGATGCCGTCGACGGGGGTGAGTCCGGCGTCCACCTGCTCCCGGTGCCGCTCCTCGAAGCGCCGCTCCCACTCGGCGGCGGCCTCGGCGCCCAGCCGGTCGCGGACCTGCTGCCAGATCGCGGCGTGCGTCCGCCCGATGAACCGGGCCACCACCTCGTCGGCGGACAGCGGCCAGCCCAGTTGGGCGCCGATCTCCACCTGGAGCCGGACCGCGATCCGCTCGGTGTCCACCAGCACGCCGTCGCAGTCGAAGATCACCAGCTCCACGGGGGCGAGCAGCGGTTCGTCCACGGTCTCCTGAAGGTCTGTCACCGGGGCAGCATAGGCACGGACGGCTCCGCGATCATCCCGATATTCCGCCCGGGCCGCGTTCTCCCCGGTGGGAGCCGGGCCCCGGTCCGCACCGTCGTCCACCGCGGTCACGGTCTGACGTAGCGCCACATGTCGCGCGGTTCGCCGCCGATCTCCTGGTGGGCGGTCCGCAGCCCGGCCCGCCGGTAGCCGGACCGTTCGGCGGTGCGCAGCGAGGCGGCGTTCCACGGCTCCACGTGCAACTCCAGCCGGGCGATGCCGAGTTCCTCCAGCGCCCACCTGCTGACGGCGCGCAGCCCGATCCCGGCGGCGCCCCGGCCGCGCGCCGAGGGGGCCAGCCAGTAGCCGGTGGACGCGCACCCGCGCAGCGCGAGGTCGGCGACCCACAGCCCGACGTTCCCGACCGGCCGCCCCTCGGGGTCGACCAGCACGAAGGGGTAGCCCGTCCCGATCTCCGTCCGCCGCCACTGCCGCTCCAGGAACGCGGCGGCCGCCGCCTCCCCGTACGGCGCGGGCACCGTGGTGATCAGCGGAATGTACGGGTCCGCCGCGGCCTCCCGCAGCAACCCGGTGTCCGCCTCCCGCCACCCGCGCAGCCGGTACCCGCGCTCGGCCGCCAGCTCGGGCATCTCCCTGGGAAGTTCCATACCGCCATTCTCCCCCGCCCCCGGCTCCGGCCCGGCGGGTGTCCGCCGGTGCCGTTCGTCCTGGGAGGAACGTCCGACGGGCTGTCATGATGGTCGTGCTGTCACCGTCGGCGGGGGTTCCGCCGCACTGCTCGGGGGAGTCCACTGTGTCCGTGCCCACCGCTTCGGAAGTCCTGGCCCGCTACCGGCGGGCGATGCTCGACCTGGACGCGGACGCGCTGGCCGCGCTCTACGCGCCGGACGCGGTGCACGAGTTCCCGTTCCGCTTCCCCGGGTTCCCGGAGCGCTTCGAGGGGCGGGAGGCCGTCCGGGCCGGGTACGCGGCGGCGTGGGCGGCGACACCGGCCCGGCCGAGGGAGATCGTCGAAACGGGGCTGCACCGCTCGGCGGACGACCCGGAGGTCCTGCTGGTGGAGCAGACGGTGCGCGGTGAACTCGCGGGTGGGCGCGGGGAGTTCACGATGACCGGGCTGCTGGTGCTGCGGGTCAGGAACGGCCTGCTGGTGCACGTCCGCGACTACCTGGACGGCCTGGCGGCCTCCGGCGGCCGCCCGTCCTGACGCCCCGTCACCCGGCGGCGTCACCCGGCGGCGGCGGTACGGCCGGTCACTCCTGGACGAGGCGTTCCAGGACGGCCATCGCGGCGATCACGGTCTGCCGTTCCTCCTCGGTGCACTTGGTGCGGAGTTCGGCGGCGAGCCACTCGCCGCGGGCCCGGCGCCCCTGCTCGCCGCGGCGGCGTCCCTCGGGGGTGAGGGCGATCAGCAGTCGGCGCCCGTCGCCGGGGTCGCGGCGGCGCTCCACCAGCCCCTGGTCGGCGAGCGCGGCGATGGTGGTGGCCATCGACTGGTGGCGCATGCCCTCGGCGGCGGCCAGGTCACTGGTGGTCAGCCCGTGGCCGCCGCTGTCCAACAGCCGCCCCACGGCGGCGGCCTGGGTGAGCGTGAAGTCCCCGATGCCGGTGGCCGCGCGGATCCGGCGGCGCAGTTTGCCGATCACCGAGCGCACCTGCTGGGAGGCGCGCAGGGCGGACGGCGCGGCGTCGGGCTCTTCGCTCATGGGGTTCAGCGTAGGTTTCCCCCGGTGCTATGTACAGTTTTACTGTAGATGTGTGCGACGGCACCGGTACGGTTCAGGCCAGCGGGAGGCCGTACTCCGCGAGCCAGTTGCGCAACTGCTCCCGTTCGGTGCGGACCAGCGAACCGCCGGTGAACCGCGGGTCGTCGGTGAGTTCGGCGAGGCAGCCGGGCGGTGGAACGAACGTTTCTGCATCCTCGGCGGACTCGAACTCGGCTTCGGCGAGCACCAGTCCGCGCAGCGCCCCCTCGAAGGCGTCCACCCCGAGCGGGCCGACGCTCAACCGGGTCTTCACCAGGTCGGGGCCGGGCAGCGTCGTCAGCAGCAGCGCGTGCTCCTCCGCCGAGAGGTACAGGTTGGTGATCAGGCCCTGCACCGCGCCGGCGCCCGCCCCCGGCGGCGCCGGGAGCTTCTGGGTCAGCTTGTACGCGCACTCGCCGGTGTCCAGCCGTTCCATCCGGCGCAGCCGCAGCCGGGTGCCGGTCACGTACCGGTCGGTGATCCGGCGGGCGACGGTGACGGCGGCCGGCGACGGCGCCCCGGCCAGCAGGAAGCGGCGCTCCCGTTCGACCCGCGCGTACTTGCCGATGGCCGCCCCCGGCCACTCCGACCGTTCCGACCGTTCCGGCCGCTCCGGTCCGGTGGGGGCCGACTGCCCCGGGCCCTTCGCCCACTCCTCCGCCGACCGGTCCACCGGTCGGTCCGCCGTCCGGTCCTCCGGGCGCTCCCCCGTGCACTCCCCCATGCGCTGCTTCTTCCCCTCTGTGGTGCTCTCCCCGTGCCGCGCCCGCCCCGCCGTGGCGGCGGCGATCCGCGCGGCTCCCCGTCGGCCGCCGGACCGGAACCCCGGAACCCCCGTCCCGCCGCGTCGGGCGACCTTCGTCCAGCCTAGACCGGGAACCGGCCCCGCACGGCCGACCCGCCCGGATACCCCCGGACGGGTGTCCCCGTCGAAAGGCCCGCACGTTCCGCCGGCTGCGACCGGACGGTCCGTGCGGGCCGCTCCCGGGGGTACCGGGCCGACTCGGCCGGCCGCTGCCTCAGCCGCCCAGTGACGGGAACAGGCTGAGGAAGGGGTCCGTGGTGACGGAGATGCCCCGGCCGAACGGGTCGTCGAAGTCCCAGATCAGGAACAGCAGGAACCCGATCAGCGCGGCGAAGGTGCCGGCCAGGATCAGTTCGCGCGCCGAGCGGCGGATCTGCAGGGCGAACACCATGCCCACCGTGATCACCGCGCCGATGATGAGGCCGAACCAGACCACGCCGGGCATGGTCGGGCCGACGTTCCCGCCGCGCGAGGTGCGGGCCTCGTCGACGGTGGCGATCCGCTCCATCATCGCCTGGTACGCCTGCGCCTGGTTGTCGTTCTCCGAGGCGTGGGTGGCGACGTCGGTGCGCAGCTTGGCGAGCAGGTCGTCGCCCTCCGGGGAGATCTCCCCCTCGACGCGCATGTGGTGCCACTCGCTGTTCACCACGAAGCTGACGTAGGCGTCGACGTCCTTGTTCACCACCGCGCGGAAGTCGGCGGGGAACACCTCCGCGCGGGCGCTGATCTCGTGCAGGGCCTGGGCCTCGCGCTGCACGTCGTCCTGCGCGGACGCCCGGGACTCCCAGACGCCGGCGATCGCCAGGCCGAGCACGATGGCATAGACCACGCCGATCATCATCGTCATGTACTCGATGACGTCGGGCGTCTCCGAGGTGTCCTCGTCCTCGGCGGCTCTACGACTTCTCAGCAGCACGACCACGACGACGACCAGGCAGGCGCCGGCCATCACAAGGGCGAGTGCCAGCCATTCGGGCATGACGGTTCCTCTCCTGAATTGTTCGAATCGTTCGACTCGTTCGACCTGAAGAACGGGAAGGAAGGGGCGCTGCGCCGCGCGGCCGACGCTCCGTCAGGAGCGGCCGCGGCGGGCGCCACCGGTGCCACCGGCCTTGCCGCGCGGGCGCAGCGCCGCGGCGGCGAGCACCGCGGGCACGGTGACCACCAGCATCGTGGTGGTGGTCGGCACGGCCTTGTGCCTGGGTGCGGCCGCGGGCTGGAGCGGCGGCGGCAGGTGCACGGACGGCTTCGGCGCGGGCCGCACGGGCGCGGGGCTCGCGGGCGGCGGCGAAGGCGGCTCCGGGCTGGGCGCGGGCGGCGGCACCGGGGTGCGGACCGGCGGCAGCACGGGGACCGGCGAAGGCTTCGGCGGCACCGGCGGCGCGGGCGTCGGCGGCCGCGGCGCGGGGGTGGGCGTGGGGGTCGGGGTGGGCTTCGGACTCGGCGTCGGCGTGGGCTTCGGCGTGGGGGTGGGCGTGGGCGTCGGCTTCGGGGTCGGCTTCGGCGTGGGGGGATGGCAGTGGTGCCCGTGCCCGTCGTGATCGTCGCCGTCATCGTCGTCGCCGTGCCCACCGTGACCGCCGCCGCCCTGCGGCCGGAGCGGGACGCTCGCCCCGCCGCCGGCGTCCACCTCGACGTGCACGCCCCCGGCGGTGACCGCGGTGTGCACCTTGACGCAGATGTCGAGCCGGTGGTCGTCCCGGTCGTGGGCGACGGACGCGGCCTGCGCGGCGCCGGTCAGCACGGCGCACACCACCGCGACCCCGGCCAGCGCGGCTGCGGCGCGGGCGCCCCGCCGGGCACCGGACCGGGCCGTTGGGGGGATCGGCGGGCCGTCGGGTCTGGAGAGTGGTAAGGCCACGGGGGCCGTCCCGTCACCGGCGGGCGGCCGGTCGTTGCGCTGCATGGGGCGTGGTCCAACCTTCCGATGGCTGTGGGCGACTGGCCGGGGGCGGGCCGGGGCGGTGAGCGGGACAGCGGGGCGCTCGCCGCTTCGGGTACGGCCGGGGCGGCCGGAGCGCAGTCGAGGGCGCGCCGGACGATCCGCCGCCTTTCCGCCCGATGGGCAGAAACGGACCGGCATGATCAATCCGACGCACCCTCAACGTGGTGTGCCGCCTTTTGGTTACGGCCGGCGGCGGGCCGTCACTGCTGTCCGCGGAACGGTCTGCGGAGCGCGGCTCAGCGGTGCGCGATCTCCACGTTCTCCAGCACGCCGAGGGCGTCCGGCACCAGGATGGCGGCCGAGTAGTACGCGGTCACCAGGTAGTTGATGACGGCCTTCTCGTCGATGCCCATGAAGCGGACCGACAGGCTGGGCTGGTACTCGTCCGGGATGCCGGTCTGGTGCAGGCCGATGACGCCCTGGTTGTCCTCGCCGGTGCGGACCACCAGGATGGAGGTGGTGTTCTCCTTGGTGATCGGGATCTTGTTGCAGGGCAGGATCGGGACGCCGCGCCAGGCCGGGACCTTGTGGCCCTGCATGTCGACGGTGTCCGGGTAGATGCCGCGGGCGTTGAACTCCCGGCCGAGGGCGGCGATCGCCTTCGGGTGCGCCAGGAAGAACTCGGAGTCGCGGCGGCGGCTCAGCAGCTCGTCCAGGTCGTCGGGGGTGGCCGGGCCGGAGTGGGTCTGGATGCGCTGGTCGAAGGAGCAGTTCGAGAGCAGGCCGAACTCGCGGTTGTTGATCAGCTCGTGCTCCTGGCGCTCGCGGAGCGCCTCGACGGTGAGCTTCAGCTGCTGCTCGATCTGGTTCATCGGCTGGTTGTACAGGTCCGCGACCCGGGAGTGGACCCGGAGCACGGTCTGCGCGATGGAGAGCTCGTACTCGCGCGGCTTGAGTTCGTAGTCGACGAACGCGGTGGGCAGCAGGTGCTCGCCCTCGTGGCCGGCCGACAGCGCGATCTCGGCCTCGCCCAGCTCGTTCTGCCGCTGCAGCGGCAGGCTGGCGAAGTCCCGGATGTGGGCCTGCAGGCTCTCGGAGAGCGCCAGCACGGTCTCGAAGTCGGCCCGGCTCAGGGTGAGCAGGGTGCCGTTGGTCTTGGCGGTGGCGGTGTAGTCCCAGGTCGCGTCGGCGTCCAGCAGGGCGTTCTCGCCGAACCGGTCGCCGTCGCCGAGGACGCCGATCACCGCGTCGTCGCCGTACTTGCCGGTGGAGACCTGGTTGATCTTGCCGTGCGCGATCAGGTGGATCTTGTCGGACGGGGTGCCGCGCTCGACCAGCACCTCACCGGCCCGGAACTCCCGCTGCTGGCAGCGGTCGGCGAGGGTGGTCAGCACCTCGTCGTCCTCGAAGCCGCGCAGCAGGGCGAGTTCGCCCAGCTCCTGCGGGATGACCCGGACGTCGCCGCCGGTCTGGATGAACTCGATCCGGCCGTCGCCGACCGTGTAGGTAAGGCGCCGGTTGACCCGGTAGGTACCGCCGGAGGTCTGCACCCAGGGCAGCATCCGCAGCAGCCAGCGGGAGGTGATCTCCTGCATCTGGGGCGCGGACTTGGTCGTGGTGGCCAGGTTGCGGGCCGCGGCGGTGGTGAGGCTGGTCTGCTGGCGCTGCGCCTGCTGAGTCTCCGGGCTGCTGTCCACGGACATCGGGCCGGGCTCTCCATTCGTCTCGCACGGCACCTGACGAACCGTCAGATCCGTGAACGTGATAGGGCGTTGGCAATAGGAAGCGGAAGGTGCCGACGGGGGTCTGCCGTGCTGCTCGCGCCGCGTTCCCGACCGCCTCCGGAACACTAGATCGTTCCGGGCCCGGTAGGGCCGTTGGAACGCACGCTGCACCCAATCAGGTGAACCTTGCCCTCGGGAGGATTGGCGGCGCGAAGAGCGTTTCGGGCGCCCCCGGGTCACCCGCACCCCCACTGACCTGCATGATCGCCGGACCGCCGCCGGGAACGGCCGGACGCCCCCGCGAGGCGGGGGCGTCCGGGGTGGCGCGGGCACACGAGGGGCGCACTCCGGCGGACTCCGGGTCAGCCCACCGCGTCCCGGCGGTCGTCGAGCAGGCGCTCCAGGTAGGCGGAGGCAGCGGCGTGGCCCAGTGCGATCCGCCGCCGGACGGTCTCCAGTTCGGCACGACCGGAGGGCAGCGGTCCGCGCCCGGCCCGCACCAGGGCGTCCTCGCCGCTGGGCAGCACGTGCACGGTGACGCCGGGCCGGGGCCGGCCGATCTCGGCCTCCACGGCGGCCCGCCGGGTCATCTCGAACGCCACGTGCGCGAGTTGCCAGGGCAGCCGGGGCACCTCCAGCCGGTGCCCGGTCTGCCGGATGCGCAGCGCGTACACCGTGGTCGCGCCGAGCGAGGCGGCCACGCCGATCGGCAGCGAGTCGATCAGGCCGCCGTCCAGGTAGTGCTCGCCGCCGAGTTCCACCGGCGGGAACAGGCCGGGCACGCAGCAGGAGGCCAGCAGGGCGGGGATCAGCGGCCCGTGGTCGAAGTAGTGCGCCTCGGCCCGTTCGATCGAGGAGGCCGGGCAGACGAACGGGACCGCCAGGTCCTCGATCCGGGTGTGCGGGGCGAAGTGGCGGAGCAGCATCCGGCGCGCGGCGGCCTCGGAGGTCAGGCCGGCCCGGACATGGCGCACGTTCGACAGGAACGCCCGGAGCGAGGGTTTCATCACCTTCATGCCGATGAACTCCTGCCAGAGTTCGGACAGTTCGGCGACCACCGAGAGCGTCGGGTTCTTCGCCAGGATCGCGCCCTGGACGGAGCCGATCGAGGTGCCGACCACGATGTCGGGGGTGATCCCGGCCTCCAGCAGCGCCCGGATCATGCCGACCTGGTTGCCGCCGCGGTCGCCGCCGCCGCCGAGCACGAACGCGACCTTGCCCTGACCGTCCATCAATCGCACCTGCCTCCCTGTTCGTCCCCTCCGCCTCCGCCCCCGCACGCCCGACGGGCCCGCCCGGCCATCGTCGGATCGGCTTCCGGTGCTCCGCAACCGCGCCCGGGCCCGGCTGCGCCCGTCCGCCGCACGGTCGCCCCGATCGGGTCAGCCGTGTGGATCTTCGGCTGGCCGGGGGCCCGGCGCCGTGAGAGATCTTGATCCATGCACAGGACTCCGCCCGGCCCGGGGCCCTCGCGGCCGATCCGGGTCCTCCGCGCCCCGGCCGCCGCGCTCCGGGACGCCCTCGCGCTCGGCGCCCTGACGATCCTTCTGCTCCTGCTCTCTCCGCTGCTGCTGGCGCTGCGCCTGCTGCTGCCGACTCCGGCCGGGCGGGCTGCCCTCCCGGCCCGGCTCCCGCTGTTCTGGGCCGCGTACACGGCCGGTTTCTCGCTGACCGCACTGGCCGGTTCGCTGCGGCTGCGGGCGCGGCCCGGACGGGGCGGGCCGGACGACTGGTCCCTGCTCACCGCGCGGGCCGGGCAGCGCTGGCGCCGGCTGGCCGGGAGCTGGGCCGGGCTGCACTGCCGGATCGAACTGCCTTGCCCGGCCCCGGACCCGGAGCTGCCGGTGGTCGTGCTGGCCCGGCACGCCGGGGTGCTCAACACCCAGGTCGCCCTGGCGGCGGTGACGGCCGTGCTCGGCCACGACCCGCGCGGCATCGTCAAGCGGTGCGTGGCGCTGGAGCCCGGTACCCGGGCGCTGCTGCGCGGCGTCCCGCTCTCGCCGTTCCGCTGGAACCGGGCCGGGCGGGCCGCCGCACTGGCCGAACTCTCCGCCACGGGGCGGGCGCTGGCGGGTGGCGAGGCGTTCTGGCTGTATCCCGAGGGCACCAACTACAGCACTGCCCGGCGCACCGCCGCGATCGCCCGGCTGCGCGCGGCGGGGCGGGACGCCCTCGCCGACCGGGCCGCGGCGATGCGGCACGTGCTGCCGCCGCACCTGCCGGGGGCGCTGGCCCTGCTCGCCGCCGCGCCCACCGCGCAGGTGCTGGTCTGCGCCCACACGGGCCTGGAGCGGTTGGCCCCGTGGATGCTCGACCCCGGCTACGCGCCGGGCCCGGCCGGGGAGTTCCGGATGCGCTGGTGGACGTTCCGGGCCGAGCAGGTCCCGCGCGAGCCGGCCGCCTTCGCCGACTGGCTCTACGACCGCTGGCAGGAGGTGGACGCCTGGATCGCCGCCCCCCGCCCGGCGGACGACCCCGCGGCCCCGGCCCCGGCCCCGGCTCCGGTCGCCGACGTCGACCCGGCCTGACGGCCCGGGCCGCCGGCCCGGAGCGGCGGCCCGGCGCGGCGGCCCGGCGGGCTCAGAGCAGCGGGCCGGTGACGGGGAGCACCACCTGGCACGGGACCGGCCGCGGGTGCGCCGGGTCGAGCGCGTTGAGCACGTCGGTCAGCGCCACCGGGTCGTAGCCGATCTCCAGGTGGTCGGTGGCGTCCAGGGCGCACTGGTCCTGCACCAGGATGTTGGTGACGTGCGGGCCGGGCGGCAGGAAGGAGTTGGTGTACGGGGTGACCACCTCGTCGTACTTGGTGGCGATCACGGTGTACTCCACGCCGGGGACGGTCGCGCCGCCCGCGTTCAGGGCGGTCAGGAACGGCGAGCCGATCTCCTGCTCCACGCAGGCCGCGCAGGGGCCGGACAGGAGGTCGTTGGCGGGCTCCAGGATGCGCAGCTGGCGGCCGAGTTCGGTGATGCCGTCGAGGGTGGTGCCGTAGTTGCTGGGGGCCAGGCCGACCAGCTTGCCGACCTTGGCCGCGCCGCCCAGGTTCTTCAGGTAGTAGCGCGGCAGCATCCCGCCCTGCGAGTGGCCGACCAGGTCGGCCTTCGCCGCGCCGGTCGCGCCGAGCACCCGGTCCACGAAGGCGGCCAGGGTGCGGGCGCCGTCGGCGATCGGGCCGGTGCCCTGGACCGGTGAACCGGCGGACGGGCCGCCGTAGTTGAAGGTGTAGACGCAGTAGCCCTGGTTGGCCAGCAGCGGCGCGGCGCCGCCCCAGTTGTCGTTCCGGTTCTCCAGGGTGCCGTGCACCAGCACCACCGGGTTCGGGTGCGCCGCGCCCGGGCGGCAGGACCAGTCGTCGGCCCCGGCCGGACTGCTGCCGGGGAAGAAGAAGCCCTTGACGAAGCCGGCCGAGAAGTGGGTCTCCACCGGCCTGGTCCCGGTGGCGGCCGCGGGCTGCGCCCCGGCGGCCAGCACGCCCGTCGCGGCGAGGGCCGCGAGCACCGTTGCCCGTACGCTGTTTCTCCGCATTCCGCACACCTTCCGTGGTGGACCGCCGGACTCCGGGAATTCCCCCGTTCCGCGGGTTCGGCTCGAAGCTAGGATCGGCCCGACGGGTCGTCAACACACCGCGGGCCGCCCGGCGTAAAGTCCATCCGCGGGTGCCAGGAATTCCCTCCCCCCTCCGGCGGAACTGTCATCGGCGCGAGTGTTTCGGCCCGCACCACCCGCCGCCCACGGGCACAAGCTTGCGCCGGACCTATTGACCCGCGGGTAACCCCGCCGCATACTCCCGGTGGCCCGGGCTGCTTCCGCAGGCCCGGTGCATTCCGGACGATCGGATTATCGCTACCCCGAGGAGCGGAATTGGGAGGGCCCTGGGAAGGACTTCCGCGGGATTTGCCGAGCGCACTGAGAGCGGAGCAGCAATCCCTCGCGGCCGAGATCATCCGCGAGATCAGATCGGCCGTCCCGGAATTCTCCCGGCCGCTCTCCGGTCAATTCGGCACCGGTATCCAGCAGGGCGTGGAGACCGCGCTCGCCGAGTTCGTCGACCGGATCTCCGGGCTGCCCGCGCCCGGCCCGCGCCAACTGCGGGTCTACCGCTCGCTCGGACGCGGCGAACTCGCCGAGGGCCGCAGCCTGGACGCCCTGCAGGCGACGTTCCGGCTCGGCGCCCGGATCGCCTGGCGCCGCTACGCCCGGGTGGCCCGCCGCCGCGGACTGGGCCCGGAGCAACTGGTCACCCTGGCCGAGGCGGTGTTCGCGCACATCGACGAGGTCGCGGCCGCCAGCGTCCAGGGCTACATGGACGCCCGCACCGACCGGGCCGGCGCGCTCGGCCGGGCCCGGCACCGCCTGCTCGACCTCCTGCTCACGGGCGCCGCCCCCGCCGACCTGGCCGCCGCCGCCCAGGCCGCCGACTGGCCCCTGCCCGCCCTGGTCGCCGGCGTCTCCCTCGACCCCCGCCCCGGCCCGCCCGCCGCTCCCCCGCCGCCCCCCTCCCCCGAACGCCCGCCGGGCCCGGCCCCGCACCACCGCGCCGGAACGGCCTCGGCACCTGCTCCCGTCCTCGCCTCCGCCTCCGCATCCGCTCTCGAACGTCCGCCCGGAGCGCCGCCGTCCCGTCCGACGCACCGTCAGCCCGCCTCCGCCGCCGTCCTGTCGGTGCCACCGGCCCGGTTACCGGAGCACGTGCTGGCGGGCCTCGACGATCCGCGGCCGCACCTGCTGCTGCCCGACCCGGGGCCGCTGTCCGCCGATCCGCAGCTCGCCGCCGCACTGCACGGGCGCGGCGCGGTGATCGGTCCGGCGGTGCCGCCCGCGCAGGCCGCGCAGTCGCTGCGCTGGGCCCGCCTGGTCCGGGCCTCGCTGGCGGAGGCCCCGCAGCGGCCGGTGGACTGCCGCGAGCGGCTCGGCGACCTGCTGCTGCTCACGGACCCGGCGCTGGTCCGGCTGATCACCGAACGCCGCCTGGCCCCGCTGGCCCCGCTCACCCCCAAGCAGCGCGAGCGGCTGGCCGGCACCCTGCTCGCCTGGCTGCAGACCGGTCGCGGCACCGCCCCGGAGGTCGCCGCCCGCCTCGGCATCCACCCCCAGACCGCCCGCCAGCGCCTCCACCGGGTCCACCAGCTCTTCGGCCCGGCGCTCGCCTCCCCCCACATCCGCTTCGAACTCGAAGTGGCCCTCCGCGCCGATGCCGCCGCCACCCACCGCCCCTGACCCG
Organism: Kitasatospora sp. NPDC088391; assembly: GCF_044753345.1. NCBI lineage: Bacteria > Bacillati > Actinomycetota > Actinomycetes > Kitasatosporales > Streptomycetaceae > Kitasatospora > Kitasatospora sp. NPDC088391. Next base: position 65,913 of record NZ_JBIVNB010000016.1, read on the forward strand.
CCCTCACCTCCCCGACCTCCCAGACCTCCCCACCTCGCCCCGCCACGCCCTGACGCGCCCCGGCGCCCGCCCGGCCCGCTGCCCTGACCCGCCCTCGCCTCTCTCGCCTCCCCACCTCGCCTGACCCTGCCCCGCCCTCACCTCTCCTCACCTCCCAACCTTGCCCCGCCACGCCCCGGTGCCCGCCCGGCCCGCCGCCCTGATCCGCCGCGCCGCCCGGCGGGATGCACGCGTCCACCCGACCGCGGAACCGTCCTACGATGAGCGGATGGACAACCGCGTGCAGGTCGCAACTGCCGGTCACTCGCACCAGCGCGCCGACGGCGAGCGCCTGGACACGGCCGCGGCGATCCTCGCCCTGCTCGCGGACCGCACCCGGCTGGCCCTGCTGGAGCACCTCGGGCACGGCGAGGCCGACGTCACCACCCTCGTCGAGGCCACCGGCGCCGCCCGGCCCTCCGTCAGCCAGCACCTGGCGAAGCTGCGCCTCGCCGGGCTCGTCGCCACCCGGCGGGACGGCCGCCGGGTCGTCTACTCGCTGCGCCACGGCCACCTGCGCCGCCTCGTCGACGAGGCCCTGAACGTCGCCGACCACCAGCTCGGCTCACTGCCCCCGCACGACTGAACCGCCCCGCCCGGCCACTCCCCGGGCCGTCGAAATCAACACGTGCATCCATGCGCACATGTTGACTATTCTGGTGGGGCCACGCCACCTTCGAGCCGGGGACGGGCCGATGCTTTCCGTGCTGCGCAACCGCACCTACCGCCACCTGTTCACCGCCCAGGTCGTCGCCCTCGTCGGCACCGGCCTGGCCACCGTGGCACTCGCCCTGCTCGCCTACGACGTCGCCGGCGCGAACGCCGGGGCGGTCCTGGGCACCGCGCTGGCGATCAAGATGGTCGCCTACGTGACGATCGCGCCGGTCGCGGGCGCGCTGGCCGGACGGGTGCCCCGGCGGGCGCTGCTGGTCGCCATGGACCTCACCCGGGCCGGCGTCGCCCTCGCGCTGCCGTTCGTCACCCAGGTCTGGCAGATCCACCTGACGGTCTTCCTGCTCCAGGCCGCCTCCGCCGCGTTCACCCCCACCTTCCAGGCGACCGTTCCCCAGGTCCTGCCCGCCGAGCGCGACTACACCAACGCCCTGTCGATGTCCCGGCTCGCCTACGACCTGGAGTCGCTGTTCAGCCCCGCCCTCGCGGCAGTGCTGCTGACGCTGGTCTCCTACAACTGGCTGTTCGCCGGGACCACCGTCGGCTTCCTCGCCTCCGCCGCCCTCGTCGTCTCCGCCGTCCTGCCCAAGGCCCCCGCCGCCGAACCGACCGCCGCCGACCCCGTCGGCACCGAACCCACCGGCACCGAACACACCGGCGGCGCCCACCGGAACGCGGCCTTCGGCGCCCGCCTCTTCCTGGCCACTCCCCGCCTACGCGCCCTGATCGCCCTCGACCTCGCGGTCGCGGCCGCCGGGGCGATCGTCTTCGTCGACACCGTCGTCGTCGTCCGCGAGCACTTCCACCGCCCCGCCGGAGCCGTCTCCCTCGCCCTCGGCGCCTACGGGGCCGGCTCCCTGCTCGCCGCGCTGCTGCTGCCCCGCCTCCTGGCCCGGGTCGGCGACCGCGCCGTCATGCTGCCCGCCGCCCTGGCCCTGCCGGTGGTCCTCGCCGCGGCCGCCGCGATCACCGCCGCCGCGCCCGGCAGCGCCGCCTGGGGCGCCCTCCTCGCCGCCTGGGCCGTGATCGGTGCCGCCGGTTCGGCCGTCCTCACCCCCGGCGGCCGCGTCGTCCGCCGCTCCACCGCCGACGCCGACCTCCCCGCCGCCTTCGCCGCCCAGTTCTCCCTCTCGCACTCCTGCTGGCTGCTCACCTATCCCCTCGCCGGCTGGCTCGCCGCCGGGGCCGGACTCCCCGCCACCGCCCTCGTGCTCGCCGCCGTCGCCCTCGCCGCCGCCCTCGCCGCCACCGCCCTGTGGCCCCGCCACGACCCCGACACCCTCGAACACGTCCACACCGACCTCCCCGCCGACCACCCCCACCTCGCCCGGGCCCACCCCACCCCCGCCGGCACCTGGTCCCACGGCCACCGCTACGTCATCGACCACCACCACCCGCACTGGCCCCGCCCCGCCTGACCCACCCCCGGCCGGGACGGACCCGCCACCTGCTGCGATACCCTCCGCGCCATGACGGATCGTGAACGGACGGCACACCTGGCGGTGGCCCGGGTACTGGCCCACTGCGGGGGTGACCCGGCGGCCGCGCTCGGGCAGGTGGCGGCAGCGGTGGCCGCCGCGCCGGGGGCGGCGGAGCCGTACGAGGTGCTGGGGCGGCTGTGGGCGGAGCAGCGGGCCGCGTTGGCGCCGCTGCTGGCGCGGGCGGGCAGCCTGAGCACGGTGCTGGCGCACGCGTACGTCCGGTACCTGGAGGGTGATCCGGACGGGGCGGTGCTCGCGCTGGGCTCGGTGGCGGGGGCGCGCCCCGCGGTGGCGTGGGCGGCCGCGCCGTGGTTCGCCGATCCGCGGGTGGTGGCGGAGGTGGACGCGGAGGCGCTCGCGGAGGCGGCCCTGCGGATCGGCGACGGCGGGCATCCGCTGGACGCGCCGGAGTCGGCGGAGGCGCTGGCGCCGTGGGTCGCGGCGGTGGAGGCGGTGGCGGCGCGCCCGCCCGGGCCGGAGGCGCTGGCCCGGTTCGCGCTGTTCCTGCGGATGTGCGGCCGGGCGGAGCGTTCGCTGGAACTCTGCGACCGGGCCGACGCGGTGCGGCCGGTGATGCTGACGGCGGTGGTCCGGGCGGGGAGCCGCCGGGTGCTGGGCGACCTGGACGGGGCGGCGGCCGCGTTCGAACAGGCGCTGCTGCTGGACCCGGCGAACTGGTCGCTGCACCTGGACCTCGCCGATCTGTGCGCCTCCCGCGCGGACTTCGCCGCCGCCGTGGCGCACGCCGCCCGCGGCCTGTCCCACGCGCCGGACGAACTCCTGCTGCGGGCCGCGCACGCGGCGTACCGGACGGCGCTGACCGGTGACGCCGGGGCGTTCCGCCACCTGCTGGAGCTGGCCGGGGAGTTGGAGCCCGGCCCCTACCGGGACGGCCTCCTGGAGTACGCCCGTTCCGCCGACGGCCTGCCGGAGGAGTTGCGGGCCGGCTGACGGCCGTGCGGGGCGCCGAGGTCGTTCGACGGCGTACGGCATATCATCCGACCCGCGGCAGTGGACGGCGGACGGGGAGGTCACCGGCATGGCGAAGGCGCTGGAAGCGCTCGGCAGGTCCGACGGGCTCAGTGGGCTCGGCGGGTTCGACGAGTTCTGCGAAGGGGCGTTGGCCGAGCACGGCTGTGCCTCCGTCAGTGTCGCGGTGGTGGACGACGAACGGACCGTACTGGCCCGGGCGTACGGGCTGGCGGATGTCGCCGAGGGGCGGGCCGCGACGCCGGGGACGGTGTACGGGCTGGCGTCGGCGACCAAGCCGTTCACGGCGCTGGCGGTGTGCCTGGCCGCCGACGCGGGGCTGCTGGACCTGGACGCGCCGCTGCCGGGGCGCCACCGCTTCGGCGCGCCGACGGCCCGTCAGCTGGCGCGGCACCGGGGCGGGTTCCCGGCGTACTACGACTTCCGCTACGCGGACGCCGCCGACGCGGGTCGGCCGGTGGACGTGGCCCGGTACGCGGAGCAGGTCCGGGCGCCGGGCGGCGCGTTCGAGTACTCCAACCTGGGCTACCGCGAACTGGGCCTGCTGCTGGAGCGGGTGACGGGCCGTCCGCCGGCCGCGTACCTGCGGGAGCGGATCGCCGAACCGCTCGGCCTGGACAGCTTCTCGCTCGGGCCGGTGTCCACCGGCGCCGGTCCGGTCGCGGCCCGGTACACGGCGGACGGCCGGGCCTACCCGGTGTGCCGCAGCAGCCACCCGACGGCGGGCGAGGGCTGGGCGACGGCCACCGACCTGGCCCGGTTCGCCCGGCACGGGGCGGGGCTGCTGGCGCCGGGCACCGCCGCCGCGCGGCACGACGCGCTGCCGATCCCGGGGCGGCTCGGCTACGGCCTGGGCCTGGTGGTGCAGCGCACCGCGGACGGCGAGGTGATGGCCAGCCACGGCGGCGGCATGGGCGGGGTCGCCGCGATGCTGATCGACCTGCCGGGGCGGGGCCTGTCGGCGGCCGTGCTGGCGAACTCCACGAACAAGGCGGCCCGCGACGCCGTGGTCGGGCGGCTGGCGGCGGCGCTGGCCCCCGGGTTCGACACCGCCGCGCACCTCGCGCCGGTGCAGGAACCGGCCCGGCCGTTCGCGCTGGCCCCCGGTCGCTGGGCGGGCGCGGTCGACACCGCGGAGGGCGGCGTCCTGCTGCGCCTGGTGGTGCGGGCGGACGGCCGGGTCGAGGTCGGCCTCGCCGACCGTCCGGCGCTGACCGTCCCGGCCGTCGCCTCGGCGGACTGGGACGTCCGGCTCACCGCCCCGCTGCAGCTCCCGACCGCCGACGCGCGGCGCAACAGCCCCGCCCTCGGCCTCGAACTCCGCGCCGAGGAGGGCCGGTTGACCGGCCGGGCGATCGCCTTCAAGGACGGCGACCGCAGCGGCCTGCTCGGCCCCTACCTGGTCCACGACTGCACGCTCCGCCCGGTCTGACCCGACACGACCCCGCCGGGCCGAACGGGCCGGGCGGGGTCAGCCCTCGAAGGCGACCAGGCGTTCCAGCACCGGCAGCGCCGCGACCAGCAACTCCCGCTCCTCGGCGGTGAGTTCGTCGGTGCGGCGGGTCAGCACCTCGGAGCGGCGCTGCCGGGTGTCGGCGAGCAGTTCGACGCCCTCCGGGGAGAGTTCGACCAGCGCCGAGCGGCGGTCGTCCGGGTCGGGGATCCGGCTGACCAGCCGGGCGGCGACCAGCGGGCCGACGGTGCGGGTCATCGACGGGGCGGCGACCCGCTCCAGGGCGGCGAGTTCGCCGAGCCGGATCGGGCCGTGCTGCTCGATCCGGGCCAGCGCGGAGAGTTGCGCGAAGGTGAACTCCTGCCGGTCGGAGGCCTGGGCGAGCTGGCGGTGCAGCCGCGCGATCACCAGGCGCAGCCGCACCACCTCGGCCGGGTCGAGCCCGCCTCCGGCGGCGGGTTCCCGCTGTTCCACTGTCACGCTCAGGCAACTCCGCGGGCGGCTGGGGCGTTCCCGTCCGCGGCGTCGTTCCCCCCGTTGCCCGCGGCGCCGTCCGCACCGGCACCCGCACCGCCGTCCGTACCCGCGCCCGCGCCCGGGCCGCCGTCCGGCACCGGCTTCCCGTCCCGGCCGCGCAGCAGCGAGGCCGCGGCGGCGACCAGGGACATCACGATGGCGAGCGAGAAGACCACCATCAGGCCGTCGTGGAACGGGCCGGAGATCAGGTTCGGGAAGAACTCCCGGCCGGTGAGGGTCTGCGCGTTGGCGGCGGGCAGCGTGGACAGCACGTGCGGGCCGAGCAGTTCGTGGATCGGGTTGTAGCCCAGGAAGGCCGCGAACAGCGTTCCCACGGGCGGGAGCTGGGCGACCGCGTGGGCGTCGGCCGGGGAGACGCCCTGGGCGGTGAGGCCGTCGTTCAGGGTCTGCGGGAGGGAGCCGGCCAGGCCGGCCACCATCAGCGAGAAGAAGACGCCGATCGAGAGCACCATGCCGGCGTTCTGGAAGGTGGCCCGCATGCCGGAGGCCGCGCCGCGGTCGGCGGCCGGAACGCTGGACATCACCAGCGCGGTGTTGGGCGCGGCGAACAGGCCGCCGCCGAGGCCGTTGAGGAAGACCAGCAGGGAGAACCAGACGTACCCGAAGTCGGTGGGCAGGAGCAGCAGTCCGGCGAACGAGGCGGCCATCACCACCAGGCCGCCGGCCGCGAACAGCCGGGCGCCGAACCGGTCGGAGAGGTAGCCGGCGACCGGTCCGGCCGCCAGGAAGCCGACGGTGAGCGGCACCAGGTAGATGCCGGCCCAGAGCGGGGTCTGCTCGTACTCGTAGCCGTGCAGCGGCAGCCAGATGCCCTGCAGCCAGATGATCAGCATGAACTGGAGGCCGCCGCGGGCGACCGAGCCGAGCAGGGTGGCCAGGTTGCCGCCGGCGAAGACCGGGTCGCGGAACAGGCGCAGCGGGAACATCGGTTCGGCGACCCGGCTCTCGATCACGCAGAACGCGAGCAGGACGGCGGTGCCGCCGATCAGGCCGGCCAGCACCCAGGGGTTGGTCCAGCCCATGGTGTGGCCGCCGTAGGGCTGGATGCCGTAGGTGATGCCGGCGAGCAGCGCGGTGAGGCCGACGGCGAAGCTGACGTTGCCCCACCAGTCGATCTTCCCGGGGCGGCGGACGCCGGTCTCGTGCAGCGAGCGGTAGGCCCAGACGGTGCCGATGATGCCGATCGGGACGTTGACCCAGAAGATCGACCGCCAGTTCCACTCGGCGAGCAGGCCGCCCAGCACCAGGCCGACGAAGGAGCCCGCGATGGCGGCGACCATGTTGACGCCGAGGGCCATGCCGCGCTGCCGGGCCGGGAAGGCGTCGGTGATGATCGCGGCGGAGTTGGCCATCAGCATCGCGCCGCCGACGGCCTGGAGCACCCGCCAGCCGATCAGCCAGAGCGCGCCGCCGCCGCCGTCCATCGGGTCGAGCGAGAGGATCACTGAGGTGACGGTGAAGATCAGGAATCCGGCGTTGTAGATCCGCACCCGGCCCCAGATGTCGCCGAGCCGGCCGAGCGTGACCACCAGGACGGCAGTGACCAGCATGTAGCCCATCAGCATCCAGAGCAGGTAGCTGACGTTGCCGGGCTCCAGCGGGTTCAGGTGGATGCCGTTGAAGATCGCGGGCAGCGAGATCAGCACGATCGAGGAGTTGATCGTGGCGATCAGCATGCCGAGCGTGGTGTTCGACAGCGCGATCCATTTGTAGCGGGGGTGCTCCGCCCCGACCCACCGCTGCTTCCTCGCGTCCGTGCCCGCGTCCGCGCCCATCCGCGCCATCTCCCGCCCGCCCCTCGGAGCCACCGATCCGATAGTTAGCTGATGTGAACTAAATTACCGCCACCCGCCGCCCACCACCAGACCCCGCCACCGGACCACGGCCACCCGACCCCGGCCACCGGGCCCGACCGGCAGGCCCTAAAGTCGTGGCCCACGGATGCCGCGCGCGCCCCGCCCGGCCCGTCCCCGCCCCCACCATCGCTGCGGAGTCGAACCCGTGAACGACGGAACCGTGCACGACGATCCGGTGACGGCCGCCCTGGTGGCCTTCCTTCGGGCCCGGCTGGAGGAGGACGAGCGAGCGGCCCGGGCCGCGACCGGCGGGCCCTGGACGGCGGACCCGGTGACGGGGGTGGTGCGCGGCGCGGACGCGGCGGTGGTCGCGGAGGTGCGCGTCTCGGCGGCCGACGCACTGCACCTGGCCCGGCACGATCCGCGGCGGGCCTTGCTCCGCGCGTACGCCCTGCGGCAGGTGGTGGATGCCGCCGCCACCGGTTGCGGCCCGGCCTGCCGCGCCGAACACGCCTTCGACCGGGGCTGCGCGCTGCACCGACTGGGCCCCGTCCACGAGCAGGACGGGGCCCGTTGGCTGATCGACGACACCGGCGCCCGGCACGAACCCCCGCCGGTCGTCACGGCCTGGACGCTGCGCCTGCTCGCCCTCCCGTACGCCCATCACCCGGACCACCGCCCGGAGTGGGCGCCGGGCCGCTGACCGAGCAACCGGCACCCCGCTGCTGGCGGCCCGTTCCGCTCCTGAACGCTCCGCCCCGGACCGCCCGCTCCCGCCCCGGCGGCTCAGCCGAGGACCAACCGCTGCCTGCCGTCGATGAGTTCGCGCACCGCGTCCAGGTGCCCGGCGTGGGTGGCGGTCTCGGTGATGACGTGCAGGACGACCTCGCGCAAGGTGTCGTAGCGCCAGCCGCCGAAGAAGTCCGGCCACCAGGCGGGGGCGGCGTCCAGGTCGGCGCCGGCCAGCACGGCGTCGGCGCGGGCGCTCTCCTCCCGGTAGCGGGCGAAGACCTGTTCGGCCGTCAGCTCCGCCGAAGGGTGCCAGGCGTCGTCGGCGGCTCCGAGGATCTCCTCGATCGCGGCCGGTTCGCCCGCCGCGACCGCCCGGAACCAGAACTTCTCGTCGTCCAGGGCGAGGTGGTGCACCAGCCCGAGGCACGTCCACCCGGAGGGCAGGACGGGGCGGCGCAGCGCCTCCTCGTCCAGCCCTTCCAGGATCTCCATGACGTGCGCGCGCTTGCCGTTCAGGACGCCGGTCAGCGTCGCCAGTTCAGTGGTGTCGGCCATGCCGGGGACGCTACCGGCCCGGACCGACAGCGCGTCCCCGACCGGCGGACCCTCAGTACCGGACCACCCGGGTGCCCCCGGCCGGGACGGTGACGCTGCCCGGGACGGGCGTGCCGGTGAGGAGTTCGGTGCCGGGGGCGGCGAGCGGCAGGACGGCGTCGGTGTCGGCGTGGTTGACGGCGAACAGGTAGCGCCGCCCGTCCTCGGCGGCCCGCTCGACCACCTCCAGGTCGTGCGGGAGTCGAGGGAGCGTCAACCCGGCGTCGGCGGAGGCGAGTTCGACGATCCGGGCGAGTCCGGCGGCGTCCAGGCGGGCCGAGACGTAGTAGGCGTGGCCGGTGCCGGCGGCGTGCCGGGTGACGGCGGGCTGTCCGGCGGCGGGGCCGTCGGCGTAGCGGTACAGGACTTCGGCGCCGTCCGGCACCACGTACTCGGTCCAGGCGTCGGCGCGCAGCGCGGGGCCGCCGTCGACGGCGGCCAGGGCGACCTCCTGGCCGGCCCGGAGCGGGGCGAACTCCTCGACGGCGAGGCCGAGGACCTCGCGCAGCGCGCCGGGGTGCGGGCCGGGGTGGACGGTGTCGTGCTCGTCGACGATGCCGGAGAAGCAGGAGACGACGAGGGTGCCGCCGTTCTCGACGTACTGGCGGAGGTTGCGGGCGGCGGCCTCGGTCATCAGGTAGAGGGCGGGGGCGACGACCAGCGGGTAGCGGCCCAACTCGGCCTCGGGGTGGGCGAAGTCGACGGTGAGGTGGGCGTCCCAGGTGGCGGCGTACCAGGCGTCGGCGCGTTCGCGGGCGTCGAGGTCGACGCTGGGGCGCCACTCCAGGCGCTGGGCCCACCAGGACTCCCAGTCCCAGAGCAGGGCGGCGTCGGACCGCACCAGGCTGTCGCGGATCTCCGCGAGCTTCCCCAACTCCGCGCCGAGGGAGACGACTTCGCGCCAGATCCGGCTGGAGGTCCCGGCGTGCGGGAGCATCGCGGAGTGGAACTTCTCGGCGCCGTACCGGGAGGCCCGCCACTGGAAGAACATCGCGCCCTCGGAGCCGCGGGCGACGTGCGCGAGGCTGTTGCGGGCGAGTTCGCCGGGGCGCTTGGCGAGGTTGCGGGGCTGCCAGTTGACGGCGCCGGTGGAGTGTTCGAGCAGCAGCCAGGGGCGACCGCCGGCCACCGAGCGGGTGAGGTCGGCGGCCATCGCCAGGTTGAGGTGGCTGCGCGGGTCCTCGGCGACCAGGTAGTGGTCGTTGGCGACCAGGTCGACCTCGCGGCCCCAGGCCCAGTAGTCCAGCGACTGGCACTGGCTGAGCGCGGTCATGAAGTTGGTGGTGACGGGGATGCCGGGGGCGAGCCGGTGCAGCAGGTCGCGTTCGCGCTTGAAGTTGGCGAGGATCGCGTCGTTGGTGAAGCGGGCGTAGTCGAGCTGCTGGGCGGGGTTGCCGGCGGTGGGGGTCAGCCGGGGCGGCCGGACGTCGTCCCAGCGGGTGTAGCGCTGGCCCCAGAAGGCGGTGCCCCAGGCGGAGTTGAGTTCCTTCAGGGTGCCGTACCGCTCGCCCAGCCAGCGCCGGAAGTGGGCGGCCGATTCGTCGCAGTAGCAGTCGCTGACCGGGACGCCGTACTCGTTGTGGACGTGCCAGAGGGCGACGGCGGGGTGGCTGCCGTAGCGGCGGGCGAGCTGTTCGGTGATGGCGGCGGCGGCGTGCTGGTAGGCGGGCGAGCTGTGGCAGATCGCGCCGCGCGAGCCGAAGGAGTGCCGGTGGCCCTCGCGGGTGACGGGCAGCGCCTCGGGGTGGTCGCGGTAGAACCAGGCGGGCGGGACGACGGTGGGGGTGGCCAGGTCGGCCCGGATGCCGTGCGCGTGCAGCAGGTCGAGCAGCCGGTCCAGCCAGCCGAACTCGTAGCTGCCGCGCTCGGGTTCGAGCAGCGCCCAGGAGAAGATCCCGACGCTGACCATGGTGACGCCGGCCTCGCCCATCAGCCGGACGTCCTCGGCCCAGACCTCCTCCGGCCACTGCTCGGGGTTGTAGTCGCCGCCGTAGGCGAGCGGGGCGAGTCCGAGCGGGCGGGGGTACCGGGGGTGATCCATGGGGTGCTCCATCGAGAAGAACTGTGAACGTGCACACCCCGTTGACCACCGGGCCGCGCTGTGTCTCGCCCAGATAACCGTATGACTTCAGGGATTGACAAGTATCTCCCGGGTTTCCGTACTGTGAACGTGCACAGCAGCCGGACCGGCCCGGGCCCCCTCGCGTCGAGTCCCCGCTCGTGCCGGCGGCCGCCGCGCGCCCCCTCGCCCGGCGGCCGTCCACGACTTCCCTCACCCCGCGTCCCCGTGATCCTCGGGAGGATCTCCATGCACCGTCGCCTCGCCCTCGCCGCGGCCGCCACCCTGTGCGGCACCCTCGCGCTGTCCGCGTGCTCGTCCGACGGCGGTTCCGGCGACGCCCCCGCGGCGGCGTCCGGTCCGGTCAAGCTGACCTTCTGGTCCTGGGCGCCGAACATGGACAAGGTCGCCGAGGTCTGGAACAGGACCCACCCGGACGTCCAGGTCAGCGTGCTCAAGCAGGCCGGCGGCGACGACCTGGTGACCAAGACCATCACCGCCGCGAAGGCCGGCAACGCGCCGGACCTGATCCAGGCCGAGTACCAGGCGCTGCCGACCCTGGTCTCCAACGACGTGCTCGCCGACATCGCCCAGCAGGCGGGCGGCGCGAAGCCGCAGTTCGCCGACGGGGTGTGGAAGCAGGTCACGCTCGGCTCCGACGCGGTCTACGCGATCCCCGAGGACACCGCGCCGCTGGCCTTCTACTACCGCAAGGACCTGTTCCAGCAGTACGGCCTCACCGTGCCCACCAGCTGGGACGAGTTCGCGGCCGCCGCCCGCGCGCTCAAGCAGAAGGCCCCGGAGAAGTCGCTCACCACCTTCTCCGCCAACGACCCGGGCCTGTTCGCCGGCCTGGCCCAGCAGGCGGGCGCCAAGTGGTGGACCGCCGCGGGCGACAGGTGGAGCGTGGCGATCGACGACCCGGCTACGAAGAAGGTCGCGGACTTCTGGTCCGGCCTGGTGAAGGACGGCGCGGTCGACAACCAGCCGATGTACACCCCGTCGTGGAGCAAGGCGCTGAACGACGGCACCCAGATCGGCTGGGTGTCGGCGGTGTGGGCGCCGGGCGTGCTGACCAGCTCGGCCCCGGACACCAAGGGCAAGTGGGCGATGGCCCCGCTGCCGCAGTGGCAGGCCGGCGCGGCGGTGACGGGCAGCTGGGGCGGCTCGGCGACCGGCGTCACCACGGGCGCGGTGAAGTCGGGGCACGCGGACGCGGCCGCGAAGTTCGCCACCTGGCTGAACACCGACCCGGAGGCGCTGGCGGCGCTGGTGAAGGAGGCCAACATCTACCCGGCGGCGACCTCGGCGCAGAGCGGCGGCCTGCTGTCGGCGGCCCCGGAGTTCTTCGCCGACCAGGCGGACTTCTACCCGAAGGCGGCGGAGATCGCCAAGGGCACGGCGGCGGCGGCCTGGGGGCCGAACGTGAACGTGGCGTACTCGACCTTCAAGGACGCGTTCGGCAAGGCGGCGCAGGAGAAGGGCGACTTCTCCGCGGCGCTGGCGGCGATGCAGCAGTCCACGGTGGCGGACCTGAAGAAGAACGGTTTCCAGGTCGCCGGCTGAGTCCTCCCCGTCCGGCCCCGGCATCCTGTCCGACCCCGGCATCCTGTCCGACCCCGGCATCCTGTCCGGCCCGCACGGCCTGCCCGGCCCCGACGCCCCGTCCCGGCCCGCACGCCCCGTCGGGGCCGGGCCGCAGTCCCCCGGTCCGCCGCCCCGCCCGGCGGCGGGCCGGGTCCACCCCTCCCGATCCCGCAAGGAGCCGCCATGGCCTCCCCTCCCCCGCCCCGCCCGGTACGGCGGCGCGGCACGCTCGCGCCGTACGGCTTCCTCGGCCCGGCCGCCCTGCTGTTCACGCTGTTCTTCGCGCTGCCGATCGGCTACGCGGTGTACCTGAGCCTGCGCTCGGTCAGGGTGAAGGGCCTGGGCCTGGGGTCGCACGCCCGCACCGAGGTGTGGGCGGGGCTGTCGAACTACGCCTCGGCGCTGTCGGACTCCGAGCTGCTCGCGGGCTCCGGCCGGGTGCTGCTGTACGGGGCGCTGCTGGTGCCGACGATGCTGGGGGCGGCGCTGTTCCTGGCGCTGCTGCTGGACGTGCCGCGGGTGCGGCTGCGGGCGTTCTCCCGGCTGGTGATCTTCCTGCCGTACGCGGTGCCGGGGATCGTCGCCTCCACGCTGTGGGGGTTCCTGTACCTGCCGGAGGTCAGCCCCGGCTACTACCTGCTGCGGCAGGCGGGGCTGGGCGGCCCGGACCTGCTGCACGGCGGCGGGCTGTACCTGGCGATGGCGAACATCGCGGTCTGGGGCGGCACCGGCTTCAACATGATCGTCATCTACACCTCGCTGCGGGCGCTGCCGGGCGAGCTGTACGAGGCGGCCCGGCTGGACGGCTGCTCGGAGCTGCAGATCGCGCTCCGGATCAAGATCCCGATGGTGGCGCCCTCGCTGGTGCTGACCTTCTTCTTCTCGATGATCGCGACCCTGCAGGTGTTCGCCGAGCCGATGACCCTCAAGCCGCTGACGAATTCGATGAGTTCGACCTGGTCACCGCTGATGAAGGTGTACCGGGACGCCTTCGTGCAGGGCAACGTGTACTCGGCGGCGGCGACCTCGGTGGTGATCGCGGCAGCCACCCTGCTGCTGTCCTTCGGGTTCCTGAAGCTGGTCGACAAGCGCACCGACGGAGGCAGTTGAGATGAGCACCATCACCCCCGCCCGCCCCCGCACCACCGTGCCGCGCCGGACGGCCCCGTCCCCGCGCCGGACGGCCTGGACGCCGACCCTGCTCCTGCTGCTGGGCGCGGTGTACTGCCTGGTGCCGGTGGTGTGGGTGCTGACGGCGGCGACCAAGAGCCGCGACGAGCTGTTCACCACCTTCACCTACGCGCCGGGGACGGGCTTCTGGGACAACCTGGCCGAGCTGTCCTCCTACCGGGGCGGCGTGTACTGGCAGTGGATGGCGAACTCGGCGCTGTACGCGGGCGCGGGCGCGCTGCTGTCGGCGGCGGTGTCCGGGGCGACCGGCTACGCGCTGGCCAAGTACCGCTTCCGGGGCCGCTCGACGGTGTTCAACGTGCTGCTGGCGGGCGTGCTGATGCCGCCGATCACGCTGGCCGTCCCGCAGTACCTGCTGATGGCGAAGGCCGGCCTGGCGGACAGCTACTGGTCGGTGCTGCTGCCGAGCGTGCTGTCGCCGTACGGGATCTACCTGTCGCGGATCTACGCGGAGGCGGCGATCCCGGACGAGGTGGTGGAGGCGGCGCGGGTGGACGGGGCGCGCGAGTGGCGGCTGTTCCGGAGCGTGGCGCTGCCGATGATGGTGCCGGGGCTGGTGACGGTGTTCCTGTTCCAGTTCGTGGCGATCTGGAACAACTTCCTGCTGCCGTACATCATGCTCGGCGACGACCACAGGTTCCCGGTGACGGTGGGCCTGTACTCGCTGCTCCAGCAGGGCGCGAACGAGCCGGCCCTGTACACCCTGGTGATCACCGGCGCGCTGCTGTCGGTGCTGCCGCTGGTCGCGCTGTTCCTCGGGCTGCAGCGGTACTGGCGGGTCGACCTGCTCTCCGGCGCGGTGAAGTCCTGACGGGCCGTCGGTCGCCCCGTCCCGCCAGTACAGTGGCCCCGACACCTCGATCTGCAAGGACCCGCATCCCGATGACGGAACCAGCGCCCCGCGGCCGGGCGGCCGGACGGCCGAAGCGCCCGCCGACCATCCACGACGTCGCCGCGGTGGCGGGCGTCTCGCGCGGCACGGTCTCCCGGGTGCTGCAGGGCGGGCACAACGTCAGCCCGGCCTCGCGGCGGGCGGTGGAGGCGGCGATCGCCGAGCTGGGCTACGTGGTGAACCGGGCGGCCCGCAGCCTGGTGACGCAGCGCTCCGGTTCGGTGGCGTTCCTGCTGACGGAGCCGCAGGAGCGGTTCTTCGAGGACCCCAACTTCACGACGCTGCTGCGGGGTTGCACGGCGGCGCTGGCGGAGCACGACATCCCGCTGCTGCTGATGACGGCGGGCGACGACGCGGAGCGCCGCCGGGTGACGCGCTACCTGGCGGCGGGGCACGTGGACGGCGTGCTGCTGGTCTCCTCGCACCGGGGCAACCCGATGATCGAGCACCTGCGGGAGGCGGACATCCCGATGGTGTGCTGCGGCCGCCCTCTGGGCCAGCGCGGCCGGGTGCCGTACGTGGCGGCGGACGACCGGGAGGGCGCCAAGGACCTGGTGCGCCACCTGCTGGGGTCGGGCCGGTCCCGGATCGCCACGGTCGCGGGCCCGCAGGACACCCCGGGCGGGGTGGAGCGGCTGGCCGGCTACCGGGAGGTGCTGGCCGAGTACGGGCTGCCGGTGGACGAGGCGCTGGTCGCGCAGGGCGACTACAGCCGGGCCGGCGGGGAGGCCGCGATGCGCGAACTCCTCTCCCGGGCACCGGACTTGGACGCCGTCTTCGTGGCCTCCGACCTGATGGCGGACGGCGCGCTGTCGGCCCTGGAGCACGCGGGCCGCTCGGTGCCGGGGGACGTCGCGGTCGGCGGTTTCGACGACTCGCCGGTGGCGGCGGGCGCCCGTCCGCCGCTGACGACGATAAGGCAGCCCTGGGACCGGATCTCCGCCGAGATGGTCCGCCTGCTGCTGGACCGGATCGCCGGCCACGACGCGCCGACGGTGATCCTGCCGACCGAGCTGGTGGTCCGCGACTCCGCCTGAGAACGCCGCCGTCCCCCCGGCCCCGGTGACGGTCCGTCACCGGGGCCGGCGGCTTCGTCAGGCCCGGACGTACCGGCTGTAGAGGTGCGGTCCGACGGGTTCGGCCTGCGCGCAGCGGAAGCCGCCGGTGGCGGCGCCCTCCGGGAACAGGCGGCTGCCGGTGCCGAGCAGCACGGGGACGGTGACGAGGCGGTACTCGTCGACCAGGTCGGCCCCGACCAGTTGGTGGACCACGCCGACGCTGCCGGTGACCACGACGTCCCGGGTCTCCGTCCGGACGGCGGCCAGCAGGTCGCCCTCCAGCAGCCGGGAGTTGGCCCAGCCGGAGGCGTCGGTGAGGGTGCGGGTGGCGACCAGCTTGTCGGCGGCGTTCATCCGCTGCGAGAACTCGTCCTCCCGGGTGGGCCAGAGTTCCCCGAAGTGCTGCCAGGTGCGGCGGCCGAGCAGCAGCACGCCGTCCCGCAGCAGGCCGCCGAGGCGGAACTTGTCGCCGACCACGTGTTCCGGCCCGTAGCGGAACATCCAGCCGCCGGGGGCGGTGCCGTCCGAGCCGTCCGGGTCCGCGGTGCGGCCGTCGAGGGTGGTGAAGCCGATGACGATGACGCTCATGGTGGTGCTTCCTTCCGGTGCGGTGTCTCACCGGTACGTACCGGCGGCGGCGCCGGAACTCATCGGCGCGGCGGGCCCGGGTTCAGCGGGCCTGCTCCGGCAGGCCGAAGGTGCGCAGCACGGCCGGGTCGGTGAAGACCGTGTTGCGGGTGACCAGGCCGTCGGCGAACTCCAGCAGTTGGACGCTGTGCAGCAGGTGGCGGTCGCCGTCCCGCGCGTAGGCGGCGAACGCGGGCTGGCCGTTCGCGCCGACCGGGCGGGTGCGCCAGTCGGTGCCGCGCATCGCGTACACCCGGGCCATGAACTGTCCGTAGGGCCGGGCGCCGCGGTACCAGAGCGCGAGCGGCGGCATCTCCAGGACGGCGTCCCGGGCGAGCAGGCCGACCAGGGCGGGCACGTCGGCGGCCTCGAACGCGGCGAGGTAGCGGTCGACGGCCGCGCGCTCCCCGTGCTCCCCGTGTTCCCGGAGCCGGTCGGCGGACCGGGCCGCCCCGTGCTCCGCGAGGGTGGCCCGGGCCCGCTGCAGGGCGCTGTTGACGGCGGGGACGGTGGTCCCCAGCTGCTCGGCGACCTCGGCGGCGCTGAACGCCAGCACCTCCCGCAGCACCAGTGCGGCGCGCTGCCGGGCGGGCAGCAGTTGGACGGCGGCGACCCAGGCCAGCCGCAGGTCGGTGCGGGCGTCCGGGTCGAGGCGGGCGTCCGGGAACGGTTCCAGCCAGGGCACGTCGGGGGCGGGGGCGAGCGGTGCGCCGGGGTCCTCGTCCGGGGCGCCGAGTCCGGCGGGCAGCGGGCGGCGGGCCCGGCCCTCCAGGGCGGTGAGGCAGGCGTTGGTGGCGATCCGGTACAGCCAGGTGCGGA
The DNA here is from genome assembly GCF_044753345.1 of Kitasatospora sp. NPDC088391. NCBI lineage: Bacteria > Bacillati > Actinomycetota > Actinomycetes > Kitasatosporales > Streptomycetaceae > Kitasatospora > Kitasatospora sp. NPDC088391. The sequence goes on from NZ_JBIVNB010000016.1 coordinate 82,440, forward strand.
CCGAGGCGCGCGCCGGGTCGTAGCGCTCGCGCGCGTTCCAGGCGCGCAGCAGGGTCTCCTGCACCAGGTCCTCGGCGTCGTGGAAGGAGCCGGTCATCCGGTAGCAGTGGGCCGTCAGTTCGCCGCGGTGCGCTTCGAGTTCCACGTGGGGCATCCTGCCGCACGCGCGGGGCCGGCCGCGGTCGCGCCTTGCGTTGTCGGACCCGCGCACTAGGCTGGCCGGGTGCCAATGATCATGGATCGTGACGGGGTGGCGGAGCAGCTGGAGCCGTTCCGGCGGGAGCTGACGGCGTACTGCTACCGGATGCTGGGTTCGGCCTTCGAGGCGGAGGACGCGGTGCAGGAGACGCTGGTCCGCGCCTGGTCGAAGTTCGACGGCTTCGAGGGGCGGTCCGCGCTGCGGACGTGGCTGTACCGGATCGCCACCAACGTGTGCCTGGACATGGCGCCGGCGGCGCAGCGGCGGGCCCGGCCGATGGACCTGACCTCGCCGTGCCCGGCGGCGGCGCCGAACCTGGCGCAGCTGGAGGAGAACCTCTGGGTGGGTCCGGTGCCGGACGAGCGGGTGCTGTCGGGCGATCCGGCGGAGGTCGCGGTGGGCCGGGAGTCGATCCGGCTGGCGTTCGTCTCGGCGCTGCAGAAGCTGCCGGCCCGGCAGCGGGCGGTGCTGATCCTGCGCGAGGTGCTGGCCTGGTCGGCGGCGGAGACGGCGGAGCTGCTGGAGACCTCGGTGCCGTCGGTGAACTCGGCGCTGCAGCGGGCCCGGGCGACGCTGGGCGACCGGCCGGCGACGGGCGAGACCTTCAAGCCGCTGGACGAGACGCAGCGTTCACTGCTGGCCCGGTACGTGCAGGCGTTCGAGTCCTTCGACATCGAGGGCCTGAAGCGGCTGCTGCACGAGGACGCGGTGCTGAACATGCCGCCGTACCAGATGTGGGTGCAGGGCGTGGTGGAGCTCGGCGAGTGGTGGCAGGGCGCGGGCTGCGGCTGCGCGGGCTCCCGGCTGATACCGGTGGCGGCGAACGGCGAGCCGGCCTTCGCCCAGTACCGCCCGGCGGAGGACGGCGAGGGCTGGACGCCGTGGGGCATCACCACCCTGGAGATCGTCGACGGCCGGATCGCCACCATGACCAACCACATGGACGTCGAGCGCCTCTTCCCGCTCTGGAACCTCCCGGCCCGCCTGCCCGCCGAACCGCGCGCCTGACGTCCCGTCAGCCCGTCTCCTGCTCCGCCGGGAGCGCCTCGGCGAGGCCGGTGAGGTCGAGCAGCAGGCGCAGCCGGGGCCCGGCGCCGCGCAGCACCACCTGGTGGCCGGCCCGCCGTCCGAGGACCGCCAGCCTGCCGAGCAGGCCGAGGTCCCCGGGCCCGGGCCGGCGGACCTCGCCGACCAGCAGGACGATCCGGACGGGGGCGGTGCGCCCGTGCAGCAGGGCGGCGAGCCGCTGTTCGGCCCCGCCCCGGTCGCTCGGCGCGAACTCCAGGTTCTCCATGCCCGTGCTGACCGCCGCCCGGCCCGGGATTCATCGGTCCGACCCCGATCCGGCCGAAAACGGCCGGGTCCGGCCGTCAGGCGGTCGCGGCCGGCCGGGCGGTGGAGGCGAAGTCGTCGCCGCTGAGGGCGGCGAAGCGGTCGGCGGTGTCGGCGGTGATCCGGTAGAAGCCCTGCACGCTGACCGCGGACCGCAGCCGGCCGTCCTCGACGTGCTTGAGCTGCCGGACCTTGCCGCGCTGGTTGCACCAGGTGAGGTCGGCGAGGTCGGCGCCGGGCACGGTGGTGTCGAAGCGGACGGGGGTGGCGTCGAGGTGGACGGCCTCGGCGCCGCAGCCGCCCTCGCCGAGCAGCGACCAGCGGCCGTGGCCGTCGGGGGTGCGGCAGCACGGGCGGTCGTCGGCGGGGGCGAGCACCCGCATCCGGCTGACCAGGTGCAGGACGCCGCCCTTGACGTGCACGGCGTACACCTCGCTGTCGGGCCGGGCTCCGGCCCAGCGCGGCAGCGAGGTGTGGACGCCGCTGAACGCGACGGGCGGGCGCTGCCCGGTCAGGCCGGCCCGCTGCAGTTCGCGGCACGTCCAGTGCGTCCACAGCACGGTGAAGTGGTTCGACATGCCTGGACCCTACGGCCGGGTGCCGACACTCCGTCAGCCGCCTCCGTCAGCCGCGCCCCGCGTCCGCGCCCGCCTGCGTCTGCGCGGGCTGCCGGGGCGTGGCGGCGGGGAGGTTCGCGCCCTCGATGTCGACGTCGGGGGTGAGGCGGTCGAGCCAGCGGGGCAGCGCCCAGGCGCGGCGGCCGAGCAGGGCCATCGCGGCGGGGACCAGGGTGAGCCGGACCACGAAGGCGTCGACGAAGACGCCGAAGGCGAGGGCGAAGCCGATCGACTTGATGATCGGGTCGTGGTTGAAGACGAAGCCGCCGAACACCGCGACCATGATCAGCGCGGCGGCGGTGACCACCCGTCCGCTGCGGGCCAGGCCGTGGGTGACGGCCCCGGCGGCGTCGCCGGTGTGCTGGAAGTGCTCGCGCATCCGGCTGACCAGGAACACCTCGTAGTCCATGGCGAGGCCGAACAGCACGCCGATCAGCAGGACCGGCAGGAAGCTGGTCACCGGCCCGGCGGAGGGGATGTCGAGCAGGCCGTTCAGGTGGCCGTGCTGGAAGACCCAGACGGTGGCGCCGAGCGAGGCGGCGATCGACAGCAGGAACCCGAGCACGGCCTTGAGCGGCACCAGCACGGAGCGGAACGCGAGGGCGAGCAGGATCAGCGCGAGCACCACGATCAGGCCGACGAACAGCGGGAGGGCGTCGGCGAGCTTCGCGGAGACGTCGATCGCGGCGGCGGTGGACCCGGCGATGTAGAGGGTGCCGCCCTGGGCGGTGACGGTGTCCTTGTGGGCGCGCAGCCGGTCGACCAGGTCGCTGGTGGCGCGGTCGTCGGGGCCGGTCCTCGGGACGACGGGGACGGCGTACAGGGTGCTGTCGGCGTTGGCGACGGGGCGGCCGACGGCGGCGACGCCGGGGTCGGCGGAGAGCGTGGCGTGCAGGGCGGTGAGCGCGCCCTCGCGGTTCGCGGCGGGCATCGCGCCGGTGTCGACGACGGCGACCAGGGTGGCGTTGAAGCCGGGGCCGAAGCCCTCGCTGAGCAGGTCGTACCCCTTGTGCTGGGTGCTGGCGACGGGCTGCGAGGCGTTGCCGGGCAGGCCGAGGCGCAGGTCGCGGGCGGGCAGGGCGACGGCGAGCAGCGCGACCACGCCGGTGAGCAGCACCAGCAGCGGGCGGCGGGTGACGCCGCGGGCCCAGCGCGCGGACCAGGTCTCCCCGGCCTTCGGGGTCCGGGCGTCCTTCGGGCCCTTCGGTGCCTTCGGTGCCTTGGGGCGCAGCCGTTCGCCGGCCAGGCCGAGCAGGGCGGGGACGAGGGTGACGGCGATCAGGACGGAGAGCAGCACGGTGGCGGCGGCGGCCAGGCCCATCACGGTGAGGAAGGGGATGCCGGTGACGGCGAGCGCGGCGAGCGCGATCACCACGGTGGCGCCGGCGAAGACGACGGCGCTGCCGGCGGTGGCGGTGGCGCGGGCGGCGGACTCCTCGATCCCGCTGCCGGGTTCGGCGAGCTGTTCGCGGTGCCGGGCGATGATGAACAGGGCGTAGTCGATGCCGACGGCGAGGCCGATCATCAGGGCGAGGACGGTCGCGGTGCCGGTCATGTCGACGACGTTGGCGACGAGTTGGGCGCCGAGCACGCCGATGCCGACGCCGACGAAGGCGGTGAGCAGCGGGAGTCCGGCGGCGACCAGCGAGCCGAGGGCGACGGCGAGCACGGCGAACGCAACGACCACGCCGACGATCTCGGCGGGTCCGCCGACCTCGACGGGGGGCGCCATCACGGTGCCGCCGTACTCGACCTGGAGCCCGGCGGCGCGCAGCGGCGCGGTGGAGCCGGTCAGGGCGTCCTTGGCGCTCTCCGGCACCTGGTGCGCGGGCTGCTGGAACTGGACGTCGGCGAAGGCGATCCGCAGGTCGGGCGAGAGGGTCCGCGCGGTGTAGGGGTCGGCGACGTGGACGACGCCGGGGACCTGGGCGGCGTTCTTCAGGCCCTCCTTGACGGCGGCCTTGGCGGCGGGGGCGTCCAGGGTGGTGCCGGGCGGGGCGGCGACCACGATCCGGGCGGTGCCGCCGGCGGATTCGGGGAGTTCGCGCTCCAGCAGGTTCTGGGCCTGCTGGGACTCGATGCCGGGGACGGAGAACTCGTTGCTGACCGGTCCGGCCAGGGTGGTGCCGAGGACGCCGACGACGGCGAGCAGCAGGGCCCACAGTCCGATGACGAGGCCGCGGCGGCGAACCGCCCAGCGTCCCCACGCGTACAGGACCGACGCCATCGCGTCCCCCTCGTGTTCGACAGGCCGTTCGGCAGGCCAGTGGATTATTGCAGCCTAAGGTAACTTTGCAGACGACTGCAAAATTACCGCCACTGGTAGCATGCCGCCATGGCAGAGGGCGCGAGGGAACGCGGCAAGGCCCGGCGCCGGGAGGCGATCCTGCGGGCCGCCTACGGGCTGTTCGCCGAGCGGGGGTTCGACACCACGACGATCGCCGAGATCGCGGACCGCGCGGAGGTCTCGCCGCGCACCGTCACGCTGTACTTCCCGACCAAGCTCGACCTGGCGACCTCGCACCTGTCCGAGTTCACCGAGCGGCTGAGCCGGGCCCTGGAGAGCCGCGCCCCCGGGGTGACGGCCTTCCGGGCACTGGAGGACTGGCTGCGCGAGGACCTCGCCGTCCACGACGGCACGGGCGAGCTGGACGAGCTGCGGGAGCGGATGCTGGACCGCAACCCGCAGCTGCGCGCCCTGGCCGGCAGCGGCCTCGCCGAGGCGATCCAGCAGGGCGCCCGGATCTTCGCCGCCGAGCGCGGCAGCGCCCCCGACGCCTTCGTGCCCCGGATGGTCGCCGCCGCGACCGCCGCCGCCCTCGGCGAGCTGTACGCCCGCCCCACCGAGGCCAACCTGGCGGCCGCGACGGCCTTCCTGTTCGGCGGCATCTCCGCCCTCCCGGCGGACGACCGCCCCTGACGGACCGTCGGGCCGGGCGGCTCAGGAGAAGGTGCCGCCGTCGGCGGACAGCACGCCGCCGGTGATGAACCCGGCCGCGGGCGTGGCGAGGAAGACCACGGTGGCGGCGATCTCCTCGGGGCGGCCGTAGCGGCCGAGCGCGTTGGCGGCGCGCTGCGCGTCGGAGTGCGGGCCGTCCTCCGGGTTCATCTCGGTGTGCACCGAGCCGGGCTGGACCACGTTGACGGTGATGCCGCGCCCCGCCAGCTCCTGGGCGGCGCTGCGGCTGTACGCGGTGACGGCGGCCTTGGTGGCGGAGTAGTCGGCCAGGCCGGGCAGCCCGGGGCGGGCGGCCAGGTTGGAGCCGATGGTGACGATCCGCCCGCCGTCGGCGAGCCGGGTGGCGGCGGCCCGGATCGCGGCGGTCACCCCGGTCACGTTGACGGCCAGCTGGCGGCGCAGCGCCTCCTCGTCGGCGGGCTCGTCGACCCGGCCGCCGGCCAGCACGCCCGCGTTGTTGACCAGGACGTCCAGTCGGCCGAAGTCCGCGGCGACCGCGGCCACGAGGGCGGCGACCTGCCCGGCGTCCGCCTGGTCGGCCCGGTACGCGGCGGCCCGCCGGCCCAGCGCCCCGATCCGCCGGACCACCTCCTCGGCGCGCTCCGCCGAACCGCTGTGGCTGATCGCCACATCGGCCCCGGCGGCGGCCAGGGCGAGCGCGGTGGCCGCGCCGATGCCCCGGGAGCCCCCGGTGACCAGGGCGGTGCGGCCGGCCAGCACATCGGGCGCGAAGGTCCGGGCGGCGGCAGTGACGGTGTTGGCGGCAGTGGTGGCGGTGAGCGTCATGACGGTTTCCCCTCCGAGTTCTGTACCGTGCGGTACACAAGAAGGAAGCTATCATATCGATCGGTACAGAAATCGGGACGGCCGGAACAGCGAACCGGCGGAAGGGCAGGGCGAAGTGACGGGGCGTCCGCGCGCGTTCGACCTCGACGAGCGGCTGGAGTGCGCGATGCGCGTCTTCTGGCGGCACGGCTACGAGGGCACCGCGCTCTCCGACCTGACGGCCGCGATGGGCATCAACCGGCCCAGCCTGTACGCCGCGTACGGCAACAAGGAGGCGCTGTTCGGGCTCTGCCTGGACCACTACCACCGCGGCCCGGCCCGGCACGTGCACGAGGCGCTGGCCGCGCCCACCGCCCGGGCGGTCGCCGAGCGGCTGCTGCGCGGCACCGTCGAGGTGGTCACCCGCCCCGAGGGTCCGGGCTGCCTGCTGGTGCACGGCGCGCTGGCCACCGGCCCCGGCTCGGCCGCCGTCCGGGCCGACGCCACCGCCCGGCGCGCCAGGTCCCGGGCCCGGCTGCGGCAGCGGCTGGAGCAGGCCGCCGACACCGGCGACCTCCCGCCCGGCACCGACCCGGCCGCGCTCGCCGACTACCTGAGCACGCTCACCTACGGCCTGGCCGTGCAGGCCGCCGACGGCACCCCCGCCCCGCACCTGCTGCGCACCGCCGAGTACGCGCTGCGCGTCTGGCCGGCCTGACCCGGCCGCCCCTCGTCGGCCTCCCGGGAACGCCGAACCGCCCGGCCGCCGCGGGGTGCGGCGATCGGGCGGTTCGGGGGTGCGGGTGCCGAGCGGCCGTCAGGCGGCCTTCGGCTCCGCGGCCGGCGTGGGGCGCAGCGGCGGGGCGCCGGCCGCCTTCGGCTTGCGGAAGAAGAAGAACAGCGTCGGCACCAGGTAGAGCAGCCAGACCGTCACCTGGACCACCGTCGGGTCGGGCTGGAAGTTGAACACGCCCTTCAGCAGCGTCCCGTACCAGCTGTCGACCGGGACGGTGCTGGAGATGTTGAACGCCTGGTCGTGCAGGCCGGGCAGCCAGGCGGCCTCCTGGAGGTCGTGCACGCCGTAGGCGAGGACGCCCGCCGCGACCACGACCAGCATGCCGCCGGTCCAGGTGAAGAACTTCGCCAGGTTGATCTTCAGCGCGCCGCGGTAGAACAGCCAGCCCAGCACCGCCGAGGTGAGCAGGCCGAGGACCGCGCCGACCAGCGGGTTCCAGCCGTCGCCGGTGGCCTGCACGGCCGTCCAGATGAACAGCGCCGTCTCCAGGCCCTCGCGGCCGACCGCGAGGAAGGAGGTCACCACCAGGGCGACGGTGCCCATCGCCAGCGCGGCGTCCAGCTTGCCGTGCAGTTCGGACTTCAGGTGGCGGGCGGTGCGCCGCATCCAGAAGACCATCCAGGTGACCAGGCCGACCGCGATGATCGACAGGCTGCCGCCGAGCGCCTCCTGGGCCTCGAAGGACAGCTGGTTGGAGCCGAACTGGAGCACCGCGCCGAACGCCATCGACAGCGCGACGGCGCTGCCGACGCCGGTCCAGACCGGGCCGAGGCGGTCCTTGCGGCCGGTCTTGACGAGGTAGGCGATCAGGATGCAGACCACCAGGCTGGCTTCGAGGCCCTCGCGCAGGCCGATCAGGTAGTTGGCGAACACGGCGGTTCTCCTCCTTCGGGACTTCAGAAGAGTGGGGGGCGGGGTCAGCCGAAGGGGGTCAGCCGAAGAGGGTCTGGCCCCACCACTCGCCGGGCTTGCGGACACCGGGCGGGCAGGCGAAGTGGGCGGAACCGACGTGCGTGATGTACTCGTTCAGCTTGTCGTTGGCCGCGAGCCTGGTCTGCAGCGGGACGAACGCCTTGCGGGTGTCGCGCTGGTACGCCAGGAAGAACAGTCCGGCGTCCAGACGGCCGAGGCCGTCCGAGCCGTCGGTGAAGGAGTAGCCGCGGCGCAGGATCATCAGCCCGTTGTTGCTGTCGGGGTGCGCGAGGCGGACGTGCGAGTCCTTCGGCATCGCCGACAGGTCGGGGGTGTCGCGTTCCTTCTGCTTGCCGTAGGGGGCGCCCTCGACCTTGGTGCGGCCGAAGACGTCCTCCTGCTCCTTGAGCGAGGTGCGGTCCCAGGTCTCGATGGTCATCCGGATGCGGCGGGCCACCAGGTAGGAGCCGCCGGTCATCCAGTCGGCGCCGTCGCCGGGGGCGGCCCAGACGTGCTGGGACAGCGCGTCCGCGTCGGTGCCCGCGATGTTGTGGGTGCCGTCCTTGAAGCCCATCAGGTTGCGCGGGGTCTGGCTGTCCGGCGTGGTCGAGGAGGTCTTGCCGAAACCGAGCTGCGACCAGCGGACGTTGACCACGCCCATGCCGATCCGCGCCAGGTTGCGGATCGCGTGCACCGCGACCTGCGGGTCGTCCGCGCAGGCCTGCACGCACAGGTCGCCGCCGCTGCGGCCGGCCTCCAGCCGGTCGCCCTTGAACTTCGGCAGCTCGACCAGCGCCTCCGGCCGCTTCGCCTTCAGGCCGAACCGGTCGGTGCCGTCCTTCTCGAACAGCGTCGGGCCGAACCCGATGGTCAGCGTCAGCCGGGAGGCGGGCAGGCCGAGCGCCTCGCCGGTGTCGTCCGGCGGCGACTCGGGGAGGACGCCGACGGCCCCGCCGCCGACCTCGCGGCCGCCGGTCATCGCGGCGGCGGCCTTCGTCCACTCCTTGAGCATCTTCACCAGCGCGTCGCGGTCCGTGGTGATCACGTCGAACGCGGCGAAGTGCAGCCGGTCCTGGACCGGCGTCGAGATCCCGGCCTGGTGCTCCCCGTAGAACGGGACGTCGGCCTGCTGCGGCGCGGCGGCGCTGTCCTCGCCCGACATGGTCGCGGCGGCGACCGTGCCCACCGCCGCGGCGCCGAGCGCGACGCCCGCGCCCGCCCAGCCTATGACGGCCCGTCGGCTGAGCCCGGCGCGCCGCGCCTCCTCGCCGGCCCCGGCGGGGGCCGCGTGCTGCTCGTTCTCGGCGTCCATCTCTGACGTTCCCTCTCGGACGTGGCCTGCACTGCTTCGGGTCCTCGCACAGTTGCTCGGTCCCTGACGGGGGCTTAGCTTACGCTGCCCTTACTCCGGCCCGACTGGACCGTGACGTGCTGCTTCTGGCCGTCGGGTCTACTTGGTGACGACGGCGGCGGCGAGCTTGGAGAGGGGTTCGCCGAGGGAGTTGACGGCGTCGGAGAAGGTCTTGCGCTGGTCCTCGGTGATCTTGTCGTAGGGGGTGAAGGTGCCGTCGGCGGCGCGGTACTTGGCGAGGAGGGCGGTGATCTTCTCGAACTCGGTGTCGAGGGTCTTGGACAGGGCGGGGTCGTTGTCGGCGGCGACGGGCTTGAGGAGTTCGTAGGCCTGGCGGGCGCCCTCGACGTTGGCGGCGAAGTCGGACAGGTCGGTGTGGCTGTAGCGGTCCTCCTCGCCGGTGATCTTGTTCTTGGCGACCTCGTCGAGGAGTTCCTTGGCGCCGTTGGCCATGCCGGTGGGGGTGATCTCGGCGCTCGGGATGCGCTTCTGCCAGTCCTTGAGGTCGGTGACGAGCCGGGCGGCGAGGGCCTTGTCCTCGTCGGTGATCCTCCCGTCGGCCCAGAGGGACTTCTCGATGCGGTGCCAGCCGGTCCACTGCTGGCCGTCCTCGAGGGCGTCCTCGCGGGTGTCGGTCTTCGGGTCGATGTCGCCGAAGCTCTCCGCGACGGGCTCGGTGCGCTCCCAGCCGGTGCGGGAGGGGGCGAACAGGGCCTTGGCCTTCTCGAGGTCGCCGGCGGTGACGGCGGCGGCGAACTGCTCGGCGACGGGGATCGTGGCGTCGGCCTGTTCCTGGGCGTAGGCGCGGTAGTCGGCCACGGCGCGGGTCAGGCGCTCGTCGGCCTTGGCGGGGGCGGTGGCGCCGGCGGCGGTGACGGTGATCTTCCGGCGGATGCCGTCGCCGGTCATGCCGGGCTTGCAGGCGACCTCGTAGCTGCCGGCCTTGATCTCGGCGTTGACGGTGACCTTGGTGCCGGGGCCGATGTTCTCCCGCTCGGTGACGATCCTGTCGCCCTCGCCGTAGACGTAGACCTCGGTGGTCTTGCCGCCCTTGTTGGCGACCGCGAACTCGACGTGCCCGGCGGGGAACGAGGTCCGCGACAGCTCGCACTTGTCGTCGGTCGCGGTGACCTGCACCGGCCCGGACGCCGCGTCCGCCGAGCCCTTGCCGTCGTCCTTCTTCGAACAGCCCACCAGCCCCGCCCCCGCCACGGCGAGGACCAGGAACGCGGCAGCGACAGAACGACGACGGGCAGACATGCTCACTCCAGGGGCGAGGGTGCGACGGGAACCGACCGACCGCCGGGGCAGCACTCCGGGGCCGCGCAGTAAGCTAAGGCATACCTTAGATCCCCCGCCAGACCCCGACGACACCCCCGCCCGGCCACCCATCGCCCCTCATCCACCCCACCCGCCCAATCCGCCCCTCCCGCAGGCGAGTTGCCCCCTCCCCGGGCACTCCCACCCACCCGGGGTGTGACCGGAACCACGCCTGACCTGGCACTTCGTCAAGACTGGGCAAAGGCTTCGGATTCCCGGGAGGCGGGGGAACGACCCGGCCGGACGGCTACTGGGGGAGGTTGCGGGCCATCACGATGCGCTGGACCTGGTTGGTGCCCTCGTAGATCTGGGTGATCTTCGCGTCCCGCATCATCCGCTCCACCGGGTAGTCCCGCGTGTACCCGTACCCGCCCAGCAGCTGCACCGCGTCGACCGTGATCTCCATCGCCGCGTCCGAGGCGTAGCACTTGGCCGCGGCGCCGAAGAAGGTGAGGTCGTTGTCGCCGCGCTGGGACTTGGCGGCGGCGGCGTAGGTGAGCTGGCGGGCGGCCTCCAGCTTCATGGCCATGTCGGCGAGCATGAACTGGACGCCCTGGAAGTCGGCGATCGGCTTCCCGAACTGCCGGCGCTCCTTGACGTAGCCCTTGGCGTAGTCCAGTGCGCCCTGGGCGATGCCCAGGGCCTGGGCGGCGATGGTGACCCGGGTGTGGTCGAGGGTGCGCATGGCGGTGGCGAAGCCGGTGCCCTCGGCGCCGATCATCCGCTCCGCCGGGATGCGCACGCCGTCGAAGTACACCTCGCGGGTCGGGGAGCCCTTGATGCCGAGCTTCTTCTCCGGCGCGCCGAAGGAGACGCCCTCGTCGCCCTTCTCCACCACGAACGCCGAGATGCCCTTCGACCGCTTCTCCGGGTCGGTCACGGCCATCACCGTGTAGTACTCCGAGACGCCCGCGTTGGTGATCCACCGCTTCACGCCGTCCAGGACCCAGAAGTCGCCGTCGCGCACCGCCCGCGTGCGCATCCCCGCCGCGTCGGAGCCCGCCTCCGGCTCCGAGAGGCAGTACGAGAACATCCCCTCGCCCCGCGCCAGCGCCCCCAGGTACTTCGCCTTCAACTCCTCCGAACCCGCCAGCTGCACCGGCAGCGACCCCAGCTTGTTCACCGCCGGGATCAGCGACGACGACGCGCACACCCGCGCCACCTCCTCGATCACCAGCACCGTCGCCAGCGCGTCCGCCCCCGCACCCCCGTACTCCTCCGGCACGTGCACCGCGTGCAGGTCCGCCGCCCGCAACGCGTCCAGCGCCTCCTGCGGAAAACGCCCCTCCTCGTCGACCGCCGCCGCGAACGGGGCGATCTTCGCCTCCGCCAACGAACGCACCGACTCCCGGAGCATCTCGTGCTCCTCGCCGATCCGATACAGGTCGAAGTCCTGGGTGGTCATGGCAGTCTCCTCAGTGTGGCACTCAGTACCCCCGATTATGCACACTGAGTACCGCCGATCACAGCCTCGACGCCCCGGTCGGTGCTACCGTCCGGGGTATGAGCGAGGTGCATGGGCGGGAACGGACCGCCGGCGGCGAGAAGGGGCGGCCGACGATGCGGGACGCCCTGGTGGAGGCGGCGTTCCGGCTGTTCTCGGAGCGGGGCTTCGAGCAGACCACGGTGGACGACATCGTCTCGCTCGCGGGGGTCGGCCGGCGGTCGTTCTTCCGCTACTTCCCGTCCAAGGAGGCGGTGGTCTTCCCGGACCACGACGGCTGCCTGGCCGACATGACGGCGTTCCTGGCCGGGGCCGACCCGGCCGGCGACCCGGTGGAGCAGGTCTGCGACGCGGCCCGCCTGGTGCTGCGGATGTACGCGGCGAACCCGGCCTTCTCGGTGGGGCGCTACCGGCTGACGAAGCAGGTCCCGAACCTGCGCATCCACGAGCTGTCGGTGGTCTGGCGCTACGAGCGCACCCTGGCCGGCCACCTGCGCTCGCGCTACGCGGCCCGCGCGGACGGCGGGCTGCGGGCGGACGTGATCGCGGCCGCCGTGGTCGCCGCGCACAACTACGCGCTGCGGGCCTGGCTGCGCTCGGGCGGCGAGGGCGACGTGGGCGCGGCGGTGGACGAGGCGCTGCAACTGGTGGCGGACACCTGGGGCGGGGGCGCCGAGGGCGGCGGGACGGGCTCGGCCGACGAGGAGGTCGTGGTGATGGTGGCCCGGCGCGGCACCCCGATGTGGCGGGTGGTGCAGGGGGTCGAGGCGGCCCTGGAGGGCTGATCCTCGGCCGGGCACCCCGGCGGGGAATCTGACGGCCCGTCGAACATCGGACGATCGGACTGGCACTCGGTACCTTTACAGGAGGCACTGAGTGCCATACCTTCCTTCTGGCAGACGCCCCGACCGCACGCCCTCGTACCGGGCGGCGGTACGGCGGCCCACCCCCGGCCCAGGGAGGACACGGCCATGACCCTCATGCTCGCACCGGCCGCACCGACGACGACCCAGGCGATCCCGACGATCCCGGCGCCCCCGACGCCCCTGTCCGCCACCGCCGCGCCCGGCGAGGCGGAACTCGCCTACCTGCGCTGCCACTGGTGCCACTCGGCCAGCGCCACCACCTGCCTGCTCTGCCCGGTCTGCGGCTCGGCCGACCTGGAGCCGGCCCCCGCCTCCGGCCGCGGCACGGTGCAGCGCCTGCTGCGCCCGACCCGCCGCGGGCCGCACCTGAACCGCCCGTACCTGATCGTGCTGGACGAGGGCTTCACCGTGCAGGCGGCGGTGCTCGGCGGACTGCCGGGCGCGGTGCCGATCGGCGCGCAGGTGCAGCTGGTCACCAGCGAGGAGGGCGGCCGGGTGCTGACCTTCCGCCTCACCCCCCGGACCTGACGGCCGGAAACCCCGGCACCCCTACCCGGCGCCCCTACCCGACTCCCCGCATCTGACGCCCCGTCGGAAAGCTTCCGGCGCGCCCGGACCCCGCCTCTCCCACTGGCACCCCGTGCCACCGGGAGGGGCTTCTCCTTTCCCGGAAATCCCCCTGGTGCGCACACTTCCCACACGGGGTGCAGTGGGGGTGACGGCGTGGCGTGAACCCGTGCACGGAGCGCTGTCGCGCGGGTAGGGTCGGTGACGTTTGTCGTTCCGGGGGAGGTAGTCCACGTGCTCGATCTGAGCCCTCGTCAGTCGGCCGCCGGGTGGCGGCCGCCGTCCGGCCCGGCGCCGGGGCGGGAGTGGCGCAAGGGTCTGGCGGTCAATCCGGCGACGCCCGCCGAAGTGCTGTGCCGCCTGCTGGAGGACGGTGCGGAGCCGGGCTGGCTGGCCCGGCGGCCGGGGCTGCCGTGCCGGGCGTTCGAGGAGGCGCTGGCGCACGGCGACTGGCGGGTGCGGGCGGCGCTGGCGGAGCGGGCGAACCTGCCGGTGCGGGTGCTGTCTGCGCTGGCCCGCGACCGGGAGCGCCGGGTCCGCCGGGCCGCGGCCTCGGCGGCGCAGCGGGTGGCGCTGCCGCCGGAGGTGCTGGCGGCGCTGGCGGGCGACCGCGACCCGGACACCCGGCGCCGGGTGCCGTCCTGCGCGGGGCTGCCGGCCGAACTGCTGGTGCGCCTGGCGCAGGACGCCTCGCCGCTGGTGCGGGCGGCCGCGGTCCGGGCGGGGAGCTGGCCGGAGCTGCCGCCGCGGGTGCGGACGGCGCTGCGGGCGGACCGCGACCAGGCGGTGCGCTCGGCGGTGCAGCGGGCGCTGCGGGTGGAGCGTCCGCTACCGGTGACGCTGGCGGGGTACATCGCGGAGAGCGACCCGGTGCGGCGGGAGCGGACGGCGGCGGGGGCGGCGCTGGAGCGGGCGCTCGGCCAGTGGCTGCTGCTGGACGACGACCCGCGCATCCGGTGCGCGGTGGCGGCCAACCCGGAACTGCCGACGGACCTGGCGATGGCGCTGGCGGGCGATCCGCACGAGGGGGTGCGCCTGGAGGTGTCGCTGCGGGGCGACCTGACGGAGGATCAGCGTTCCACGGTGCACTACCGGTTGCCGGACGGGCCGCCGCCGGAGCTGCCCTGGGTGGCGGAGCGGGCGGGCGATCCGGCGGAGCTGCTGCGGCTGGCCCGGTCGGCGCACCCGGCGGTGCGGCGGGCGGTGGCGGCGCTGGAGCGGCTGCCCGGCGAGGCGGTGGCGCTGCTGGCGGCGGACCCCGAGCTGTCGGTGCGCCTGGCGCTGGCGGAGCACTGCGCGGACGCGCCGGGCGAGCTGCTGCGCTCGGTGTACCTGGAACTGCACGGACCGGCCTCGCTGCTGGCGCGGCCGGGGTTCGGGGCGCCCGGGCTGGCCGGGCTGGCGGACCGTCCGGAGCCGGCGCTGCGGCTGGCGGCGCTGCGGGACCCGGAGGCGCCGCCGGAGGTGCTGGCGGCGCTGGCCCGGGACGCGGACCCGGCGGTGGCACGGGCGGCGGCGGGCGATCCGCGACTGCCGCTGGAGGTGCTGCTGGACCTGCTGGCGGACGGGGCGCACCCGGTCGAGGCGGCGGCGAACCCGGCGCTGCCGGTGGCGTTCATGCACCGGCTGCTGGACTTGGCGGCCGACGCCTGACCGCCGCCGGGAGGGCGTCGTCCGCAGTGGGGAGGGCGTCGTGCTCAGTCGGGAGGGCGTCGTGCTCAGTCGGGAGGGCATGGTCCGGGGCCGGGAGGGTGCCGTCCGCGGTCGGAATAGCCCTGGATCGGTGAATGTTCAACCACCTGTCGGGTCACGGCGACCCGGCGGAACCCGGACCACGGGAAGGAACGGACATGACCACCGACCTCGGCCTGAACAGCGGCACCACCGCCGAGCGCTGGGACCGCGCCCGGCTGTTCTTCGACTCCAAGGCGTACGCGGACGCCGCGCGCATCCTGGTGGGCGTGGTCGAGGAGTCGCCGGAGCAGGTCGGCCCGCGGCTGCTGCTGGCCCGCGCCTACTACCACTCCGCCCAGCTGCGGCGCGCCGAGGAGCAGCTGCGCGAGGTGATCGAGCGGGACCCGGTGGAGCACTACGCGCACCTGGTGCTGGGCCGCACCCTGGAGCGGCAGGGCCGGAGTGCCGAGGCCGCCCCGTACCTGCGGCTGGCGGCCGCGTTCGACGGCGAGTTCCCCTCGATCTGACGGAGCACCTCCCGCGCGGCGGAACGCCCCTGCCCCCGACCGGATTCCTGGTCGGGGGCAGGGGCGTTCCCGGCCGGCTCACTTGGGGAGCTTGAGGTTCCACATCGTCAGGTCCGCCTCCAGCTCGCCGTAGCTGCCGTCGTCGGGGTGCAGGGCGGTGACGTTCACCAGCGTGAGGGGCGAGCGGCCGTCCACGACGCACACCCGGTCGCCGACCGAGACCTCGACCTCCTGGCGGAGCTGGGTGGTCAGCAGGGTGCGGCAGTCCTCCGCGGTGGGGGCGCCGGCGCCGGTCCAGGTGGCCACCTGGCCCTTGATCTTCATGCCGCCCTGGATGCGCTGCGCGCTGGGCCAGATGTCGCCGATGGTGTCCTTGTCGCGCACCCGCGGCGGCGTCGTGGCCAGGTCGATGCCCGCCAGGCCGAAGCGGACCTTCCCGCTCCAGCTCACCGCCGAGGCGGCCGACGGCGGGGCGGCGGTGGCCCCCGGCTGGGTGGCGGCCGTCCCGCCCCCGGTGGAGGCCGCGACGGTGGACTGCGGAGCGGGGGCCGGTCCCGCCGAGGGGCCCGCGCCGCCGCCCCCGGAGAAGGCGGCGATCGCGCTCGCCACACCGGCCGCGGCGCTGACCACGGCGGCGATCACGCCCCAGGTCTTGGCCGCCGAGGACCTCGGCTCCGGCCGACCGGGCTGCTGCTGACCGGGGTAGGGCTGGCCGGGCTGGGAATGCCCCGGGTACGGGGGCTGCTGCTGGCCGGACTGCGGGTGGCCCGGGTACGAGTAGTCCGGGTACGAGTGGTCCGGGTGGGCCCCCGGCCGGTGCGCCGACCGGCCGTCGGCTCCCGGGGTTCCGTCGGGCGGTGTGTGCTGCGACGGCTGATCCTGCATCAAGTCCCCCGACCTGTGACGGAACTGGCTTGCTCATGCCGAGAACGGCTGCCGGAACCATAGCCGATCCCCCGACCTGCGCGCTCGTCCCACCGGGCCGTGCCTTTGCCGTCGCGCCGCGATCCTTGGCAGGCTGGAGGGAGCACCGTCGACGGAACGGAGGCGCCCGCGATGCGGACCCTGGAGGAGCAGATCGAGGTGACCGCCCCGGTGGGGGCGGCCTGGGCGCACCTGCACCGGGTGGCGGAGTACCCGCGCTTCGTCGGCGGGGTGGTCCGGGCGGACGCCCGGGGGCGGCACCACGCGCACCTGGACGTGGAGTTCGACGGGGGGCGGCACGCGGTGGACGCCGAGTTGACGGACCGCGGCCGGGGCCGGGTGATGAGCTGGGAGACCCGGACGGGGCCGCCGCTGCGCGGCACCTTCGCGCTGTACCCGCTGGACGCCGGGCACACCCGGGTGCAGGTGCGGGTCGAGTACGACCCGGACGGGCTGACGGCGGCACTGGGCGGGCCGCGCGGGTTCGCGCAGAGCCGGGCGGTGGAGGAGGCGGTCCGCGCCGACCTGGCGCTGTTCAAGCGGCTCTGCGAGGAGTGAGCGCGCCGGCCCCCGTCAGGCCCCGAAGGGCAGCTCGGCCCAGATCACCTTCCCGCTGTCGGGGTAGCGGGTGCCCCAGCGCTCGGCGAGCTGGGCGACCAGGAACAGGCCGCGCCCGCCCTCGTCGGTGTCGGCGGCGTACCGCAGGTGCGGGGAGGTCGCGGAGCCGTCCCAGACCTCGCAGATCAGCGCGCGGTCACGGAGCAGCCGGACCCGGATCGGGGCGGCGGCGTACCGGATCGCGTTGGTGATCAGTTCGCTGAGCACGAGTTCGGCGGCGAAGGCCTGCTCGCCGAGGCCCCAGTCGTCGAGGCGGCGGGTGACGGCGGCCCGGACGCGGGCCACCGCGGCGGGGTCGGCGGGGACCTCCCAGTCGGCGACGTGGTCGGCGGGCAGCGCGCGGGTGCGGGCGACCAGCAGCGCGATGTCGTCCGCCGGCGTGTCGGGCAGCAGGGCGTCGAGCAGGTCCTGACAGGTCTGCCGGGGGTCGCGGCCGGGGCGGGCGAGCGCGGTGCGCAGCAGTTTCAGGCCATGGTCGGGGTCGTGGTCGCGGGACTCCACCAGCCCGTCCGTGTACAGCACCAGGCTGCTGCCCTCGGCGAGCTCCAACTCACAGCTCTCGTACGGGAGTCCGGTGATGCCGAGGGGCGGCCCGGCGGGCAGGTCGGGGATCTCGACCCGGCCGTCGGGGTGGACCACGGCGGGCGGCGGGTGGCCGGCCCGGGCGAGGGTGCAGCGGCGGCCGACCGGGTCGTAGACGGCGTACAGGCAGGTCGCGCCGGTGATCGGGCGCTCCGGGTGGCCGGCCCCCGGGTGCTCCTGGTCGAGGCGGTTGACCAGGGCGTCGAGGTGGCCGAGGAGTTCGTCGGGGGCGAGGTCGAGGGAGGCGAAGGTGTGCACGGCGGTGCGCAGCCGGCCCATGGTGGCGGCGGCGTGCACGCCGTGGCCGACCACGTCGCCGACCACCAGGGCGACCCGGGCGCCGGACAGCGGGATCACGTCGAACCAGTCGCCGCCGACGCCGGCGTGCGCGGGCAGGTAGCGGGAGGCGACCTCCAGGGCCTGCTGCTGCGGCAGTCCGGCGGGCAGCAGGCTGTGCTGCAGGGCGACCGCCATGGTGTGCTCGCGGGTGTAGCGGCGGGCGTTGTCGACCAGGACGGCGGCGCGGGCGGTGAGCTCCTCGGCGAGGGTGCGGTCCTCCTCGTCGAAGGCCGGGCGGGGGCGGGCCCGCCAGAAGGTGGCGATGCCGAGCAGCGCGTCCCCGGCGGCCAGCGGCACCGCGATCAGGGTGTGCACCTGCTGGGCGCGCATCGCGTCGACGGTGCCGGGGCTGATGTCGTCCCAGGCGGCGAGCGCGGCCGTCAGGTCGGGTTCGGCGACCGAGCGGCCGTCGGCCATCGCGCGGGCCCGCGGGGTGCCGGGGACCAGCGGCACCGCCGATCCCGGTACCAGCAGCGGGGACCACTCACCGACCCCGGCGAGCGCGGCGCGGCGCATCGGGCGGCCCCGGTCCGGGTGCGGGTCGCCGC
This sequence comes from Kitasatospora sp. NPDC088391, assembly GCF_044753345.1. Classification (NCBI taxonomy): domain Bacteria; kingdom Bacillati; phylum Actinomycetota; class Actinomycetes; order Kitasatosporales; family Streptomycetaceae; genus Kitasatospora; species Kitasatospora sp. NPDC088391. The sequence continues at coordinate 100,780 of NZ_JBIVNB010000016.1, forward strand.
CGTCGAGGACGCCCTCGTACAGGTCGACGCTGGCGAAGTCGGCGAACGCCGGGACGAGGGCGGCGGCGAGTTCCTGGCAGGTGCGGGTGATGTCGAGGGTGGTGCCGATCGAGCCGCCGGCCCGGTAGAGCAGTTCGAGCCGCCGCCGGGCGGTGTCCGGGGCGTCGTCCGCAGCGGTGTCCGGGTCTGCGGGCGGGACGGCGGGCGGGGCGCTGTCGCGGAGCGTGGCGAGTCGGCAGGGCGGGCCGCCGGAGCGGTCGGTGGGGTGCAGGTCGACCGCCAGGGTGCGGCCGCCGGCCCGCACGGGGGCGTCGGTGGCCTCCGGCCCGGCGTCCAGCAGGGCGGTCAGCGCGGGCGGCAGGCCGAGGGCCCCGAGCGGGCTCCCCTCGCAGTCGGCGGGCAGCTCCAGCAGGCGGCGGGCCTCGTCGTTGGCGTACAGCAGGCGTTCGGCGTCGAGCAGCAGCACGCCCTCGCGGACGACGGTGGGCTCGGGGACGGGCGTCATCCGCACCGTCCGACCGGGGAGGAGCGCGTCGGGCGGGGGCCCGGGGCCGTACCCGGCGAGCCCTGCTGCGGGGCCGGCCGCAGGGCCGGGACCGCCCACAGGCCCGGGACCGGCCGGGGACGCGGGGTCGGCCTGGGACGCGGGGTCGGCCTGGGACGCGGGGCCATGGGCAGTCGGCCTGCGGAGGTCCGGTCCGCGCCGCTGCGTCCACCGAGTGCTGCCCGAAACCGGGTCATACCCCCATTCCTACACTCCCCGGTCGGGCCGGGCCAATGGCCGCGCCCGGATTTCCGCTGCTGATGTGCTGTTTTTCATCCGGCTTTATTCGACTGACAATCCGTCAGGGGGTTGCCATGCTGTGCCGCATGGACGACGAGGAGAAGTGGGTGTCGCTGTTCGGGTGGCCGAACGAGGCGGGCCGTCCCCGACCGCACGAGCAGTTGGGCGCTTGACTGCGCGCCCACGGCATCGACTGGCGGGCGATCGACGAGCAGGACGTCCGGATCGACCACTCCTGCGGCATCGGCCCGGACGGCCACTGGTGGGGCTGGCTGCAACTGCGGGTGGACGCGACCGCGTTGCGGCGGCTGGGCCTGCACCCCGAGCAGCCCTCGGCCGTCCCCGCCGATCCGCCGCCGCCCGCGTGGTGGGGCCGGTGGTGAGGGGTGGCCGCCGGCAGGTGGTGAGGGGCGGCCGCCGGTGGTGAGTGGTGCCCGTCGGTGCGGGCCGTCCGTTTTCCGGTACCCCGGGTGCGGCGGGCGGACGGGGTGGGGCCAGGATGGGTGGATGTAGAAGCCAAGCATCTGCGCGAGGAGGTCCCGCCATGCCCCACATCACCGTCGACTACTCGCCGCAGCTCGCCGACGCCTTCGACCGCCCCGAGTTCGTCCGCGAGCTGCACCCGCTGGTGCGCGAGCGGGTGGCCTCCCGGGGCGTCTGCAAGACCTTCTTCCGGCAGGCCGCCGAGACCTGGGTGGACGACGCGGACGGCCAATTGGTCGCCTTCGTGCACATCGCGATCGGACTGCTCCCGGGACGGCCCGAGGGGCTGAAGGCGCGACTCTCCGAGGAGGTGCTGCGCCTGCTGGACAAGCACCTGCGGCCCACCCTCGGCCGCGAGGTGGTGCGCTCGGCGGAGGTCCGCGACCTCACCGCCTCCTACCGCCTGCGCACCGGCTGGTAGCCCTCCCCCACCTCCGGGGCTCCGGGCCTCCGGGGCTTCGCCGGACCGCCGGGGTTCAGCGGTGGCCGAGCACGTTCACCACCCGGCCGTTCGGGTCGCGGACGAAGAAGCGGCGCACGCCCCACTCCTCGTCGCTCAGCGGGTGGACAATCTCCGCCCCCGCCGCCCGCATCGCCGCGTATGCCGCGTCGACGTCCTCGACCTCCACACTGACGTCCGGCACCAGCGCGGCGGTGGCGTCCCGCGTCATGAAGCTCAGCTGGGCGGTCGGGCTGCCCGGGGCGGCCAGCGTCATGATCCACCCGTGGTTCATCACCTCCTCGAAGCCGAGCCGCCCGTAGAACTCCCGATTCTCGGCCTGCCCGGCCTCCCCCTCCCGCGCCACCCGCACGTTCGGCACCACCCGCCGCACCGCCATCGCCCACTCCCTCCTCCGGTTCCGTACTCCACGGGTAGCACACTGCGCCGACAGGCCCGGCCCCCTGACGCGCCGTCGCCTCCCCAGCGGGCTGTGAACGTTCACATGAATTGACCTCGGGTACCTTGCCAAGGATCCCATCCATGCGCTTTTCTATGCGGAATACGTCGGCTCGTGGGTGTGTACGTTCCCATCGGGGTCGGGCCACTGCCCGAACCCGGCCGACGGGCCTCCCCCACCCGGCCCGGCGGGCGACCGGCCTTCCCCCGGCCCGTCCCGCCCGCCCCCATCGCCAAGGACGACGATGCACCAGGCACTCAAGCGCGCGCTCGTCAGCGCCGCCGCCGCGATCCCGCTCGCCACCACCGCCGTCGCCGGCGTCCCCGGCACCGCCCACGCGGCCAGCACGCTCGGCAACGGCGGCTTCGAGACGGGCGGCACCGGGACCGCCACGCCCGCCGGCTGGTCCACCTACTCGGCGGCGGGCAGCGACAGCGCCTCCTTCACCGAGGCCGGCGGGCACGGCGGCTCCTACCGGCTCACCCACTACGCCGCCTCCGCCTACAAGGTGGAGACCTACCAGTACCTGTCCGGCCTGGCCGACGGCAGCTACACGCTGACCGCCTGGGTCCGCTCCGGCGGCGGCCAGAACTCCGCCTACCTGGCCCTGCGCAACTGCGGCTCCGCCGAGCAGCGCACCGACCTGCCCGTCACCCCGAACGGGGCCTGGGTCCGGCTGGTCACCCCGGTCCGGGTGACCGGCGGGCAGTGCACGATCAGCATCGTCTCCGACGCCAACGCCGGGAACTGGATCAACGTCGACGACGTCACCTTCGCCCCCGGCTCGACCGGGGTGGCCGTCCGGGGCGTGGACGTCTCCACCCTGAAGAAGAGCGAGGACAAGGGCGGCGTCTACAAGTACGCCGACGGCACCACCGGGGACGCGCTGAGCATCCTGCACGCCAACGGCGCGAACTACGCGCGCCTGAAGGTGTGGGTGAACCCCGCCGACGGCTACAACACCAAGGCCCGGGTGCTGACCATGGCGAAGCGCGCCAAGGCGCTCGGCATGGGCCTGCTGATCGACTTCCACTACTCCGACACCTGGGCCGACCCCGGCGCGCAGACCGTGCCCTCCCCCTGGTCCGGCTACAGCCTCGCCCAGCTCGAATCGGCGGTGTACGACCACACCTACGACGTCCTCGACGCGCTGAAGGCGCAGGGCACCACCGCCGACATGGTGCAGATCGGCAACGAGATCAACGGCGGCATGCTCTGGCCGCAGGGCTCCACCTCCAACTGGTCGAACCTGGCGGCGCTGCTCACCCAGGGCGCCAAGGCCGCCAAGGCGGTGAGCGGCTCGACCAAGGTCGCGCTGCACCTCGCCAAGGGCGGCGACGACGCCGGGGCCCGGACCTTCTTCGACAACGCGGTGGCCCGGGGCGTGCCGTTCGACCTGATCGGACTCTCCTACTACGGCTACTGGCACGGCCCGCTCAGCGACCTGCAGACCACCCTGGACGACCTGGCCGCCCGCTACGGCAAGCAGGTGTTCGTCGCCGAGACCGCCAACGCCTTCACCCTCGCCAACAACGACGCCCTGGAGAACAACCTCGCCACCGCCGCCCAACTGCAGGCCGGCTACCCCGCCACCCAGGCCGGCCAGGCGGCCGGCCTGCGCGACGTGCTGAACGTGGTCGAGGCCGTCCCGAACGGCCGCGGCCTGGGCGTCTTCTACTGGGAACCGACCTGGACCGCCGTCCCCGGCAACGGCTGGAACCCCGCCGACCCGGCCTCCGGCGACGCCTGGGAGAACCAGGCCCTGTTCGACTACAGCAACAAGCCGACCGCCGCGACGAGTTGGCTGCGCCACCGCTGAGGCGGACGCACCGCGCCCGGGCAGGAGCTTCGGCCCCTTGCCCGGGCGCGGCCGGAAAGCGGTTTCCCGTTGGTCCGACGGACCTGGCGGAGTGCCGTCGGTTTCGGAAAGCGGTTTCCCGTTCGTTCGACGGACTTGACGGAGCGTCACCGGAAAGCGGTTTCCGGTTCGTCCGACAGATTGGGCGGCGTGTGGCGGGAAAGCGGTTTCCCGTTCGCCCGCCGAGCCCGTCACCGCGTCACCACGCCGCCACGCCGCCACGCCGCCACGCCGCCGGAAAGCGTTTTCCCGCCGGTCCGGCGAACCAGACGTCGCGTCAGTGTGTCGGGAAGAGCCCGGTGTTGAAGCCGAGCTTCGGGGCGGCGTTGGCCGCGAGGGCGTGGGCCTGTGCGGGCCACCAGGCGCCGGCGGCCGGGTCGACGGTGCCGTATTCGGGGTCGGCCGGTCCGGCGGTGCCGCGGGTGCAGCTGCCGTCGGACTCGCCCGGGACCTTGATCCACAGGAAGGCGTCCAGCAGCGGTTGGCGGGTGTCGGCGGTGGGCCGGGCGCCCAGGCCGCGGCCGGGCGGGTTGCACCAGGTCTGCGGGTCACCGGTGTACTTGCCGGGTTCGGGTGTCCACGGGCCCTGCCCGTTGCGGCTGCTGTCGATCACGAAGTGGGTCAGTTCCGCGTCGGCGGGAACCCGGCTCGCGTACCAGGCGTCGGCGTCGGCGGCCGGCCAGTACTGGTTGGCACAGGAGTCGGCGGTGGCGCCCGGGGTGTTCCGCAGGTACCAGACGCACTTGGAGACCAGGGTGCCGTAGCGGGTCAGCGCGGCGTCGGGCTGGTAGTTCGACACGTTCAGGAAGAAGCCCTGGGCGCGGGCCACTCCGGCGTCGATCAGCAGTTGGGCCTGGGTGCCGACGTTCTGCCAGCCGCTGTGCCCGGCGTCCAGGTAGACGATCGCCTGCCGCTGTTGCTGGAGCCGGTCGACGGCGGCGGAGATCTCGGTGAGGCGGTCCTGCTGCTGGGCGGCGGTGCCGCCGCAGAACGCGGGCGACAGTGCGAGGCCGTCCGGTTCCAGGACCACGACCGTCCGGCGGTCGCCGATGCCGCGCGCGAGGGCGTCGATCCAGGCCGCGTACTCGGTGCTGTTGGAGGCGCCGCCCGCGGAGTACTGCGAGCAGTCCCGGCCGGGCACGTTGTACGCCACCGCGACCGGGACCTGCCGGGCCCGCGCGGCCTTCGCCTGGAGCGCCGCCATCGCGTCGGTGGTCTCCTGCGGGGTCGCCGTCCCGTTGAACCACTGCGCGACCGGCCAGGACGCCAGCAGTGCCATCGACGCGGCCCCGGGCAGGTCGTGGGCCTTCAGGTCGGTCAGGGCCTGCTGGCCGGCCTTGCTCCCGGGGTCGACGTAGAACCGGGTGTCCGGTGCGAGGGTCCGCGCCGCGGGCGTCGCCGCCTGGGCGGGCACGGCGGCGCCGAGGCCGGCGGCGAGCAGGGCGGCGAGCGACAGCGCGGTTCGGACGGGGCGGGGTGGGCGCATGGCAGGTCTCTCCCGGCAGGGATCGGCGATCGGACGGAGCCGCCATGCACCCACCTCTGTCGACGCCCCGTCAAGACCGCGCCCCGGCCGCCCGCCCCCACCCGCCCGCTCCGCTGAAACTTTCACCTGCCGCCGGGCGGGGGCCGACTGTCAGTACCAGCAGCGCGTGTAGGCGCGGCTGGTGTCGTACGAGCCGTCGCTGAAGTTCCAGGTCGGGGTCCGGCCCTCGCAGCTGTGACCGTTCGCGGTGAAGCTCATCACGCCGTAGTAGTGGCGCTCCGAGGACGGGTTGCTGTAGATCGACAGCATCGGTGACTCCCACCAGGAGCCCTGCGGGCCGGAGTTGGCGGTGCCCGTGCCGGCGTTGTTCAGGAGCGCGATCTGGCCGTTCCCGTAGGTTCCGGCGGTGAAGTGGACCTCGGCGTACGCCTGGGCGGTGCAGGAGTTCCAGGCGAAGTAGAACTGGCCGAGGCTGCCGGACGGGGAGTTGATCTGCTGGACCGGGCCCAGCGCCGACAGGCCGCAGGCGTGGGCGGACGACGCCCCGACGGTGGCGATGGTCAGGCTCGACGCCGCCACGCCGAGCGCCACGATCGCGGCACGGACGCGGACGCGAGCACGGGTGTGGGTGCGGGCATAGGTGCGGATACGGGTGCGGACAGTCATGACGAAATCCCTCCAGGGTTACTACAGAAGGCAGTTGGGCGCGGCGGGCGGTCCGTTCCGCCCGTCGCGGCGTGGTGCGGGCTCCATCCTCCGGAGAGCGGTTCCGGTCGGCGCGGGGTTTCGGCGCTGTCCGAAACCGCGCGGTAGCCGGGTGCCGTCCGCGGCTGGCACGATGCGGGTCGGGGTCGGGGCGGGGTCGCCGGGGGGGCGGCGCGGCGTGGCCGGGGGGGCACGGATGCTACGGATTCACTTCACGGCCCAGGACTTGGTCCGGGTGGACCTGATCGAGCCGCTGCCCGAGATCAGCGAGGCGGTGCTGAGCCTCCAGGTCGCCCGCCGCACCGACCAGGAGGTGCGCTTCGGCGCCTGGCGGACCGGGCTGCGCACCCAACTGCCCGCCGGGGTCGGGCCCTTGCTGGATCTCGTTCCCGCCCGGGGCTGGATACCGGACTTCCTCACCCCGACGACGAATCCCGGGGAGCCGGCTGCGGCTCTGGAGGACGTCCGCGCGACCCCGCGGCACCGGTTGGCGGCCGACCTGGGCCGGTTCGCGGGGGCGAGGCCCCTGCCCGACTGGGTCAGCTCCCTCGGCCACGGTGATCCCGGGGCGATGGATGTCGTCGTCCGGGCGTTGGGTGCGTACCACGCCGCGGTGATCGCTCCGCGGGTCCGGGCTCTCCAGGGCGTTCTCGACGCCGAGTTGGCCCGTCGGACGACGAGCCTGTACCGGCGCGGCATCGGCGGTCTGCTGGGCGGTCTGCATCCCGCGCTGCTCTGGCGCCCGCCCGTGCTGACCGTCCCGGCCCGGGCCGACGCGGACGTCCACCTCGCCGGGCGCGGTCTGATGCTGGCGCCCATGCTGTTCTGCGGCCCGCTGCCGCGGCTGGTCGACGGGGGCGCCGACCGGGTGCCGGTGCTCTGCTACCCCCTGCCCTTCGACCTCGCCGCGAACCCGCTGTCCGACGCCTCGCCCGCCCAACAGCGGCAGCACGCCTCGGCGTTGGGGCGGCTGCTCGGCACCACCCGCGCGGCCGCTCTCCGCGCGATCGCCTCGACGCCCGGGCTCAGTACGGCCGAACTCGCCGACCGGCTCGCCGTCTCGCTCGCCTCGGCCTCCGAGCACGCCACCGTCCTGCGCCGGGCCGGTCTCACCACCACCCACCGCGACGGGCCCCGGGTGCGCCACCACCTCACCGCGGCGGGTGCCACCGTCCTCGCCGCCCCGATCGCCGCGCCCTGACCGGGCGCGGTGCGGCCGCCTACCGCGTTCGGCGGGCGTAGCGGCCCGGGGTGGTGCCGAGGATGCGGCGGAAGTGGCGGGTGAGGTGGGACTGGTCGTGGAAGCCGAGGGTGGTGGCGACGGTGGCGGCGGGGTGGCCGTCGAGGAGGAGGCGGCGGGCCCGGTCGACGCGGCGTGCGGTGAGGTACTGGTGCGGGGGCAGGCCGAACGCGGTGCTGAAGGCGCGGACCAGGTGTGCGGGGTGGGCGTGGAGTTGCGCGGCCGCCTCGTCGAGGGTGGTGCGTTCGGTGAGGCGGGCGTCGAGCAGGTCGCGGAGGTCGTGGGCGAGGGTGGAGCGGGCGGGTGCGGTCGGTCGGGCCTGCGGCGGGCGCAGCAGGGTGCGGAGCCGTTCGCCGATCAGGGCGAGTCGGCTCTCGGCCTCCAGTTCGTCGCCCACCGTGCCGAGGACGGTGTGGAGTCGGCCGACCCGGTGGCGCAGCAGGGGGTCGGCGAGGTCCGGTCCGTCGACGGCGGCGCCGATCAGCTCCTCGCCGATCCGGTCGGGTTCGAGGTAGAGGACGCGTTTGCGGAAGCCGCCGTCGGTGGCCGGTGAGCCGTTGTGCGGGACGTGCGGCGGCAGCAGGCTGACGGTGTCGTGCGGGGTGCCGCGGCGGTGGCGGTCGAGGTCGTAGCGGACCGCGCCGTGGTCGACGATCAGCAGGGTCCAGGAGTCGTGGACGTGCATGGGGTAGCGGTGTTCGGTGAGGTGCGCGTGGAGCACCTCGACCACGCCCGGGACGTGCGGGCGCCAGGCCGTGATCTCCTGCCGGGGTGCCGCTGCCATGCAAGGAACGTACAAGACCGGGCGGCGGGCCGACCGGCACGCTCACTCCATGGACGCTTCCCCCTCCCCCGTTCCTGCCGCCCCGGCCGCCACCGCCGTGCCCGCCCCGGCCGCCCGTTTCGACACGAAGATCGCCGTGCTGCTGCGCGAGGACCTCGCGCCCTGGCAGCGGCTGAACGTGACCGCGTTCCTGGTGAGCGGGCTGGGCACCGCCGTCCCGGAGTTGATCGGCGAGCCGTACGCGGACGCGGACGGGACGGGCTATCTGCCGATGTTCCGTCAGCCGGTGCTGGTCCTGGAGGGCGGCCGGGAGGTACTGGCCGCAGCGCACGGGAAAGCGGTTTCCCGCGGCCTTCCGGTGGCGGTGTTCACGGCGGAGCTGTTCGGCACCGGCAACGACCGGGACAACCGGGCGGCCGTCCGCGCCGTTCCGGCCGCCGCGCTCGACCTGGTGGGCCTCGCGCTGCACGGGCCGCGCAACGCGGTGGACAAGGTGCTCAAGGGCGCCCGCATGCACCCTTGAGCAGTCTGCCCGCGATGGTGCCCGGTCGCGGTCTTCGCCCGCGCCGGGCGACGGGCCGTTCCCGTCCCGGGGTCAGGCCCGGAGCGAGGCGAGGGTGACGACGGTGATGTCGGAGGGCGCGCCGACCCGGACGGGCGGGCCCCAGGCGCCGGCGCCGCGGGTGACGTACAGCTGGGTGTCGCCGTAGCGTTCGAGGCCGGCCACGGTCGGGTTGGCCAGTTCGGCGAGGTAGTTGCCGGGCCAGAGCTGTCCGCCGTGGGTGTGGCCGGAGAGTTGCAGGTCGACGCCGTGCCGGACGCTGTCGTGGATGGTGACGGGCTGGTGCGCCATCAGGACGGCGGCCCGGGTGCGGTCGCGGTCGTCGAGTGCCCGCCCGTAGTCGGGGCCCTGGCCCTGGGCGGTGCCGGCGAGGTCGTTGACCCCGGCGAGGTCGAACCAGGGCAGCTCGATCCGGGCGTTCTCCAGCGGGTGCAGGCCGAGCTCGCGGACGAACTCGACCCAGGGCGCGGCGCCGGAGAAGTACTCGTGGTTGCCGGTGACGAAGTACGCCCCGTCCTTGGCCCGCAGGTCGGCCAACGGGCGGGCGGCGGGGCCGAGTTCGGGGACGGTGCCGTCGACGAGGTCGCCGACCACCGCGACCAGGTCCGGCTGGACGGCGTTGATGGTGTCGACGATCCGCCGGGTGTGTGCCTTGCCGAGGATCGGTCCGAGGTGGATGTCGCTGACCACCGCGATCCGGTAGCCGTGCGCGGCGCGCGGCAGTTTGGCCAGCGGGACGGTCACCTGCTTGACCCGGGGGCCGCGCAGCACCCCGTACGCGCCGTTGCCGACCACGCCGACCGCCACCCCGGCCGCGGCGCCCGCGACCACCCGGGAGACGAACAGCCGCCGGGAGGGCGTCACGGTCTCGGCGGGCTCGGCGGGCTCGGTCGCCTCGGCGGTCTCGGTGGCTTTGGTGGCCTCGGTGGCCTCCGCAGGGTGGGTGGTCCCGGCGGGCCGTCGGCGGGCGAGGCGGTGCAGCAGGGGGCGGACGGCCTCGCCGGCCAGCAGGGCGAGCAGGAGGTAGAGGAGGACGGCGAGCCAGAGGTAGCCGGGCCAGGCGAACCAGCGTTCCACCGCGAGCGGGAAGGCCCGGCCGCCGACCAGGGCGAGCAGCGAGAGGACGGGGAGCAGGACGATCAGCGCGGTGCCGGTCCGCCGGTACGCGCCGCCGGGCGCGGACACGTCCCGGACCGTCCGCCGCCACACGTACCAGTGCGCCAGCCCGAGCAGGCCGAGTGCCGCCACCAACGCCACCGCCACCAACGCGATCTTCATCGGGCCAGTATCGGGGCGGCCGGGACGGGTGGGACGTCCGGGGTCACCCGTCGGCCGGGGCGAGTCGTCGGTCGGCGCGGGTGGGGCGGGCGGCGCGGGTGGGGGCGGGCGCGGACGGCGAGTGGTCGATCGGGTGCGGACGGTGCCGGTGCGCGAACGGTTCCGTGCCGGGGGCTGTGAGGCCGCCCACACCGGGCCGGGGCACTACGACCCTCGATAGTCGGGGTGCGGCGGGCTCCCGGCGGGGGCGGCCGTCCGGCCTGTCGAGGGTGCCGATCGGAGCGGGGATTTCGCAGGTCAGGGGCGTGGCCGACAGGGGCGGGCAGTCGGGTCGTCCGGCCGGGCGCCCTGGCTCGGACGGCTGCGTCCGGTGTGGTTCCGCACCCCTTCCTCTACTACGGGGCGTAGTTCCGGTGCTGATTGATCGACAGTTTCGGGTCTGCCAAGAATGACCCCCATCCACCGGCCGGATCGCCTTTCCGCAGTCCACGGGTCCGTCCACCCGCTTCCCCTTTTCTGCCCCTCCGGCCTTCCGGCCCGCGCGAGATGAGGTCGCCGTGCAGCACCGCAGGACCCATCGCAGGACCTTGAGCCTCCCGGAGAAGCTCCGCCGCCACCGGCACGCGGTGGTGACGGGTGTCGCCACCCTCGCGGTGGCCGGCACCGCCACGTTGGCGATCGCCCTGCCGCAGGACTCGACGCCCGTCGCGGCGAGCACGGTCGCGGCCGACGCCCCTCGGCTGTCGACGGACGCGCTCGCGGCGTCCGCCGCGTCCGAGTCCGCCCGGGCCGAGGCGAGCGCCAGTGCGGCCAGTGCGAGCGCGGCTGGTGCGGCCAGTGCCAGCGCGGCCAGCGCGAGCGCGGAGGCCGCGGCGAGGGCGAAGGCCGAGGAGGAGGCCCGGGCCGCCGCTTCGGCGTCCGCCGCCGCCTCGGCCTCCGCGTCCGCTTCCGCCTCGGCCCGGGCGAAGGCGGAGGCGGCGTCCCGCGCGCAGCAGCGCCAGGCGCTGCCGAGCGGCACCCCCTCGGCGGTCGCGCCGTCCGGCTCCGGCGCCAAGTCCTCGGCATCCTCGGCGTCCTCGGTGTTCAGCGGGACGCCGCAGCAGATCGCGGCGCAGCTCGTCCCGGCGGGCCAGTTGCCGTGCTTCTCGAACATCGTGGAGCGGGAGTCGAGCTGGAACGTGCACGCGACCAACGCCTCCTCGGGGGCGTACGGGCTGATGCAGGCGCTGCCGGGCTCGAAGATGGCCTCGGCGGGCGCGGACTGGCGGGACAGTGCGGCGACCCAGATCAAGTGGGGGCTGCAGTACATGAACGAGACCTACGGCAGCCCGTGCGCGGCCTGGTCGTTCTGGCAGTCGCACAGCTGGTACTGAGCGGTGGCGCGGGCGGGGCGGGCACCGGTCCTCCCCGGCTCGCCCACCGTCCGTACATCTGACGATACGTCAGCAAGTCACGGCGTTCCGCCCTCTATCCGGACATTTCATCGCACACTCATGTCCGTTCGGTGAAGATTCCGCGAACGTCCCGCACGCGATGTCCGGATTAATCGCTTTCGAGCGGCTTCCGACCTTTGCCTCAGGCTGTCCCCGCCCATAGCCTCCCGCCCATGGCCCCACCACTGATCACCGTCGTACTGCCCGCCCATGACGAGCAGGGACAGCTCAAGGACTGTCTGGACTCGCTGCTCGGGCAGTCCTTCCGGGAGTTCGAGATCATCGTGGTGCAGACCCCCTCCCCGCACTGCTCGGAGCGGCTGGTCGAGGCGTACGAGCTGCGCGACGCCCGGGTCCGGGTGCTGCGGCTGGAGGAGGAGACCGGGATCGGGCGGGCCCGGATGGCGGGCGCCGCGCACGCGCGCGGGCAGTACCTGCTGTTCCTGGACGCCGACCACCTGGTGGCGGAGGACGCGTTCGAGGCGATGGCGGCGCGGCTGGCCGAGACCGGCGAGCCGGACGTGCTGCTGTTCGGCCACAACCGGGAGCACCGGGGCAAGCTCTGGCCGGGTGGCGCGGCCGACCTGCTCGCCGAGGTCGGGCCCGCGGTCTTCGCCCCGGCGGACCGTCCCGAACTGTTCGGCGCCCCGCCGCTGGTGTGGGACCGGCTGCTGCGGGCCGGCACCGTCCCGGCGTTCCCGGACGGCTTCTACGAGGAGGTCTCGGCGGTGCACCGGACCCTGCTCGCGGCCGGACGGGCGGCGGTGCTGGAGCGCGAGTGCGTGACCATCCGCCGCCGCCACACCCTGCACCCGGCGGGCAGTCCGGGCGCCAGCCACTTCGACCTGCTCGACCGCTACGAGAGCACCTTCGAACTGCTGGACGCGCAGCCCGCCGAGGCCGAGCAGGTCACCGCCGCGGTGCGCCCACACCTGTTCACCCGGATGGTCCGGCACTACCTGTTCGTGCTGGACCTGCCCGGCTGCCTGAGCCGCACCGAGCGCCCGCAGTTCTTCCAGCGCGCCGCCGAGCACTACCGGCGCTTCCTCCCCGCGGGCTACCGGAAGCCCGAGGGCCGCGAGGGCATCAAGTTCTCGCTGCTGTCCTCGAACTCGTACGCCACCTTCGAGGTCGCCAAGTTCTCCCGGCTGGCGGGCCTGGGCCGCTGAGCCCCTCCTGCGCACCTGTGCACCTGCAGTCCTCCAGTCCTGCGTACCGGTGCCGCCGGTGCGCCGCTCGACGCGGGCGGTGTACCAACGGCCCTGACCGGGCAAGGGAAGTGGTGGGGAACGGCGGGGCCTGACCGCCTGTCAGAAGGACGTGGACGGTAGAGTCCCTCCCCGCGCCGACACTCCCCCGCGCCAGCTCCGTGCACCACCGGACCGGAAGGCGAACTCCGCGATGTCCTCCCCTGCTTCGGCCTCCGCCGCGTCCCCGGGCGCGTCCGCCGCACCCACTGCGCCCACTGCGCCCACGCCCGCCGGTCCCGCGGACGTCCCGAAGCCCGCGGGTTCCCCGGCCTCCGACGCGGTGCTGTCGCTGGACGGCCCGACCCCGGACGTGACCGCGACGGCGAGTCCGCTGCCGCCGCAGCAGCAGCTGCCCGGCTGGGCGGTGCTGGTGCTGGGCGCGGTGCTGCTGGCCGAGGCGTTCGTCTGCGTGGCGCTGCTGATCAGCGTCTGGACGCCGCTCACCACGCTGACCGCGGAGCGCGCGCCGACCGGCGACCCGGCGGTGTGGACAGTGTTCGGCCTCGGCCCCTGGCGCCTGACCTCCAACACCGCGATGCTGCTGGCAGTCCTCGCCGCCAGCGGCCTCGGCAGCTTCGTGCACGCCGCGACCTCCTTCGCCACCTACGCGGGCAACCGCCAGCTGCTGCCGAGCTGGCTGCCCTGGTACCTGCTGCGCACGGCGATCGGCGCGGCGCTGGCCCTGCTGGTCTACTTCCTGCTGCGCGGCGGCCTGTTCGCCAACGGCACCGACGGCACCGCGACCAACCCGTACGGCTTCGCCGGGATCGCCGGCCTCTGCGGACTGTTCTCCAAGCAGGCCACCGACAAGCTCCGCGAGGTCTTCGACACCATCCTGACCACCAGCGACGGCGCGGGCGACGACGAGCGCGACGACAAGATCCAGCCCACCGCCCCGACCTCCCCCACCGGAACCGCCGCGGCGACCACCGGAGCGACCGCCGGAACGGCCCCCGCAGCCGCACCGCAGCCCGCCCCTCCGGCTGTTCCGGTCATCCCCGTCCAGGCGTCCGGCGCCCCCGACGCGGGCTGAGCGGGCGCCCCGCGACATCCCGCGACACCCCGGTGCGCGGTGGCCGGGCCGGGTTCGCGGGCCCGGCTGGGATGATCGGGGCATGTCCGACGCTCTCGCCCGTGCCCTGGCCGCCGCCGTCCGCGGGGAGGTGCGGTTCGACACCGCCGAGCGGGCCGTGTACGGGCAGGACGCGTCGAACTACCGTCAGGTGCCGCGCGGGGTGGTGAAGCCCGCCGACCGGGCGGACGTGCGGGCGGCGCTGGCGGTGTGCCGGGAGCACGGCGTGCCGGTGGTGGCGCGCGGGGCGGGGACCGGCATCGGCGGGCAGGCGATCGGGCCCGGCGCGGTGGTGCTGGACTTCCGGCGGCACCTGGGCCGGGTGCTGGAGGTCGACCCGGACGCCCGCACCGCGCGGGTCGAGCCGGGCACGATGCTGGACGAACTCCAGCGCGCCGCAAGGCCGTTCGGGCTGCGGTTCGGCCCCGACCCGTCCACCCACAGCCGGTGCACGCTCGGCGGGATGATCGGCAACGACGCGTGCGGCTCGCACTCGCTCGCCTGGGGCCGGACCTCGGACAACCTGCACAGCCTGGACCTGCTGCTCGCCGACGGCACCGAGACCACCGTCACCGGCCCGCTGTCGCCCGCCGAACGGGCCGCGCTGGCCGCCGCGCCGGGCCGACTCGGCCGTCTGCACCGGGAGTTGCAGGCGCTGGCGGCCGACAACCTGGCGCTGCTGCGGCGGGCGATGCCGGTGCTGCCCCGGCGCGGCTCGGGCTACCCGCTGGACGCGCTGCTGCCGGAGCGCGGCCACGACCTGGTCCGGGCGGTGACCGGCACCGAGGGGACGTGCGCGCTGCTGCTCGGCGCGACCGTCCGGCTGGTGCCCGAACCGGCGGCCCGGGCGCTGCTGGTGGCCGGGTACCCGGACGAGACGGCGGCGGCCGACGCGGTGCCCGGGCTGCTCCCGTTCGGGCCGCTGACCTGCGAGGGCATGGCGGCGGACCTGGTCGCGGCGCTGCTCGCCACCGGTCCGCGCCCGCCGGTGCTGGACCGGCTGCCGGACGGCGCGTGCTGGCTGTTCCTGGAGACCGGCGGCGCGACGCCCGCCGAGGCCGCCGACCGGGCGCGCGAACTCGCCGCCGCGGTACGGCGCGAGCGGACCGCCGCCGTCGCGGTGGTCACCGACCCGGGCGAGCAGCGGGCGCTGTGGGCGATCCGGGAGGCGGGGGCGGGCATCGTCACCCGGCTGCCGCCGACGGCGGACGGGCGGCCGGGCGGGGCGGCCTGGCCGGGCTGGGAGGACTCCGCCGTCCCGGTGGAGCAACTGGGTTCGTACCTGCGGCAGTTGCGGTCGCTGCTGGGGCGGCACGAGCTGCGCGGGGTGCCGTTCGGGCACTTCGGCGAGGGGTGCGTGCACCTGCGGCTGGACTTTCCGCTGCGCGAACGGCCCGAGGCGTTCCGGGAGTTCGTGCTGGAGGCGGCGGATCTGGCGGTGGCGCACGGGGGTTCGCTCTCCGGCGAGCACGGCGACGGGCAGGCCCGGGCCGAGCTGCTGCCGCGGATGTTCCCGCCGGAGGTGATCGGGCTGTTCGCCCGGTTCAAGCGGATCTGGGACCCGGCGGGGCTGCTCAGCCCGGGCCTGCTGGTCGAGCCGCGCCGGATCGACGCCGATCTCCGGTTCGCGGGAAGGGAGTTGCCGCTGGTGCTGGACTATCCGGAGGACGGCGGGAGCCTGCTGGGCGCGGTGCACCGCTGCGTGGGCGTCGGCAAGTGCGTGGACGACGCGGGCGGGGTGATGTGCCCGAGCTACCTGGCGACCGGGGAGGAGCGGCACTCCACCCGGGGGCGGGCCCGGCTGCTCGGCGAGATGCTGCGCGGCGACCTGGTGACCGGTGGGTGGCGCTCCCGGGAGGTCCGGGAGGCGCTGGATCTCTGCCTGGGCTGCAAGGGGTGCGCGAGCGACTGCCCGGTGCACGTCGACATGGCCACCTACCGGTCCGAATTCCTGTACCACCACTACCGGTTCCGGCCGCGCCCGGCCGCGCACCTCTCGCTGGGCCGGCTGCCGGCCTGGCTGCGGCTGGCCCACCGGGCGCCGGGCGCCGCGAACGCGGTGCTGCGCAACCGGTATGCGGCGGCCGTGCTGAAGCGGCTGGGCGGGATCGACCGGCGGCGGGCGCTGCCGGTCCTGCCCGGGCAGCGTTTCACCGCCTGGTTCCGGGCCCACCGGGCGGCGCGTCCGGCCGATCCGGCCGCCCCGGCGGTGCTGCTGTGGCCGGACTCGATGTCCGACCTGCTCGACCCGGCCCCGGCCCGGGCCGCCGTGCTGGTGCTGGAGCGGCTCGGCTTCCGGGTGGTGCTGCCGGACGGGCCGGTCTGCTGCGGGCTGACCCTGATCGCCAGTGGCCAACTCGGCGCGGCCCGGCGGGTGGTGGGCCGGTCACTGCGCCGGCTGCCGCCGGACCTGCCGGTGGTGGGCCTGGAGCCGTCCTGCACCGCCACCCTGCGGGCGGACTGGCCGCGGCTGCTGCCGGGTGTCGAACTCCCTTCCCGGGTGCGGACCTTCGCCGAGTTCCTGGACGAGCAGGACGAACAGGGGCTGCGGCTGCCGGAGTTGACCGGCGAGGCGCTCACCCAGGTGCACTGCCATCAGCACGCCGTCCTGGGCACCGGCGCGGACCGGCGCCTGACCGCGCGGCTCGGCCTGGCCGAGCGGCCGCTGGACGCGGGCTGCTGCGGCCTGGCGGGGGCCTTCGGTTTCGAACGCGGGCACTACGAGCTGTCGGTGGCGATCGCCGAACGGGCCCTGCTCCCGGCCGTCCGCGCGGCCGCCCCGGAGACCCTGCTGCTCGCCGACGGCCTGAGCTGCCGCACCCAGCTGACCCAACTGGTGCCGGGCGCGCGGCCGTTGCACCTGGCCGAACTGCTGCTGCGGGCCTTCGAGCAGCAGTCCGGCCCGGGCGGGGGGACTCGACGGGAGATCTGACGGGAGGTCTGACGGGAGATCCGACAGGAGGTCACTCGCCGGGGTAGCGCACCCCGGTCCGCTCGCGCACCGCGTCCAGGGTGCGCATCACGGCGAGCGTCGAGTCGTGCGGCACCAGCGGCGATTCGGTCTCGCCCGCGCGCAGGCAGCGCATCACCTCGGCGGCCTCCAGGCCGTAGCCGTGGCCGACCTTGGCCGGGCCGCGGAAGGTCTCGGGTTCGGCGCCCGCGCGGTGCAGGGTGAAGCCGGCGGGGTGGAAGAAGTCGCGGTCGATCTCGATCCGGCCGGCGCTGCCCTGGATCGAGGCGCGCTGGGCGCACTCGGCGTCGAGCGAGCAGGACAGCAGCGCGGTCGCGCCGCCGGGGTGGCCGAGCAGCATCGAGGTGCGGGCGTCCACGCCGAGGCTGCTGAGGCGGGCCAGGGCCTGCACCGAGTCCGGTTCGCCGAGCAGGAGTTGGGCGAAGGCGACCGGGTAGACGCCGAGGTCGAGCAGGGCGCCGCCGCCGACCGCCGGGTCCCACAGCCGGTGGCCCGGCACCTCCGCCTCGACGAAACCGAACTCGGCCTGCACGGTGCGGACTTCACCGATCGCGCCGTCGGCGACCAGTTCGGCGATCCGCCGCACGGTGGGGTCGAGGTAGGTCCACATCGCCTCCATCAGGAAGGTCTCGCGCTTGCGGGCCAGCGACACCAGTTCGGCGGCCTGGCCGTGGTTGAGGGTGAACGGCTTCTCGCAGAGCACCGCCTTTCCGGCCTCCAGCAGCAGTTTCGTCCCGGCGTGGTGCGCGGAGTGCGGGGTCGCCACGTACACCACGTCGACCTCGGGGTCGGCGGCCAGGTCCGCCGGGCTGCCGTGGGCGTGCGGGATGCCGTGGCGGTCGGCGAACGCCCGCGCGGAGTCGGCGCGGCGGGAGGCGACGGCGTGGACCTCGGCCCCGGGAACGGCCGCCAGGTCCTCGACGAAGGCGGTGGCGATGCCGCCGGTGGCGAGAACGCCCCAGCGGATCGGTCGGTCGGTGATCGGCTGCACGGTGGTCCTCCGGTCCGGCGGCTGGTGTGGACCACCTCACCCTATCCACCGTCCCACCTGCGGGAACAGCCCCGTCCACGAGTGCCGTCCCGGGCCCGGCGCGCACGCCACCTTCCCCGGCGGATTACCGGACGGTAGCCTCACGCTCCGTCCGCCACTGTCCCGGGGAGCCGCCGCCGTGCCCGAACGTCCCGCCCCTGCCACCGGTCCCGTCGCCGATCCGGCCGACGCCCACCGCCGGACCCGCCTCGCGCTCGCCGACGCCGTCGACCGGGTCGTCCAACTCCTTTCCTCCGCCGCCGACTTGCGCCAGCGATCGGCCCTGCCGGCCTGGACGGCGGGCGAGGTCGCCACCCACCTGTCGGCGGTGTTCCTGGCGTACTGCTCGACCGTGCCCGGCCAGGACGAGATGGCCGCCGTGGACTGGCCCGCCGTCCTCCCCGGCCCGGCGGAGGAGGCGCCCGGAGCAGGCGGGGCGGTGGCCGTGACGTCCGAACTGCGGCCCACCGAGGTCGGTTTCGGCGTCTGGATGGCGGAGGTCAACGCCCGGGCGATGACCCTGGTCGGCGAGCAGGTCGACGGCCGGCCGGGGGCGTTCCTCACCGAGCACGGCGCGCGCTTCCTGCGCACCACCGCCGCGCTCGACCCCGACACCGCGTTCCCCACCCCGTGGTACGGGCCGGAACCCCGGCTGACGGTGGCCGCCGCCACCGGGCTGCTGCTCAGCGAGTGCCTGCTGCACGGGCTGGACATCGCCCGCGCCGTCGGCCTGCCCTGGCCGATCGACCCGGACCACGCCCGGCTGGTGCTCGGCCAGGCGATGCCCACGATGATGCCGCGCGCCCTGGACCGGGACCTCGCCCGGGGCGTCGAGATCGCCTACGACCTCGCGGTACGCGGCGGCCCGCGCCTCCAACTCCTGATCAGCGAACAGAAGTTGACAGTGACCACCGGCGCGCCGCCGCGCACCCCGGACTGCCGGATCTCGGCCGACCCGGTGGCCTTCCTGCTGGTCGCCTTCCACCGCGACCCGCAGTGGAAGGCCATCCTCCGCGGCCGGCTCCGCGCGGGCGGCCGCCGTCCCTGGCTGGCGACCCGCCTGACCCGGCTCGTCCCGGCTCCGTAACCCCTCCACGCACCCCCTCCGCATCCCGACCCGCCCCGACCGGACCCGCCGCGACCGGCCTTGGGGGCACTCCCCCGGCCGGGGGACACGGCTCGTCCCGGCGGCCGATCCCGCACCACGGCGGCCGGGGCGAGGGTCGGGGCATGACCACTGACGGACAGACGCGGGGACGAGCCCGGTGGCGGCAACGGCCTTGCCCGGTGGGCCGGGTGAGCCGGGTGGCGGTGCTGTGGGCGGCGGCCTACGGCACGTTCGGCCTCGTCTGCGCGGGGACCGGGACGCCGGTGTTCCCGGGCGGCGAGCCGCCCGGGGGCGCCACGCTCGACTGGGTCGTCGTGGCGGTGGCCGCGCTGGCCGGCCCGGCCTGCGGGGCGGTGGCCCGCCACGGGCCGCGGCCGGCGCTGCGGGTGCTGCTCCGGGTGCTCTGCGGGGTGACGGTGGTCGCCGCGTTCGGCCTGCTGATGGACCTGATCACGCTGATGACCGGCGAGGGGGTGGACAGTCCGCCGGCGACCGTGAACCGCGCACTGGCCGCCGTCGGCGCGCTCCTGCTCGCGGCCGCCTCCCGGACGGACCGCCGCCCGACCGCCGGCCTCGTCCCACCGGCACCCTCCGCCGCCCCCGTCCGGGTCCAACTCGCCGCTGTCGGCGGCTCCGTGGCGTTCCTCCCGTACGTGGCGATGAAACTGGTCTGGGCGTTCGGCGGCACCTTCGCCGGGATCAGCGGCGAGGAGAACATCGCGATCTCCGTGCGCAACGGCGCCTCGGGGATCTGGCTCGCCCTCGAGTCCCGGGGCCTGGACGTCACCGCCCTGCTGGCCGCGCTCGGCGTCTTCCTGCTGTGGGGGCTGGTCCGTCCGTGGGGCCAGGTCCTCCCGCGTTGGACCTTCCTGCTGCGCGGCCGACGGGTTCCCCGCTGGCTGCCGCTGGCTCCGGCCCTGCTCGGCTCCGCCAGCCTCACCCTCTACGGGGTGCTCGGACTGGGCTACTGCGCCCTGGCCGCGACCGGGGTGGTGACGATGCGGCAGGGCGACGCGCATTCCCCGGGGGACGCGCTGCTGATGGCCTGGATCGGGATGACCGCGTTCGCCGGGTACGGCGTCGCGCTCACCGTCGCCGCCCGCTCGTACTGGCTCCGGAGCCGTCCGGCCCCCAGCGCCCCCTAGGAGCTGTCCGGCCGATCATGTGACTCGCTAGGCTCCCAGTCGCCTGGAAGGGGTGACTGCAGTGGTGATGGCTCGTGAGACTGCCGTTGC
>NZ_JBIVNB010000017.1:0-114572 GCF_044753345.1 Kitasatospora sp. NPDC088391
CTCCGCGTCCGACAGATCACCACGTTCTCCCCGCCCCATGCCCGGAACAACGAGCAGATCAAGCGACAGTCACATGATCGGCCGGACAGCTCCTAGTCGAGTACACCGCGCTCGGCACCACCCCGCGCGCTGCCCGCCTGCACCTGGCCGTGAAGGACGGCCGGCCGGTCGTCGGCGCGGCCACCACCGAGGGCTGGTGCGCCGACCTCCAGCCCTCCCTGGCACACAACCCCATCGCCATCAGCCGGGATGCCGTGCGCTGCAAGGGAGTTCGGGTCACGGGCGCCAAGCGCGGCAAGCATGCCACCGGCGCGATCATCGACCGTGACGCCGACGCCGAGTCCTCCGCCCGGTTCACCGCCGCCGCCGAGGTGAAGGCCACCGAACTGCTGGCCGCGATGTCCCCGACGGAGGCCGCCATCGCGCGCTGCGCCTTCGGCTTCGACGGCAACCCTCCGATGCTCACCGACGCCGGGAAGCTCGACGCCACCGCGATAGCCGAAGTCCTGGGCAAGACCCCCGGCACCGTGAAAGCCACCTGGTCACGCGCCCTGAAGAAGCTGCGGGCTGCCGCGTGAATCGGGCCGTTAACCGCCCCTGCTCAACACTTCGGGCCCCCGAGATCACGACGGCGGGCACTCTGACCGAGGAGAGAACATCATGATCGAATCCACCGAGTACACGGCCACCCTGGCCGCCCGACACGGTTCCGTCGTCGGCGTCCGCAACGAACGGCTGGGCAGCGTGCTCGCGCTGACCGTCGGCGCGGAGACCACCCGCCCGGCCCGGCTCAACGCCGACCAGTGCCGCACCCTGGCCGCCTACCTCATCCGCCAGGCCAGCGCACTGGACAACACCGCGAAGGCCGACCACACCCCCGCCCCGACCACCCGCAGGACCCCGGGACTGTACGACCGCCCCGTCCCCGAACCGCTTCGCGGCATCGATTCGCACTGGGGGCCGCGCTGAACCGTCCCGAGGCCCTGGACCTTGCCCAGAAGACCGTCACCGCGATGGCGACCAACACCCGCGGCTACCAAGACCAGCCTCTCGAAGCCCGGGTGAGTGCCGTCCTGCGCATCGCCAACTTCCTGACCACCACCGGAGAGACCACCGATGACCCCCGTGCCTGAGCGGCAGACTGTCCGCCCGGACGAGCAGCGCTTCCCCTGCAAGTACGACGGCCCCCGCGACTACGCCCGGCTGCACGTGGACGGAGAAGGCGACATCGGTCTGCTGGTGCGCTCCGACACCACCACGGCGTCGATCTACCTGCACCCGGAGATCGCCGACCTGCTCAGCACCGCGCTGGCCCAGGCCGCGGTGCGCTCCCGCGACACCGTCCAGGAGATCCAGCGCGTCCGCGCCGAGGAGGAGGCTGCCGCCCTGCGCGTCGGCGAGTTGGACGCCGCCCGCCAAGCCGAGCAGGCGCGCCAGGAGGGACAGCCCTACCTGGTGGCCGGCGGCTCGACGTTGCCCACCGAACTGCCGGTGAACACCCTCGCCCTCGCGCCCGCCCCGGAGACCGCCTCTGTGACCCCGCAGCCGCCAACGTTCGCCGACGTGATGTTGCCTGCCACCGACACCGCTGCCGAGCGGGAGCGCGCGTTCCTCCGAGCGGCCGAACTGCTCGGCCCCGACGCCGGAGTGGCCTCCAAGATCGCCATGGCGAGCTTCCTGCTGAAGGGCCCGGCGTGAACCTCACCGTGGTCCACGCCGTCCACCAGGCCGCCCGCGCCTACGAGGCCCGCACCCCGACGGGCGAACACGTGATCGTTATCGAGGCCCTGCACCGCTCGCCCGGACAGCTCACCCGAACGATCGTCACCCTCCCCCAGTACGCCGCGCTCGACCTCGTCACCGACATCGAGTCCGTCGGCTGGTAATACCTACCCCTACGCCCAGGCCCCCGTCTGGCACTGTTCGAACAGTGCCAGACGGGGGCCTTTTTATTTGCCCTTCTACTTATGCCGCGTTAGCTGGAGCCTCTTCCAAGACATCTCCAAGCCGCTCAGCAGCTTCATCCGCCGTAATGAACTGCATTCGCGGCTCGCGCTTCAGTGGGCCTCGGGCCGGGAACAGCAGGATTTTGACTGCAAATTCCTCCAGCAACTCCCGGCGACCCACGATATCTGCCTTCTCCCACTCACTGGCCACCGTTCGCCCAGTCGGTACCGAGTACCACCCGGCAGGCTTCTCCGGGGTGGCCTTCGCCTCCCTCAACTCAGCACCCATCCGCGCGTACTCTCGGCGGTACCACTCGGCGTCATCCTGGTCGTCGTACAGGCCGGCAGCACGGTCGGCCCTCAGCCGCTCCCGGTCGGCCTCCAGGTCCGCGATGCGCTGCGCCACCCCGTTTCCCGGTTCCCATACCCGTTCCGTGAACTCAGCGGGACCAAATTCGGTCAGGAACCGTCGTTCTGCAAACTCGTCCATTTCAGCGATCGGCGCGGACGGCTGAGGGCATTTTTCCGAACCCAGCAAACCATCGGTCCGGGCCTTGCACGCCCACGCCGGGATGATTCCGCTCTTGTGGGATGTGCTGGTCCGGTATAGCCGCACAGTGCAGCAGCCACAGACCGCCACGTTGGGCAACAGCAACTCGGATTTGGGAGCCCTGGGGCCCTTCGGAGCCTTTGTCAGCTTCTCCCTCAAAGCGGCCTGAGTCTGCCGGTCCCACAGGCCCGGGGCGATCCGGACGGGGTGCCCGTCCCGTCCCAGCACCGCCTTCCCCTTATGTGTGAGGTAGCCCAGGGAGGCATCCGAGAGGCAGATGCGCTTGATGATGTTGCCATTCCAGTGCCCGCCCGTCGGCTCCTTCCCGTACATCACGCGCGACCAGTCGGCCGGCGAGAGCACTCCTGCACGAGTCAGCCGAGCCGCCTCGGAGTCCACCGTCACACGGCCGGTCTCGTCGGTCAGCAAACGTCGCACGAACCCGCGGGCGACGACCGCCGAATCGGGCTCGTTCTCTGTGTGAGAGACCTTCCCCCCGAAGGGCAGTCGCACGTGCATGAACCCGTATGCGGGGCGCCCGGCGACTTCCCCCTCACGGCGGGCCCGTTCGGCTTCTTGCCGGTTGCGGGTCCTAATACTCCGGTGCTCGCCCTGGGCCATGAACAGCTTGAGCGTGAACTCCTGCTCTTGCTGCGGGTCGTTCAAGTCCCAGTACCCGGCGTGGTCGGCAGTGAGCAGCGTCCGGCCGGCAGAAGCGTTCTCCCGCGCCAGCCTCAGCCCCTCGTATACGTCGCGGCCGATACGGTCCACGGCGGACGCTGCAAGACCGTCGTACGGGCCGTGCCGGCCCTTGAGCCAGGGCCCCAGCTTCGGGCGAGTGAAAGGGTCGGACGCGCCCGACACCTCCCAGTCGTCCGCCCATCCGATGATGTGCCCGCCCTCGCGGGCCGCAGCGTCCAGGATGAGGTCGCGCTGCCGAGCCGGTGAGCTGGTGGCGGCCTGCACTCGGGAGAGGCGGCGCACGCCGAGCAGGCAACGCCCGCAGCCGTCGTACGGCGTTACGGGCGCGTCGTTGGTGCTGGTCATGGTGGGCATACGTTCCCCAGGGGCCGGGGCGGCTCGCGCCGCTGAACGGGCGAACCCGGCCCCCAGGGGAGCCCATCGTTAGGCGAGCCCTGCCCGTTCCAGCGCCTCCACACCCACGCGCAGTGCGTGGATGCGGCCTTCCACTGAATAGTCGAATCCGCCGGGGGCGAGGGTCAGGGTGGTGACGCCGGCGGCGGCGTAGGCCTGCATGCGGTCGGCGATCCGGGCGGTGTCGCCGAGGAGGGAGGTGGCGTCGATGAACTCGTGCGGGACGGCGGCCGCGGCGGCGGCCTTGTCGCGGGCCAGGTAGTGGGTCTGGACCTCGTCGGCGGCCTGCTCGAAGCCCATCCGGCGGGCGAGCTGGCTGTAGAAGTTCTTCTCCTTGCTGCCCATGCCGCCGAGGTAGAGGGCGGTGTAGTCGCGCAGGGTGTCGGTGGCGGCGCGGATGTCCTCGCCGACGGCGATGTTGACGGTGGGGCAGAGGTCGAAGCCGTCCAGGGTGAGCCCGGCCTTGGCGCGGCCGGCCGCGAGGGCGTCGGTGGAGAGGGCGGCGTGCTCGGGGGCGAAGAACAGGCCGAGCCAGCCGTCGGCGATCTCGCCGGTGAGTTCGAGGTTCTTCGGACCCATCGAGGCGATGTACAGCGGGATGTGCTCGCGCACCGGGTGGACGGTCAGCTTGAGCGCCTTGCCGGGCCCGCCGGGCAGCGGCAGCGTCCAGTTGGCGCCGTCGTGCACCAGCCGCTCGCGGGACATCGCCTTGCGGATGATCTCCACGTACTCGCGGGTACGGGCCAGCGGCTTGTCGAACCTGACGCCGTACCAGCCCTCGGAGACCTGCGGGCCGGAGACGCCGAGGCCGAGCCGGAACCGGCCGCCGGAGAGGGTGTCCAGGGTGGCGGCGGTCATCGCGGTCATCGCCGGGGTGCGGGCCGGGATCTGGAAGATCGCCGAGCCGACGTCGATCCGCTCGGTCTTCGCGGCCACGTAGGACAGCACGGTGGCGGCGTCCGAACCGTAGGCCTCGGCGGCCCAGCAGACCGCGTAGCCCAGGCGGTCGGCCTCCTGGGCGACCGCGATGTTGTCGGCGTCCAGGCCGAGTCCCCAGTAGCCGAGGTTGATCCCGAGTCGCATGTGCCCAAGCCTTCCAGTCGGGTGGTGCCGGTGAGCGTAGCCGTCCGGCCGAGGCCATGCTACTGAGCGGTAGTGGTGGCGCGGGTCCCATCCGGCGGGACGGGGCGCGGCGCGCGGGGACGTCCTCCGCGCGGGTCGTCCCGGGCCCGGAGGGGTTTCGCCGCTACCCTCACTGCTCGTGGGGGACAGCGCCCCCGACCTGCGCCATCCCCCTTTGGCACAGCACGTTGACGGAGGGCCAGATGGAACTGCGACAGCTCGGCCGGACCGGACTGCGGGTCTCCCGGTTCGGCCTGGGCACCCTCACCTGGGGCCGGGACACCGACGAGCAGGAGGCCGCCGAGCAGTTGAAGGCGTTCGTCGACGCCGGCGGCAACCTGGTGGACACCGCGGACGTGTACGCCGACGGCGGCGCCGAGTACCTGCTCTCCCGGCTGACGGACGGTCTGGTCCCGCGCGCCGAGCTGGTGATCGCCTCCAAGGCGGGCTCGCTGCCCGGCACCCGCCGCCCCGACGCCTCCCGCGGCCACCTGCTGACCGCCCTGGACGCCTCGCTGCGCCGGCTCGGCACCGACCACGTCGACCTGTGGCAGGTGCACGCGTACGACCCGGCCACCCCCGCCGAGGAGACCCTGCACGCCCTCGACCTGGCGGTCTCCTCCGGCCGGGCCAGGTACGCGGGCGTCTGCCACTACAGCGGCTGGCAGCTCGCCAAGGCCGCCGCCCACCAGCGGGTCTCGCCCGGCAGCGCCCCGCTGGCCTCGGTGCAGCTGGAGTACTCGCTGCTCCAGCGCGGCATCGAGCGCGAGGCACTGCCCGCCGCCGTGGACGCCGGGGTCGGCCTGCTGGCCTGCTCGCCGCTCGGCCGGGGCGTGCTGACCGGCAAGTACCGGCACGGGGTGCCGCCGGAGTCGCGCGGCGCCTCCCCGCACCCGCACCTGGCCGGTTCGGTGCAGCCCTACCTGGGCGAGACCTCGCGCCGGATCGTCGACGCGCTGGCCACCGCCGCCGACGGCCTGGCCTCCACCCCGCTGAAGGTGGCGCTGGCCTGGGTGCGCGACCGCCCCGGCGTGTCGGCGGCCCTGCTGGGCGCCCGCACCGCCGCCCAGCTGCAGTCCGCGCTGTCGGTCGAGGCCCTTACGCTTCCGGGTGAGATCCGCGCTGCGCTGGACGACGTGTCGGCCCCGGTGCACCGCTACCCGGACCAGGGCTGGACGGAGCTGTGACCCGCCGGCCCGCTGAAGGAGCCTGCCCGCGATGACCACCCCCGAGGAGAGCCCGGCCGAGCAGCGCGCCGAAGCGCCGTCCGCCGACGCCTCGCCCGCCGACGCGACCGCCGCCGAAGCAGCGTCCGCCGGTACGCCGCCGGTCGGCACGCCGTCCGCCGGTGCGGACCGTGCCGCCGCCGTGGCCGCGCTCGCCAAGGCGATCGGCGCGATCAACGCGAACGACATCGTCGCCCCGCCCCGCCCCCCGCGCGACGCCGACCTCCCGGCCGACGACGCACCGGCCGACGACGCACCGGCCGACGACGCACCGGTCGGCGAGGAGTCGGCGGTCGAGGAACCGGTGGCCGAGGAGTCCGTGGCCGAGGAGCCGGTCGTCGACGGGCCGGTGGCGGCCGGGGCGCCGGTCGAGCGTCCGGTGCGCCGTCCCGCCGCGCCGCCCGCCGTTCCGCTCGACGACGCGCAGCGCCGGGCCGCGCTGGCCGCCGTCGCCGAGGTGCTGGCCGGGGGCGGGGCGCCCGCCGAGCTGGCGGAGGCCGCGCTGGCCGAGTTCGGCGAGGGCGCGGCCGAGGAGCTGCGGGAGGACCCGTGGGCGGTGCTCTCGCTGCCCGGGGTGCGTCCCGAGCACGCGGACGGTTTCGCCAAGGGTCTGCTCGGCCCCGCCGCCCGGCCGGACGATCCGCGCCGCGCGCAGGCGCTGGTCGCCTGGCTGCTGGAGCAGGCCGCGCTGCGCGGGCACTCGGCGCAGGAGCTGGGCGAGGTCGCCGCGGCGCTGCGCGCCCAGCGGGTGCCGGATGCGGAGGGCGCGCTGCAGGCGGTGCTGGAGGACGGGCGGGTGATGCCGTTCCAGGAGGAGCTGCCGCTGCCGCCCGGCAGCCACGACGAGGACGCGGAGCCGCCCGTCCGCACCCTGCTGGCCCTGGAGCGCCTGGCGCTGGCCGAGGAGAGCCTGGGCGAGGGCCTGGTCCGCCTGCTGTCGACCTTCGTCCCCGGCGAGGACGGGGCCCCCGGCGAGGACGGGACGGCTGACGGTCCGTCGGCCGCCGACGTCCCCGGGCAGCCCGGTCCGGCGGCCTGGGAGGAGGCCGCGGCGGCGGCGCCGCGGTCCGCGCAGGAGCTGGTCCGGGCGGTGGCCGGGTCCGGGCTGGTGCTGCACACCGGCGGCGAGGCGGCCCGGGCCGAACCGGCGGCGCTGCTGCACGCCGCCGCCGGGCTGGGCCTGCGGGCCCGGGCGGCGACCTGGACGGGGCAGGGCCGGGACGCGCTGGCCGCGCTGCTGCCCGCGGACTCCCCCGCCGCCGGGCGGATCGGCACGCTGGCCGACCTGCTGGGCGGCGCGGACGTGCCGCGCGCCGTCGACGGCACCCTCGCGCTGGACGTGCTGGTGGTGCTGGACGCCCCGCTGCTGGACGTGGAGACCGCGGCGACGCTGCTGGAGGCGCTGCCGGACGGGGCCCGGCTGGTGCTGTCGGGCGACCCGGGCAGCCTCTGGTCGGCCGGTCCGGGCCGGTTCTTCGCCGATCTGCTGGCCGCGAAGCCCTGCCCCGCCGTGGCCTCCCGCACCCCCGACTTCGGCCCGATCGGCGAGCTGGTGTCGGGCGTCGGCGTCGGCGAGCTGCAGCCGGTGGACGCCCCCGACAAGGAGGTGGTGATCCTCACCGCCAAGGAGGGCGGCGAGGCCGTCCACCGGGCCGTCCAGCTGCTCACCGACTCGATCCCGCGCGCCCTGTCCATCCCGTCCGAGCAGACGGTGCTGCTGACTCCGGGCCACGGCGGCCCGGCCGGGACGCGGGCGCTGAACGCCGCCGCCAAGGCGAAGCTGAACCCCGGCCCCGGCCGGTTCGGCGGCTTCGACCCGGGCGACCGGGTGGTGCACTCCCCCGCGCTCGGCGTGAACCTGCCCGGGCGGGTGCTGGACGGCGACGCGCGCGGCCTGCACCTGGAGCTCACCGACGGCGGGCGGCTCACCCTGACGCCCGCGCAGACCGCCGGGCTGCGGCACGGCTGGGCGGTGACGGCCCACCAGGCGGTCGGCCGGCGCTGGCCCGCCGTGGTGGTGGTGCTGCCGGAGGACGCGGCGGCGCAGCTGAGCCGCCAGTGGGTGTACTCGGCGTTCGGCCGGGCCGAGCGGCACCTCTCCGTGGTCCACGCGGCCGGTCCGGCGCTCGCCCAAGCGGTCGCGGAGCGGCCCGCGCAGTCCCGGACGACCCGGCTGCGCTCGGTGCTCGCCGACCAGTAGCGCGGTGCTGCCCCGCGCGGTGGCGCGGGGCAGCGGGAGGGCCCGGCGGGTGCCTGTGCACCGGCCGGGCCCTCGTACGTTCGCGTCGGGTCGGGTCACGGGGCGGACCTCCTGGTCCTCCCCGGCCGACTCAGTCCTCGAGCTCGTCGTCGTAGACCTCGCTGACGTCGAAGCGGCAGATCAGCAGCTCCGGGTCGGTGCCGTCGAAGGGCTCGGGCAGCCACTCGCCGGGCTCGGCCGGTTCGGTGGCGGACACCCACAGCGTGGAGTCGCCCTCCTCCAGGCCGAACTCCTCGGCGCGGGCGGCGATCTCGTCCGGCTCGAACTCGCCGAACAGCACGCCGAGCGCCGCCGTCACCTCGCCCTCCCCTCCCCCGCCCGGGGTCAGCGACTCGTCGACCCGCTCGGCCTGGGCGCGCAGGCGCTTCGGGTCGGCGATCAGGTAGTCGCGGCGGATCAGCACGCTGATCGCCTCGGGCTGCTCGGGGCCCTGGTAGCCCGTCCCGCCCTCGTCGCCCGGGATCTCGAACGGGGTGACCTCGTCGTAGACCTCGTAGAGGATCTGGTCGTAGGCGATGGCGGCCGCCGCGAGCTCCTCGTACGCGTGGACGACGACCGGATCGCCGGGTTCGGTGGAGCTGGAGACAGCCTGCAGGTGGCGGTCGATGGCGGCCTTGACCGCCTCTGCGGCGGCCCGTACCTCGGTGATGGTCAGCTGCGCGGCATCAGACATGGTGCAGACGCTATCCCCACCCGGCGACGACACGCACAGGGGTTGTCACCTACGGCCGTTAAATCCGGGCAAGTTCACCCCGGATGTCCGTTCCGCGTGCATCTGCGCCCGCGTTTTCGGTCCGCCCCGATCCGGAGCCGGGCCCTCCACCCGCTCCCGGCGGGTCCGCCACCGGCCGTCGCGGGTCCGTCGCGGCCCTCGGTGGGTGTCGGCGCGCATCGACGGAGTGCGGCGCGGGTATCCCTGTGGCGAGGGAAAACTGATTGACGATCAGCTCCGAACGGGGCGAGGCTCGGACCGTCCGTCGTGTCGGGCGTACCCGAACCGGCCGCCGGTCGGAGACGCGCCGTAGGCTTGCAGGCAGCACAGCAGCGGAGGAGACGCCTTGATCCCTACCAAAACGGTCCGGCTTCCGGAGTACGAGTACCAGTCGCTTCGCCTCCCGCGCGGCACCACCCGCAACGCCGCGCGCCAGTTCCTCACCGAGCAGGCCGAGTACGGGCACTGGGAGCTCGACCGGCTCCGGCTCTACCCCGACGGGAGCCGGACCGTCCGGCTGAAGCGACGCGTGATCCGGCAGGTCCGCCCCACCTGGTAGCCCCTCGCCGCAGACGTACGGCCCTCGCCCCGCGCGGACGCCCGCGCCCGGGACCGCCCCGCCACCGCACGGTGGTGGGGGTGTCCGGGCGCGGGCGTCCGTTCGTCGTGTCGGCGTTCCCGGGTCCGTGCCGGGGCCGGTATCCCGGTGTCCCTGTATCCCGGGATCAGGGCCGGTGCCGGGGCCGGGGCCTCAGCGGCGGGCGAGGGACCGGGAGCGGCGGTACAGCACGCCGCCGCCGAGCATCAGCAGGGCGCCGGCCGGGGCGAGCACCTCCAGCGCGGAGGCACCGGTGTGGGCCAGCTGCGCCTCGGCCGGCATGGCGGCCCGGGCCTGGACGACG
Source organism: Kitasatospora sp. NPDC088391 (assembly GCF_044753345.1). Lineage (NCBI taxonomy): Bacteria > Bacillati > Actinomycetota > Actinomycetes > Kitasatosporales > Streptomycetaceae > Kitasatospora > Kitasatospora sp. NPDC088391. Next base: position 9,814 of record NZ_JBIVNB010000017.1, read on the forward strand.
GGCGTCGGGGTCGACGGCGGGGTGGGCTGCTCGCCGTTCTGGCCGCCGTTGCGGTCCGTGCCCGGGGTGGTGGGCGTCCCCGGGGTGCCGCCGTGCTCGCCGCCGGTCTCCGGGCAGTCGTCGGTGGGCGGCGGGGTGGGCGGCTGGCAGTCGTCCCCGGGCGGCGGGGTGACGGGCGGGGTCGCGGGCGGCTGGTGCGGCGCCGGGGCGCTGCCGCACTCGTTGCCGAAGGCCGGGTTCCCTACGCCCACCACGTTCGCCGAGTTGCCGCAGGCGTTGACCGGGGCGCTGACCGGCGCCTGCACCTGGTTGCCGGAGAGGACGCCGGGCGAGTTCGCGGTCGTGCCGCTCGCACCGGAGCCGGCCGTGCTGCCCGAGCCGCCGGAGCCGGACCGGGTGCCGCCGGAGCCCGTGGAACCCGAGCCCGTGGAGCCCGAGCCGGTGGTGGAGCCGTGCCGGCCGCCCGTGCTGACATTGGAGCAGTCGTTGCCGTACGCCGGGTTCAGCAGGCCGATCACGTTGATCGTGTTGCCGCAGGCGTTCACCGGGATGTTCACGGGGACCTGCACCGCGTTCCCGGACCCTACGCCGGGCGAGTTCGTCGCGGCGCCGTGCGCGTCGGCGGCGGCGTGGGCGTACCCCGCGGTCGAGGCCAGCACACTGCCGGTGGCCATGGCCGTGAGGAGGCCCTTCCTGGCGACCTGTCGCATTGACTCCCCTTGGTTTCTCATCCGATGGTCTGACTGAATTTTGTGAAGTTGTCGCACTCCGACCTCCGGAAACGCTTGCCGATCCGATAGTCGGAATTGCCCACCGCCACGGCGGAGGCACTACTTCAACGACCCCTATCGGTGAAGGTTGAGCCATCTGCAGTCGATTCATTCGATCGAGCGAGGTGTCCGGTAACCCGGGAACCGCGCCTTTCACCTGATCGGGTCGGCCGCGTCGTCCGGGAGGCGGGGCGCGGGCCGACCGCGGGACCCCGGGGCGGGCCGGGAACGGCGCCGCCCCCGCGCGGCCCAGGAGGCCGCGCGGGGGCGGGATTTCAAGCTCGGCGGTCCGTCGGTCGACGACGGACCCGCTCAGACGTTCTGGCAGCTGTTGCCGAACGCCGGGTTGAGCAGGCCGATCACGCTGATGGTGTTGCCGCAGACGTTGACCGGGATGTGCACCGGCACCTGGATCAGGTTGCCCGAGAGCACGCCCGGGGAGTTGGTCGCGGCACCGCCGGCGTGCGCACCGCCGTGCGCCGAGGCGACACCGGCGCCCGCGAGCACCAGACCACCGGTGGCGGCGACAACGGCGGCAAGCTTCTTGGCCTTCATCTGGCTGTTCCTCCTGGTCGTTTCCAGCCCGTTCCCCCGGGCTGCACACGGAAGAACGAAGCCCCGGCGACCGGGATACGGCGCCGGGGCTGCATTCACCCGTTGAAGTGATCGAACGAACAGATGATCGCCATTTCGCATGTCGATAATCTCGAATGCTGCTCAGCTCGAATGCTGGGCAGTTGTGATGCTGGGCAGTTGTGATGCTGGGCAGTTGTGATGCTGGGCTGTTCTGATGCTCGACCGACTAGTCGGACCGGGCGGCCGGGGATCGGATCGGGGTCGGGGTCAGGCCAGGTCGATGAACCGGTCCAGCACCCGGACGCCGAACTTCAGGCCGTCCACCGGCACCCGCTCGTCCACGCCGTGGAACATGCCGGCGAAGTCCAGGTCCGGCGGGAGCTGGAGCGGGGCGAAGCCGAAGCAGCGGATGCCGAGGTCCTGGAAGGACTTGGCGTCGGTGCCGCCGGACAGGCAGTAGGGGACGGCCCGGGCGATCGGGTCCTCGGCGCGCAGCGCGGTCTGCATCGCCTCGACCAGGGCGCCGTCGAAGCTGGTCTCGATCGCCTTGTCGTGGTGCAGGCTCTCGCGCTTGACGCGCGGGCCGAGGACGCTGTCCAGCTCGGCCAGGAACTCCTCCTCGTAGCCGGGCAGGAAGCGGCCGTCCACGTGCGCGGTGGCCTGGCCGGGGATGACGTTCACCTTGTAGCCGGCGCCGAGCATGGTCGGCTGGGCGGTGTTGCGCAGGGTGGTGCCGATCATCTTGGCGATGCCGCCGAGCACCCGGAGCGTCTCGTCCATGTCCTCGGGGTCGAGCCGCACGCCCAGCGCGTCCGAGAGCTCGTCCAGGAAGGCCCGGACGGTCTTGGTGATCCGGAGCGGGAACTGGTGCCGGCCGAGGCGGGCGACGGCCTCGCACAGCTCGGTGATGGCGTTGTCGTCGTTCTCCATCGAGCCGTGGCCGGCCCGGCCCTCGACGGTCAGGCGCATCCAGTGCATGCCCTTCTCCGCCGTCTCCACCAGATACAGCCGGGCCTGGTCGTTGACGGTGAAGGAGAAGCCGCCGACCTCGCCGATCGCCTCGGTGACGCCCTCGAACAGCTCGGGGTGCCGGTCGACCAGGAAGCGGGCGCCGTAGGTGCCGCCGGCCTCCTCGTCCGCGAGGAACGCGAGCACCAGGTCGCGCGGGGGCTTGCGGCCGGTGCGGAGCCGGTCGCGGACCACCGCGAGGGTCATCGCGTCCATGTCCTTCATGTCGACGGCGCCGCGGCCCCACACGCAGCCGTCGGTGATCTCGCCCGAGAACGGGTGCACCGTCCAGTCGTCGGCGTTGGCCGGCACCACGTCGGTGTGGCCGTGGATCAGCAGGCCCGGACGGGACCGGTCCTCGCCCTCGATCCGGACCACGGTCGAGGCGCGGCCCTTCGCCGACTCGAAGATCTGCGGCTCCAGGCCGAACTCGGCGAGCTGCTCGGCGACGTACTCGGCCGCCTTCCGCTCGCCCGGGCCAGTGCCGTCGCCGTAGTTGCTGGTGTCGATGCGGATCAGGTCCCGGCAGATCTCGGCGACCTCCGACTCGGCCGTCACCGTGCGCTCGCTGCCCACACTCATCGCTCCCACCTCGTGTCTGCCCGCCCCGGCGCGGCTGCGGCCCGCGCCGCCCCGACCCGGCCGGGGTCCGCGGGCGTCGTCCCGCCATCCTCCCCCAGCACCCGTCCGGCCCCAAGGGCATATCCCCCCGACACTCCTTACCGCCGCCCGCCGCCACCCCCTTTCGAAGCCCGCCCCGCCCCGCGACCCCCGGTTTTGGGTCTGCCAGGCGATCTTTGCTACTGTTGTCCATGTCAGCGCGGGGAACACGCCGCGCGGACGACACCCCGTCCGGGTGGCGGAATGGCAGACGCGCTAGCTTGAGGTGCTAGTGCCCTTTATCGGGCGTGGGGGTTCAAGTCCCCCCTCGGACACCAGCACAGACCCCTCTTCACGAGGGGTTTTTTGCTTTTCCGGGCACCGGCGCGACCGGCCACGTGACCAACGGCCCGGGAAGTCCCCTGGTCGGACCAGGGATGCGAGGCCGATCCGACCGACGCTCGATGCCGCCGACTTCTTCGCCCCCAGCGCGGCGACGGCCGTAGTCGGCCATCGTGCAGCCCGGCGAGTGATGGCGGGCGTTGGCGGAGAACTCCACTGGGTTCTCGCCGTTGTCGAGATCGTTCGTGATCTTCGATTACCCAGCCGAGCAGGGTGGTGCACACCCACATCACGCCCTCGGACAGGGGCGACGCCCTGGCGACGGTCGTCCGCATCGACACCTACCGGCCGACCGCACCGGAAACCCCAACCCCCGTACCCGGAAAACCACTTCGCCCGCAGCCAGCCACGGCAACGAACCCGTTCCCCTCCCTGCTCCGATGCTCGAACCAAAGAAGCCCCGGCCGACAGACCGGGGCTTCTTTCGTTGCTTCCGCCGCCTACGCGTCGCGCGACGTGATCACGGCCCCGAACTTTCCCGCCTTGATCGCGTCTCTCAATGTCTCCCACCCGGCAGCGGACAACACCGCCACCCCGGACGGGCGTTCGGCAGCACGGACCGCCACATACCCCGGAACGTTGACCGCCACCTCCGGCCCACCGCCCACCCCCAACCCGCCGAACCGGAAAGCACTGGAATGCGGCGGGCCCACGGACGGCGGGGGCCGCCACAGAGCGGCGCGAGCAACCGGAGCGGGACGCGGCTCCGACCACAGGTCGAACTCGCACCAGACATGATCCCGCCCGCACCGCCACATGTGGCCGAACCGATCGGCCTCCCACAGGGCTTCCGCAACAGCCTGACGGTCCGCCCCGCTCCCGGACACGTCCAGATCGAGCCGGACACCTTCCGGAAGACCCGCGATACGCACCTCACCCCCCGAGGCCGCAGCCAGCCGGGAAGCAATCCCGAACGCCCTTTCCCGCATCCGGCGTTCAGCCGCAGCGTCACCCACCCCTCAACCCCTGCACAGGACAGCCAGCAGAACCACGACCAGGAGCCCATCCCCCTCACCCACGGTCGCCACCGGCGGGCAGGTACAGATCGAACGCCAGCAACGGCAGATCCTCGGCCCGCGGCTTCTCACCGCTCGCCGCCCTGATCCTCGTCACGCTCGCGGCGTACGCCCGCCGCGTGTCCGCCTGCATCAGCCACAGACGCCCGTGATAAGCGTCCGGGAAGGTCAGCAGCACCAGCCGACCGGGCCCGTCCGGTAGGCAGCAGAACCCGTCCAGGAACAGATCCTTGATGACATACGACCCGGCTACCTTCACCACCTCGTACCGCATCACGTGCGTGTTCGAGCGGACCGGCGGACTCTCCACCCTGGCAGACACAACCACACTCCCTAGCCCTCGACTCCCGGGAACGAGAGAAAACTAAGGGAAGCCGCCATGCCGATCAATAATATTCTCCTTACCGAATAAACGTCACCTTCGGTACATCGCGGCCCACTCGGCGAGCTGGCCCCTGGCGGCATCATCAAAGAGTGCACAGTCTTCAAAAATCGAGAAAATCTCAAGATGACGGGAAACGTCTCGTGGATCCCGGAAGACGATCCGGCCCGTGAATGTTTCAACAGTAGCAAGGCGGTCGTCATAGACAGTGAATGTGTTCATCGGCCCACGCGACATGAGCGCGCCGTACGGAATGACTCCGATTCGAACCGCCGGTAGGTACGTCAGAGACGCCAGTCGGTCTATCTGAATCGCCATAGCATGAGGCGGAACGATGGCCCACTTGACCGCCTGCTCGGTCATGAGGAACGTAAACGACTTGGAATCGTCGTAGAGCACCGCCTGGCGCTCGATCTTTTTTCCGATGACTCCGCTCTTGTCCCCGGGTGAGTGCCCAAGGCTGGCCCGGATGTACTCGGGCGTTGCCAGCAGACCTGTGACCATGGCTGGAAGGAAGTACCGCAGCTCGGCTGCATCGGTCTCCAGCGAGGAGAGTTCGGCCTGCCGCTTCTCGACTCCACGCCGCCAGGAGGTCCGCTTGTCCTGCCATTCGGTATTGGCTGTTCGAGCCAAGGAGGATATCTCTCGGATGACGTCCGCCGGCGCATTGAGAGCTCTCAGAATGCGCTCAACATCAACCAGGCTGGGCACAATCTTTCCTGTTTCAATCTTGCTGATCTTACTCTGGGAAATGCCACAACGCGCCGAAAGCCGGTCTCCCGTGAGACCGGCTTTCAACCGAAGGCTTCTCATCATTTCAGCCAGGTCCGATTTTGATCGACCGAGCTGATCAGGATCGAGCGTCACCCGTGCTCTTTCAAGTAGTCAGCAAAGGGGACAGCGCGCTCCAGAGCCAGCTCCTTCCATTGCTGGTACTTACGCATGTCACCCGTGATCAGCTCTCGGTTGATCTGCGTTCCATCGGGCCTGAAGTTGAGATGGACCACCGATGAGTCGTCGAACAGCCACCAGTCCTGCTGGGGAATCTCGAATTCCTCACCAGTGACGTCGAGAATCCGGATCTCTTCCCCAGCAGCGATGTTGCCCGGGATACCCCAAGCAAACTGGTAGCGCTGGTAGTCGGTGAGTGGCTGACGCACCACCCGCACTCGGCCGATCCTCCGGCCGGAGGACACGAAACCGTGTACCCGGCGGTGCCACGCCGCATTGTGGTCGGCGGGCTTCGGCTCAGCCCGCAGGAAGCGTGCCAGGTTCTCTGCCTCGCGGGGCATCGTGTAGACCGGCTGCGCTTCGAAGCGGAAGGCGTCGCGCTGGTAGCTGTCGAAGTGGCTGCGCCACTGCTCACCATCCAAGAGCACGGACTGCCTCCTCCAGGATGTGCCGGGGGATCTCGACCGCCGACTCTCCACTCGGCACCGTCAAGGCCGTGAAGTGGTCCCCCTGGACGACGAACGTGTCTCGGTCCGTCGCATAGACGTTGGGACAGTCATCGTCGTCGCAGTTCGGTCCCTTGAACCTGCCAGTCAGGCGTGTCAGGTTCGGACGGTCGGTCATGACGCCCCCTCTACAGGTCGGGTACCTCCCAACCCGTCAGACGACGCTAAGGCGATCATCGGCACCTGTCCATGCCGTCTCAGAGATATTCCTGACCCGGAATAAGTAGGCCCCTCGCACCGCCTTGGCGACCCGACGCCCAGCCCAACCACGCGCCCTCACCCACCCCAGCGGGGACGGTGCATGACGGATGGTCACGTGACCAACGCATGACCAACAGCGGTCCGAAGCACTCGGAAACGCCCAGGTCACGTCAGCAACGCCCATAGTCTGCATGGCAACACATCAAGGACGTATCCCCAGGTCAGGACTAACAAATGCTGGTGCCCGAGTGGAGAGTTCAAGTCCCCCTCGGACACCAGCACAGACCCCTCTTCGTGAGGGGTTTTTTGCTTTTCCGGGCACCGGCGTGACCAGCGGGGGTGGTCATTGCCATTCCTCGTCGTTGCCGGGGACTCCGCCGACTTCGAGCCAGAGGTACTCCCAGCCCTGGGTCTTGCGGTGGCCGAACCGGTCGGCGAGGGAGAGGACGCGGAGGACGGCGGTGACCAGGGCTCGGCTGTGGGCTCCGCGGACGCGTACGGACACGCGGACCGCGCCGCCGGGGGTCCAGGTGATCGACGGGCGTTCGTCCGTCAAGGACTTCAGTTCTCCGGCGAGTTCGCCGGCCTTTGCCCGTGCTGCCCGCAGTTCGCCGTCCGGACGGGGGTCGTCCGGCAGGCCGTCGTCACTCACGGTCGGCTCCGGGCAGGCGGTGGGCCTGCCGGTCGGACGGTCCGGAGGGTTCTGCACTTCGACGGGCACGACTCGGCTCCCTGCTTGATCCGGCGAGAGACCAAGCTAGGGCCGACGGGGCCCGACTTTCCCGTTCCTTCGAGAACTCGTCCCGGATGTCCGCCGCAGGGGTGCGTTTCTCGCCACCGTGCGGGTCGAAAACGCCCGGCGGGTGGCGGTTCAGGGTTCAGGGGGTGGGAGGCGGGCCGGACCGCTCGGCGAAGCAGCGGCCCAGTTCCGCGAGGGCGTGCTGCGTGCGGGGGTCCGAACGGCCGAAGAGCCGTCCGAGGTCGCGGACGAGGGTGTTGTGCTGGAGGACGGCGTGCTCCCACTGGCCGGCCAGTTCGAGACAGCGGGCGAGGTCACCGCGGGTGGTGAAGGTCGCCGGGTGGTCGGGGCCGAGGACGCGCAGGCGGTCGGCCAGGACCTGCCGGTAGGCGGTGAGGGCGGTGGGGACGTCCCCGGCATCGGCGCGGAAACCCGCGAGGTTGTTGCGGGTGAGCAGGGTGTCGGGGTGGTCGGGCCCCAGGACCGGCAGTTGGGCTTCGAGCAGCGCTTCGTGGGCGCTGACGGCCTGGGCCGGATCGCCGGTCCTGCCCAGCAGGCCCGCGAGGTTGTGCCGGACCATCAGGGTGTCGGGGTGGTGCGGGCCGTGGACCCGCAGGCGGTCGGTGAGCAGTTCCTCCAGGGCCGCGGCGGCGCCGGCCGGGTCGCCCGCCTCCGCCTGCCAGCCCGCGAGGTTGTTGCGGGTGAGCAGGGTGTCGGGGTGGTCGGGGCCCAGAACGCGCAGGCGGTCCGTCAGCACCTCCCGGTAGTCGCGCACGGCACCCGCCGGATCGCCCGACTCCCCGCGCACCGCCGCCAGGTCGCTCCGGGTGGCGAGGGTGTCGGGGTGGTCGGGCCCCAGGACCCGGAGCCGGTCCGTCAGCACCTCCCGGTAGTCGCGCAGCGCGCCCGCCGGATCGCCCGCCACCCTGCGCCAGAAGGCGATGTTCGCCCGCACGACGAAGGTGTGCGGGTGGTCCGGTCCGATCACGGCGGTCTGCTCGGCGAGCAGCGCCTCGAAGCCGGCCCGCGCTCCGGCCACGTCTCCGGCGTAGCCCTTGGCCGCGGCCAGGTTGTTGCGGGTCAGGAAGACCTCCGGGTCCACCGGGCCGAGGACGCGCAGGCGGTCGGCCAGCACTGCCTCGTGGGCGACGATGGCGGCTTTCAGGTCGCCTGCCGCGGTGTGCAGGTCGGCGATCGCCTGCCGGGTGAGCAGGGTGTCGGGGTGGTCGGGCCCCAGGACGCGGAGGCGGTCGCGGAGCAGGGTCTCGTACCCGGCCGCGGCCCCCGTCAGGTCGCCCTGCCGGGCCGTCAGGCCCGCGAGGTTGCCCCGGACGCGGAAGGTGGTGGGATGGTCCGGGCCCAGGACCCGTTCGAAGTCGGCGACCAGTGCACCGGTGGCCTCGGCGGCGCCGGTCAGGTCCCCGGACTCGCCGCGCAGGTAGGCGATCTCGTTCCGGGTGACCAGGACCGTGAGGTGGTCGGGGCCGTGGGCCCGGGATTCGTCGACGAGCAGCTGCTGGAACGCGGTCAGCGCGCCGGCGGTGTCGCCCGTGTGCCCGCGCCAGAACGCGGCCTCGTGCCGGGCCGAGCGGGTGTCGGGGTGATCGGGGCCGAGGAGGTCGTCGGCGGTGCCCGCCAGGCGCTCGAAGTGCGCGGCGGCCGCACCGGCCTGGCCGCTCGTCCCGAGGCTCTGGCCGGACCGGAACAGCACCGGGTGGGCGCCGTCCTCCCACAGGGCCGGGGTGTTCCGGCTCTCCAACGCCTCGGTGTTGGCGCGCAGTGTCTGGACGAGGGCCGCGTCGCGTCCGGTGCCGGGCCAGATCTCGGTGAGGGCGTCGGCCCCGGCCCGCACGGCGTCGGACAGGCGGGTCAGGCGCTGGGGGTGTTCCTGGACGGCCCGTTGCAGGAGCCGGTGGACCCGGACGCTGCCGTCGGCGGTGTCGTGGTCGAGGAGGTTCAGCCGGTGCAGGACGCGCAGCGCGTCCTCGGCGTCCAGTACGTCCGGCGCGGTGCCGGGGTCGGCTTCCGCCGGGTTCCCGGCCTCGGCCGCGGCGGCCCGGTGCGCGAACGCCCGGGCCGCCCCGCCGGTGAGGACGCCGGCCGGCACGGAGTTCGGGTCGAGGACCGCGGCGAGTTCCAGCAGGGGCCGGGCCAGCCCGCGGGGCCGCTGGGTGTCGGCGAGCGCGAGGGAGAGGTCCCAGACCGCGTCGACGGTCCGGGTCTGGGTGTCGGGCAGGCTGCCGGTGCCGGGCAGCAGTTGGGCCAGGGTGCGGGCGTGGCCCGCGAGCAGTCCGCGGTAGACGGGGACGGAGCGGCCGGTGTCCACCAGGTAGGCGGCGGCCTGGGCGAGGGCCAGCGGGAGGTGGCCGAGGTCGGCGGCGAGCGCCGCGAGGTCGGCGGGCTCGTCGGTCCGTCCTTCGTGCCCGGGCCTGGCGAGCGCCCGGCCCAGGTAGGCGGTGGACTGCTCGGCGCTGAAGAGGCCGAGCCCGGACAGTCCGCGGGTGTCGGTGCTCCAGGCGGCGTCGCGGCTGCGGGTGGTCACCAGGACCCGGCCGGACGGGGTCTCGGGCGGCCAGAGTCCGGCGAGCGTCCCGGGGTCCGGGGCGTCGTCGAGCACCACCAGCCACGGCCGGTCGGTGGTCTGCAGCCAGGCCAGGAACTGCTGGGCCGCGTCGTCGGCGTCCGTGTCCTCCGCTCCGCCGGGGACGACCACGCGCGCGGCCGAGGCGTAACCGGCGGTCACCGCCTGCCGGTTGGTGGCGGTGACCCACACCGTCAGGTCGACACCGGTACGGCCCTGCGCGTCGGCGGGCCCCGCGGCGGCGTCCGCGCCCGGATGCCGCCGGGCCCGGCGGGCGTGCTGCGCGGCAAGTTGGGTCTTGCCGACTCCTCCGGTACCGGTGACGACCTGGCACCGGGCGGCGCCGGGGTGCGCGAGCGCGTCGCTCTCGGGCCGGTGCTGGTAGTAGCCGGCCGGGGACGGGATCACCCCGACCTGCACCGGCCAGTTCGGCTGCTCCCAGCGGGTGACCTGGTGCAGCGTCAGGTTCTCGATCAGCAGCGAACTGCTGGCGGGGCCGAGGGCGTTGCCGCGCATGTCCCCGCCGACGACGGTCGAGTGCGCGCCGCCCGTGACGATCCGCTCGGCAGGGCGGTCGCTGCCGGCCTCGGGCTTTCGGCGCCACGGGCGTGGGGTCACCTGGCCTCGTTTCCCGCTCGCGGTTCCGACGGTCCGGCACGATATCGCACCCGCCCCGGCGACCGGTCCGGCGGTCGGTCCGGCGACCGGTCCGGCGGTCGGGAGCTTCGCAGGTGAGGGGTACGGGGTAGGGGTGGGTCGGCGAGGTGGATCGCAGGCCGACGGTTTTCGGGTTTCCACTATCGTGGCGCTGTTGTGCCGGTGGTGGCAGGGGGTGACGGGGCGTCGGTCCGGTGGGGCGGGGTCGCGGTGATGACGGGCAGTACGGCGGAGCGAGCAGGGGGAGGTCGGAGAGTGTCGAACGGGGAGACGGCGGGGCGTCCGGGGCCGGTGGTGGTTCCGGAGATCACCGAGGAGGAGCGGAACACCGCTGCCCGGCAAGGGGGTTGGGTGTTCCGGTCGGACCCGGGCGGGGGTGACGGGGCCGGGCCGATGCCGCCGGAGGCCGTGCTGGGCGGCTGGCGGGTCGACGCGTACGGCGGGCCGCCGCGGTTCCGGCCGAATCCGCGGTACGGCGTGCCCGCGGCCGGGGCGGGGGAGGCCGCGGGGGCGGCCCCGCTGCCGCCGTTGCGGGCCGGGCGGCGGCCCGCCGGGCGGGCGCTGCTGGGCTGGTTGGACGACGCCCGGGCGCCGCGGCTGTGCCGGGTGACCGGCTCCAGCGGTTCCGGCCGCTCGCACCTGCTGCGCTGGCTGGCCGCGGCCTGCCCGCCCGACCATCCGCGGGCCGGGCGCCGGGTGCACGCGGTGCTGGACGCCGCCGAGGCGACGCCCGAGGGCTTCGTCCGGCGGCTGGCCGCGCTGCTCGGGGTGTCGGTGGGCGGTCCCGACGACCTGGTGGCGGCGCTGGTGGACGGCGTCCCGCGGGTGCTGGTGGTCACCGACCTGGACCGGGCCGGCGGCGACGGCCTGCTGCCGGACGCGGCGGAGCGGATCGCCGCCGAGGTGCTGCGTCCGCTGCTCGCCGTGCCGTGGCTGCGGATCGTCGTCGAGTCCGCCGGGCAGTTGGCCGACCTCCCCGCCGCCGTGCTCGACCTGGACGATCCGCAGTGGACCGACCGGGCGGCGTTCGCCGACTGGGCCGCCGGGCTGACGGGCCGTCGGCTGCCGGACGGGGTGTTCCCCTCCCCCGCGCTGGCCCTGCTGGCGGCGCGCACGGTGGCCGGAACCCCGGCGGAGGCCGGGGCGGAGGCGGAGGCCGGGGCGGCGTTGGAGGCGGCCCTCGTCGCGGACGCCCCGCTCGGGGAGCGGGCGGAGGCGCTGGCGGCGCTCTGGTGGGCGGGCATGTCGGGTTGGGAGCGCGCGCCGCTGATCGCGCTGGCCTCCGTCGGCGGTGGTCTGGAACCGGCCGTCTGGGCGGACCTGCCGGGCGGGGGCGGCGCCGGTGCCGTCGAGGAGGCCGCGGCCAGGCTGCTGCCGCCGGACGGGCGGGGCCGGTACCGGATCTGGCCGCGGGACTTCGGCGCCCGCCTCGACGAGTGGGGCATGGACCACCTGAGCCTGTGTCAGAACCTGCTGCCGGAGCGGCCGGGCCCGGGCGACGCCGCCCGGCTCGGCCTGCTGCTGCGGCACGCCGTCCGGACCGGGAACTCCGCCGATCCGCTGCTGGGCGATCCGGCCGTCCTGGTGCACGCCGACCCGTCGGCCGTCGAACTGGCCCTGGCGCGGGACGACGACGGGACGGACGGGAAGGAGGAGGGGGCCTGGGGCGGGCGGGCCGCGTTGCGCCGGGCGTGGTGGGCGGCCGGGGCGGTGGCCGGGGCCGACGACACCGCGCCGGACCTCCGGGCGGAGGTGCTGCACGCCTGGCTGGCGGACGCGGACCGGCCGCTCGCCGATCGGCTCGCGGGGCTCACCGGCCAGGCGTGGAGGTCGCGTTGGTCCTTCGTCCCGCCGACCGGCGCGGTGGACTTCGCCGTCCGGGAGAACGGTCCGTCGGCCGGGTCCGGGCTGACCGTGGTCGCCGGCGGGGAGCTCGGGACGCTGGACGCGGAGACCGGGCGCGGGCGCAGCGCCGGTCCGCTCCCGGCGGCGGCCGGGCCGGTCGGCCTGGCCACCGGCCCGGACGGGACGCTGCACCTGCTGCTGCCCGGCGGGGCGGTGGAGTCGGTCCGGCCGCCGGGCGCGGAGGACGGCCCGGCCGCCGGTGCGGCGGCGCTGCCGGGGCTGCCCGAGGGGGGTGTCACGGCGATCGCCGCGCGGGGCGGCGGGTCCGGGGTGCTGGTGCTCGGCGACGCGGGCGGGCGGCTCCACCTGCGGGAGGGCGGCGGTGCGACGGTGTCCTCGCCCGGGCCGTGGGTCGACGGCGCGGTGACGGCGGTGGACGTGGTCCGGCACGCCGGTGCCGTCCTGGTGATCGCGGGCGGGCCGGACGGCGCGGTCCGGACCTGGGCGCCCGGTCAGGAGGCGCCGGCGGAGCCGCTGTTCGACCGTCCGGCACCCGTCACCGCCGTCGCCCTCGCCTCGACCCCGCAGGGGCTGATGGCCGCCGTGGCCTGGGCCGACGGCGAACTGCGGGCCGCCCGCTGGGGCGAACACCCCGCCCTGGTCGGCCCGCGCCTGGGGGCCCCGGTGCTCGCCCTCACCGTCACCGACGGGGGTCTGGTCTGCGCCGCGACCCGGACGGGCGTCCTCGGCCTGGACCTGGACGGCCCGGCCGCGGGCTGAGCCGCGCGGCGGGTTCGAAGGCGTGGCGGGCGCGGGGACGGCCGTCGGGCGGGGGCGCGGCGGGCGTGCGCCGGGTGTGACGGTGCCGTGGCCGGGGCGTGACGAACGATCAGCACACTGGTTCCCATGCGGACGACGGTGGGAGCGGCACTGCGGTGGGCCGGACATCCGGGGACGGTGCTGGCGGCGCTGGTGATGGTGGTCAACGACCGGGTGGGGAAGCCGGGTTGGCCCGGTCCGGTGACGGGCAAGCTGAGCGACCTCGGGTGGCTGGTGGTGGCGCCGCCGCTGTGCGGGCTGCTGGCGGCGCTGGTGCTGCCGCGGCTGCGCGGGGACGGTCCGGCGGTGGTCGGTTCGGTGCTGGCGGGTCTGGTGTTCACGGTCGCCAAGTCGTCCGACGCGGGGGCCGGACTGCTGTACCGGGCCTGTGCGTGGACGGGTCTCCCGGTCGGGCGGACGGTCGCGGACCGGACCGATCTGCTGGCGCTGCCCGTGCTGGCCGTCTCCTGGTGGCTGTGGCGGGACCGGTCGGTCTGGTGGCCGTCCGGGCGGCGGCTGTGGGGCGTGCTGGCGGTGCCGCTGGTGGCGGCCGCGCTGGTGGCGGACACGCCGGGCCCGGCGGAGATCGCGAGTCGGCAGCCGGTGCTGCGGACCGAGGACGGGCAGCCGGTCATGCTCCGGGTCCACCACCGCTGGACGACGCCCGACGGCGGGCTGCACTGGACGGCCGCCGCGGGCAACGACCGCTGGGCGGTCCCGGCGGACCCGGCCCCGCCCGCCGAGCAGGGCGTCTGCCTGCCGGAGCCGGACGGGCCGTGCTTCCGCAGGACGGACGAGGACCGGCCGGTGGAGGTCAGCGCGGACCGCGGGCTGACCTGGCGGGTCGACGAGTCCGCGCCCCGGCCGCCGGAGTGGTCGACGGAGCCCGGGTCATCGGCGTCCGGGGCACCGGCGTCCGGACCGCCGGTGACCGCGCACCCGTCCCGGCTGGTGCTGGCGGACGCGCCGGGCGGCGGGCACAACGTCCTGGCGGAGTTCCCGGACCACTACTGGGGCACCGTCCTGGTCCGCACCCCCGACGGGCGGTGGAGCCGGTCGGAGCTGCCGGACGATCTCGCCGCGCTCCCGGTGGAGGCCGATCCGGGGGTGTTCGCGGGGATACCCGCGATGTGGACCGTCGGCTGCGCGGGGGCGGCGGCGGCCGTGGCGGCGCTGCGGCTGGCCCGGGCCCGGCCCGGGCACCGGTGGCGGCCGGTCGGGCTGCTGACCTGGCGTCAGCTCGTGCTGCTGGCCTGGCTGCCGCTGAGCACCGCGCTGCTCGCGCACGGCCTGCCGGGGGTGTCGAACCGGGGCGCCGAGCGGAGCGCGGCCCTGCTGGTGTCGCTGCTCCTGACGGTCCTGGTGGTGCTGCCCCGGGACCGGGAGGCCCGCGGCGGGCGGGTCGCGCCCGGGATGCTGATCGCCGGGTACGGCGTGCTGGCGGGGCTGCTGACCGCCGGCCCGTTCGTGGCCTGGGAGGAGGGCGCGGTCCGTTCCTGGTGGGCGGCGTCCGGCCTGGCCTTCGGCGCGGCGCTGGCGGCCACCGGGGTCGGGCTGCTCCTCGGCGTGCTGCTGGCCGTGGCGTTCCGGGAGCGGCCCCGCCCGGACCTGGCGCTCTTCGAGGCGTTCCCGGAGCCGCCCCGGCCGGACCCGGTGCCCTCCGGCCCGCCCGCCCGGCGACCGGCCCGGTGGGGCCGCCACCGGTGACGCGCGCCGCCGGGAGGGTGCTTCGGATGCCCTCCGGGCGGGTGAGAGCGGGGCCGTTCGTGGGCGGAGTCGGCGTGTCGGGGCGGGGGCGGCTGCCAGGGTGGGCGGGTGATCTCTCGACGTGGACTGCTGCTCGGTTCGGGCAGCGCGATGACGGCCGCCGCACTGGCGGGCCCCGTGGCCGGAGCCTCCCGGGCGGCGGGCGTTCCGGCCGTTGTCCCGGCCGACGACGCGGCGCGGCGGGAGGCGGCGCTCACCATGGCGCGGCGCATCCTGCTCACCGACGCCGAGCACCGGGACCTGACCCTCGACTACCTGAAGCTGCTGACGGGCCGCCGGTCGCTGCCCCGGACCGCGCCGCGCGAGGTCGTGGTGGTGGGCGCGGGCGTGGCGGGGCTGGTGTGCGCGCGGCTGCTGCGGGCGGCCGGGCACCGGGTGCGGGTGCTGGAGGCGAACCGGAGCCGGGTCGGCGGGCGGGTGAAGACCTTCCGCGGCGAGGTGTGGCAGGACCCGCGGCTGCACGCCGAGGCGGGCGCGATGCGGATTCCGTCCAGCCACGTGCTGACCCTGGCGCTGGCCGACCACCTGGGCGTGCCGCGCCGCCCGTTCCACCTGGTGGACGTGCCGCCGGCGCCGGACCTGTCCTCGGGGGACGCCCGGGTGGTGTACCGCTCCTGGACGGGCGAGGAGTTCGCCACCGGCGGGGCTCCCCCGTACACCGCGCCGCCGGGGCTGGGCGGGCGGCTGGTGCACGTGAACGGGCAGACCGTCGGGAAGGCGGCGTACGCGGCCGATCCGCGGCCGGTGAACAAGTCCTTCGGGTGGGACAGCGGCCTGACGGCGGCGGAGGCCCTCGACCGGGCCCTGGACACCGCCCGCGCGTACACCATGGACCGTGCCCCGGACGGGAGTTGGCGGGACAAGCCGATCGAGGAGCGGGTCGCCGGGACGGCCCGGCTGCTGTACGACCTGGACGGGTACTCGCTGCTGCGCTACCTGCGGGAGACCGCGGGCTGGGACGACGCGCAGGTGCAGGCGGTGGGCACCCTGGAGAACCTGACCTCCCGGCTCTCCTACGGCTTCCTGCACTCGGCGTTCGACGCCGCCGACATCAACCCGTCGGTGACGTACTTCGAGTTCACGGCGGGCACCGACGCGCTGACGGAGGCGCTGGCGGCGGGCCTGCCGGTCGAGCGCGACCGGGTGGTGACCCGGGTGCGGGTCGAGGGCGGCGGGGTGACGGTGGTCGCCGAGCCGGAGTCCGGGCCGGAGGACGAGGCGTGCGAGGGCGCGATCGGCGGCGCGGCCCGCGAGTACCGGGCCGACGCGGTGGTGCTGGCGGTGCCGTTCGCGGCGCTGCGGCACGTCTCCTTCGAACCGCTGCTGCCGTACGGCAAGCGGCGGGCGATCAACGAGCTGAAGCACGACACCGCGCACAAGGTGCTGGTCGAGTTCACCGAGCGCTGGTGGGAGTGGGACGAGGACGCCTGGCGGGCCCGGCTGGGCCCCGCCCACCGGCCGGGCCCGCACGGTCCGGCGGTGCCCGCCGTCGGCGGCGGCTGCGTCTCCGACGAGGCGAGCCGGTTCGTCTACTTCCCCTCGCACCCCGGCCCCGACGGGGCGCCCGGCGGCGTGGTGCTGGCCGCCTACAACTGGGCCGAGGACGCGCTGCGCTTCGACGCCCTCACCCCCGCCGACCGGCACACCGAGGCGCTGGACCACCTGGCCGGGCTGTTCGGCGAGCGCGTCCGCCGCTACGCCACCGACCGGCACGTCTCGCAGTCCTGGCTGCGCAACCGCTGGGCGCTCGGCGAGGCCGTGGTGGAGACGCCGGGCCAACTGCTGTCGCTGGGCCCGCACGTGGCCTCGCCCGTGGACGGGCGGCTGTTCTTCGCCGGCGACCACTGCCAGCCCCGCTACCACGCCTGGATCGCCGGGGCGGTCGCCTCCGGCGTGGAGGCCGCGCTCCAGCTGGCCGGGGCGGGCTGACGGCGCTCCGGTCCGGGGGCAGCGACATTGACGGGTAGTCATCTCTATTGATGCGGCGGGCGGCGGACGGGAGACGCCGCTACCATCGGCTCATGCCTGAAGCAGGCCGGACCACCAAGCCCTCCGTGCTCCTGGCGTTCCGCTCGGCGGTGACGCTGCACCGACTGCTGGACGTGCTGCCGGTGTTCGAGGGCGATGATCGGATCGACCGCTGGTTCACCCTGGTGCCCGGCTCCGAGTTCGACATGGATGCGCTGGCAGCACTGGACCGTTCGGGCGCCCGGGTGATGGACTTCGAGCAAGCCCGGGAACACCATTTCGACCTGATCATCTTCGCCAGCCCCAAAGGTGCGCTGACCAGTCTCTCCGCACGCTCCAAGGCGTTGTTGCCGCACGGGGCCGGGTTCAACAAGACGTTCCACGACGAGGGTTCCCCAGGCATCCCGTCCGGTTTGGACCCCGCGTTCTTGCTGGAGGATGGAGAACCGTGGGCCGACCTGCACGGTCTCGGACACGGCTCCGAGCTCGCTCGGCTCGCTGAACACTGCCCGCAGTCGGTCCCCAAGGCTGTCGTGGTCGGCGATCCGACACTGGACCGGCTGCGGGATTCCCTGGGACTCCGGGAGAGGTATCGGACCGACCTCGGCGTCGACGACCAGACCCTGCTGGCTGTACTGAGCACCCACGGGGACGAGAGCCTGCTGGCCCGCCACCACGATCTGCCGCTGGAGCTGACGCTTCGTCTGCCTGTGGACAGTTACCGGGTGGCCTTGGTGATCCACCCCAACAAGGTCAGCGAGAAGGGCCTCCAGAACCTCGCCGAGTACCTCCTGCCCGCGCAGCGGGCCGGTCTGCTGTTGCCCTCCTCGTACCAGGAATGGGCATCCGTCCTGATCGCGGCGGACGCGGTGCTCACCGACCACGGCTCGACCGCTCTGTACGCGGCCGCACTCGGCCACGCCGTAATCCTGGACGGGTACGACGGCGGGACCGAACTGATCCCCGGCACCCCGATGGCCCAGTTGCTCGCGGCGGCACCGCGTTTCACCCGGGCCTCCGAACTGCCCGAGCTGCTGCGCAAGGCCACTGGACCCGATCCGTCGGAATTCACCGCCGAGACCTTCGCCCATCCCGACCGGGCGCTGCCGCTGTTGCGCACCGAACTGTACCGGCTGCTCGACCTGACGCCCCCTCGAACGCCGCCGAAACCTCGGCTCCTGCCGCCCCCTGTGGCACCGCACGCCCCCGCCTCGTCCCTGGCGGTGCGGGCCGAGGTCGAGGGTCGGCGGGTACGCGTGGAACGGTTCCCGAACAGCACCGAGCTGCCCTTCCACCACCGGGTCGCACATCACGGCGCAGTGGGGTTCGCCGAACAGCGCAGCGCCGAGGTCCTGTGGCGCAGACCCGGCACGGGGCGCTGGTCCGTCGCTGGCTGGACCGCGCACGTTCTCGACGAACTGCCCAGCTGCCGGATCGCCGCGGCCCTGCTCTCCCCCGAGCGCTGCCTGCTGGTCCACCGCCACCACGGCGCGTTCGCCCTGCGCGTCCCGCCGCATCGGGCGGACGGCCGGATCCGTCGGATCGATCCGGCCGCAGCGGTCTCGGCGGTCTACGCCTGGCTGGTGGCGCACCCCCGTCTCGCCGGAGAACTCCCGGTCGACATCGAGTGCACCGTCGACACGGTGACGGTGCGTCTGGAACTGGGTGCGGCCGACCCGGAGGAGTTGGAAGCCGAGTTGTGACGTCCGGGACAGCTCCAGTGTCAGGCGTTGTCCTGCCCCGCTCCGGCCGCTGCCCGCAGGACAGCCGCCCGGGCCCGGTGTCGGGCCGCCTCAGAGGGCCGTCCGACCTGGTCGGCGAGTTCGGCGAGTTCGGAACTGATCCGCGCCTCGTCGTAGCCGGAGCCCCGGGCGACCGCGCTCGCCAGCGCCTCGGCCAGCAGTGCCTCGGCCTCCGGGTGGCGGCCGAGTTGCCGCAGGGCCCGGGCCAGCCCGAAGGCAGTCCGGGCGGCCATCCGTTCCCGCCCCGACAGGGCCGTGAACTCGGCCCGCGCCCGCTCGAAGAGTTCGGCGGCGGCGGGCTGGTCCCCGGCGGCGGCCTCGGTCTTCGCCAGCTGATAGGTCTGGAGCGCGGCGCCGTAGGCGTTGCCGATCGCGCTCTGGATCTCCCGGGCCGCGGTGAAGTCGGCGCGGGCGGCGGCGAAGTCGGCGAGCGAGGCAGCCCGGTCCCCGTACTTGGCAGCGGTTTCTCCACGGGCGAGGGCGAGTTGGCCGCGGAAGTCGATCGCTGACCCGGCCATCCGCCGGTGTTCGTACGAGTCGTCGAGCAGTCCCGCCAGCGCACAGGCCTGTTCCAGGGCGGCCGCGGCCTCGTCGAAGCCCCCCTGTTCCCAGAGCGGGCGGGCCAGCATGCTGCGGGTCCGCACCCGGGCGAGGAGGTTCCCGGTGCGGTCGGCGGCGGCGACGCCGGTACGGAAGGCGTCGATGGCGTCCGAGCGGTACCCCTCGACGGGGTCGGTCACCTCGACGTGCCTCGGGTAGTCGAGGAAGTGCGTCCACAGGGATTCGGTGAGGGCCACGGCGTCCTCGTTCCGACCGCTGTCGTAGGCGAGGCCGACCGCACCGTACAGGGTGTGCCGGTTGGCCTCCATCCAGCGCACCGCGTCGGCCCGGACACTGCCCAGGTCGGCGTCCGGAACCCCCGGCAGCGGTGGGAGTTGGGATTGGACGGTGGCCCGGGACCCGGCGATCATCAAGTCGGCCAGGGCGGTCTGCCTGCGCAGCCAGTGCAACAGCCGGGCCCGGGCCTCGGCGAGCTCGGTCCCGTCGGGGTCGGTGATACGTCCGACCCTGCGGGCGTGGCTGCGGACCAGGGCGTGCTGCCGGTAGCCACCGGCCCGGTAGTCGAGCAGACCGGCTTGGACGAGTTCGGCGAGGGCGTCCTCGGCGTCGAACAGGTCGAGGCCCAGCAGAGCGGCGGCGGTCGGCAGGATGGCGAACGGCCCGGGGCATTCGGGCAGGTAGCGGTACAACCGGGCGGTGTCCGGGGCCAGCTCGGCGTAAGCCGTGTCCCAGACCGCTTCCACGGGGGCGCTGCCCCGCTCGTGGAGGTCCGCGGTGAGGCGTTCGGCCAGGGCGGCCAGGCCGCGGTGCGGGAGCTTTCGAGCGAGGTCGCCAGCCACCTCTGCGGCCTTCGGGAGTCCGCCGCAGACTGCGGCCAGGGCCTGCACGGCGGCCGGGTCGGCGGTGGACCAGCGCTGCTCGCCGAAGAACAGACGCAGCAGTTCGGTGATGTGCGTGACGCTGAGCGGGGAGAGGGCCAGCTCCTCGACGGCCGGACCGAGGCCGTGCAGCGGGCCGTGGCTGGTGACCAGGACCAGGCTGCGGGCAGAGGCCGGCAGCAGGGATTCGGCCTCGGCCGCGCTACGGGCGTTGTCGATCACCAGGAGCAGGCGCTTGTTCCTGGTCCGGTCCCAGAACTGGCGGACCAGGCCGCGGAAGTCGTGGCGCAGCCATTCGCGTTCCACCCCGAGTGAGAGGAGGACGTCGATCAGGATGGCGGCGAGGTCGACCACCCCGTCGCGCCGGTGCTCGTCCAGGTCGAGGTAGTACGCGCCGTCCGAGTAGGCGTCGGACAGTCGGTGGCCGACCCGGACGCACAGGGTCGTCTTGCCCACTCCGCCGATGCCGCTGACCGCGACGATCCGCGGCCGGGTGCCGTCGCCGGTCCTGTCCGGTCGGATGCCGTCGCCGCCTGGGGCGCCCAGGGCGGCGATCCGCTCCTGTTCCTCCTCCCGGTCGACGAAGTGGGCTCGTTCGGGAGGGAGTTCGAAGGACGGCCAATGAGTGAGGAGTCGGGGCTGATGGATGTTCACAGTGCCGACGTGGTGGGCCTGTACGACCGTGTCCACCCGGGCGTGGTCACCGACCACGTTGCGCGTCTGCTCAGTCACCCGGCATACCCTACGCGTTCCGTTCCGGGCGCGATGGGGGTCCGGCCGACATCTCGGACCGACCGATAAGCGGGGGTGTTCGATTCCGATCACAAGTCGGGCGTAGACGTGCGGAGTTGTGATCGACCAGACTCGGGGCCATGTCCGGGAACGTGTGTGCGGTGATCGGCGGTCCGAGTGCGGCCGCGGTGTTCGCCTGCCCGCGGCTGTGTCCCGCGCCGACGCCGCTGCTGACCAGCCGTCGCGCCGTCGACTTCGGTTTCGTCGGTTCCGCCCGCTGTCGCTGAACCCGACCGCCGGACGCTGATCGCCGGCCGCCTCCGCGCGGCCCCGGCCCCGGTGTCCGTGCCCCGTGGCGGCCTCCCTGTCCGCCCTGTCCGCTCCGTCCGTCTGCCCCGTCGGTGCCGCCCTGCCGTGTCCGCCGTGTCCGTCGTGCCCGTCGTCGGGTCCGGTCGGCCGCCGCGGCGGGCTGCCCGGTTCCGCGTCGCCGCCCGTCCGTCCGCCCGCCGGCCCCTGTTCGAGGATGCGTCATGACCAGCTCCGCCCCGCCCGTTCCCGACTCCCCCGCCGCAGACGGCTTCCGGCTGCCGCGGCCCGACCTGTCCCGGCTGGACGGGATCACCGCCGCGCTGGCGGAGACCGCCGGCGCGTACGACCGGACCGGGGAGTTCCCGCACGCGGCGGTGCGACTGCTGCACGACGAGGGGCTGTTGACGGCGACGGTGGGGAAGGAGTGGGGCGGTCCCGGGGTCGGGTTCGCGGATCTGGCGCGCATCCTGCTGGCGTTGGGCCGGGGCGACACCTCGGTGGCGCTGATCGCCGCGATGACGCTGGTGCCGCACGTGCTGGAGAGCGGCCGGCCGTGGCCGCCGGACCTGTACCGGCGCATCCTGGCGGAGTCGGCGGAGCGTCCGACGCTGCTCAACCACGCCCGGGCGGAGCCGGACGCCGGTCCGGGCGGCGGCACGGTGGCGCGGCGGACCGCGGACGGCTGGGCGATCACCGGCCGGAAGCGGTTCGTGACGGGCGCGGAGGGCCTGGCGTACTTCCTGCTGTGGGCGGTGACGGACGAGCCGGTGCCGCGGCTGGCGGTGTTCGTGGTGCCGGGCGGCTCGCCGGGCATCGAGATCGTGCCGACCTGGCGGCAGTTGGGGATGCGGGCCACGGTCAGCCACGAGGTGGTGTTCACCGGGGTGGAGGTCGGCCCGGCGGACCTGATCGAGTTCGACGGCTACGGGACGCCGGAGCGGTCCGGCTCCGGCCCGGAGCCGGACCGGGAGCACGCCAACGCGCTGCTGCTGATCTCGTCGGCGCTGTACCTGGGCGCGGCCCGGGCGGCGCAGGACGAGGTGCACCGCACCGGGTACACCAAGGTGCCGAGCCGGTTGGGCCGTCCGGTGGGCACCACCGAGCGGTTCCGGCGGGCGGCGGGCGAGATCGAGGTGCTGCTGTCGACCTCGGAGCAGTTGATCCTGGCGATCGCCGGGAAGCTGGACCGGGGCGAGGAGGTGGCGGCGGCGGCGGCGCTGTCGGCGAAGGTCGCGGTGATCCGCGACCTGACCCGGGCGGTGGAGCTGTCGGTGCGCCTGCTGGGCAGTGCGGCGCTGTCGCAGGACGGGCCGTTGGAGCGGATCTTCCGGGACGTCCAGGCGGCGGGCGTGCACGCCCCGCAGGAGGACGCGGCGCTGCTGGCGGTCGGGGC
Organism: Kitasatospora sp. NPDC088391; assembly: GCF_044753345.1. Taxonomy (NCBI): domain Bacteria; kingdom Bacillati; phylum Actinomycetota; class Actinomycetes; order Kitasatosporales; family Streptomycetaceae; genus Kitasatospora; species Kitasatospora sp. NPDC088391. Next base: position 32,217 of record NZ_JBIVNB010000017.1, read on the forward strand.
GGCGGCGCTGACCGACTACGGGCGGCGGCTCGGGTGAGCGCCCGCCCCGCCGTCCGGCCGTTGCCGTCAACTCCCTTGGCCGCCGAGGATGTTGCCGCCGAGGGTGTCCAGGGCGGCGCGCAGCACTCCGGCCAACTGCTTGGGCGCGCCCGCGCGGTAGCGCAGGTAGAGGGGTTCGGGCGGGACGGCGGGGAGTCCGTTCAGGCGGACCAGGCCGGGCGGCGGCGGGCCCTGGTCGGCAAGCAGGGCGACGCCCAGTCCGCTGCGCACCGCGCTGATGACGCCGACGAGTTGGGCGGCCTCGGCGATCACGGTGACGGTGCGGCCGCCGGTGCGCAGCGCGGTCAGGGCGCGGTCGCGCAGGACGCAGGGCCCGTCGATGGCGATCAGCGGGACGGGCGCGCCGGGCGCGGGGTGGTCCCATTCGGGGGCGGCGAACCAGGACAGCGGGACGCCGCCGGCGAGTTCGCCGGGCCGGCCGCCGTTGTCGCCGATGAAGACGGCGGCGTCGAGCGCGCCCTCGTCCAGCGCCTGGTGCAGCCGGCCGCCCCGGTCGAGCCTGAACCGGACGGTGCGGCCGGGGAGTTGGGCGCTGGCGGTGCGGGTGATGGCGGGCAGGACGCGTTCGGCGACGTGCTCGGTGGAGCCGATCAGGTAGCCGGTCGCGGCGGGTTCGGCGATGCCGAGCCGGACGAGTGCCTCGTCGTGGGCGGCGAGCACCCGGCGGGCCTCGGTGAGGGCGAGTTCGCCGGCCGGGGTGAACCGGATGCCGCGGCCGCTGCGCTCGACCAGAGGGCGGCCGAGGGTGCGCTCCAGGCGGCGGACGTGCTGGCTGACGGCGGACTGGGAGATGCCCAGGGCCGCCGCGGCGCGGTGGAAACCGCCGTGGTCGCCGATCGCGGCGAGGCTGCGCAGCACGCCGATGTCCAATGTTCCGGTCATTTTTCGAGATTAACAGCGGGCCGGTCGGCCGGCGCCTTCCGCCGGTCCGGACGGATCGTCAACTCCCTTTCATACATCGGCCGTTGAAGGAGGCTCCGGTCTCCGTCCCGTCATCAGAACGCAACACCGGGAAACAGCGGCCGCGTTCGTGAACAGTTCGAAAGCTTCGAAAGCTCGGAGGAAAGATTCCCATGCGCATCCACAGACCCGGCCCGGCCCGGGTCCTCGCCGCCGCGGCCGCCGGCGTCCTGCTGCTGGCCGGCTGCTCCGGCACCGGCGGCGGCACGTCCGCGGACGCGGGCAAGCCGGTGGCGGGCGGCACCCTGACGTACGCGGTCGACACCGAGCCGGTGTCCTGGGACCCGCACGTGTCGACCCAGGACCTGACGGCGGAGCTGCAGCGGCAGGTCTTCGACTCGCTGGTGTCGGAGGACGCGGAGGGCAAGTTCCATCCGTGGCTGGCCACCTCGTGGGAGGTCGCCCCGGACCTGAAGAGCTTCACCTTCCACCTGCGCACCGACGTGAAGTTCCACGACGGCACGCCGTTCGACGCGGCCGCGGTGAAGGCCAACTTCGACCACATCGTGGCGAAGGAGACCAAGTCGCAGTACGCGGCGAACCTGCTGGGCTCCTACACCGGCACCACGGTGGTCGACCCGGCCACCGCGAAGGTCGAGTTCGCCCAGCCGTCCGCGCCGTTCCTGCAGGCCGCGTCCACCGCCTACCTGGGCTTCTACTCGCCGAAGGCGCTCACCGAGAACGCGGCGAAGCTCGGCCAGGGCGGTGCGGCCGACGTCGGCACCGGGCCGTTCCGGTTCGTGTCGTACAGCAAGGGCCAGGAGGCCGTGTTCGAGAAGAACCCGGACTACGCGTGGGGCCCGGCGACGGCCGCGCACACCGGCCCCGCGCACCTGGACAAGTTCGTGGTGCGGTTCCTGCCCGACGCCTCGGTCCGGGTCGGCGCGCTGAACAGCGGCCAGGTGCAGGTGGCCAAGGCGGTGCCGCCGCAGAGCGTGTCCGGTGTGAAGGCCAACTCCCAGCTGAAGCTGCTCTCCCAGGCCTCGCCCGGCGGCAACTACAACCTGTGGCTGAACGGCTCGCTGGCGCCGCTGGACGACCAGAAGGTCCGGCAGGCGGTGCAGCGCGGCATCGACCTCGACCTCGACGTGAAGACCGTCCAGTTCGGCCAGTTCCCGCGCGCCTGGAGCCCGATCTCCGCCAGCACGCCCGGCTACAACAAGGACCTGGAGAACTCCTGGCCGTACGACCAGGCCCTGTCGAACAAGCTGCTGGACGAGGCCGGTTGGACCGCCCGGGACGGCGAGGGCTACCGCACCAAGGACGGCAGGCGGCTCACCCTGAACTGGCCGCAGCTGACCGCGAACGCCACCCAGCAGAGCCGCGACATCCTCGGCCAGGCCATCCAGGCCGACCTGAAGAAGATCGGCGTCGAGGTGCAGCGACCCGCGCTCGACGTCGGCGCGTACTCGACCCTGGTGTACGGCGGCAAGGCGAACGTGGTGGACATGGCCTGGGCCCGGTTCGAACCGGACGTGCTCTGGCTGTTCTTCAACTCCGGCTCCAACCCGGCCAAGGGCGGCATCAACGCGACCTTCCTGCCCGACCGGCAGCTCGACGAGTGGACCGACCAGGGCCGCACCACCCTCGACCCGGAGCAGCGCGCCAAGGTCTACCGGCAGGTGCAGGCCCGGGCGATCGACCTGGCCACCGTGATCCCGGTGTACACCCCGTACGCGCTGACCGGCGTGTCCGCGAAGGTCGGCGGGCTGGGCTTCGACTCCGACACCTGGCTGAACTTCTACGACGCGTGGCGCACCCCGTGACGACCGCGCACCCCGCACCCTCCGGCCTCGCGGCGGCGGCAGCGCCGTCGCGGGGCCCGGCCCTGCTGCGGGCCGTGCTGCACCGGCTGGCCGGGGCGGTCGCGGTCCTGTTCGGCGCGGCGACGCTGGCGTTCGCCGCGCTCCAACTGGTCCCCGGCGACCCGGTGGCGGTGCTGCTCGGCCCGTCCACCACCGCCTCGCCGGAGGTCCGCGCGGAGATCCGCCGCCAGCTCGGCTTCGACCGGTCGGTGCCCGCCCAGTACCTGGACTTCCTGGGCCGGCTGCTGCACGGCGACCTCGGCCGGTCCTACCAGTTGCAGCGCCCGGTGGCCGGGCTGGTCGCCGAGCAGCTCGGCCCGACCCTGCAACTGGTCGGCGCGGCCGTGCTGCTGGCCCTGCTGGTGGCGATCGCCTCGGCGGTCGCGACGGCCGGGCGGCCGCCCGCGCTGCGGGCGCTGACCGGCGGCTGGGAGCTGGTCGCGGTCTCGACCCCGTCGTACTGGCTGGGCCTGGTGCTGCTGACGGTGTTCTCGTTCCACCTGCGGCTGTTCCCGGTGGCCGGCGCGGACGGCTTCGGCTCGCTGGTGCTGCCCGCCGTGACGCTGGCGCTGCCGCTGGCCGGGACGCTCGCCCAGGTGCTGCGCGAGGGCCTGGAGGCGGCGCTCGCCCAGCCGTTCGCGGTCACCGTGCGGGCCCGCGGGCGCGGCCGCACCGCGCTGGTGCTGCGGCACGCGCTGCGGCACGCCGCGGTGCCGCTGGTGACGCTGACCGGCTGGCTGACCGGCTCGCTGCTGGGCGGGACGGTGCTGGTGGAGTCGGTGTTCGGCCGCCCCGGGGTGGGCGCGCTGGTGCTCGGCGCCGTCAACAGCCGGGACGTGCCGGTGGTGATCGGCGTGGTGCTGCTGTCCGCGCTGGCGTTCGTGCTGATCTCCGCGGTGGTGGACCTGCTCTACACCGTGCTCGACCCCCGACTCGGGAACAGGTGATCCGGTGTCCCTCGCTCTTCCGACCCGGCGCTCCGCCGCCCGGTCCCTGGTGCCGCCGTGGGCGGTGCTGGCGGCCGGGACGGTGCTGGCGCTGATCGTGCTGGCCGCGGCCGCGCCCGGCCTGTTCGCGGCGGCCCCGCCGACCGCCACCGACCCGGTGCACGCCCTGCAGGGCCCGGGCTCCGCACACCTGCTGGGCACCGACCAGTTGGGCCGCGACCTGTGGTCGCGGCTGGTGCACGGCGCGGGCCCGGCGCTGGCCATCGGCTTCGGCTCGACCCTGATCGCGGTGGCCGGCGGCGCCGTCCTCGGCCTGGCCGCGGCGCTCGGCGGCCGGTACGCCGACCAGGTGCTGATGCGCGCCGCCGACGTGCTGCTGGCGCTGCCCGCGACGCTGCTGGCACTGCTGGTGATCACCGTGCTGGGCACCGGCACCGGCAACCTGGTGCTCGCCATCGGCTTCGCCCTGGTGCCCGGCTACGGGCGGATGGTGCGCTCCGAGGCGCTGCTGGTCCGCCGCTCCGGCTACGTGGAGGCGGCGGTCGCGCTGGGCGTGCCGCGTTGGCGGCTGGTCCTGCGGCACGTCCTGCCGAACTCGCTGGCCCCGCTGCTGACGCTGGCCACCGTCGGCTTCGGCAGCGCGCTGATCGCCGCGTCCGCGCTCAGCTTCCTCGGCCTCGGGCCGCGCCCGCCGTCCCCCGAGTGGGGCGCGATGCTGGCCGAGGGCCGGGGCTTCCTGGAGACCGCCTGGTGGCTCGGGGTGTTCCCGGGCGCGGCGGTCACCGTCACCGTGGTCGCCGTCACCGTGGTCGGCCGCCACCTGCAGCAGCGCTTCACCCGGAGGTCCGCATGAGTACCGGCACACCCCTGCTCGCCGTCGACGGCCTGCGGGTCTCCTTCGGCGGCGTCCCCGCGGTGCGCGACGTGGCGCTGCGGCTGGAGCGCGGCGAGTGCCTGGCCCTGGTCGGCGAGTCCGGCTCCGGCAAGAGCGTCACCGCCCGCACCCTGGTCGGCCTGACCGGGCGCGGCGCCGAAGTCGCCGCCGAGCGGCTGGAGTTCGACGGCACCGAGCTGCGCGGCCTGGACGAGCGCGCCTGGCGCCGGGTGCGCGGCCGCCGGATCGGCCTGGTCCTGCAGGACGCCCTGGTCTCGCTCGACCCGCTGCGCACCGTCGGTGCGGAGATCGGCGAGGTGCTGGGCCTGCACCGGCCCGCGCCCCGCCCGGAGACCCGCAAGCGGGTCCTCGAACTGCTCGCCGCCGTCGGCGTCCCCGAGCCCGGGCACCGGGCCGGCCAGTACCCGCACCAGCTCTCCGGCGGCCTGCGCCAGCGCGCCCTGATCGCCTCCGCGCTGGCCGGCGGCCCCGACCTGCTGATCGCGGACGAACCCACCACCGCGCTGGACGCCACCGTGCAGGCCCAGGTCCTCGACCTGCTCAAGGAGCTGCTGGACGACGGCACCTCGCTGCTGCTGATCAGCCACGACCTGGCGGTGGTCGGCCGGCTCGCCCACCGGGTCGCCGTGATGTACGGCGGCGCCGTGGTCGAGCACGGCCCGGTCGAGCAGGTGCTCGGCGACCCGCGGCACCCCTACACCCGGGCGCTGCTGGCCGCCGTCCCGCACCGCGACCGCAAGGGCGGGCGACTGTCGGTCCGCCCCGCCCCGGCCGACCTCCCCGCGCCCGGCCCCGCGGGCTGCGCCTACGCGTCCCGCTGCGCGCTGGCCGAGGAGCGCTGCCTGACCTCGCTGCCGCCCGCCGCCGGGCCGGAGGGCCGCGGCGCGCGCTGCTGGCACCCGGGCGAGGAGCTGCCGTCCGCCGCGCCGTTGCCGCCCGTCCCGCCGCTGCCGCTCGCCTCGCCGGTGCCGCTCGCCTCGCCGGTGCTGCTGCCGCTCGCCGAACCGGTGCTGCTCGCCGCACCGCCGGCGTCCGCCGACCGGCCGGTGCTGCTGGCCGTGGAGGGCCTGTCCAAGGCGTACCGGGGCCGGCCCGTGGTGCGGGACGTGTCGTTCCGGGTGGCGGCGGGCGAGACGCTGGGCCTGGTCGGCGAGTCCGGCTCCGGGAAGACCACGGTGGCCCGGATCGCGCTCGGCCTGCTGGCGCCCGACGCGGGCACCGTGCGGTTCGCCGGCCTGCCCTGGTCGGAGCTGACGGAGCGTCGGCGGCGGCCGCACCGCCGCCTGGTCCAGGTGGTGCAGCAGGACCCGCTGGGCTCCTTCGACCCGCGCCACGACGTGCGCCGCCTGCTCGGCGACGCCCTCGCCGTCACCGGCCTGCCCCGGGCCGCCCGGGACGCCCGGGCCCGGGAGCTCCTCGACCAGGTCGGCCTGCCCGGCACCGTGCTGCGCTCCCGCCCGGCCCGGCTCTCCGGCGGCCAGCGCCAGCGCGTCGCCGTCGCCCGGGCGCTGGCCGTCGAACCCCGCCTGCTGGTCTGCGACGAGCCGGTCTCCGCGCTCGACGTCTCCGTGCAGGCCCAGGTCCTCGACCTGCTCACCGAGCTGCAGCGCGAACTCGGCCTCGCCATGCTGTTCATCTCGCACGACCTCGCCGTGGTGCACCACGTGAGCGACCGGCTGATCGTGATGAAGGACGGCGAGGCCGTCGAGACCGGCGACGTCCACGAGGTCTTCGACCGCCCCCGGCACCCCTACACCGCGAGCCTGCTGGCCGCCGTCGGCGCCGGGAGCCCGGTCGGATGAGACGCCTCCGCGACCGGCGACCCGCGTACGATCCCGACCATCAGGGCGGCCGGTGGCGTCCGACCGCCGCTACCGAGGGGAGCACGACCGTATGAACTCCGACCTGTGGCTGCGCCGCTACCACTCCGCGCCCCCGGCCGCGCCGCGGCTGCTGTGCTTCGCGCACGCGGGCGGGTCGGCGAGCTTCTGGCACCCGCTGTCGGCGGCGCTGGAGGGCCGGGTCGCGGTGACGGCCGTGCAGTACCCGGGCCGTCAGGACCGGTACGCCGAACCGCCGGTGGACGACCTGCACCGGCTCGCCGACCGGATCGCCGAGGTGCTGCTGCCCGACTGGACGGCCGGCGCGCCGGCCGCGCTGCTCGGCCATTCGATGGGCGCGCTGCTCGCCTACGAGACCGCCCGCCGGCTCGTCGCGGCGACCGGGCGCGGGCCCCGGCTGCTGGTCGTCTCCGGGCGGCGCGCGCCGTCCGCCGTCCGGGGCGAGAAGGGCCTGCACGACGCGCCCGACGAACTGCTGCTGGCCGAACTCGCCGAGCTGGGCGGGACGATGCCGACCGTGCTCGCTGACCCGGAGCTGCGCGAACTGTTCCTGCCGCCGCTGCGCGCCGACTACCGGGCGGTGGAGACCTACGCGCACCGGGAGGGCCCGCTGCTGGCCTGCCCGGTGACGGTGCTGACCGGCGACCGCGACGACAAGGTGACCCCCGCCGAGGCCGCGGCCTGGTCCGGGCACACCGAGGGCCCGGCCGAGGTCCGCAGCTACCCCGGCGGGCACTTCTTCCTGACGGACCACCAGCAGGCCCTCGCCGACCTGCTCGCGGGCCTGCTCGCCGCCGACCCGGCGGGCCGCCCCGCCTGACCCCGGGCCGGACCCGGCCCCGGTCCCGGGCCGATCCGGCCCCCACCCCTCCGGCCGGACAGCGCCGTCCGACGGACACGCGACACCCAGCGACAGCACCGGGACGGGCGCCGGCGCCGGCGGCCGCCCCGGTCCGACCCACCGGGAGCAGATGTGGTCCCCGTCGAACGCCACGAGCAACTCGACCGATTCACCGGCCTGTTGGACGCCTGCACCGAGGGCGCCGGGGGCGTGCTCGCCGTCACCGGCCCGGCCGCCTGCGGGAAGACCGACCTGCTGCGCTCCCTGACCGGGCACGCCGCCCGGCGCGGCGCGGTGGTGCTGTCCGCCACCGGGCGCTGCTCGGAGCGGTCGGCGCGCTTCGGCGTGCTCCAGCAGCTGCTGGGCCGGCCGGGGCTGCCCGCCGGGGTCCGGGCGGCCGCGGCGGCGCTGCTCGCCGAACCGGAGCCGACCGAGTCCTGCGCGGCCGACCCGCTGGCGGCGGGCCGGGTGCCGTCCCGGGTGCACCAGGAGCTGTGGGCGCTGCTGGCCGACTGGTCGGCCCGGGTGCCGCTGGTGCTGGCCGTCGACGACCTGCGGCACGCCGACCCGGCGTCCCAGCAGGCCCTGGTGCAGCTCGCCGCCCGCGCCCCCGAGGCCCGGGTGCTGCTGCTGGTCACCGAGCCGGACCCACCGAGCGACCCGGGCGCGGACCGCGACTGGTGGGCGGCGCTGCTGCGGCTGCCGGACCTGGCCCGGCTGCGGGTGGACCGGCTCTCCCCCGCGGGCACCGCCGCGCTGCTGGAGCGGCTGCTGCCGGGCCGCCGCACCGACGCCGCGGCCTGGTACCGGACCACCGGCGGCAACCCGCTGCTGCTGCGCGCCCTCGCCGAGGACACCGCCTCCGCGGACCCGGCCGACGGGCCGACGGCGCCGCGCCCCGGCCCGGCGTTCGCGCTCGCGGTGCGGGCCTGCCTGCACCGGGTCGGCCCGGCCGCCGCCGAACCGGCCCGGGCGCTGGCCGTGCTGACCTGCTCCGGTTCGACGGCGCTGCTGCCCCGGCTGCTGGGCCGCCCCGTGCCCGGCGCGCTGGCGGCGCTGACCGCCGCCGGGCTGGTCGAGGACGGCCGGCTGCGCGACCCGGCGATGGCCCGGGCCGTGCTGGACGGCCTCGGCGACGCCGAGCTGACCGACCGCGAACTGCGCGCCGCCCGGCTGGTGTACGAGTCGGGGGCGGACCCGGAGGCCGTCGCCGGGCACCTGCTGGCGGCCCGGGACGGCTCGCCGGGCTGGGCCGGGCAGGTGCTGCGGGAGGCCGCGGCGGCGGCGCTGCGCCGGGACGACCCGGGGTTCGCGGAGTCCTGCCTGGTGCTGGCCGCGGCCGCCGACCCGGCCGACCCCGAACTGGTGCTGGCCCGTGCCACGGTGCGGTTCCGCGGCGACCCGCGCTCCGCGTACCGGCACGTGCGGGTGCTGGCCGAGCGCCCGCACGAGCTGACGGACCGTCAGCGCACCAGCGTGCTGCGGATGCTGGCCTGGCACGGCACCGAGGACGAGCTGACCGGCCTGGCCGCCCGGCCGGAGCCCGCCGCCCCCGCCGACCGGGCCGAACTCGCCCGCGCGCTCGAACAGTTGCGGGCGCTCTCGCCGCACCTCGTCCCCACCGGGCGGCCCCTGCCGCCGGACGGCCTGCCGCTGGACGAGCCGCAGCAGCGCTCCTCGCTGGCCCTCCCCCGGGTGCTCCGCGCGGGCGCCACCGAGGAGGACCTGCGGACCGCCGAACTGGTGCTGCGCACCACGCCGTTGGAGGACGGCACCTTCGGCGCGCTGGTCTCCGCGCTGCACGTCCTGCTGTACGCGGACCGGGCCGCCGAGGCCGAACCCTGGTGCGCCGGGCTGCTGCGCGAGGCCGGGGCGCGCCGGATACCGGTCTGGCAGGCCGTGCTGACCGCGACGCTGGCCGAGGTGTCGCTGCGCACCGGCGGGCTGCGGGCCGCCGAGCGGCACGCCGCCCGGGCGCTGGAGCTGCTGCCCCCGGACGGCTGGGGGGTGTGGGTGGGCGCGCCGCTGTCCGCGCTGCTGCTGTCCGCCGCCGGGCTGGGCCCGCGCCCGGACGCGGAGCGCCGGCTCCCGGCGCTGCCGGAGCGGCTGCACCGCTCCCGCTACGGGGCGCAGTTCCTGCACGCGCGCGGCCGGCACCGGCTGGCGTCGGGCGCGCCGGACGCGGCGCTGGAGGACTTCGCCCGGTGCGGGCGGCTGCTCCAGGAGTGGGGTTTCGACGTGCCGTCCTTCCTGCCCTGGCGGGGCGACGCGGCCCGGGCCCTGCTGCTGCTCGGCCGGCCCGCGCGGGCCCGGGAGCTGGCGCGCGAGCAGGTCGCGCACCCGGCGGCGGGCGCGCCGCGCACGGCGGGCCTGTCGCTGCGGGCGCTGGCGGCCTGCGAGCCGGCCGACCGGATCGAGCTGCTGACCGCCGCCGCGGACCGGCTGGAGGGCCTGGACTCCGTCGAACTGGCCTGGACACTGGCCGAGTTGGGCGAGGCGCAGCTGGCCGGGGGCCGGGACCGGCCGGGCCGGGAGGCGCTGCGCCGGGCCCGGGAGCTGGCGGAGGCGGCGGGGCTGCGGCCGCTGCTGGAGCGGCTGCGGGCGTCCGCCGACGGGGACGAGTGGGGGCTGAGCGCCTCGGAGCGGCGGGTGGCCGAGCTGGCCGCGGCCGGGCACTCGAACCGGGAGATCGCCGAGCGGCTGTTCATCACGGTCAGCACGGTCGAGCAGCACCTCACCCACACCTACCGGAAACTGCGCGTCAAGGGCCGGGCGGAGCTGGCCCGTTCGGAACTGGTCCGCTCCGGGCCGGCCCGCGCGGAGCAGGCCCGCCCGGAGCAGGCCCGCCCGGAGCCGGTCCGCTCCCCCGAGGAGGGGGACGGGGCGCGGCACGCCGGCGGGCGGCGGGCCGTGCCGCGTCCGGGCGGGGCGGGCGGTCAGGGGGCGCCGAGACCGAGCCGTTCGCGCAGGGTCTCCTCGGCGTAGGCGGTGCGGTGGACGCCGCGCCGCTGGAGTTCGGGGGCGAGCCCGGTGGCCAGCGCGGGCAGGTCGTGGGCGGTGCTGGCGGGGCGCAGCCGGTAGCCGGTGAGTCCGGCGGCCTGCCAGTCCTGGAGCAGGTCGGCGAGTTCGGCGGGGGTGCCGGCGAAGACCAGGGCGTCGGAGGTGTGCTCCTCGCCGAGGGTCTCGTCGAGGAGCGCGCGCCGGTCGGCGGCGGCGCCGGGCTTCTCGTCGAGGTGGACGAGCAGGTCGGCGAAGACGTGCACGGTGCGGTCGGCCCGTCCGGCGGCGGCCTGCTCGGTGCGGATCACCCCGACGGCGTTGCGGATGTCCTCGGTGCTGTGCGGGGTGATCGCGACCACGTCGGCGGCGCGGGCGCCGTAGCGCCAGGGGATGCGGATGTGGGCGAGGGTGAAGACCACGGGGTGGCCCTGCGGGGGGCGGGGCGCGGTGGACGGGGATGGGTCGGGGCTCCACTCGCCGGGCAGGTCGGGGCCGGTGGCGAAGCGGCCGGGGGCGAGCGCGGCCAGCGCCGCCTCGTCCTCGACGCCGTCCCAGAGGGCGCGCAGCACGGCGACGAGTTCGGCGGCGCGGTCGAAGCTGTGGCCGATCTGCTCCTGCACCTCGGGCAGGAACAGGGTCTCCAGCGGGATCGGCTTGGCCGGGCTGAGCTGGGTGCGGACCCCGGCCCGGCCGGCGGTGAGGTGGTCGAGGGTGGCTGTCGCCTTGGCGATCGGCGCGGGCCGGGCGGTGTTGAGGACGACGGTGGGGACGATGCCCAGGTGCCGGGTGCGGGCGGCGAGCGCCCCGGCCAGGGTGAGCGCGTCGAGGCGGCGCAGGGTGTGGCCGAGGCGGCGGTCGAGGTCCTCGGCGGGGCCGGGGAGCCGGGACAGCGGGTCCTCGACGGTGACGAAGTCCAGCAGCGCGGCCTCCGCGAGGGCGGCCTGCCCGGCCCAGTGGTCGAGGTCGAACCGCGGTGCGCCGTCGGCCAGGTGGCGGGCGGCGGGGTGCCAGCCCGCGCCGTCCAGGGCGGCGGACAGGTGCAGGTGCTGCGGTGTGCTCACGGGCGGGGCCTTTCGGGGCTGGTGCCTGCCGGGGCAGGTGCTTTGCGGGGCGAGTGCTTTGCGGGGCAGGTGCCTTGCGGGGGCGCGCCCGCTGCTGCGGGCGCGCCGGGTTTTTCCGATGCTCCGTCAGTTCTTCTTCTGCGTACGGGTGATGACGAACAGGGCGATCAGGACGGCGAGGCCGCTGAACGCGGCGGCGGCGGTGACGGCGGTGGCCAGGCCGTGCGCGAGTTCGGGGCGGCCGGGGTGGGCGGCGCCGTGCAGGGTGCGGCCGTAGACGGTGACCAGGACGGCGACGCCGAGCGAGAGGCCGATCTGCTGGACGGCCTGGAGCAGGCCGGAGGCGGCGCCGGTCTCCTTCGGGGCGAGGCCGGACAGGATGGTCATGTTGAGCGGGACGAAGCCCAGGCCGAGGCCCGCGCCGAGCAGCAGCAGCGGCCCGAACAGGCCGTCCCAGTAGCCGCTTTCCGGCCCGGTGGCGGCCAGCCACAGGCTGTCGGCGAGCAGCAGGGCGGCGCCGGTGACGATCAGGGCCTTGGCGCCGAACCGGGGGATCAGCTTCGAGGCGTTGCGGGCGGTGAGGAACTGGGCGACCGCCAGCGGCAGGAACGCCAGTCCGGCGGTCAGCGGGTGCAGGCCCAGGCCGTCCTGGACGTACAGCGACAGCAGGAAGTAGGTGCCGCTCATCGCCGCGAACAGCAGCAGGAAGACCGCGTAGGCGGCGGAGCGGTCGCGGCGGGCGAACAGCGACAGCGGGATCAGCGGGCGGCTCACCCTGGCCTGGCTCAGCACGAACGCGGCCAGCAGCAGCACGCCGAGGACCAGCGCGGTCACGGTCGCGGTCGAGCCCCAGCCCGCCGAGGAGGCGTGGATCAGGCCGAACACCACGGCCGTGGAGCCCGCCGTGGAGGTGAGCGCGCCGAGCACGTCGAGGCGGCCGGGGTGCTTGGCGGTCTCCGGCAGGTGACGGTACGCCAGCAGGACGGCGGCCAGGCCGATCGGCACGTTGACGAAGAACACCAGCCGCCAGGAGAGCGTGGTCAGCAGGCCGCCGAGGATCAGTCCGAGCGTGATGCCGAGGCCCGCGACGGTGGAGAACACGCCCAGCGCCCGGTTGCGTTCGGGGCCCTCGGCGAAGGTCACGGCGATCAGCGAGAGCGCGGCGGGCGCGGCGAACGCGAAGCCGACGCCCTGCAGGGCGCGGGCCGCGATCAGCACGCCCGCGTTCGGGGCGAGGCCGCCGAGCAGCGAGGCCGCCACCACGGTGAGCAGGCCCCAGGCGAACATCCGGCGGCGGCCGAGCACGTCGCTGGTCCGGCCGCCGAGCAGCAGCAGGCCGCCGAAGGCCAGCGAGTAGGCGCTGAACACCCAGGCCAGGCCGCCCGGCGAGAAGCCCAGGCCGGACTGGATGCGGGGCAGCGCGATGTTCACGATGTTGCCGTCCACCGCCACCATCAACTGGCAGGTGACGATGACCGCGAGGGCGAGCGCGCCGGCCTTGGACGGGGCCGGGCCCTGGGGCTGGGGCTGGGACTGGGACTGGGACTGGGGTGGTACCGGTGCCGCGGGCGCCTCGATCGGGGTGCCGGTGGCGGGGGGTGACTGGTCATGAGTGGTCATGACGGGCTCCTGGAGCGCAGGGCGGAGGAAGCGCCGAGGGTTCGACCGCGGTCGACGCTTGTAGACTGCTTCATGGTAGGGACGCCCCGATCTTTGGTCAACGAGCGTTGAACTTTCGGCCCCGAGGAGGCGGCATGACGGCACCCGAGCAGGACGGCCCCGGCGCCCGACGGACCCGCAGCCGGCAGGCGATCCTGGCGGCCGCCCGGGAGCTGTTCTCCACGCACGGCTACGAGCAGACCACCGTCCGGGCGGTGGCCCACCGCGCCGGGGTCGACCCGGCGCTGGTGATGAAGTACTTCGGCTCCAAGGAGGGCCTGTTCGACGCCGTCTCGGAGATCGGCCTCTCCTTCGGCGGCGCGCTCTCCGGCCCGCCCGAGCAGCTCGGCGAACGCCTGCTGGCGCACGTCCTCGCCGACATCGACGGCCGGCCCGACCGCAGCATGCCCGTCCTGCGCTCGATGCTGACGCACCCCCAGGCCGCCGAGGCGGTCCGCTGCGCGGTCGCCGACCCCGGCAACAGCCCCCTCGCCGACGCCCTCACCGGCGAGGACGTCGAACTGCGCGCCACCCTGGTCGGGACGGTGGTGCTCGGCCTGCTGGTCTCCCGCTACCTGCTGCGCGTCCCCGAGGTCGACGAGGCCCCCGCCGAACAGCTGACCGCCCTGCTCGGCCCCTGCCTGCGCCCCCTGCTCACCACCGACCCGGCCCCGGGGCCGCTCGCCGCCCTCACCGCCGCCGAGACCGAACGCCGCGCCGCCGCCGCCCGCGTCGACCGCCTGGCCCGCGAAGCCCTCGCCGCCGGAGCCTCCTACGCCGACCTCGGCCACCTCCTCGGCATCACCCGCCAGGCCGCCCGCAAACGCTGGCCCCGCCCCGAACCCACCCCCGCGACAACCCAGGTTGTCACCCACTCCTGACCCTCCTCCCGACAACTTTGGTTGTCATCGACGGACACACCGCACGTCGACCGCCCACCGCCAGGCCGACCCGACAAGCAGGGTTGTCGCCCGGAGGGCCGCCGCAGGCGGGGGTGTGTCGTCAAGGCCGTGCGGCCAGCGTGGTGAGCCAGTCGTGGACGGTGTCGGCGGTGGTGGTGGAGTGCTCTTCCAGGACGGTGAAGTGGTCGCCGGGGATGTCCTGGGTCCGGTGCGGGGGGCGCCAGAAGGCGTGCCAGTCCGGGGTGTCGGGCGGGGTGCCGGGGAGGGGGGTGTCGGCGCGCAGCAGGAGGGTGGGGGTGCGGATCGGGGTGGGCTGCCAGGGGCCGAAGGTGCGGAGGTAGGCGCCCATGGCGGTGAGGCCGGTGTCGGTGAAGGTGAGGTCCTGGTCGCCGATCCGGTCGAGCATGCCGTTGACCATGGCGGGCATCCACCAGTCCAGGCCGGGCAGTGTCGCGGTGTCCATCGGGAAGCTGTCGACCAGCGCGAGCCCGAGCGGCCGGACGCCGCGCCGTTCCAGTTCGGCGGTGACGGCGTGCGCCACGCATCCGCCGAGGGAGCGGCCGAGGACGGCGAACGGCCTTTCCCCGTAGAGCTGTTGGACGGCGTCGGCCTGGAGGGCGACGAACGCCTCGGCGCTGTCGGGCAGGGCACTGCCGGGGCGGTAGCCGGGCGCGGGGACGGCGTGCGCGGTGCGCCGGCCGTCGAGGGCGCGGCCGAACCGGGCGTACTCGTGCGGGCCGGAGAGGGCGGTCAGTGCGGGGAAGCAGACCAGGGCGGGCCCGGGCCCGTCGGCGAGCGCGACCGGCGGGACGGCGTGCCCGGCGCGTCCGTCGGTGTCGAAGCCGGTGCGCAGTTCGGAGGCGGCCAGCAGCACCTGGGTGGCGGCGGGGATGCGTCCGGCCCGGCAGAGGCTCAGGTAGACCTCGGCCAGGGGTTCGGCGGCGGCCGGTCCGGGGCCCCGGCGGTCCGCCAGTTCGCGGTGCAGGTGCTCGGCGAGGGCGGCGGGGTCGGGGTGGTGGATGGTCAGCGCGCCGGACAGGCGCAGACCGGTGGCGGCGGAGAGCCGTTCGGCGAGTTCGGTGGCGGTGAGCGAGTCGAAGCCGATCTCCACGAACGGGGCGTCGGCGGGCAGCCCGGCCGGATCGGGGTGGCCGAGCACGGCGGCGGCCTCCGCTGTCACCAACTCGTGCAGGGCGTCCAGCAGTTCACGACCCGCCAGCCCGTCCAGCCGTCCGACGGCGGGCGCGGGCGCGGGCGCGACCGGTGCGGGCGCGGTGGCGGGGCCGGCGTCCAGCCAGTGGCGGCGGCGGTCGAAGGGGTAGCCGGGGAGGGCGGTCCGGCGGGTGGGGGGGCCGCCGAGCGGGGCGGTCCAGTCGACGGGGGCGCCGGCGGCGTGCAGGCGGCCGACGGCGTCGAGCAGGGTGTCCGGTTCGGGGCGGCCGCGGCGCAGCGCGGCGGCGAGGACGGCGGGTCGGCGGCGGGCCCGGTCGGGGTCCTCGTCGGCGAGGGCGTCCTTGGCGAGGGCGGTGAGGATGCCGTCGGGGCCGAGTTCGAGGAACCGGGTGGCGCCCTCGGCGCGCAGGGTGCGGACGGCGTCCAGGAAGCGGACGGGGCGGCGGGCGTGCGCGGCCCAGTACTCGGGGTCGGCGAGTTCGGCGGGGGCGGCGGGGCGTCCGGTCAGGTCGGAGACCACGGTCACGGTCGGTTCGTGCGGGGTCAGTTCCTTGGCGGCGCTGCGCAGTTCGTCGAGGACGGGGTCCATCAGGTGCGAGTGGAAGGCGTGGCTGACCCGGAGCCGGGCCGCTCGGCGGCCGCGGGCCCGGAACGCCTCGGCGACCTGTTCGACGGCGTCCGCGCGGCCGGAGACCACCACGGCGCGCGGGCCGTTGACGGCGGCCAGGTCCACCGTGCCCTGGTGGCGGGCGAGTTCGGCCAGTGCCTCGATCTCGTCGGCCTCCAGGGCGGCCATCGCGCCGCCTGCGGGCAGGCCCTGCATCAGGGTGGCGCGGGTGGCCACCAGGGCGGCGGCGTCGGCGAGTTCGAGCACTCCGGCGGCGTGCGCGGCGGCCAGTGCGCCGATCGAGTGCCCGGCGACCAGGTCGGGGCGGACGCCCCAGGACTCCAGCAGCCGCAACAGCGCGGTCTGCAGGACGAACAGCGCGGGCTGGGTGTACGCGGTGCGGTTCAGCAGGTCGGCGTCGCCGGTGCGCAGCACGGTCTCCGCCACGGAGTACGGCAGGTGCGGGTGGAAGGCGGCGGTGGCCTCGTCGAAGGCGGCGGCGAAGGCCGGGTACGTCCGGTACAACTCGGCGCCCATGCCGGGGCGTTGCGCGCCCTGGCCGGTGAACAGGAAGGCGGTCCGCCCGCCCGCGGCGGCCCGGGGCGGTTCGCCGGTGCCCCGGGCGAAGGCCGCCAGCTGTGCGGCGGCCCGTTCGGGGCGGGCGGCGAGCACGGCGCGCAGCGGGTGGCGGGGCAGGGCGGCGGCCGCCCGGGCGAGTGCGGCGGCGGCGCCGGGGCCGTCGGCGGCGAGGAGGTCGGCGAGCTGTCCGGCGCGGGCCCGCAGCGCGCCCTCGGTGCGGGCGCTGAGCACCCACGGCAGCGGCGCGTCGGCGGGCTCCTCCTCCGGCGCGGGGGCTTCCTCCGGTTCGGTCCACTGCTCCAGGACCACATGGGCGTTGGTGCCGCTGACGCCGAACGCGGAGACCCCGGCCCGGCGCGGGCGGCCGGTCTCCGGCCAGGGGCGGCGCTCGGTCAGCAGGGCGACGCCGCCGCCGTCCCAGGCGACGTGCGGGGTCGGCGCGTCCACGTGCAGGGTGCGGGGCAGGACGCCGTGGCGCAGTGCCTCGACGGTCTTGATGACGCCCGCGACGCCGGCCGCGGCGGCGGTGTGGCCCAGGTTGGACTTCAACGAGCCGAGCAGCAGCGGCCGTTCGGCGTTCCGTCCGGCGCCGTAGACGGCTTGCAGGGCCTGGGCCTCGATCGGATCGCCGAGGGTGGTGCCGGTGCCGTGGCCCTCGACGGCGTCGACCTCGGACGGGTCGAGTCCGGCGTCGGCGAGCGCCTGCCGGATCACCCGCTGCTGGGCGGGCCCGGACGGGGCGGTGAGGCCGTTGGAGGCGCCGTCCTGGTTGACGGCGCTGCCGCGGACCACGGCGAGCACCCGGTGGCCGTGGCGGCGGGCGTCGGAGAGCCGTTCCAGGACCAGGACGCCCGCGCCCTCGGCCCAGCCGGTGCCGTCGGCGGCGGCCGCGTAGGAGCGGCAGCGGCCGTCCGGGGAGAGGCCGCGCTGGCGGGAGAACTCGACGAAGCCGGTGGGTGAGGACATCACGGTGACGCCGCCGGCGAGGGCGAGGTCGCTCTCGCCGGCGCGCAGCGCGCGGACGGCCAGGTGCAGGGCGACCAGGGAGGAGGAGCAGGCGGTGTCGACGGTGAGGGCGGGGCCGGTCAGGCCGAGGAGGTAGGAGATCCGGCCGGAGGCGACGCTGGGGAGGTTGCCGAGGCCGAGGTGGCCCTCCAGCTCGGGGCGGGCCGCGCCGGGGCGGGTGTGGTAGTCCTGCGCGGTGAGGCCGGTGTAGACGGCGGTGCGGCTGCCGCGCAGACTCTCCGGGTCGAGTCCGGCGTGTTCCAGGGCGTGCCAGGTGGTCTCCAGCAGCAGGCGCTGCTGGGGGTCGGTGGCGAGGGCCTCGCGCGGCGAGAGGCCGAAGAACGCGGCGTCGAACTCGGCGGCGTCGTACCGGAATCCGCCGCGGACGGTGTAGCTGGTGCCGGGGACGGCCGGGTCGGGGTGGTACAGGGTGTCGACGTCCCAGCCGCGGTCGGTGGGCCAGTCGCCGGTGGCGTCGCGCTCGTCCAGCAGCAGCTGCCAGAGCTGTTCGGGCGAGTCGGCGCCGGGGAGGCGGCAGGCGGTGCCGATCACGGCGATCGGCTCGGTGCGGTCGGCCTCGGCCTGTTCGAGCTGCTGCTGGGCTTCGCGCAGGTCGGTCAGGGCGCGCCGCAGGTACTGGCGGAGCTTCTCCTCATCGGCCACCGTCGCGGTTCCTTCCGGTGCGGGCGCCGGCGGGGCGGGCGCGGTCGAGTGCGGCGAACAGGTCGTCGTCGTCGGCGAGTTCGAGGTCGAGGTCGGGTTCGGGGTCGGGTTCCCGGAGGGGTTCGGGGGCGAGGCGGGCGGCGAGGGCGGCCAGTCGGGCGGCCAGCTCCCGGCGGTCGGCGTCGGTGCCGGGCAGGGACTGCTCCAGCTTCTCCAGCAGGTCGGGCAGTTCGGTGCTCCCGGCCGGGGCGGCGGCGCGGTCCAGCTGTGCGGCCAGGTGGGCGGCGACGGCGACGGGGGTGGGGTGGTCGAAGAGCAGCGTGGCGGGCAGCTTCAGCCCGGTCGCGGTGTTCAGCCGGTTGCGCAGGTCGACGGCGGTCAGCGACTCGAACCCCAGGTCGCGGAACGGCCGTTCGGCGGACACCTCGTCCTCGTCGGGGTGGCCGAGCGCGACGGCGGCCTGTCGGCGCACCAGGTCGAGCAGGGCGGCGTCCCGTTCGGCGGCGGGCAGGGCGGCCAGTCCGGCCGCGAACGCGCCGACCTCCGGGGTGTCGTCCTCGGCGGGTGTCTCCAGCGCGAACGCGCCGGTGAGCGGGCCGAGTTCGGCGTCCAGCCAGTAGCGGCGGCGCTGGAACGGGTAGGTGGGCAGCGCGGCCGGAACCCGGCGGGCCCCGGCGGTCAGCGGGCCGAGGTCGACCGGGACGCCGTGGGTGTGGGCGGTGCCGAGGGCGAGCAGGAAGCGGTCGGGGCCGCCGTGGTCGCGGCGCAGCGTCTCGGCGGCGGCCCCGCCGCGACCCCCGGCGTCCAGGGTGTCCTGGATCGCGCCGGTGAGCACCGGGTGCGGGCTGACCTCGATGAACAGCGTCCTTGCGGTGTCGGCGAGTTGCTCCACGACGGGGGCGAAGCGGACGGTCTCGCGCAGGTTGCGGTACCAGTGCGCGGCGTCCAGTGCGGTGCCCTCGACGGGGGCGGCGGTGACGGTGGACCAGAGCGGCAGCCGCCCCGGGCGGGGGCGGACGGCGGCGACGGCGGCCAGCAGTTCGTCCCGGACCTGGTCGATCACCGGGGAGTGCCCGGCCAGGGTGGCGTTGCGCAGCCGCTTGGCCCGGACGCCGTCGGCCTCGCAGGCGGCGAGCAGTGCGTCCAGGGCGTCCTGCTGCCCGGCCACCACCACCTGGCCGGGGCCGTTGACGGTGGCCACCGAGAGCCGGCCGGGCCAGGCGGCGAGGCGCCGTTCGGCCTCCTCGGCGGAGAGCGCCAGCGAGGCCATCGAGCCCTGGCCGACCAGGCGGGCCAGGATGCGGCTGCGGGCGGCGACGATCAGCGCGGCGTCGTCCAGGCCGAGTGCCCCGGCGACGGTGGCCGCGGCCACCTCGCCCTGGCTGTGCCCGACCACGGCGTCCGGGTGCACCCCGTGGGACTCCCAGAGCGCGGCGAGCGCCACCAGGACGGCCCACAGGGCGGGTTGGGCGACCTCGACCCGGGCCAGGTCGGCGGCGTCGGTCTCCTGCCGGAGCACGGCGAGCAGGTCGAAGTCCAGGTACGGGGCGAGGGCCTGCGCGCACTCCTCGATCCGGGCGGCGAACACCGGTGCGGTGGCGAGGAGTTCGCGGGCCATCCCGGCCCACTGCGAGCCGTGTCCGGGGAACACGAACACCACCTGCGGCGCCCCGTCGGCCCGGCCCCGCACCACGTTCTCGGCCGGTTCCCCGGCCGCCAGCGCCCGCAGTCCGGCCGCGGCCCCGGCGGCGTCGGCGGCCACCACCACGGCCCGGTGCTCGAACGCGGCCCGGCCGTCGGCCAGGGTCCGGACCAGCTCCGCGGGCGCGTGCCGCGTCCCGTCCAGCCGGTCGGCCACCCGCCCGGCCTGCGCGACCAGCGCGGCCGCGCTCCGGGCACTCACCACCCACGGCAGCGGCACGCCGGCGGCGGTGTCGGTCGCGGTGTCGGCCGACGGGCCGGTCTGCGGCTCGGCCGCCGGATCGGTCTGCGGCTCCGTCGGGGGCTCGGTCGGCGGCTCCTCGATGATCACGTGGGCGTTGGTACCGCTGACGCCGAAGGCGGAGACCGCGGCGCGGCGCGGGCGGCCGGTCGCGGGCCAGGGGCGGGCCTCGGTGAGGAGGCGGACACCGCCGGAGGACCAGTCGACCTCGGGCGCGGGGTCGTCGACGTGCAGGGTGGCGGGGAGGACGCCGTGCCGCAGCGCGCCGATCATCTTGATCAGGCCGGCGGCTCCGGCGGCAGCCTGGGTGTGGCCCAGGTTGGACTTCAACGAGCCCAGCCAGAGCGGCTGTTCGGCGCTCCGGTGCTGCCCGTAGGTGGCGAGCAGGGCCTGCGCCTCGATCGGGTCGCCGAGCCGGGTGCCGGTGCCGTGCGCCTCGACGGCGTCGACCTCGGACGGGTCGAGCCGGGCGGCGGCGAGGGCCTGCCGGATCACCCGCTGCTGGGCGGGCCCGGACGGGGCGGTGAGGCCGTTGGAGGCACCGTCCTGGTTGACGGCGCTGCCGCGCAGGACGGCGAGCACGGGGTGGCCGTGGCGGCGGGCGTCGGAGAGCCGTTCCAGCAGCAGGAGTCCGACGCCCTCGGCCCAGCTGGTGCCGTCGGCGGCGGCGGCGAACGCCTTGACCCGGCCGTCGGGGGCGAACGCCCGGTGGCGGGAGGTGGCGACCATCCCGGCCGGGGAGGCCATCACGGCGACGCCGCCCGCGAGGGCGAGGTCGCTCTCGCCGGTGCGCAGGGCCTGCGCGGCGAGGTGCAGCGCGACCAGGGAGGAGGAGCAGGCGGTGTCGACGGTGACGGCGGGGCCCTCGAAGCCGAAGGCGTAGGAGATCCGGCCGGAGGCGACCGAGGCGGCGCTGCCGTTGTGCAGGTAGCCCTCCAACTCCTCGGGGAGGGTGTGGAGTCGGCCGGCGTAGTCGTTGTACATGACGCCGAGGTGGACGGCGGTGCTGCTGCCGCGCAGGGTGTGCGGGTCGATGCCGGCGCGTTCGAAGGTCTCCCAGGCGGTCTCCAGCAGCAGGCGCTGCTGGGGGTCGGTGGCGAGGGCCTCGCGCGGGGAGATGCCGAAGAACGCGGCGTCGAACTCGGCGGCGTCGTGCAGGAATCCGCCGTACTGGGTGTAGGTGCGGCCGGGCCGGTCGGGGTCGGGGTCGTAGAGCGCGTCGTTGTCCCAGCCGCGGTCGGTCGGCCAGGGGGTGATGGCGTCGCGGCCCTCGGCGACCAGTTCCCAGAGCTGTTCGGGGGTTTCGACGCCGCCGGGGAAGCGGCAGCCGGCCGCGACGATCACCACCGGGTCGTCCCGGTCGACGGCGGCGGCGGCCGGGACGGCGGGCCCGGCGGCGGCCACGGCCGTTCCGCCGGGCAGGAGTTGGCCGATCCGGGTGGCGAGGGCCTGCGCGGTGGGGTGGTCGAAGACCAGGGTGGCGGGCAGCCGCAGGCCGGTCGCGGCGGCCAGGCGGTTGCGGAGTTCGACGGCGGTGAGCGAGTCGAACCCGAGTTCCTTGAAGGCGCGTTCGGCGTCGACGCCGTCGCCGCCGGTGCGGCCGAGGACGGCGGCGGCCTCGGTGCGGACCAGGCGCAGCAGGGTCTGCTGCCGGCGGGCCGGGTCGAGGGTGCGCAGCCGGTCGGCGAGGCCGTCGCCGGTGCCGCCGGTGCCCGCGCGGCGGCGGGCGGCACCGGTTCCGCCGGTGCCGGTGCTCCGGGGCAGGACGTCGCGCAGCACGGCGGGGACGGCGGCGGGTTCGGCGGCGGGGCGGAGGGCGAGCGGGACGGGTGCGGGGTGGCCGGCGGCGAGGGCGGCGTCGAGCAGGGCGCGGCCCTCGTCGGCGGTGAGCGGGCGGACGCCCTGGCGGGCCAGGCGGGTCAGGTCGCCGGCGGCGAGGTGGCCGGTGAGGGTGCTGCTGTCGGCCCACAGGCCCCAGGCGAGCGAGGTGGCGGGGAGGCCGCGGGCGCGCCGGTGGGCGGCGAGGGCGTCCAGGAAGGCGTTGGCGGCGGCGTAGCCGGACTGGCCCTGGGTGCCGAGGACCCCGGCCGCGGAGGAGTACAGCAGGAAGGCGGTGAGCGGGAGTTCGGCGGTGAGTTCGTGCAGGTGCCAGGCGGCGTCGGCCTTGGGGCGCAGCACGGTGTCCAGCCGCTGCGGGTCGAGGGCGGTGAGCACACCGTCGTCGAGCGCCCCGGCGGTGTGCACGACGGCGGTGAGCGGGTGCGCGGCGGGGATCTCGGCGAGGGCGGCAGCGAGGGCGTCCCGGTCGGTGGCGTCGACGGCGACGGCCCGGGCCTCGGCGCCGGACTCGGCGAGTTCGGCGAGGAGTTCGGCGGCGCCGGGGGTGTCGGCGCCACGGCGGCCGAGCAGCAGCAGGTGGCGGACGCCGTGCGCGGCGACCAGGTGGCGGGCGGTGAGCGCGCCGAGCAGGCCGAGTCCGCCGGTGACCAGGACGGTGCCTCCGGGGTCGAACCCGACGGCCTCCCCGGCGGCCTCCCCAGCGGGGGCGGCGGTGAGCCGCGGCACGTGCAACCTGCCTTCACGCAGGGCGAGTTGGGGTTCTCCGGCGGCGAGGGCGGTGGCGAGGGCGGCGGGCAGGACCCCCGGGCCCGGCACGGTGTCGCCGAGGTCGACCAGCAGCAGCCGCCCGGGGTGTTCGGCCTGGGCGCTGCGCAGCAGGCCCCAGACGGGGGCGGTGGCCAGGTCGGGGTCCTCGCCGTCGAGGGCGGCGGCGTGCCGGGTGGCGACGGCGAGCGGGACGTCGGCCGACTCGGGCTGTGCGAGCCACTCCTGGACGGTCGCCAGCACCTCCCCCAGCACCTCCCGAACCTGCTCCGGCGGGGTGCCGGGCCGGGCGGTGACGGGCAGCCAGGCGAGCGCGGGCGGCGCGGTGCCCGCGCGCAGGGCGGCGGCGAGCGCGGCCGGGTCGGCGTGGCGGGTGCCGCCGAGGCCGAACGGGTCCTCGGCGCCGAGCACCGCCCATTCGCCCAATGCCTCGGCGCCGATCGGCAGTTCGCGCCAGCCGGCCACGTACAGCGGGGTGGCGGTGGCGAGTTGGGCGGCGGTGACGGGGCGGGAGACCAGGCCGGCGACGGAGAGCACGGGGGTGCCGTCGGGGTCGACGGCGTCCAGCGCGAGGGCCCCGTCGGGGGTGGTGCGCAGCCGGACCCGCAGGGTGTGCGCGCCGGTGGCGTGCAGGCGAACGGCGTTCCAGGCGAACGGGAGCGGGACGGTGCCGTCGGCGGCGGCCGGGGCGGCGAGGTCGGCGAGGTGGAAGGCGGCGTCGAGCAGGGCGGGGTGCAGGCCCCAGCGGGCGGCGTCGGCGTGGTCCTCGGCGGGGAGTTCGAGCTCGGCGTAGTGGGTGTCGCCGTGCCGCCAGGCGGCCTTGAGGCCCTGGAAGTGCGGGCCGTAGGCGCGTCCGGTGGCGGCGAGGCGCGGGTACAGGCCGTCGACGGGGACGGGTTCGGCGCCGGGCGGCGGCCACTCGGCGTCCTGGGGCGGGTCCGCGTCCGGCTGTGCGGCGGCGAGCAGGCCGTGGGCGTGGCGCTGCCAGGGGCCGGGGTCGGCGTCCTGCGGGCGGGCGTGCACCTCGACGGGGCGGCGGCCGGCGGCGTCGGCCGCGCCGACGGTGACCTGCACCTCGACGGCCTGCTGACGGGGCAGCAGCAGCGGTGCTTCGAGGACGAGTTCGTCGAGGACGGGCAGTCCGGTCTCGTCGCCCGCGCGGACGGCGAGTTCGACCAGCGCGGTGCCGGGGACGACGGTGCGGCCGTGCACGGTGTGGTCGGCGAGCCAGGGGTGGGTGTGGGCGGCGAGCCGCCCGGTGAGGGTGGCGCCGCCGTCGGCGGTGCCGAGGACGGCGCCGAGCACGGGGTGTCCGGCGGGGCGCAGGCCGAGGCCGAGCGGGTCGCCGGCCGCGCCGGCGGGGCGGTCGATCCAGTGCCGGGTGTGCTGGAAGGCGTAGGTGGGCAGGTCGACGCGGGCGGCGGGGCGCGGTCCGAGGACGGCGGCCGGGTCGACGGGCGCGCCCGCGGTGGTGGCGGCGGCGAGCGAGGCGAGGAAGCGCGCGGGGCCGCCCTCGTCGCGGCGCAGCGAGCCGGTGGCGGTGACGGGCTGTCCGGCGTCCTCGGCGGTGGCCTGGACGGCGGCGGTCAGGACGGGGTGCGGCGAGACCTCGACGAAGATCCGGTGGCCGGTGTCGAGCAGGCGGCGGGTGGCGTCCTCGAAGCGGACGGTCTGCCGCAGGTTGGTGTACCAGTAGGTGCCGTCGAGCAGCCGGGTGTCGATCCAGTCGCCGGTGACGGCGGACAGCAGCGGGAGGCGTCCGGTGCGCGGGGTGACCGGGGCGAGCGCGGTGGCGAGTTCGGCGCGCAGCCGCTCGACCTGCGGGGAGTGCGAGGCGTAGTCGACGGGGACGCGGCGGACCCGCAGGCCGGTGGCCTCGCCGTGGGCGAGGAGTTCGTCGAGGGCGGCGGTCTCGCCGGCCACCACGACGGCCTCGGGGCTGTTGACGACGGCGATCGAGAGCCGGTCCGCCCAGGGGGCGATCAGTTCCTCGGCCCGCGCGCGGGGCAGCGGGACGGAGGCCATACCGCCGGTGCCGGCCAGGGCGGTGATGGCGCGGCTGCGCAGGGCCACCACCAGGGCGGCGTCGTCGAGGTCGAGGGCGCCGGCCACGGCGGCGGCGGCGATCTCGCCCTGACTGTGGCCGACCACGGCGTCGGGGCGCACCCCGTGGGACTCCCACAGGGCGGCGAGCGCGACCATGACGGCCCACAGGGCGGGCTGGACGACGTCGACGCGGTCCAGGCCGGGCGCGCCGTCGCGGCCGCGCAGCACGTCCTCCAGCGACCAGTCGACCCAGCGGGAAAGCGCTTTCTCGCAGGCGGCGATCCGCTCCGCGAACACCGGGGCGGTGTCGAGCAGCCCGGTGGCCATGCCGAGCCACTGGGCGCCCTGGCCGGGGAACACCAGCACCACCTTGGGGTCGGCGGCGGCCCGGCCGCGCACCACGGCGGCCGAGGGCTCGCCGGCGGCCAGCGCGTCCAGGGCGGCGAACAGCGCGGGCGCGTCGGCGCCGACCACGGCGGCGCGCTCCTCGAAGGCGGTGCGCTCCTCGTACAGGGCGTGGCCGATCGCGGCGAGGGCGGCCGGCGAGGTGTCGGCGGCGGTGCGCAGCCGGTCGGCGAGGCGGGCGGCCTGGGCGCGCAGCGCGGCGTCGGTGCGGGCGGAGAGCGGCCACAGCACGGGGCCCGCCGGGGCGTCGGCCCGGACGTCGGCCCGGACCTCGGCGGGGGTGTCGGCGAGGGTGCCGGTCGGGGCACCGGCGGAGTCCGGTTCGGGGGCCTCCGCCAGGGCCTCCTCGGGGGCTTCCTCCAGGATGATGTGGGTGTTGGTGCCGCTGACGCCGAACGCGGAGACCCCGGCCCGGCGCGGGGTGCCGGTGCGCGGCCAGGGCTGCTGCTCCGTCAGCAGCCGGACGGCCCCGCTCCCCCAGTCGACGTGCGGGGTGGGCGCGTCCACGTGCAGGGTGCGCGGCAGCACGCCGTGGCGCAGCGCCTGGACGGTCTTGATGATGCCGGCGGCCCCGGCGGCGGCCTGGGTGTGGCCGAGGTTGGACTTGACCGAGCCGAGCCAGAGCGGCCGGTCGGCGGGCCGGTCCGCCCCGTAGGAGGCGAGCAGCGCCTGGGCCTCGATCGGGTCGCCGAGCCGGGTGCCGGTGCCGTGTGCCTCGACGGCGTCGACGTCCTGCGGGTCGAGTCCGGCGTCGGCGAGGGCCTGCCGGACGACGCGCTGCTGGGCGGGGCCGGACGGAGCGGTGAGGCCGTTGGAGGCGCCGTCCTGGTTGACGGCGCTGCCGCGGACCACGGCGAGCACCCGGTGGCCGTGGCGGCGGGCGTCGGAGAGCCGTTCGACGACCAGCAGGGCGGCGCCCTCGGACCAGCCGGTGCCGTCGGCGGCGGCGGCGAACGCCTTGCACCGGCCGTCCGGGGAGAGGCCGTGCTGGCGGGAGAACTCGACGAACAGCTGAGGGGTCGTCATGACGGTGACGCCGCCGGCGAGCGCGAGGTCGGCCTCGCCGGAGCGCAGTGCCCGGACGGCCAGGTGCAGGGCGACGGAGGACGCCGAGCAGGCGGTGTCGACGGTGACGGCGGGGCCCTCCAGGCCGAGGGTGTAGGAGATCCGGCCGGAGGCGACGGAGGCGGCGTTGCCGACGGCGAGGTAGCCCTCCAGTTCCTCGGGGGCGGTCCCGGCCGGGGGCACGTAGTCGTTGCCGTTGGTGCCGATGTACACGCCGGTGCGGCTGCCGTGCAGGTCGCCGGGACGGATGCCGGCCCGTTCCAGCGCCTCCCAGGCGGTCTCCAGCAGCAGGCGGTGCTGCGGGTCGGAGGCCAGCGCCTCGCGCGGGGAGATGCCGAAGAAGTCGGCGTCGAAGCCGCCCGGGTCGGCGAGGAAGGCGCCGCGCCGGGTGGACGAGGTGCGCGGCCGGTCCGGGTCGGTGTCGAACAGGGCGCCCAGGTCCCAGCCCCGGTCGGTGGGGAACTCCCCGACCGCGTCCCGGCCTTCGGCGACCAGCTGCCACAGGTCCTCGGGCGAGTCGACGCCGCCGGGGAAGTGGCAGGCCATGCCGACGATCGCCACCGGTTCGGCGGCCCGCGCCCTGGTGTCGGTCAACTCCCGGCGGGTCTGCTGCAGTTCGGCGGTGACCCGTTCCAGCAGGTACCGCATCCGGCCGTCGTTCAAGGTTCCGCCCTTCGTGCGGGGAGTGCTCAGCTTTCGGAGGGGGTGCGGCGAGGTGCCGCAGGGGCGCCGTGGGGCACCGTGGGGCGCTGCGGGGTCAGGAGATGCCCAACTCCCGGTCGATGAAGGCGATCAGCTCGTCGTCGGCGGCGTCGGACAGCCCCGGCCCCGGGCCGTCGCCGACCGGGGCCGGTGCGCCGGCGAGGGCGGCCAGGCGGGCCAACAGCCTCGGTCGGGACGGGTCGTGGGGCGGGAGTGCGGCGAACTGCCGCTCCCAGTCGTCGAATCGGGACAGCAGTTCGGTGCCGTCCGGGGCGCCGGAGCCTTCCGTCCCGGGGGCGGGGAGGACGGGGAGGTCGAGCAGGTCAAACAGGTGCCCGGTCAGGGCCTGCGCGGTCGGGTGGTCGAACACCAGCGTGGTGGGCAGCCGCAGGCCGGTGAGCCGACCGAGGCGGTTGCGCAGTTCGACGGTGGCGATCGAGTCGAACCCCTGGTCACGCAGCCCGCGCTGCGGGTCGACGGCGTCGCCGCCGGGTCGTCCGAGCACGGCGGCGGCCTCCGCCCGGACGGTGCGCAGCAGGGTGCGGTGCCGCTCCGCCGGTTCCTGTCCGGCCAGTTCGGCCCGCAGCCCGCCGGCCCGTTCGGGCTGTTCGGGCCCGGTCGGCCCGGCCGGGCCCTGCGGCAGCAGTTCGGCCAGCAGGGGGTGCGGGCGGACGGCGGCGAGGGCCGGCCAGTCCGCGTCGGCGACCAGCAGGTGGCCGGTGCCCTCGGCGAGCGCGTCGTCCAGGGCGGCCAGCGCGGTGCCGGGTTCGACCGGCCGGTGCCCGTGCCGGGCGGCCAGTCCGGCCGCCGCCGGGTCGGCGATGCCGTCGCCCGCCCACAGGCCCCAGGAGATCGCGACGGCGGGGTGTCCGGCGGCGCGGCGGCGCTGGGCCAGCGCGTCCAGGACGGCGTTGCCGGGCGCGTAGTTGGCCTGCCCGGGCAGGGCGGCCACCGAGGCGGCGGACGAGTACAGCACGAACGCGTCCAGCGGCAGGTCCCGGGTCAGCTCGTCCAGGTGGGCGGCGGCCAGCGCCTTGGCGCCGAGCGCCCGCTCCAGTTGGTCGTCCGTCAGGCCGGTCAGTGTCGCGTCGTCCAGCACGGCGGCGGTGTGCACCACGGCGCGCAGCGGCAGCTCGGCGGGCAGGCCGCCGATCAGCCGCGCGACGGCGTCCCGGTCGGTCACGTCCACGGCCGCGAAGTCCACCTGCCGGGCTCCCAGCTCGCCGAGTTCGGCGGCGAGTTCGGCCGCGCCGGGCGCGTCCGCCCCCCGCCGGCTGACCAGCAGCAGGCGCTCGGCGCCCCGGCGGGCGAACGTCCGCGCGGTGTGCCCGGCCAGTGCCCCGCTGCCCCCGGTGATCAGCACCGTTCCGCGCGTCCCGGGCAGCGCCGGGCCGCCCGGCGTCCCCTCCCCCGCTCCGGCCGCGCCCTCCTCCGTGGCAGGGGCACTCTCCTCGGGAGCGGGGGCGGCGATCAGGCGGCGGGCGTACACCCCTTCGCGGCGGACGGCGAGTTCGGCTTCGGGGCCGTCGGCGAGCAGGGCGGCGACGGCGAGGGCGGCGGGGCGGCCGCCGGGGTCGGCGGGGAGGTCGAGGATGCCGCCCCAGCCGGGGCTCTCGGTGGCGGCGGCCGCGGCGAGGCCCCAGACGGCGGCGGCCTGCGGGGCGGTGGGCGGGTCGGCGGGGCCGGTGCCGACGGCGCCGCTGGTGGCGGCCCAGACGGGGGCGGTCAGGCCGAGCGTCTCGGCGGCCTGGAGCAGGTGCAGGGTGTCGGCGAGCGCGGCCGGGACGGCGGGGCGGCCGGGGACGGGGCCGTCGGCCAGTGACAGCAGCGACAGCACGCCCGCCGGGGCGGGCCGCCCGGCGCGGACGGCGGCGACGCCGTTCAGCACCGCGTGGGTGCCGAGCACGGCCGCGTTCGAGGTCTCCACGTCGGGGTCGTCGGGGTTGTCGGGGCCGTCGAGGGCCGTCCGCAGCAGGGCGGTCAGGCCGTCCCGGTCGGTGCCGGCCGGGACGTCCAGCCGGTGCGCGGTGCGTCCGGCCTGCCGCAGGGCGCGGTCGAGCACGTCGTGCCAGAGGCCGATCCGGGCCGCGGCCTCGTCCGGCGTCCCGTCGACGGCGGGTGTCAGCAGCAGCCAGTGGCCGTCCCCGGCGGGGGGCGCGGTCTCGGGCAGCGGCCGCCAGGCCACCCGGTGGCGGAGCGCGTCGACGGCCCGGCGGCGTTCGCGTCCGGCCCGCCAGGTGGCGAGCGCGGGCAGCAGCCCGTCGAGCGCGGTGCGGGCGGCGGTGTCGGGCAGTTGGAGCAGTTCGGCGAGCCGGGCCGGGTCCTGCTGCTCGACGGCGGTCCAGAAGCCGTGTTCGCCGGCGCGGGCGGGGCCGTCGTCCTCGGACGGGACCTCGGACCAGTGGCGGGCGTGCTGGAAGGCGTAGGTGGGGAGGCGGTCGGCGCGGCCGGGGCGGCCGCCGAGCACGGCGGTCCAGTCGACGGCGGTGCCCCGGGTGTGGACGGTGGCGAGCGCGGCCAGCAGGGTCGGCGCCTCGGGGCGGTCGCGGCGCAGGGCGGCGGCGAGCGCGGGCCCGGGGTTGTCAGCCTCGGGGTCGTCCGTCGCGGGGTCGTCGTCCAGGGCGGCCCGGGTGAGGGCGGTGAGCACGGCGTCGGGGCCGAGTTCCAGGTACGCGGTGGTGCCGTCGGCGGCCAGGCCGCGCACGGCGTCCAGGTAGCGGACCTCGCGCCGGACGTGGCCGACCCAGTGGTCGGGTGTCAGCGGGTGGACGGCGTCGTGGAGTCGGCCGTCGACGGCGGAGCGGATCGGGATCTTCGGCGGGTGGTGCGGCAGGCTCGCGGCGATCCGGCCGAACTCGGCGGTGATCGGGTCCATCAGCGGGGAGTGGAAGGCGTGGCTGGTCCGCAGCCGGGCGACCCGGTGGCCGAGGGCCCGGAACCGGTCCTCGACGGCGGCGACGGCGGCACTCTCGCCGGCGACCACGGTGGCGGTCGGCCCGTTGACTGCGGCGACCGCCACCGTCCCTTCCACCGTAGGGAGTTCGGCCCGCACCAGGGCTTCGGCGGCTTCGACGGCGAGCATCGCGCCGCCTTCGGGCAGGGCGTCCATCAGGCGGCCGCGGGCGGCGACCAGGGTGGCGGCGTCGGGGAGGGTGAGCACGCCCGCGAGGTGGGCGGCGGTGATCTCGCCGACCGAGTGCCCGGCCAGCCGGTGCGGGGTGACGCCCCAGGAGGTGACCAGGCGGTGCAGTGCGACGCCGAGCGCGAACAGGGCGGGCTGGGTGTAGCGGGTGCGGTCGAGCAGCGCGGCCCCGGCGCTGCCCTCGGCGGCGAACAGCACGTCCAGCAGCGGCTGTTCGAGGAGTCCGTCGAAGGCGGCGGCGGTCTCGTCGAGGGCGGCCGCGAACACCGGGAAGGTGTCGTACAACTCCCGCCCGGCGCCCGGGCGCTGGCTGCCCTGGCCGGTGAACAGGAAGGCGGTGCGGTCGGTTTCGGCGGCCGCGCCGACCACGGCGTTCGCCGCCGGGCCGCCCGCCGCGACGGCGGCCAGGCCGGCCCGCAGCTCGGCGCCGTCGGCGCCGAGCACCACGGCGCGGTGCTCGAACGCCGTCCGGGTCGACGCCAAGCCCCTTGCCGCTTCGGCGAGTTCCTTCTCCGGCACGGTGGCGAGCAGTTTCCCGGCCTGGGCCCGCAGGGCCTGCGCGGTGCGGCCGGAGACCACCAGCGGCAGCACCGGCAGCACCGACGGCTCGTCCTCGGACGTCTCCTCCTCGGGGGCCTGCTCCAGGATCAGGTGCGCGTTGGTGCCGCTGATCCCGAACGAGGACACCCCCGCCCGGCGCGGCCGCCCGGTCTCCGGCCAGGGCCGCCCCTCCGTCAGCAGCGAGACACCCGCCTCCCAGTCCACCAGCGGCGACGGCTCGTCCGCGTGCAGCGACCGCGGCAGCACACCCGCCCGCAACGCCGCCACCGTCTTGATCACCGCACCCACACCCGCCGCCGCCTGCATGTGCCCGACGTTCGACTTCAACGAGCCGAGCCAGAGCGGTTCGTCGTCCGCCCCGCGCCCCTTGCCGTACACGTCGACCAGCGCCCCGGCCTCGATCGGGTCGCCGAGCACCGTGCCGGTGCCGTGCGCCTCCACCGCGTCCACGTCGCGGGCCGTCAGCCCGGAGCGGCGCAACGCCTCGGTCAGTACCCGGCGTTGGGCCTGGCCGTTGGGGGCGGTGAGCTGGCTGCTGCGGCCGTCCTGGTTGACGGCGCTGCCGCGGATGACGGCCAGCACGGGGTGACCGTTGCGGCGGGCGTCGGAGAGGCGCTCCAGCACCAGGACGCCCACGCCCTCCGCCCAGCCGGTGCCGTCCGCCCCGGCCGCGAAGGAACGGCAGCGCCCGTCGGGCGAGTTGGCGCCCTGGCGGCTGAAGTCGACGAAGGTCGCGGGGGTGGACATCACGGTGACGCCGCCCGCCAGCGCGAGGGTCGCCTCGCCACTGCGCAGCGCCTGCGCGGCCAAGTGGATCGCCACCAGCGAGGACGAGCACGCCGTGTCCACCGTCACCGCCGGGCCCTCCAGGCCCAGCGTGTACGCGATCCGGCCGGAGACCACGCTGCCGGCGCTGCCGACGACCAGGTAGCCCTCCAACTCCTCGGGTGCGCGCCGGAACCGGCTGCCGTAGTCGTGGTACATGACGCCGGCCCAGACCCCGGTGCGGGTGCCGCGCAGTTCGGCGGGCCTGATGCCGGCCCGCTCCAGCGACTCCCACGCCACCTCCAGCAGCAACCGCTGCTGCGGGTCCATCGCCGCCGCCTCCCGCGGCGAGACCCCGAAGAACTCCGCGTCGAACTCGGCCGCGTCGTAGAGGAACCCGCCACCGGAGGTGTAGGTCCGGCCGGGGCGGTCGCGGTCGGGGTGGTGCAGGTCGGCGGGCCAGCCCC
Source organism: Kitasatospora sp. NPDC088391 (assembly GCF_044753345.1). NCBI lineage: Bacteria > Bacillati > Actinomycetota > Actinomycetes > Kitasatosporales > Streptomycetaceae > Kitasatospora > Kitasatospora sp. NPDC088391. The sequence goes on from NZ_JBIVNB010000017.1 coordinate 63,914, forward strand.
GGTCGGCGGGGAACGGACCGATCGCGTCACCACCGTTCACCACCAGCTCCCACAGCGCCTCCGGCGTATCCACCCCGCCCGGGAACCGGCCCGCCGCCGCCACGATCGCCACCGGTTCGGTGTCCCGGGCCTCCAGTTCGGCGGTCCTGGCCCGGCTGTCCCGGAGCTCGGTGGTGACCCGCTTGAGGTAGCCGCGCAGCTTCTCCTCGTTGGTGCTGCTCATCGCGTCAGTTCTCCTCGTTGCCGGTGATGCCGAGTTCCAGGTCGATCAGGTCGAAGATCTCCTGGTCGGTGGCCGTCTCCAGGTCGGAGGACGGGCCGAATCCGGCCAGCAGGTCGCGCAGTTCGGCGAGCAGCGGCGCCCGTTCGGTGTCGTCGAGGACGGGCAGCGCGGCGGCCAGGGCGTCGATCCCGGCGCGCAGCCGTCCGGGGTCGGGGGCGGGCCGTTCGGGGGTGAACAGCCCGGCCAGGTGGGCGGTGAGCCGGCCGATCGTCGGGTGGTCGAGCAGCAGGGTGGCGGGCAGTCGCAGGCCGCTCTCGGCGGCCAGCCGGTTGCGCAGTTCGACGGCGGTGAGCGAGTCCACGCCGAGGTCCAGGAAGCCGCGGTGCTCGCCGAGTTCGCCGGGCGCGTGGCCCAGCACGGCGGCGACCATGCCGCGCAGGTGGTCGGCGATCAGCGCGGGCCGGGCCTCGGCGGGCTGCCCGGCGAGCCGGGCAGCGAGCGCGGGGGCGGCCGCCCCCGCCGGGCCTGCCACCTTCCGGCGCTCCGTCAGTTCGGCGAGCAGTGACGGGAGTTCACCACTGTCGGCGAGCCGGGCCAGGGCGGCGGCACTGGTGGGCGCGGGGACGAGGACGGGCTCGCCGCGCCCGGTCGCGGCGTCGTACAGCGCCAGGCCGTGGTCGGGGGTGATCGGGGCCAGGCCGAGCCGTTCGAACCGGGCCCGGCCGGTGCCGTCGAGGCGGTCGCCCATGCCGCCGGGGCCGCTCCACAGGCCCCAGGCGAGTGCGACGGCGGGCAGGCCGAGGGCGTCCCGGTGGCGGGCCAGGCCGTCCAGGAAACCGTTCGCCGCCGCGTAGTTGGCCTGCCCGGCGGTGCCGAGGACGCCCGCGACCGAGGAGAACAGCACGAACGCGGCGAGGTCGGCGTCCCGGGTCAGCTCGTGCAGGTGCCAGGCCGCGTCGGCCTTGGCGCGCAGGACGGCGGCCAGCCGTTCGGGGGTGAGGGTGGCGGCCAGGCCGTCGTCCAGCACCCCGGCGGCGTGCACGACGGCGGTCAGCGGCCGGTCGGCGGGCAGGTCGGCGAGCAGCCGGGCCAGCGCGTCCCGGTCGGCGACGTCGCAGCCGGCCACGGTCGCCTCCGCGCCCAACCCCGCGAGTTCCTCCAGCAGTTCGGGCGCGCCGGGGGCGTTGACGCCGCGTCGGCCGACCAGCAGCAGCCGTCGGGCCCGGCCGGTGCGCACCAGGTGCCGGGCCAGCAGGGCGCCCAGTGCGCCGGTGCCGCCGGTGATCAGCACCGTGCCGTCCGGGTCGGGGGCAGCCGCGCCGGGGCGGGCCGCCGCGGGGGCGGCCGTCCCCGCCCGGACCAGCCGGGGGGCGAGCAACCGTCCTTCGCGCAGGGCCAGTTCGGGTTCGGTGCCGGTCGCGCCCAGCGCGGCGGGCAGGGCCCGCAGCGAGGCCGGGCTGCCGTCCAGGTCCAGCTGGGCCAGCCGGTCGGGGTGTTCGGCCCGGGCGGAGCGGAGCAGGCCCCGGACGGCGGCCGCCGCGGGAGCGGTGGGGCCGGTGCCGTCGGGTCCGGGGGCGGTGGGTCCGGTGCCGTCGGCCGTGCCGTCGGTGAGCACCACGACCCGGGCCCCGGCCAGGGCGGGGTCGGCCACCGGCCCCTGCACCACCCGGAGGGCCGCCGCCGTCGCGGCGTGGGCCGCGTCCAGTGGCGTGCCGGTCACGGCGGGCAGCCGGATCAGCACCACGTCCGGTGCCGGTCCCCCGGCCGTGTGGCGCACGGTCGCGCCCGCGCCGCGCAGCGCCTCCGCCAGTTCCGCCGTCCGGGCGTCCCCGGGGTCGCCCGGCAGCAGCACCGAGCGCGGGGGCGTGCCGGTCGCGGTGGCGGGCCGCCACTCGGTCCGCAGCAGGTCGCGGGCGGCCGCGGCGTCCCGCGTCCCGAGCCGGGCCGCCTCGACCTCGCGGAGCGTCAGCTCCTCGACGGTGGCGACCCGGCGGCCGTCCTCGGCGAGCAGGTCGAGGCGCGCCCGGTCCGGGCCGGTCGGGGTGATCCGGACCCGGGCCGTCCCCGCGTCGGCGGCCGGGCCCGGGGTGACGCCGCTCCAGGCGAACGGGAGGGCGATCCGGCCGGTGCCGCGGTCGCCCCGGCCGTGCACCAGCGGGTGCAGCGCGGCGTCCAGCAGGGCGGGGTGCAGGACGAACCCGTCCCCGGCGGCGTCCGGCGGCAGCCGCAGGTCGGCGCTCCGTCGGACGCCGTCGGACGCGGTGCCGGTCACGGCGCGGAACGCGGGGCCGTACACGTAGCCCTCGTCGGCGAGTTCGGCGTAGAGCTGCCCGGCGTCCTCGGGCAGGGCGGGGCGTTCCCCGGTCTGCTCCCCGGCCTGTTCGTCGGCCTGCTCCCCGGCCTGTTCGTCGGCCTGCTCGCCGGTGGACGGGGTGAGGGTGCCGGCCGCGTGGCGGGTCCACGGGGTGTCGGGCCCGGACCCGGCGGGGCGGGAGTGGACGGCGACCGGGCGGGCGCCCCGTTCGTCGGCGGGGCCCGCCGTGGCCTGGAGTTCGACGGCCAGGTCGGGCGGCAGCAGCAGCGGGGCTTCGAGGGTCAGGTCGGCGAGGACGGGGGTGGCCACCGACCGCCCGGCGCGCAGGGCGAGTTCGACCAGGCCGGTGCCGGGCAGCAGGACCGTCCCGGCGACGGCGTGGTCGGCCAGCCACGGGTGGCTGCGGGTCGAGAGGCGGCCGGTGAGGACGGCGCCCGCGCCGTCCGCGAGGACCACCTCGGCGGACAGGAACGGGTGCCCGGTGCCGGCCGCTCCGGCGGGCGGGGCGTCCAGCCAGTGGCGGCGGCCCTGGAAGGCGTAGGTGGGCAGGTCGACCGGCCCGGCGGGGCGTCCGCCGAGCAGCCGCGCCCAGTCGACGTCCGCGCCGTCCACGTACAGGGCCGCCAACGCTCCGAGCAGGGTCGGCAGTTCGGGGCGGCCGCGCCGCAGGACGGCCACGGCGGTGCCGCTGCTCGGCACCCCGGGGCCGGTGGGGCCGGTGTCGGCGAGGGCGGTGGCGGCGAGGGCGGCGAGGACGGTGTCGGGGCCGAGTTCCAGGAAGCGCCGCACGCCCGCGGCCCGGAGCGTCTCCAGGCCCTGGTGGAAGCGGACCGCCTCACGGGCGTGCCGCACCCAGTACTCGGGGTCGGTGAGTTCGCCGGGCTCGGCGAGTCGTCCGGTGACGTTCGAGACCACGGGCAACGCCGGTTCGCGGTAGTCGAGTTGTTCGGCGACCTGGCGGAACTCGGCCAGCATCGGCGTCATCCGGGGCGAGTGGAAGGCGTGGCTCACCTTCAGCCGGGTGGTGCGGTGCCCGCGGGCCCGCCAGCGTTCCACGGCGGCGTCCACGGCCGCCCGGTCGCCCGAAACCACCGTCGCCCGGGGGCCGTTGACGGCCGCGACGGCGATCTGCCCGCCCAGGTTGGCGAGTTCGGCCTCGACCTCCGCGTGGGCCGCCTCGATCGAGGCCATCGCGCCGCCTTCGGGCAGGGCGTCCATCAGGCGGCCGCGGGCGGCGACCAGGGTGGCGGCGTCGGGGAGGGTGAGCACGCCCGCGAGGTGGGCGGCGGTGATCTCGCCGACCGAGTGCCCGGCCAGGAACTCCGGTGCGGGCAACACGGTTTCGACCAGCCGGTAGAGCGCGGTCTCCAGCGCGAACAGGGCCGGCTGGGCGTACCGGGTGCGCTGCAGCAGGTCGCCGTCCACGGTGCCGGGCGCGGCGAACAGCACCTTCAGCAGCGGCTGTTCGAGGAGTCCGTCGAAGGCGGCGGCGGTCTCGTCGAGGGCCGCCGCGAACACCGGGAAGGTGTCGTACAACTCCCGCCCGGCGCCCGGGCGCTGGCTGCCCTGGCCGGTGAACAGCACCGCCGTGCCGCCGTCGGCCCGCTCCCCCGTCAGCACGCCCTCGGCGGGCTGCCCGGCGGCGACGGCCGCCAGTCCGGCCCGCCACTGCGCCTCGTCCGCGCCGAGCACCACCGCGCGGTGCTCGAACACCGTCCGGGTCGCGGCCAGCGCCCGTGCGGCGGGGGCGAGTCCACGTCCGTCGAGCAGTTTCCCGGCCTGGGCGCGCAGGGCCTGCGCGGTGCGGCCGGAGACCACCAGCGGCAGCACCGGCAGCACCGACGGCTCGTCCTCGGACGTCTCCTCCTCGGGGGCCTGCTCCAGGATCAGGTGCGCGTTGGTACCGCTGATCCCGAACGAGGACACCCCGGCCCGGCGCGGACGCCCGGTCTCCGGCCACGCCCGCTGCTCCGTCAGCAGCGACACCCCCGCGTCCCAGTCGACCAGCGGCGACGGCTCGTCCGCGTGCAGCGACCTCGGCAGCACCCCCGCCCGCAACGCCGCCACCGTCTTGATCACCGCACCCACACCCGCCGCCGCCTGCATGTGCCCGACGTTCGACTTCAACGAGCCCACCCACAGCGGTTCGTCGCCCGCCGCCCGGGCCCGGCCGTAGACCTCGGCCAGCGCCCCGGCCTCGATCGGGTCGCCGAGCACCGTGCCGGTGCCGTGCGCCTCCACCGCGTCCACGTCGCGGGCCGTCAGCCCGGAGCGGCGCAGGGCGTCCGCGATGACGCGCTGCTGCGCCCCGCCGTTGGGCGCGGTGAGGCCGTTGGAGGCGCCGTCGTTGTTGATCGCGCTGCCGCGGATGACGGCCAGCACGGGGTGCCCGTTGCGGCGGGCGTCGGAGAGGCGCTCCAGCACCAGGACGCCCACGCCCTCCGCCCAGCCGGTGCCGTCCGCCCCGGCCGCGAAGGAGCGGCAGCGCCCGTCGGCGGCCAGGCCGCGCTGGCGGCCGAACTCGGTCAGCATGCCCGGGGTGGACATCACGGTGACGCCGCCCGCCAGCGCGAGGGTCGCCTCGCCACTGCGCAGCGCCTGCGCGGCCAGGTGGATCGCCACCAGCGAGGACGAGCACGCCGTGTCCACCGTCACCGCCGGGCCCTCCAGGCCCAGCGTGTACGCGATCCGGCCGGAGGCGATGCTGACGGTACTTCCGGTCAGCAGGTGGCCTTCGTGGCCGGCTGCGGGCTCGTGCAGGCGCGGGCCGTAGTCGAGTTGGGTGAGTCCGGCGTACACGCCGGTGCGGGTGCCGCGCAGTTCGGCGGGCCTGATACCGGCCCGCTCCAACGACTCCCACGCCACCTCCAGCAGCAACCGCTGCTGCGGGTCCATCGCCGCCGCCTCCCGCGGCGACACACCGAAGAACTCCGCGTCGAACTCGGCCGCGTCGTAGAGGAACCCACCACCGGTGGCGTAGGTGTGCCCGGGCCGTCCCGGCTCGGGGTGGTGCAGGTCGGTCGGCCAACCCCGGTCGACGGGGAACGGACCGATCGCGTCACCACCGTTCACCACCAGCTCCCACAGCGCCTCCGGCGAGTCCACCCCGCCCGGGAACCGGCCCGCCGCCGCCACGATCGCCACCGGCTCCTCGGACCGGTCCCCCGGCTCCTCCGGGGTCGGCTCCGACTCCCGTGCGCCGCCGAGGTGTTCGGCGACCGCGCGCGGCGAGGGGTGGTCGTAGGCGAGGGTGCCGGGGAGCGCCCGGCCGATCCGCTCGCCGAGCCGTTCGCCGAACTCGACCGCGCCGAGCGAGTCCAGGCCCAGTTCGCGGAACGAGCGGTCGGGGTCGACCCGCGCGCCGTCGCGGTGGCCGAGCACGGCCGCCAGCACCTCCAGCACCTCGGGCAGCCCGAACTCCGGTGCCGGGTGGGCGGGTTCGACTGCCAGGGGTGGCGGTGTCGACCGCTGCGGAGCGGCGGACCGCACGCTGCCGTCGGGAACGACGGAAGCGGCGGGGGCGTCGGGGGCGGCGAACCAGTGCCGCTCGCGCTGGAAGGCGTAGCCGGGCAGGTCGGTGTGCGCCGCCTTCGGCCGGGCCAGGTCGGCGCCGTGGACGTGGAGTTCGCCGATCGCCCGGCGGAAGCCGAGTACCTCGGACCCGCCACTACCACCGCCACCGCGCAGCAGCGGGACGGCGACGGAGCGCTCCCCGGCCCCGGCGGCCGGGTGGTTCTGCCGGGCGAGCGCGGCGAGGACCTGGCCGGGGCCGAGTTCGGCGTAGGCGGTGGCGCCGAGTTCGGCCAGGGTGCGCAGGGCCTGCCGGAACCGGACGGGGCGGCGCAGGTGCTGGGCCCAGTAGTCGGCGGAGCCGAGCTCTTCGGCGGTGGCGGGGGCGCCGGTGAGGTCGGAGACCACGGTGAGCCGGGGCGGGCCGAAGCGCAGGCCGGCGGCGATCCGCCGGTACTCGTCGAGGGCGCTGTCCATGTGCGCGGAGTGGAAGGCGTGGCTGACCCGCAACGTCCTGGTGCGGCGACCGAGTTCGGCGAACCGGGCGGCGAGTTCGGCGACCGGTCCGGCGTCGCCGGAGAGCACCACCGCGTCGGGACCGTTGTCGGCGGCGAGCGCGACCCGGTCGCCGTGGGCGGCGAGCAGCGGCAGCACCTCGGCGGCGGCGGCCTGGACGGCGATCATCGCGCCGTCGGCGCGGGCGGCCTGCATCAGGCGGGCCCGGGCGGTGACCAGGGTGGCGGCGTCGGTGAGCGGAAGGGCTCCGGCGGCGTGCACGGCGGCGATCGCGCCGACGGAGTGCCCGAGGACGAACTCGCCCGCCAGGCCGTGGTACTGGGCCAGCCGGTGCAGGGCGGTGGACCAGGCGAACAGGGCGGGCTGGGTGTACTCGGTGCGGTCGAGCAGCGCGGCGTCGGCGCTGTCGGGGTCGGCGAACAGCAGGTCGCGCAGCGGCCGGTCGAGGTGCGGGTCGAGCGCGGCCAGCGTCTCGTCCAGGGCGGCGGCGAACACGGGCTGTGCGGCGTACAGTTCGCGTCCGGCGCCGGCCTGCTGGCTGCCCTGGCCGGAGAACAGCAGGGCCGTGCGGGCCCGGCCGTCGGCCGGGGCGGTGCCGAGGACGGTCCCGGGCCCGGGGCGGCCGTCCGCCAACGCGCGCAGCTCGGTGCGGAGTTCGTCCCGTTCGCGGACCGACAGGGCGGCCCGGTGGCGGAACCGGGTGCGGTGCGCGGCGAGTGCCGGGGCGATCCGGTCGGGCGTCGACTCCGGGTGCCGGTCGAGGTGTTCGGCGAGCCGGGCGGCCTGGGCGCGGAGCGCCGCGGGGGTGCGGCCGGAGAGCAGCACCGGCAGGTCCGGGCCGGCGGCGGTCGCCTCGGCCCCTTCGGGTGCTTCGGCCCCTTCAGGTGCTTCAGGTGCTTCGGGTGCTTCGGCCAGCAGGACATGGGAGTTGGCGCCGCCCATGCCGAAGGAGCTGACGGCGGCCAGCAGCGGCCGCCGCGGATCGGGCCAGGGCCGCAGGGTGTCGGGGACGCGCAGGCCGAGGCGGTCGAGCGGGATCGCGGGGTTGGGGCGGGTGTGGTGCGGGGTCGCGGGGACCTGGCGGTGGGCGAGGGCGAGGACGGTCTTCAGGAAGCCGACGATCCCGGCGGCGCCCTCCAGGTGGCCGACGTTGGCCTTGGCCGAGCCGACCAGCAGCGGGGCGTCGGCGGGGCGTCCGGTGCCGTAGACGGCGCCGACGGCGGCGGCCTCGACCGGGTCGCCGACGGGCGTGCCGGTGCCGTGCAGTTCGACGTACTGGACGTCCGCGGCCCGGCGGCCCGAACTGTGCAGCACGCGTTCCAGCAGGGCGCGTTGGGCTTCGGCGTCGGGGACGGTGAGGCCGGTGGCGGCGCCGCCGTGGTTGGTGTCGCTGGCGAGGATCACGGCGAGCACCCGGTCGCCGTCGGCCCGGGCCCGGGACAGCGGCTTGAGCACCACCAGTCCGGCGCCCTCGCCGCGGGCGTAGCCGTTGGCGTCGGCGTCCAGCGGGCGGATCAGGCCGTCGGGCGAGAGGCCGCCGAACTGCCGGGCCTCCTCGGTGCTGCGGTCGGTGAGGATCAGGTTGACGCCGCCGGCCAGGGCGAGTTCGCAGTCGCCGTCGCGGACGGCGCGGTGGGCGAGGTGCAGGGCGGTGAGGGCCGAGGACTGGGCGGTGTCGAGGGTGAGGCTGGGGCCGTGCAGGCCGAGGGTGTAGGAGATCCGGTTGGCGAGCAGGCCGTGGTTGAGGCCGGTGAGGGTGTGCCGGCCGGGCGGCGGGGCGTCCTGGCCGTGCCTGAGCAGCCGGTAGTCGTGGGCCATCGCCCCGATGTACACGCCGGTGCGGGTGCCGTGCAGGTCGGCGGGGACGATCCCGGCGTGTTCCAGGGCCTCCCAGCCGAGTTCGAGCAGCAGTCGCTGCTGGGGGTCGGTCTCGGCGGCCTCGCGCGGGGACAGGCCGAAGAACTCGGCGTCGAAGCCGTCGACCCGGTCGAGCAGGGCGGCGGGCGGGAGCCCGGGGTCGAAGCCACGCTCCGGTTCGAGGCCGTGATCCGGGACGTGATCCGGGCCGTGGCCCGCGGCGGGACGGCCGACGGCGCTGCGGCCCGCAGCGGGACGGCCGACGGCGCTGCGGCCCGCAGCGGGACGGCCGACGGCGCTGCGGCCCTCGGCGAGCAGGGCCCAGAACGCCTCGGGGTCGGGGGCGCCGGGCAGCCGGCAGGCCAGTCCGACCACCGCGACCGCGTCGGCGGGCACCCCGGGGGCCGCCACGTCCGCGGGCGCTCCCGGTGCCGCGGGCGGCTGGGCCGGGCGGCGCGGGTCGGGCTCCGGGGCCCGGTCGGACGCGTCGGCGGCGGGCGGTCGCTGGCTGGTCATGGTGGCGTCGACACCCTTTCTGCGGCAGGCCCGCGGGCGGTGCGGGGCGATTTCCGTACGATCCCCGTCCGTTCGCCCGGATCGTTCACCCGGTGCGCGGGGCAATTCCCCCGGCGGTTCTTCCGGGGCGCTGCGTGTCCTGTGAAGTATCGGCAGTCCGGGCAATTCCGGTCCACCCCTATTTCGAACCCCCGACACCGCCCCGGGATGGGCCCCCGCCCTCGCTTCGAACCCCTGAACGAACACGCTGACCTGGCTGTATGTGGAACTTCCCGGAGTGCGGAGCGTTAGGGGTTCTCAGCCCCGAGGGGTCTCACGTAGCGTCGAAAACGGCCTTTCCGACCTGCCTGATTGCCGCCGAGCGCGGCGAGGGGAATGCAGATGGACGAGTTGACCGAAGCAGTGTTGCGCGACGCTCCGCCCGAGGAGTTGGCGCGCCTTCCATTGCCGAAGGATTACACCGCAGCACATTTGCTTCGGCAAGATGTCGAAATGTTTCGCGGCGTTGCGGACAAGGACGTCCGGCGCTCGCTGCACGTCGGCCGGGTGCCGCTGCCGGAGCTCGCGCCGGACGAGGTCCTGGTCGCGGTGATGGCCAGTTCGGTGAACTACAACACCGTCTGGTCGGCGACCTTCGAGCCGGTGTCGACCTTCGACGCGCTGCGCCGCTTCGCCCGCTCCGGCGGCTGGCAGGCCCGGCACGACCAGCCCCACCAGGTGATCGGCTCGGACGCGGCGGGCGTGATCGTGCGCACCGGCGCCGGCGTGCGGCGCTGGCAGGTCGGCGACCACGTCGCGGTGAGCACCGCCGTGGTCGACGACCAGGACGCGGTGACGCACACCGACGGCATGCTCGGCGCCGACCAGAAGGCGTGGGGGTATGAGACCAACTTCGGCGGCCTGGCCCACTACACGGTGGTGCGGGCCAGCCAACTCGTCGCCAAGCCGCCGCACTTGACCTGGGAGGAGACCGCGAGCATCCCGCTCTGCGGCGGCACCGCGTACCGGATGCTGGTGGGCGAGCACGGCGCCCGGATCAAGCAGGGCGACATCGTGCTGATCTGGGGCGCCGCCGGCGGGCTCGGCGCGTTCGCCGTGCAGCTGGTGAAGAACGGCGGCGGCATCCCGGTCGGGGTGGTCAACTCCGAGCGGAAGGCCGACCTGGTCCGCCGGCTGGGCTGCGACTTCGTGATCAACCGGGAGGAGATCGGCATCGGCAAGGCCCCCGAATCCGCCCAGGAGACCGTGGAGTTGGCCAAGCGGCTGGGCCGGGCGGTGCGGGCGCAGGTCGGCGAGGACCCGCACGTGGTGTTCGACCACGTCGGCAAGGCCACCTTCGGCATCTCGGTGATCGCGGCCCGCCGCGGCGGCGCCGTCGTCACCTGCGGCTCCAGCACCGGCTACCAGCACACCTTCGACAACCGCTACTTCTGGATGAACCTGAAGCGGATCATCGGCAGTCACGGCATGAACCTCGGCGAGGCCGCCGAGATGATGCGCCTGTACCGGCTGGGCCTGCTCGCCCCCGTGCTGTCCCGCAGCTACCCGCTGGCCGAGGTCGGCGAGGCCGCCCGGCTCGTCCAGACCAACAGCCACACCGGCAAGATCGGCGTGCTCTGCCTCGCCGACCGCCCCGGCCTCGGCGTCACCGACCCCGCCACCCGGGCCCGCCTGGGCGAGAAGTGGCTGCGCCCGCTCGCCGAGGACCGCGAACCCGCCCTCGCGGTCTGACCCGACCGAACCGACCACCCGACCGAACCGACCGGGCCGACCCACCCGGCCCGACTCCCTTGCCCGGAGGACGAGTTCACGGCACCACCGCACCCGCTCCCGCACCGCGCACCCTCGTCGACCGACCGAGCCGCACCTCGTGACGCGTTCCGCCGCCGCCCCCGCGGCCGCGGACCGTCGCACCGTCAGCAGACGTACGTCCGAGGAGAGTTCACCATGTCCCCGCACCCCGAGGCACCGTTCGACCCCGACCCGTTCGACATCGACGTGTTCGACCCCGACCGGTACGTGCCCACCCCGCCGCACCACGACTTCGCCGTGCTCCGCAGCCAGGAGCCGGTGCACTGGCAGCCCGACCCGCAACTGCCCACCGGGCACTGGGCGGTGACCCGGCACGCCGACGTGTCCTGGATCGCCCGGAAGCCCGAGCTGTTCTCCTCCGGGCTGGCCGGCGCCCAGCCCATGGAGTACGACGAGGTCGCCGTCGGCATGCAGCGACTCATGATGATCAATCAGGACGCGCCGCAGCACAGCCGGGTGCGCAGCCTGGTCAACCGGGGCTTCACCCCCCGGATGGTCGAGCGGCTGCGCGACCGGATCGCCGCCGAGTGCGAGCGGATCGTCGGCGAGGCGCTGCGCCGCGACGAGGTCGACTTCGTCGAGGCGGTCGCCGCCGAGCTGCCGATCTCGGTGATCGCCGAGCTGATGGGCGTGCCCCGGGACCAGCGGCAGAAGCTGTTCGCCTGGTCCAAGGGCATCGCGGCGGAGGCCGACCCACAGGGCGGCGGCGCGGTCGCCGCCCGGGCCGCCGCCCGGGAGATGGGGCGGTTCGCGTCCGTGCTCGGCGAACAGCGGCGCGGCTGCCCGGCGGGCGACATCGTCTCCCGGATGGTCGCCCCCGACTCGCACGGCAACCAGCTGTCCGACCAGGAGTTCCAGGCCTTCTTCGTGCTGCTCGCGGTGGCCGGGAACGAGACCACCCGGTACGCCATCGCGGGCGGCGTGCAGGCCCTGATGGCGCACCCGGACGAGTGGGCGCGGCTGAAGGCCGACCCGTCGCTGGTGACCACCGCCGCGGAGGAGGTGGTCCGCTGGGAGACCCCGACCAAGGTGTTCCGGCGCACCGCCGTCACCGACGTCGAACTCGGCGGGCAGCTGATCCGGGCGGGCGACAAGGTGGTCGCCCACCTGACCTCCGCCAACCGCGACGAGGCCGTCTTCGACGACCCGTTCCGTTTCGACGTGGGCCGCGACCCGAACCCGCACCTGGGGTTCGGCGGTGGCGGACCGCACTTCTGCATCGGCCGCCACCTCGCCCTGCTGGAGGTGGAGTTGATGCTCCACACCCTGGTGGAGCAGGTGGCCGAGTTCGTCCCGGCCGGCCCGTCCGGACGGCTGCGCTCCTACCAGTTCCACGGCCTGACCCGCCTTCCGGTGCACCTGGTGGCGGCCTGACCCCAGGCCGCCCGCCCGGCCCGGCCCGCAGCGAATGAGGATGCCTGAGATGACCGATCGCGTTCCCGGCGCCGTGCCGCGCCCACGCCCACGCCCGCTTCCGGGCCCGCCCGCCGTCGCCGGTCCGCTCCCGGCACCGCCGGGCCGCCCGGCCGCGCCGCGGGTGCTCCCGAGCCTGCCGGACGTGCTGGCCCGGCGGGCCGCCGAGCAGCCCGACCGGCCGGCGTACGCCTTCCTGCGCAACGGCGAGGACGTCGCCGAGACGCTGACCTACCGTCAGCTGGACGTCCGGGCGCGGGAGGTCGCCGCCCGGCTGTCCGCACTGGGCCTGGCCGGGCGCAGCGTGCTGCTGCTGCACCCGTCCGGACTCGGTTTCGTGGCGGACCTGCTGGGCTGCATGTACGCGGGGGTGGCGGCGGCGCCGGTCCAGGTGCCGTCGAGGGCCCGGGGCCTGGCCCGGCTGCGGGCCATCGCGGACGACGCCGGGACGGCCCTGGTGCTGACCACGGCGGAGGTGAAGCGGGACCTGGAGGATCGTTTCGGCACGTCCCCCGAGCTGACCGGGCTGACCCTGCACGACCCCGCCTCGCTGGCGGCGGCCGCCGAGCGGCACGACCCGGCGGCGCTCGCCGGGTGGCGGCCGCGGCCGATCGGGGCGGCGGAACCGGCGCTGCTGCAGTACACCTCGGGTTCGACCGGCACGCCGAAGGGCGTCCGGGTGAGCCACGCCAACTTCGGCGCCAACGTGGACGAGACGGACCGGCTGTGGCCGTGCCGGGGCGACGCCGTGGTGGTGAACTGGCTGCCGCTCTTCCACGACATGGGGATGCTGTTCGGCGTGGTGCTGCCGCTGTGGGCCGGCATCCCGTCGTACCTGATGGCGCCGGAGGCGTTCATCCGCCGCCCGGCACGCTGGCTGGAGGCGATCTCCCGGTTCCGCGGCACCCATGCGGCGGCGCCGAGCTTCGCGTACGAGCTGTGCGCGCGGGCGGTCGCGGAGACGGCGGCGGAAAGCGGTTTCCCGCCGGGTCTCGACCTGTCCTCCTGGCGGGTGGCGGCGAACGGCGCGGAGCCGGTGCGCTGGCAGACCGTCAGGTTCTTCACCGACACCCTCGCCCCGGCCGGCTTCCGGCCGGAGGCGATGTGCCCGGGCTACGGCCTGGCCGAGAACACCCTGAAGGCCACCGGCAGCCCCGAGGACCGGCCGCCGACGGTGCTGTGGCTGTCCGCCGAGGAGCTGCGGGCGGGCCGCGCCGTCGAGGTCCCCGGCACCGCATCCGACTCCCCGTCCCCATCCCCGTCCCCATCCGGCACCGGCACCGGCACCGGCACCGACACCGACACCGACACCGACACCGACCGGAGTGTCCGGCCCGACGGCTCCGGGGCGGTCCCGGCGGTCGGCTGCGGCGCGGCGGTCGGCGACAGCGTGGTGCGGATCGTCGACCCCGGGGCGCGCACCACCCTCCCGGACGGGCGGGTCGGCGAGATCTGGGTGAGCGGGCCGTGCGTCGCGGACGGCTACCACGGCCGTCCCGACGAGTCCGAGTCGACCTTCCGGGCCCGGCGCGCCGACCGCGCCGAGGAGCGCACCTGGCTGCGCACCGGCGACCTCGGCTTCCGGCACGGCGGCGAACTGTTCGTCACCGGCCGGATCAAGGACGTGGTGATCCGGCAGGGCCGCAACTTCTACCCGCAGGACATCGAACTGTCCGCCGAGAGCGCCGACCCCGGCCTGCACCCGAACTGCGCGGCGGCGTTCTCCGCCGACGACGGCGCCCGCGAGCGCCTGGTGCTGGTGGTGGAGGCCGACGGCCGGACGCTGCGCGGCGGCGGCGACCGGCTGCGCGAGCGGATCAGACTGGCCGTGCACGAGAACCAGCGCCTGGAGGCCGACGAGATCCTGCTGGTCCGGCGCGGCTCGCTGCCGAAGACGTCCAGCGGCAAGGTGCAGCGCCGCGAGACCCTCCGGCGTTACCTGGACGGCGAGTTCGGCACCGCCGGGGCCGCCGCGCCGCGCGAGCGGGTGGAGGCGGGGCGGTGACGGTGACCGAGGGGCCGACGGCCGCCGGGGCCGCGTTCGGGGGGCTGCGGGCGGGCGCGCCGCTGGCCGGGGCGCGCATCCTCGGGGTGGGCGCGTACCGGCCGGCCCGACTGGTCGGCAACGCCGAGGTGGCGCCCGCGATCGACTCCAGCGACGACTGGATCAGACGCCGTTCGGGCATCGCCACCCGCCGCTTCGCGGACCCGGACGAGACCCTGGTGTCGATGGCGGCGGCGGCCTCGCTGAAGGCGCTGGCGCACGCCGGGGTGGCGCCGGAGAGCGTCGACACCGTGCTGCTGGCGACCATGTCGCACCTGGAGCAGTCGCCGCCCGCGGCGCCCCGGGTGGCGCACCTGATCGGCGCGACCGGGGCCGGCGCGGTGGACCTGGGCGCGGCCTGCGCGGGCTTCTGCCACGCGCTGGCGATGGCGGACGGGCTGGTGCGGTCCGGGCACAGCCGCCACGTGGTGGTGGTCGGGGCGGAGCGGATGAGCGACCTGATCGACCCGGCCGACCGGGGCACCGCCTTCCTGTTCGGCGACGGCGCGGGCGCGGTGGTGGTGGGTCCGGCCGCAGTGCCGGGCATCGGTCCGGTGGTGTGGGGCGCGGACGGCTCCCGGCCGGGGGCGATCGCGCACGCGCACGGGTGGCGGGAGCTGCGTTCGGCGGACCCGCCGCCGTGGCCGACGCTGCGGATGGAGGGTCAGGCGGTGTTCCGCTGGGCGGTGGAGACGGTGCCCCGGGTCGGCCGGGAGGCGCTGGCCGCGGCCGGGGTCTCGGTGGAGGAGTTGTCGGCGTTCGTCCCGCACCAGGCGAACCTGCGGATCGTGGACGCCGCCGCCACCGCGCTCGGTCTCCCGCCGTCGGTCGCGGTGGCCCGGGACGTGGTCGACGCCGGCAACACCTCGGCCGCCTCCGTCCCGCTCGCCCTCGACCGCCTGCTCGGCGAGGGCCGCACCGGCCCGGGCGGCCTGGCCCTGCTGGTGGGTTTCGGCGCCGGCCTGAGCTTCGCCGCCCAGGTGGTCACCCTGCCCTGAGCCCGACCGCCGCCGGTACCCGCCCCGGCCCCGTCTCCGTCTCCGGCCTCCGTCTCCGCCGCCCGGCGCGGGACGGTCGTCGGCGCTCCGGCGCTTCCCGCACCCGGGGTTCCGACGACCGTCCCGCACAGGGTCTTTGTCGATATGTCAGCCGTACCCGGTTCCGGGCTCAGCCCCGAGTGCCGGTGGGCTGGCGCCAGACCCGCAGGTAGTCGGCGGCGGTGGCGATGGGGGTGCCGTCGGCCGGGGCCGGGTGCCAGGAGCCCGCGCAGATCGACAGGTTGAGGATCAGGTAGGCGCTCCAGTTCGGGCCGGTGCCGGTGTGGTCGGAGAACACCAGCTTCCGGTTGATGTACCAGTCGTTGTTGTACGCGCCGTAGTGGACGCCGATGCTGACCCACGCGCCGGGGTGGATGGCGTCCGGGTCGGTGTAGTACAGGCCCGCGCTGTTGATCCGGTTGGAGAGCTCCAGCAGGTTCGGGTTGTCGGGGTGGTACTCGAAGGAGTCGATCTCGTTGCCGCCGTCCTTCCAGGTCCACAGCGCGGGCCAGGCGCCGTAGCCGCTGGGCAGTTGGAGCCGCACCTCGGCGTAGTCGCCGGGCCGGACCTGGAAGCCCTGCTGGGTGTACTCGGTGGTGAGCAGGCCGGTGTCCCAGGACTGCTCGCCGTTCTCCAGCCGGTTCGCGCCGGGGGTGGCGGTGAAGACGTTCTTCCCGTCGAGGGTGCTGAGCGCCCCGGGCTGCAGCCAGTCCAGCTTGTCGTCGTCCGGGTTGTGGTTGGCGTACCGGTACGCGCTGGTGCTGTCGTCGTGCCAGGTGGTGCCGAGCGCGGGCGGGTTCGTGAAGCTCTCCTCGAACACCAACTGGCCGCCGGGCACCGGCGGTTCGGGCGGGGTGACCGCGGGGGTGACGGTCAGGGTCCGGCTCGGCAGGTTGTGGTACGTCGAACCGGTCCGGTACCAGCCGAACTCGGTGTACGTGCCGGCCGGGAGCCTGCGGGCACCGGTGGTCAGCACGTAGCCCTGCGGGCACAGCCGGACGTCGGTGGCGGTGCCGGGGAAGTCCAGGTTCTGCTGGTCCGCGTCCCGGACGCCGACGCCGAGCTCGTCGACGGTCGTGCAGGCGCTGGCGCTCACGGCCAGCGTCGCCGTCACGTCGGTGTCGGCGATCGCCCTGGTCGGCAGCAGCACCACCTGCTTGACGGTGGGAGGAGCCACGGTCAGCGTCCGGGTCGGCAGGTTGTAGTAGGTCGAGCCGATCCGGTAGAAGCCGAACTCGGTGTACGTGCCCGCCGGGAAGGACCGGGTGGCGGTGGTCAGGGTGCGGCCGCCGGGGCAGATCGTGGTCCGGCCGGCCGAGCCGGGGAAGTCCAGGTTCTGCTGGTTCGCGTCCCGGACGCCGACGCCGAGCTCGTCGACGGTCACGCAGGAGGTCGACGTGCCGACCGTCAGGGTGGCCGCGACCGGGGTGTCCGGCAGGGCGGCGGTCGGGGTGAGGTCGCGCTGCTGGACCTGCGCGGCGGCGGCAGCCGGGACGGCGGGCAGCAGCGGGACGAGCAGCGCGAGGGCGAGCAGCGCCACGCGGCGGGGCAGGGACACGGAGCTCCGATCGGGACGGGCGGAGGACGAAGAGAAGAGGGAGGGGGACGGGCCGAGGCCGGAGCCGGGCGCCGGAATCCTCCACGGGAGAAAGGGGCGGTCGGCGGTCGGCGCTACTGGACGTCGATGGTGAACGCCCGAGTGGGCACCGTCCGGTCGGGCCGGTCCGGGTCCTGCAGCGAGACCGTTCCGGCCAGTTGCTCGCCGGGGCGCACGGTGTCCGCGACCCGCAGCGGCACCAGGACCGTCGCCGTCCGGCGCAGCCCGAGGCCCTTGCGGAACCGGCAGGTCAGCTGCCGCCCGCGGTCGTCGGCCTGGCAGTCGTCGGGGAACACCCGGCCCTCGATCGTGACGCCCTTGGGCAGGCGCACCGTGGTGGTGAACCGCTCGGTGACGGGGCCCGGTCCGAGGTTGGCGACCAGGGCGCGCACCACGGTGAGGCCGCGCACCCGCGTCCGGTCCGCGGACACGCTCACCACCTGGAGGCCGTCCTCACCGCCGGGCACCCGCTGCTCCTCGGCCCGCACCGCCGGCCGCCCGCCGAGCGGCGTGACCCCGGACGCCACCGCGGCCGTCCCGGTCGCGCCCGCGCACAGCACCACCGCGATGCCGATCCGCCACCATCCGCGCCGACCTCTCCCCACCGTCCCGCCACCTCCCGCCGTCTTCGTCAACTCCCGGCAGGATGGGTCGCATACACCTGCGACGGCGGTCAGGCGCACCGTTCCCCGGACGCGAGCACCCGAGTGGCGGGCAGTTTTCCGATTGTCCCAAAATGACGATCCGTCGATCCGATCCCCTCCCCCGGGACCGCCCGCCCGAGGCGGCACACTGGACGACATGGAGCCCACCGAACCCGAGGGCGGCGAACCCGCCTGCTTCCTGCACCTGGTCTGCGAGGAGTGCGGCAAGGTCCGCGAGCACGGCCGCTGCCCCCTCTGCGACACCCCTGGCCCCACCCCGCCGAACAACGACCGGACCTGAGCCTGTTCTTCGGCCTAGGCACCGTTCATCGGCAGTCCCGGCTCAGAACTCCATTACTCCGTAGGTCCCGTTCCGGAAGGTGAGGATGGTCGGCTCGGTGTCGAGTTCCTCGCGGAAGTATCCGCCGTAGCCGGGCTCCTGGACGTGAGGCGCGATCAAGTCCAGGATCATGGCGAGTTCACCCATCACGTCGTCGAGCCAGTAGTTGCGACTGAGCAGTTCCCAGTCGAACAGCTCGGTGCCGACCGTGAGCCCTCTGGACCGGCGCCGCAGGGATGCGACGTCCCCTCCTGGAAGAGGACTGTCGAGGTCCGGGAAAAGCATTGGAGACGTGTGCTCATCCGCGTTGAGCCCCGGGGGGACGCTCCGCAGTCAGACCGAGGTGCCATCGCAGGGCTTCCAGGACCGTGTCCGGCGTGTCGTCCCGGAGGAAACAAACGAAGACGACTTCGTAGTGGAGGCTCACGGCGCTGCATTTTGCCCGGCCGGACCGACAAACCCGGGACCACGCTGTGGTGGCCCGGCTTGATCAGGTCCGATCGGTCCTGTCACGTGCTCGGCACGGAAGCAGCGGTTCGGGGCGGCCGAGGCCCTGCCGTCGCCGCTGCGCGTACTCGCACGGACCGATCCCGGCTCCGCTTCCCGCAAGCAGCCGGTCCGGAAACACCCAACCGCTTTTCCTCCGCTTGCCCGCAAAGACCAGCGCAGCGGCAACTCCGCCAGAGGTGGCCGTAGGAATCGGCGAGGCCCGTGGCGGCGGCGACCCGCGCCTTGCCCGTGCCGCCCGCAGGGTTCTCAGCGGAGCAGGCCGTGCAGCAGCAGTTCGGCGAGGTGGCCGTAGGCGGCGGCGTCGGCGAGGCCCGTGGCGGCGGCGACCTTGCGTTGTTGGATGCGGACCATGACGGAGCTGATCACGTCTGCGGCGAAGGCGACGTGGGTCTCCCGGAAAGCGCCTTCCGCCACGCCGTCGTCGATCAGGCGCTGGATCTGGCGGGCGGCCGCGCGGGTGTTGCGGCCGTAGACCTCCGCGGCGGGTTCGAAGGCGGCGAGGTCGTCGAAGAACCGGGCCGAGCCGGGGGCGAGTTCGGCGGAGACGGCGCGCAGGTAGGCGGCCAGTCGGGCGGCGGGGTCGGTCTCGGCGGCGAGCGCCGCCTCCACCCGGGCGGTGGCGCTGCGGAAGAAGTGCACCACGGCGGCCCGCACCAGTTGTTCCTTGGAGCCGGCCAGGCCGTAGAGGGTGCGCTTGGAGCAGTGCAGCCGCGCGGCCAGGTCGTCCAGGGTGAACTGGGCGAAACCCTCGGCCACGAAGAGGTCGACCAGTTCCTCGAAGAGGGCGCTGCGGCGCGCGGCACCCCGTCCGGTCGGCTGGGGGGCGGCGGCGCTGTCGATCACCCGGTCAGTATGACAGTCGGCCCCACCCGCACCGCCTCACCGTCCCCACCGACCGCAGCGGCCGCAGCGGCTCCGCCCGTTCGCCCGGGTCCGCGGTGCCGCCGTTCCGGGGATGCCCAAGGCCGGGGCCTCTGCGCTACGCTGACCGGTACTGACGTACCGCTTTGCGTACCGCTTGGAGCCGGAACATGGCCGTGGATCGCTTGCTTCCCACCGAAGAAGCCGCCGACCTGATCGCGTTGACCCGCGAACTCGCCGACAAGGAACTCGCCCCGAAGGTGGATTCCCACGAGAAGCAGGAGCGCTACCCGGAGGGCCTGTTCACGCTGCTCGGCCAGGCCGGGCTGCTCGGGCTGCCGTACCCGGAGGAGTTCGGCGGCGGCGCGCAGCCGTACGAGGTGTACCTGCAGGTGCTGGAGGAGCTGGCGGCGCGCTGGGCGGCGGTCGCGGTGGCCACCAGCGTGCACACCCTGGCCTGCCACCCGTTGAACGCCTTCGGCACGCCCGAGCAGAAGGAGCGCTGGCTGCCCCGGATGCTCGCGGGCGAGCTGGTCGGCGGCTACAGCCTGTCCGAGCCGAACGCGGGCTCCGACGCGGCGGCGCTGACCTGCAAGGCCGAGCCGGTCGACGAGGGCTACCGGATCACCGGCACCAAGGCGTGGATCACGCACGGCGGCAAGGCCGACTTCTACGCGCTGTTCGCCCGTACCGCACCCGGCCCGCACGGCGTGTCGTGCTTCCTGGCGCCGGGGCAGGTCGAGGGGCTGACCTTCGGCGCGCCCGAGGAGAAGATGGGCCTGAGCGCGGTGCCGACCACCGCCGCGTACTGGGACGGCGCGCTACTGGAGCGCGAGCGGCTGATCGGCGCGGAGGGCCAGGGCCTGCCGATCGCGTTCTCCGCGCTGGACTCCGGGCGGCTCGGCATCGCGGCCTGCGCGACCGGGCTGGCCCAGGCGGCGCTGGACACCGCCGTCGCGTACGCCAACGAGCGCACCACCTTCGGCCGCCGGATCGTCGACCACCAGGGCCTCGGCTTCGTGCTCGCCGACATGGCGGCGGCCGTCGACTCGGCCCGCGCCACCTACCTGGACGCGGCGCGCCGCCGCGACCTGGGCCGCCCGTTCAGCCGGCAGGCCAGCGTGGCCAAGCTGATCGCCACGGACGCGGCGATGAAGGTCACCACCGACGCGGTGCAGGTGCTCGGCGGGTACGGCTACACCCGGGACTTCCCGGTGGAGCGGTACATGCGCGAGGCGAAGATCATGCAGATCTTCGAGGGCACCAACCAGATCCAGCGCCTGGTGATCAGCCGCCAGTTCGCCGCCCGCTGACCCGCTCCCCCTCGTTTCCCGACAGTTCGTCACCACCCGATACCACCCGATCGGAAAGGGCTTTCCGCATGCAGCTCTCCGGCACCGCCGCCCTGGTCACCGGCGCGGCCTCCGGCCTCGGCGCGGCCACCGCCGCCCACCTCGCCTCGCTCGGCGCCCAGGTCTACGGCCTGGACCTGCCGAAGGCCGTGGAGTCCGCTCCCGCCCAGCCCGAGGGCGTCACCCTGCTCGGTGCGGACGTCACCGAGGAGCAGCCGGTGCGCGAGGCGCTGGCCCGGATCGCGGCGGACGGCCGTCCGCTGCGGCTGGCGGTGAACTGCGCGGGCATCGCCCCGTCCGCGCGGATCGTCGGCCGGCGCGGCCCGCACGACCTGGAGCTGTTCCGCACCGTGCTGAACGTGAACCTGGTCGGCAGCTTCAACGTGATGCGCCTGGCCGCCGAGGCGATGACCGGCCAGGAGCCGGACGGGAACGGGCAGCGCGGCCTGGTCGTCAACACCGCCTCGATCGCCGCGTTCGAGGGCCAGGTCGGCCAGATCGCGTACGCGGCCTCGAAGGCGGGCGTGGCGGGGATGACCATCACCGCGGCCCGCGACCTGGCGCAGTTCGGCATCCGGGTGGTGACCATCGCCCCGGGCATCGTCGACACCCCGATGATGGCGGGCTTCTCCGACGAGGTCCGGGACGGCCTGGCCGCCACCGTCACCTTCCCGCAGCGGCTGGCCCGACCCGAGGAGTACGCCCGCCTGGTCGGGATGGTCGCCGACCACGACTACCTCAACGGCGAGACGATCCGGATGGACGGCGCCCTGCGGATGTCCGCCCGCTGACCGAGCGAAACGCCCACCGCACCGCACCCCGAGGCGAATTGACGACCCGTCAGTTCTGCGGGGGCGTGGTGCGGTGGACGCTGCGGACTGCGGCGACGTCGGGGGCCGGGACCGGGGCCGGGACGTCCGCGCTCAGCGCTCCGAGGCGGCGGACGATGCTGCCGGCCACGCCCTTGCCCAGCAGGTAGCGGGTGGGGGTGGCGGCGCCGGCGGCGTGGTCGAGCAGCCGGTGCGCCTCCCGGCTGCGCACGCCGGTGTTGCCGAGGACCAGGTGGCCGAGGCGGTGCGGGGCGGCGGCGAGCGCGGCGCCGATCCGGTCGGCGGCGGCCAGGTCGATCCGGTTGTCGGCGGCGGACAGCGCCCCGGCGGCCCGGACCCGGCCGAGGTCGAGCAGTTCCACGCCCGCCGTGGCGGCGGCGGCCACCAGCTCGGCCGCCGCGTCCGGCCCGATGCCGGAGCTGGCCAGCGACAGGCGGCGCAGCCGCCCGTGCGGGGCGGTGCGCAGCGCGGCGGCGAGGGTGCGCGCGCCGGTGTCGCCGAGGCCGGCGGCGGAGGCGTACAGCTCGTCGGTGCGGCCGGCGGCGATCAGGCGGGCGAGCGGTCCGGCGCCTTCGGGGCCGAGCGGGTTGCCGCCCAGGTAGAGGCGTTCGAAGTGGCGGTCGCCGGTCAGCAGGGCGTCGACCAGGACGGCGAGTCCGGTGGCGTCGAGGCCGGTCTGCACCAGGTCGAGGGTGCGCAACCGCTCGACGGCGGCGACGAGTTCGGCGGCGGCCTGCCCGGCGTGCAGGCCGAGCGGGTTGCGCTTGAGCCAGAGCGCCCGGACGGTCTGCGGGGAGGCCCGCAGCCGGTCGGCGATCCGGCAGGCCCCGGCGGCGGTGATGCCGTTGCAGCCGAGGTAGAGGGTGCGGACGGGGACGTCGGCGGTACGGGCGGCGAACGCGTCGGCCCCGTCGTCGCCGAGGCCGTCGGTGCCGAGCAGCAGGTGCCGGACGGGGAGGCCGTCGCCCTCCGTACCGTCCGCACCGTCCGTGCCGCCGTGGCGCTGGGCCGCGTCGGCGAGCGCGTCGGCGACCAACCGGGCTCCCTCGGGGCCGAGTTGCTGCTTGCACAGGTCGAGCCGGCCGTCCGGGAGCGCGGTGCCGGACGGGAAGTCGAGGCGCTGCCCGGTGGCGGTGCCGGTGCGCAGCCAGGCGAGCAGCGGGGCGAGTCGGTCGACCGGGCGGGGGACGACGGACGGGACGCCCGCGAATTCGCTCACCACTGGCGCTCCTTGTGCTCTCCGCCCCGGGGACGGGGACGGGGACGGGGTGTGGGGCCGGCCGGATTCGAACCGGCGTCCTCCGGCTCTGCAGGCCGACGCATCTGCCGCTGTGCTACGACCCCACGACGCGCCTCGGCCGCACCGGCCCGACGCTCCCCCTCGGGTGCGACGGGGCCGGCCGGAGTCGAACCGGCGTCCTCCGGTTCTGGAGACCGGCGCATCGGCCGCTGTGCTACGGCCCCGTCGCGGACGATCGTAGGGGCGGCGGTCACCACTGCGCCACCTGATAGTCCTTCAGGAAGACGCCGGAGAGCGGCTCCCCGGCCTCGCCGCGGACGATCGGGTCGTAGACCCGGGCGGCGCCGTCGACGATGTCCAGCGGGGTGCGGAAACCGCGGTCGGCGAGGCGGGACTTCTTCGGCGCCGGGTTCTCGTCGGTGATCCACCCGGTGTCGACGGCGCACATGTGGACGCCCCGCTCGGCGAGTTCGGCGGCGCTGGTGCGGGTGAGCATGTTCAGCGCGGCCTTGGCCATGTTGGTGTGCGGGTGGCCGGCGGTCTTGTTGCGGACCTCGAACCGGCCTTCCACGGCGGTGACGTTGACGATGTAGCGGGCCGGGCGCGGGGAGGCTTCCAGCAGCGGCAGCAGGCGGTCGCAGAGCAGCGCGGGCGCGAGGGCGTTGACCAGTTGGGTCTCCAGCACCTCGGCCGGGTCGAGGCCGCCGAGCGTCGCCGACCAGGAGTTGCGCGGCGCGGCGTCGGGCAGCAGCCCGGCCTCGTCCACCGCCGCCACCGCCACCGCCACCGCCCCGGACCTCGGCGAAGGTGTCGACAGCGGGCCCGACCCGGTTGCGCCGAGGGCGAGTTCGGTGACCGGCCAGGCGGCGGTCAGGGCGGGCATCGGGCGGAACCCGGGGGCGTGTCCGACCTGCGCGGGGACGGGGCCGTGCTCCCCGGCGGCGAGCAGCGCGTAGGACTCGGGCGGACGGCGCAGGGTCTGCGCGGCGTTGTTCACCAGGATGTCCAACGGGCTTCCCTCGGCGCGCAGTTGCTCGCACAGGCCGAGGACCTGGCGGGGGTCGCGCAGGTCGATGCCGACGATCCGCAGCCGGTCGAGCCACCGCTCGCTGCCCTCGGCGGCGGTGAAGCGGCGCAGGGTGTCGTGCGGGAAGCGGCTGGTGACGACCAGTTCGGCGCCGTCGCGGAGCATCATCAGGGCGAGCTGGAAGCCGATCTTGACCCGGCCGCCGGTGAGCAGGACGCGGCGCCCGGTGAGGTCGGTGCTGAGGGCGCGGCGGGCGGTGTTGTCGGCGGCGCAGTCGGGGCACAGCCGGTGGTAGAAGGCGTCGACCCGGTGGTAGTGCCGCTTGCAGACGTAGCAGCGCTGGGGGCGGTGCAGGACCCCGACGGGGGCGGAGACCTCGGCCAGCGGAGCGTCCTCCCGGCGGTCGGCGCCCCCGGTGGCGGTGGCGGCGATCAGCGCGGCGTCGGCCCGGGCCACGTCGGTGCGCCGGTCCCGGCGACGGCGGTGCCGGCCGTCGCGGACGAAGGACTCGGCGGTGCGCTCGGCCCGCAGCCGGACGGGATGGTCGACGGGCAGGGCCCGGAGCCGGCTGACCGTCCGCTCGAAGGCGACCAGTTCGGCCTCGTCGAGGCCATCGAAAGCACCGAAGGCACCGAGGGTGTCGCCGGGAGTCTCCTCGGGGGCGCTCGACAGGGGCGTGCTCATCGGGCGGTCCTCCAAGCAGGACAGGGCGCGGAAGGGGCAGGGGTGGGGGACGACGCGACGGGCCCGGCCGGATTCGAACCGGCGTGCTCCGCATGAGCAGTGCGGCGCGTCTTCCTCTGCGCTACGAGGCCCGTCGTCGGACCTCCCGGGGGCCGGATTCGAACCGGCGTGATCCATCTTGCGAAGATGGCGCGCCTGCCTCTGCGCTACGCCCGGGAGGTGTCACGGATGCTATCCCGCTGCCGGGGGCGGTCGGCAAACGCTTTCCGCCCCCACCGCAGTGGTCAGACCGGCGGCAGCAGGTCGCTCGCACTGACGCTGTGCGCCAGCGCGGGGTAGCGGAAGTCCGTCTCGTTGTTCTCGCGGCGGCGCAGCCGGTAGAACTCGCGCTGCTGTTCCTCGTCCGCGAGGGTGAGGCGGGTGCCCTGCGGGAGGCGGGCCTGCCCGTCGCGGTACCGGAGCAGGGTCTTCGAGGTGCGGAAGGTGACGCCCAGCCACTGGTTGTCGGGGGCGGGGGCGGGCGTGTCCAGGACGATCCGGTGCTTGAGGCGGCGGTTGGCGGCGACGGAGAGGACGACGACGCTGTGGTGGTCGAGCGGGATCTCGAACTTGGCGCCGCCGTCGGGGTCCTTGGGTTCGACGAGCAGGGTGCGCGGCGGGCCGGCCTCGGGGTCGCGGTAGCAGGAGAGGACCGCGATGTGGGATTCCTCGGCGAGGTCGAGCGCCTGGTCGGAGTGGGCGCCCATGGTGGTGTACGCGCTGGTGTAGCACTCCAGCAGCGCGTTGTTGAACTCGGCCGGGAGTGCGGCCAGTTCGCGGATCTGCCGGGCGAGGCGCAGGTGCACCGGGCGGAAGGTCCGGGCGGGCGCGCCGTACCGGGTGGTGGTGCGCACCAGGGGCACGCCGCCGGTGGCGTCCGGCCGGGTCAGGACGGTGCCGCGCCGGCCCTTGCCGAGTTCCTCCAGTTCGGCGGAGCCGAGCAGTTCGGCGAACAGGCCGGGTTGGGCCGCCTCCGCCGGGAGCGCGTACCGGACGATCTCCGCCCGGCCCGTCGGGTCGAAGGGTTCGGGTTCACCGGGTTCACCGGGTTCACCGGGTTCAGAGGCTCGGAGCACGGTAGTCCCCGCTGTTCATGCTGAACCGGAACCCGTCGCCGTAGTCGACGAAGGACGCGCTCCGGTTCTCCTCGGCGTAGCGCTCGCGCAGTTCGGCCAGACCGGCTTCGGTGGGCGGCTCCAACTCCACGAGTTCTCCGGCCCGTTCGATCAGGGTGCGGCCGTCCCGGTGCACGGCGGGGGTGGCGGAGCAGCGCACCACGTAGCCGAGCCGGGTGGGGAGCAGTTCGGCGTCCAGGGCGGCGGGGCGGATCTCGTGCGCGTACCGGCGGTTGGTGGAGAGCGGCATGAAGAACACCGAGCCGGGGTGCAGGGTGACGGTGAACTGCTCGGGCAGCCCGTCCGGTTGGTCCGTTCCCGTCGTCTCCTTGCGGCGGAAGTGGAGTCGGGTGAGCGCGCTGACGCCCCGCGCGCCGTAGTCGTAGGGGTCGTCCCCGGCGAGGGGGTGGAGGCGGTCGAGTCCGTCGTAGAAGGTGCAGAAGGCCATGATGCCGTTGGCGGGCATGTCCTTGGTCTTGTCGGCGTGGGCCGAGATCCTGGCCTTGGTCTGCTTGCGGCCTTCCGCGGCCGGGGTGTTGTGGTACGTCTGGGCGAGGACGTGGTTGAGCGGGGCGTGGTCGCGGAACAGCGCGTCGGCCTCCCGGTTGAGGGCGTCGACGATCCGGGTGTCGGTGGGGCCGAAGTTCTCGGTCGGCCCGGAGAGGTTGGTGGAGCAGCGCAGCAGCCGGAAGCGCAGGTCGTCGCCGTCCTGCTGGACGGGTGTCAGGTAGATCCCGCTGCGGTGGGCGGTGCCGGGCTTGGTGGACTCGGTGAGGGACTGGAAGGCGTGTTCGGCCCTGATCCGGTCGAAGTGGCCGCCGTCGGGCGCGAAGAACCGGGGGTAGTACGCGCCGAGGCCGTGCACCCGGCGCGGCACCCGGCCGGGGCCGACCGTCTCGCGAGGGGTGTCGTCGCCCGCTCCGTCCGCGTCCTCCCGGACGGTGAACACCCGTGCGGCCGTGGCCAGTCGGCGTTCGTCGGCGGGGGCCGGGGCGCCGCAGAGGTAGACCGTCCGCCCGGCGGGGTCGACGGCGCCGGAGGCGAGGTCCTCCGGGGTGGCGACGGTGCCGGGGAAGTCCCGGGCGAGGGCCCCGCCCGGTCCGTCCGGGGAGCCGACCAGGAGCACCCCGGCCTCCTCCAGGCGGGCTTCGACGCGGACTCCGGCCGGACCGGTGGTGGACATCGACATCGCTCCCTGTTCCCTGCCGCGTGCTTCCGGGCCTTCCGGACCTTCCCGGCCTTCCGGGCCCGCTCGGCGGAACGCCCGGCACGGAGCGTACCCGCCGCGGCGGTACCACGGCGGTATCGCGGTACCGCCGCGACCGGTCGAGCATCCGGCGGAAAGGCCCATGGGCGGAGTCCGGCCATTCGATAGTGCGTTCAAGCCGTGTACGACGTGAGTAGTTCCGGAACCTCCCCTTCACCTTGAACGCACATGCCAGACTCGCTGACGCTCCGTCAGGAGAGACCCGCACACTCGCCGCCGACCCCGGACCGCACGGTCCGGGGTCGGCGTTCCATGCCCGGAAGGGGAACAGTGGCAGCTCAGGAGTCCTTGCTCAAGATCTACGGTGACCGGTCGTACCGGCACGTGACGATGGCCCGGCACCAGGGCACGACCATCGCGTTCGCGATGGACTCGTCCCGCCGGATCGTCTACTCCGTGCTGGACCTGGCCGGCCAGCAGTCCAAGGGGGACGCGGACGCCGCGTACTGGAGCGACAACCCGGCCGAGCTGGTCCTCCCCCGGGAGCTGGCCGAGGTGGGGTTCGCCGTGGTCGGGGCGACGGCGATGCCCACGGTCAAGCGGGGCGGGGCCGAGGCGGCGGCCGACGAGCGGCCGTTGGACAGCGAGATCGACCCGTACCTGTCCACGACCGCGCGGTTGACTGCGGACGCCCCGTTCCACGTGGTGTCGGACGGCACGTACGTGGTGGTGCTGCGGCAGTCGATCGGCGACCCGCACCCCGACGCGGTGCACAAGCTGACCGGCGGTGGCTGCTCCGCGAACGCCGCCCGCACCGACTACGTGCTGAGCGGCACGAAGAAGGTGCCGCTGGTCCGCGACACCCTGCTGTGCGACCGCTTCCTGCTGGTGGACGGCAAGCTCAAGCCGGTGCTGGAGGTGCGCTACAAGCGCAGCCGGCACGCCACCCGTCCCGCCTCGGCCAAGGACACCCTGGGCACCGAGGACATGGAGGGCCGGCCGTTCTACGAGCCGACCCAGGAGCTGTCGTTCGTCCGGAACCTGACCCGCGGCCGGTTCGCCGCGGTGCTGGTGCCCACCGCGGTCGGCGGTGCGCGGCGCTGGCAGCTGTTCGCCCACAACGACGCCACCGGGAGGATCGACGGCTTCAGCGTCGAGCAGGGCGTCCAGGGGCTGTTCAACACCCAGGGCACGCGGTTCTGGACCAGCCCGGACCCGCTGTACCGGGACGCGGTGTTCGAGCGCAGCCCGGGCACCTGCCCGTTCACCAACCAGGACCTGGTGCCGGTGACCAGCACCGAGGGCCACGCGGAGACCGCGCTGGGCCTCACCGGCGCCAACGACGCGCACGTCGACCTGGGCGACCCGGCGGCGCTGCGCTTCGGCGGCAGGGCGTACTCGATCGAGGCGTGGATCAAGCCCACCGCGTACGACCGCCCGGTGATCTCCCGGGGCGGGGAGTACCGGCTCGGCCTGGACGCCAACGGGGCGGTGCGCCTGGCCCACGAGGGGGCCGCGACGGCGGTCGTCTCGGTCGACACCGTTCCCAAGGACGTGTACACGCACGTCGCGGCCACCTTCGACGGGACGACCGCGAAGCTGTACGTCAACGGCAGGCTGTCCGGCAGCGGGGCGATACCGTTCACCCCGGCCACCGGCGTGAGCACCCTGATCGGCAAGCAGGTCTCCGGCACCGCCGCCGACCTCTTCGAGGGCGACGTCGACGAGGTGCGGGTGTGGGACCGGGTCCGGTCCGCCGCCGAGCTCACGGACGACCTGAACCACCGCCTGATCGGCAACGAGCCGGGCCTGACCGCCTACTACCGGTTCGACGAGGGCTCCGGGACCACCGCCTACGACCAGACCGACCGGGCCCTGCACGGCACGCTCAAGGGCGACGCGAAGTGGACCGGCTCGGACGCACCGGTCGGCGACCACCCGGGGGTGCGCCGCGACAGCTTCGTCCTCAAGGGGCGCACGGTCGAGTCCGGCATGTCCGCCGTGATCTACCACCAGCAGGAGAACGTCTCGGCCGGCTACCGGTCCGACCCCAAGCCCGCCAAGCGGCAGGCCCGGGTGCTGCTGGCGTTCGCCGCCAAGTACGGCCAGGAGCCGGCCCTGGTGAGCCTGGACTTCGCCGTCGGCCGCGACGGCCGGCTCACCCAGGTGCCCGACGTACTGGACCCGGCGGTGCTCCGGCGGCCGGTGAAGGGCCAGGACTCCGAACAGGTCAGCGCCCTGCAGCAGTTGATCCGGCAGCTGGAGCCGGAGGTGGCCGCCCTGCCGGCGGAGATCACCCGGCTCGCGGCCACCGCCGGCCAGGTCGCCTACTGGCAGGGCGAGCACGACCGGCTGCTGCCGGGGTTCGACAGGCTGGAGCGGCAGTACCTCGCCGAGAAGGACGTGCCGACCGCCTGGAACTACGCCCTGGAGGTCAAGACCCCGCGCGAGTCCGACGGCCAGTCGCTGCGGTACTTCAACGCCCCCATCCACACGTCGGTCATCGTCGTCCTCGCCTCCATCCGTTCGACCTGGCGGCTGGAGGCCACCGGCGAGAGCCAGAACGGCAAGCCGTTCTACTGGCTGGTCGGCAACAACGTGAACAACCTCGACCTGCACAGCTACAAGAACGGGTCGGCGCAGAACACCGTGCTGGACACGATCGTCCGCGAACCGGGCAA
The DNA here is from genome assembly GCF_044753345.1 of Kitasatospora sp. NPDC088391. Classification (NCBI taxonomy): domain Bacteria; kingdom Bacillati; phylum Actinomycetota; class Actinomycetes; order Kitasatosporales; family Streptomycetaceae; genus Kitasatospora; species Kitasatospora sp. NPDC088391. The sequence continues at coordinate 93,283 of NZ_JBIVNB010000017.1, forward strand.
CCACTTCGCCCAGTTCCAGCTGACCGCCGAGGGCGAGTACACCCGCCTCGTCAACCGGGGCAGCAAGCTCGCACTGGGCATGCCCGCCTCGTTCCCGGCCGCCGTCCCGGTCCAGTCGAGCGAGTGCCTCACCGGCGACTCGGGCCTGATCCGGATGGTGCCCGTCTCGCTGCGCTCGGGGGTGGACACGGCCTACCTGCAGGCCAAGCAGGAGATGGACAACGCGCGCCAGCGCCTCCAGGAGGCGAAGACGGCCGCGCAGCGGGTCGCCGAGCTCCAGCTCGTTCTGACCGGCAAGCAGGCGCAGTTGAAGGACGCCCAGGAGAAGCTGGCCCGCCTGTCGACCGCCCTGCAGGGCGACGACGACCTGACCGTGGCGATGCCGCTGATCTCGGTGGACACCACCGGGCTCAGCCTCTCCGGCGGCCTGCTCGAATTCGCCCGCGGCACCGACCGGCCCGCGCTGCTCGACAGCGGCACCGGCAACGTCGTGCTGTACTTCCGCGGCGCCAACGAGCAGTTCTTCGCCGTCTACTACGACACCGCCGTCACCCGCGGCACCCAGCGGCTGACCGGCAACGGCGGCACGCTCGGCTTCCTCGCCCGCGACCCGGGCGTCCTGCTGGACAGCGCCGTCATCAAGGTCTCCGACGGCGACGCCCCCGGCCGCTGCGACCTGACGGTCACCGTCGGCGGCGACACCGAGACCTGGCGCTCGCTGCCGCGCAAGGCCGAGCAGCTGGCCGCCGCCCTGGCCGGGCAGTCCGGGCAGCCGGTCACGGTCGGCACCGTCGCCCGGGTGACCGGCAGCACCGTGGAGTTCACCGCGGCCACCACCGTCGCGGTCGCGGCCAAGGCCCACCTGCAGATCGGCGCCAACGGGTACGCCGCGTCCGCCGACGCCCCGGTCGGCGCCAAGACGCTCACCCTCACCGGGGCGGGAACGGCGGTCAGGCCGGGCGACACGGTCACCGCGGTCGGCTACGACTGGGCGCGCGCCGAGTCCACCCGGGTGGGGGTCCTGCTCTCCGCCGGCTCCCGGCTGGTCACCCTGAGCACCGGCGGCGCCACCTCCGTGCCCAACGGCACCGCCGTCCTGGTGACCGGCGGCCGCGGCTGCCGGTGGCGGGCCGAGATGCCCGGCCGGGCCTTCCTGTTCGACGGCAAGGACCAGTACCTGACGCTGCCCGCCGCCCAGCAGAAGAACGCCGTCCCCGCCGGCGACCTGACCCTGGAGGCCTGGGTCAACCCCGAGGCCGGACAGGGCCGGATCGTCCACGGCCGGACAGACGGGTCGGGATACTCGCTGGGACTCGCCGAAGTCGGGCTGCCGGTGCGGCAGTTCGTCGGCCAGAGCAGGGAGGTGCTGACCAATTCGCTCGACCTGTCCAACCGCGACTTCACCATCGAACTGTGGGCCAAGCGCAGCCAGGCCCGCGGCCGCGTCGAGCCGCTGCTGTTCCACGGCGCGCCGGAGGGCCGGGTCGACCAGACCCTGCACCTGTGGATCCACCCCGACCAGACCTTCTGCTTCTCGCTGTACGGCGACGACCTGAAGACCACCCAGGCCTACCCGGACCTGGAGTGGCACCACTGGGCCGCGGTGTACAAGAGCGCAAGCCGCGAGCAGCTCCTCTACCGGGACGGCGTCGAGGTCGCCCGCCGGACCTCCACCGGCACCTACACGGGCAACGGCCCGCTGGTGCTGGGGCAGTTCCCCTTCTCCGGCGACAGCCTCGACGGCCAGATCGACGAGGTCCGCGTCTTCGGCCGCGTCCGCACCCCGCAGGAGATCTCCGCCCAGCGCCACCAGCGGATCTCCGACCGGGAGCCCGGCCTGCTGGGCCACTGGACCTTCGAGGGGTCGGGCAGCCCGGCCTCGCCGATCAAGGGCTACCAGGTGGTCGCCCGGGTCGGCGACCGGGTCCTGCGGTCGGCCAGCCGCTTCCCGTGCAGCGAGTGGGCGCACCTCGCCGCAACCTTCACCCAGGCCTGGGCGCTGCGCCTGGACGGCGGCGAGGGACTGTCGGTGGCCTCGCAGGACTCGCTGAACGTCCTGGAGGACCTCACCATCGAGGCGTTCGTCCAGATCGACAAGGTGGGCGCGCCGATGGCGCTGGTCACCAAGGGCACGGCCGTCAACGGCGGCCGGGAGGGCGTCCCCTACCAGTTGGGCATCCTGGCCGACGGCCGGGTGGAGTTCGCCTTCGCCGAGGCCGACGGGAACCCCGTCCGGTACGTCTCCGACCGGGCCGTCAAGGCCGGGGCCTTCCAGCGGATCGGCGTGGTGCGGCAGCGCCGCAAGACCGAGGTGTCCGCCGCCACCGGCACCCAGCCGGCCAACGCCGGCCAGCCCGAGCAGGACATCCGCTTCTACCTCGACGGCTCCCTGGCCGGCAGTTACGTCTACGGCGGCCCGGGCGCGCAGTCCAACAGCAGCGCCCTGGAGATCGGCCGGGGTCTGAACGGCGTCCTGTGCGAGGTGCGGCTGTGGAGCTCCGCCCGGACGTTCAACCAGCTCGGCCAGCCGGTCGCCGTCCGCGAGAAGGGGCTGCTGGCGCGCTGGGCCTTCGAGGAGAACGCCGGCAACACCACCCTGGACACCTCGGGCTCCTTCCCCGCCAAGCTGCGCGGCGCCCGCTGGACCCGCGACGTCGACCCCCTCGCCAGCCCGCTGCGGCTGTACCGCAACGGCGAGCCGCTGCTCGCCACCACCGCCCCGCTCCCGGCGGACCTCCTCCCCTTCGGCGACCCGCAACTCACCCTCGGCGCGCGGCTGGAGGGCGGCAAGCCCACCGACCTGCTGACCGGCACGCTGGAGGAGGTGCGGATCTGGCGCACCGTCCGCACCCGGGAGCAGATCCTGGACAACCTGTTCACCCGCCTGCGCGGCGACAAGCAGGACCTGCTCGGCTACTGGACGTTCGACCGGGACTCCACCGCCGCCGCCACCACCTCGGTGCGCGACGAGGGCCTGCGCGGCAACAACCTGGCGTTCTCCACGAAGCGGCCGAAGATCCTGCTCTCCACCGCGCCGGTGTCCACCGACACCGCGCAGGTGCGCTCGGCGCTCGCCGACGTCCGCACCCCGTTCCACGACACCGTCGCCGGCGCCCCCGCCGCCTCCGAGTACGCCGACCTCCAGTTCGACGCCAAGGGCGAGACGCTGGGCGTGCTCAAGCGCTGCTACGGCTTCGTCCGCGACGGCCGCTGGCACCTGGTCACCGGCTACAAGGTGGGCGACCTGACCACCGAGTGGGTCGGCCAGGCCCAGTTCGACCCGCAGCTGATGGGCTACATCGAGGGCGCCCCGCCGGTGCCCTCGGAGAACCTCACCGACAAGCCCGACGGCTTCCCCGCCGCCTCCTCGGTGGAGTTCACCGAGGCCGACCAGGTGGTGCACAGCCTGTCCGCCAGCAGGACCCGCAGCACCAACACCGCCTTCAACGTCTCGTTCGGCTTCGAGACCGTCGCCGACGTCATGACGGTCACCGCGCCGCTCGGTGTCGGCACCGCGAGCCCGCTGGCCGAGGGCCAGCTGCTGATGGCCGCACAGGCCGGCCTGGAGTTCTCCAACACCTGGAGCGAGGACACCACCGTCAGCCAGGGCAGGAACACCGCCCGGAAGACCAGGCTGGAGCTGACGGGGTACACCGAGGACCCCGCCAAGGTGCTGAACTCCGCCATCGGCCCCCGGTACGTGCCCGCCAACACCGGCATGGCGCTGGTGCAGTCGCAGACCGCCGACGTCTTCGCGCTGCGCCTGGCGCACACCGGCGCGCTGGTCGCCTACCGGATGCTGCCCAACCCGGACATCCCGGCGGACTGGAACATCGTCCACTTCCCGATCAACCCCCGCTACACCAAGCAGGGCACCCTGGACGGCGCGGTCGGCTTCGACGACTACGGCAAGGTCACCGACCCCGACTACCCCACCGCCACCCACTACGGCGAGTACAGCTACTTCAAGCCGCGCGACGCGTACGCGCTGAAGCGCCGGATCACCCGCGACCAGCAGCGGCTGCAGGCCTACTACGAGTCGATCTCGACCGAGGTCGGCCACGACTCGGGCAACCCCGCGGCCGAGGCCCAGGCCAAGGCGGTGCTGCGCTCGATGGGCATGTCCGCCGAGCTGCAGAGCCCCGGCAGCCCCGGCGGCAGCGCCACCGCCACCGGCTTCTCCCACCGGGACCTGGTCAACACCTACGTCTGGACGGCCCAGGGCGGCTTCTTCGCCGAGACCACCGAGGCCACCGACGCCGTCAGCGAGACCACCTCCGGCTCGTACAACTTCACCTACTCCTACGGCGGCAGCTTCGACCTGACCTTCGGCGCCCTCGGCCTCGGCTGGGCCTTCCACCTCGACGCCTCGCGGGGCGGCGGGTTCAGCACCACCCGGGCCAAGAGCAAGGAGGCCTCCCGCAGCTTCGGCCTCGACGTCCAGTGCGCGCCCTCGAACGACCTGCAACGGCGCGACAGCAACGGCAAGCCGCTCTACGACACGGCGGGCAAGCCGGTCCTCGTGCCGGGCAAGGTGGACGCCTACCGCTTCCTCAGCTTCTACCTCGGCGAGAGCAGCGCCAACTTCGACGACTTCTACCACAAGGTCGTCGACCCGACCTGGCTGCAGGGCAGCAACGCCCCCGACGCGGCCGCGCTGCGCCAGACCCGCCAGAGCTCCGCCAAGCCCCCGTGCTGGCGGGTCCTGCACCGGGTCACCTACATCAGCCGGGTCCTCGCCCCCGTCCCGCCGCCCGGCGCACCGCCGCTGGAGCGGGCGATGCGCACCGAGAACATCGCCAGCAACTACGAACTGATCAAGCGCCTCGAACCGTACGTCCGCCCCGCCGCCACCAGCTCGGCCAACCTCGCCGCCGCCACCCGCGACGCCCTCACCGCCCAGCTGCCCGAACTCCTGCCCCACGCGGCCGAGATCGCCGAATACCTCGGCCACTACTTCGGCATGGACAACTGACCCCCGCCCGGCCCCCCGCCCCGTCGGGGGGCCGGGCCCGCCCCCGTCCCAGGGCCTCCCGCGCCCTGTGTCGCTCTTGACCGGTGATCAGCGGGCTGGCAGCGTGCGGGACATGCCCGCTCGACGGGACTCCACCGCGTGCCGCGGCTTCCGGGCGGCGCGCGACCACCTACTGCGCACGCGCGGCGACCTCGACGCGGCCCACGACTTCCCGCGTCCCGAGGGTGAGCACTTCAACTGGGCGCTGGACTGGTTCGACGTCGAGGCCGCCCAGCACACCGGTGAGTTCACGCCGGACGGTGGGACCCGGGCCGAGGACCCGCTGCTGCTCTACTTCACCTCCGGCACCACCAGCCGCCCCAAACTCGTCCAGCACACCCACCGCTCCTACCCCGTCGGCCACCTCTCCACCATGTACTGGATCGGCCTGCGCCCCGGCGACGTCCACCTCAACGTCTCCTCCCCGGGCTGGGCCAAGCACGCGTGGAGCAACTTCTTCGCCCCCTGGAACGCCGGCGCCGAGATCCTCGTCGTCAACCAGCCCCGCTTCTCCGCCCGCCCCCTGCTCGACGCACTCGTCCGCCACCGGGTCACCTCCTTCTGCGCACCCCCCACCGTCTGGCGGATGCTGCTGCTGGAGGACCTGGAGCAGTGGCGGCCCCCGCTGCGCGAACTCGTCGGCGCCGGCGAACCCCTCAACCCCGAAGTCGTCGAACGCATCGAACGCGCCTGGGGCGTCGCCCTGCGCGACGGCTACGGACAGACCGAGACCACCGCCCAGATCGGCAACACCCCCGGCCAACCCGTCAAACCCGGCTCCATGGGCCGCCCCCTGCCCGGCTACCGCGTCACCCTCGTCGACCCCGTCACCGGCCAGGAGATCACCGCCACCGGCGTCGACGGCGAACTCTGCCTCCCCCTCGACACCAACCCCCTCGGCCTGATGACCGGCTACCAGGACGACCCCGAACGCCACGCCCAATCCATGGCCGGCAACCGCTACCACACCGGCGACGTCGCCCAACGCGACACCGACGGCCACTACACCTTCGTCGGCCGCGCCGACGACGTGTTGAAACACATACCCCCAGGGTCCCTACTGTTCCATATGGAGACAGCCACCTGACCTGCACAAACAACAGGAGCCCGGCCCCCGGGGCCGGGCTCCTGCGTTCCACGCCACCCTTGACCAGCGATCGGCGAGCCAGCAGCACGCGAGCCGTTCCCGCAGCCGACAACGAAGCGGCGGCCAGGTACAGGCAGGAAGCACTGCACAGGTCGTTGCCCGGCAGCAGGAGGTCGGAGACCTGCGGGCGGTGCAGCCAGCGCACCTGTTCGCCGAGCGCGACGTTGTGCCGCTCGGTGATCGCATGCTCCCACCGGATGTAGGCGCTGACCGGCTCCAGACGACCCGGGCCCGACGAACCTGCACCCCGCGGCCGACCGTCTCCCGCACCAGCGCCGCCCAGGCCGCGTACTCCCCGGGCAGGTCATACTCCTCGGACCGCTCGACCGGCAGGCTGGCGCTCCAGTCGGCGAACATCGCATCCTCCCCGTAGGAGTCGCGCATCTCCAGGTGGCAGGCGGAGCGCTCAGCGCTCCTCAGCAGGGCGCCGAAGTCCGGCACGCTCGGCGTCATCCCACACCTTTCGCAGGAAGGGGATCATGCGGATCGGGATCCGGACGACGCCCTCGTGGTCCGGCACGCCCGCACCGTGGCCGGGCGCCCACTCGGTCTCGCTGATCTCACGGAGCAGTTCCTCGTCGGGCAGCCAGCCCTGGACGACGATCTCCGCCTTCTCATCCTCCAACCACACCGTCGGCGAGCCCCCGTTGGGCGAGTTCGGGTCGATGCCCGTGAAGCGTAGTGCCATGACCGCTCCTTGTGCCAAGCCGGTTGCGAGTCCTTGCGCTCCCACCGCCGTTCCGCACGCCTGACGAACCGTCAAGGGCGTGCGGGCCGCAGCAGGCTCCGGACGGGGGCACGATGCCGGGTCGGCAGCTACGGGGTGAGGTCGATGATCCGGACCGGCTCGCTCTTCCAGCGGGCGGGGTCGACGGTGGCGACGACGGCGCCGGCGGGGCGTTCGGGGGTGGGGGCGGCGGCGTAGCGGGTGTGGGCGAGGGCCCAGGTGGTGTCGTCGGCGACGGCGAGGGCGGCGGGGAGGTCGAGGTCGAGGACGGTGAGCGCGGGGAGGGCGGCGAGGTGTTCGACGGTGCCGGGGCGTTCTCGGTCGGCTTCGACGAGGGCGCAGGTGGTGGCGTAGAGGTGCCAGCCTGCTTCGGCGTGGGCGCGGTGGATGAGGCGGGAGGCGAGGAGGTTGCCGCGGCCGGCGGCGACCATGGCGGTGTCGTCGAGGACGACGTGCATGTCGCTCACGCGGCGTCCGTCTGCGCCTGGGCGAGGCGGCGGTCGAGTTCGGCGTCGAGGTCCGCGGTCCGGTCGGCGTCGGGGTCGTAGCCGTTCCAGGCCTGGAGCTTCTCGCGGGCCTGCTCGGCGCGCTCGGCGCGCTCGGCGGCAGTCAGCTGGGTCTCGGCGAGGCGGGCCAGGTAGGCGCGCAGCGACATGTGCTCGCTGGCGGCGAGCGCGGCGAGGCGGTCGCGGGTCTCGGCGGGGATCCGCACGTTGGCGTCGGCCATGGTGCACCTCCGTAATCTCAGGGCGGGTACGGGTACGTACCCGTACCCGCTACAGTAGCAGCGCCCGGACGGCCCGCTCCGGACCGCTTCTCCGCTGGTGCGGACAGACCCCTCGACGGGGGTGCCGGTGGCTGCGCAGGACGGGGTGCTGAGCGGGGAGGAGCCGGGTCGGGCGTTGGCCGGGGCCGTCCTTCCGTCCGCAACTGCGGGCGCGGTGCCGCAGCTGCGGCCCGTCGCGGTGCTGGTCGCAGGTCCCCCGGGCAGCGGCAAGACCACCGTGGGGGACATGCTGCAGGCGGTGCGGACCGGCGCGGCAAAGCGGTGCGGATCGGCAGCGACCTCTACAAGGACGCCCACCCCGCCTACCGGGCGCTGCTGGAGAGGGACGTGGGCACCGCCGGGGCCGGGGTCCGGGCGGACGTGCGCCACTGCCAGGCCGTGGTCGAGGAGCACGCCCGCGCCCGCCGGCTGGATGTGCTGGTGGAGACCGCGCTCGCCGACGTCGGCGAGGCCCGGGCGCAGGCGGCCGTGTACCGGGCGGTCGGGTTCCGGGTGGAGGTCGTCGCGGTCGCGGTACCGCTGGCGGTCAGCCAACTCAACGTGCTCCACCGCTACCTCGCCCCGGCCGGTAACGGTCCAAGGCGGTGGGTGTCCTGGGCCAACCACGACGAGTGCGCCCAGCAGCTCGCCCGCGCCCTGGACATGCTGGAGGTCGAACGCCTGGTCGACCGGATCACGGTGGTGCAGCGCGATATCGACCTCATTACGCACGGTCTTCGTGGACGACAAGTATGCCGTCAGTCCACGAAGACCGTGCGATCGCATCTTCCTAGAGGTGGTGGCTCTCGCGCCGGTAGGGCTCCTTGATCAGGGACAGTCTGCGTTCGGGCCAGAGCGAGGGGCTCTCGTGGAGGATCAGATCACCGCCCCGGCGGATGAGCCAGGCCGTCTCGAAGTTGAAGGCCAGGACCATATCGGCGGATATGTCGTCGAGAAGGGCCGCCGCGAGTACGACAATATCTTCCTCCTGGGGAGAAGCAGGCCTCTCCCTGTCGGGCTGAATCCACACCTCGACAGAGGGGGCCACCCCCGTATTCTTCTTCGATGATATTGAATGGCTCGGGGTCATGGGCCAGGACCCAGATCTTTGCGCCGCACAGCATGTGAGCCGTGCCTCCGCCGAGGAGTTGCCCCGGGTCGAGCCGGTCCGGGACGAGCCATTTCTCCCGAAGCAGGCGGGAAATCCTGGATGCGGCTTGGCCCACGGATTCGTCCGCGTCCAGATATATTCTATGCTGAACAGACATTTTCCAGCTCCTTCCGGATTACCCCGCCAGGGGGTCGGGAATATTTGGATGAAGTTCCCCCGGCCATCCTGCACCACGACCTGCTGGAGATTAGTGATCTTCCACTTCTTGAACTGGCCGATCAGCTCCGGGATATTCCCCTTCGAATCAGTGGCGTTCACGATCACACGGAAGGCTTGCCTCTTGTCGGCCTTCCCCTTGACTTCCGTCCAGATGGATCGAAAATCGGCCGTCCAGGGAGCGTAGCAGTCGGTGATGTACCCCTCGATCCGGTAGTCGGGGCCCCTTCCAGGGTCGAGGCCGACGTCCTGCGGGTTTTTCACCGGGTCGGCCTTCTCCTTCTGCACAACTTTGCATCCCTACTTGGCCCAGTAGTCGACCGTTTCGTTCTCCCGGGTGTGCGACCGGATGGTCTCCGCATCGTCGCTGGCAAAGATCTCTTGCGATTTTCCGGTCGGCTTGAGGCTCGAGTCGGGCGCCCTGGAGGGCTTGAGGGGAGTGGCAGTCCGGCCGGCCGCCCGAGCACGAACTGCGCAACCTGCTGGGTGCGATCCTCTACGTGGACCGCACCGGCATCCCCCGGCGCCACCTCCCGCACGACCACCCACCCTGGAAGACGGTCTACGCCTACTTCGCCCGTTGGCAGAAAGAAGGGGTGCTCGAGCAGCTCAACGGCCTTCTCCGACGGCTGGTCCGTGCTGCCGAAGGACGCGCTCCGGAGCCGACAGCCTGCATCATCGATTCACAAAGCGTGAAGACCTCCACGAACGTTCCCGCCGCCACGCAGGGCGCCGACGTCGGGAAGCGGATCGTCGGCAGGAAGCGCAACATCGTCACCGACACGATCGGTCTACTGCTGATGGTGCTGGTCACCGCCGCCAGCGTGCAGGACAACGCCGCCGGCCGGCAGCTGCTGACCGCGATCGCAGCCGAGCACCCGGCCGTCGACAAGGCCTGGGTCGACATGGGCTACAAGAACGCCGTCGTCGAACATGCCGCCACTCTCGGCATCGACGTCGAGGTCGTTCGACGCGACCCCGCAACCAGGGGATTCGTCGTCCAGCCTCGGCGCTGGGTCGTCGAGCGGACCTTCGGCCGGCTCATGAACCACCGCCGCCTAGCCCGCGACTACGAGGCGCTCCCGGCCCGCTCCGAAGCCATGGTGCACGTCGCAATGATCGGCCTCATGACCCGCCGCCCCACCGGCGAGACCACCCCGACCTGGCGCGGAACCTGACCTCCAGAAGCGGGGGGAAGGGCTCGGTGAGACCGTTCCCCGGCTTGATTCCGCAATTTGGCTACCGCTAGATTTGAACGTGTTCAAGTCTAGGGGGTTGTGATGAGTGACGAGACCGTGCCGCGCTGGCCGCGACGAGTGTCTGCGTGGCCGCAGCGCCGTGGTGGACCGCGGACCTCCTGGTGGCCGGGGACGGCCTGGGCATCTCCCTGGTTCTCAGCTGGGTACTGGCGCCGATAAGCGCCATACCCCTCGCGGCGCCCGGCCGCGCGGGCTTTCGGCTGGCCTGCTTCCTCGTGGCACCGGCCGTCGGCGGCTGGTTCCTGCTGACCCTGTACCTGGACAGGCTGGTGCCGGTGGCGCCGCTGCTGCCCGTCTTGCTCCTACTGCTCGCTGCCGGACACCTCGTGGGTCGCCCAACGCCGGCCCCCGGCCGACTGGCCGGCGGCTGCGCGGCGGCCCTGGTGGCCGGGCTCGCCGTCCTACTCCTGCTCCCGCCCTTCACGACCGTGCCCGACCAGTACGTGGCGGTACTGCGTCCTGGGGCCCGGCCCTCGGACGCAACCTCCAACCCGTACTGGACCAGCTCACCACCGTCCGGCCTGGCGTCGCAGTCGGCTACTTCCGCACGGGCGACCGACTGATCGTGAACTTCGACCCGCAACAGCCGGAGACCGCGCTGCGACGGGTGCAGGACGCCATCGCCACGGTGCCCGGCGTGGCCGAGGTACACCTCTGTCGGCCACTGCTCGGCGAGTGCTGAGCGGATGGTTGCCCCCGGCTCAGGGCCGCGTCAGGGCATGGCGAGCAGAAGGCCGCCGACGGGGTGACTGTCCGCGCTCGTTGGTTGTGATCAGCGGTCAGGCCCGACGTCTGCCGGGTCGTCGAGCGCAGTCTCGGCCAGCTGATGAACCACCGGCGACTGGCTCGCGACCATGAGGCCCTTCCCGCTCGCTCCGAAGCCATGGTCCACGTCGCGATGATCAACCTCATGACCCGCCGATTCACCGGCGAAGCCACCCTGACCCGGCGTGGAACCTAACGACCTCGTGCATGGTTGGCCGCGGCCTGTGAGCGAGTGGCTCGTTGGACCAGACGTGGTGGGGACAGCGGCACGTGGGTTGATCATCTCAGAGCGTCGGATCACCGGCCTGTCGCAGGTGGTGATCGCTGATCTGGTGGCCGAGTTGGGGCCGGTGTGGCAGGCCCGGCGTGACGCCGAGCTGTGCGACCGGTCGCGGCGGCGGGCCGTCGGCGCCGGAGCGAAGTACAAGCTCGTCTTCGTCGACCGGCTCCTGGCCACACTCGTCCACCTGCGCCACCCACGACGTTCTGGCCTGCTGGTTCGGTGTCGACCGCTCCACGATCACCCGCGCGATCGGCGAGATCCGGCCGCTGCTGGCCGAGCGCGGCTGCCGCATCGTACCGGGCCTGCGGCTTCGCACCCTCGCGGACGTGATCGCCCATCTCGGCGCCACCGGGCGGACCGGGATCATCGACGCCACCGAGATCCGGGTCCGCCGACCGGCCGCCCACCGCGGTGGCCGCAACCGCTTCGTCTCTGGCAAGAGCCGCACGAACGCGATGAAGGCGCTGGTGGTCACCGACGACCGCGGCCGGCTGCTGTTCTGCGGCGAGGTCCGGGCGGGTTCCGTCGCCGACATCACCCAGGCCCGTGATGCCGGCCTGGTCGACCTGCTCGCCGACACGATCCATTTGGAGATCCTCGCGGACGCCGGCTACCAGGGACTGGCCGCCCAGACCTACGGCCAGGTCGTCACCCCGCCCCGAAAACGCCGCGGCAAGCACCTCGAGCACCTCCAATGGCTCATGGCCCACCACGAACAGGCCCGCTTCGAACACTCCTCACGCCGCATCCCGGTCGAACACGGCATTGCCCACCTCAAGAACTGGCGCACCCTCGCCCGACACCACGGCCACCGCCACCACCTGCCCGACAACAGTCCGAGCCATAGCCGGACTCCTCTCGGACCAACAGGCAGTACACACAAGGAAGTTGCTCGCCCTCCCGGCAGGACGAGCTGCCTGATCAACAGACGCATCACCCGCCAAAGACGACCCACTGCCAACCATGCACGAGGTCGTAAGCCTCAAGCCCCGGGACGAAACGCCCAGTGAAGCCATGGTCCACGTCACGACGATCAGCCTCATGACCCGCCGACTCGCCGAAGAGAACACCCCGTCTGGCGCGGAACATGAGCCCCCGGGCCAAGGAATGAAACGCCCAGCCAGCAACACTCTCCGTGCCCCGACAGACGAGACGGCCGCCCCGACGACGGCGAACCGCTCCTTTGTCCGACGCCCGCCCGCTGACGCTGCCGTCGACCATTATCATCAAAGCGGCGGGAAGCCCCGCCAGGAATTCCTGGCGGGGCTTCCCGCCTTCAGGAAAGCAGCTCCTTGCGCGCCACAGAATACGAGGGTGAATTTTCCGGGATCATCTCCGCCATTCTATCAAAGAATTCAACTCCAGCAGCCTTAAGGGCTGAAAGGAAATCCCCTTCGGTAATCCCGACCTTCTTTGTCGAGCCCCCGAATTCAGAAGAAACAATAACCAGGGATCCCTGCCTCCTGAAAGAGAGGTCAATCGGCTGATCCGGGAAGCTGATCGACGCACTCCCCGACGCCTTCAGGAGAGGTACCATGTCGGCAATATAAGCCCACAATTGATCGACATAGTCCCATTCATCAAGCCCAACAATCTCGACTCCGTCGATGCAGATCCGAATAGCCCCTTCGACATAGTCGGGGTCGAACAGGCGAGCTCGATGGTCCCCCACCTGCGCGAATGACCCATCTTTGTTTCTCAGAAAAGTCTCAATCTCAATCATGTCACACTATTTCGCTTGGGGCTTGATGGGATAGAATTGGCCAACGCGACCCTTATTCATTCCTAGGACATAATCGACTCCGTTGACGGTTCCACGGATTTGATACATACCCTGACCGCCTCGCCGAATGAGCGTTTCCCTATTCTGTTGCATAACATCGCCGATCGCACTCTGGACATCATCTATACTCATGCTAGAGTCAAAGAATGACTGCTGCGCCTTGACAGACCCATCCCAATATGCCGGGTGATGGCGGGTAAGGATATGCTCCATTCCCTTCTTGTCGAGCAGGAAGGTTTGGTTTCCGAACTGGAACCGCTGACTGCTCCAGGCGCGGAGGACTGTAAGGCATCCGCCGCTATTGTGGACCAAGACTGGCGTCGTACCGGCCAGCACATAGTACGTATGAAGATCGTTGACGGTCAGGTTATACATGTCGGCTTCGCCGGGCTTCGGCCGACCGGAGACTACATGGACGGCCGCGCCCTTGTCGGTGACGAGCACGTCTCCCGGCACGAGCTTGGAGGCGAGTTCCCATGCCTGAGTGGTCTGGTCCCAGAAGGGGTGGTTGTCGGTGGTGTGGATAGTTTCGATCCCAGCCCCGGTGTCGACCTGGAGGTCATAGAGGTTGGTGTCGTGGTTAATCCAGACCTTGGTGACCTCACGACCAGCCACTACACGCCCGGTCTCGGCGTCGGCCGCCATCACGCTATCACCGATAGCGATCGCGGAAATTGGCTTTTTATTTCCATTTTCAAGCAGAACCGGCGTCTCGGGGGAAAAGCTGCATCCTCCAACGGCCTTCAGCTCCGCGGAAGAAGATTCCCCACTGAGCGCCGCTCGCGCCGCAGCAGATCTGACCATACCAGCCACACTCGCAGCCATCACAGCAATGCCAGCGAAAGAGTAGCCGTTTCTATACCGGTCCGATTGCGTGTTTACGCCGAACTTAGCAACTCCCTTCTCATATCCGCCCTTGACATCGAAATCGCATCTTGTAACCGCACAGCCGAATCGCGACTTCAGGATCAAGTCAAAGTTGTCAACAGCCCACTTTCCTATGCCTGCGACGGTGTCCCATCCACTTCCGGTCCACTGGCGTCCATGGCCCGGCCGGTTGGGGGGTTCGTCTGGCGCGGTATCCCACATGCCAGCATCCCAGGCGTTTTCCATAAGCTCCTGGGCATCATACTGGCAGTAGGATTGAGTGCAGTTATTTGATGTGTCATTGATAATGGCATTGCACCTACCTCCAGCGCCACGGTGAAGGCTTCCGCCCGGAGCCCCGTGGACACACATCAGGCCGCTGGGGTCGCTGTTGTTGACGGGGTCGTTGTTGCTGTAGGCGTAGCCGTTCCACTGCTGGGGGTCGCCCACCTCGAGGAGTGGGTCGGGGTTGATGAAGCGTCCGGTGCGGGGGTCGTACTGGCGGGCGCCGAGGTTGGTGAGGCCGGTGGCGTCGTCCTTGGTGCCGCCGACGAATCCGTGGGTGCCGACCCAACCGGTGGGTTGGGTGCCGCGGGGATTGCCGAACGGGTCGGTGGGGCGGCGGGTCTCGGCGAGGGTGGTGCCGTCGAGGGCGAGGTTGCCGGTGCCGTGGTGGTCGCCGATCTGCCAGGTGGCCGTGTTGCCCTGGCGGACCAGGCTCAGGCCGCCGGGCATCGTGTAGTAGCGGGTGCCCACGCTGGTCTTGGCGACCGTGTCGCAGACGAGTTCGTCGCCGCCCAGGGTGATGGTGGCCCTGCCGGGGTTGCGGCGGACGAGCTGGTTGCCGTCGGCGTCGTAGACGTAGGTGGTGGCGTTGTCCGGGACGGTCCACTTCTGGCCGACCGGAACGGTGCCGGTGCCGCAGGTGGCGACCACGGTGTCGGTGCCGCTGGTGGTGACGTCACCGGGGACGGTCAGGCACAGGTTGGTGCCGGCGCCGTTGAGGACGGTGCCGTTGGACTGCGGGGTCCAGGTCTGCGCCGTGCTTCCGTTGCAGGTCTGGAGCTGGACGGCCGAGCCGGAAGTGGTGCCGGCGGCGGTGAGGCACTTGTTGAGGACCTTGAGCAGGTTGCCGGTGGTGGCGATCTTCTGGCCGCCGCCGCTGGTGCAGCTGACGATCTCCGCCGGGGTACCCGCGGCGGAGCTGCCGCCCTGCAGGGCCAGGCACTTGCCGCCGATGCCCTGGATCTGCACCGGTGGGGTGTCGCGCTCGAGCTTGCCCTCGGTGTTCCAGTCGAAGGTCGTGGTGCCGGTCTTGTTGGTGTACTGGCCGGTGGTGTTGCCTGCGGCGTCGTACTTGCTGCTGCCGGAGATGTCGGTGGCGCCGTTGACGGCGGTGCCGGTACCGGTCAGAGCGTGCGGGCCGCCCGCGCCGCTGCCGTTGTTGACGGCTCCCGTCGCCGTGAAGGTCTGGGTGGTGACGGTGTCCTTGGTGGTGTCACCGGACGGGTCGTGGACGGTGAGGCTCTTGCGGTTGCCGGTCAGGTCGTAGGTGTAGTCCTGCCAGTAGGGGATGCTGCCGCCGACGGTGTTGGTCGCCGGGGCCACCGCCCCGCTGGTGGGCGAGGTGTTGGCGCAGGCACCCTGCCCGCCGACCGCCGGGTTCGGGGCCAGGTTGAGCGCGCCCTTGTCCGTCCACGCGGTGGTGAGACGGTTCAGGTAGTCGTAGGAGAAGCACTGCAGGTCGGTCGCCGACACCGTGTTGTCCGGGATCGTCCGGATGCCGGTGACCCGGCCCGAGGCGTCGTAGGCGTAGGTGGTCTGCTGGACCGCGCCGGTGGCGGCGGTCTGCTTGTCGACGAACTGGGAGAGCTGACGGCCCGTCGACTCGTCGTAGGCGTTCGTGACGACGATCTGCGTACCGTACGGGTTGACCGTGGTGCGGACCGGACGGCCGTAGGCGTCGTAGTCGTTGGACAGGTCGTACGACGCGCTCGTGGTGCCGTAGTTGGCCAGCAGGCCGTAGGCCTCGTAGCTGTAGGCGACCGGCTCGGAGGCCAGCCCGCCGAGCGCCGGCCGGTTGTCCTGCAGCAGCAGGCCGGTGACCTGGTCGTAGATCGCCTGGTAGGTGTAGCTGAGCGGCGTGGCGGAGCCGACCTCCGAACCCGGGACCGTGGTGGTGACCTTGGTCGGACGGTAGGCCGTGTCGTAGGCGCCGACCGTCTGCGTGTACGCAGCACCCGACGCCCCGCCCACGTACCGGGTCGAGGAAGTCGGCTGACCCTTCAGCAGCGTGTCGTACGTCCGCGCCGTCAACTGCTTCGCCGGATCCGCCAACAGGCCGTCGAAGGTCGCAGTCGGACGACCCAGCAGGTCGTACGTGGTGAAGATGCTGCGCCCGCGGGCGTCCGTGGTGGAGGTGACTCGTCCCACGCTGTCGTAGGCGGTGGTGCTGGTACCGGTGTCCGGGTCGGTGACGGAGGTCTGCCGGCCCCGCACGTCGTAGGTGTAGGACCAGGTGTTCCCGGCCGCGTCCTTGCGGGTCGAGGGCCGGCCCGTTTGGTCGAAGGCGTAGGTGGTGACGTCCGCGTCGGCCGGGTTGCCGGTCGCCGTCGGCGTGCGGTACTGCCACAGCTGGGTGGTACGCCCGAGGGCGTCGACCACCGTACTGGTGGGCGTGGCCCCCGCCAGCGGGGTCACATCGGTGCGCTCCGCACCCGGGTAGGCCGTGGTGACCGTGTTCTGCACGACGCCGTAGGCGATGCTCTCGACCGTGGTGGCGCGGCCCCGGCCGTCGTAGACGGTGTGGGTCTGGGCCGGGATCCTCTGAGTGTCGCTCTCCTGGTAGAGCACGGTGCCCGGCCGGGCCGCGTCGTTGTACCAGCTGGCGTTGGCCCGGATGACCCGACCCTGCGAGTCGTAGGCGGTGTCGGTCAGCAGCCGCCCGGAGTACACCGACAGCGCCGGCGGGGACTGGGTCTGAATCGTCCGGCCGGTGCCGTCCATGATCGCGGTGGACGTCACCGAGGTGTACACGCCGTTGGTACCGGCGCCGACCAGGGTGGTCGTGCTGGTGCTCGGCGGAACGACCTGGCCGTTCACCACACCCGGGATCGCGTAGCTGTAGGCGACGGTCGGGGACAGCGAAGTACTGCGGCCCGGGTTCCAGACGCCGCTGGTTCGGCCGAGTGCGTCGTAGGTGACGTTCGTGGCACGGCCGTTGGCGTCGGTGGTGCTCTTAACCAGGGCACGCGCACTGTCGAGGGCGGTGACGGCGGTGCGGCCGGTGGCGGCATCCGAGGCACCGGCGGGGGCCGGGCTGGTGACGCTCGTCGAGGTCGGCAGTTCACCAGCCTGCGGCGCGGTGTAGACGGTGGTGACCGTCGAACCGCCCTGGTGGGTGCTGTCGGTGGTGTTGGGGTCGGTCACCGAGAGGGCCCGGCCGTAGGCGTCGTAGGTCCGAACGCCGGTGACCACGAACGCCGGCGTGGTCCCGGTGTAGTGGTCGACGACCTCGGTCGAGGTGACGTCGGCCTTACTACTCGCCTGGCCGAACGGCTTGCCGTCATAGTACGTACGGTTCCAGGTGAGCGTGTTCTGCTGCCCGGGCGTGGCGGTGCAGGCGCTGGTACCGCTGACGGTCAGCTCCTCCGACACGAGGGAGGTGACCTGCGGGTCCGGGCCGGTGGCGTAAGAAGTGCGCTGGCAGGCGTCGGGGATGCCGTCGGCCTGGTCGAGGACGGTGACCGGCCGGTTGTTGTGGGCCGGGTCGGTGGTCGTCGTCTCCGTCGTGCTGACCCACGATCCGTCACTTTTTAGCGACTTGGACGTGACCGTGCTGGTGGTTGCGTCGTAGCGGGCGATGAGTGCGGGCAGGCCGCTGCGGTTGTGGGTGGCGGTGGTGACCGGACCGGAACTGGTGTTGACGGTGTAGGAGGCGACGGTGCCGCCCGCCTGCGTGTACGTGTCGGTCTCCAGCGTCTGGCCGGAGAGCCAGTCGGAGTCGGTGACCTGACCGCTCATCGGACCGGCCACAGTGACGCTGCGGCTCGTCCCGTCGGCCTTGAAATCACCGTCCATGCCCTGGTGGAACGTGGCGGTGCCCTGCGCCTTCGGCCCGTCGTTGCCGTTGCCCGCCACGGTGGTGACGCTCGCGTAGCCGCGGAAGTCGTCCCAGGTGCGGTCCTTGGCATCCACCAGCGGAGAGTTGTTGCGGTGCCAGGCCGCGCTGCCGTACGTGTAGGCGGTGGTCATCGGGGCCGAGCCGGGCGTGCCCGGGTTCACCGTCACGGTCTTGACGGGGTAGCGCTGGAACCAGTCGTCTACCGGGTCCGCGCCGGGCGCCTCGTTCGGGGTGTGCCACTTGACGTTGTAGCAGGACCGGGTGTCGGTGTCCGCGGAGCCCGGCATGACGTTGTTGACCCGCGAGCAGTCGGCCGGGTAGTAGTCGACGCCGATGGTGGAGCCGGTCTCGGTGGTGATCAGCTGGATGCGCGGCCGGTTGTAGGCCGGGCGGGAGGGCACCAGGTTGGTGCCGTCGACGCGGTTGGGCAGCAGCATCTCGGTGAACGACACCGGCGGCAGCGAGAGTTGACCCCCCGTGGCCTGCTGGTCCTTGCCGGTGCGCTGCACGCTCGCCAGCCACGGGACCTGGGTGTTCTCCGTGCTGTTCTGCACGTTCACGAAGCGGTGGGTGAGCGTGTAGACGTCGACGTCCTGGTAGGCGCCGTTGTAACGGACCTGCGTGGTGATCGAGTTGAGCCACTTGCTCGACCAGAACGTCGGCCCGTAGACGGTGCACGCGCCCGTCGAGGCGCACTGCTGGTCCATCGGGACGTCCGGCCAGTCGCCCGCGTGCGCGGAGGTCCGGTTGACCGGGTCGCACGCCAGGATCGAGGTCACGCAGCGCTCGCCCGAGCCGAAGACGACCTTCGCCGCCGGGTTGTAGCCGCCGTTCGCCGCGATCTGGTCCGACAGCAGCTGCCCGTAGCCGATCGACTGGAGGACGCCGGAGCGGGTGTACTGCGTGAGCGTGCCCGTGCCGCTGTTCTGCGCCCCGCCCCGGGAGTAGGAGTTCGTCTCCGGGGTGTACGTGTAGGTGATCAGGTTGCCGTGCGCGTCCACGACGTAGTCGAGGTTCCAGCGCCAGGCCGTCTGGCACCACGACGACTTGCCCTTGGCGGAGTCGTAGCAGGGGTCCCCGGCGTTCGGGGAGTACACCGGCACCGTCCAGGCCGAGCCCGAGTCCGGGCCCTTGGTGGACGGGTTGCCGGACGCGTCGGGCAGATGGTTCAGGCCGAAGTAGTAGACCGTCCCGGCCGTGTCCGTCACCTTGATGTAGGAGCCGTTCCAGGTGCCGTTCGTGGCACCGGTCAGGAACTGCACCCTGCTGCCGTCGTCACCCTTCAACCGCCAGGTGCACGCGGACTGCTCCGTCGTCGCGGCCGCGCCGCTCTGGCAGGACGCGTCGTCGGGCACCAGCTCGCCGGAGTGACCGGCCAGCGACAGCGTCAGGTTCGCGCCCGCCCAGCACTCGTCACCCGAACCCGTGATCCCGGCCTTCGAGCAGGACTGGTAGGAGCGCTCGACGAAACCGGTGCTGTAGTCCCAGCCGTCGCCGATCCAGGACGCCTGCGCGTTCGTCGAGGAGGTCTTTCCGTCCACAGCTGCGGAGTCATAGCCGAGCTCGACCTTGGGCGCGCCGCTGCCCAGCCCCGGAGGCACCTGAACGGGGTAGTTGTAGCCGAAGGAGCCGGAGGACGAACCGGCCGCCCACGCCTGGGAGACGTTCAACGAAGTGGCCGAGAACGTGCCCGCACCGCTCGACGCGCCCGCGACCGCGGCGAGCACCAGGCCCTGCTGCGCGGAAGCCGCACCCACACCCTGGAGCTGCGTCCGCACCGCGCCGTCGCCGCCGGGCAGCACCACATCGGCCGACAACTGCCCCGACGAACGGTCCAGTTGCGACTCCACCGGAGTCTGCTTGCGGCACTCCTCGTTCTGCGGCGTCGTCAGCGCACACGCCGGCAGCGCCACCAGCCGCACCCGCGACGCCCAGTCACCGCCGTAGGCGGGGGCGAGCTTCGCCAGGTCGAGCGAGAGCCGCACCGGGCCCTCCCCCTTCGCACCCGACGCCCGCGACAGCGCCACCACCGGCCCGGGAATACCCGCCGCACCGGCCGTCCTCGGATCGACCACGTCGACCCCCACCGACTGCTCCGCCACCGACGAGCCCGCCAACGGCGCCAACGCCACCGGCAGACCGGCAGCCCGCGCCGCCTCACCCGCCTCCGGCACACCCGAACCGCGCTTCGCCGCAGGAGCCTTGGAGAGTCTGACGTCCGCGTGCCCCTTCGGCACCGCCACCGGCTTCGCCGGCTGCCATACCGGCGGCACCGGATGCGCCGGCTTCACCGCGCCCAGCAGCGCGGCGTCCTTGCCGTCCACCGACGCGGTCCTCGCCAACGGCGTGTTCGGCGGCGACCACTTCCGCGACCAGTCCGCCCCCGGCGCAGCAACAGCTGCCGAGACGGGCACCAGCAGAGAGGCAATGACGCCGGCCGCCGTCGCGGCGGCGGTCAGTATGCGATACCCCGGCGGTGATTGCGTGGTTTGACGGCTTTTCAGCCGTTGCACCCTTGACACTGTTTGCACCCCTATTGTCCGGATCAGAACTATATGATCGAACGTCATAAAATAGCTGGGCACGATACCAAGAGGAAGCCATGCGGAGTCAATAGGCACAAAGGCGAAACAGGTGTGGACCATATCACACGAGGGGGCAAATTTGACCTTGGCGACATAATGGACATTGTTTCGCGATTTTTGATTGCGCTGTCGGTGCGGTTTGAATAAATGTGCTGGGCGCCCGTGCGGCCACATCGTTCGACGCAGAGTGGAAAGCCCCAGCATGACAACCCAAGACCGGGGCGTCCGCCCGCACCGGTCCCGGCACACGCCTCCACCGGGCGAGGGCCACAAACTCCTTTCAATAAAAGGCCACTTGGAAGGAAGCGGCCGACCGATCCGGACTGTCCGTTCTTCCGTTCCGGCCGGAAGCAGTCAGCAGGTCCCAGAAGGCCAGGACATGCCGAAGGCCCGGATTCGGGCCCTGCCTCACAGCCCGCATGCTCTCGTATGCGGTCCCGGGCAAACAGTTTTGACGTTTCATCAGACATAGAACTCGTAACACGATCTTGCTGATCGTCACTGGCAGGGCGTGACCGATGTGACGATTCGTCCGTTCGTGATGGTGTGACTGGGCGTTTCGTCCCTGACTTTGGAGGTCAGGTTCCGCGCCAGGTCGGGGTGGTCTCGCCGGTGAGGCGGCGGGTCATGAGGCCGATCATTGC
>NZ_JBIVNB010000018.1:0-78259 GCF_044753345.1 Kitasatospora sp. NPDC088391
GCGGTTCCCCCCCCGGGGTGCGGGGGGGGGCCCCCGGGGGGGGGGGGGGCGCGGCCGCGGGGGGGGGGGGGGGGCGGGCCGGGGGGGGGGGCCGGGGGGGCCGGGCGCCCCCCCGGGCCCCTCTCTCCTTGCCCGCCGCCGGAAGGGCCCCCGTGACCGACCCGTACACCGCGCCCGGCCTGACCCCCGGTCACCTCGGCGCCCCCGCCGTCGAGCCCGCGGGCGCGCCGCCCGGCCAGCCGTACGGCGTCGAGCCGCCCGACCCGCGGCAGGTCCGCACCGGCGCCGCCTGCTGCCTGAGCGTCGCGGGCCTGCTCGGGGTGGTGGCGACGGTCGCGGTGGCGGCGCTGCTGCTCTGGCCGGAGGGGAAGAAGGCCGCGCCGGACTTCCCCGGCGCCGGCGCCGGGCAGGTCCAGATCTCGGTCGCGCAGGGCGCCAGCATCACCCAGATCGGCAAGGTCCTGACGGCCCGGCACGTCATCGCCTCCACCCAGGCGTTCACCGAGGCCGCCGCCAAGAGCCCGGCCGGCGACCGGATCCAGCCCGGCACGTACACCCTCAGGGAGAAGATGTCGGCGGTCTCGGCGCTCAACCTGCTGCTCGACCCCGCCAACGCCAACGCCCTGACCGTTCCCGAGGGTTGGCGCTCCGGCCAGGTGTACGCCGCGATCGACGCCCGGCTCGGCCTGCCCGCCGGCACCGCGAAGGCCGCCGCCGAGCAGCACACCGCCGAACTCGGCCTGCCCGCCGACGCGGCCGGCCGGCCCGAGGGCTACCTCTACCCCGCGACCTACCCCGTCACCGGCGACTCCACCGCGCTGACCCTGCTCCAGGACATGGTCAAGCAGGCCGGCAGCACCCTGGCCGGCGACGGCCTCGACCGGGCCGCCGCCGCGAACAACCTCTCCCCGTACGGGGTGCTGACCGTCGCCAGCCTCGCCCAGGCCGAGGCCGACAACCCCGAGGACATGGCCAAGGTCGCCCGGGTCGTCTACAACCGGCTCGCCCGGAACATGCCGCTGCAGCTCGACTCCACCATCAACTACGCCCTCGGTCGCTCCACCCTGACCACCACCCAGGACGACACCAGGCTCGACTCGCCGTTCA
The DNA here is from genome assembly GCF_044753345.1 of Kitasatospora sp. NPDC088391. Classification (NCBI taxonomy): domain Bacteria; kingdom Bacillati; phylum Actinomycetota; class Actinomycetes; order Kitasatosporales; family Streptomycetaceae; genus Kitasatospora; species Kitasatospora sp. NPDC088391. The sequence continues at coordinate 1,108 of NZ_JBIVNB010000018.1, forward strand.
ACACCTACGCCCACCCCGGCCTGCCGCCCACCCCCATCGGCAACCCCGGCCCCGACGCGCTGCGCGCCGCCGTCCACCCCGCCGACGGTGACTGGCTGTACTTCGTCACCGTCGCCCCGGGCGACACCAGGTTCACCGACAGCCCCGAGCAGCACCGCAAGAACGTCGACGAGTTCAACGCCTACCGGGCCCGACACGCCTCCCCGGCGCCCCCGGCCCCCGCCCCCCGCACCGGCCGATGACGGCCGTTGGCTACGCTGCGGTACGGTAGCGTCTCCCACCCCGTGCTGCGCCGGTACGCGGGTTCGACGGACGCCCTGGACGCGGTAAGGGGATCGATGACTGATCAGAGCGGGCACTACGGTGCCCAGGGCGACCAGCCGTGGTACCCGGGAGAGCAGCCCCCGCACGACCAGCAGGCGCAGCAGCAGGGCTACCCCCAGCAGCAGGCCCAGCAGCAGTACCCGCAGGGGTATCCGCAGCAGCAGGGGCAGCAGGGCCAGAGCTTCGGCGGGCAGCAGCAGTTCGTCCAGCCGCAGCAGGCCCAGCAGCAGGGGTACGGCCAGCAGGGCTACCCGCAGCAGCAGGACCGGAGCTTCGGCGGCCAGCAGCAGTTCGCCCAGCCCCAGCCCCAGCAGCAGTACCCGCAGGGGTATCCGCAGCAGCAGGGGCAGCAGGGCCGGAGCTTCGGCGGGCAGCAGCAGTTCGTCCAGCCGCAGCAGGCCCAGCAGCAGGGGTACGGCCAGCAGGGCTACCCGCAGCAGCAGGACCGGAGCTTCGGCGGCCAGCAGCAGTTCGCCCAGCCCCAGCCCCAGCAGCAGGCCCAGCAGCAGCCGGTCCGCCCGCAGCCGGTGCGCCAGCAGCCCCCCGCGCCCCGGCCCGGGCCGGTCGGCGGGCCCGGCCCCGACGGCATCGACTGGGAGGCCGAGGCCGCCGCGCTGGACAACCCGTCCGCCGCACCCCGGGCCGCCGAGCCCGCGGAGCACCTGGACGAGCACCAGGAGTGGGCCGAGGACGACTATCCGGAGCAGGACGACGAGAGCGCCTCCTTCTTCTCCGCCGAGCAGGACAACTCCCGCGAGGCCGAGCGCAAGCGCAAGGAGAAGGGCAAGAAGTCGGGCCGCCGCAACGGCGGCGCCTGCCTGGTGGTCGCCCTGGTGCTGCTCGGCGGCATGGGCGGCGTCGGCTGGTGGGGCTACGGCCTCTACCAGGAGCGCTTCGGCCCGCCGCCGGACTTCAAGGGCGCGGGCGTCGGCTCGGTCAACATCACGATCAAGGACGGCGCCGGCGGCGACGCGATCGGCAAGACCCTGCAGGACGCGGGCGTGGTGAAGAGCGTCAAGGCGTTCAGCCAGGAGTACGAGAAGGACCCCAAGGGGCGCGGCATCCAGCCCGGTGTCTACACCATGAAGCACCAGATGTCCGCCGCCGAGGCGTTCAAGGAGCTGCTGGAGTCCAACGGCGGCAACGCGCTGATCATCCCCGAGGGCCTGCGGGCGTCCGAGATCTACGGCAAGATCGACAGCAAGCTGAAGCTCGCGCCCGGCAGCACCGCCAACGTCGCCAAGAGCCAGACGGCGGCGCTCGGCCTGCCCGCGTACGCCAACAACAACCCCGAGGGCTTCCTCTTCCCGGCCCGGTACTCGATCACCGACGGCATGAAGCCCGAGGACCTGCTGAAGCAGATGGTCGCCAACGCCACCCAGCGCTACAACGACCTCAAGCTCGACGACGCCGCGCAGAAGGTCGGCCTGAAGAACGCCTACGAGGTGATCACCGAGGCGTCGATCCTGCAGGCCGAGGGCAACAACTCGGAGGACTACGGCAAGATGGCCCGCGCCATCTCCAACCGCCTCACCACCAACGCCACCCAGCACAAGCTGGCCCTCGACACCACCCTGCAGTACCAGCTCGGCCGGACCAAGCTGACCTCGCAGGAGATCAACGACGGCTCGCTGAAGTACAACTCGTACATCAACCCGGGCCTGCCGCCGACCCCGATCGGCAACCCCGGCGAGGAGGCCATCAAGGCCGTCCTCAACCCGACGCCCGGCGACTGGGTGTTCTGGCTGGCCGTCTCCGCGCAGGAGACCAAGTTCGCCACCACCGGCGCCGAGCACGCCGAGAACACCAAGAACTGGTGCCTCTCGCGCGGCCTCAAGTTCGACGCCAAGTCCGTCACCTGCAGCTCCTGACGGGCCGGCGGCAGAGCCGCCACCGGGGCCGGAACCCGGCCGTCCGCCAGCCGATACGGCTTTGCGGGACGGCCGGGGGCAGCGGGTAGCGTGATCGGGATGGAGACCACGCAGACCCGCGAACCGCACCTGCTGGAAGCCGCCCACGTCGACGTGGTGCGCGGCGGCCGGTACCTGCTCAAGGACGTGTCGCTGACCGTCCGGGCCGGCGAGCACTGGGCCGTGCTCGGCGCCAACGGCGCGGGCAAGAGCACCCTGCTGTCGCTGCTCGGCGCCGTCGAGCACCCCACCGCCGGCACCGTGCGGGTGCTCGGCCGGCAGCTCGGCCGGGTCGACGTGCGCGAACTGCGGGCCCACCTCGGGCACGTCAACCCGCGGCACCCGCTGCGCTCCCCGCTGACGGTCCGCCAGGTCGTGCTGACCGGCACCACCCAGACCATCGAGCCCGACCTGTGGCACAAGCCCACCGCCGAACAGCTCGACCACGCCGAGGAGCTGATCCGCGCCCTGGGCGTCGCGCACCGCGCCGAGAGCCCCTGGACCACGCTCTCCCAGGGCGAGCGCGGCCGGGTCCTGATCGCCCGCGCGCTGATGCCCGAACCCCGCCTGCTGCTGCTCGACGAACCCGCCACCGGCCTCGACCTGACCGCCCGCGAACAGCTCCTGGAGAGCCTGGACGAGCTGCGCCGCCGCTACCCCGAGGTCGCCTCCGTCCTGGTCACCCACCACCTGGAGGAGCTGCCGGAGACCACCAGCCACGCCCTGCTGCTGCGCGACGGCCTGGTCACCGCGGCCGGCCCCGCCGCCGAGGTGCTCACCACCGACCTGGTCTCCGACTGCTTCCGCCACCCGATCCGGATCGGGTACGGCGAGGGCCGCTGGACCGCCCGCACCCGCCGGGGCGCCGCATGACGGCCGCGGCGGTGTGGACGCTGCGCCCCGCCACCGCCGCCGACCTGGAACCGCTGGTCGAGCTGCGGGCCGCCGTGATGCGCCCCGACCTGGAGCGCCTCGGCCGCTACGACCCGCACCGGGTCCGGCAGCGGATGCGCGACGCGTACGAGCCGGAGCACACCTCGGTGCTGGAGGTGCCCGGGTTCCCGCCCCCGGCGGGCTGCCTGACGGTCCGTCCGGACGACCGGCCCGGCACCCTGCTGCTGGAGCACTTCTACCTCGACCCGGCCCTGCACGGCCGCGGCCTCGGCACCGCCGTGCTGCGCGCCGCCCTGGCCCGCGCCGACGCCGCCGGCCTGGCCGTCCGGCTGAACGTGCTGAGCGGCAGCCCCGCCCGGCGGCTGTACGAGCGGCACGGCTTCGCGTTGACCGCCGAGGACCCGGTCGACGTCTTCCTGCACCGCCCGCCCACCCCCCGAAAGGCCGCGTCGTGACCACCCCGCACCGGGCCGCCGTGCTCGGCTCGCCGATCGCCCACTCGCTCTCCCCGGCCCTGCACAACGCCGGGTACGCCGCGCTCGGCCTCACCGACCGGCGGTACGACCGGTACGAGGTCGACGAGTCGACACTGGCGGCGTTCGTCACCGCGCTCGACCCCGCCGAGTGGTCCGGCCTGTCGCTGACCATGCCGCTGAAGCGGGCGATCCGGCCGCTGCTGGACACCGTCAGCGACACCGCCCGCGCCGTGGACGCCGTCAACACCGTGGTGCTCGACCGCGACGGGCGGCGGCACGGCGACAACACCGACGTCCCCGGCCTGGTCAACGCGCTGCGCGAACGCGGCGTCGGACGGGTGGCGTCCGCCGCCGTGCTCGGGGCCGGGGCGACCGCCTCCTCCGCGCTGGCCGCGCTCGGGCAGCTCTGCGACGGCGAGGTCACCGTGTACGTGCGCAGCGCCGGGCGGGCCGCCGAGATGCGGGCGCTCGGCGAGCGGCTGGGCGTGCCGGTGCGGACCGCCGACTGGGCGGACGGCGCGGCGGCGCTGGCCGGGCCGCTGACCGTCTCCACCACCCCCGTCGGCGCCACCGACGCCTTCGCGGCGGGCCTCACCGGCACGCCCGGCGTGCTGTTCGACGTGCTCTACCACCCGTGGCCGACCGCGCTGGCCGCCGCCTGCCTGGAGCGCGGCGGCACCGTGCTGGGCGGCCTCGACCTGCTGGTGCACCAGGCGGTGCTGCAGTTCGAGCGGTTCACCGGCGTCGAGCACGGCCCGCTGGCCGCGATGCGGGCCGCCGGCGAGGCGGCGCTGGCGGAGTGAGCGGCGGCCGCGGACGCCGGATGTCCGCCACGCGGACCGTGACGTCGGAGGCCCCCGGGACGTGAAAGGATCGGTGCTGCCCCGTCGCGCTCCGCGACCGGGCAGCACGAGACGCCGGACCGGCCGCCGTTCGCGGCCCGGGCCGCTGACGAACGGAGCTTTTCGGTGGGTAGCTTGCGCTGGCTGACGGCGGGGGAGTCGCACGGCCCCGCTCTGGTCGCGACGCTGGAGGGCCTGCCGGCCGGGGTGCCGGTCACCACCGCCATGGTGGCCGACGCGCTGGCCCGCCGGCGGCTCGGTTACGGTCGCGGCGCGCGGATGAAGTTCGAGCAGGACGAGGTGACCTTCCTCGGCGGCGTCCGCCACGGGGAGACCATGGGCTCGCCGGTGGCGATCATGGTCGGCAACACCGAGTGGCCGAAGTGGGAGCAGGTCATGTCGGCCGACCCGGTCGACCCCGAGGTGCTGGCCGGCCTGGCCCGCAACGAGGCGCTGACCCGGCCGCGCCCGGGCCACGCCGACCTGGCGGGCATGCAGAAGTACTCGCTCGACGAGGCCCGCCCGGTCCTGGAGCGCGCCAGCGCCCGGGAGACCGCGGCCCGGGTCGCGCTCGGCGTGGTCGCCCGCTCCTACCTCAAGGAGACCTGCGGCATCGAGATCGTCAGCCACGTCGTCGAGCTGGCCGCCGCCAAGGCCCCGGCCGGGGTGCTGCCGCTGCCCGCCGACGAGGCCCGGCTCGACGAGGACCCGGTGCGCTGCCTGGACGCCGACGCGTCGAAGGCGATGGTCGCCGAGATCGACCAGGCCCACAAGGACGGCGACACCCTCGGCGGCGTCGTCGAGGTGCTGGCGTACGGCGTGCCGGTCGGCCTCGGCTCGCACGTGCACTGGGACCGCCGCCTGGACGCCCGCCTCGCGGCCGCGCTGATGGGCATCCAGGCGATCAAGGGCGTCGAGGTCGGCGACGGCTTCGACCTGGCCCGCGTCCCCGGCTCGCAGGCGCACGACGAGATCGTCCCCACCCCCGAGGGCGTCCGGCGCACCTCCGGCCGCTCCGGCGGCACCGAGGGCGGCCTGTCCACCGGCGAGCTGCTGCGGGTCCGGGCCGCGATGAAGCCGATCGCGACCGTCCCGCGCGCGCTGCGGACCATCGACACCCGCACCGGCGAGGAGGCCAAGGCGCACCACCAGCGCTCCGACGTGTGTGCCGTCCCCGCGGCCGGGATCGTCGCCGAGGCGATGGTCGCGCTGGTGCTGGCGGACGCGGTGGCGGAGAAGTTCGGCGGCGACAACGTCTCCGAGACCCGCCGCAACGTGCAGTCGTACCTCGAGAACCTGATCGTCCGATGACCGCCCCCGTCGTGGTGCTGGTCGGCCCGCCCGGCAGTGGCAAGTCCACCGTCGGGCGGGTCCTCGCCGAGCGCCTCGGGCTGCCGTTCCGCGACACCGACGCCGACATCGAGCAGGTCGCCGGCAAGCCCATCCCGGAGATCTTCATCGACGAGGGCGAACCGCACTTCCGCGCCCTGGAGCGGGAGGCCGTCCGGGCCGCCGTCTCCGGGTACGCGGGCGTGCTGGCGCTCGGCGGCGGCGCCGTGCTGGCCGGGGAGACCCGGGCGCTGCTCGCCCCGCTGCCCGTGGTGTTCCTGGAGGTCGCGCTCGCCGACGCGGTCAAGCGGGTCGGCCTGGACGCGCCCCGCCCGCTGCTCGCGGTCAACCCGCGGGCCCGCTGGCGCGAACTGATGGAGGCCCGCCGCCCGCTGTACCTGGAGGTCGCCACCGCCGTGGTCGACACCGAGGGCCGCACCCCCGAGCAGGTCGCCGACGCCGTACTCGAAGCACTGGAGTTGAAGGACCGTCATGTCTGACCCCATCGTTCGGATCAACGTCGGCGGCAGCGAGGGGCACGAGTCGTACCGCGTGCTGATCGGCCACCAGCTGCTCGGCGAACTCGCCCCGCTGATCGGCCCGCGGGCCAAGCGGGTCGCCGTGATCCACCCGGAGGCGCTGGAGGCCACCGGCGAGGCGATCCGCGAGGACCTCGCCAAGCAGGGCTACGAGGCGATCGCCCTCCAGGTCCCGAACGCCGAGGACGCCAAGAGCGCCGAGGTCGCCGCGTACTGCTGGTCGGTGCTCGGCCAGACCGGCTTCACCCGCAGCGACGTGATCGTCGGCCTCGGCGGCGGCGCCACCACCGACCTGGCGGGCTTCGTCGCCGCGACCTGGCTGCGCGGGGTGCGCTGGATCTCGGTGCCCACCACGCTGCTCGGCATGGTCGACGCCGCGGTCGGCGGCAAGACCGGCATCAACATCGCCGAGGGCAAGAACATGGTCGGCGCGTTCCACCCGCCCGCGGGCGTGCTGGCCGACCTCGGCACCCTGGAGACCCTCGGCAAGCACGACTACGTGTCCGGCCTGGCCGAGGTGATCAAGGCCGGCTTCATCGCCGACCCGGTCATCCTCGACCTGATCGAGCAGGACCCGGAGGCCGCCACTACCCCGGCCGGCCCGCACACCCTCGAACTGATCCGGCGCGCCATCCAGGTCAAGGCCGACGTGGTCTCCGGCGACCTCAAGGAGGCCGGCCGCCGCGAGATCCTCAACTACGGCCACACCCTGGGCCACGCCATCGAGCGCGCCGAGCGCTACAAGTGGCGGCACGGCGCGGCGATCTCCATCGGCATGGTCTTCGCCGCCGAACTCGCCCGCCTGGCGGGCCGGTTGGACGACGCCACGGCGGACCGGCACCGCACCGTGCTGGCCTCCGTCGGCCTGCCGCTGACCTACCGCGCCGACGCCTGGCCGAAGCTGCTGGACGCCATGAAGATCGACAAGAAGTCCCGCGGCGACCTGCTGCGCTTCGTCGTCCTCGACGGCCTGGCCAAGACCTCGATCCTGGAGGGCCCCGACCCGGCCGTCCTGGTCGCCGCCTACGGGGAGGTCTCCGGATGACCGTCCCCGTCCTGGTGCTGAACGGCCCGAACCTGGGCCGGCTCGGCTCCCGCGAGCCCGACGTGTACGGCTCCACCTCGTACGCCGGGCTGGTCGAGCGGTGCACGAAGCTCGGCGCCGAACTCGGCCTCGCCGTGGACGTCCGGGAGACCAACTCCGAGGCGGAGATGGTCGGCTGGCTGCACGAGGCGGCGGACGCCCGGACCCCCGTGGTGATCAACCCCGGCGCGTTCACGCACTACTCGTACGCGATGCGGGACGCCGCCGCGCAGCGCACCGCGCCGCTGATCGAGGTGCACATCTCCAACCCGTACGCGCGGGAGGTGTTCCGGCACACCTCGGTGATCGCCGCGGTCGCCTCCGGCACCGTCGCGGGCTTCGGCCTCGGCTCCTACGAACTGGCGCTGCGCGCGCTCGCGGAGCAGCTCACCGGCCGTTGAGCACCCCCGGGGCCCGGTGGGCGGACTTGTGCCCGCCACCGGGCCCACGTGTACATTCGGCGCAGGGAGGTGACGGTGAGCCAGTACGCGCAGAGCCACCAGCCGGGGGGCCAGGTGCCGCCCCCGCCGGGCGCGTCCCCGTACCCGTCCGGGCCGCGGCCGCCGTACCCCGGCCCGACGCTGCCCGGCAGCACCCAGGCCATCCCGACCCTCGGCCCGCACCCGTCCCGGCCGGACCGGCCGACCGTCCCGCTCAAGGCCGTCCCGCCGGTGCCGCCCGGCGGCACCGGGCACTTCCTGCTGCCCGTCGGCGGCACCGTCCAACTCCCGGCCCCGCCACCGCCGATGCCCGTGCCGCCCGCGCCGACGGCGGTCCCGCCGGCGCCGGTGCCGATCGGTCCGATCGCCGTCCTGCTGATCGGCCCGGCCGGCGGCGGCAAGACCACGGTGGCCCGCTACTGGGCCGAGCGGCGGCCCACCCCGACCGCGCACATCAGCCTCGACGACGTCCGCGAATGGGTCCAGTCCGGCTTCGCGAACCCGCAGTCCGGCTGGAACACCGCCTCCGAGGCCCAGTACCGGCTGGCCCGCCGGACCTGCGGCTTCGCCTGCCGCAACTACCTCGCCAACGGCATCTCCTGCATCATCGACGACGCGGTCTTCCCCGACCGCCCCGCGATCGGCCTCGGCGGCTGGAAGCGCCACATCGGACCCGGCATGATCCCGGTGGTCCTGCTCCCGGGCCTGGACCGCGTCCTGGCCCGCAACGCCGAGCGCTCCGGCAACCGCCGCCTCTCCGACGACGAGGTCGCCCGCATCCACGGCCGGATGGCCGGCTGGCGCACCTCCGGCCTCCCCATCATCGACAACTCCAACCTCACCGTCCCGGAGACCGCCGCCGCCCTCGACCAGGCCGTCCTCAGCCGCCTGCACGCCCGCTGAGACCCGCCGCGCGGGGGCGTCCGGTCCGGTCGCCCGGGGCCCGCCGTGCTTCCGTTCCGCGGGGTGACGGGACGTCAACGCGCCGTGCGGGTGGTCACTCCCCGGTGAAGTAGTGGTCCCGGTCGAGGTCGTCGAGCAGGCCCGGCCGGGTCGGGCGCCAGCCGAGGAGGGCACGGGTGGCCTCGGCGGAGGCGGGCAGGTCGAGGGGGACGATCCGGGCGAGGAAGCCGAAGTGCTCGTCGGCCCGGGCCTCGTCGACGGGGGCGGTGGGGAGGCCGAGGCGGAGACCGATCCGTTCGGCGATCCCGCGGAAGGGCACGCCCTCGTCGCCGACGGCGTGCAGGCGGGTGCCCGCCGGGGCGTGTTCGAGGGCGAGGCGGTAGAGCCGGGCGGCGTCGAGGGTGTGGACGGCGGGCCAGCGGTTGGCGCCGTCACCGAGGTGGCCGGAGAAGCCGGTGGCGCGGGCGGTGCGGATCAGGCGGGGCACGAAGCCGTGCCGGTCGAGCGGACCGTGCACGACCGGGGGGAGGCGGACGACGCTGGCGCGCACGCCGTCGGCGGCGGCGTCGACCAGGACCTGCTCGGCTTCGGTGCGCGGCGCACCGGGCGCGACCCGGCTCTCCAGCGAGATCCGGCCCGGGACGCTGCCGCCGCCCGTCCCGCCGGTGCCGACCAGGGGTTTGCCGGTGCCCGCGAGTGCTTCGGCCAGGGCCCGGACGACCCGGAGGTCGTCGGCGATCGCCCCGGCGTAGTCGCCGCTCAGCATCGCCTCGTGCTTGAAGGCGAGGTGCACGACGCCGTCGGCGCTCGCGGCGGCGGCCCGCAGGGCGTCGAGGTCGTCGAGGTCGCCACGGCGGACGTCGGCGCCGAGGGCGGCGAGCGCGGCGGCGGAGGCGTCGGAGCGGGCGAGGCCGGTGACGCGGTGGCCGGCGGCGAGCAGGTCGGGGACGAGGGCGGAGCCGAGGTGGCCGGTGGCCCCGGTGAGGAAGACGTGCATGGCGGCGGACCTCCAAGTGATGAGACTTTGTCCCATCACCATAGCTCGCCGAACCCAGTGATGCGACCATGTCCTGTCACTGGGCGCACGTAGACTCCGCCCATGGCCAGATGGGACCCGAACGCCCGCGAGCGGCTGGAGCGCGCCGCGCTGGAGCTCTTCGCCCGGCAGGGCTACGACCGCACCACCGTCGCCGAGATCGCCGAGCGCGCGGGCCTGGCCAAGAGCACCTTCTTCCGGCACTTCGCCGACAAGCGCGAGGTGCTCTCCGGCGGGGACGCCCTGGCCCGGCTGCTCACCGACGCGATCGCCGCCGCCCCGCCGGGGGCCGGGCCGCTGCGGGCCGCCGAGGAGGCCCTCGCCGCGGCGGGTGCGCACGCCTTCGTCCCCGAGCGGTACGACACCGTCCGGGACCGCCGGCAGGTGGTGGCGGTCACCCCCGAACTCGCCGAGCGCGAACTCCTCAAGCGCGCGGCCCTGGCCGACGCCCTCGCCGGCGCGCTGCGCGGGCGCGGCGTCCCCGACCCGGCCGCCGAACTGACCGCCGAACTGACCCTGCTCGCCCTGCGCACCGCCCTGGCCTCCTGGGTCGCCCGTCCCGGCCAGGACTTCACCGCCCTCGCCCACCGCGGACTCGCCGCCCTGCGGGCCGCCGCCGCCGAGCTCTGAACGGCCCGGGAGGCCCGCCCGGACTGTCCGTCCGGCCTGGGAGGATGGACTCCTCGCGACCACCACGACCGAGGAGTTGACGCCGGTGCCCGAGGGGCATGTGATCCACCGCCTGGCCAGGCTGAACCACGAACTGTTCGGGGGCGGCCCGGTCCGGGTGTCGAGCCCGCAGGGGCGCTTCGCGGACGGCGCCGCCCTGATCGACGGGAAGGCGCTGGACGAGGCCGAGGCGCACGGCAAGCACCTGTTCCTCGGCTTCGGGGAGCAGTGGCTGCACATCCACCTGGGCCTCTACGGCAGGTACGACTTCGGCACCGGCGAGGCCCCGGAACCGGTCGGCCAGGTCCGGCTGCGGATGGCCAACGGCAGCGGCTACGCCGACCTGCGCGGCCCGACGGCCTGCGAACTGCTCACCCCGGCCGAGAAGGCCGCCGTCCACCGCCGCCTCGGGCCGGACCCGCTGCGCCCCGGCGAGGCGGGCGACCCGGCCTGGCAGCGGATCTCCCGCAGCGGCAGCACGGTGGCCGCGCTGCTGATGGACCAGAAGGTGCTGGCGGGCGTCGGCAACGTCTACCGCGCCGAGGTGCTGTTCCGGCTCGGCATCGATCCGCACCGCGCGGGCCGCGACCTCACCCGCGCCGAGTGGGACGCGATCTGGGCCGACCTGGTCGCCCTGATGCGCGAGGGCGTCGAGGCCGGCCGGATCGACACCGTCCGGCCCGAGCACACCCCGGAGGCGATGGGCCGCCCGCCCCGGGTGGACGACCACGGCGGCGAGGTCTACGTCTACCGCCGCCAGGACCAGCCCTGCCTGGTCTGCGGCACCCCGGTCCGGACGGAGGAGCTGGCCGCCCGCAACCTGTTCTGGTGCCCCCGCTGCCAGCGGACCTGACGCTCCGTCACGCCGCCAAGCCTTGACGCAAGGTTGACCAGGCCATGGGCGAGGGCCCGGAACGGCGCTCCTATTGTCGGGGCCATGTCCGTTCCTCCGTTCCGCGGCTCCCGCCCCGCCCCGGCGCTGCCCGTCCTGCCGTACCGCAAGCCGACCAGGGGGCGCGACTACTGGGTGCTGGACGACGTCCTGCCCGACCCGGACGCGGTCCGCGCCCGGCACCTGGCCCGCACCGACTGGGACGAGGGCTACCCGCACAAGCCGGAGTCCTGGCCCGGCCTGCGCGCGATGCCCGGCCTGGAGCCGGACGAGCTGGCGCACGTCGAGAAGCTGGTCCGGGACACCGTCGGCGCCGAGCGGATCTGGGCGCTGGACGAGGCCGAGGGCGGCACCTTCAACCACAACTGCGTGCAGGTGGTGGGCGCGGGGGAGAGCGAGCCGCGCCCGCACACCGACTCGCGCTCGCTCTGCCGCTACGCCGCCGTGCTGTACCTCAACCCGGGCGTGCCCAAGCGCTGCGGCACCAGCTTCTACCGGCAGAGCTTCCCCGGCGGCCGGCTCGGCGGCAACAGCGTGGTCGCCCCGCACAACAACCTGGTCGACGCCCTGGGCACCCGCTTCGTGCCGCCGGACTCCTTCACCGAGGACCTGGCCGTCCCGCACCGCTACAACCGGCTGCTGCTCTACACCGCCAACCTGATCCACACCGCGACCGAGTACCACGGCGCGACGCTGGCGGAGAAGCGGATGACCGCGGTCTTCTTCTGGATGGCCTGAACCGCCCCTGACGGCGGGTCAGTCCCGCTCGCCGAGCACCCCGTGCGCCAGCACCTCCGCCACCGCCGGGTCGACCAGCCGGTAGCGCACCACCCGCCCGTCCCGCTCCCCGGCGACCAGTCCGGCGGCCCGCAGCAGGCGCAGCGCCTGCGAGACCGCCGGGTCGCGCATGCCGGTGGCGACCGCGAGGTCGGTGACGGCCAGCGGCCCGGTGCGGTGCAGCGCGAGCAGCAGGGCCAGCCGCCCGGGGTCGGCGAGCAGCGCGAAGCGCTCGGCCCAGGCCCGGACGTGCTCGGCGTCGCCGATCGCGGCGATCGCCTCGCAGACCCGGTGCCCGTCGATGGTGCGCTGTCCGGCGCGGTCCGCGGGTACGAGGTGCATGGCGGTCATTCTGGCACCGCCCGGGAGTGATCTTGGACACCGCGGACACCTGCACGCCTGTGCAGCCTTGCAGCTGTGGGGCCACCGGCCCTACCGTGGGCGGGCCGTGGTGTTCGGGAAGACCGGTGCACTGTGCTCGACGCGGGAGCGTCGTCGCAGGAGTCCGGAGCGGCCCTCGCCACTGTGATCGGGGAGTCGTCGGCCCCCACCTCGCGCCACTGGCCGTTCGCGGCCGGGAAGGCCGGGAGCCGGCGCGCAACACCCCGTCAGCCAGGAGACCGGCCACGGCATCTCACGAAGTGATCCACGAGGTGCTGGAGCGTGATCCGCGGATGACCGCGTCCGAATCGACCCTGCCCGCAGCCGCTGCGGGCTCCCCCCTGCCGTCGTTCCGCTGGCGGCGCGAGGACACCCTGCGCACGGCCGGCCTGATGCTGGTGATCCTGGCCCTGCACGTGGTGGCGTTCGGGACGCTGCTGTTCCTGGTGGCGCCGCACAAGTACCAGGTCGGCACCCAGGTGTTCGGCGTCGGCCTGGGCGTCACCGCGTACACGCTGGGCATGCGGCACGCCTTCGACGCCGACCACATCGCGGTGATCGACAACACCACCCGCAAGCTGATGGCGGACGGCCGCCGCCCGGTCTCGGTGGGCTTCTGGTTCGCCCTCGGGCACTCCTCGATGGTGGTGCTGATGGCCGCGCTGGTGGCCGGCGGCGCGGCGCTCGCGGGCACCCTGATGGACGACGACTCGACCACCCACCAGGTGCTCGGCACCATCGGCACCACCGCCTCCGGGGCCTTCCTGTACCTGATCGCGGCGCTCAACCTGGTGGCGCTGCTGGGCATCTGGCGGGTCTTCCGGGCGATGCGGGCCGGGCAGTACGACGAGGCCGAGCTGGAGAAGCACCTGGCCGCCCGGGGCTTCCTGGCCCGGGTGCTGAACCGGGCCACCCGCTCGATCACCCGGCCCGGCCAGATGTTCCCGGTCGGCATGGTGCTGGGCCTGGGCTTCGACACCGCGACCGAGGTGACCCTGATGGTGATGGCGGGCTCCGGCGCGGCCTCCGGCCTGCCCTGGTACGCGATCGTCTGCCTGCCGCTGCTGTTCGCCGCCGGGATGAGCCTGTTCGACACCCTGGACGGCACGTTCATGAACTTCGCCTACCAGTGGGCGTTCGCCAACCCGGTCCGCAAGGTGTACTACAACCTGACCATCACCGGCCTGTCGATCGCGGTGGCGTTCGTGATCGGCACCATCGAGCTGATCACGGTGCTGCACGACAAGTTCGACCTGGACGACCCCGTCACCGGCTGGATCGCCGGCCTCAGCCTGGACAACGTCGGCTTCGTGATCGTCGGCCTGTTCGTCGTGGTCTGGGCCGCCGCGATCGGCTACTGGCGGATCGCCCGGCGCTCCCGGGCCTTCGCGCAGCTCTCCTGACGCCCCGTCGGCCCGGCCCGCAGTACAGTCGGTGGACCCTTCGACGCCGGCGCGGCCCCGCCCCGGGCACCGCGCCGGCCCGAGCAGAACAGTGGACCCGCCCGTGCCGGACGCCGACCTCGTCACCCAGGCCCTCGCCCGCAACCTCAAGCGCCTGCGCACCGAGCGCGGCCACACCCTGGACGCCCTCGCCGCCCGCTCCGGCGTCAGCCGCGGCATGGTGGTGCAGATCGAACAGGCCCGCACCAACCCCAGCGTCGGCACCGTGGTCCGGCTCGCCGACGCCCTCGGCGTCTCGATCGCCCGGCTGCTCGACTACGACGCCTCCTCCGCCGTCCGGATCGTCCCCGCCGAGGAGGCCGTCCGGCTGTGGACCGGCCCCGCGGGCGGCAGCGGCACCCTGCTGAACGGCGCCGAGGCGCCCGGCCCGCTGGAGCTGTGGTCCTGGCGGCTGGAGCCCGGCGAGGCGCATACCTCCGACCCGCACCCGCCCGGCACCGTCGAGATCGCCCGGGTCGACGAGGGCGTCCTCACCCTCCTCCTGGACGGCCGCGAGCACCGCGTCCCGGCCGGCTCCACCGCCTCCTACGAGGCCGGTGCCGCCCACGGCTACCGCAACGACGGCGCCGCCCCGTGCCTGGTCACCATGGTGGTCTCGGTCCCCCCGCCCGGCGCGTGACGGACCGCGGAGGGGCCCCGGGCACACCGCCCGGGGCCCCTCCGCGGTCCGTCACGTCGTCAGCGGGCCTCGCGGAACTCCACGTGCCGCCCCGCCACCGGGTCGAACTTGCGCAGCACGATCCGGTCCGGGTCGTTGCGGCGGTTCTTCCGCGTCGCGTACGCGAACCCCGTGCCCGCCGTCGACCGGAGCGTGATCACCGGTCGCAGTTCGCTGCGTGCCATCTCGGCCTCCCTCTCCCGGCAACGATTGCCGTTTTCACCAGGCCACAACACGGCCGCCCCGCCGGGCATTCCCCACCCGTCGGCCGGTCCCGACGGGCGCCCCCGGGCCCCCGTTCGTACGCTCGGGACATGTCCGACGCGCACTCCGCCCGACGCGAACGCCTCCGTGAGCACTGCAGCGCCTCCGGGGCCGACGCGGCGCTGATCACGCGCGCCGCCAACGTCCGCTACCTGACCGGCGGCGCGCCCCGCGGTGCCGCGCTGCTGCTCACCCGCGAGCGCGCGCTGCTGGCCCGCCCCGAGCAGCCCGAGCCCGCCGAGCCGGGGGAGTCCCGGCCCGACCCGGAGCTGGCCGCGCTCCCGGTGCCCGCCGAGGCGGACGCCGCGCTCGCCGCCGCCGAGGCCGCCGCCCGGCTGGGGGTGCGCGACCTGGCCGTCGAGGAGCACGACCTGACCGTCGCCCGGTACCGCGAGGCGGCCCGGCTGGCCGACCCGGCCCGGCTGCGCGACCTGGGCCGGGCGGTCGAGCGGCTGCGGGTGGTCAAGGACGAGCACGAGATCGCCGACCTGCGGACCGCCGCCGAGATCGCCGACCAGGCGCTCGGCGAACTGCTCGAATCGATCCTGGTCGGCCGCACCGAGCGGCACCTGGCGATGGAGCTGGAGCGCCGGATGGTCGACCACGGCGCCGACCGGGCCGCCTTCCCGGTCTCGGTCGGCACCGGCAGCCACTCCGGCCTGGAGTGCCACCGGCCCACCGACCGGCGGGTCGAGGAGGGCGACTTCCTCACCGTGGTGCTCGGCGCCCGCTACCGCGGCTACGGCGTCTCCACCGCCCGTACCTTCGTCATCGGCGCCGCCCCCGCCCCCTGGCAGGTCGAGCTGCACCGCCTGGTCTTCCACGCCCAGCGGGCCGCCCGGGAGGCCCTCGGGCCCGGCGTCGAGCAGCACGTCCCGGACGACGCGGCCCGTTCGATCCTCCAGGCCGGGGGCCATGACGGACCGTCCGTCCACGCCCTGGGACACGGCATCGGCCTGGAGATCCGGGAGGCTCCGCGCCTCGGGCCCGCCGACATGGGTAAACTGGACAATCGCGTGCCGGTCACCGTCGGCCCGGGGGTGCACATCCCGGGGCGGGGCGGGGTCCGGATCGAGGACACGCTCGTGGTGCGGCCTCCCGAGGAGGGCGGGCCCGAGCTGCTCACCATCACCACCAAGGAGCTCCTCGCGCTGTGACCGTGGCGGTCCCGGCGGCGCGCCTGCTTGGTGCTCTTTGACAGCGGACATATCAGGAGTTAGTGCGCCCGTGGCTACCACGAACGATCTCAAGAACGGCATGGTCCTCAAGCTGGACGGCGGCAAGCTCTGGACCGTCGTCGAGTTCCAGCACGTCAAGCCCGGCAAGGGCCCGGCCTTCGTGCGCACCAAGCTGAAGGAGGTCCTCTCCGGCAAGGTCGTCGAGAAGACCTTCAACGCGGGCATCAAGGTCGAGACCGCCAACGTCGACAAGCGGACCATGCAGTACTCGTACCGCGACGGCGACGCGTTCATCTTCATGGACATGGACACCTACGACCAGGTCCCGGTCGACTCCAAGACCGTCGGCGACGCCGCCAACTACCTGCTGGAGGGCTTCGAGGCCCTGGTCGCGCAGAACGAGGGCGTCCCGCTGTACGTCGAGCTCCCCGCCGCGGTCGAGCTGGTCATCGCCGAGACCGAGCCGGGCGTCCAGGGCGACCGCTCCACCGGTGGCACCAAGCCCGCCACCCTGGAGACCGGTGCCGAGATCCAGGTGCCGCTGTTCGTCACCACCGGCGAGAAGGTCAAGGTCGACACCCGCGACGGCAGCTACCTCGGCCGGGTCAAGTAACCGTGGCCGCTGCTCGTAGCAAGGCCCGCACCCGGGCCTTCCAGATCCTGTTCGAGGCGGACCACCGCGGTGTGTCCCCCGAGCGGGTGCTCGCCGACTGGATCGCGCGGGCGCGCGACCCCCGGCCGGACGAGGGCATTCCGCAGGTCGCGGAGTACACGATGCAGCTGGTGGAGGGCTACAGCCAGCACGCGCGCACCATCGACGACCTGATCGCCACCTACGCGGTGGGCTGGACGATCGACCGGATGCCGATCGCGGACCGCAACGTGCTCCGGCTCGGCGCGTACGAGCTGATCTGGGAGGACGGCACGCCCGACGCGGTGGTCCTGGACGAGGCGGTGGAGATCGCCAAGGAGTTCTCCACCGACGAGTCGCCGGCCTTCGTCAACGGCCTGCTCGCCCGCTTCATGGAGCTCAAGCCGAGCATTCGGCGCTGAGCCCCGCCCGCACCGCCCCGAAGGCCGCCGGACCTGTTGGTCCGGCGGCCTTCGCGCGTAAGCTACCAGCAAGTAATGTCTGTTCGTGCCTGCTGCGCAGAAGGGCGGCCACGCCATGCCGGAGACCACCAGCGAGTTCGACCGGGGCATCGCCCTGACCCCGCACCCCGAGGAGCCCGGCCGCTACGACGGCGAACTCGGCGCGGGCTGGCAGATCGGCGGCGGCGTCAACGGCGGCCTGCTGCTCGCCTTCGCCGCGCACGCCCTCGCCCGGGAGGCCGGGCCCGGCCACCCGCACCCGCTGACCGTCGGCGGCACCTTCGTCTCCGCCTCCCGGCCCGGGCCCGCCACCGTCCGCACCGAGATCGCCCGGCGCGGCCGCACCCTGGCCACCGGCAGCGCGGTGCTCTCCCAGGGCGGCGAGGAGCGGCTCCGGATCACCGCCTCCTTCACCGACCTGGCCGCCCTCGACGGCGAGGTCGCCACCACCGCGCTGCCGCCCGCGCTGCCCGCGCCCGAGCAGTGCGTCGGCGTCGAGCACGCGCCGAAGGAATTCATCGAACAGGCCGCCCTGCTCCGGCGGTTGGACCTCCGGCTGGACCCGGCCACGGTCGGCTGGGCGCTCGGGCAGCCCTCCAAGGAGGGCCGCATCCAGGGCTGGTTCCGGCTCGCCGACGGCCGCCCCGCCGACCCGCTCTCCCTGCTGCTGGCCGCCGACGCCCTGCCCCCCGTCACCTTCGACCTCGGCCGCCCCGGCTGGGCCCCGACCATCGACCTCACCGTCCACCTCCGCGCCCTCCCCGCCGACGGCTGGCTCCGGCTCTCGCACGCCACCCGCAACCTGGCCGGCGGCTACTTCGAGGAGGACTGCGAGATCTGGGACGCCGACGGCCGCCTGGTCGCCCAGTCCCGCCAACTGGCCAAGACCCCGCGCTGATCCGGCGCGCCCGGATCACGGTCGGTTGCAGAGTTGTGACAGACCGTGCGTGTGGGGCCGGTGTGGGCGGGGAGGAGTGGGGCAGCACTCGCAGGACCGAGAGACCCCCGGGGAGCCACCGATGTCCAGGAACAGCCGCCGGCCGCGCCGTTGCCGCACCGAGATCCCGTACCGCGGCGAGGAGGCGTTCGTGACGGGCATCCTGACCAGCGAGGCGGACTTCGAGTGGGCGCGGGAGTGGCGGGTCTCCGACGCGCCGGACTACGCCACCTACCTGCGGGAGGCGGGCGAGCTGCTGGCGGAGGCCGTCGAGGGGTACGGGGCGGTCCGGGCCCGGCGGTTCCACCCGGAGGACTTCGCCGACCACTGCCTGCTGCACGGCCTCGACCCGCGCGAGCCGGCGGCCCGGGACGGCTACCTGGTCAACCCGCCGCTGCGCACCCAGCTGGTGACGTACCGGGGCGAGGACCTGGCGGACTTCCTGCCGCGGCTGGACCGGGCCCGCGAGGGCGGCCTCGCGCTGCGCTACGCCGACCTGCTGATGGACGGCGCGCTGTGCGGCGCGGCCGGCCCGCGGGACGCGGACCGGGCCGCCGACCCGCGGGTGCGCTGGACGTACCAGCAGGCGTCGGAGGTGTTCCGGCGGGTGCTGGTGGGCGCGGGCTGCGGCGCGTACGAGTTCCGGATCGCGGTGGACGCGCCGGGCGGCCCGCTGGAGGCGCAGGCCCGGGTGCTGCACTGGGAGGACGGCGCGGTGCGCATCCACGACGAGGACCTGGACCTGGTGACCGCGGTGCTCTGCGCGGGCCTGTACTGCGAACTGCCGGGCGCCGCCGTGCTGCACGGCACCCAGGGCTCGGGCGCGCTGTGCGGCGAGTACCGGCAGGTGGCCTGGGCCTGGCGCAGCACGGGGTACGACTGGACGCCGGCCGCGCTGGCGGTGGACGGGGTGGCCGCCCGCCCGGGCTTCAGCCTGGGCACCGTGGTCTGAGCGCGGTCCGGACGCGACGGCGGGGCGGGCCGCCGGAAACCCGGTGGCCCGCCCCGCCGTGACGTTTCTTCAGTCGGGGGTCAGCCCGCGTCCTCCTCGCGGACGGCGCGGCGCGCGTCCGGGTTCAGCACGCCCCAGCTGATCAGCTGCTCGGTGAGGATCGAGGGGGACTGGTCGTAGATCACGGCCAGGGTGCGCAGGTCGTCCTGGCGGATCGAGAGCACCTTGCCGTTGTAGTCGCCGCGCTGCGACTGGATGGTCGCGGCGTAGCGCTGCAGCGGGCCGGCCTTCTCGGACGGGACCTGGGTCAGGCGCTCCAGGTCCAGCACCAGGCGCGGCGGGGGCTCGGCGGCGCCGCCCGGGGTGCCGCCGGGCAGCAGCTCCTGCACCGGGACGCCGTAGAACTCGGCCAGCTCGGCGAGGCGCTGCACCGTCACCGCGCGGTCGCCGCGCTCGTAGGAGCCGACCACGACGGCCTTCCAGCGACCCTGGGACTTCTCCTCGACGCCGTGCAGGGAGAGACCCTGCTGAGTGCGGATCGCCCGGAGCTTGGCCCCGAGCTGCTTCGCGTAGTCGCTGGACATGGATCTCCCCGGACGAGATTGCTTCGCGTGCGCTGGAATGGGAGTGACGCAAGGGCCCTTGTGAAGCACCTTCGTAACTCACTGTGAGGTTACGTAGAGTGAGGTCGGCGCGTCAAGCCGAATGGGGCACTCGTGCGAACGGGCTGCGGCCGGGTGGCGACGGGGCGGCGACCGGGCCACGACCAGGGGGGATCGGCGCGCTGCTACCATGGGCGAGGCTCCGGCTGCGGCCGGACGCCTTTCCCGACATCCTTTAAGACCCGTCCCGTGAGGCGGGGAAGGAGGTCCGCTTCGGCATGACCACACCCAGTTCTGCTCCGCGCGCCCCGCACCAGGTGCTGGACGCCACCGACGTCGCCCGGGTCGTCACCCGGATCGCCCACGAGATCGTGGAACGCGCCAGGGGCGCGGAGGACGTCGTCCTGCTCGGCATCCACACCCGCGGCGTGCACCTCGCCCGGCGGCTGCGGGCCAAGCTCGAACAGATCACCGGCCGGGAGATCCCGTTCGGGACGCTGGACATCACCATGTACCGGGACGACCTGCGGCTGAAGCCCGCCCGGGCCCTGGAGCACACCGAGATCCCCGCCGAGGGCATCGACGGCCGGCTGGTGATCCTGGTCGACGACGTGCTGTTCTCCGGCCGCACCATCCGGGCCGCGCTCGACGCGCTGAGCGACATCGGCCGCCCGCGCGCCGTGCAGCTCGCCGTGATGGTCGACCGCGGGCACCGCGAACTCCCGATCCGCGCCGACTACGTGGGCAAGAACCTGCCCACCTCGCTGCGCGAGGCCGTGCAGGTCCAGCTCTCCGAGACCGACGGCCGGGACGCCGTCCTGCTCGGCGACCGCGACTACGCCGCCCGCTCCTCCCAGGCGCTCGCCGCCGACGCCGACCCCCAGCTCCCGGAGTAAACCCGCGTGAAGCGCCACCTCGTCTCCGCCGCCGACCTCAGCCGCGACGACGCGCTGCTGATCCTGGACACCGCCGAGGAGCTCGCCCAGCTCTCCGGACGGGCCGTCAAGAAGCTGCCCACGCTGCGCGGCCGCACCGTCGTCAACCTGTTCTTCGAGGACTCCACCCGCACCAAGACCTCCTTCGAGGTCGCCGAGAAGCGGCTGTCCGCGGACGTCATCAACTTCTCCGCCAAGGGCTCCTCGGTCTCCAAGGGCGAGAGCCTGAAGGACACCGCGCTCACCCTGCAGGCGATGGGCGCCGACGCCGTCGTCATCCGGCACCACGCCTCCGGCGCGCCCGCCCGGCTGGCCGGCTCGGACTGGCTGCACGGCTCGGTGATCAACGCCGGCGACGGCACCCACGAGCACCCCACCCAGGCGCTGCTCGACGCGTTCACCATGCGCCGCCACCTCAACCCCGGCCTCGGCCGCGACCTGGCCGGCCGCCGGGTCGCCATCGTCGGCGACATCCTGCACAGCCGGGTCGCCCGCTCCAACGTGCACCTGCTCACCACGCTCGGCGCGGAGGTCACCTTCGTCGCCCCGCCGACCCTGCTCCCGATCGGCATCGACACCTGGCCGTGCGAGGTCTCCTACGACCTCGACGCCGTGCTGCCCAAGGTCGACGCCGTGATGATGCTCCGGGTCCAGCGCGAGCGGATGAACGCCGCCTTCTTCCCCACCGAGCGCGAGTACGCCCGCCGCTACGGCCTGGACGGCGCCCGGCTGGCCCGGCTGCCCGAGCACGCGATCGTGATGCACCCCGGCCCGATGGTCCGCGGCATGGAGATCACCGCCGAGGTCGCCGACTCGCCGCGCTGCACCGTGGTCGAGCAGGTCGCCAACGGCGTCTCGGTCCGGATGGCCGTCCTCTACCTGCTGCTCGGCGGCGCCACCCTCGCCGACGCCCCCCGCACCACCGAACTCCCGGAGGCCGCCCAGTGACCACCTACCTGATCCGCAACGCCCAGATCCTCGGCGGCGCCCCCCAGGACATCCACATCGTCGACGGCGTCTTCGCCGCGATCGGCACCGGCCTGGACGCCGAGGCCGACATCGACATCGACGCCTCCGGCCTGGTCGCCCTGCCCGGCCTGGTCGACCTGCACACCCACCTGCGCGAGCCCGGCCGCGAGGACGCCGAGACCGTGCTGACCGGCACCCGGTCCGCCGCGATGGGCGGGTTCACCGCCGTGCACGCGATGGCCAACACCTTCCCGGTCGCCGACACCGCCGGCGTGGTCGAGCAGGTCTGGCGGCTCGGCCAGGAGTACGGCTACTGCGACGTGCAGCCGGTCGGCGCCGTCACCGTCGGCCTGGAGGGCAAGCAGCTCGCCGAGCTCGGCGCCATGCACGACTCCGCGGCCGGCGTCCGGGTCTTCTCCGACGACGGCAAGTGCGTGGACGACGCGGTGATCATGCGCCGCGCCCTGGAGTACGTGAAGGCGTTCGACGGCGTCGTCGCCCAGCACGCCCAGGAGCCCCGGCTCACCGAGGGCGCCCAGATGAACGAGGGCCTGGTCTCCGGCGAGCTCGGCCTCGGCGGCTGGCCCGCCGTCGCCGAGGAGTCGGTCATCGCCCGGGACGTGCTGCTGGCCGCGCACGTCGGCTCCCGGGTGCACATCTGCCACCTGTCCACCGCCGGCTCGGTCGAGATCGTCCGCTGGGCCAAGAGCAAGGGCTGGGACGTCACCGCCGAGGTCACCCCGCACCACCTGCTGCTCACCGACGAACTCGTCCGCAGCTACGACCCGGTGTACAAGGTCAACCCGCCGCTGCGCACCGCCGAGGACGTCGAGGCGCTGCGCCGGGCGCTGGCCGACGGCACCATCGACGCCGTCGCCACCGACCACGCCCCGCACCCCGCGGAGGACAAGGACTGCGAGTGGGCGGTCGCCGCGATGGGCATGGTCGGCCTGGAGACCGCGCTGTCGGTCGTCCAGCAGACCATGGTCGACACCGGCCTGCTGAACTGGGAGGGCGTCGCGGACCGGATGTCGCACCGCCCGGCCCGGATCGGCCGTCTCAAGGGCCACGGCCGGCCGATCTCGGTGGGTGAGCCGGCGAACCTGGTGCTGTTCGATCCCGCGTACCGTGGAGTGGTGAACCCCGACACCTTCGCCACGCGTTCCCGCAACAGCCCGTACCGCGGCATGGACCTGCCCGGCCGGGTGCACGCCACCTTCCTGCGCGGCGAGGCGACCGTGCTGGCCGGCGAGCTGGTCGCGCGCTGATGCCGCTCGCCACCGAGAAGGGCCAGGTCACCGACTGGCCCGGGTACATCGGCGCGTCCGTCGGGCTGCTGATCCTGATCGCGCTGGTGTACTGGCTGATGCGGCAGGGCTGGAACTGGCGCCGCACCACCCAGTCGGACCTGCCGGCCCCCGCCGCCGCCCCCGCCGACCCCGGGGCGGCCCTGCTGGCCGCCGCCGGCCGCTACCACGGCACCACCACCGCCGGGAACTGGCTGGACCGGGTCGTCGCGCACGGCCTGGGCACCCGCAGCCTGACCGAGCTGACCCTCACCGAGCGGGGCCTGCTGGCCCGCCGCCCCGGCGCCGCCGACCTGTGGGTGCCGGCCGCCGACCTGGCCGGCGCCCGGCTGGACTCCGGCATCGCCGGCAAGGTGGTGCCGAGCGGGCTGCTGGTCGTCGGCTGGCGGCTCGGCGGCCGGGGATTGGAAAGCGGTTTCCGGTTGGACGCCGCGGACGAGCACGAGGCCTGGATCGAGGCCGTCGGTGCTCTGGTGACACGTACGAAGACGACGAAGACGGAAGAGGCCGCGACATGACCGCACCTGCCCCCACCACGCAGCGCACCAGGCGGGAGCGAGTGCCCGCCGTGCTCGTCCTGGAGGACGGCCGGACCTTCCGCGGCGAGGCCTACGGCGCGGTCGGCGAGACCTTCGGCGAGGCGGTCTTCAACACCGGCATGTCCGGCTACCAGGAGACCCTGACCGACCCGTCCTACCACCGCCAGGTGGTCGTGATGACGGCCCCGCAGATCGGCAACACCGGCTGGAACGACGAGGACGACGAGTCGCAGCAGATCTGGGTGTCCGGCTACGTGGTCCGCGACCCCTCCCGGGTCGCCTCCAACTGGCGCTCGAAGCGCTCGCTGGACGAGGAGCTGGAGCGCCAGGGCGTCGTCGGCATCAGCGGCATCGACACCCGCGCGCTCACCCGCCACCTGCGCGAGCGCGGCGCGATGCGGGTCGGCATCTTCTCCGGCCCGGCCGTCGCCGACCCGGCGGCGCTGCTCGCCAAGGTGCAGCAGGCCCCGGAGATGAAGGGCGCCGACCTGTGCGCCGAGGTCGCCACCAAGGAGACCTACGTCGTCCCGGCGATCGGCGAGAAGAAGTTCACCGTCGCCGCCCTCGACCTCGGCATCAAGGGCATGACCCCGCACCGGATGGCCGAGCGCGGCATCGAGGTGCACGTGCTGCCCGCCAACTCCACCGTCGAGGACATCTACGCCGTGCAGCCCGACGGCGTGTTCTTCTCCAACGGCCCCGGCGACCCGGCCACCGCCGACCACCAGGTCGAGGTGCTGCGCGGCCTGCTGGCGAAGAAGACCCCGTTCTTCGGCATCTGCTTCGGCAACCAGATCCTCGGCCGGGCCCTCGGGTTCGGCACCTACAAGCTCAAGTACGGCCACCGCGGCATCAACCAGCCGGTGCAGGACCGCACCACCGGCAAGGTCGAGGTGACCGCCCACAACCACGGCTTCGCCGTGAACGCGCCGCTGGACAAGGTGAGCGACACCCCCTTCGGGCGGGTCGAGGTCTCCCACGTCTGCCTCAACGACGACGTGGTCGAGGGCCTGCAGGCGCTCGACGTCCCCGCCTTCAGCGTGCAGTACCACCCCGAAGCGGCCGCCGGCCCGCACGACGCCGCGTACCTCTTCGACCGCTTCCTGAGCCTTATGGAGGGCCAGCGTGCCTAAGCGCACCGACATCAAGTCCGTCCTGGTCATCGGCTCCGGCCCGATCGTCATCGGCCAGGCGGCGGAGTTCGACTACTCGGGTACGCAGGCCTGCCGGGTGCTCAAGGCCGAGGGCCTGCGGGTGATCCTGGTCAACTCCAACCCGGCCACGATCATGACCGACCCGGAGATCGCCGACGCCACCTACGTCGAGCCGATCACCCCCGAGTTCGTCGAGAAGATCATCGCCAAGGAGCGCCCCGACGCGCTGCTGCCGACCCTGGGCGGCCAGACCGCGCTGAACACCGCGATCTCGCTGCACAAGGCGGGCACGCTGGACAAGTACGACGTCGAGCTGATCGGCGCCGACGTCGAGGCGATCAACAAGGGCGAGGACCGCGAGCTGTTCAAGGGCGTGGTCGAGGCCGTCCACGCCAAGATCGGCCACGGCGAGTCCGCCCGCTCGGTGATCTGCCACTCGATGGACGACGTCCTCGCCGGTGTGGAGACGCTGGGCGGCTACCCCGTCGTCGTGCGCCCGTCCTTCACCATGGGCGGCGCCGGCTCCGGCTTCGCCCACGACGAGGAGGACCTGCGCCGGATCGCCGGCCAGGGCCTGGCCCTCTCGCCGACCACCGAGGTGCTCCTGGAGGAGTCCATCCTCGGCTGGAAGGAGTACGAGCTGGAGCTGATGCGCGACAAGCACGACAACGTCGTGGTGGTCTGCTCGATCGAGAACTTCGACCCGATGGGCGTGCACACCGGTGACTCGATCACCGTCGCCCCGGCGATGACCCTCACCGACCGCGAGTACCAGATCCTCCGCGACATCGGCATCGCCGTGATCCGCGAGGTCGGCGTCGACACCGGCGGCTGCAACATCCAGTTCGCGGTCAACCCCGAGGACGGCCGGGTCATCGTCATCGAGATGAACCCGCGCGTCTCGCGCTCCTCCGCGCTGGCCTCCAAGGCCACCGGCTTCCCGATCGCCAAGATCGCCGCGAAGCTCGCCGTCGGCTACACGCTGGACGAGATCCCCAACGACATCACCGAGCAGACCCCGGCCTCCTTCGAGCCGACCCTCGACTACGTCGTGGTCAAGGTCCCGCGGTTCGCGTTCGAGAAGTTCCCGTCCGCCGACGCCACGCTGACCACCACCATGAAGTCGGTCGGCGAGGCCATGGCGATGGGCCGCAACTTCCCCGAGGCGCTGAACAAGGCGCTGCGCTCGCTGGAGAAGAAGGGCTCGCAGTTCACCTTCGTCGGCGAGACCGGCGACAAGGACGAGCTGCTGGTCAAGGCCCAGGTCCCCACCGACGGCCGGATCAACACCGTCATGCAGGCGATCCGGGCCGGCGCCACCCCGGAAGAGGTCTTCGGGTCCACGAAGATCGACCCGTGGTTCGTCGACCAGCTCTTCCTGATCCACGAGATCGCCGTCGAGCTCGCCGAGGGCGACAAGCTCGACCCGGAGCTGCTGCGGCACGCCAAGCGGCACGGCTTCTCCGACCAGCAGATCGGCGAGATCCGCGGCCTCAAGCCGGACGTGGTCCGCGAGGTCCGGCACGCGCTCGGCATCCGCCCGGTGTTCAAGACCGTCGACACCTGCGCCGCCGAGTTCGCCGCCAAGACCCCGTACTTCTACTCGTCCTACGACGAGGAGAACGAGGTCGCGCCCCGCGCCAAGCCCGCCGTGATCATCCTGGGCTCCGGCCCGAACCGGATCGGCCAGGGCATCGAGTTCGACTACTCCTGCGTGCACGCGTCCTTCGCGCTCGCCGACGCCGGGTTCGAGACCGTCATGGTCAACTGCAACCCGGAGACCGTCTCCACCGACTACGACACCTCCGACCGGCTGTACTTCGAGCCGCTCACCCTGGAGGACGTGCTGGAGATCGTGCACGCCGAGCAGCAGGCCGGGCCGCTGGCCGGCGTCATCGTGCAGCTCGGCGGCCAGACCCCGCTCGGCCTGGCCCAGGCGCTCAAGGACAACGGCGTGCCGATCGTCGGCACCCCGCCGGAGGCGATCCACCTCGCCGAGGAGCGCGGCGCGTTCGGCCGGGTCCTGAAGGAGGCGGGCCTGCCCGCCCCCAAGCACGGCACCGCGTTCTCCTTCGCGGAGGCCAAGGCGATCGCCGACGAGATCGGCTACCCGGTGCTGGCCCGCCCGTCCTACGTGCTCGGCGGCCGCGGCATGGAGATCGTCTACGACGAGCCCTCGCTCGCCTCCTACCTGGAGCGGCACGCCGGCCTGATCTCCGAGCACCCCGTGCTGATCGACCGCTTCCTCGACGACGCCGTCGAGATCGACGTCGACGCGCTCTACGACGGCGAGGAGCTGTACCTCGGCGGCGTCATGGAGCACATCGAGGAGGCCGGCATCCACTCCGGCGACTCCGCCTGCGCGCTGCCCCCGATCACCCTCGGCGGGTACGACATCAAGCGGCTGCGCCAGGCCACCGAGGGCATCGCCAAGGGCGTCGGCGTGCGCGGCCTGATCAACATCCAGTTCGCGCTGTCCGGCGACATCCTGTACGTGCTGGAGGCCAACCCGCGCGCCTCCCGCACCGTGCCGTTCACCTCCAAGGCCACCGCCGTGCCGCTGGCCAAGGCCGCCGCCCGGATCTCGCTCGGCGCCACCGTCGCCGAACTGCGCGCCGAGGGCCTGCTGCCGCGCGAGGGCGACGGCGGCACGCTGCCCGCCGACGCGCCGATCTCGGTCAAGGAGGCCGTGATGCCGTGGTCGCGCTTCCGCGACGTGCACGGCCGCGGCGTCGACACCGTGCTCGGCCCCGAGATGCGCTCCACCGGCGAGGTCATGGGCATCGACCGGGTCTTCGGCACCGCCTACGCCAAGTCCCAGGCCGGCGCGTACGGCGCCCTGCCCACCAGCGGCAAGGTGTTCGTCTCGGTCGCCAACCGCGACAAGCGCAACCTGGTCTTCCCGGCCCGCGCGCTGGTCGAGCTCGGCTTCGAACTGCTCGCCACCACCGGCACCGCCGAGGTGCTGCAGCGCGGCGGCATCCCCGCCACCGTGGTGCGCAAGCACTCCGACGGCGAGGGCCCGAACGGCGAGCGGACCATCGTCCAGCTCATCCACGAGGGCGAGGTCGACCTGATCATCAACACCCCGTACGGCACCGGCGGCCGCCTCGACGGCTACGAGATCCGCACCGCCGCGGTCTCCCGGGGCGTGCCCTGCCTGACCACCGTGCAGGCGATGGGCGCGGCCGTGCAGGGCATCGCCGAGCTGCGGCGCGGCGAGGTCGGCGTGATGTCGCTGCAGGAGCACGCGGCGCTGATCGACTCCGGCCGGAACTAGGCCGAAACCGTGGGGGGCACGCCGGTCCGGTTGCCGGGTGCCCCCCACGTCCATGTCCCGGCCCGGCCCACGGAGGATCGACCCGCCATGTACAAGCTCCTGTTCAACCTGGTGTTCAAGAAGATGGACCCGGAGAAGGCCCACCACCTGGCGTTCTTCTGGGTCCGGCTGGCGCACTCGGTGCCCGGCCTGCGTCAGCTGGTGCGGGCCGTGCTCGCGCCCCGCGACCCGCGGCTGCGCACCACCGCGCTCGGCCTCGACCTGCCCGGCCCGTTCGGCCTCGGCGCGGGCTTCGACAAGAACGGCATCGGCATCGACGGCCTGTCGATGCTCGGCTTCGACTACGTCGAGATCGGCACCGTCACGGGCGAGCCGCAGCCCGGCAACCCCGCCCCCCGGCTGTTCCGCCTGGTCGAGGACCGCGCCCTGATCAACCGGATGGGCTTCAACAACCAGGGCTCCGCCCGGGTCGCCGCCCGGCTCGCGGCCCGCCCGCACACCAGCAGCACCCCCGTCATCGGCGTCAACATCGGCAAGACCAAGGTCGTGCCGGAGGACGAGGCGACGGCCGACTACCTGAAGAGCGCGAAGGCACTGGCCCCCTACGCCGACTACCTGGTGGTCAACGTCTCCTCGCCGAACACGCCCGGGCTGCGCAACCTGCAGGCCGTCCAGGTGCTCGGCCCGCTGCTCTGGGACGTCCGCAAGGCCGCCGACGAGGTGACGACCCACCACGTCCCGCTGCTGGTGAAGATCGCCCCCGACCTGGCCGACGAGGACATCGACGAGATCGCCGACATGGCGCTGCACCTCGGCCTGGACGGCATCATCGCCACCAACACCACCATCGGGCGCGAGGGCCTGCGCACCCCCGCCGCCCGGATCGAGGAGATCGGCATGGGCGGCCTCTCCGGCGCCCCGCTGAAGGCCCGCTCGCTGGAGGTGCTGGAGCGGCTGCGCAAGCGCACCGACGGCCGGCTCACCCTGGTATCGGTCGGCGGCATCGAGACCGCCGAGGACGCCTGGCAGCGCATCCTGGCCGGCGCCGACCTGGTGCAGGGCTACTCCGCGTTCATCTACGAGGGCCCGTTCTGGATGCGCCGGCTCCACCGGGGCCTGTCCGCGCGGCTGCGCGCCGCCGGCTACGCGTCGATCGGCGAGGCGGTCGGCAAAGGCGTCCGCTGAGCCCCGCCCACCCGCAGCCACGCAGACCCGCCGCCGAGACGACTGTTGAGGAAGAGAACACCGATGACTGACACCACGCCCTTCGGCACCCGCCTGCGCACCGCCCTCGACACCCGCGGCCAGCTCTGCGTCGGCATCGACCCGCACGGCTCGCTGCTCACCGCCTGGGGCCTGAACGACGACCTGAACGGCCTGGAGACCTTCTCCCGCACGGTCGTCGAGGCGCTCGCCGACCGGATCGCCGTCCTGAAGCCGCAGGCGGCGTTCTTCGAGCGCTTCGGCAGCCGCGGCATCGCCGTGCTGGAGCGCTCGGTGGCCGAGGCCCGGGCGGCCGGCGCGCTGGTGCTGATGGACGCCAAGCGCGGCGACATCGGCTCCACCATGGCCGCCTACGCCGAGACCTTCCTGGCCCCGGACAGCCCGCTGTTCTCGGACGCCCTGACCGTCAGCCCCTACCTGGGCTTCGGCTCGCTGCGGCCCGCCGTCGACCTGGCCCGCGCGAACGGCTGCGGCCTGTTCGCGCTGGCGCTGACCTCCAACCCGGAGGGCCACGAGGTGCAGCGCGCCGTCGGCGCCGACGGCGAGAGCGTGGCGCAGGCCGTGCTGCGCCGCCTCGCGGCCGAGAACGCCGGTGCGGCGCCGCTGGGTTCGTTCGGCGCGGTGGTCGGCGCGACGCTCGCCGACGCGGGCGTCGACCTGGCGATCAACGGCCCGCTGCTGGCCCCCGGGGTGGGCGCGCAGGGCGCCACCGCGGCCGACCTGCCGCGGGTCTTCGGCGACCAGGTGCGCAACGTGGTGCCCAGCGTGAGCCGTGACGTGCTGAAGCACGGCCCGTCGGTGGCGGCGCTCCGGCAGGCCGCGCAGGCATTCGTCGACGATGTGAGGGCCGTCACAAACGCCTGATCAATGGGCCGTCAACTCGGCTGATTTGCCCCGAAAAGTCCTGGGTCGGCCCCTGCTGACCAGGACTTTTCGTGTTCTTTTCCTGACGTGGACGCCCAAGTTGGGTAGTGTCCGGCGGTAGGACGCCAGTTGGGGGTGGTCACGGTCACCTCCGCAGGTCAGAGCCTGTGGCGTCCGGGCACGACCAAGTCATGGCTCATCCCTTCCATCCACACCTGAGGTGAACGGCGTGGCTCTTCCGCCCCTTACTCCCGAACAGCGCACCGCCGCGCTCGCCAAGGCCGCCGAGGCTCGTCGCAAGCGCGCCGACGTCAAGAACCGGCTGAAGCACTCGGGCGCCTCGCTGCACGACGTCATCAAGGCCGGCAAGTCCGACGACGAGGTCATCGGCAAGATGAAGGTCTCCGCCCTGCTGGAGTCCCTGCCGGGTGTCGGCAAGGTGCGCGCGAAGCAGATCATGGAGCGCCTGGGGATCTCCGAGAGCCGCCGCGTGCGCGGCCTCGGCACGAACCAGATCGCTTCCCTGGAGCGGGAGTTCGGCGGCGCCGCCTCCTGAACGGAGGCCGGTGTCGGCGGAACCTCCGCGATCCGGGATAATCGGTACATGAGTGAGCGTCCGCGGCTGACCGTGCTCTCCGGCCCCTCCGGGGTCGGCAAGAGCACGGTCGTCGCTCATATGAGGAAGCAGTTCCCCGAGGTCTGGCTGTCGGTGTCGGCGACGACCCGCCACCCGCGCCCGGGCGAGCGCGACGGCGTGCAGTACCACTTCGTCGACCACGAGCAGTTCGACAAGCTGGTCGCCAACGGCGAGCTGCTGGAGTGGGCGGTGTTCGCCGGGAACCGGTACGGGACACCCCGGCAGGCGGTGCTCGACAAGCTGGACAAGGGCGAGCCGGTGCTGCTGGAGATCGACCTCCAGGGCGCCCGGCAGGTCAAGGAGTCGATGCCCGAGGCCCAGCTGGTGTTCCTGGCCCCGCCGAGCTGGGAGGAGCTGGTCCGCCGGCTCACCGGCCGCGGCACCGAGTCGCAGGACGTCATCGACGAGCGGCTGGCGGCGGCGAAGGTCGAGCTGGCGGCGGAGGCGGAGTTCGACACCACGCTGGTCAACACCTCCGTCGAGCAGGTGGCGGCCGAACTGCTAGCCTTGCTCGGTGTAGCCTGACCGGATCGGCTGCACCCAGCCGGTCCGGGACCTGAGTCCTGGGACGCGAGTCCTGGGACGAGAGTCCTGACAAACCACTTCGGAAGGTTCAGCGTGTCCTCTTCGATGACCGCGCCCGAGGGCATCATCAACCCGCCGATCGACGAGCTGCTCGAGGCCACCGACTCCAAGTACAGCCTGGTGATCTACGCGGCCAAGCGTGCCCGCCAGATCAACGCGTACTACTCCCAGCTGGGCGAGGGCCTGCTGGAGTACGTCGGCCCGCTGGTCGACACCCACGTGCACGAGAAGCCGCTGTCGATCGCGCTCCGCGAGATCAACGCCGGCCTGCTCACCGCCGAGGCGGTCGAGGGCGTCTGAGCCCCCGCGCTCCTTCGAGGGCCCGTCCAGCACCTTCCGGTGCCGGGCGGGCCCTCGCGCGTGTGCCCCGCGCCACGTCGCAGGCGCGCGCCGACGGGTCGTAAGGTGGGGCCGCGAACCCCGTCGTGAGGAGAGTCGACCGTCATGAGCGCGCCCCGAGTGGTCCTCGGCGTCAGCGGCGGGATCGCCGCCTACAAGGCCTGTGAGCTGCTGCGCCGGTTCACCGAGTCCGGGCACCAGGTGACGGTGGTGCCGACCGCCGCCGCGCTGCACTTCGTCGGCGAGGCGACCTGGGCGGCGCTGTCCGGGCGGCCCGCGGCGGTGGAGACCTGGGACCGGGTGCACGAGGTCCCGCACGTGCGGATCGGGCAGCAGGCCGACCTGGTGGTGGTCGCCCCCGCCACCGCCGACCTGCTCGCCAAGGCCGCGCACGGCCTCGCCGACGACCTGCTCACCAACACCCTGCTGACCGCGCGCTGCCCCGTGGTCTTCGCGCCCGCCATGCACACCGAGATGTGGGAGCACCCCGCCACCCGGGAGAACGTCGCCACGCTGCGGCGGCGCGGCGCGATCGTGATCGAGCCCGCGGTGGGCCGCCTCACCGGCGTCGACACCGGCAAGGGCCGGCTGCCCGACCCCGGCGAGATCTTCGCCGCCTGCCGCCGGGTGCTGGCCCGCGGCGGCCTGGAGAACGACCTGACGGGCCGTCACGTCCTGGTGTCGGCGGGCGGCACCCGCGAACCGCTCGACCCGGTGCGCTTCCTCGGCAACCGCTCCTCCGGCAAGCAGGGCTACGCGCTGGCCGCGACCGCCGCCGCCCGCGGCGCCCGGGTCACCCTGGTCGCCGCCAACACCGCGCTGCCCGACCCGGCCGGCGTCGACGTGGTCCGGGTCGGCACCGCGCTGGAGCTGCGCGACGCCGTGCTGAAGGCCGCCGCCGACGCCGACGCCGTGGTGATGGCCGCCGCCGTCGCGGACTTCCGGCCCGCCGAGTACGCCACCGGCAAGATCAAGAAGGTGGACGGGGTCGAGCCCGCGCCGGTCGCGCTGGTCCGCAACCCCGACGTGCTGGCCGAGATCTCCGCCGACCGGGCCCGGGACGGGCAGCTGGTGGTCGGCTTCGCCGCCGAGACCGACGACGTGCTCGCCCACGGCCGGGCCAAGCTCGTCCGCAAGGGCTGCGACCTGCTGGTGGTCAACGAGGTCGGCGACGGGAAAGCCTTCGGCCAGGACACCAACAGCGCCGTCCTGCTCGGCGCCGACGGCTCCGAGGTCCACATCGCGGACGGTCCCAAGGAGGCGCTGGCCGACGCGATCTGGGACCAGGTCGTCGCCCGGCTGCCCCGCGACGGGGCCGGTACCGGCCGCTGACCTCGGCAACGGGTCGGGCCGCCCGGGCAGTTGGGCCTGCCGCGATCGGCCGCCGGGCGGCGGCCCGATCCGGCCGGACACCGGGAATCCCGTTCCCGGACACGTCCGACCGGTACGGGGAGTCCCCGTGATCGGTAGCCGACCGTTACACTCCACTGCAGGAATTCAAGTCTTTCCGGATGCCTCGGGACTTCCGAGCGCATTCAGTCAGCAGCCGCTGCAACCCCAGGGAGCGCTGTGTCTCGCCGCCTGTTCACCTCGGAGTCCGTCACCGAGGGCCACCCCGACAAGATCGCTGACCAGATCAGCGACACCATTCTGGACGCCCTCCTCAAGGACGACCCGACCTCCCGCGTCGCCGTGGAGACCCTGATCACCACCGGCCTGGTCCACATCGCCGGCGAGGTCACCACCAAGGCGTACGCCCCGATCGCCCAGCTGGTCCGGGAGAAGATCCTGGAGATCGGTTACGACTCGTCCAAGAAGGGCTTCGACGGCGCCTCCTGCGGCGTGTCGGTGTCCATCGGCTCGCAGTCGCCGGACATCGCGCAGGGCGTCGACACCGCCCACGAGCACCGGGTCGAGGGCGATGTCGAGGACGAGCTGGACCGTCAGGGCGCCGGCGACCAGGGCCTGATGTTCGGCTACGCCTGCGACGACACCCCCGAGCTGATGCCGCTGCCGATCACCCTCGCGCACCGGCTCTCCCGCCGCCTCACCGAGGTCCGCAAGAACGGGACCATCCCCTACCTGCGGCCCGACGGCAAGACCCAGGTCACCATCGAGTACGACGGCGACCGCGCCGTCCGCCTCGACACCGTGGTGGTCTCCTCGCAGCACGCCAGCGACATCGACCTGGACTCGCTGCTGACCCCCGACATCCGGGAGTTCGTGGTCGAGCCCGAGCTGAAGGCGCTCGCCGACCAGGGCATCAAGCTGGTCACCGAGGGCTACCGCCTGCTGGTCAACCCGACCGGGCGCTTCGAGATCGGCGGCCCGATGGGCGACGCCGGCCTCACCGGCCGCAAGATCATCATCGACACCTACGGGGGCATGGCCCGCCACGGTGGCGGTGCCTTCTCCGGCAAGGACCCGTCCAAGGTCGACCGCTCCGCCGCGTACGCGATGCGCTGGGTCGCCAAGAACATCGTCGCCGCGGGCCTGGCCACGCGCGCCGAGGTCCAGGTCGCGTACGCGATCGGCAAGGCCGAGCCGGTCGGCCTGTTCGTCGAGACCTTCGGCACCGAGACCGCGCCGGTCCAGAAGATCCAGGAAGCCGTCACCCAGGTCTTCGACCTGCGCCCGGCCGCGATCATCCGCGACCTGGACCTGCTGCGCCCGATCTACCAGCAGACCGCCGCGTACGGCCACTTCGGCCGTGAGCTGCCGGACTTCACCTGGGAGCGCACCGACCGGGTCGAGGCGCTGAAGGCCGCTGTCGCGGGCTGAGCGTTTCGCCGGGGCTTTTCGAGGCACGGATCGCCGCCCGTCGAGGGGTTTCCCCCGGCGGGCGGCTTCGTCGTTCGCGGGGGCCTTCGTGATGGGCTTCGCGGTGGGCTTCGTGATGGGCTTGGCGGTGGGCGGTTTCGGCGTTCTGTCGGTCCGGTCGGTTAGGTTGGGGGCGTGAGCAGCGCGGACGGTCCCGGGGAGCAGTTGGCGTTCATCCGGGAGACGGTGCGCCGGGCCCGGCCGAAGGCCGCCCGCGGGGTGGTGCTGGCCGAACGGCAGCCCGTGGCACGGGTGTTGGTCGACAAGGGCGTGCTGAGCCTGGACCAGTACTTCGACTACGCCGTCCCCGAGGCGATGTCCGCCGACGCCCGCCCCGGCGTCCGGGTCCGGGTCCGGTTCGGCGGCCGGGTCGGCGCGCACGGGCGGCGCGAGGGCGGCACCCTGCACGACGGCTTTGTCGTGGAGCGGCGGGACGACTCCGACTACGCGGGCCCGCTGGCGCCGCTGGCCCGGGTGCTGTCGCCCGAGGTGGTGCTGACGCCCCGGCTGCTGCGGCTGTGCCGGGCCGTCGCCGACCGGTACGCGGGCACCCTCGCCGACGTCCTGCAGCTGGCGGTCCCGCCGCGGCACGCGGGCGCCGAGGCCGAGCCCTCGCCGCGCCCGCTGCCGCCGCCCGCAGCACCGCCCGCCCCCGGCAGCTGGGAACGGTACGCGCACGGGCCGGAGTTCCTGGCCTCACTGGCGGGCGGCCACGCGCCGCGCGCCGTGTGGACGGCGCTGCCCGGCCCCGGGTGGCCGGCCGAGATCGCCCGGGCCGTCGCCGCGACGCTGGCCGCCGGGCGCGGCGCGCTGGTGGTGCTGCCGGACGGGCGGGCGGTGGCCCGGGTCGACGCGGCGCTGCGGGAGGTGCTGGGCGGCCCCGGGCGGCACGCGGTGCTGGCCGCCGAGGCCGGGCCGCAGGAGCGCTACCGCCGCTGGCTGTCCGTCGCCCGGGGCTCGGTGCACGCCGCGATCGGCACCCGGGCCGCCGTGTTCGCGCCCGTCCGGGACCTCGGCCTGGTGGTGGTCTGGTCGGACGGCGACAGCAGCCACAGCGACCCGAACGCCCCCTACCCGCACGTCCGGGAGGTGGCGCTGCTGCGGGCCGCCGAGGAGGGCGCCGGGCTGCTGCTCGGCGGTGTCTCCACCACCGTCGAGGCCGCGCAGCTGCTGCGTTCCGGCTGGGCCCGCCCGCTGGCCGCGCCCCGGGAGACGGTCCGGCGGACCGCTCCCCGGGTGCGCACCGTCACCGAGTACGACCAGGCCCGGGACGGCGCCGCGCAGGCCGCCCGGCTGCCCACGGTGGCCTGGGAGACCGCCCGGGACGCGCTGGCGCGCGGGCCGGTGCTGGTCCAGGTCCCGCGGCGGGGCTACGCGCCCCGGCTGGTCTGCGGGCGCTGCCGGGAGACCGCGCACTGCCGGGCCTGCCGCGGGCCGCTGGAGTCGCCGGCCGCGGACGCCGCGCTGCGGTGCTCCTGGTGCGGCACCGAGGAGCACGACTGGCACTGCGCCGAGTGCGGGTCGTTCCGGCTGCGGGCCGCGGTGGTGGGTGTGCGGCGCACCGCGGAGGAGCTCGGCAAGGCGTTCCCGCGGGTCCCGGTGCGGACCTCCGGGCGGGACGCGGTGCTCGCGACGGTCCCCGCCGCGCCCGCGCTGGTGCTGGCGACGCCGGGCGCCGAGCCCGTCGCCGAGGGCCCCGGCTACGCGGCGGCGCTGCTGCTGGACGGCTGGGCGCTGCTCAACCGGCCCGACCTGCGGGCCGGGGAGGAGGCCGTCCGGCGCTGGCTGACCGCCGCCGCGCTGGTCCGGCCCGCGGACGAGGGCGGCACGGTGGTGGTGGTCGCGGAGGCTTCCGCGCGGGCGGTGCAGGCGCTGGTGCGCTGGGACCCGGCCGGGCACGCGGGCGCGGAGCTGGACGAGCGGGAGGAGTTGCGCTTCCCGCCGGTCTCCCGGATGGCCTCGGTGACGGGCCCGCCGCGGGCGGTCGCCGACCTGCTGGGCCTGCTGCGGCTCCCGGACGGGGCGGACGTGCTGGGGCCGGTGCCGGTGCACTCCGCTGCCGGGGGCGGTGGCGGTGGCGGTGGTGGGGGTGGCGGGGGCGCGGGCGGTGCTGCCGGCGGGGGCGGGCAGGGGGAAGGGTGGGAGCGGGCGCTGGTGCGGGTCGCGCCCGGGCAGGGGGCGGCGCTGGCCGCGGCGCTGAAGAGTGCGCAGATCGCTCGGTTGGCGCTGCGCGGGGCGGAGACGGTGCGGATCAGGGTCGATCCGACGGACATCGGGTGAGGTGGGCGGGGGCGCGGGGCATCCGAGGTGATCGGGGCATCGGAGGCGGTCGGGGGAGCGCGGAGCGGGCCGGGGGCGCGGGGCGTTCGGGCGGGGCGCGGGGCGTGCTGTTCCGCGCCGGGGCCTTCTCGCTGGTGGGGCGGCGTCAGTCGGCGAAGCCGCCCGTGGGCTGGACGATCTCCAGGTCGGTGCCGTCCGGATCGGAGACGGAGATGCCGATGGGAGCGGCACGGGTGGGGTCCATCGGGGTGCCGGCGACGGCCATGGGTCGATCCGTCTCGTTCGCACGGGTCCGGGTGGTGCGGGTTCGGTTCGCGCGGGTCCGGTTCGCGCGGGTGCGGGTGGGGTTCCTCGGCGAGGCCCGCGCGGACGGCGGGATCGATTCTGCTCTTCGCCCGGGCGGCGCCGCGCGCGAGCGGCCGGACCTGTCCGGGGAAGGGCCCCGGAGAGAATCCGGCCGGGCGGGGCGGGCGCGGGGCCCGGCGGGTGGGTCGGCGATCGGGTCAGTGGGTGGTGGGTCAGTGGGTGGCGGGTCGGCGGTGGGTCAGCGCGTGCGCTGCGGGACGAGCGGGCTCGCCTGGCGGGCCTGCGGGATCGGCGGGCGGGCGGCCGGGACGGCCGGGGCGTGTCCGGTGCCGCCGGGCACAGGCACGGGGGTGGGGGCGGCCGGGGTCTCGGCCTCGGTCTCGCGCGGGGCGGGGAGGAGTTCGCCGGCCGGGCGGCGCATGCCGTAGCGCCGGTGCACGGCCTGCTTGGTGACGCCCAGCGCCGAGCCGACGGAGTCCCAGGAGAAGCCGAGGGCGCGGTCGAACTCGACGGCGGCGGCGACCAGGGTCTCGACGCTCTCGCGCAGCTCCTGGGCGAGGCGGACGGTCGGGGCGGGGGCCCGTCCGTAGACCACGAAGCCGGCGGAGGTGCTGGGGCGGCGGGGGCGGTAGACGTTGCCCAGTTGGGCGGTGAGCGTGCGCAGGGCGTCGACCTGGCGGCGGACCCGCTCGATGTCCCGCACCAGCAGGTGCAGGGACGCCCGGGCCCGGGCGTCGTGGTTGATCTGCTCGGCCATGGCCTCGTTGCCACCTCTCGGTCGGGTCGCGTGCTCGGGGCGCTCGCGCGTCCCGGTCAATTCCCATTGACCAACGCACGGGGGGTCGTTGGGTCACGCGTGGAGTGGGACTCGGGATATGCCAGTGGTCTCCCCGGCGGTCGTTCCGACGGTCACTCCGGTGGCTGTTCCGGTGGTCACTCCGACCGGGCGGCGGGGATTGCATAGACTTCCCCGGGAGCGTCGTTTCCGTTCCGTTCCGGCACACAGGGAGTCGCAGTCTTGCCAGTTCAGCCGATCCGGATCTTCGGTGACCCGGTCCTGCGGGCGACCGCGAAGCCGGTGACCACCTTCGACAAGGAGCTGCGGAGGCTGGTGAAGGACCTGACCGACACCATGCTGAACGCCCCGGGCGCGGGCCTGGCGGCCCCCCAACTGGGCATCTCGCTGCGGGTCTTCACGTACAACGTGGACGGCGAGGTGGGGCACCTGATCAACCCGGACCTGTCGCTCAGCGAGGAGGAGCAGGACGGCCCGGAGGGCTGCCTGTCGCTGCCCGGCCTGCGGTTCGACACCAAGCGGTCCTACGGCGTGGTGGCGAAGGGCTTCAACATGCACGGCGACCCGGTGACGGTGGAGGGCACCCAGCTGCTCGCCCGGTGCATCCAGCACGAGACCGACCACCTGGACGGGATCATCTTCATCGACCGGCTGGACCGGGAGACCCGGAAAGCGGCGATGAAGGCGATCCGGGAGAGCGACTGGGGCGGCGGCCCGGCGCCGACGGTGCGGATCTCGCCGCATTCCACCTTCGGGTCGATCCGCTGACGATCCGTCCGCTTGTCCGATCGCCCGCCCGGCCGATCGGCCGATCGGCCGATTGTCGGAAGGCGCGACGGTCGGAGGGGATGATTCTCCGATCGTCATTTTCCGGTGATCAGATCTTCTGCCCGCCCATTCATCCGGTTGTTCTGTCCTCCGGTGCCGTCGGTTCCGTCGGACCTCACGAAAGGCCCTGCCCCGTGCGCCTCGTCTTCGCCGGCACCCCCGAGGTCGCCGTTCCCGCCCTGGACGCCCTGCTGGCCTCCCGGCACGAGGTGGTCGCCGTGGTGACCCGCCCCGACGCGCCGGCCGGGCGCGGGCGCAAGCTGGTGGCCAGCCCCGTCGCGCAGCGCGCCGAGGAGGCCGGCATCGAGGTGCTGAAGCCGGCCCGGCCGAGCGAGCCGGAGTTCATGGCCCGGCTGGCCGAACTCGCCCCCGACTGCTGCCCGGTGGTGGCGTACGGGGCGCTGATCCGGCCCGGCGCGCTGGAGATCCCGGTGCACGGCTGGGTGAACCTGCACTTCTCGCTGCTGCCCGCCTGGCGCGGCGCCGCGCCCGTCCAGCACGCCGTGATGGCGGGCGACGAGGTCACCGGTGCGTCGACCTTCCTGATCGAGCAGGGCCTGGACTCCGGTCCGGTGTTCGGCGTCCTCACCGAGCTGGTCAAGCCCACCGACACCAGCGGCGAGCTGCTGACCCGGCTGTCGCACGCGGGCGCCGAGCTGCTGGTGCGCACCATGGACGCGATCGAGGCCGGGCAGGCCCGGCCGGAGCCGCAGCCGCTGGACGGCGTCTCGCTGGCCCCGAAGATCACCGTCGAGGACGCCCGGATCGAGTGGACCCACCCCGCGCTGCGGGTCGACCGGGTGGTCCGCGGCTGCGCGCCCGCGCCGGGCGCGTGGACGTGGTTCCGCGGCGAGCGCCTCAAGGTGACCGGCCCCGTCCGCCTGCTGCCGGACGAGACCGGCCTGGCGCCGGGCGAGCTGGCGGTCGCCAAGAACAGCGTCCGGGTCGGCACCGGCAGCCACGCGGTGGAGCTGGGCGAGGTCCGGCCGCAGGGCAAGAAGGCGATGGGCGCCGCGGACTGGGCGCGCGGCGCGCGGATCGAGTCCGGCGAGCGCTTCGAGGACGCCGAGGACGCCGAGGGCGCCGAGGGCGGCGGAGGCACCGAGGGCTGAGCGGTTCGGCGGGGGAGGCGCGGGGCGGGTTCGGCCTAGACTTGGGGCGAGGCCCCTCGGCGGGCCGGACCTGATCCGCAGCACCTTTGGTTTCGAGGCACCGTTTTGAGCACCCCCGCGAGCAGTTCCGCGAGCACCTCCGCGAGCACCTCCGCCGGCGCGAAGCGCGCCCCCCGTCCGCACCGCCGGCCGAAGAAGGACCCGGCCCGGATCGTGGCGTTCCGCGCGCTGCGGGCCGTCGACGAGCGCGACGCGTACGCCAACCTGATCCTGCCGTCGCTGCTTCGCGAGGCCGAGCGCAAGGGCATGGAGCGGCGCGACGCGGCGCTCGCCACCGAGCTGGTGTACGGCACGCTGCGCGGCCAGGGCACCTACGACGCGGTGATCGCCGCCTGCGTGGACCGTCCGCTGCGCGAGGTCGACCCGCCGGTGCTGGACGTGCTGTCGCTGGGCGCGCACCAGCTGCTCGGCACCCGCATCCCCAGCCACGCCGCGGTGTCCGCGACGGTCGAGCTGGCCCGGGTGGTGCTCGGCGACGGCCGGGCCAAGTTCGTCAACGCCGTGCTGCGCAAGATCAGCGCGCAGGACCTGGCGGGCTGGGTCGCCCAGGTCGCCCCGCCGTACGAGGACGACGCCGAGGACCACCTGGCGGTCGTCCACTCGCACCCGCGCTGGGTGGTGTCCTCGCTGTGGGACGCGCTCGGCCGCTGGCAGCCGGACGCGAGCGGGCGGCAGGCGATGGAGCAGCTGCTGGAGGCCGACAACGCCCGCCCCGAGGTGACGCTGGTCGCCCGTCCCGGGCGCTCCACGGTCGCCGAGCTGCGGGAGGCGCTGCCCGAGGTCGAGGACGGCCGCTGGTCGCCGTTCGCGCTGCGGCTCACCGACGGCGGCGACCCCGCCGGGCTGGACGCGGTGCGGGAGAACCGGGCCGGCGTGCAGGACGAGGGCAGCCAGCTGGTCGCGCTCGCCCTCGCCAACGCGCCGCTGGACGGCCCCGACCGGCTCTGGCTGGACGGCTGCGCCGGCCCCGGCGGCAAGGCCGCGCTCCTGGCCGCGGTTGCCGCGGAGCGCGGCGCGGCGCTGGT
Source organism: Kitasatospora sp. NPDC088391 (assembly GCF_044753345.1). NCBI lineage: Bacteria > Bacillati > Actinomycetota > Actinomycetes > Kitasatosporales > Streptomycetaceae > Kitasatospora > Kitasatospora sp. NPDC088391. Next base: position 41,810 of record NZ_JBIVNB010000018.1, read on the forward strand.
CGCCTCCGAGAAGCAGCCGCACCGGGCCCGACTGGTGGCCCGGTCGCTGAACGGCAACCCCGGCCCGTACGCGGTGATCACCGCGGACGGCACGCGGGGCGCGTGGGAGCTGGGCGCGTTCGACCGGGTGCTGGTCGACGTGCCGTGCTCGGGCCTGGGCGCGCTGCGCCGCCGCCCCGAGGCGCGCTGGCGCCGCCGTCCCGAGGACATTGCCGGCTTCGGCCCGCTCCAGCGGGACCTGCTGCGCGCCGCGCTGGACGCGGCCCGGGTCGGCGGTGTGGTCGGCTACGCGACCTGCTCGCCGCACCTGGCGGAGACCCGGGCCGTGGTCGACGACGTGCTGCGCGGCCGGGAGGACGTCGAGTGGATCGACGCCCGCCCGCTGCTGCCCGGCGTCCCCGACCTCGGCGAGGGCCCGGACGTCCAGCTGTGGCCGCACCTGCACGGGACGGACGCGATGTACCTGGCGCTGCTGCGGCGAACCGCCTGACGGTACGGGGGAGTGGGGGCCGGTGTCGGAGGACCCGGAGTTCGCGGTGCTGGTGGCCTCGGTCGGTGAGCGCCGGATCGAGGTGGACAAGGTGGTGCGCGCCGCGGCCGGTCTCAGCGTGTGGGAGGCGGGTCGGTGGCTCGTGGAGCTGCCGGCCGAGCTGCCGGGGAGCCGGCCGTTCGGTGAGGCCCGGAGGGTGGTGGCCGAGTTGCGGGCGGCCGGGGCGACGGCCGGGCTGCGGTGCGGTTGGTGCGCGCGGGCGGTGGACCCCGGGGCGCCGGTGGACCCCGGGCCGTGCGCCGAGCAGAGGTGGCTCTCCGCACCCTGCCCCGCATCGTTCTGACGGTGCGCCGGTCCGCCGGTCCGTTCAGTCCGCCGGGTCGGCGGCCAGGAGGGCCGTGACGAGGCGCTGCAGGCCGCGTTCGAAGGCGGCGTCCGGGTCGGGCGGGGCGGTGTCGCGGGCCAGGGCCTCGGCGAGGTGCGGGTAGCGGCCGGTGGCGGTGGCGGCCCGGAGGTGGCGGACCATGTCGGCCAGCCAACGGGTGCCGGCGTCCGTGGAGCGCTGTTGCCATTCGGTGAACTGGCAGACGTAGCCGTTGAGTTGGGAGAAGGCTTCCATCTTGGCGGAGCCGTCGAGGGAGGAGTCGGCCAGGGCCGCGAGGAAGAACTCGGTGACCCGCAGCCCGTTCGGCCCCAGGCCGGGGCGGCGGGTGATGACGGCGACCGCCCACGGGTGCCGGGACAGGATCGCCCGCAACTGGTGGGCCAGCGCGGTGAGATCGGCCCGCCAGTCGCCGCCCGGCCGTTCCGGGAGTTCGTACTCGCCGGCCAGCAGGTCGGTCATCAGGTCGAACAGGTGCTCCTTCTTGGGCACGTAGTTGTACAACGACATGGTGCCCGCGCCGAGTTCGGCCGCGATCCGGCGCATCGTCACGGCGTCCAGGCCCTCGGCGTCCGCGATCGCCACCGCTGCCCGCGCGATCGACGTCCGGCTGTGGGCCGGTCGCGGCCCCCGTCCGGAGTGCTCGGGGCGCAGCCAGATCAGCTCGGGTTCCTCGTCGGACGGCATCGTTCGCTCACCTCTCGCGGCCCAGTCTAGGTGCTGGTGGGAGCGGCGCGGGGCGGACGGTACTGTGCGCGGATCGCGGATCGCGGATCGCGGATCGCGGAGTCGGGGAACGTGGGGGCGGGGATGGGCAGGCGGGGTACGGGGCGGCCGAGCACGGCGCGGTTGCGGCAGGAGTTGGGGCGGGCGGCGCGGGTGGTGGTCGTGGAGGCGCCTCCGTCCGGGGTGGACGATCCGGGGGCGGCCCGGCTGGAGCTGACGGGTGACGGGATCGCCGAGCTGGCCGGGTTGTTGGCGGTGGTGGACGGCGGAACGGGGGACATTTGCCGGTGTCCCGGGTGGCCGACGGTCCTCCTGTACGGGGCCGACGGTGGGCGGTTCGCGCAGTGGACCCTGCACCACGGGTCGGCGCTCGGCGGGGCGGGCGACTGCGACGCCGAGCTGCTGGACGGTGCCGCGCTCGACGGGTGGCTCGCCGAGCGCGGACTGACCGGTCCGCGCGAGGTCCGGGAGGAGTTGGCGGCCGAGGAGGCGCGCGGGGAACTGCGCAGGCGGCGCTGGTTGGCGGCGGCCCCGCCGGAGTTGGCCGCGGCGGCGGCCGAGGTCGCCCGGGATTCGGCGGGCGACCTGTCGGAGTGGTCGGAGCGGCAGCGGCACGCCCGGAGCGTCCTCGCGGGGCTGGCCCGTCGGCACTGGCCGGACCGCGGCGAGCGCATCCGGGCGCTGCTGGCCTGGTACGGCCTCGCCGCGCGGGAGGAGACCGACGGGAAGCGATGGTACGACGTGGCGATCGGGGAGCAACTCCTCGCCGAGGGGCCGGAGTCGGTGCTCGCCGCGCTCACCGGCCGCCCGCCCGGGCCGGAGCACCTGGACGGTGCCGCCGAGCTGTTCTGCACCCTGCCGTGGACCGCTTCGCAGGGCAAGGGGCTGTCCGAGCCGCTGCGCTCGGCGCTGCTCGGGCACATCGAGGCGTGCGGCACCGGTCCGATGCGGACCCGGGCGGGCTGGGGCTACTACGGCGGGACGAGGGCGGGGGAGAGCGGGGCCGACGTCTGACGGTTCGGTGGTTCGGTGGTTCGGGGCTCCCTGGGGCGCGTGCACCCGGGAGCCTTTCGCGTTCTCCGGGGCCGGTGGCCGGGTCGGCGGGCTTTTCTACGTACGGCGTACCCAGTATGGTGGCAGTACTACGTACGATGTACTCAGAGAGGGCCTGCCATGAGCGACCCGGTCATTGCCGTACGCGGCCTGGGCAAGAGTTTCGGCGCCACCCGCGCGCTGGACGGACTCGATCTCGATGTTCCCGAAGGGGCGGTGTGCGGGCTGCTCGGCCCCAACGGGGCCGGGAAGACCACGCTGGTGCGGGTGCTCGCCACGCTGGTGCGGCCGGACCGGGGAGAGGCCCGGGTCGGGGGACGGGACGTGGTGAAGGAGGCGGCCGCGGTGCGGCGGCAGATCGGGCTGGCCGGTCAGTACGCGGCGGTGGAGGAGGGCGTCACCGGCCGGGAGAACCTCGAACTGCTCGGCAGGCTGCACCACTTGGGTGCGGCCCGGGCCCGGGTTCGGGCCGCCGAACTGCTGGCCGAATTCCGGCTGGAGGACGCCGCCGACCGCCTGGTGCGCGGCTGGTCCGGCGGGATGCGGCGCCGGCTCGACCTGGCGGCCAGCCTGATCACCCGCCCCCGGGTGCTGTTCCTGGACGAGCCGACCACCGGCCTGGACCCGCGCAGCCGCCGGGAGATCTGGTCCGCCGTACGGGAGTTGGCCGCACAGGGCACCACCGTGCTGCTCACCACCCAGTACCTGGACGAGGCCGACCGGCTGGCCGACCGGATCACCGTGCTGGACCGGGGAACGGCCGTCGCCGACGACACCCCGCAGCGGCTCAAGGCCGCCATCGGCACCCTGGTCGAGGTCGCGCTGCCCGCCGGGGCCGCCGACGCCGAACTGGAGCGGGCCCGCGCCGTCCTGGCCGTGCTCACCGGCGGCCACCCCGCCGTGGACGCCGAGCAGTTCCGCCTGAGCGCCGTCTCCGACCCGGCCCGGCCACTCGCCCTGCCCCGCCTGGTACGGGAGTTGGACGCGGCGGGCGTCACCGCGCTGGACGTCGCGCTGCGCACCCCGTCGCTGGACGACGTGTTCCTGGCGCTGACCGGCGCGGGTGCCGAGGGAGTCGAGAGCGCCGGGGGCGTCGCGGGTGCCGCGGGCGTCGTCGCGGGGGAGCGTGCGGCATGAGCGCGTGGACGATCCCGGTGGACGCGGCCGCCTCGGCCCGGCGGGTCCTGCTGGTGTACCGGCACTCGCCCGGGCTGCTGGCCGCCTCTCTGCTGGTGCCCGTCGCCATGGTCGGGGTGTTCGGCTACGTGTTCGGCAGCGCGATGAACGTGCCCGGCGGGGGCGGCTACCGGGAGTTCCTGATGCCCGGCCTGTTCGCCCTGGTCGCGCTGAACGCGCTGATGCCCGCGATGGTCGGCGCCGCGCGGGACGCCGGACGGGGCGTCACCGACCGGCTGCGCTCGATGTCGGTGTCGCGCTTCGGCCTGCTGGCCGGGCAGGCGCTCGCCGACCTGCTGGTCGCCGCCGTGGTGCTGGTCCCGACCGCGCTGGTCGGCCTGGCCGCGGGCTGGCGGGTGCGCGACGGCCTCGGCCCCGCGCTCGGCGCGTTCGGCCTGCTGCTGCTGTTCCGGTTCGCCTGCTCCTGGGTCGGCCTGGCGCTCGGCCTGGTCGTCGGGAAGGAGGAGACGGCCGGTCAACTCGGCGTCCTCACCATCCCGTTCGGCATGCTCACCAGCGCTTTCGTGCCGACCGGCGGGATGCCGGGCTGGCTGGCGGCGCTCGCCGAGTGGAACCCGGTGAGCGCCGTGGTCGAGTCCTGCCGCCACCTGTTCGGCAACCCGTCCGCGCCCGGCGGCGCCTGGCCCGCGCAGCACCCCGTGGCCGCCTCGCTCGGCTGGTCCGCGCTGCTGCTGGCCCTCGCCGTGCCGCTCGCGGTCCGGGCCTTCGCCCGCGCCGGACGCTGAAGAACACGCTGACGGGCCGTCAAGTACTGCCCGCCGGGACGGGGTTCGCGGGACGGGCGCGATTCCCGGCCCGGCGGGTGCTGGACATCCGGGCCGGGGCGACGGAGGGTGGGGGCATGGAGTACACCCACCTCGGCCGCACCGGCCTGTCCGTCTCCCGCCTCTGCCTGGGCACCATGAACTTCGGCGTGCACACCGAAGAGGCCGACGCGCACCGGATCATGGACGCCGCCCACGGGCACGGCATCAACTTCTTCGACACCGCCAACGTCTACGGCTGGGGCGAGAGCAAGGGCCTCACCGAGACCATCATCGGCAACTGGTTCGCCAAGGGCGGCGGCCGGCGCGAGAAGACCGTGATCGCCACCAAGCTCTACGGCGACATGGGCGACTGGCCCAACGAGGGCAAGCTCTCCGCGCTCAACATCCGGCGCGCCGTGGACGCCAGCCTGCGCCGCCTGCAGACCGACCACATCGACCTGTACCAGATGCACCACATCGACCGGGGCACCCCCTGGGAGGAGATCTGGCAGGCGATGGAGGTGCTCACCCGGCAGGGCAAGATCATCTACGTCGGCTCTTCCAACTTCGCCGGCTGGCACCTCGCACAGGCCCAGGAGACCGCCCGGGCCCGCAACTTCCTCGGCCTGACCAGCGAGCAGTCGCTCTACAACCTGATCGAGCGCGGCATCGAACGGGAGGTCGTCCCGGCCGCCCAGCACTACGGCCTCGGCCTGATCCCCTGGTCGCCGCTGCACGGCGGCCTGCTCGGCGGCGTGCTCCGCAAGGAGCGCGAGGGCGTGCGCCGCGCCTCCGGCCGCTCCCTGGACACCCTGAACGAGCGCCGCGACCAGATCCAGGCGTACGAGGACCTCTGCGAGGAACTCGGCCTCGAACCCGGCGACGTCGCACTCGCCTGGCTGCGCACCCGCCCCGCCGTCACCGCCCCGATCGTCGGCCCCCGGACCGGGGAGCAACTCGACGCGGCGGTGCGCTCGTTGGACGTCGAGCTGGACGCCAAGACGCTGGAGCGACTGGACGGGATCTTCCCCGGCCACCGCACCGCGCCGGAGGACTACGCCTGGTGAGACCGCGTGCCCGGCCCCGATCCCGGCCCCGATCCGGGTCCACCGGGTCTCGGGGCCGGGCACGGTTCCGGGGGTCAGCACCAGACCGTGCAGCCGCGCCGTTCGAGCCGATCGAGCAGCGCGGCGCCCGGTACCGCCCCGGCCCAGCGCAGGTCCAGCCGTTCCAGCGCCGGGAGTTCGGCCAGCCAGTCCGGCACCGACGCCAACGGGTTGGCACGCAGGTCGAGTTCGCGCAGCGCGGTGAGCCCCGCGAGGGCGTCGGGGAGCGCCGTCAGGGCGTTGCCGCGCAGCTCCAGGCGGCGCAGGTCGCGCAGGCCGCCGAGCGAATCCGGCAGCCCGGTCAGGGAGTTGCCGCCCAGGTGCAGTTCGCGCAGCCGGACGAGCGCGCCGAGACGGTCCGGGACGGCGGTCAACCGGCAGTTCCGGGCCCGCAGTTCGAGCAGCTGCGCCAGGTCGCCGATGCTCGGAGGAAGTTCGGTGATCGGGTTGTCGCCGACGTTCAGGTAGCGCAGCCGGCCCAGTCGGCCGAGGGCGGCGGGCAGCGCGGTCAGCCGGTTGTCGTGCAGGTAGAGGAAGCCGGACAGCCCGGTGAGGCCGCCGACCCACCCGGGCATCGCCGTGAGCGCGTTGTGCCCCAGGTCGAGGGTCCGGAGACGGTCGAATTCGCCCACGGTGTCCGGGAGTTCGGTCAGCGCGTTGTCGGCCAGGATCAGCACCTCGGCGTCGGTGCGGGCCCACACCTCGTCCGGGACGCGGCTCAGCCCCGCCCGCCACAGGTTCACCGTCGTCCCGGTCACAGCGCCTTCTCCAGCCAGTCGGCGGCGTACGGGTTGGTGTTGTACGCCGGGACGTCCAGGTAGCCGGCGGCCGTGTAGAGGGCGCGGGCCTCGGGCATCTCCGCCATGGTGTCCAGCCGCAGCCGGGTGTGGCCGAGTCCGCGGGCGGCGTCCTCGGCGGCCGCGAGCAGCCGGCGCCCCAGGCCGTGGCCGCGCGCCTCCTCCCGGACGTACAGCCGCTTCAGCTCGGCGGTCCCCGGCTCCAGGACGCGCACGCCCGCGCAGCCGACCGGTCGGCCGTCCAGCCGGGCCAGCAGGAACACCCCCTCCGGCGGCCCGAGTTCGAGGTCGGCCGGGGCCTCGGCCGGCAGCGGATCGGCGGGCGCGGGCCCGCTCCAGCGGCGGTGGATCTCGGCCCGGTACTCCGTCAGGAGCCACCGGGCGTCCGGCGACCCGACCGGTTCGGGCCGCAGGACGAGGACGGGACGGACATCGGCCACGAGGGCTCCGTTCGGGGCAGGGAGTCGGTGGGTGGCGACTGGGGCGGTGGGCGGGTTCGAGGACGGACGATACTGCGGAACGCGGTGGTGGGCGATCGACGGGACGCCGCCGTCCCCACGTGGCGGCGGACCTGGCGCGCGGCGAAGCACCGGGGCGCGTGCGCCCGCCGGGATCGGCGCCACCGGCCCGGAGCACGCCCGCCCGCCGCGGGTGCGCGGGGCGGTGGCGCGGGGCGGGGGCGGTGGCGCGGGGCGGGGGCGGTGGCGCGGGGCGGGGGCGGGGACGTCGAGGTGTCGTGGACGGGGTGCGGGGGATCGGGATGAAAGTACGTCAGGATGACCGGGTGAAGCCGATCAGCCATCAGGTGCCGTACTACTCCCAGTGGGAGTCGCCCGAACTCGTGCCCGACATCCTGGACGGCACGCTCCGGGCCGCCGACGACCCGAAGTGGGAGCGGTCGGGCGCCGCCGACGAGGAGGAGTACGAGTACTGGTCCTGGCGGCTGTGCGGCATGGCCTGCCTGCGGATGGCGCTCGACCACTGGTGGGGCGTGGCCCCCGCGCCCGTCCGGCTCGCCGAGGAGTGCGAGCTCGCGGGCGCGTACGTCCGGCACCCCGACGGGCGGTTGGACGGGCTGATCCACGCCCCGTTCGCCGCGTACGTCCGGGCCCGCTGGGGCCTGGCGGCGGAGGCGCTCAGCCCGCTGCCCGCCGGACGGCTGGCCGGGGAGCTCGCGGAGGGCCGGCTCCCGATGATCTCCGTCCACCCCGGCATCCGGACCCTCGCGCCCGAGATCCCCCGCCCCGGCGGCCACCTGGTGCTCGCCGTCGGGGCCGACGACGACGCCCTGTACATCCACAACCCGTCCGGCTTCCCCGACGGTTCGCAGAGCTTCGCCCGCGTCCCCTGGTCCGACCTCGACCGGTTCTACGCCGGGCGCGGCGTCGTCCTCGGCCCGCCCCCGTTCCGGGCCGCCCGCGCAGGAGGGAGCGCGGGGCAGGGCGGGGAGGAGGGGTGACGGGCCGTCAGGCGGCGTTGGGCAGGCCGATCGGGGTGGACGGGGGCAGGTCGGCGCGGCAGGCGGCGGCGATCGGGCGCAGGGTGGTGGCGAGTTCGTCCAGTTCGGAGCGGTGGAAGTGGGCCCAGACCCGGGAGGCGGCCAGGTCGGTGGCCGATTCGAGGGCGAGGTGGCGGTGCCGGCCCTCGGCGGTCAGCGAGCCGTCCGGGGACAGCCACCGACGCTCGATCAGGCGCTCGGTGGCGGCGTCCCACTCGGCGTCCGTCCAGCCGCGGTGCGGCTGCAGGGTCTCCCGGCGGGTGTCGAGGGCGCAGCGCACCACGAGGGCCTCGCAGCCGTCGAGGCCCTCCGCGACCAGGGCGGCGACGTGGCCGTCGCCGCGGTGCTCGCGCAGCACGGTGGTGGCCTGCCAGAGGCGGGCCAGGCGGGTGTCCGGGCGGGGGAGGTCGGCGTTCGCGGCGGCCAGCACGCGCCCACAACAGTCGAGGCCGTCGACGGCGCGCTCCAGCAGGTCCACCGAACGGTCGACCAGGTCCGGCTTCACCTCGGCGAGGACCCGCTCCAGGGCGCCGGTCGCGCCCGCCACCCGGGCCCGCAGCGCCTGTTCGGGGGTGGCCAGGTTCCAGACGTCCGGCAGGGCCCGCTCCACCATCTGCGGCGCGAAGTTGAAGAAGGCGGCCACCACCGGCGCCGCGTCCACGGCGCCCAGCGGGGCCGAGCGCCCGCCGAAGTAGCCGCGCCAGTAGCCGCGCAGGCCCGCCGCCTCGTACGCGGCCCGGGCCTCCGGCGAGAAGTAGGTGAGGGCGTGGACGGGTTCGAACAGCCACCAGAGAGCACGTGCCGGGTGGACGACCTGGGTCATCTGACGCCTTTCGGTGAGGGTCGAGCAGCGTGTGGTACCGCCTCCTCCGGAGCCTGCCAGAGCCGACCGGCGCCGGGAAGGGAAAGTGTTTCGGGCGCGTGAACAGTTCGGCGGGACGAGGAGCGGTGGGTGGCGGCCGGTTCGTGCGGCTGGCAGGGGATGATGGGAGCGGGCGGCCGCCGCGGCCGTCGGCACCGAGTCGTGAAGGTACCCTCGCCATGGCGCAGATCAACCCCAGCATCCTGTCCGCGGACTTCGCCCGCCTCGCCGAGGAGGCCGAGGCGGTGCGCGGCGCGGACTGGCTGCACGTCGACGTGATGGACAACCACTTCGTCCCCAACCTCACGCTGGGCGTGCCGATCGTCGAGTCGCTGGCCCGGGCCACCGCCACGCCCCTCGACTGCCACCTGATGATCGAGCAGCCCGACCGCTGGGCCCCGCAGTACGTCGAGGCCGGCGCGGGCTCCGTCACCTTCCACGTCGAGGCCGCCGCCGCGCCCGTCCGCCTCGCCCGGGAGATCCGCGCCAAGGGCGCCCGCGCCTCGATGGCGCTGCGCCCCGCCACGCCGATCGAGCCCTACGAGGACCTGCTGCCCGAACTCGACATGGTGCTGATCATGACGGTGGAGCCCGGCTTCGGCGGCCAGGCGTTCCTCGACATCATGCTCCCCAAGATCCGCCGCACCCGGCAGCTGATCGACAAGCACGGCCTCGACCTGTGGCTCCAGGTCGACGGCGGTGTCGCCCCCGCCACCATCGAAGCCTGCGCGGAGGCCGGCGCCGACGTCTTCGTGGCCGGTTCGGCCGTGTACGGCGCGGACGACCCCGCCGAGGCCGTCCGCGCCCTGCGGGCCCAGGCGGAGGCGGTCAGCGCCGACGCGTGGTGGGCCTGCAAGCACTGACGGTCCGTCGGGTCCGTTCGGTCCGCCTGTGCGGTTCCGGTCCGCCGGTGTGAAACCGGGCCGGGTCGTTCCGGCGTCCCGTGAAGCGCCCGGGCGTCCGTGCGGGCGTGACGACGGCGGAGCGGGGCGAGCGTGCGGGGCGGGGCAGGTGTTGACGGGGCGGGTGTTGACGGGGCGAGCGTTGACGGGGCGAGCGTGCGGGGCGGGGCGGGTGTTGACGGGGCGTCGGGTGGGCCGGGGCAGGGTTCGGTCGGTGGTCGGCGGGGTGTCGGCCGGCGCAGGCTGCTCGGGGCGCTGGCCGTCACCGCGCTGGGCGCGGCCGCGGCCGGTGGGGCGGTGGTCGAGGACGTGCTGCCCGGCGGGCCGCGGCTGCGGCGGGCGCTCGGCCTGACCGGGGCCGACGGGACGGTGCCGGCGCTGCCCGCCGGGCCGGTGCGGGCGGCCACGGTGCGGTCGGCGGCGCGCGGGCGCGACGTCCGCCTGCTGGTGTACGACCCGCCCGGGGGTGCCGCCCCCGTCGGGGCGGACCTGCCGGTCTGCCTGGCGCTGCACGGGCGGGGCGGCGACGCGGAGTCCTTCACCGGCCTCGGGATGCCGCAGTTCCTGGCCGCGGCGGTCGCCGCCGGGGTTCCGCCGCTGCGGGTGGTCGCCGTCGACGGCGGCACCGACAGCTACTGGCACGCCCGGACGCCCGGCGACGATCCGATGGCGATGCTCGTCGACGAGCTGCCCCGCTGGCTCGCCGACCGCCGACTGCCGGAACCCACGCTGGCGTTGGGCATCTCGATGGGCGGCTCCGGCGCCCTCCAGTACGCCCGGGCCCGCCGGGGCGGCCTGACCGCGGCCGCGCTGCTCAGCCCCGCCGTCTTCCGCGACTGGACGGACGCCCGCCGGGTGGACGCGTTCCGCGACGAGGCGGACTGGCGCGAGCACGAGCCCCTGCGGCACCTCGACGCGCTCCCCGGACTCGCCCGGACCGGCGTCTGGTGCGGCACCGAGGACCCGTTCTGCCCTGCGGCCCGCGACCTCGCCGCCGCCCCCGGCGCCCGCACGCACTTCCCGCGCGGCGAGCACACGGACGGCTTCTGGCGCCGCGTCCTGCCCGAGGCGCTGTCCCTCCTCGGCGCCCGCTGACCTCCCCCGGGGAACTGACGGCCCGTCGGAACCGGGATCGGCCCGGCGGCCGGTCGATACTGCCCGGTATGAGCAACCTCGATCGGAAGGGCGCCCCCGCGGTGTGCGGGCGGCAGGCCGCGGACGGGCCGGTGCGGGACCTGCTGACGGCGCGTCGGATGCCGCTCGGCGGGTCGACGGTGGTGCGCCGCCTGCTGCCCAACCTGGGACGGCGGATGGTCGGCGCCTGGTGCTTCGTCGACCACTACGGGCCCGACGACATCGCGGACGAGCCCGGCATGCAGGTGCCGCCGCACCCGCACATGGGCCTGCAGACCGTCAGCTGGCTGCACGAGGGCAGCGTGCTGCACCGGGACAGCCTCGGCAGCCTGCAGACCGTCCGCCCGTACGAGCTGGGGCTGATGACCTCGGGGCGGGCGATCTCGCACTCCGAGGAGTCGCCGCGCGAGCACGCCCGGCTGCTGCACGGCGCGCAGCTCTGGGTCGCGCTGCCCGACGCGCACCGGCACACCGGGCCCGCGTTCGAGCACCACACCGAACTGCCCGTGGTCGGGGCGGACGGGCTGGCGGCCCGGCTGATCCTCGGCACCCTGGACGGGGCCGCCTCGCCCGGCACCGCGTACACCGCGCTGACCGGCGCCGACCTGACGCTCCGTGAGGGGGCCGCGCACCGGCTGCCGGTCGAGGAGGGCTTCGAGTACGCCGTCCTCGCGATGACCGGCAGCGTCGAGGTCGACGGCGTCACCGTCGAACCCGGATCGCTGCTGTACCTGGGCTGCGGGCGCCGCGAACTGCCCCTGCGGGCCCGGACCGACGCGTCCGTCCTGCTGCTGGGCGGCGAACCCTTCGAGGAGCGCCTGGTGATGTGGTGGAACTTCGTCGGCCGCTCCGCCGAGGAGATCGCCCGGGCCCGGACGGAGTGGATGGAAGGGTCGCTCTTCGGCGAGGTGCACGGCTACGACGGTGTCCGGCTGGCCGCGCCGGAGCTGCCGCCGGTTCCGCTCAAGCCGCGCGGCCGGATGCGCTGAACTGCGACCTTTCGTCTTTTCGTGTGAGCTGATCCGATGGGTGCGGTCGGCGGGTGCGGGTAGGACGAGACCCTGCTCGCGCATCCGAGTCCGGAAGGAGGCAGGCTCCTTGCGGTCGGCTTCCACGTACTCCTCAAATCCGGTGGCCAGCTCCGGCAGGGCAGTTCTGCGCTCCCGGGGGCTTGCCGCCCGGCGGCGGTCGGTGGCCGGGGCGGCGGATGCCCGGGCCCCTGGGGATCGTCGCAGGAGCGGCCCTCCGGCTCGGCGGCACCGTCTGCCTGACGGACTTCGGCGAGGCGATCGGCAGCAGGTAGGCCGTTTCCCGATGGACGGCCGGCCTCGATGCAGAAGGCCCAGCGGCACCAGCGGCGCGAGCGGCGTGAGCAGGCCCGCCGGGACATGATCGAGCGCGCGCGGGCGAAGCCGCGGCAGGATCGGCGGGGGAGCGGGGAGCGGTGCGGGCTCCCCGGCTTCGGCCGGGTGCGGGGCCCGTTGTTCCTGGCCGTGCTCCTGCCGATCGTCATCGGCCTTGTCAACGGGATCGTCTTGTGGCGTTTCCGCTGGTGACCAGCATGGTGAAGGGGACCGGGCCGGTCGGTGGCCCGGGAGGGCCGACTCGTGGCGGAGCACGGTGCGGCTACCGGTCGCCGGTGGGTTGCTGCGGCGTGCCCATGGCTTGGAGGCGTGCCGCCCGGAGGGCCGCCTGCCGGTCTTCCTCACCGGCGTCGGGCAGGGCGAGCGCCGGTGGTGGCGCAGGACGCCGGGAGGCTGCCAGGCGAAGGGTGCGGCCGCACTCGTCGGCCGTCTTCAACAGCCTGGGCGGTGAGGGCGGTTCGGGCCAGGCGGTGATCGCGTAGTCCTCGGTGGGGCGGTCGACGGCGGCGTCGTGGGCGGTGTCCCGCCCGCGGGCCAGGACGAGGAGCCGGTACCAGCCGGGGCCGTCGGGGGAGAGCGGCGGCAGTCCTGCGACGGGGCCTTCGTCCAGGGACTCGACCCGGAGCAGTCCACGGGGGGCGTGGGCGCTGGCTTCGACGACCTCGTCCCAGTCGTGGGTGTCGGTCGGCGGGGCGGGGCGGCGTGGGAGGGCGGTGGCGGTGATGCGGACCGGGCCCGTGTTGATGCCGGTGTGGACGCGTGCTCCGGTCGGCATGGTGATGACCAGGCCGGTGGAGTAGTCGGCGGGCTCGCCCTGGACGGCACCGGCGTCGAGGACTCCGAAGGAGCCCTCGGTCGCGCGGACCTCGACCGGTTGCTGTTCCAAGGCGGTCCTCCCGCGCTGTCGCCCGGGCAGGGTGCGCGTCCAGGGTGGTGGGGTGCGGCATGGTGAGGGTAGCGCCACCGGGGCCCGGCGGGCGGCCGGGCCGCTCGCGCGGCGGCTGCGCCGCCAAGGTCCACCCGGGCGCGGACGGCCACTGTTGTCCGCTGCCCCTTGTCCTCGGCGCGGAGCAGCGGGCGGGCTGTCCGTGGTTCGAGCCCGTGCCGGAGAAGATCCGCGCCCTGCGGGCCGACTACGGGTCGGCCCCGCCCGCCCGCCTCCGGCCTTCCCCGCCGGTGCGCGGCGGCCCGCCCGAACTGCCGGTCGGGCCGAGTTCGGCCCGAAGCCGTCCCCTTCCCTGACGGAACGTCAATTTTCTTTTTCCGTACGCCGGATGGCCGTATTCCGCTTACGATTCGGCCAAAAGAGGTGTACGCAGGGCCGTCCGGGTGGTTCCGCGGCCCCGGTCCGGCGTGCCTTCCCGACCACGAGAGCAGGGCATGATTCAGACAGCAGAACAGCCTCGATCACCCGTGCCGCGCACGGGCCGGCGGCGGGCCGGCCGGGCCGCCGCCGTGGTGGCCGCACTGGCCGCCGCGACGGCGGTGGCCGCGCCGTCCGCCTCGCCCGCCGGCGCGGAGGGCTCGGTCACGGTGCGGGTGGTCCGCGCCGTCGACGAGAGCGGGACGTGGAGCCCCGCACTGGAACCCGGCATGGCCGGAGTGACGGTCACCCTCACCGGCGACGACGGCACGGTGCGCACCGCCGTCACCGCCGCCGACGGCACCGTCACCCTCGCCCCCGCCAGGGCCACCGCCAGCGGCAGGTACCGGGTGGAGGTGGTCAATCCGAAGCCGGGCGTGCTGTACCCCGCGTTCGCCGCCCGCGAGGGCCTGGCGGGCGCCCCGAACCGGCTGAGCAGCAACGAGGAGTTCGTCGACCTCTCGGCGGGCAAGCAGGCCACCCTGACCACCGGCCTGTGGAACCCGTCCGACTACTGCCAGGCCAACGCCCCCCTGGCCACCGCCTGCCAGCCCGCCGCGACTGCGACGGCCGACCGGCGCACCCTGCTGACCTTCCCGTACCGGGCCCGCACCTCGAACGGCGGTGCCGGGCAGGTCACCGACCTGGCCACCGACCAGGACACCGGCACCGTCTTCGGGCTGGCCTGGAACCGAGCGGACCGGCGGCTGTTCGGCTCCGCGCTCGCCAAGGCCGGTACCCACTACGGCCCCGGCGGCCCCGGCGCGGTCTACGTCACCGACCCGGCCACCAAGGCCACCACGCTGTTCGCCACCGTCCCGAACGCCGGGACGACCGCGCACGACGGCGACGACGGCGGCTTCCTCGCCGCCCCGGGCAAGGAGAGCCTGGGCGGGCTGAAGCTCACCGAGGACGGCCGCGACCTGTACGTGGTCAACCTGCACGACCGCAAGCTCTACCGGTACGACGCCACCGCGGCGACGGCGTCCGCGCCGAAGGCCGTCTACCCGATTCCCGCGCCGAACTGCCCGGCCGCCGGCGACTGGCGGCCCTACGGCCTCGGCATGCAGGACGGCGTCGGCTACCTCGGCGGCGTCTGCTCCGGCGAGTCGACCCAGCGGGCCGCCGACCTGCGGGCGGTCGTGCTGCCGTTCGACCCGGCCACCGGCGTCTTCGGCGCCGCCGTGCTGGACCAGCCGCTCGACCACCCCCGCCTGCGCGCCACCCCCTGGGCCACCGATCCGGTCTGCCAGGGCGCCGGCTGGTTCCCGTGGACCGACACCTGGCCCACCGGCAGCACCGGGCAGCCCTGCGAGGGCCGCGGCTTCGCCAAGCCCGAACCGGAGCTCGGCGAGATCGGCTTCGAGACCGACGGCTCGATGCTGCTCGCCTTCCGCGACCGCCTCGCCGACCGCATCTCCGGCCAGAACCTGACCGCTCCCGTCTGGTCCGGCGGCGACCTCGACAAGGCCTGCAAGTCCGGCGACGCCTACGTCCTGGACGTCAACGAGGGCTGCGGGCTCACCGGCCGGGGCACCAAGTACTTCGACGTGCACCGGATGACCACGTACCACCCGAACGCCGCCTACGCGGGCCTGGCGCTGTCCAAGGTGGAGAACTCCATCGCCACCGCGGGCGTCGACCCGGACAACACCATCTGGGGCTACGGCCCGATGTTCACCCTCCGCGACGGTACGGTCGACCCCGGCTTCGGCCTCCGCCTCAACGACAGCGCGCACCCCGCCGCCTTCGGCAAGGGCGCCTCGCTCGGCGATCTCGAAGTCCTCTGCGACCGGGCGCCCCTGCAGATCGGCAACCGGGTCTGGTACGACCCGGAGCGCTCCGGCCTGCAACTGCCCCAGCAGAAGCCCGTTCCCGGCGCGACCGTCGACCTGTACGACGCCGACGGCAAGAAGGTCGGCAGCACGAGGACCACCGCGCGCGGCGAGTACTACTTCGACGACAGCAACGTCACCGGCGGGCTGAAGCCCAGGACCGCCTACACCGTCCGGCTCGACAACCCCGCCGACTACGCCGAGGGCGGCCCGCTGCACCACTGGGTCCCCACCGCGGCGAACGTCGGCGACAACCGGCTGACCGACTCCGACGGCACCGTCCCCGAGGGCGGCACCTACGTCGAGCGGGCCCTGACCACGGGCGCGGCCGGACAGGACGACCACAGCTTCGACTTCGGCTTCCAGCCCCAGCGCGGCGCACTGCGCCTGGCCAAGCAGGACCAGGACGGCAGGCCCCTGGCCGGAGCCGTGTTCCAGCTGTGGCGCGAGACCGACGGCACCGACGGCCTGCAGACCGCCGGCGACAAGCCCGACACCAAGGTCGGCGGCCCCTGCACCACCGGCACCGACGGCACCTGCGCCACCCAGGCCGACCAGGGCACCTACTACTGGGAGGAGGTCGCCCCGCCCCAGGGCTACGCCGCCCCGCGCGAGCCGGTCCTCGGACCGGTCGTGCTGGACGACGACCACCTGGACGCGGGCATCACCACCACCGCCGTCAACACCTTGATCCCGCCGACGCCCACCCCGACCCCGACGGTGGACACCCCGGCCCCGCCGCAGGCCCGGCCGGTCCCGTCCGGGCCGCTGGCCAGCACCGGAGCCGGCGGCAACCTGCCCTACCTGCTCACCGCCGGCGGCCTGCTGGTCGCCCTCGGCACCGGACTGCTGATCGCCGTCCGCAGGCGCCGCACCGGCTGACGTACCGTCAGTGCACCACCGGGGCCCCGGGGCGAACCGCCCCGGGGCCCCCGCTCTGCCCGGCCCGAGTTCCCAGACCCAACCGGCCTCGGTTCCCACGGCGCCCCCAAGCGGTCGGGGAACAGGGGAACATCTGCCCCGTTTTCCCTGCAAGGTAGGTTCGCTCCACGGGACTTCGGTCGGGTCCGGGGCGGTTGGGGCAGTCGTTCGTCGAACGGGTTCTACTCGGCGCAGAGGAGGCCGGTGAGCAGGTCGGTGATCTCCTGGGCGTCGGCGCCGGGCGGGATGCGGAGTGTGCCGGGGTTGGACTCGACCATCGCGACGGTCGGGGTGCCGCTGGGGAGCAGGGCGAGGAACCAGGCGATGGTGCCGGCCCAGAGGGCGGGGGCACCGTCGCGCAGGACGAGGTGGCTGCGGTCGAAGTAGCTGCCGTGGCGCGTCATGCCGTCGAGGGTGGTCTCGAAGTCGAGGTGGTCGGTGCGGCTGACGGGAGCGTGCTTGCGCCAGTACCGCACTCCGGGGAAGCAGGCCTGCAGGTGGAGCGCGGCGTCGTCGAGGCTCAGGGGCAAAACGGTGCCGGGGGCGGCGGAGATGAGGATGGCGTCCTGCACGGGTGGTGCTCCTTCGGCGGGTCGCATCAGGGGACGGCGTGGACATTGCTCTGCACATGGTGCCCGGCCAGCAGGTGTTGCCGGTGGCCGATGCCGGCGGGTTGGCGATGGCCGCCCGGTAGCGGCTCGGCTCCGACTCGTCCTTGCTCGGCAGACCTTTCAGGGAGCGGGGGCTGCAGCCTGCTAGCGGACGTTCTCGGCGTCGACGAGGGCGCCGTCGGCGGCGCGGTGGCCGGTCCGCCCGGTCCGCCCGGTCCGCCCGGTCCGCCCGGTCCGCCCGGTCCGCCCGGACCGTCTCGCCGATCGCCGCGGAGACCGGGCGCCCGGGCGTGGCGGCGACGCGGACCTGGTGGGCGCGGTCGTCGGGGTGCCGTAGTTCGGTGACCGCTCGGGCAGGCCGGTCACCCAGGTGGAGGCGGCGAACTGCTGGGCAGGGCCGTACGGCGGACAGGGCGGGCCGACGTAGCCTCCCCCGGGTGCGGCGAGCGGGTTGTGGGCCCCCGGAGGGGCGGAGGCGTTCGCGGCGTCGAGGCCGGTGACGGTGGGCGCCGCCCGTGCCGAGGCCGACCACCGCCCGGCCTGCCTGCGCGGCCTGGCCCTGGGCCCGCCCCGCGCGGTACCCGCTTCGGCGAGGCCAACAGCTGAACCGGCGCACGACCGGACACCCTCGAACGCTGACCGGCGCTCGGCTACCGTGCGGGGGTGAACGGTGACGACGGTGTTGTGCCGAGGGGGAGTTGGGACGGGGGCGCGGTGCGTTCGCGGGTGGCTGCGATGGCCCTGGCGGACCCCGGGCGCCTTCGGTTCGGGGCCGCGCACCACGGGTACCGGCTCCGCGAACGGCTGGGGGAGGGGACGATCCGGGCCTTCGAGTTGCTGCACGGTGTCGCCCTCCCCGCCTCCTACCGGAGCTTTCTGAGCACGGTCGCCGACGGTGGGGCGGGACCGCACCACGGGCTGCTGGGCCTGGCGGAGGACGTGGACGAGGAGGAGGCCCTGCACGATGTCCGGGCGGAGTGCCTGCGACCGGGCTTCCTGGCCCGGGTGTTCGTGCCCGCTGCCGAACGCTCCATGGAGGGGACGTTGGTCCTCGGTGAGGTCGGGTGCGGCACTTTCTCCCACCTGGTCGTCACGGGCCCCGACGCCGGACGGGTGTGGTACGACGACCAGGTGTGGGGCGCCCGCACCCCGGGCCCGGACTTCCGGGACTGGTACACCGCCTGGCTGGCGGCCGGGTAGCCCACGTACGGTTGACGGTTCGGAAGGGTTCGGAACGGTTCGGACAGGGAGGGGCCGGTTGGAGTCGGAACGGGTGGCGCGGTTGGCGGCGGTGGCGGAGCGCTTCGTCGTCGGGCTGCGGATGAACGAGGGCTTCGACGAGGTGCTGCTCCGGCAACTGCGGGAGGAGATCGACCGCTGCGGGGCGGCCTGGCGGGAGCGGGACGAAGTGCCGAAGCGCGGCGCGTTGATCCTCGCCGAGCTCTACGCGGCGATCGACGCGTGCGCGTGGCTGTACACGGGGGAGACGCGCGAGCGGATCGTGGACGCGGCGGTGGAGGTGCACGAAGCGGTGGTCGCGGCGTTGGATTGACCCCTTCCGGCGGGGGCCGGTGCGCAGCCGGTCCGGTGGCGGGGGTGGGGATTCCCTCGGGCGGGTGAAGAAACGGGACGCGGCCCCGTGGGCGGCGGTGGTGGCGGGCCGCTCTGGTGGAATGGCCCGCACCACCTGCCGAACCGACGACCGGAGGAAACATGCGGCTCACAGCAGTCGGGCGCGCCGGACTCGCGATCGCGGGGGTCGCCGCGTTGCCGCTGATCGCCCTCGCGGGGTTCGGCGGGTCCGCCGCCGCCGTGCAGGCTCCGGTTCCGCGATCCACCCCCGTCGGCGGTGTGGCGCCCGAGTCCGTTCCGACGAAGACCGCACCCGCGAAGCCCGTCCCGACGAAGACCGTGACGGTGAAGCCCAGGCCGACGCCGAAGCCGACGAAGACCGTGACGGTGAAGCCGAAGCCGACGCCGACGAAGACCGTGACAGCGAAGCCCACGCCGACCTCCACCGAGCTGCCCGAGCTGCCCGAGGGGGAGTGATCCCGTCCGGGACCGGAGGCCGCCACCAGGTTGTTCGGTGGCGGCCTCCGTGCGGTGCCGGGTGAGAGCCGAGGGCGGCCCCGACGGTGGTCCGGTGCGCAGGGGTGGGGTGTCATACCGGGGAATTGGGAGAGCGCTCTCCCGGGCGGGAGGGATTCGCGGAAGTTCTCGGCGCGAGGGTCTCGGCTTTTCTCTCGCCATGAACTAACCTCATGGCGAGGCGTTTCGGGCAGATGACGTCGAGGTTTCCGGCTGTTCCGCAGAGGGGTTCCCACCCGGCGGGGCGGCTTGGACGTCCATGTCTGGAGAGCGCTCTCCGTTTTTCTCCCCCACCCACCGCTCACAGCAGGAGGAGCCATGCGGCTCGCCCCTCCCCCTTCCGGTGCCCCCATACGCCGGACGCCTGCCGTACTCGCCGCCGCGGCCCTGGTGGCCGGGGCGGTCATGACGCTCCCGAGCACCGCGCAGGCCGCGGACACGCTGCTCTCGCAGGGAAAGACCGTCACCGCCTCCAGCCAGGAGAACGGCGGCACCCCGGCCGCCGGCGCCGTGGACGGCAACCTCGGCACCCGCTGGTCCTCGGCGGCCTCGGACCAGCAGTGGCTGCAGGTCGACCTCGGCTCGGTCGCCGCCATCGACAAGGTCCAGCTCAACTGGGAGACCGCGTACGGCAAGGCGTACCAGATCCAGACGTCGAACGACGGCACCACCTGGACGACGATCTACTCCACCACCACCGGCGCCGGTGGCACCGAGGTGCTGAACGTCTCCGGCTCCGGCCGCTACGTCCGGATGAACGGCATCGCCCGCGGCACCGCGTACGGCTACTCCCTCTGGGAGTTCCAGGTGTACGGCACGGCGGGCGGCACCGCCCCCGGCGGCTGCTCGGCCGACAACGCGGCCCAGGGCAAGGCCGCCACCGCCTCCAGCCAGGAGAACGGCGGCACCCCCGCCGCCAGCGCGGTGGACGGCAACACCGGTACCCGCTGGTCCAGCGCCGCCGCCGACCCGCAGTGGCTGCAGGTCGACCTCGGCTCCGTCCAGCAGCTCTGCCAGGTCGACCTCAAGTGGGAGGCCGCGTACGGCAAGGCGTACCAGATCCAGGCGTCCAGCGACGGCACCAGCTGGGCGACGATCTACTCCACCACCACCGGCGCGGGCGGCAACGAGACGCTGAACGTCTCCGGCTCCGGCCGCTACGTCCGGATGTACGGCACCCAGCGGGCCACCAACTACGGTTACTCGCTCTGGGAGTTGGGCGTGCACACCGGCAGCGGCTCCAGCACCCCGCCGGTGCAGGGCGGCGGCGACCTCGGCCCGAACGTGCTGGTCTTCGACCCGTCCACGCCGAACATCCAGGCCACCGTGGACACCGTCTTCAAGCAGCAGGAGTCCAACCAGTTCGGCAACGAGCGCTACGCGCTGCTGTTCAAGCCGGGCACGTACAACAACATCAACGCCCAGATCGGCTTCTACACCTCGATCGCGGGCCTCGGCCTGAACCCCGACGACACCACCTTCAACGGCGACGTCACCGTCGACGCGGGCTGGTTCAACGGCAACGCCACCCAGAACTTCTGGCGCTCCGCCGAGAACCTGCACCTCAAGCCGGTCAGCGGCACCGACCGCTGGGCCGTCTCGCAGGCCGCGCCGTTCCGCCGGATGCACGTCGAGGGCGGCCTCAACCTCGCCCCCAACGGCTACGGCTGGGCCTCCGGCGGCTACATCGCCGACTCGAAGATCGACGGCCAGGTCGGCAACTACTCGCAGCAGCAGTGGTACACCCGCGACAGCTCCATCGGCGGGTTCTCCAACGGCGTGTGGAACCAGACCTTCTCCGGCGTCCAGGGCGCCCCCGCCCAGGGCTTCCCGAACCCGCCGTACACCACCCTCGACACCACGCCGGTCTCGCAGGAGAAGCCGTTCCTCTACCTGGACGGCAACGACTACAAGGTGTTCGTGCCCGCCAAGCGCACCAACGCCCGCGGCACCTCCTGGGGCAGCGGCACCCCGCAGGGCGCCTCGCTGCCGCTCAACCAGTTCTACGTGGTGAAGGCCGGCGCCACCGCCGCCACCATCAACCAGGCGCTCGCGCAGGGCCTCAACCTGCTCTTCACCCCCGGCGTCTACCACGTCGACCAGAGCATCAACATCACCCGCCCCGACACCGTGGTGCTCGGCCTCGGCCTCGCCACCGTCGTCCCGGACAACGGCGTGACCGCGATCAAGGTCGCCGACGTGGACGGCGTCAAGGTCTCCGGCCTGCTGCTGGACGCCGGCACCGTCAACTCGCCCGCCCTGCTCCAGGTCGGCGGCGACGCACCCGGCGCCAACCACGCGGCCGACCCGACCGTCATCCAGGACGTCTTCGTCCGGGTCGGCGGCGCGGGCGCCGGCAAGACCACCAGCGGCATGGTGATCAACAGCAACAACACCGTCGTCGACCACACCTGGATCTGGCGCGCCGACCACGGCGCGGGCGTCGGCTGGGAGACCAACCGCTCCGACTACGGCTTCGTCGTCGGCGGCAACGACGTCCTGGCCACCGGCCTGTTCGTCGAGCACTTCAACAAGTACGACGTGTGGTGGAAGGGCAACGGCGGCCGGACGATCTTCTTCCAGAACGAGAAGGCGTACGACGCGCCCAACCAGGCCGCGATCCAGAACGGCTCCGTCCGCGGCTACGCCGCCTACAAGGTCGAGAACTCCGTGACCACGCACGAGGGTTGGGGCCTGGGCAGCTACTGCTACTTCAACGTCGACCCGACCATCGTGATGGACCACGGCTTCGAGGTCCCGGTCGCCCCCGGCGTCAAGCTGCACGACGTCCTGGTCAACTCCCTCGGCGGCAACGGCCAGTTCGCCCACGTGGTGAACGACACCGGCGCCCCCACCTCGGGCACCGGCACCGTCCCGTCGAACCTGGTCTCCTTCCCGTAGGCCCGTAGGCCCGTAGGCCCGTAGGCCCGTGGACCGACAGACCCGCCGGGTCCGCAGCATCCGCTGCGGGCCCGGCGGGTCGAGTGTTGCGGGAGCGTCAACGGTCCTTGACCCGGGGCGAGTTGTTGATCTAGCTTCGGGCCAGGTTCCGGGCGGGAGGGGAGGCGGGGAGGGTGGGGGTCCGGTTGCACGGCCGTCGCCACATCGACCTGCTCCTGGTCTCCAGCGCGCTCTGTCGCCGGACGCGCCCCCTCGTCCGTTCCCGCAACAGCGCCGCGCAGCAGCACAGTTGGGCGGCAGAACCCGGAGCCAGCACCCCATGACACGCCCCGACGACGACTCCCCGCGGGCCCGCGCCGCGCTCGCGCTGCGCCGCACCCCCGTGGTCGACGGCCACAACGACCTGCCGGTCGCCCTCCGGGCCCGGACCGGCGGCTCGGTCGAGGGACTCGACGCGCACCGGCCCGAACTCCACACCGACCTGCCCCGGTTGCGGGCCGGCGGGGTCGGCGCCCAGTTCTGGTCCGTCTACGTCCCCTCCGACCTGCCCGAGCCCGAGGCCGCCGTCGCCACCCTGGAACAGCTCGACCTGGTCCACCGGCTGATCGCCCGCTACCCCGACCGGCTGCGCGCCGCCGCCACCGCCGAGCAGGCCGAGGCCGCGATCGCCGACGGCCGGATCGCCTCGCTGCTCGGCATCGAGGGCGGCCACTCGCTGGCGTCCTCGCTCGGCGTGCTGCGCGCCTACGCCCGGCTCGGCGTCCGCTACTTGACGCTCACCCACAACCACAACACGCCCTGGGCCGACTCCGCGACGGACGCCCCCGGTGTCGGCGGGCTCTCCGTGCCGGGCCTGGCCGTGGTCGCCGAACTCAACCGGATCGGCGTCCTGGTCGACCTCTCGCACACCGCCGAGTCCACCCAGCGGGCCGCGCTCGCCGCCTCCACCGCGCCCGTGATCTTCAGCCACTCGTCCTGCCGGGCCGTCACCGACCACCCGCGCAACGTCTCCGACGAGGTGCTGGCGCTGCTCGCCGACAACGGCGGGGTGGTCCAACTCACCTTCGTGCCGGACTTCGTGTCCGCCGAGGCCGCCGCCTGGCGGGCCGGGCTCGCCGCCGAACGGGCCCGGCTCGGCCTGCCCGAGCAGCAGTGGACCTGGCCGCGCCACCCCGCCCCCGGCGAGGACCCCGCCGCCGTCGCGGCGGAGGTCGCCGCGGCGTTCGCCGCCGGCCCGGGCGCGCCCCCGCCGCCCGAGCTGCGGCGCTGGATCGACGCCCACCCCCGCCCCGAGGCCACCGCCGCCCAGGTCGCCGACCACGTCGAGCGGGCCCGCGAGATCGCCGGAGTCGACCACATCGGCCTCGGCGGCGACTACGACGGCGTCGACCAACTGCCCGTCGACCTGCCCGACGTCTCCGGATACCCCGTCCTGCTGGGCGAGTTGGCGTCCCGCGGCTGGTCCGTCGGCGAACTGGAGGCGCTGACCGGACGGAACGTCCTGCGGGTGCTGCGGGAGGCGGAGGCGCTGGCGGTCGAACCGCTCTGGCCCCGGGGGTAACCTCGGGCCCGTTCCCGCAGCGCGGCACGAGGGGTCGAGATGGTCGAACCGGTGCACATCACCGGCGAGTGGGAGCTGCCCGGGCCCGCGCAGATCTTCGCGCACAACGCCCCGGCGGACATCGACGCCCGGCTCGGCGCGGCCCTCGACGTGCTGCGGGCCGAGGGCGCGGTCGCGGCCTACCGGGCCCTGAACAACGAACGGCGGATCAAGTACCTCGGGGCGGCGTTCTTCACCAAGGTGCTCCACTTCGCCGGTGCGGAGGGCGAGTTGCCCGGCCCCCACCGCCCGCTGATCCTGGACAGCGTGGTCTCCCGCGCCCCGCGGGCCTCGGGTGCCGTCGCCGCCACCTGGCCCGGCCGGGGCTGGCGGACCGCGCAGTACGCGCACTACCTGGCGGGCGTGCAGGCGTACGCGGACCGGGTCGGGGCCCGCCCGGACCAGGTGGAGTTGGCGCTGTTCCGGGCGGGCGGGAACCACTAGGAGGAGTTGACGGAGGGTCAGCTGTCGAAGCCGAGGCCGAGGCGGTCCAGGGTGCGGAGCCAGAGGTTGCGGCGGCCGGCGTGGGCGTCGGCGTGGTGCAGGGACCACTGGGTGAGGCCGATGCCGAGGGAGCGGACCGGTTCGGGCGGGAAGGGGAGCGGCTTGCGGCGGACCATCTCCAGGGCGGTGCGCTCGGTCCGCCGGCCGGAGAGGAGGTCGAGGACGGTCTCGGCGCCGAAGCGGGTCGCGCCGACGCCGAGGCCGGTGTAGCCGGCGGAGTAGGCGACCCGGCCGTGGTGGCTGAGGTCGAAGAAGGCCGAGAACCGGGTGCAGGTGTCGATGGCGCCGCCCCAGGCGTGGCTGAACCGGACGCCTTCGAGCTGCGGGAAGGTCCGGGCGAAGTGCCGGGCCAGGGTGGCGAAGGTCTCGGGGCGGCGGTCGCGCTCGTCGCCGACCCGGCCCCGGTACTGGTGGACCACGTCGTAGCCGCCGAACAGGACGCGGTTGTCGGCGGACAGCCGGACGTAGTGGAAGTGGTTGGCGCTGTCGGCCCAGCCCTGCCGGTTGCGCCAGCCCACCGAGGCGAGCTGGGCGTCCGTCAGCGGCTCGGTCATCAGCGCGTAGTCGTACACCGGCACGGTGTAGGGACGGTGGCGGCGCAGCAGGGACGGGAAGGCGTTGGTGGCGAGCGCGACCTTCCGGGCGGCGACCCGGCCGTAGGGGGTGCGGACGGTGATCGCGGCGGGGGTGTCGGCGAGCGCGGTGGCGGGGGTGTGCTCGTGGACGCGGACGCCGAGCGAGAGGCAGGCGCGCTTGAGGCCCCAGGCGAGCCGGGCGGGGTCGAGCATGGCGACGCCCTCGCGGTCCCAGACGCCGCCGAGGAAGGTCGGGGAGTCGATCTCGGCCCGGACGGCGTCCCGGTCGAGCACGTCCAGGGTGCCGCCGTACCGGGCCGCGAGGGCGGCGAACTCGGCGAGCTCGTCGACCTGGTGGGGTTCGGTGGCGACGGTGAGGGAGCCGCTGCGCCGCCAGTCGCAGTCGATGTCGTAGCGCCGGACGGCGTCCTGCATGGCGTCGAGGTTGGCCCGGCCGAGGCGTTCCAGGGCGGCGAGTTCGCCGGGCCAGCGCTGGTACCCGTTGCCGAGGCCGTGGGTGAGGCTGGCCTCGCAGAAGCCGCCGTTGCGGCCGGAGGCGGCCCAGCCGATCTCGCGGCCCTCGATCAGCACGACGTCCAGTCCGGGGTCGCGCTCCTTGGCGATCAGCGCGGTCCACAGGCCGCTGTAGCCGCCGCCGACCACCAGCAGGTCGCACCGGGCGTCGCCGACCAGGGCGGACTCCGGCTCGGGCCGGTCGGGGCGGTCCAGCCAGAACGGGGTGTACCGGACGTCCCGGAGGGCGTGGACGGGATCGGCCATGGCGGGGGCTCCTTCGGTGCATGGGGGCGCCCGGGCCCCGGAGCGGAGACGCAGGGCCCGGACGCGGCCATCAGACCGTGCGCCCGACGTCAACGTCAATGCCGTTGACGTAAGGGGTCAGCGGGCCCGGCGCGGCGGCCGGAGCGAGGAGGCGCGGATCTCCAGCCGGGTCGGGACGAGCGCGCCGGTCGACTCCCGGCTGCCGCTCTCCAGCGCGGCGATCAGCAGCTCGATGCCCTTCACCGCGACGGCGGCGGGCGCCATGCTCAGCGTGCTCACCGGCGGACGGGTGTGCTCCGCGGACGGCTCCTCGCTGGCGCACACCAGCAGCAGCTGCTCCGGGACGGCCAGGCCGGCCCGCCGCACCGCGTCCAGGACCAGCGGCGGGCCGGCCTCGGCCAGGACGAACAGCGCGTCCGGCGGGTCGCCGGGGCCGGTCAGCAGGGCGTCCACGGCGGCCAGCACCGGGCCGTCGCCGGGCCCGTCGGTGTACGCCTGACGCGGTGTCAGCCCGTGTCCGGCGCACCAGCGCAGGTAGGTGTCGGTGACGGCCCGGTGGAAGCGGGTCGCGGTGCCGGGGGAGAGCAGCGCGACCCGCCGGGCGCCCTGGCCGTGCAGGTGGTCGAGGACCTCGCGGACGGCGGCCTCGGCGTCCACGTCGACCCAGTGCGCGCCCGGGCGGCCCTCGACGGAGCGGTCGGTGAACAGCGGGACGCGGGCCGCCAGGAAGTCCTCGATCAGCGGGTCGTGGTCGACCGGGTCGGCGACGATCGCGGCGTCCAGCGGCAGGTCGGCCCACTCCTCGGGCCCGCAGCCGGCGGGCAGCAGGACCAGCGCGTAGCCGCGCTCCAGCGCCGCGGCGGCGGTGGCGCTGGTGAGCCGGGCGAAGTAGGGGGAGCCCAGGTAGCTGCCGCCGTCGGCGGCGAACTCGCCGACCGCGTAGCCGATCAGCCGGGCGTGGCCGGCCCGGAGCAGCCGGGCGGTGGCGTTGGGGCGGTAGCCGAGCCGGCGGGCCGCCTCGCGGGCGCGGCGGCGGACGTCCTCCGACATCCGGCCGGTGCCGTTCAGGGCGGCCGAGACGGTGGTCTTGGAGAGGCCGGCCTCGCGGGCCACGTCGACCAGGCGGATGCGGGGGGCCGGGCCCCCGGCGGGCGGGGTGTCGCTCATGTGCCGATGCTGCCAGGGCGGGTGAGGGCGCGTCATCCCCCGCGGACGGCGGGGCGGTCCGGTTCGGCGCGCTGTGCCGCACCGTTGCCGCACGCTGTGCCGAATCGTTCCCGCAGCCGGGGCGGGCCGTTGTCGCACCGTGATCCGAAAACGTTCCCGCGGAGGGTTGTGCGGGAACGTTCCCGCATCAATACTCCAACCCAACCCACAGCCCTCCCGACTCGAAAGGGGTGGGTTCTTCCGTGCGCCTCCTGCCGCGTTCCGCGAGATCCGCCTTCCGCTCCACCACCCTGCTGGCCGCCTGCGCCGTCCTGCTGACGGCCTGCTCGGGCGCCACCGTCA
This sequence comes from Kitasatospora sp. NPDC088391, assembly GCF_044753345.1. NCBI lineage: Bacteria > Bacillati > Actinomycetota > Actinomycetes > Kitasatosporales > Streptomycetaceae > Kitasatospora > Kitasatospora sp. NPDC088391. The sequence goes on from NZ_JBIVNB010000018.1 coordinate 68,754, forward strand.
AGCCGGGCCCGGCCGCCGCCTCCGACGGCAGCGGCTTCGCCACCACACCGCTCGCCCCGGCCGCCAAGGGCCCGCTGTCCTCGTTCACCTGGTCGCTGTACGCCGAGCCGCAGACCCTCGACTACGCGCTCGCCTACGACTACCCGCCGAACACCGTCCTCGCCAACGTCTGCGAGCAACTGTTCCGGGTCACACCGGACTTGAAGATCGAACCCGGGCTGGCCATGAAGTCCGCCACCCCCGACCCGCTGACCCGGGTCTACACCCTGCGCGAGGGCGTCAAGTTCCACGACGGCTCGACGATGACCGCCGACGACGTGGTCGCCTCGCTGACCCGCCACCTGCTGCCCGCCACCGGCTCCGCCTGGGGATCGGCGTTCAAGAACGTCGTCGCGGTCAGCAGGACCGGCCCGCTGGAAGTCACCGTCACCCTCAGCAAGCCCGACGCGCTGCTCGACGAACTGCTCGCCGCCTCGCCCGGCACCGTGGAGAGCGCCAAGTTCCTGGAGAAGGCCGGGAAGGACTACGGCAGCCCCGGCACCGGCGTCGACTGCACCGGCCCCTACGCGATCGACACCTGGGCCCAGGGCGACAGCATCACCCTGCGCAAGAACCCCGCCTACTGGGACAGCGGGCTCGCGCCGAAGTCCGACAAGGTGAAGTTCGTCTTCGTCGGCGACCCCGCGGCCCGCGCCAACGGCTGGCTCTCCGGCGCCGTCGACGGCGGCTACATGGTGCCGTCCGCCTCGCTCGCCCAGCTCGACGGCACCGACAAGGGCAAGGTGTGGTTCGGCCCCAACACCGCCGCCGCCGACCTCGCCGTGCTCGACCTCCAGGGCACCCTGCGCGACCTGAAGGTCCGGCAGGCCCTGTCGATGGCGCTCGACCGCGACGGCATCGTCAAGTCCGCGGCCGGCGGCGTCGGCGTCCCCGCCAAGGCCCCCGCCGCGCAGGGCGCCTGGGCCCTCGTCCCGGACCGCACCGCCGGGTACTTCGCCCAACTGCCCGCCCCCGTCCACGACGTGGCCAAGGCCAAGCAACTGGTCCAGGAGGCCGGCGCCACCGGCAAGAAGGTGGTGATGGCCACCAGCTCGCTCGCCCCCGAGATCAGCGTGGTCGGCAACGCCGTCCAGGCCGCCGGCCGCGAGATCGGCCTCGACGTCGAACTGCGCCCCGTCGCCCCCGACGCCTACACCGCCCTGTTCACCGACCCCACCGCCCGGGCCGGCATCGACCTGGTCGTCACCAACGGCTACGACAGCACCCCCGACCCGCTGGAGTTCTACCAGTCGCTGCGCACCGGCGACTTCGGCAACTACGCGGGCTGGAGCAATCCCGAGTTCGACGACCTCTTCGACAAGGCCGCCGGCACCGCCGACCCGGCCGCCCGCGCCGACCTCACCGCCTGGCTCCAGCAGATCGCCGTCCGCGAACTGCCCAGCATCCCGCTCTACGAGGCCCCGTTCTCGGTCTTCCTCGGCAACCGGATCGCCGGCGCGCCGACCGGCATCCCCCAGCTCTACTACCCGTGGGCCGCGACGATCGGCGCCGCCCGCTGATGACCCGCTACCTGCTCGGCCGGGTCCTCGGACTGGCGGCGGTGCTGTTGGTGACCAGCTTCCTGGTCTTCAGCGCCGTGCACCTCGCCCCCGGGGACCCGGTCTCCTTCCTGCTCAAGGGCCACCCCGCCACCCCCGAGGCGCGGGCCGCGATCGCCGCCCAGTACCACCTCGACGACCCCTTCCTGGTCCAGTACGGCAAGTGGCTCGGCGGCGCGCTGCACGGCGACTTCGGCCGGTCCGTCCAATTCCGCCAGGACGTCGGCGAGTTGATCGGCTCCCGGCTGCCCGGCACCGCGCTGCTGATCGGGTACGCCGCCGTGCTGGTCTGCCTCGGCGGCACCCTGGTCGGCGCCGCCGCCGCGCTCCGCCCCGGCCCGCTCGACCGGCTGGTGCTGATCGGCACCGGCGTCGCCACCGCCACCCCGCCGTTCGTCAGCGCGATCGCCCTGGTCTCGCTGTTCGCCGTCCGGCTGGGCTGGTTCCCCGGCCCCGGTTCGCAGGGCACCGGGCTCGTCGACCGGCTCCACCACCTCACCCTGCCCGCGTTCGCGCTCGCCGTCACCCTGGCCGGCCTGCTCGCCCGGGTCACCCGCTCCGCGATGCTCGACGAACTCGGCCGCGACCACGTCGAGGCCGCCCGCTCCCGCGGCGTCCCCGAACGGCAGGTGATCCGCCGGCACGTCCTGCGCGGCGCCCTCGGCCCCGTCGTCACCGTCGGCGGCACCACCCTGGCCGGGCTGCTGGTCTCCACCTCCGTCGTGGAGACCGCGTTCAACACCACCGGGGTCGGTTCGCTGCTGGTGCAGTCCGTCGGCGCCAAGGACCTGCCCGTCGTCCAGGCCGTCACCCTGCTCACCGTGCTCTGCTTCGGCCTGGTCAACCTCGCCGTCGACCTGCTCGGACCGCTGATCGACCCGCGCACCGCGCGCACCGTCCGGCGCGGCCGGCGGACCGCCCAGGCCGGGCCGGACACCCCGACGGCCCCGACCGCACCAACCGGGCCGGGCGCCCCCGCGGGAGGAGCCGCATGACCGCCGCCGTCCTCACCGAACCCGTGCGCCGGCCACTGCTGCGCCGGCTGCGCGGCCTCGGCGGCGGGCCGCTGTTCACCGCCGCCGCGACCGTCCTCGCCCTGCTGGTCCTGGTCGCCGTCCTCGCCCCGCTGCTCGCCCCGCACGACCCGAACGCCGTCGACCTGCGCGACCCGCTGGCCGGCTCCGGGCCCGACCACCTGCTCGGCACCGACCAGTCCGGACGCGACGTGCTCTCCCGGCTGCTGCACGGCGCCCGCACCGGACTGCTCGGCCCCCTGCTGGTGATCGCCCTGTCCACGGCCGGCGGCCTGCTGCTCGGCACCGTCGCCGGCTGGTGCGGGGGCTGGGCCGACACCCTGCTCTCCCGCGTCCTCGACCTGGTCTTCGCCGTCCCCGGCCTGCTGCTCGCCGTCATGTTCGTCACCCTCTCCGGGCCCGGCATGACCGCCCCCGTGATCGCCATGTCGGTCGCCTACACCCCGTACGTCGGCCGCCTGGTCCGCGGCCTCGCCCAGCAGGAGAAGGCCCGCCCCTACCTGGAGTCCTACCGGGTCCAGGGCTGGTCCGGGTGGACGATCTGCCTGCGGCACCTGCTGCCCAACATCGCGCCGACCGTGCTCGCCCAGTCCGCGATCAACTTCGGCTACGCGCTGATGGACCTGGCCGCGCTCTCCTTCCTCGGCTTCGGCGTGCAGCCGCCCGCCGCGGACTGGGGCGCGATGATCAACGAGGGGGAGTCCGCGCTCCAGCAGGGCGCGATGATGCCCGCGCTCGCGCCCTCCGCGTGCATCGTGATCGCGGTCGTCGCCTTCGGCATCGTCGGCGAAGGCATCGCCGACCGGCTCGCCCGACGGGAGCGTTGATATGACGGACATTCATCAGACGTCGGATGATCGGACTGTCGATCATCCGGTTTCCGGACATCGGATTTCCGATGATCGGACCTCGGGGCGCCCCGGTCCGGAAGGTCCGGGTGGTCCGGCGGCCGGGGAACTGCTGCGGATCGACGGGCTGACGGTGCGGCTGCCCGGCGGGCGGGCCGCCCGGCCGCTGCTCGACGGGATCTCGCTGCACGTGGACGCGGGGGAGACCGTCGGACTGGTCGGCGAGTCCGGCTCCGGGAAGTCGGTGGCCTGCCGCAGCGTGCTCGGGCTGCTGCCCGACCGGGCCGTCACCGAGGGCAGGGTCCTGGTCCGCGGACGCGACGTGCTCACCGCCGGACCGGCCGAGCTGCGCGAACTGAGGGCCCGTCAGGTCGCCATGGTCTTTCAGGACCCGCGGGCCGCCGTCAACCCGCTGCACCGGATCGGCGACTTCCTCACCGAGGGCCTGCGCGCCGCCGGCACCCCCGCCGCGGCCGCCACCGCCCGGGCCGTCGAACTGCTCGCCGCGGTCGGCATCCCCGACCCGGCGGGCGCGCTGCGGCGCAGGCCGCACGAGTTCTCCGGCGGCATGCTGCAACGCGTCGTCATCGCCGCCGCGACCGCCGGGGAACCCGGCCTGCTGCTCGCCGACGAACCCACCACCGCCCTGGACGTCACCACCCAGGCCGAGGTGATCGCCCTGCTCACCCGCCTGCAGCGGCAGCGCGGCACCGGCCTGCTCTTCGTCACCCACGACCTGGAACTCGCCGCCGCCGTCTGCGACCGGGTCTACGTCATGTACGCCGGACGGATCGTCGAGACCCAGCGCACCGACGGCCTGTTCGCCCGCCCCCGGCACCCCTACACCGCCGGGCTGATCGCCTGCACCCCGCGCCTCGACCCCGGCGCGCCCCCGCCCCGGCCGGTCCCCGGCCGCCCGCTCTCGCTCGCCGAGAACCCGCCGGGCTGCGCCTTCGCGGCCCGCTGCGGACACGTCCGACCCCGCTGCGAGACCGAGCGGCCGCTCCTCCTCCCGTACGGCGACGGCCTGGCCGCCTGCCTGCGGGCCGACGAAGGGACCATCCCGTGACCACGACCGCCGGACCCGCCGCTGCCGGGCCCGCCGTCGGCACCGCCGGACTCGTCGTCGAGGGGCTGCGCAAACGCTTCGGGGAACGGACCGTGGTGGACGGCGTCTCGTTCGCCCTGGCCCCCGGCGGCTCGCTCGGCGTGGTCGGCGAATCCGGCTGCGGCAAGAGCACCACCGCCCGCATGCTGGTCGGCCTCGAACACCCCGACGCGGGCACCGTCGCCCTCGACGGCGCGGACCGCCTGGTCCGCCCGCGCGGCCGCACCGCCCGCCTCGCCCACGCCCGCGGCATCCAACTGGTCTTCCAGGACCCGTACTTGTCGCTCGACCCGCGCATCCCCGTCGGCGCGGCCGTCGAGGAGGTGCTGCGGCTGCACGGCGGCGACGGCAAGGCGCGGGTCGCCGAACTCCTCGACCAGGTCGGCCTCGGGACCCGCGAGGCCGCCGCGCTGCCCCGCGCCCTGTCCGGCGGCCAGCGCCAGCGCGTCGCCATCGCCCGGGCGCTGGCCGCCCGGCCGCGCGTCCTGATCCTGGACGAGGCGGTGGCCGCGCTCGACGTCTCGATCCAGGCGCAGATCCTCGACCTGCTGGCCGGCATCCGCCGCGAGCACGGCATCGCGCTGCTCTTCGTCAGCCACGACCTCGCCGTGGTCCGGCACGTCACCGAGCAGCTGGTGGTGCTGCGGCAGGGCCGGGTGGTCGAGTCCGGGCCCACCGCCACCGTCCTGACCGACCCCCGGCACCCCTACACCCGGCTGCTGCTGGACTCCGTCCCGCGCCGCGGCTGGAACCCGGACCGGATCGCCGAGGGACGGCGCGCCCTGGCGGACTGACCCCGGTCCCGACCCCGGTCCCCGGGGCGGCCCCGACCGGACGGTCCGTCAGGCGGAGGACGGGCGGGTGCTGGACGGGCTCGCGCACGTCCGGCACCACAAGTCAGTGCGTGGCGACTGCATCCACGGCGTCGGCGGTGGGACGTCGGCTCAGGTCGAACCGAGGAAGCAGGCGGGTGACTTCCTCCGCGCCGGTCCGGAGGTAGGTGCCGTCGTTCGCCGCAGTGTCTTCGATGTAGATCTCGTCCGCCAGGAAAGAACCGAGATGAGCGAACCTGGGGGCGAGTTCCCTCAACGCGTCCAGCGGTTCACCCTCGCAGTACTCCTCTTCGATCACCAGGTTCTTGATCCGCAGATGCTCGAGCTGCGGAAGAAGGGAGGAGTCTGCGAGGACGAGAAAATCGGTGCCCTCTTCCGGGTCGAAGTCGGCGTTTCCCAGATCGAGATTCCTGAGCTTCGGGAAGCGCTGCGGTGTGAGTTCGTCGAGGACGTCGTTCAGGAGGTGGACGCCATGCACGTTCTCGCGGACATCGACCTCCAGCGAGACGAGGTTCGGTGTCCCGGACGGGAACATCGACCTCGTGAAGGGGTACCCCCGTATCCGCAGCCGGGTGAGGGTCTCGTGCTCGACATCGTTGAAGAGGAAGCCGCCGTCGAGTTCCAGCGTGCGCAGTGCGGGAAGCGACCTCCACAGCGCTTCACCCGCCTCTGCGGAAACCACGCCCGTACCCATGTGATCCTCGGGGTCCAGCACCTTGCCCGCCGACGTCTCACCGGGTTCGCAGAGGTAGGTGAAGCCGTAGCCGTAGTACATGCGTTCCAGCCGGGGGCGTCGGCGGCCGGCCAGTGAGATCGCGGAGTGTTCGCCGGAGTGGTGGTAGTCGGTGAGGTGCAGTTCGAGTGTGCGCAGCCGGTGGGTGGCGGGGTGGGCGAGGAGGGCGTCGATCAGTGCGCTCTCCCACTGCTCGGGGTCGGCCGGGTCGATGGTCGTAGTGCGGGGGCGGTCGGTCAGGAGCCGCTCCACCAGGCTCCGGCGGTGCGGCCGGGTGTCTTCGGCCAGGCGGAAGCACGCCTCGTCGATGAAGCCGCGGGACCAGGTGAACTGCCAGGAGCCGTCCTCCCGCAGCCCGTCCAGTCCCAGTTGCCGTTCCACCTCCGCGTACGCCGCGGTCAGGCGGGACGGGTCCGCGTCGCCGTGCTCGCGGTGGTGCTCCTGCCGGATGGCCTCTCCCCGCAGATCGCCCTCCCGGGTCAGCAGGTCCGCGTGGGCGAGCCATGCCTCCCAGTCGTCCGACTCCGGAACGGCTGGGGCGTCGAAAAGGCTCATGTCGAGGATTCTCCGGGCCGGCGACGAGAGAAAGGGGCGGCTGGCGCACCGCTGGTTCCGCGGAACCTTCAGGGCGCATCGTCAATCACCGGCACCCTGGACGCCCCCTCTGACGCCGGCCCGCCCCACGGCGGCCTCCCGGTGGCAACCGCGGCCCGCGGCAGGCGAGGCGGGCGGAGCAGCATCCCTGCTCGGCCTTCTCGGAAACGAGTGGCTCCGAGAGACCACGGAATCCGGCCGGACCGCGTCCGGTTTGCCGCTGTTCTTCGTTCTCGCAGACTCTCGCAACTCGAACTCCGCACCGGTCCCCGGGCCACACTCCTACGAGCCCGCCGGCGTCCGCCAGTATGTCGAGCAGCAGGCCCCGGCCGTGAACCACCCAGGAGCAGCCATGACCGTCGTCCCCACCCGCAGCGGCCCCGTGCGCGGCGAGCGCCGCGCCGACGGGAGCGTCCGCTTCCTCGGCATCCCCTACGCCCAACCCCCGGTCGGGGCCCTGCGGTTCGCCGCCCCGGTGCCGCCCGTGCCGTGGACGGAGGTCCGCGACGCCACCGCCTACGGGCCGACCGCGCAGCGCCGTCCGTTCGCGGCCGTCACCACCATCCCCGAGCCGAGCGTCCCCGGCGACGGCACCCTCAACCTGAACGTCTTCACCCCCGACGCCCGCCCCGGGGCCGGGCTCCCGGTCCTGGTCTGGCTGCACGGCGGCGGGTACGTGGCGGGCAGCGCCGCCAGCCCCTGGTACGACGGCGCGGCGTTCAACCGCGACGGGGTGGTGCTGGTCGGCGCCGGCTACCGGCTCGGCGTCGAGGGCTTCCTGCACCTCCCGGACGCCCCCGACAACCGGGGCGTCCGGGACTGGATCGCCGCCCTGGAATGGGTCCGCGACAACATCGTGGACTTCGGCGGCGACCCCGCCCGGGTCACCGTCGCCGGACAGTCCGCGGGCGGCGGCGCCGTGCAGACCCTGCTCGCCGCCCCCACCGCCGCCGGACTGTTCCGCGCCGCGATCTCGGTCTCCGGCACCGTCCTCCAGCCGGACGCCCCCGCCGTCGCCGCCGCCCTCGCCGCCCGCACCGGACAGACCCTCACCGCCGCCGCGCTGCAGGATGCCGACGACGCCGAACTCCTTTACCTGCAGGACGAGTTGAGCACCATCGGCAACCCGCTGCTGTCACTCGCCCCGGCCACCGACGGCGACCTGCTGCCCCGGCCCGTCGCCGAGGCCGCCGCCGAGTCCGCGGTGCCGCTGATGCTCGGCTTCACCGCCGACGAGTTCACCGCCCCGAACGGCGGGGAACCCGACGACGGCGGGGAGTCCGGGGCGGCCGCTTTGGTGAGCCTGTGCGCGGCGTTCGGGATCGACGCCCGCCGCGCCGAACGGTTCCGGGCCGGACGGCCGGACGCCGGGTTCGGCGACCTGCTCACCGACCTGCTGTTCCGGGCCCCCGGCACCGCGCTCGCCGAGGCCCGGCGGGAACGCGGACTGCCCACCTGGCTCTACCAGTTCGACTGGGCCGGCACCGCCGAGGGGCGCACCGGCCAGGCCTACCACTGCACCGACCTGCCGTTCGTCTTCGACCTGCTCGGCGCGGAGGGCGTCGAGGCCGCCCTCGGCGCCGAACCCCCGCAGGCCCTCGCCGACCGGGTGCACGCCGCCTGGGTCGCCTTCGTCCGCGACCTCGACCCCGGCGCGGCCTGGCCGCCCTACGCGGACGACCGCGCCACCATGCGCTGGAACGACCCGCCGCGCACCGAGTCCGACCCGCTGCGGTCCGTCCGGGAGACCTGGCACGGCTGACGGGACGTCAGCAGGCCCGGCGCAGCAGGACGCCGCGGCTGCCCGGGGCCCGCGGGCCGGCGCCCGGGGCGGCCAGGTCGATCTCCTCGACCAGCAGCCAGCCCTGCTGCGTCGAGAGCCACGGGCGCAGCCGGCCGTCCAGGGCGGGCGGGGTGAGGGCGACGAACAGCAGGTCGGTCGGCAGGGCGTGCAGCAGCTCCAGGTCCTGGCCGGGGCGCAGGGCGTCGATCAGCAGGACCGCGCCGAAACGGCGGCGCACCGGCGGCGGATCGGCCAGGTCGCTGGCGCTCAGCCGCAGGCGGGCGCGGCCGCGGAAGGCCGCGAACAGCCGGGCCCGCAGGTCGGGGTCGGCCTCCCCGGCGTGCACCGTGTACCCGGCCTTCAGCAGCCGCCGGGTCAACGCGCCCTCCCGCGCGCCGAGTTCGGCCAGCGCCCCGCTGCCCGGCGGCCGGTGCCGGGTCACCCAGGCGGCGGTGGCGTCCAGGAGCGCCTCCTCGTAGCGATCGCCTTCGGCGGCCACCAAGGTGTCGGTCACGGACTCGTCCCGTCGGGAGGGGGCTTCGGTACGGCCACGGACGCCCGTCCGGGCGGGCCTGTTCCGACCCTAGCCAGCGGATTCGTTCGTGGTCCATACCACCACGTCGAAAAGTTTACCGTTCACTGTCAATTCATAGGGTGCAACGTGTCAAGCGGATGGTGAGGGATCGGGGGAGGGGGATGGGGAGGGGGAGGGCCGGTTCATGGGGTGCGACGTGTCAGGCGGATGGTGAGGGATCGGGGGAGGGAGAGGGGCGGCGAGGCGGCGAGGGGAGGGGAAGGGGATGGGGCGGGGCAATTCACGGGGTGCGACGTGTCAGGCGAATGGGTGAGGGATCATGGGGAGGGGGAGCGGGGAGTCCGGGGCGGGAACGGGGCGGGGGCCCCCCGGGGGGGTGGCCCCCCGCCCCCCGGGGGGGGGGGGGGGGGGGGGGCCGAAAAAGAGTGAAACAGCGAGGA
>NZ_JBIVNB010000018.1:78269-113916 GCF_044753345.1 Kitasatospora sp. NPDC088391
GGCCCCCCCCCCCCCCGGGGGGGCGGGCCCCCCCCCCGGGGCCGGGGGGGGGGGGGCCCCGGGGGGGGGCCGCCGGGGGGGGGGGGGGGGGGGGGGGGGGGGGGGAACGGGGGGGGGGCCCCGGGGGAGTTGTCCCCCGGGGCCCGTCGTGTGGTGTGGGTCGGTGCCTCAGATCTCGTCGTACTCCTCGTCGAACTCGCCGTCGTAGCGGCTGTCGCGCTCGTGGGGCTCGTCCTCCGTGCCGTCCTGGCGGACCGGCATGACGCGGCCGAGCTGCAGGGCCGCGTACATGTTGAGCAGCGGGTCCTCGGCGACGATGCCGTCCGAGTACTGCTCCTCCTCGTCCTCCCCGCCGACGTGCTGCCCGCGACGGCCTGCGGCGCCGCCGCCGCCGGCACCGCGCGAACCGCCGCCGCCGCCGACCGGGCCGAAGCCGTGGGCCATGCCCATGCCCATCGGGCCGCCGACCATGCCGCCGGGGCGGGCGCCGGCGCTGTTGGTGGAGGTGCCGACGCTGCCGGAGCCGCCGGAGGAGCTGACGCCGCCGTCGAGGTGGCGGTCGGTCTCCAGCTTGGTGCTGACCCGGGGGCTGCTGCCACTGCCGCCGCTGCCCGGAACCGCGAGCCGGGTGCCGACGCCGAGCGGGCCGTGCACGCCGCCGGAGGAGCCGGGGCCGCCGTCCGAACCGGAGCCCCCGCCGCCGTGGCCGCCGGACGCGGCACTGAGGTTGGGCTCCTTGAGGCCGAGCGTGTTGACCCCGCTGCGGCTGCCGCCACCCAGGCCGCCGATACCGCCGATGCCGCCGGAGCGCGAGCCGACCGGCCCGAGCTTGGGCATCAGGGCGGCGAAGGCGCCCAGCCCGGCGTCCGACGAGCCGCGCGACGAACCGCCGCCGGAGAAGCCGGAGCCGGACGCGGAGTTGAGCGCGGTGTTCGGGCTGTACGGGTTCGCCACCGTGGAGGCGATGCTGTTCAGCGACAACCGGTTGCTGTCCTCGTTCTCACCGAGGTTCCCGGCCAGCTTGTCCATCTTGTCCGCGGTGCTGCGGAACGAGCCGAGGATGCGCTTGAGCACGGTCTCGGCGATGGTCTGCAGGATGTGCTGGGCGATCTCGATGACGATCTTGCCGAAGCGGTCGCCCGAGTCGCCCATCTTGAGGCCCTGGGCGATCCGCTGGAACGACAGGCCGTGCGACTCGATGTCGTCCGAGCCGCGGCGCAGGTCCATCGCGCAGCTGGCGAGCTGGGCCAGGTCGATGTTGAAGCCCTGGCTGTTCGAACGGGCCGCCGGGGTCGGAGCGATCTGCTGCGCCGCCTTGTCGATCATGTCCTCGATCGGCTTGGTGAGCGTGCTCGCCAGCTTGCTGACGGCGGCGTCCAGCAGCTGGTTCATGATCATGCGGCCCATCTGCAGCACCGCGGCGGTGCTCCACGGACCGGTCGACGACGCCGCCGCCAACTGGGCCTGGATGGAGAACAGCTGAGTGATCGACTGGGTCTTGGCCAGCTCGACCACGACCGCGGCCGCCCGCAGCACCTTGGCGACGGTCTGGCAGAGGTCGACGACCACCTTGGAGTACTTGGTGATGGTGCTCCACAGCTCGGAGAGCCGGTCCGCCGAATCGCCCTGGTAGACCTCGTGGAGCATGGTGAGAGCGCGGTCCGCCGTCATCTGGGCGGAGTCGAGCGCTCCCGCGAACTTCTCCAACTGGTCTGCCAGCTGGTTCAGTTCGTCTTCGTTGGCACTCGGGAATCGCACGCCCAGCAGGCCGAGCAAGTGATTGAGTCCCGATGGTAGTTGTAGCGCCATGCCGCCCCCAGCCGCAGCCCCCGAGTAAGTCCCTGATCGCGCATAGCGACGATACACATAGCGGACGACAACGACCACCTGGCCCGGGGCGGTTGTTCCGACATTGTCGACGAACCCGGACACCGTTACGGTGTGCGCCATGGCATGGGGATCATGGTGGCGCGGCCGGTCCGGAACCGGCCCGGAGGCCGCCGGAAAACGGCCGGAACGGCCTTCCGCGCAGGTCGTGTTGGGTGCGGTGGCAGACGAACTTTCTTCGCTGCACGGGGAGTCGTGGCGGGTCGAGGGTCAGGAGGTGCGCGGGCCGGGCGCGTTGGCCGTCCGGCTCGGCGAGCCGCACGACCAGCACCCGCACCACTTCGACCTGCTCCTGCTGGCCGACCGGGACCGTCCGGAGACCGCCGTGCCGGGCTGCGTCACCGGCATCGACGGCGCCGACCAGGACCCGGTCCGCCGCGGCATCGAGGTCTGGGCGGCCACCACCGGCGCCGCGCTGATCGAACTCGTCGCCCACAACGGCCGGTTCGCGGGCCACCTGGACCCGGGCGACCCCGACGGCCTGCCCGGCTGGCACGCCATCCACGGCGGCGTGGTCGGCTGGGGTACCGGTGGACGCTTCCACGACGTGCAGGACTGGCTGGTGCGCAACCCGGTGCTGCCGGCCCTCGCCGACGCGCTCGACGGCGACCTCGGCCGGGACCAACTCGTCGGTGTGCAGGTGCTGTTGGGCAGCGGCGACGGCGGGTCGGACGCCGAGGTGCGGGTGCACGGCGAGGTGCACCGGGCCGGGTCCGAGGCGCTGGCCGCCCTCGACTGGCCGCGGGTCGCCGAGGGCGCCGCCCACGCCCGGACCTTCGTCCTGCTGGTGCGCCGGGTCGGCGACCGCGCGGGAGCGGGCGCCCGCCGCTGAGTGGAGCGGCCCGGGCCGGTCACCGGCCCGCCGCCGCTCCGCCGGTCCGTCAGGTCTGCGGCGAGCCGGCGGGCGGCGCCACCGGATAGCGCCAAGTCCCGCCCGGGGCAAGGTAGTCGGGCAGCCAGCAGGCCAGCACCTGCGCGGACGGGTAGAACATCGGCTCGGGGAGCGCGTCCACCGCGACCCGCTCCCAGCCCGCGCAGGCGTGCGGCTCGGTCAGCAGCGCCTCGGCCAGGCTCGGCGGCGCGAGCACCGCCGCCGTCACCCTGGTGCGGCCCAGCTCGTGGTCGACCAGCACCGCCAGCACCCGCATCTCCCCGGCGGGCAGCACGATGCCGGTCTCCTCGGCCAACTCCCGTGCGGCGGCGGCCTCGAAGGACTCACCGGGGTGGTCGACCTTGCCGCCGGGCAGGCTCCAGGTCGGCGGCTCCCCGGCGGCGGTGCGGCGCCCGATCAGCACCCGCCCGTCCCCGGTCGGCACGATCACGCCCGCGCCCACCAGCGGCGGCAGCGGCGCGGGTTGCGGGTCGGTCACCACTTGCCCTTCCGGTAGTCCTTCAGGAAGCAGCCGTACAGGTCCTCGCCCAGCTCGCCGCGGACGATCGGGTCGTACACCCGGGCCGCGCCGTCCACCAGGTCGAGCGGGGCGTGGAAGCCCTCCTCGTGCAGCCGCATCTTCTCGGGGTGCGGCCGCTCGTCGGTGATCCAGCCGGTGTCGACGGCCGTCATCAGGATGCCGTCGGTGTCGAACATCTCCTGCGCGCTGGTGCGGGTCAGCATGTTCAGCGCGGCCTTCGCCATGTTGGTGTGCGGGTGGCCGGACCCCTTGTAGCCGCGGTCGAAGACGCCCTCCATCGCGGAGACGTTGACCACGTACTTGCGCCGCGCCGGGGAGGCGGCGAGCGCCGGGCGCAGCTGCGAGATCAGGATGAACGGGGCGGTGGAGTTGCACAGTTGCACCTCCAGCAGCTCGATCGGGCCGACCTCGGAGACGGTCTGCACCCAGCTGTTGGTGGGCGCGAGGTCCGGCACCAGGCCGCCCGCGTCGATCGCGGTGCCCGCGGCGATCCGCTCCGGCGAGGCCGAACCCGTCACCAGCGCCAGCGAGGTGACCTCCTCGGCGCTCACCGACGGCTGCTCGCCGCGGCTCTGCCCGGGCAGCGCGGGCACGTCCACCGCGCCCGAGCCGAACCGGCCGATCACCGTGGAGGCGGGCAGCACCCCGGCCGGCAGCGGCGCCGACTCGGCGGCCACCAGCTCGCGGTACGCCTCGGGGGAGCGGCGCACGGTCTGCGCCGCGTTGTTGATCAGGATGTCCAGCGGGCCGTCCGCGGCGACTTCGTCCGCCAGCGCCATCACCTGGGCCGGGTCGCGCAGGTCGATGCCGACGATCTTCAGGCGGTGCAGCCAGTCGGCGCTGTCCGGCATCGCGGTGAAGCGGCGGATCGCGTCGTTCGGGAAGCGGGTGGTGATGGTGGTGTGCGCGCCGTCGCGGAGCAGGCAGAGCGCGATGTACATCCCGATCTTGGCCCGGCCGCCGGTGAGCAGCGCGCGCTTGCCGGTGAGGTCCGCGCGGGCGTGCCGGCGGGCCCGGTTGAGCGCGGCGCAGTCGCGGCACAGCTGGTGGTAGAAGGCGTCCACCTCGACGTACCGCTGCTTGCAGGTGTAGCAGGAGCGCGGGCGCTCCAGGATGCCGGCCAGCTCGGTGGTGGTCTCGGTGCTCAGGCCGAAGACGCCCGCCGTCTCGTCGTCGATCCGCCCGGCCGCGCCGGTGGCGGTCCGGGCGGTCACCGCGCGGTCGTTGGCGGTCTTCCGGGCCCGGGTCTCCTGGCGGCGGCGCTGCTTGAGGGTGCGGAAGATCCCGCCGACGGCCAGCCGGACCCGGATCGCGTCCGGGTGGTCGACGTGGATCTCGTCCAGCTCGGCGATCACGCTCAGGCAGGCTTCCAGACGGTCGGGGTCGATGCCCTTGCCGTAGTCGGTCCCGTCGTCGGGGACCGCCGTGTCGGCGGCGGCCCGGTCGTCGGCCGTGGCGTCGGTGGCCGCGTCGTCGTCGGCCGCGCCGACGGCGGTTCCGTCGGCGGTCGGGAGTCCGGCGTCCGGGAGTCCGGGGTCCGGGGTGGTGGCGTCCGGGGTGGCGTCCGGGCCGGTCTGCGGGTTCGTCACTGCCTGATGCTTCCTCGATCGCCCCATGGGTACCGGCCGAACTCTACGTGAGCGGCACCGCCCGGGGCGAAGCCTGTGAGCTGCGGCACCCCGGCGGGGGACGGGCTCAACGGCCGCCCAGCGCCCAGGCGATGCCGGAGAGGGTGCCCATCGACAGCACCGTGGAGACCAGCACGGAGGAGCGGGCCAGCGCGGGCGCCGCCCCGTACAGCCGGGCGTAGACGTACACGTTCTGCGCGGTCGGCAGCGCCGAGAGCAGCACCACGGCGAGCAGCTGCGGGCGCGGCAGGTCGAGCACCAGGGCGCCGAAGGCGAGCGCGGCGAGCGGCTGGACCAGCGTCTTCAGCAGCACTGCCACGGCCGTCTCGGCCCGGCCGGGACGCTCCGCGGCCTCGCCGGGCGGGGTGTGCAGGGACAGGCCGAGGGTGACCAGCGCGGTCGGGACGGCCGCGCCGCCGAGCAGGTCCACGGCGTGCGCGAGCGCCCCCGGCAGGTGCCAGCCGGCGGCGGAGAACACCGCGCCGAGGCCCGCGCCGAGGATCACCGGGTTGCGCACCGGCAGCAGCGCCAGCCGCCGCACCCGGTCGCCGGGCCGGTCGGCGGCGGACGCCCCGGTGCGCGCGTCCAGCACCGCCAGCATGACCGGCGTCACCAGCAGGACCTGGAACAGCAGCACCGGCGCGACGAAGGACGCGTCGCCGAGCACCTGCGCGGCCACCGGGATGCCCAGGTTGCCGGAGTTCACGTAGCCCGCCGCAAGCGCGCCGACCACCTGCTCGGCGGGCTTGCGGCCGAACAGCCGGCGGCTCGCGGCCAGGCCGAGGGCGGTGGCCGCCAGCGTCCCGGCGGCGAACGCCAGCATCGACGTGTTGGCGAACCCGGCCAGGTCGGTCCGGGCCACCACGGTGAACAGCGCGGCCGGCATCGAGACGTGGAACACGAACCGTCCGAGCACCGCCTCGGCCTGCGCGCCCAGCAGCCCCGTCCGCCCGGCCAGCCAGCCGACCGCCGTCAACACCCAGATCGGCGCGAACGCCGCGACCAACGCCTCCACTCTCGACCTCCCGCCGCAGTCAACCAGGCACGCCCGAACGGTCGGTCGGTGGGGGTGGTCCTCCGTGCTCCTCCAAGGGCCTCGGCGCCCCCGTGGTCCTCCGTCGTCCTCCGCCGTCCTCCGCTATCCCGCGCGGCCCGGAGTGAGCCGGGTCACCGGCCGGTGCGCCCCGGTGGCCGGGCGGCTGCGCTGCGTGGCCGGGGCGAGAGCGGCGTCACAGCGGCGCGGGGTGGCCGGGGTCACACGGCGGTGGCGGGGCGGCCGGGCCCGGTCGGGGCGGAAACCCTTGGCGGCGCTGGCCGAGGCCCAAATTCCCGTTCCGGCGGGGATGTTGGGCACCCCGGCGGCCCGCTGTGGCCTTCTTCACAGGCGGGCCGGAATACGGGCCCGCCGGAGCGGCGAAAGCCCTTGCGGCACAAGGGATTCCGGCATGTGAAGAAGCTGTGCAGGCGTGAATCCCGGCTGTTTGCCGCGCCGTTGGGGCTCCGGCAGTCTCGTGGTTGTGCCCCGAGCCGGACCACCTGCTCACGGGGCCGAAGACGCCGCCGACCGCGAAGACGCGGGGCGGCGTCCCCGGTGAGCAGGAGCCGCCGGGCCGGCCGTCCCGGGCCGAGGAGAACCCGCACCACGCGGGAGTCCCGCATGTCCGCCCGGGCCTCGGCGTGACCTGGAACCGACTCTCGGAGGTACCCGACATGCGACGCATCAAGCACAACCTCGGCCGATTGCCCCAGCTCCGGATGGGCCACCACCGGATGCCCGACGCCGTCCTCGGCCTCGGCGTGACCGGCGCCATCGCGCTGGGCACCCTGCTGCCCGTCACCCAGGCGATCGCCGCGCCCGCGCACCCCGAGCGCACCGAGCACGCCGCCGTCGCCGCGGACGGCCGGACCACCGACGAGGCCGCCTCGCGCAGCGCCGAGCGGCAGCCCGTCCAGCAGGCCCCGCAGCCGCAGCCCGCCGAGCAGCAGCAGGCCGCCGAGCAGCCGGCCGAGCAGCCGGCCCAGCCGCAGCCGCAGGCCGAGCAGCCCAAGGCCGCCGAGCAGCCCCAGCCGCAGCCCCAGCCGCAGCCCGCCGCACCGGCGAAGAAGACCTACGCGAACAACCTGGACGGCTGGATCGCCGAGGCCCGCGACGCGCTCGCCGCGGCCGGCAAGCCGGTTCCGTCCGCGAAGGCGATGCGGGCCGCCGCGATCGCCGAGTCCTCCGGCAACCCGAACGCCCAGAACAACTGGGACTCGAACGCCAAGATGGGCACCCCGTCGATCGGCCTGACCCAGATGATCCAGCCGACCTTCCGCGCCTACGCGCTGCCCGGCCACACGGACATCCGCAACCCCGTCGACAACCTGATCGCCAGCTCCCGCTACTGCGACGCCCGCTACGGCTCGATGGACAACATGGCCGCGGCCCGCGGCTACGGCTCGAACTGGCGCGGCTACTAGGAACCGCCGCACCGCACCCTCCCGGCCCCCCGGCGCACCCGCGCCGCAGGGGGCCGCGGCGCGTTCGGCCGCCGATGCGCCCGGGTTGGAGGATCGTCCAAAAGGGTGGCGGGATCGGGGTGCTCCGATTGTGGCGACCTTCAGGATTCGGGCGTGCGCTGGCTCCGGGGAGGGGAAACACCGAGAATCGAACGTTGGGTGTGCGCGGCTCGGCCGTGCTGCGCCGAAACGTTTCTTCCCAGCCAGAGAGCCCCTTCATGCGCTTCCTGAACGACCTCAAGCCCGCGTACGACCTCACGTACGACGACGTCTTCATGGTCCCCAGCCGTTCCGCCGTGGGCTCCCGGCAGGGTGTCGACCTGTCGTCGAACGACGGGACCGGCACCACCCTCCCGCTGGTGGTGGCGAACATGACGGCGATCGCCGGGCGCCGGATGGCCGAGACGGTGGCCCGCCGGGGCGGGCTGGTGGCGATTCCGCAGGACATCCCGATCGAGGTCGTCTCCGAGGTGATCGGCTGGGTCAAGCAGCGCCACCTGGTGCACGACACCGCGCTGACCCTCGCCCCGGGCGACACCGTCGCGGACGCGCTCTCGCTGCTGCCCAAGCGCGCCCACGGCGCGCTGGTGGTGGTCGAGGGCGGCAAGCCCGTCGGCGTGGTGACCGAGGGCGACTGCCACGGCGTCGACCGGTTCACCAGCCTGTCCGAGGTGATGTCCCGCGACCTGCTGCTGCTGGACGAGGGCATCGACCCGCGCACCGCGTTCGACCGCCTCAACGAGGCGCACCGCAAGCTCGCCCCGGTGGTCGCCGCCGACGGCACCCTGGTCGGCATCCTGACCCGGAAGAACGCGCTGCGCGCCACCCTCTACACCCCCGCCGTCGACGGGAACGGCCGGCTGCGGATCGCCGCCACCGTCGGCATCAACGGCGACGTCGCGGGCCGCGCCAAGGCGCTGCTGGAGGCCGGGGCGGACGTGCTGGTGGTGGACACCGCGCACGGCCACCAGGAGTCGATGGTCAACGCGCTGCGCGCGGTCCGCGGCCTGGACCCGCAGGTCCCGATCGTGGCGGGCAACGTGGTCTCCGCCGACGGCGTGCGCGACCTGGTCGAGGCGGGCGCGGACATCCTGAAGGTCGGCGTCGGCCCGGGCGCGATGTGCACCACCCGGATGATGACCGGCGTCGGCCGCCCGCAGTTCTCCGCCGTGCTGGAGTGCGCCGCCGAGGCCCGCCGCCTGGGCAAGCACGTCTGGGCCGACGGCGGCGTCCGCCACCCGCGCGACGTGGCGATGGCGCTGGCCGCCGGCGCGTCGAACGTGATGGTCGGGTCCTGGTTCGCGGGCACCCTGGAGTCGCCCGGCGACCTGCAGACCACCGCCGACGGCCGCCAGTACAAGGAGAGCTTCGGGATGGCCTCGGCCCGCGCGGTGCGCAACCGGACCTCCGACGAGTCGGCCTACGACCGGGCCCGCAAGGGCCTGTTCGAGGAGGGCATCTCGACCTCGCGGATGTTCATCGACCCGGCCCGCCCCGGCGTCGAGGACCTGAT
Organism: Kitasatospora sp. NPDC088391; assembly: GCF_044753345.1. Lineage (NCBI taxonomy): Bacteria > Bacillati > Actinomycetota > Actinomycetes > Kitasatosporales > Streptomycetaceae > Kitasatospora > Kitasatospora sp. NPDC088391. The sequence goes on from NZ_JBIVNB010000018.1 coordinate 87,209, forward strand.
CGACTCGATCGTCGCGGGCGTCCGCTCCTCCTGCACCTACGCGGGCGCGGCCAGCCTGGAGGAGTTCCACGAGAAGGCGATCGTCGGCATCCAGAGCGCGGCCGGCTACGCCGAGGGCAAGCCGCTGCACTCCAGCTGGGCCTGACCCCTCCGCGGTCGGGTCTGACCCCTCCGCCACATCTGCGCAAGATCCACACAGCATCGCCCGGACCGGTACACCGGCCCGGGCGATGCTGTTCGGTGTCCGCGGCGGGCCGCCCGACACGGCCCCGGCGGGGCTCCGGCGGTCCCGTTCCGCCGGGGTCCACGACTCGGGCGGACATAGTGAGCGACATGGTCAATATGATCTAATGATCGCTCAGAAGCGGTGTTTGCGTGGCCAGTTGTGGCCGGGCGGCCCTGGGGGAGTGGCAGTCCGGCGTCGAGTCGGCCGGCGCGAAGGTGCGTTCGCACCGGTGGACGTGGCATTCTGTCGCGTGCATGACACATCGGTCGTGGCATCCCGGCCGCACCCGGTGCCGCTCCGATCAGTTTTCGTCCGCAATACGCCGGGACTTCCGAGGTCGGGTGCTCGTTCACGGGGAACGGGCTGCTTGCTCGACGTCTGGCCTCCGGAGCCGGCTCGAGCCCGAGGACCCGACCGTTGACCTCGATTTCCGAGACCGCCGCAGTGGTGCTGGGCGCCACGACCGCGGCCGGTGCCGTAGCCACGGCGCTGCTGGCACGTTCGCGTCGCGCGCTGGCCGCGCGCGGCGCCGTGCAGTCCGAGGCGCTGAACGCTGCCGAGCTGCGCGGGCAGGTGCTCCACGAGCAGCTCCAGCAGCTCGGTGACGAACTCCAGCACCTGGTCGCCAACCGCCTCCCCGGCCTGGCGCTGCACCTGGTCAGCGCGCACCACCCCGTCCCCGGCCCCAAGCACGAGGCGCTGGCCGGCACTCCGTACGCCCCGCTGTACGAGGCCGTGCTCGGCCACTACACGGACACCGTGACCAAGGAGCGCCGGCGGATCGACGCCTCCGCCCGCGCCGCGCTGCGCGGCGCCTGCCAGGACATCCAGGCGCTGTCGTACCGGCTGCAGACCCAGGTCGAGGGCCTGCAGGGCGACTTCGACGACCCGCGGCTGCTGGACAGCCTGTTCAAGGTCGACCACCTCAACGAGCAGGCGATCCGCCTGGTCCAGAAGGCCGCGATCGTCTGCGGCGCCTGGCCCGGGCACGTCCGCCCGGACACCTACGTCGTCGAGATCGTCAGCGGCGCCTCCTCCCGGCTGCACGGCTACGAGCGGATCAAGATCAGCTCGCGGCTGCTGGACTCGAACCTCGCGGTGGTCGGCCGCGCCGCGGAGCCGATCGCGGTGGCCCTGACCGAGCTGATGGCCAACGCCCTGGAGCACTCCCGGGACGACCTCGCGGTCGAGGTCGGCGTCATCCAGACCGGCACCGGCAGCATCTGCGTCACCATCGACGACGCCGGCACCGGCATGAGCGCGGAGGCCGTCCGCCGCGGCGCCCGCCTGGTCTCCGGCGCCGAGCAGCAGGACACCCTGCTCACCGAGCTCGGCGACCCGCCGGCCCTCGGCCTGGCCGCGATCGGCCGACTCGTCGCCGACCACGGCTTCCAGGTCTCGATCGACCAGGTCTCGCCCTACAGCGGGGTCCGCGCGGTCCTGACCGTCCCCCCGCACCTGTTGACGAAGATCGACGAGGAACAGGAGCCGATCTCGGCGATGGCCGCGATGCCCGCCGCGGCCCCCGCGGCACCGCAGTGGCCCGCCCAGGCCGCCCCGAGCACCGCCCCGCACACTCCGGACAGCACCCAGGACGACGTCGACGACCTGCCCCAGCGCCGTCGGCGCCCCCGCGCGGAGCGCGGCGGCGACGCCCCCGGCATCGAGCCGCAGGAGCTGAACCCCGAAACGGCCCGCGACACCTGGAGCCAGTTCCAGGCGGGCCTCGCCGCCGGCCAGGCCGCCACCGACTCGAAGGAAGCACAGTGACCCTTTCTCCCTCGCGCCCGGTGATCGAGGACCCGTCGTGGGTCCTGACCCCCCTCACCGAAGTCAGCAAAGAGGTCAAGCACGCCCTCATCCTGTCGAGCGACGGCATGGTCATCGGGGCGACGGAAGGACTCGGCCGGGACACCGCCGAGGGCATCTCCGCCATGACGGCCGCCCTGCACGGCGCGGCCCGCGCCGCGGCCAACGCCGCGCTGGAGGCCCCGGACGGGACGCCCGTCACCACCATCACCGTGCAGAACGCCCACGGCACGTACATGATCATGCCGGCCGGCGCCCGCACCAACACCTTCATCGCCGTCGCGGGGGGCCTCGACATGCCCATGGGCACGGTCGCGCACATCATGGCCCGCCAGGCCAAGAAGCTCGGTGAACAACTGATGTCCGTCCCCGCCCGGACACAGGGGGCGTCATGAGCCGCCCCCTGCCGCGCCGGCGGATGATCCCCAGCTACCTGGCCACCCGGGGCGTCGGCACGCCGACCCGCAACACCGTCCACTCGCTGATGGCCGTGGTCGCCACCGGCCTGCCGCCGGCCCCGCACCACACCCCCGTGCAGCAGCGGATCATCTCGCTGCTCACGGGGGGCGCGCTGACGGTCAGCGAGACGGCCGCCTACCTGCGGCTGCAGACCGGCGTGTGCAAGGTCCTGGTCTCCCAACTCCTCGACGGCGGCCACCTGCAGGTCCGCGTCCCGGCCCCCGAGGCCCTGCTCCCCGACCCGAGCGCCGCCCGCCCGTCCAAAGAACTCCTGGAAGAGGTGCTGAGTGGACTCCGCGCGCTCAGGAAGTAGCCCCCGCCCCGTCTACCTCCCCGAGGGGGACCACCAGCGGCTGAAGATCCTGGTGGCCGGGCCCCTCGGCATCGGGAAGACCACCGCGATCAGGACGCTGTCCGAGATCCCGACGCTGCACACCGACGAGGTGATGACCGACGCCGCCGCCTCGGCCGACGACCTCACCCTCGACGGCCTGCGCGACAAGACCACCACCACGGTCGCCATCGACTTCGGCCGGCTCACCGTGCCGCAGGCCAAGGTCGTCCTGTACCTGTACGGCACCCCCGGGCAGCGCCGCTTCCTGCCGCTGTGGGAGGACATCGCCGACGGCGCCATCGGCGCCCTGGTGCTGGCCGACACCCGCCGGCTGGACCAGTCGTTCGAGGTGATGGACCTGATCGAGGAGCGCGGCCTGGACTACGCGGTCGCGGTGAACACCTTCCCGACCTCGCCCGACCACAACCTCGACACCCTGCGCGCCAAGCTCGACCTCGACCCGCGGACCCCGCTGGTGACCTGCGACGCCCGGGACAAGAACTCCACCCTGGACGCGCTGATCGCCCTCACCGCCCACCTGATCGCCCGAGCCGGAGAGAAAACCTCGTGACCCCCACCCCTCCCGCCGTCCCGGTGCGCATCCACGGGCCGGAACACGACGCGGACCCCGGGCGCAGCTACGACCTGCTGCGCCTGCAGGGGCCGGTGGGCCGCGCGGAGATCTCCCCCGGCGTGGTCGTCCACCTGGTCACCGACTACCGCGCGGCCATCGACCTGCTGCACGACACGGAGACCTGGACCAAGGACACCCGGTCCTGGATGGACCTGGTCCCGCCGGACAGCCCGATCATGCCGCACGTGCAGTGGCGCCCCAGCCTGTTCTTCGCCGACGGCGAGCAGCACGCCCACCTGCGCAGCGTCATCACGGACAGCTTCAGCCTGCTCGACCCGCACGACGTCCGGGACCTGACCTTCCGTTACGCCGACACCCTGCTGCAGCGGTTCGGCGCGGACGGCGAGGCCGACCTGGTCGCCCAGTACGCGCGGCAGATCCCGCTGATGGTCTTCAACGCGCTGTTCGGCATGCCCGACGAGTACGCGCAGCGGCTCCTGGAGGCGCTGACCGCGATGGTCGGCTCCGACCCCGAGCAGATGGCGCTGGGCGCGCAGTCGCTGAACGAGTACCTCGGCACCCTGTACGCCACCAAGGCGCAGCAGCGCGGGCACGACCTGACCTCGTGGTTCATCGACCACCCGAACGGGCTGAGCCCGGAGGACGTGCTCCAGCAGGTCATCATCGTGCTCGGCGCGGGCAACGAGCCGCTGACCAACCTGATCGCCAGCACGCTGGCCCGGATGCTCTCCGACGACCGCTACTTCGGCAGCCTCACCAGCGGCAGCCTGCCGATCCAGCACGCGATCGACGAGGCGCTCTGGAACGACTCCCCGCTGGCGAACTACAGCCTGCACTTCCCCCGGTACGACGTGCAGTTCCACGGTGCGTACATCCCGGCGGGCTCGCCGGTGATGGTCTCCTACGCGGCCGCGAACACCTGCCCGCACAGCAACCCGCCGAAGGAGGACCACCGGTCCGGCAACAAGGCGCACCTGGCCTTCGCCGCGGGCCCGCACGGCTGCCCGGCCCGGTCCACCGCCGTGCTGGTCGCCACCGCGGCGATCGAGCGGCTCACGTCCTACCTGCCGGACATCCGGCTGGCCGTGCCCGCGGCGCGGCTCACGTACCACGGCGGGCCGATCTACCGGGGCCTGAAGGCGCTGCCCGCCGCGTTCACCCCGATCCGGGCGGGGCGGACGGCGGGCCGACCGGCGGGGGAGCGCCTGACGGTCTGAGGCTCCGTCAGGGTGTGTACGCACCGAGGGGGGTGACGTGGCATCGGGGGGATCGAACCGCACGGACGGCGTGTTCTGCGCCACACCTGGACCAGGCATGACAGCCGAAACGTCTGGGGATGTGCGTTCCTGACCTGAATCAGCTGCTTAAGGAACCTCCATTGGCCGTTCTCGACCACAAGAGACGCGAGACGCCCGCGCCCGAGGTCATACCCGCTCCCGCCGCACCGGACCTCCGGGCCGTGCGGCGGGAGGTCGACGCGGCGCTGGCCACGTTCCTGGACGCCAAGGAGCAGTCCGCGCCCGGCCCGGAGCTGCGGTCCCTGATCGACCGGATCAGGACCTTCCTGGCCGGCGGCAAACGCCTCCGCCCCCTGCTGTGCGTCACCGGCTGGCACGCCGCCGGCGGCGGGAGCGACCGGGCGACGGCGGTCCGGGCGGCGGCCGGCCTGGAACTCTTCCAGGCGTTCGCCCTCATCCACGACGACGTGATGGACGCCAGCGACACCCGGCGCGGCCGCCCCTCCACCCACCGCGCCATGGCCGCCGCCTACCTCGCCGCCCACGGCGGCCCGGCCGCCCGCGCCGACCGGCACGGCCAGGGCGCCGCCGTCCTGGTCGGGGACCTCGCGCTGATCTGGTCCGACGAACTGCTGAACGGGGCGGGCCTGGCGGCCCGGCGCCCCGAACGCCTCCTGCCGCTGCTGGACGAGATGCGCGGCGAGGTGCTCTACGGCCAGTACCTCGACCTGCAGACCACCGGCCGGCTCTCCGCGGACGTCGACACCCCGCTCCGGGTGATCCGGTACAAGACCGCCAAGTACACCGTCGAACGGCCGCTGCACGTCGGCGCCGCCCTGGCCGGCGCCACCCCGCAGGCCGAGGCCGCCCTCAGCGCCTTCGCCCTGCCGCTCGGCGAGGCCTTCCAACTCCGCGACGACCTGCTCGGCGTCTTCGGCGACCCCGAGCGGACCGGCAAATCGGTCCTGGACGACCTGCGCGCGGGCAAGGCCACGGTGCTGATGGCGCTCGCCGCCCAGCGCGCCTCGCACCGCCAACTGCGCGCCCTGCACGCCCGGTTCGGCCGCCCCAACCTCACCGAGCGGGACGCCGCCGTGGTCCGCTCCGTACTGGAGGCCACCGGGGCCCGGCAGGCCGTCGAGGAACTCATCCGGACCAGGCTGGCCCAGGCGCTGACCGCCCTCGACCACGCCCCCTTCCCGGCCGGCGCCCGCGCGGCGCTGCGGGAGATCGCCCGATCCGCGACCACGAGGCAGGCATGAACGACCAGCACCACGACGCCGGCCCCGCCCGGGCGACCGCCCTCGCCGAACGCCGGCCCGCGGCCGACGCCCGCCCCGCCGCGGCCGCCCCGCTGAACGCCGCGGCCGACGCGCTGATCGACGCGGTCGACGCCGACCCCTGGGGCAGCGTCCGCCCGTCCCCGTACGAGACGGCCCGGGTGCTGTCCGCCGCCCCGTGGCTGCCCGGCGAGCCGACCCGGATCGCCTACCTGCTCAACGAGCAGGCCACCGACGGCAGTTGGGGCGACGGCCCGCCCCCCTACCGGCTGCTGCCGACCCTGAGCGCCGTCGAGGCGCTGCTCGCGGTGCTGGAGCGGGAACCCGCCGCCGGCGACACCGCCGACCGCCTCGCCGCGGCCGCCGCCCGCGGCCTCGCCGCCCTCGCCGGCCTGCCACCGGCCGGGCCGTGGCCCGACACCGCGGCCGCCGAGATCCTCGTCCCCGGCCTGGTCGCCCGCACCGCCGAGCGCCTCGACCGGCGCGCGGCCGCCGGCCTCCCCCCGCTCGGCCCGCGCCCCGCCGTCCCCGGCGGCTACCACGCCGCCGCGCCCGAGGCCGTCGCCCGCAAGTGCGCGGCCGCCGGCGGCGTCCCGGTCAAGCTCCACCACACCTTCGAGGGCGTCGCCCACCTGCTGCCCGACGCCCTGCTGCCCGCGCCGGACGGGCTGCTCGGCAGCTCCCCGGCCGCCACCGCCGCCCGGCTCGCCGGACCCGGCTCCGGCCCCTGGCGGCAGCGCGCCGCCGCCGCGCTCACCGCCGCCGCCCACCGCTACGGCGGCCTGCTGCCCGAAGCCGCGCCGATCACCGTCTTCGAACGGCTCTGGGTCGCCGCCGCGCTCGCCCGCCCCGGCCTGCCGCCGGTCGGCGTCCCCACCCTGCGCCGCTGGGTCGACCACCTCTACGACCCCGAGGGCGTCCGCGGCTCGCCCGGACTGATGATCGACGCCGACGACACCGCCATGACGGTGCTGGTCGCCGCCCTGGTCGACCGCCCCCGCGACCCCGCCCCGCTCGCCGCCTTCGACAACGGCCGCCACTACGACTGCTACATCGGCGAGGACACCGGCTCGCTCAGCGCCAACGCGCACGCCCTGCAGGCCCTGCGGGCCCACCTGCGCCACCACCCCGGGACCGCGGACACCCACCTGCCGGTGATCCGCCGGGTCGCCGACTGGACCGCCGGGCACCAGCGGCCCGAGGGCCACTGGACCGACAAGTGGCACGCCTCCCCGTACTACGCCACCGAACGCTGCGCCACCGCGCTGGCCGGCCTCCCCGGCCCCCGGGCGGAACGCGCCGTCACGGCCGCCGCCGACTGGGTCCTCGACACCCAGCACCCCGACGGCTCCTGGGGCGTCTGGGGCGGCACCGCCGAGGAGACCGCCTACGCCGTCAAGACCCTGCTGAGCGCGCCCGGAACGGCCCGGCGCCCCGGGCACGCCCGCGCCCTGGACCGCGCCCTGGACCGCGCCGAGGACTTCCTGGCCGCGACCGCCGACAGCCGCCCGCACCCCGCGCTCTGGCACGACAAGACCCTCTACGCGCCGGAGGCGATGATCCGCGCCGAGGTCCTCGCCGCCCGCCGGCTCCTGCACACCCGCCCGCCGAGGGAGCACCGCCCGTGACCACCACCGTCGCCACCACCGCCGTCGCCCCCGGGACTCCCGCCACCCCCGTCCCGCAGGCCCCGGGCCGCCTGCCCGGCCTCGGACACGTGGGGCCGATGCTCCGCGACCGGCTGGCCTTCCTCCAGGGACTGCGCCGCCACGGCGACCTGGTGCGCATCCAGGTCGGCCCGCGCCCGGTGTACGTCGTCAACGCCCCCGAACTGATCTGGGAGATGCTCACCACCCAGTCCGGCAACCTCGGCAAGGGCCGGCTGTTCGACAAGCTCCGCCTGTTCGGCGGCTCGCCGCTGCCGATCGCCGAAGGACAGCAGCACCTCCGGCGCCGCCGCCTGATGCAGCCCGCCTTCCACCGCGACCGGATCAACTCCTACATCGACCGGATGAGCAGCACCGCCGAGGCCGCCATCGGCGGCTGGCAGCCCGGGCAACGGCTCGACGTGCTCAACGAGATGCAGCTGATGACCCAGGGCGTCGTCATGTCGGTGCTGTTCTCCGCCGACCCCGAACGCGGCCCGGCCCAGGCCGTCATGAACGGCGTCGACACCGTCTTCCAGGCCGCCGTCCGCCGCGCCGTCGTCCCGTTCTCCGGCTGGGAACGGCTCCCGCTGCCCGGCAACCGCCGGCTCCGGGCCGCGAGCACCCTGCTGCGCCGCACCGTCAGCGACATCGTCGCCGCCCACCGGGCCGACCCCGACCCCGCGGACGACCTGGTCACCCTGCTCCTGGAGGCCCGCGACGAGGACGGCCGGCCGCTGGACGACGAGGAGATCCTGTCCGAGATCACCGCCCTGCTGGCCGCCGGCTCCGAGACCACCGCCGTCACCATGGCCTGGCTCTTCCACGAACTGGGCCGCCACCCGGAGATCGAGCAGCGGCTGCACCGCGAGGTCGACGAGGTGCTGGCCGGCGGCCCGCTCACCGCCGCGCACCTGCCCCGGCTGCCGCTCACCCGACGGCTCGTCACCGAGACGCTCCGCCTGCACAACCCGGGCTGGATCGTCACCCGCGAGACCACCGTCCCGATCCGGCTCGGCGGCGCGGACCTGCCCGCCGGGGCCGACCTGCTGTGGAGCCCGTACGCGCTGCACCGCGACCCCGAGCTGTACCCCGACCCGCTGCGCTTCGACCCGGACCGCTGGCTGCCCGAGCGGCCGCAGCCCCCCAGGGGCGCCTACATCCCGTTCGGCGCCGGGAAGCGGATGTGCATCGGCGACGGCTTCACCTGGGCGGAGGCCACCGTCCTGACCGCGCTGATCGCTTCCCGCTGGACACTGCGACAGGTGCCCGGCCGCACCGTCCGGCCGGTGCCCGCGATCACCGTCCACCCCTCCGCGCTGCAGATGACCGTCGAGGCCCGCGGGCACGCGGCGGCCCGGGAGGCGGTGTGAGCGCCACCGCCCGCCTGACCATGCCCGACCTGGCCCCGGTCTTCCCCGGCCCCTTCCCGAGCAGCCCGCACGCGGAGCGGGTCCGGGCCCACCTGGGGGAGTGGCTGGACCGCTTCCCGCTGCTCGCCGCGTCCGGCAAGCGGCGGGTGCTGTGCGACATCGTGGCGCACGGCGTGGCCCGGACCTTCCCCACCGCCGACCCGGACGGCCTCCGCCTCACCGCCGACCTCTTCCTCTGGCTCACCGCGTTCGACGACACCCACGGCGAGGAGGCCGGCGCCGCCGACCCGGCCGGACTGGTGCGCCGGGTCCAGCCCTGCGTGCACCAACTCGCAGGCGGCGCACCGGCCCCGGACGCCGACGCCTTCGGGGCGGCGCTCCGCGACCTGCTGGCGCGGCTGCGGGACCGGGCCACCGCCGAGCAGTACCTGCGGGTCACCGGCTGCCTGCGGGACGTCCTGTTCGGCACGGTCTGGGAGGCGCACCGGCCCGCCGGGGACGGGGCGACCCGGGACGGGGCGGCCGGTCTGCGCGAGTACCGGGAGGTTCGTCCGCACACCGTGTTCGCCCGGACCCTGCTCGCCCTCGCCGAGGTCGTCCTGCGCTACGAACTGTCGGCGGCGGAGCGGGACTCGGCGGCCGTGCGGGAGGCCGAGGAGGCCGTCGCCGACCTGGCGGGCCTGCTCAACGACCTCTGCTCCTACGCGCGGGAGTCCGCGGAGGGCGCCCCGGTCTCGCTGAACCTGGTCCCGCTGCTCGCGCGGGAGCACGGGGGCGACGCGGCCGCCGGGCACGCCGCGGCCGCCCGGCTGGCGGAGGAGCGCGCCGCCGCCGCCCGGCGCGGGATCGACGCCCTGGCCGCCGCCGGTCCGGGCGCCCCGGCGCGGCACGCCGCGGCCCTGGAGACCATCGCGCACTCCTACGTCTGGCACGTCGACCACGTCCGCTACCGGGGCGCGGGGAACTGACGGACGGTCAGGCCGGGCCCAGCGGGACGAGCAGGGCCCGGCTGACCATCCCGACCGAGCCGGACAGCGCCTCGGCGGCCAGCCGGGCGGCGGGCGGCAGGCGGCGCAGCTCCCGGAGCGCCAGCACGGACGCCCAGGCGGCGTCCCGGGCCCGGTCGATGCTCCAGACGCCGAGGACGTGCAGCAGCGGGTCGGCGGCGGACAGTTCGGCGGGCTCGGGCAGCAGGGTGGTCCGGACCTGCGCCTCGACCTGCGCCAGCAGGGTGTTGATCCGCAGGTAGTCGCCCTCCAGCTGCTCCGGGGCGCACCCGGTGAGCCGGCAGGTGTCCAGCACGGACAGCGGCAGGTCGTTCTCGATGTGGGCGTTCATCCCGGCCAGCGCGAACTGCAGCGGGTGGATGCCGGGCGTGCCGCGCAGTTCGAACAGCGGCCGCCAGCAGGCGGCCGGGCGGCGCCCGGCCCGGTCCTCGTCGACCGCGGCGAGGTAGCGGGCGGCGAACACGCCGTCCAGTCCGGCCATCGCGGCCGGGTCGGCGAAGTAGCCGTCGGCGAGGCGGTCGCGGACCAGCTCGGTGACGGTCAGGTACATCCGGTTGAACACCGCCACCCCGTCGGTCGGCGGCAGCTGCGCGGCGATCTCCCGCATCCGGTCGACCGCTCGGTCGACCGCCGATTCCTGGCCGATCGTCATCCGGTCGTCTCATCCTCTCGTCGGAACGGGGCACCCACTCTGACAGGCCGTCGGCCCGACCGGAAGCCGCCGCGCCCGGGGCGCGGCAGACCGATCGCCGCAAACTGAGAACAAGCCAAAAGCTCCCATGATTCATCCCTGCTGATGACAAGGCCGTTCCGGCGATGCGCTAATTGATATGTCCAGTTCAATGGCGAAAGGGCAGACACATGAAGGCGCTCTCCCGACTGCTCGCGACCGGCGCGGTCGCCGGCACCATGATCCTCGCCGCCGCGATACCGGCCTCGGCGACCCCGGCACAGGCCGACTACTCCGGCGAGTCCTACGGCTACTCCACCGCCTCGGCCGCCAGGCAGGCGGCCGTCAACGACGCGCTGGCGTCGGCCGCCGCGGCCGGGTTCGGCGCCGCCCAGTGCCGCACCCTGGGCGTGCCGACGGCCTACCGGGACGACCTCGGCCCCGCCCGGACCGTCCGCGCCGCCCTGCTGCCGCCCGACGGCGTGTGGGGCGGCTCCGCGCAGGTCCAGTGCCTCACCCAGCCGGTGGCCGGCACGGTCGCGCTGGAGCGCTACAACGGCCCGGAGCACCAGAGCGGCACCGGGGCCACGCCGGCCGGGTACTACCTGGAGGGCAGCCTCGGCTGGCTCTACACCGGCCAGGCGGCCGGGACCCACGCGCTGTACGCGTGCAAGGTCTGGAACTCGACGGACACCTTCACCTCGGTCGCCGGGAACTGCGAGGGCCAGCAGTACGTGGCCCAGCTCGGCTTCATCAACGACGCGCCGCCGGCCGGCCTGGCGAGCCGCCCGGTGCGGCGCTGCACGGTCAACGGCGAGCACTTCGACTCGAACGACCTCAACTGCGAGGGGCGGAACGCGGAGGGCGTCCTCGGGTACGCGCTGAACTGATCCGGCAGCAGACCGATCCGGCCGCGACCGGTGGGCGGGCCCTTCCGGGTCCGCCCACCGGTCGCGTTCCCCGGGAGAAAACCAGGTGCGCGGGGCGGGGCGGGTGGGACAGGATGGGCGACGACGGCGGTGCCGGGCGCACGGGCGCCCCCGCCGTTCCCTGTCCCCGGAGGCTCGCGTGGTGAAGCGATATTAGTGGCGGCTCGCACCGCCCTCCGGCCTGCCCGCTTCCCGGGCGGCCGGGCTTCCCGGCCCTCCGCACGACCCCGCCGACGCCCGCCGCGCGCCGCCCCTGAGCGCGCCCGGCCCCCGCGTCGCCGGGTCGCCGCCACCCGCCGCGAGCCCTGGGCGGCCGCCCCTTCGCGGGCCGGCCGGCAGCTCCGCCGTCCCGGCCACCCCCGAACTCCGTTCTCGTTCGTGGTGCGCGGCCGGTCGCCGCCGCGCGCCGCCGCACCCCCCCCGAGAGGATGGCCATGGCCGCCACCGCCTTCGACCGCACCGTCACCCGGCTCCGTGAACTCATCGAGGACGAGGGGGAGTTGCGGGAGGGCCCGGAACTCGGCCGACTGCTCGGACTGCTCGCCGAACGCCGCACCGCCGACCTCTCCGGCCTCCCGCCCGCCCGCCAGGCCGACCTGCTCGGCGCCCGCGCCGCCCAGGTCCTCCCCGGCACCGACCGGCTGGCCGCGCTGCTCGCCGAAGGCCGCCCGCTGACGGTCAAGTTCGGCATCGACCCCACCGGGGCGGACGTCCACCTCGGCCACGCCGTCCCGATGATCCTGGCCGGCCGCCTGCAACGGATGGGCCACCGGGTGGTGTTCCTGGTCGGCGACATCACCGCCCGGATCGGCGACCCGTCCGGCCGCAGCGCCGAACGCCCCCCGCTCACGGAGGAGGACGTGCTCCGCAACCTCGCCACCTACCGGCAGCAGGTCGGCCCGTTCTTCGACTTCGCACAGGCCGAGTTCCGGTTCAACAGCGAGTGGCTCGCCCCGATGACACTCCCGCGCTTCCTCGACGTCCTCTCCCGCCTGCCCGCCTCCGCCGCGCTCCAGCGCGAGGACTTCCGCACCCGGCTCGCCGAGGGCAGCGGACTGACGCTGGCCGAGCTGGTCTACTCCGTCGTGATGGCACTGGACTCGGTGGAGGTCGTCGCGGACGTCGAACTCGGCGGCCTCGACCAGCTGCTGAACCTGCAGATGTGCCGCCGGGTGATGGCCGCGCAGGGCCAGCGGCCCGAAGTGGTGCTGGCCACCGGCCTGATCGAGGGCACCGACGGCACCGGCGCCAAGATGAGCAAGTCGAAGAACAACTTCGTCGGCCTCGCCTTCCCCGCCGAGGAGATGTTCGGCCGCCTGATGTCCTGCGCGGACCGGCTGCTGCCCGACTACCTCCGCGCCCTGACCGAACTCCTCGACGAGGAGGTCGAACTGCTGCTCCGCCAGGTCGACGACGGCCGCCGCCACCCGATGGCCGTCAAGACCCTGCTGGCCGCCGCCGTCACCGCCACCGTGCACGGGGCGGACGCCGCGCTCGCCGCCCGCGACGCCTTCCGGGCCCGCTACTCGGTGCGCCGGTTCTCCGCGGCCGGGCCGCTGCCCGCCGCCGATCCGGCCGCGCACGGCGCTGCGACGCTCGGCGAACTCCTGGTCAAGGTGGCCGGCCAGCTCCCCAGCCTCAACCAGGTCCGCCGGGTCGCCGAGGCGGGCGGCCTCAAACTCGTCGTCGAGACCACCGACGGCGGACAGCGCACCGTCCCGCTCACCCGCACCGACGCCGACGAACGCCTCCGCGTCGTCCTCGGCACCCACGACCTCACCAGGCCCACCGCGACCCGCCGGATCTTCCTGCGCTGCGGCCGAAAGGTGCTGGAACTGACCTGACCCCCGACGATCCGCGCTCCGCGCGGGTGCGGGAACCGGCCGAGTCCGGCGCGGAGCAGGGCGCGGCGGTCGGGCCGGGGCGGTTCGGTGCTCATGCGGGTTCCCCTCGGTGGGCGGGCGGTTCGCCGCGCCCCTGCCCGGCCCGGTGAAGTCCCCCGGGGCGCGCGGGGAGTGTTGCGCTCCGTGAATATTCTGGGTGGATATGACGATCTGACAGTCCGTCAGTAGGCTCGGTCGGGTGCGGCCCTACCACCGGGCCCCGGGCAGGGGCGGGAAATTGTCGTGAGCACCGCTCGTCCGGGTGAATCCGGCGGTGACGGGCGCGCGGGAGCGCGTGATGCGACAAGCCTATGAGCCGGGCGTGCGGTGGCGGAACCGCTCGGCCCGCGCGTCGGGAAGTCCGCCCACCGGGCCAATTCTCCTGGTAGAAAAGGGGGCTGACGAACCGTCAGCCCCCTCGTGCACCGGCTATGCTGCTGCGCGCCCGGGCCCCGCCGCACCGCCCGGCCCGCCCGTGCCGCCGTTCCGCCGTCCCCGTCCCAGACCGTATTGAGGATGCTGATGCTTCGAGCCGGATCGTCACCAGGAAACCGGCTGCCCGCAGCCGTGCTCGTCGGCCTGCTGCCCGCGGCGGTGATCGGCGCGGCGGTCGGCCTCGCCGTCGCCGGCGCCCCCGGGCGGGCCGCGGCGATCCTCTGGTGCGGCCTGGTCGGCGCGGCGGCCGTGGCGGTGGCCGGGTTCGAGGCGGTGCGCCGCGGCCGCGCGCTGGAACTGGCCCAGGAGGACACGGCCCGCCGGGAGGAGGAACTGCGCCACCGGCTGGCCCGCCAGCAGGCCGGCATGCTCCAGCTCGCCAAGCAGGAACTGCCCGCCGCCGTCGCCCGCCTCCAGGGCGGCGAGTACGTCACCGACGTGCTCCGCTCCTACGAGCAGCAGCACGTCCCCAACGCCGGCGACGACTTCCACGACGCCCGGCTCGCCGTGATCCGCTCCGTCCTCGACGCGGTCGACAACGAGGAGGCGATGCGCGAGTCCGCGCAGCGCGCCTTCGTCAACATCGCCCGCCGGGTGCAGGCCATCGTCCACCGCCAGGCCGTCGACCTGCGGCAGATGGAGGACCGGCACGGCAACGACCCGGCGGTCTTCGACGACCTGCTGGTGATCGACCACGGCAACGCCCTGATCGGCCGGCTCGCCGACTCCATCGCCGTCCTCGGCGGCGCCCGCCCCGGCCGCCAGTGGAACAACCCCGTCCCGCTGTACAGCGTGCTGCGCGGCGGCATCTCCCGCATCCTCGACTTCCGCCGGGTCGAACTGCACCCGGTCTCCGAGGTCGCCGTCACCGGCCCCGCCGTCGAACCGCTGATCCACGCCCTCGCCGAACTCCTCGACAACGCCACCCGCTACTCGCCGCCGCAGACCGACGTCCACCTCACCGCCGTCGAGGTGCAGACCGGCATCGCGATCGAGATCGAGGACGGCGGCCTCAGCCTCGGCGAGGAGGGCCGGGCCCGGGCCGAACGGATGCTGGAGGAGGCCCAGTCCGGCATCGACCTGAACGACCTCGGCGAGACCCCGCGCCTCGGCCTCGCCGTGGTCGGCCGGCTGGCCCGCGCCTACGGCTTCCAGGTCTCGCTCCGCCCGTCCGCGTACGGCGGCGTCCGGGCCGTGCTGATCGTCCCGCAGCGCTACATCACCACCGCGCCCGCGCCCAGCCGCGCCCACGGCATCGGCCGGATCGCCGGCAGCGCCCCCACCGTGGTCCCGCCGCGCCGGATGGAACCCGAGGGCGAGCCGTACCGCGGCCCCGTCGTCCCCGCCCCGGCCGCCGTCCCGGCCCACGCCCCGGCGCCCGCCGCGACCCACACCCCCGCGGGCGGTTTCGCCGCCGCCGCGGCCTTCCCCCGGACCGGCACCCACCCGCGCGCCGTGCCGGCCCCCGCACCCGCAGCAGAGGACGACGTGCCCGTGGTCGTCGAACGCACCGCCAACGGCCTGCCCCAGCGCCGCCGCCACGCCGCCCCGCCGCGCTTCGGCGCCGAGGCCCCCGCGCCCCGGGCGGCGCAGGCCCCCGAACCCGCCCCCGAGCCGGTCCAGCCCGGCCTGTGGCTGGCCGCCTTCACCGACGGCGTCAACGGCCACCAGCCGTCCGCCGGCGGGACCGGCGGCCGCCACGCCAGTGAAGAGTCAGCAGGGAAAGGCGAGAAGTGATTCAGCAACGGACCAACATGGACTGGATGCTCAGGGACCTCGCGGAGAGCGTCCCGCACGCACGGCACGCCATCGTCCTGTCGGCCGACGGACTCCGGCTGGCCCAGTACGGCACCGACCCCGACACCGCGGACCGGCTGGCCGCCGCCTGCGCCGGCCTGCAGAGCCTGGCGCACGCCGTGGGCCACGAGTTCCCGCACGGCGACGGCCGGATGCGCCTGGTGGTGATCGAGGTCGGCGGCGGCTTCTTCTACCTGATGGCGGCCGGCTCCCGGGCCTTCCTCGCGGTCCTCGCCGACGAGGGCGTGGACGCCGGACTGGTCGGCCAGCGGATGCGCGACCTGGTCGCCCGGATCGGCGAACACCTCACCACGCCCGTCCGCAACGGCGAGCAGATCGCGTGATTCGGGCGACCCGACCCGACGGACCGCCGGGGGGCTGTCCGGCCGCGGAGCCGACGGAGCGTCGGACGCGCGGCCCGGCAGCGGGTCCGACGGGGCACCGGGCCGACCGTCCGAAGAACCCGCCGGCCGCCGGCCGCAGCGAGGTGCGGGGATGAGCGACCAGGACTGGGCGGACGCCAACCCGGAGCGGCTGTACGTGATCAGCCGTGGGCGCGGCCGGAAGGCCGGCGCCGCCGGGTTCGACCTGGTGACCCTGATCGTCGCCCGCTCCCGCCCCGAACCCACCATGCAGCCCGAGCACGCCGCGATCCTGCGGATCTGCGGCTCCCCGCTCTCGGTGGCCGAGATCTCCGCGTACCTGCGCCTGCCGAACAGCCTGGTCACCGTCCTGCTGGCCGAACTGCTCGCCGAGCGCAGGATCGAGGCCCGGGCTCCCATCCCGCGCGCCGTCCTTCCCGACCTTTCCCTGTTGGAGGCAGTGATCCATGGACTTCAGCGGCTCTGAACCGGTGCGCGGGCCGCGCGAGGCCGAACTGCTCCCGGCCACCATGGCCAACGCCGTCAAGGTGGTCATCGTCGGCGGCTTCGGGGTCGGCAAGACCACGCTGGTCGGCTCGGTCAGCGAGATCCGCCCGCTGACCACCGAGGAGACCATGACCGAGGCCGGCGCCGGCGTCGACGACCTGGCCGGGGTGGAGCGCAAGAGCTCCACCACCGTGGCGATGGACTTCGGCCGGATCACCATCAGCGACGAACTCGTGCTGTACGTCTTCGGCACCCCCGGCCAGGAGCGCTTCTGGTTCCTCTGGAACGGCCTGTTCGAGGGTGCGCTGGGCGCGGTCGTCCTGGTCGACACCCGCCGCCTGGAGGTCTCCTTCGACGTGCTGGGACGGCTGGAGGACCGCGGCGTCCCGTTCGTGGTCGCCATCAACTCCTTCCCGGAGTCGCCCGGTTACCCCGTCGACGAACTGCGGGCCGCGCTCGACCTGCCGCACCACGTCCCGATCGTGGCGTGCGACGCCCGCTCCCGGGAGTCCAGCCGCGACGTCCTGATGGCCCTGATGCGGTACCTGTACGCGCTCGCCGCCCAGCCCGTCGGCTGACCCCCCCGTCACCCCGTCCGCCCGCACCGAGCCTTCCCCCGGAGTCCCCCCGTGACGTACGAAGAACCCGCGTACGACCCGTACGCGCCGCAGCCGGGCGCCGCCGTCCCGCCGCCCGGCTGCCCCGCCCACCGCGGCACCGCCGCCCCGCAGCGCGACCCGCTGCTCAGCCTGTTCGGCCCCGAGGCCGAGGCCGACCCGGCTGGCTTCTACGAGAAGCTGCGCACCGAGCACGGCGAGGTCGCCCCCGTCCTGCTGCACGGCGACCTGCCCGCCTGGCTGGTCCTCGGCTACTCCGCCAACCTCACCGCGATGCGCACCCCGTCCCGGTTCTCCCGCGACTCCCGGCGCTGGACCGAGTTCCAGGAGGGCCGGGTCGCCCAGGACTCGCCCGTCCTCCCGGTGATCGCCTGGCAGCCGACCTGCTCCTTCGTCGACGGCGAGGAGCACCGCCGGCTGCGCACCGCCGTCACCGACGGCCTCAACAGCTTCGACCGGCGCGGCATGCGACGCTACGTCACCCGCTTCGCCGACCAGCTGATCGCCGACTTCGGCAACAGCGGCCGGGTCGACCTGGTCTCCCAGTTCGCCGAGCACCTGCCGATGCTGGTGATGACCCAACTCGTCGGCATGCCCGAGGAGTACGGCCCGCGCCTGGTCGAGGCCGCCCGCGACCTGGTCCGCGGCACCGAGACCGCGTACGCCAGCAACGAGTACGTGGTCGAGTCGCTGCGCCGCACCATGGAGCGCAAGCGGGCCGAACCCGGCCCCGACCTGGTCACCCGGCTGATCGAGCACGCCTCCGCGCTCACCGAGGACGAGGTGCTGCAGCACCTGCGCTCGGTGCTGCTCGCCGCCAACGAGACCACCAGCAACCTGATCTCCGAGACGCTGAAGATGGTCCTCACCGACCGGCGCTTCCGGGCCCACCTGTCGGGCGGTCAGATGACCCTGCCGGACGCCCTCGACCAGGTGCTGTGGGACTCGCCGCCCTTCATGCTCGTCCCCGGCCGCTGGGCGACCGGGGACACCGAGCTGGGCGGCCGGGTCATCAAGGCCGGCGACATGCTGCTGCTCGGCCTGGCGGCCGGCAACGCCGACCCCGCCGTCCGGCCCGACCTCGACACCCCGCTGTTCGGCAACCGCTCGCACCTCGCCTTCGGCAGCGGACCGCACGAGTGCCCCGGCCAGGAGATCGGCCGGGCCATCGCGGAGACCGGCATCGACATCCTGCTGACCCGGCTCCCCGACCTCCAACTCTCGGTCGGCGAAGAAGAGTTGGTCTGGCGCGGAAACTGGATGTCGCGCCATCTGACCGCCCTCCCGGCCCGCTTCACCCCCCGGACGGCCCTCCAGCCCCAGGCCCCCACCGCCAGCACCACGGCCCCCGCCATCACCACCCCGCCCCCGGCCGCCGTCCACATCCCGGCCCAGCCCACCTACGTGCCCCCGCCGCCCCCTTCGGCCCCGCCGACGGCCGCCGTCCCGGCCCAACGGCGCGGCTGGTGGGCGAAGCTGCTGGCCAAGCTGGGCATGTAGGAGCCCGGGGAACTTCTCGGCAGGCGGGACGGGAGAAATCAGGGGCCCGGGGAACGGCGGGGCCGAGGGGCTGATCGCCGGGACACAGTGGGGCGCTACGGGGCGTCGGCCAAGGACCTTCGGCCCGAAACGGGGTGGCGCTTCGCGGCCCGTCGGTCACCCGCCCCTCGGCACCGCCGTTCCCCGGGCCCCTGGAGCTTCGCTCCCCGGCCCCTGCGTGGAAACGCCGCACCCGCCCGGGACCCTCCCCCACAGGGGGTCGCCGGGCGGGTGCGTGGTTCGGTGCTACTGCTGCTTACTTGCAGGCGCCGAGGTCGTCCCAGACGCCCCACTGGCCGGTGCTGCCGGGCTGTTCGCCCTGGGTCCACCACTTGGCGCGCCAGTTGTGGCCGGCGTAGGAGATGGTCTCGCCGCCGTTGTAGACGCGGCCGGAGTCCCAGGCCGGGGCGGTGCAGGTGCCCGTCCCGCCCGTGGTGCCGCCGGTGGTGCCACCGGTCGTGCCGCCGGTGGTGCCGCCCGTCGTTCCACCGGTGGTGCCGCCCGTGGTGCCGCCGGTCGTCCCGCCCGTGCCGCCGATGTTGACGTCGATGCAGGAGTAGAAGGCGTTCGCGGTGTCGGAGACGTTCCAGACCGCGAGGACCTTCTGGCGGCCGGTGAAGCTGCCGAACTTGACGGTGTGGCTGAGGTCGGCGGGCGGCTGGGCGTTGTTGCCGGGGAACTGGGCGATCAGCGTGGAGCCGATGAAGTACTGCCAGCTCGCCGTGGCGTGGCGGGCCGTCAGGTGCCAGCTGAAGGTC
This sequence comes from Kitasatospora sp. NPDC088391, assembly GCF_044753345.1. NCBI lineage: Bacteria > Bacillati > Actinomycetota > Actinomycetes > Kitasatosporales > Streptomycetaceae > Kitasatospora > Kitasatospora sp. NPDC088391. The sequence continues at coordinate 106,673 of NZ_JBIVNB010000018.1, forward strand.
TGGGTGGAGGACACGTTGGTGACCGCCCAGCCCTTGTTGTTGTCGTCGAGTTCGGCGTACTCGGCGTGGCCGCCGCTGCAGCTGGTCAGGCCCTTGGGGCCCTCGACGCTCTGCGGTTCGTACTTGATCTGGCCGCAGCTGACGACCTCGTTGGCGCACTGCGCCTGGCGGCTGGCCGGGTCGGTGACCCAGCCGTGCGCGCTCGCGGTGCCCGCGGACATGGTGAGTCCGAGGAGCGGGGCGACCAGTGCGCCGACGGCGACGGTCACCTTTCTCTTGGTCTGCATCGTTTCCGTGCCCTTCGCAGGTGTGGGGGTGGTCCGGGCCGTCCGGCCGCGCCGGTTTCTGGGGGCACGTCGGACACCGCCGTGGCGCGGGGTGCGATCACGTGCGGAGCCTCCGTGCGACCGGTGCGACAGCTCGGGGAGACGGCCATAGGTCTAGACCGGATACTGAGGGAGACGATAGCGACGTACAGGGCACGGTCAAGTGGTTGGGCGAAATGCGCGCTTACGGATGGGGTATCGACAAGGGGAGTTGACGGTCCGTCACGGCCGGGGGCCCGTCACGGCCGGGGGTCGGCGGCGGCCCGGTCGGCGGTCGGGCGGCGGCGGGCGGCCGGGGCCAGGGCGGGGGACTGCCAGGCGCCGTCGGCCCGGTAGAGGTCGGTGCCGGGCGGGACGATCGCGTCGATCCGGTCGAGCGTCTCGTCGTCGAGGACCAGGTCGGCGCCGTCCAGCAGGCCGGTCAGCTGCTCGGGGGTGCGCGGGCCGATGATCACCGAGGTGACGGCGGGGTGCGCGAGCGGGAAGGCGACGGCGAGTTCGGGCAGGGTGCGGCCCAGCCCCTCGGCGACCTCGATCAGCTGCTCGACGGCCTCCAGCTTGCGGACGTTCTCCGGCAGCGCCGGGTCGAAGCGGTGCGGGGTCAGCGCGGCCCGCCCGCTGCTCAGGTCGATCGTGCCGCCGCGGCGGTAACGGCCGGTCAGGAAGCCGGAGGCGAGCGGCGACCAGGTGAGCACGCCCATGTGGTGCCGCCGGGCCACCGGCAGCACGGTGGCCTCGACGCCGCGGGCCAGCAGCGAGTACGGGGGCTGTTCGGTCCGGAACCGCGGCAGGGCCCGGCGGTCGGCGACCCAGTGCGCCTCGACCAGGTCGGCGGGCGGGAAGGTGGAGCAGCCGAAGGCCCGGATCTTGCCGTCCCGGACCAGGTCGCCGAGGACGGACAGGGTCTCCTCGACGTCCGTGCGGTGGTCGGGGCGGTGGACCTGGTACAGGTCGATCCGGTCGGTGCGCAGCCGGCGCAGGCTGTCCTCGACGGCGCGGACGATCCAACGCCGGGAGTTGCCGCCCCGGTTGGGGCCCTCGCCCATCGGGAAGTGCACCTTGGTGGCGAGCACCACCTCGTCCCGCCGGTCCTGCAGGGCCTTGCCGACGATCTCCTCGGACTCCCCGGCCGAGTACATGTCGGCGGTGTCGACGAAGTTGACGCCGCGGTCGAGGGCGGTGTGCACGATCCGGGCGCACTCCTGGTGGTCCGGGTTGCCGACGGAGCCGAACATCATGGTGCCGAGGCAGTGCGTGCTGACCTCGATGCCGGTGCCGCCGAGTACGCGGTAGCGCATGGTGGTTCCCCTTCTCCGGGCGCCGGGGTCGGCGCGCCGCGGTCACCCTAGGAGTTGGAGTCCGCTCGAAGGCAAGGCACCGGCCCGGACCCTACTCGCGTGTGACATGCCACGCAATACTGACTGAAAATTTGCAGCCCTCTCGTCATGGGAGTCATGCAAGTCTTCTGCCTTTCAGTGCAATCGTATTGACAGATCTTCACCGGAAAGTCCTCAATAGGCAACGCAATCCCACACGTTCCACCATCACCCGACGCCGCCCCCATGGCTCCGGGCCTCCCCCCACCCGAGAGGATCGACCGCACATGCGCCGATTGGCCTGTGCCCTGTCCGCCGCCCTGCTCGTCGCCACGGCCGGCACCGCCGTCGCGATACCGACCGCGTTCGCGGCAGGCGCCCCCGTACCGACGGCCGTCGCGGCGACCGCCGGCCCCTACGTGCTCCAGGCCGAGAACATGGCCCTCACCAACTTCTCGACCGAGACGGTGAACCACAGCGCCTACGGCAACCCGGTCGAGACCACCACCTACGCCAAGGGCGTGGCCGGGCAGACCAGTTCGGCCCGCTCCACGTTCTCCGGCACGGCCGGCACGTACGACCTGATCACCCGGTACAACGGCATGACCGCCAACGGCGTGTCGTACCGGCTCGCCGTCAACTCCGTGCAGGTCGACGGCTGGTCGAACAACCAGCGCTGGGGCACCGACTACACCGACCCCAAGAACATCGACACCCGCACCAGCAGCAAGGTCGACCTCAAGCCGGGCGACACCATCGAGCTGACCGCCGTCTCGGCGGGCGAGGTGCCGCGGATCGACCGGATCACCGTCCAGCAGTACGTGGGCGCGCCGACCAGCACGCTGACCATCAACTCGCCGAACAGCACGCTGAACGACGGCTTCAACTGGGGCAAGAACCGCGCCCTCGGGATGACCTTCTACCCGGGCAACCCGATGATGGGCCACGAGCCCGAGTGGTGGCGCCTCCAGAACGCCGACCACAGCACCGTGCAGCCCGGCTACTGGGGCGCCTACACCAGCCGCGAGTCGTACTACAACCGCGACATCTCGCACCAGTCGGACGGCGCGCACGCCCTCGGCCTGGACGCCCAGACCTACAGCATGCTCAAGACCTTCGCCGCCGACGCCTCGGCCCCCGGCCAGAACGGCTGGCCGCTGTGGGCGCACAGCCCCACCGGCGCGATGTACTACATCGACGGCACCGGCTTCCGCGAACTGCCCTCGCCGTTCAACCTGATGGCCAAGGCGTACAAGCAGTACCAGTGGACCGGCAACGCGGACTGGATCAACGACCCCACGCTGTCCGCGTACTACGACTCCACCATGGGCTCGTTCCTGGCCAACCACGAGGTCAGCTGGAACGACGCCAACCCGGCCGCCGACCAGCCGGTGGCGAAGAAGCAGAACGGCGAGTACACCGCCACCTTCTTCGAGTTCCCGAACGAGAACCTGGTCTCGGCCGGCGACTCGCTCGGCTACCAGTACCAGTCGATGGTCGCCTACGCCGCCATCCTCAAGGCCAAGGGCGACACCGCGGGCAGCGCCACCTGGACCGACCGGGCCCAGCGGCTGCGCTCCTACTTCGAGGCCAACTGGTTCGACTCCGCCAACAACCGCTACTACCGCGGCAAGGACGCGGCCGGCACCGGCTACAGCAGCTGGGGCCACGAGGCCAGCTTCCTGATGATGCTCACCGGCCTCGGCGACCAGGGCCCGCGGACCAGCAACTACCTCGACTTCATCGCCGCCAACGACAACGACCTGAACGTCGAGGCGACCTCCTACCTGCCGGAGATGTTCTACCAGTACAACCGCTCCGCCGAGGGCTGGTCCTGGCTGAAGAAGCTGATGACCGGCCGGGACAGCTACCCGGAGATCTCCTTCCTCGCGGTCAGCAGCGTCGTCGACGGCATGATGGGCGTCCAGCCCGACGCGCCGAACGGCAAGGTCGCCACCGTCTCCCGGCTCACCGCGGACACCCCGTACGTGGAGCTGGACCACCTCAAGGTCGGCGGCAACGACCTCAAGCTCAAGCACAACGGCACCACCGCCTCCACGCTGACCAACAACAGCGGCGGCAGCATCACCTGGGAAGCCCAGTTCTACGGCACCCCGTCGAAGATCACCGTCAACGGCGTCGCGCAGACCCCGCAGACCAAGACCCTCTACGGCCAGACCGTCTCCTACGTGAGCGTGCCGGTCGCCCCCGGCGCCACCGTCACCGCCGACGCCGGGAGCACCGCCGTCGACAGCGCCGCCCCCAGCGCCCCCGCCGGGCTGACCGCGGCCACCGTCGGCACCACCACCGCCGACCTGAGCTGGAGCGCCGCCACCGACAACGTCGGCGTCACCGGCTACAACGTGTACCGCGACGGCGTCCAGGTCGCCACCACCACCGGCACCACCTGCAGCGCCACCGGCCTGGCGCCGGCCACCTCCTACGCCTACACCGTCAAGGCCGTCGACGCGGCCGGCAACCTCTCCGGCGCCAGCAACACCGCCACCGTCACCACCGGCGCCACCGGGGCCGCCACCGACCTCAGCGACGTGCCGTGGGCCAGTGCCCGCAGCGACTTCGGCAGCATCCAGCGCGACCGCAGCGTCGACGGCCGCACCCTGACGCTGAACGGCACCACCTACCCCAAGGGCCTCGGCACCCACGCCAACGGCTCGATCACCTACAACCTGAACGGCGGCTACACCCGGTTCCGTTCGGACGTGGGCGTGGACGACGAGATCACCGCGAACGGCTCGGTGGTCTTCGAGGTTTGGGGCGACGGCGTCCGGCTGTACCAGAGCTCCGGCGTGATGACGCCGAGCAGCGCCACCCAGTCGGTCGACATCAGCGTCGCGGGCGTGAAGACCCTCGAACTGCGGGTCACCGACGGCGGCAACGGCATCAACAGCGACCACGCCGACTGGGCCGGCGCCAAGCTGATCGCCAACTCGCCCACCCCGCTGGCCAACCTGAACTGGACCAGCGCCCGGAGCGACTTCGGCACCACCCAGAAGGACAAGAGCGTCGACGGCCACCCGCTGACCCTCAACGGCACCGGCTACCCGCGCGGCCTCGGCACCCACGCCAACAGCTCCGTCAGCTACAACCTGAACGGCGGCTACACCCGGTTCCGTTCGGACGTGGGCGTGGACGACGAGATCACCACCAACGGCTCGGTGGTCTTCGAGGTCTGGGGCGACGGCGTCCGGCTGTACCAGAGCTCCGGCGTGATGACGCCGAGCAGCGCGACGCAGTCGGTCGACATCAGCGTCGCGGGCGTGAAGACCCTCGAACTGCGGGTCACCGACGGCGGCAACGGCATCAACAGCGACCACGCCGACTGGGCGGGCGCCCAACTCTCCTGACCCGCACCACAGTTGCCCGGCCCCGGGGCGGTCCGCCGCCCCGGGGCCGGGCGCGTGCTCAGTCTTCGTACGCGCTGGTGCCCTCGTCCAGCAGCGGCGTGTTCGCCGGCCGGGGGTCCTTCAGGTGTGCCGGGGCCAGGGCGCGCAGGCCGTGGTAGCCGAGCAGCGCGATCAGGGTGCCCAGCGCGATGCCGCCCAGCTCGAAGGAGTCGGTGAACTTCAGCGTCACGTTGCCGATGCCGACGATCACGCCCGCCGCGACCGGCACCAGGTGCAGCGGGTTCGTCAGGTCGACCTTGTTGTGGACCCAGATCTGCGCGCCCAGCAGGCCGATCATGCCGTAGAGGACGACGGTGATGCCGCCCAGCACGCCGCCCGGGATCGCCGCGACCACCGCGCCGAACTTCGGGCACAGGCCGAACAGGATCGCGAACCCGGCCGCGCACCAGTACGCCGCCGTCGAGTACACCCGGGTCGCCGCCATCACGCCGATGTTCTCCGCGTACGTGGTCGTCGCCGGGCCGCCGACCGCCGTGGACAGCACCGTCGCCGCGCCGTCCGCCATGATCGCGTCGCCCAGCCGGTCGTCCAGCGGATCGCCCGTCATCTCCGAGACCGCCTTCACGTGCCCCGCGTTCTCCGCGATCAGCGCCACCACCACCGGCAGCGCCACCAGCACCGCCGAGGCCGAGAAGCTCGGCGCGTGCAGCGAGGGCAGGCCGATCCAGTCCGCCCGGCCGACGCCCGAGAAGTCCAGCCGCCAGTGGTCGGTGGCCGCGCCGCCGCCCACCGCGGAGTGGATCTGCCCGAAGACCCGGTCGAACAGCCAGGACACCGCGTACCCGAACACCAGCCCCAGGAAGATCGCGATCCGCGACCAGAACCCGCGCAGCACCACCAGCGCCAGACCGGTGAACACCATCGTCAGCAGCGCCGTCCACTGGTCCTGCGGCCAGTACGTCCCCGCCGCCACCGGCGCCAGGTTGAAACCGATCAGCATCACCACCGCGCCCGTCACCACCGGCGGCAGCACCGCGTGCACCACCTTCGCGCCGAAGCCGCGCACCACCGCGCCGCACGCCGCCAGCACCGCGCCCACCACCAGCAGCGCGCCCGTCAGCGTCGACGCGTCCCCGCCCTGCGTCTTGATCACCGCGGCCACGCCGACGAACGACAGGCTGGAGCCCAGGTAGGACGGAATCCGACCCTGCGTCACCAGCAGGAAGAACACCGTCGCCACGCCCGACACCATCACCGCGAGGTTCGGGTCCAGGCCCATCAGCACCGGCGCGACGAACGTCGCCCCGAACATCGCCACCACGTGCTGCGCCCCGAGCCCGACCGTCCGGCCCCAGGACAGCCGCTCGTCCGGCTTCACCACCGCCCCGGGCCGCGGGGACCTCCCGTCCCCGTGCAGCTTCCACCCGAACGCGACCTTCATGGCGCTCCCACTCCTCCACCAGCACGAATACCGTCGCGCCATGATCCCCCACCGCCCCCGGGGCGGGAACGCGGGACGGCCCGCCCCTGCCGGGTGGCGGGGGCGGGCCGTCGGTTCGTCGGGTGACGAGGGGTCAGGCGAAGGTGTTGGTGGCCCAGAGGGCGTTGCCGATGCCTTCGCCGCCGTCGCTCCGGTAGACGACGAGGTTGCCGTCGTCCTGGAGCTTGAGGAAGGCGTAGTTGTTGCCGGGGGTGTTGCTGGACCAGACGGCGCCGCCGATGCCCTCGCCGCCGCCGTTGCGGTAGACGACGGCGTTGCCGTCGTTCTGGACCTTCAGGCTGGCGTTGAAGTTGCCGGCGGTGTTGGAGGACCACATGACGGCGTTGTCGCTGTTGCGGTACAGGACCAGGTTGCCGTCGTTCTGCATGATCAGGTAGTTCACCTTGCCCTGGAGGCGGCGGTTGGGCGTCAGCCCGGTGCCGTTGCGCAGGGTGGCGGTGGTCCAGACCGTGTCGACGGTGTTCTCGGTGCCGGTGTTCTTGTAGACGTTCAGCCGGCCGTCGTCCTGCAGCTTGAGGTAGGCGCCCCCGTACTGCCAGGTGCCGGTGTGCCAGAGCGGCGAGTTGTCGGACTTGCACAGGACGCTGTTGCCGTCCGGCTGGACGACCAGGTAGGCGCCGTTGTTGCCCCAGGTGTTGCTGTCCCAGACCGGGACGCCGTCGCTGCGGCGGTACTCGACCAGGTTGCCGTCGCTCTGCATCTCCAGGACCGAGCTCTGCGACTGGGCCCAGTGTCC
>NZ_JBIVNB010000019.1:0-102513 GCF_044753345.1 Kitasatospora sp. NPDC088391
GCCACAGGGGGTACGGGGGTCATGGGGGTGAGGCCTTTCCGGCGGCGGGGTCCGGGGGGGGGGGGGGGGGGGGGGGGCCCCCCCCCCCCCCCCCCCCCCCCCCGCCCCGGTCGGGGGTTCGGCCGGTCAGCAGCTCAGGTTGCTACCGGTCGGCACCCCGAGGATCGAGGTGAAGCTGGTGTACGCGTTGACCCGGCTCTGCACCTGGGCGGGGTTGCCGCCGTTGCACTCGAGCGAGCCGTTGATGGAGCGGATGGTCTCGCCGAAGCCGTTGCCGTTGACCATCGCGTTGTGCGGGGTCATGGTGCCCGGCCCGTTCTGGGTCATCCAGTACCAGATGCCGGTCTTCCAGGCGACGGCCGCGTCGGTCTGCACCAGGTTGGGGTTGTTCAGCAGGTTGATGCCCAGGGCGTCGCCGGCCGCCTTGTAGTTGAAGTTCCAGCTGAGCTGGATCGGCCCGCGGCCGTAGTACGCGGCCTGGCCGGCCGGGCAGCCGTAGGGCTGGGTGGTGTCGCAGTAGTGCGGGTAGTTGGCGGTGTTCTGCTCGACGATGTAGACCAGGCCGCCGGTCTCGTGGTTGACGTTGGCGAGGAACGCCGCCGCCTCCTGCTTCTTCACCGTGTCCGAGCCGGTGTTGGCGAACGCCGGGTAGGCGCTGAGCGCGTTGACCAGGCCGGAGTAGGTGTAGAAGGAGTTCCGGTTCGGGAACATCTGGTTGAACTGGGCCTCGGAGACCACGAAGCCGCCCGGGTTGGGGGTGGTGCTGGTCGGGCTCGGGCTGGTGGTGCCGCCCCCGCCGGTGCAGGTGTACGGGCTCCAGTACCAGGTGGAGATCGTCGGGTCGTAGCCCGGGTTGTCGTGCGTGGCGATGTAGTACTGGCCGTTGGGCGCGTACTTCACCACCGTGCCGGTGGCGTACTGGGTGCCGGCCACCCAGGTCGGGTGGTTGCAGGTGCCCTGGGTCGGGGTGGGGCTGGTGGTGCTGCCGCCACCGCCGCCGCAGGCGCCCTGGTCGGCCCAGACGCCGGAGCCCCCGGTGCTCGGGGTCTCGCCCTGGGTCCACCACTTGGCGTTCCAGTTGTGGCCGTTGTAGGAGGCGGACATGCCTCCGGTGTACACCTGCGAGGCCGCGTACGGGGCCGCGCAGGCCGCCGCCGCGGTCGAGGTGGTGGGCACCACGACGGCCAGGCCGGCCGCGGCGAGCACGCCGGTCAGCAGCGCGGCGACCCGGCCGCGACCGGACGCGGCCCGGTGGGCGCGGGGAGCCCGGTGGGTGGAGGAGGTACGGGTGTAGGGCATCAGCCACTCCTTGTGGGGGAACGAGCGGTGTGCCCAGTACTCAAGCGAGCTTGTCCCGCAACTGTCAATAGGTCTAGACCTTAAGGGAGTTGAGGCCGTGTACGGACCGTCGGACCGCGCTGCGCCCCGACGGTCCGGTACTGGCCAGTAGGACCCCGGTGTGCCAGGGTGCAGACGACGCCCCGTCCGACCCACCCTCAGCCGGAAGGCAGGCCACACCAGATGACCGCCCAAGCGCCGCTCGTCCGCCGCACCACCGCCGACGCCGTCGCCACCCTGGAGCTCGACTCCCCGCACAACCGCAACGCCCTCTCCACCCGGCTGATGGCCGAACTCACCGGTCACCTCGCCGACGCCGCGGCCGACCCCGAGGTCCGGGCCGTCGTCCTCGGCCACACCGGCCGGGTGTTCTGCGCCGGCGCCGACCTCTCCGAGGCCACCGGCGACGACCCCACCGTCGGCCCGCGCGGCCTGGTCGCCCTGCAGCGCGCGATCGTCGACTGCCCCAAGCCGGTCATCGCCCTGATCGACGGCCACGTCCGGGCCGGCGGCCTCGGCCTGGTCGGCGCCTGCGACCTCGCCGTCGCCGGACCGGACTGCACCTTCGCCTTCACCGAGGCCCGGCTCGGCCTCGCCCCCGCCGTCATCTCGCTGCCGCTGCGCCCCAAGCTCGACCCGCGCGCCGCCGCCCGCTACTACCTCACCGGCGAGACCTTCGACTCCGCCGAGGCCGCCCGGATCGGCCTGGTCACCGAGGCCGCCGACGACGCCGGGGCCGCGCTGAAGACGGTCCTGGACGCGCTGCGGCTCTGCTCGCCGCAGGGCCTGGCCGAGTCCAAGCTGCTCGCCAACGCCGCCGTGCGGGAGTCCTTCGACCGGCACACCGAGGAGCTGGTCGCGCTGTCCGCCCGGCTGTTCGGCTCCGAGGAGGCCCAGGAGGGCATGCGCGCCTTCCTCGCCAAGCGGCCCGCCCGCTGGGTGCGCTGAGCCCGCAGGCGCGTTGAGCCCGCAGGCGCGTTGACCTCGGACGCAGGGTCAAGTTACCGGCCGGTGTGAGTTTGGTCCCGTTGCCCCGCGCGGGCCGCCGCGGGCTCCCGCCGGCCGCTACGGTGAGCGCATGTCGATCGTCCGCGCGCTGCTGGGGTCCGTCCGCGAGAGGTCGCGCCGGACGGCCGGGCGCGCGGTCCACCGCGGCTGGCGCTGGGTGCAGGACGCGGGCGCCGTCAGCAACCGCAGCCCCGGCCCCTACCGGTTCGGCGAACTCGGCGACGGCACCAAGCTCGCCTTCCCGCTCGGCACCGTCTTCAACGAGCGCTGGATCACCATCGGCCCGTTCTCCATCATCGGCGAGCGGGTCACCCTCTCGGCCGGGTTCCTGCCCGGGCTCGACCTCGGGCCCGAGCCGATCGTCCGGATCGGCGGCGGCTGCGTGATCGGGCGCGGCAGCCACATCGTCGGCCACCAGGAGATCGTGCTCGGCGACGACGTGTGGACCGGCCCCGGCGTGTACATCACCGACCAGGCCCACGAGTACCGGGACACCGAACTGCCGATCGGCAAGCAGTGGCCGCGCAACGAGCCGGTCTCGATCGGCGCGGGCTCCTGGATCGGCACCGGCGCGGTGATCCTGCCCGGCGCCCGGATCGGCCGCAACGTGGTGGTCGCCGCCAACTCGGTGGTCTCCGGCGAGGTCCCCGACTTCGCCGTGGTGGCCGGCGCCCCCGCCCGCCCCGTCCGCACCTGGCACCCCGAGGACGGCTGGCAGCCCCCCATCCGGCACGAGGCCCCGCGCCCCGTCCCCGACGGCGTCAGCGCCGAACAGCTCCGCGCCCTGGTCGGCTGGGACCTGCGGCTGCCGGGCGAGAAGCCGGCCGCCGAGTAGCGGTGCGGCGGCCGGCTCCCCGGCGCGGGTGGCGGTCCGTCAGGCGGCCCGGTGGCGGCGGACGGTGACGGCCAGCAGGCCCGCCAGGGCGGCGCCGGCCGCGACCGTGAGCAGCGCCGCGGGCAGCGAGAACGCGTCCGCCAGGAAGCCGATCACCGGCGGGCCGACCAGCATGCCCGCGTAGCCCAGCACGGAGGCCGTCGCCACGCCCTGCGGCCCGGCCGCCGCCCCCGCCTGCGCGACGGCCAGCGGGAAGACGTTCGCCAGGCCCAGGCCGACCAGCACGAACCCGGCCAGCACCACCGGCACCGACGGGGCCAGCGCCGCCGCCACCATGCCCGCGCAGGCCGTCAGGCCGCCGTACAGCATCACCCGGGTGCCGCCGAGGCGCTCCGACAGCCAGGTGCCGGACAGCCGGCCCGCCGTCATCGCGAAGGCGAAGGCCGCGTACCCCGAGGCCGCCAGCGCGGCGCTCGCGTGCACGTCGTCGGTCAGGTGCAGGGTCGCCCAGTCCGCGAGCGCGCCCTCGCCGTACGCGGTGCAGAGCGCGGTCAGGCCGAGCAGCACCACGAGCAGGCGGGCGGACGGGGACGGGCGCCCCGCGGTGGCGGCAGGGGCGTCGGCAGGGGCGGGCCGCGGCCGGTCGGCGGCCGGGGCGCGCAGCAGGGCGGTCCCCGCGACGGCGGTCACGGCCAGGCCGAGTACGGCCGCGCCGGCCAGCGCCCAGGCCGCGCCGATCCGGCCCGCCAGCAGGCCGCCGACCGCCGCGCCGAGCAGGCCGCCGAGGCTGTAGCCCGCGTGGAAGCTCGGCATGACGGGCCGTCGGAGCCGCGCGACCAGGTCGACGGCGGCACTGTTCATCGCCACGTTCGCCGCGCCGTAGCCGGCGCCGAACAGCAGCAGCACCGCGCCGAGGCCGAGCACCGAGTGGGTGTGCGCGGGCAGCGCCACGACCGGCGAGAACGCGCCGACCGAGACCACCGCGACCCGGCGCGAGCCGTACCGCAGGCAGAGCCGGCCGACCACGGACATCGTGGCGACCGCGCCGGCCGAGATGCACAGCAGGGCCAGGCCGAGCGCGCTGTGCGAGGCCGCGACCTGGGCGCGGACGTCCGGGATGCGGACCACCCAGGAGGCGAACAGGAAGCCGTCGGCGGCGAAGAAGGCGGTGAGGGCGAGGCGGGCCGCCGACCAGGAGGGGGCGGGCGGCGCGGGGTCGAGGTCGGCGGGGCGGGCTTCTGTTTTGTTCAGTAGCGGCACAAAGTCAGAATAGGGGAGTGCCGCACACACCTTCAACCCCTTTGACGAGCCCGCAGCGGCGGACCGCGCCCGACCGCGGCCGCACCCTGCTCGGCCCCGCGCTGCGCCTGGTCCACACCGGCCGGGCCCCCACCCGCTCCGCGCTCACCGGCGCCCTCGACGTCACCCGCGCCACCGCCGGGGCCGTCACCGCCGAACTGGAGGCGCTCGGCCTGATCAGCGTCGACTCCAGCCCCGCCGGCGGCGGCCGCGGCCGCCCCTCGCACCGCCTCGCCCTCGCCGACCGCGGACCCGTGGTGGTCGCCGCCCAACTGCACGCCGACGGCGTCTCCGCCACCCTCGCCGGACTCGGCGGCCGCCTCCTCGCCCCCGTCCACCTGCCGCTGCCCGCCGACACCTCGCCCGCCGCGCTGCTCGGCGCCGTCGCCGACGCCGGGGCCCGGCTCGCCCGGGAAGGCCGCCGCCGGGTGCTCGGCTGCGCCCTCGCCCTGCCCAACCCCGTCACCGAACCCGACGGCACCGCGCTCGCCGCCCTGCACTTCGGCTGGCCGTCCGGCACCCCCGCCGCCGACCTGTTCGCCGAGGCCGTCGCCCGCGCCGACCTCGGCCCGCGGGCCCGCCCCGGCCTGCCCACCGCCGTCGCCAACGACGCCAACCTGGCCGCCCTCGCCGAACACCGGCACGGCGCCGGCCGCGACGCCCGCCACCTGTTGCTGGTCACCTCCGGCCACCGCGGCGTCGGCGGCGCCCTGGTCGTCGACGGCCGCCTGCACACCGGCAGCTCCGGCCTCGCCCTGGAGGTCGGCCACCTCACCGTCGACCCGCTCGGCCGCCGCTGCCCCTGCGGCAACCGCGGCTGCCTCAACGCCGAGACCGACACCGACGCGCTGTTCGCCGCCGCCGGACGCCGCCCCGACCCCGACCGGCCGCTGCTCCCGCAGGCCCGCGCGCTGGCCCGCGACCCGGCCGCCGCCGACGCCGTCGCCCACGTCGTCGACCGGCTCGGCCTCGGCCTCGCCGGGCTCGTCAACATCCTCAACCCCGACCGCATCGTGCTCAGCGGCCTGCACCTCGACCTGCTCGCCGCAGCCCCCGACCGGCTCGCCGCCGTCGTCGCCGAGCGCTGCCTGTGGGGCCGCAGCGGCCGCGTCCCGATCGTCCCCGCGCAGGTCGTCCACGCCGGGCTGGTCGGCGCCGCCGAACTCGCCTGGGAGCCCTACCTGGACGACCCGCAGGCCGCCGCCGCGACCTGACGGGCCGTCAGGAGCGCCGCCCCGCAGGGAAAAGCGGACGGCGCGGGCCGACGGAGACCGTCGACCCGCGCCGTCCGGCGCCCTACCGGGGCCGTTACTTCTTCTTGCCGAAGCGGAGCTTCCACGGAGCCACCGCGGACTCCAGCTGCACGCCCAGGCTCATCTTCGACATGCCCTCGATCCGCTCCTCGAAGCGGATCGGCACCTCGGCGATGCGCATGCCCTGCCGCACCACGCGGTAGTTCATCTCGACCTGGAACGAGTAGCCGTTGGACTGCACCGAGGGCAGGTCCACCCGGCGCAGCGCCTGCGCCTCCCACGCCTTGAAGCCCGCCGTCGCGTCCTTGACCTTCAGGCTCAGGATCGCGTTGACGTAGAAGTTCGCCCACGCCGACAGCGCCTTGCGGTGCCACGGCCACTCCGACGCCGTCGAACCGCCCGGCACGTACCGCGAACCCAGCACCACGGAGGCGTCCGAGTTCTGCAGCAGCTCCACCATCTGCGGGACGGCGGTGTGCGGGTGCGACAGGTCGGCGTCCATCTGCAGCACGATGTCCGCGCCGTCCTCCAGGGCCCGGCTCATGCCCGCGACGTACGCCCGGCCCAGGCCGTCCTTCTCGGTCCGGTGCAGCACCGAGACGGTGCCGCCGGAGTCGGCCGCCAGCTTGTCCGCCACGTCTCCGGTGCCGTCCGGCGAGTTGTCGTCGACGACCAGCACGTGGAGGTTCGCCATGCCGAGGTCGGCCAGCCGACCTACCAGGGTGGGAAGGTTCTCCCGCTCGTTGTAGGTCGGGACAACCACAACAACCTTGGGGTGGGCCTCAGCCATGTTTTTCTTTCCTCGATGTGATGCCAGCCGAAGGCGGCAGTCTAGCGTCGATCGTTCGGGGCCCTTCCCCGGGGCCCGCCCCGGGGCCGCCGCGCGGGCGCGGGCCGGTGGCGGGAATCCGGGCCGCGGCCTCCTCGTTCACCGGGCATGACCCACACCGACACCGCCGAACCGCTGCGCTACGCCGCCTTCACCGCCGACCCCGCGGGCGGCAACCCCGCCGGCGTGGTCCTCGACGCCACCGGCCTGACCGACGACCGGCAGCTCGCCGTCGCGGCCCGCCTCGGCTACTCCGAGACCGCCTTCCTCACCGCCGTCCCCGGCGCCGACCGGGCCTGGAACGTCCGCTACTTCAGCCCGCTGGCCGAGGTCCCGTTCTGCGGCCACGCGACGATCGCCGCGGCCGTCGCGCTCGGCGAGCTCCACGGGCCCGGCGGGCTGCGCTTCGGCACCAAGGCGGGCGAGGTCCCGGTCGAGGTCACCGCGGCCGAGGGCGGCGGGTACGCGGCCACGCTGACCAGCGTGCCGACCGCGGTCGAGGAGATCGCGGCCGAGGACGTCGCCGAGGCGCTGGCCCTGCTGGACTGGAGCCCCGAGGAGCTCGACCCGCGCCACCCGCCGCGGATCGCGTACGCCGGGGCCCGGCACCTGGTGCTGGCCGCCGCGACCCGGGACCGGCTGGCCCGCCTCGCCTACGACTTCGACGGGCTGGCCGCGCTGATGCGGCGCCTCGACCTGACCACCCTCCAGCTGGTCTGGGAGCAGGACGCCACCACCTACCACGTCCGCAACCCCTTCCCGGTCGGCGGGATCGTCGAGGACCCCGCCACCGGAGCGGCGGCCGCCGCCCTCGGCGCCTACCTCCGGCAGGTCCACGGCCTCGACGGCACCCGGCTGACCCTCCACCAGGGCGAGGACCTCGGCCGCCCCGGCCTCCTCACCGTCGACCTGGTCCCGGGCCGGGCGGGGGTGGAGGTCACGGGGCGGGCGGTGCGCATCTAGGCACGCGGTCGGGAGCATCAGGGGCCCGGGGAACGGCGGGGCCGGGGTACAGCGGGGTTGTCGCCGAGGACCTTCGGCCCGAAACGGGGTGGCGCATCGCAACCCGTCGGACGCCCGCCCCTCGGCTCCGCCGTTCCCCGGGCCCCTGGAGCTGCGCTCCACCCCGCCCCATAAGGGGAAGCTGGGGGCTCCGTAATCGTCACTTATCGTAGTCGACTGTTACACTGGGTGGGTACCAGGTGGCGGCGAGGAGAGTGCGCGATGACCGAGCGGTTCCAGGACGTGGACCGGAGCGACCCCGAGTACCGGGCCTGGTTGAAGGAGGCGGTGCGGCGGGTGCAGGCGGACGCCAACCGGTCGGCGGACACGCACCTGCTGCGCTTTCCGCTCCCGGCGGAGTGGGGCATCGACCTGTACCTGAAGGACGAGTCGACGCACCCGACGGGGAGCCTGAAGCACCGGCTGGCCCGGTCGCTGTTCCTGTACGGGCTGTGCAACGGCTGGATCAGGCCCGGGGCGCCGGTGATCGAGGCGTCCAGCGGGTCGACGGCCGTCTCGGAGGCGTACTTCGCGCAGCTGATCGGGGTGCCGTTCGTCGCGGTGATGGCCCGCAGCACCAGCCGCGCCAAGATCGAGCTGATCGAGTTCCACGGCGGCCGATGTCACCTGGTGGACAGCGCCTGCGAGGTGTACGAGGCCGCCGCCAAGCTCGCATTCGAGACCGGCGGCCACTACATGGACCAGTTCACGTACGCGGAGCGGGCCACCGACTGGCGCGGCAACAACAACATCGCCGAGTCGGTGTTCGCCCAGCTCCGGCTGGAGCCGCACCCCGAGCCGGCCTGGATCGTCGCCACGGCCGGCACCGGCGGCACCTCCGCGACCATCGCCCGGTACGTGCACTACATGCAGTTCGACACCCGGATCTGCGTCGCCGACCCGGAGAACTCCTGCTTCTTCGACGGCTGGGTGCACCACGACGACGACGCGACCTGCGCCACCGGCTCCCGGATCGAGGGCATCGGCCGGCCCCGGATGGAGCCGTCCTTCGTGCCCGGCGCGGTCGACCGGATGATGAAGGTCCCGGACGCGGCCTCGGTCGCCGCCGTCCACCTGCTGGAGACCGTGCTCGGCAAGAAGGCGGGCGCCTCCACCGGCACCGGCCTGTGGAGCGCGCTGCGGATCGTCGCCGAGATGCGCCGCGAGGGCCGCACCGGCAGCGTCGTCACGCTGATCTGCGACCCCGGCGACCGCTACCTCGACAAGTACTACTCCGAGGACTGGCTGGCCGCCGAGCGGATCGACCCCGCGCCGCACCGCGCCGCCCTGGAGGCGTTCCTCCGGGGCGGCGCGTGGACGGACGGGGGCTGAGGGGCCGTCAGTCCCGGCGCGTCCCGCGCTCGGTGAGCAGCAGGGCGGCGGTGCCCACCACGAACAGGGCGGCGGTCAGGTGGACGCCGAGCGCCGTCGCCGTGCTGCCGTGCTGCGCCAGCACGGTGAAGCAGTCGCCGAACGGCGCGAAGGACTCGGCGAGCAGGACCCAGCCCAGGGCCCGGCGGTGCCCGGTCAGCAGCAGGAGCAGCGGGGCGAGGCCGGTGACCACGTCCCGGTTCCCCTTGATCCGGAGGAAGGCGGAGGCCGCGCCGTGCGGCCACTCCGGGAAGCCGAAGCCGGGGGCGGTGCTCCCCGGGGCCGCCATGTAGCTGACGCCGACGTAGATGATGAACAGCGAGACCAGCACCGTGCCGGCGGTGGCGAGGTGGACCCGGAGGCGGCTGTCGGCGGGCCGGGCGGTGTCGGCGGTGGTGGCGGCGGTGACGGACATGGTGGTTCCCCCTGCTGGACGGATCGCGGAGTGGGCCGCTCCGCCCGGTTGTTAGCGGCGCTAGCGACAGGAATGACGCTAGACCCCCGTCCGTCCGTTGTCTAGCGATGCTAGGGTTCCGGTCATGGCTATCAAGGAACGCCGGGCGCGCGAACGCGCCGAACGGGAACAGCTGATCGTCCGCGCCGCCCGCGCACTCGCCGAGGCCGAGGGATGGGAGGCCGTCACCACCCGCCGCCTCGCTGAACGCATCGAGTACAGCCAGCCCGTCCTGTACAGCCACTTCGCGGGCAAGGACGCCATCGTCGCCGCCGTGGCCGTCGAGGGCTGCGCCGAACTCGCCGTCCTGCTGCGGGCCGCGGCCGCGGGCGTCGCCGACCCGCGCGCCGCGTTCGCCGCCGTCGCCCGCGCCTACCTGGCCTTCGCCGAGGCCAACCCCGCGCTCTACGACGCGATCTTCACCCTCCCCAGCACCCTCCCGTTCGGCACCCCCGACGCCCCCGCGCCGCTGCACGAGGCGTTCGCCGCGATCGCCGAACCCGCCACCGCCAGCGCCCGCGCCGAGGGCCACGACCCCGGCGGCTACACCGAACTCGCCTGGTCCGCCCTGCACGGCATGGTCACCCTCTCCCGCACCGGCCGCCTCCGCCCCGACCTCGACAGCAGCCGCCTCGACGCCTTCACCGCCGTCTTCTGACACCCCGTCGGCCCCGCCCGCAACCGGCGGCGGGGCCGGACGCGTCCGAGGGGGCGAGGACGACGGAAGGAACGGGATGAACCCCACGGGACGGGCCAGTACGACAGTGCTGGGCGTGATACTGGCAGGGCTGGCCACGCTCGCCGTGGTGCACACCCTGGCCCGGAACTGGCAGGGCTGCGACACCCACCTGGAGCCGGGCGGGCGGGGCGCGCTGTTGTTCCTGATGCTGCCCTTCCTGCTCCTGCTGCTCGCCGCCGGTGCCCTGGCCGGTCGGGCCACCAGGCTCGGCGGCCTCCGGCAGCGCTTCGAGGACCCCGAACTGCTGCGCCTGGTCGCGGTGGTCGGCGGCATCGTGCTCACCGCGATCACCGTCGTCACCCTGCTCCGGGTCGACGTCGAGCCCTGCCCGCTGGTCTGACCCCGTTAGGCTGCCCCGGTGGACGACGGGGTGTGGGACGCGTTCCCGGGGGACGACGGTGCGACGGCGGAGCTGCGCGGGCGCTGGCGGGCCGGGCTCGGGGCCCGGGCGGACGCGCCGGTCGAGGTGCTGCTCGCGCTGCTGGACGGCGACCGGCCGGACTTCCTGTACCGGCGCGGCCTGCCCGCGCGGGTGCTGGACGCCGCCGTCGCGCACCCGTCCAAGGGCGTGTGGGGGCGGGCCGCCGAATCCGGGGCGCTGTCGCCCGGGCAGTGGGACCGGCTGCTGGCCGCGCTCGCCGGACGCGGCACGGACCCGGCCCTGCTCGACGGACTCCGCGAACTGCGCGACGAGTTCGCCGCCCGCAGGCCGCGCGTCTCGGTCGGAGTGGCCCGCCCGCCGAGCCCGGACGCGGCGCCGCCCCGGACGCCCGCGGAGATCGCCGCGCTCGCCGACACCGTCCCCGACATCCCCGCCGAGGACCGCACCTACGCGCTGTGGTGGGTCGGCGCGCTGTTCCACGACCCGGACGCGATGCGGCAGTTGGCCGCCCACCCGAACCGGTGGGTGCGCCGCAGCGTGGCCCGCGCGCCCCGGCTGCCCGCCGACGTCGCCGCCCGGCTCGGCCGGGACGAGGACCGGGTGGTGCGGCTGTTCCTCACCGAGTCCTGCGCGGACGCCCCCGCCGAGACCCTGCTCGACGTGTGGAGCTGGTGGTCGGGCAGCTTCACCTTCCCCGACCGGCCCCGCAACCACCCCCGCTTCCCCCGCGACGGCCTGCGCCGCCTCGCCGACGACCCCCGCCCCCGGGTCCGGCTGCTCGCCCTGGACGACCCCGACGCACCCGCCGAACTGGCCGTCCGGCTCGCCGCCGACCCCGACCCCGAAGTCCGGGCCCGCGCCGCCGAGGACCCGCGCCTGCCCCCGGCCACCGCCCTCGCCCTGCTCGCCGACCCGGACCCGGCCGTCCGCCGGGTCGCCGCCCGCCACCCCGCGCTGCCCGCCGCGACGCTGGCCGCGCTGCTCCGCGACCCCGGCACCGCCGAGGACGCCGCCCGCAACCCGGCCCTCCCGCCGCCGGTCGCCCTGCGGCTGGCCGCCGCGTGACTCCTACGGCCGGGCCCGGGCGGCGAGCAGTTCCGCGAAGGCCGTGGTGAGCCGGTCCGGCCTGGTCCGGGTGTAGGCCGCCAGCGGGCGGTGGATCGGCGGGTCGGGGCGCAGCACCGCCGCGTCCAGCCCCGGCGGCAGGACGGTCGCGGGGACCAGCGCGGGGCCGAGGCCGGCCGCGGCCAGCACCGGGGCGGCGGCGGTCTGCTCGGTGCGGACGGCCGGGCGCGGGCGGAACCCGGCCCGGGCACAGGCCCCGTCCAGCACCTCGGCCAGGCCGTGCCCGGGCGCGTAGTGCACCCAGTCCCGGTCGGCCAGCGCCGCCAGCGGCAGCACCCCGCCGGGCGGGTCCGCCAGCGGATCGTCCGGCGGCAGCACCAGCGCGAACTCCTCGACGCCCAACTCCCGCACCGGGCCGTCCCATGCGGCGGGCACCGGCCCCACCGCGAGGTCGCCCTGCCCGGCCGCGGTCGCCGCCCGCAGCTCGTCCGCGTGCGGGTACTCGCGCAGCCGGACCCGCACCCCCGGGTGCAGCTTCCGCCAGGCCCGCAGCACCGGCGGCAGCAGGCCCAGCGCGATCGAGTGGACGGTGCCGACCTCCAGCTCGCCCTCCTCCAGGCCGACGGTGCGCCGGGCGGCGGCCCGCAGCCGCTCCGCGTCGGCGAGCGCCGCCCGGGCGTGCGGCAGCACCGCCCGCCCCAGCGGGGTGGGCCGGACGGTGCGCGGCAGGCGCTCCAGCAGCGCCCCGCCGAGCCCCGACTCCAGCGCCCGGACCTGGTGCGAGAGCGCGGGCTGCGTGACGTGCAGCAGCTCGGCGGCCCGGGTGAACGAACCGGTGTCGACCACGGCGACCAGGTATTCCAGCTGACGGAGCGTTGCCATGCACGGAGTTTATCGGTGCCGGAGACAACAAGCCTTGGACGCATCCACGCAGGTGGGAGCAGGGTGGGGGTGCGGCTGGAACCTCCGGCCGCACCCCGAGAACCCCTGTCCCCGCCACCCGCAAGGAGCACCCGTGTCCGCCTCCCTGGAAGGCCGCCGCCTGGTCGTCGTCGGCGCCGGCTCCCGCACCGGCCGCCTGCTCGCGCACACCGCCGCCGCGGCCGGCGCCGAACTCGTCCTGGCCGGACCCGACCCGCGCAAGCTGGAGTGGACCGCCGGCGAACTGCCCGGCCCGTCCGCCGTGCTGCCCCTCGACCTCACCGACGAGCCCTCGATCGAGGCGTTCGCCGCCCGGGTCGGCCGGATCGACCACCTGGTGTCCACCGCCGCGCTGCCCGCCAACGGGCCGCTCGCCGACCTGCGCACCGCCGACATCCGGCGGGCCTTCGACGCCAAGGTGATCGGCCCGCTGCTGCTCGCCAAGCACCTCGCCGGACGGATCGCCGAGGACGGCTCGCTCACCTTCTTCTCCGGCGTCGCCGCCTGGCGCCCCGCCCCCGCCCGCACCGTGATGGCCACCACCAACGGCGCGCTCGCCTTCCTCGTGCGGGCCCTCGCCGTGGAACTCGCCCCCGTCCGGGTCAACGCCGTCTCCCCGGGCATCGTCGACACCGGCTCCTGGGACGGCCTCGGCGCCGAGAAGGAGGCGTTCCTGCGCTCCGTCGCCGCCCGCAACCCCGCCCGCCGCGTCGGCACCCCCGAGGACCTGGTCAAGGCCGTCCTCTACGCCGTCGACAACCCGTACGTCACCGGCACCGTCCTGCACGTGGACGGCGGCGGCCGACTCGCCGCCTGACGCCCCGTCGGGAGGGCGCTCAGGACGGCAGGTCGGCGGGCACCAGCAGCTGCAGGTCCTCGGTGGTCGGCGAGGGCAGGTGGGCGACCCGGGAGGCGTGCCGCTCGATCATGGTCTCGAAGACCTGCCGGGCGGTGCGCCCGTTGCCGAAGCCCGCGGACCGGTCGATCCCCGTGAAGTGCACCCGCAGCGCCTCCTCGGTCGCGCCGTCGAGCCGGTACTCGTGCTCGGCGGCCTGCGCCCGGGCGATCTCCAGCAGCTCCTCGGCGCTGTAGTCGGGGAACGAGACCGTCCGGGAGAACCGGGACGACAGGCCCGGGTTGGCGGCCAGGAACCGCTCCATCTCCGCGGTGTAGCCCGCCACGATCACCACCACCTCGTCCCGGTGGTCCTCCATCAGCTTCACCAGGGTGTCGATCGCCTCCCGGCCGAAGTCCCGGCCGCCGTCCTCCGGGGCGAGCGCGTACGCCTCGTCGATGAACAGCACCCCGCCGCGGGACCGGTCGAAGGCCGCCGCCGTCCGGATCGCCGTCGAACCGATGTGCTCGCCCACCAGGTCCAGCCGGGCCACCTCCACCAGGTGCCCGCGCTGCAGCACCCCCAGCGAGGCCAGGATCTCCCCGTACAGCCGGGCCACCGTCGTCTTGCCGGTGCCCGGGGACCCCGTGAAGACCAGGTGGCGGCGCGGCGACGGCGCCTTCAGCCCCGCCCGCTGCCGGGCCCGGCCCACCGAGATCAGGTCGATCAGCGTCCGCACCTCCTGCTTCACCGTCGCCAGCCCGACCAGCGCGTCCAGTTCGGCCAGCGCCACCTCCGCCGGACGGCAGTCCGGGATCGGCCCGATCACCGCCGCCGCCGGGCCGGACGAGGACGTCTGGACGGCCGCCACCAGGCCCGCCAGCGGCGGAGCGGCGGGCGCCGCCGGGGCCGGGACCGCCGCCGGGATCGCCGGGGCGGCCGGGGGCAGCGGCGCCGCGTCGTCCGAGGTGCAGCCCTCCGCGACCGGACCCGGCTCGGAGAACTCGAACCCCGCCCGGGCGTTGCGCTCCGCCCGGCACCGGATCAGCCGCGTCCGGCAGCCGTCGATCACGTGGAAGCCGAACCCGCCGCCCTGCGACACCCGGACGTCCTCGAACTCGCCGCGCCCCTGCGCCGACACGTACACGCCCGCCTCGCTCGCGCCCCGCACCGTGCACCCGCGCAGCACCGGGTCCGCGCCCTTGGTGACGATCACACCGGTGGCGACCTCGGCGATCTCGCAGTCCGTCAGCAGGCCGCCCGAACCGTGGTCGCGGAACCACAGGCCGGTGCCCGCGCCCTGGACCCGGCACCCCGACAGGGTCGCCGACGCGCCGCCGCTCACCGACACCGCGGAGGAGCGGATCCCCGTGAACGAGCAGTCCCGGGCGGTCGCCGACGACCCCTGGTCCAGCACGAACAGCGCGTCCGGCAGGTCGTCCAGCGCGCAGTCCGCCAGCTCCAGCGCCGCGCCGTCGCTCACCCACAGCGCCGGGTAGTCGCCCTGCGCCGAATGGAACCGGCAGCCCTCCGCCAGCACCCGCGTCCCGCCGTCCCACACCGACAGCGCGCCCCGGCCGAAGCCCTGCACCGTCACCTGGCGCAGCGTCAGCTTCGCGCCCCCGCGCAGGTCAGCCGCGTTCTCCGGCACCTCGTGCACCCGGCAGGACACCAGCTCCAACTCGGCCCCGCCGTCCAGGCTCAGACCGTTGCCCGTCACCCGGTGCACCGTGCAGTCCGACAGCCGGCCCACCGCCTGCGCCTCGGCCTGCACGCCCGAGCCGCGCACCTCGTACACCTCGCAGCCGACCAGCTCCGCGACCGTCCCCGGCTCCGCCAGCAGCACGCCCGCGCCGCCCGCCCCGTGCACCCGCAGCCGCTCCGCGCGCAGCTCCGAACCGCCCAGCACCGCCACGCCGCTCTGCCCCGCCGCCGCGACCTCGCAGTCCAGCAGCTCGGCCCGGGACCGCCCGCGCAGCCGCACCCCCAGACCCGCCGGGTTCTCCACCGTGCAGTTCGACAACCGCGCCCGCGCCCCGTCGGCCAGCTCCACGCCCACCGCGGACGAGGTCTCCACCCGGCAGTCCGCCAGCACCGCGCCGTCCGCGCCCGCCAGCAGCACCGCCGGCGCCGAACGGTCCGAACCCTCGACCGTCAGCCCCCGGACCGTCGCCGCCGCCGTCAGCGTCAACGCCGTGCCGCCGCGCACCGCGCTCTCCGGCGCCGAGATCCGCACACTGCCCGGGCCCTGCTCGGCGACCAGCGTCACCGCCTTGTCGACCAGCACCGCCTCGCGGAACGTGCCCGCCCGCACCGTCAGGGTGTCGCCCGGCTCGGCGACCTCCAGGGCCTCGCGGAGCGTCGCGTACTCGCCGCCGCGCCGCCGCCAGCGGGAGGCGCTGTCCTGGGTGACCCGGACCCTGAGCTCAGTCATGACGATCTGTCATCCCCGCCTTCGTCGAGTGCATCGAGACGCTGCGCGACCGCCCCCACCGTAGCGTGCGGGACGGACCCGGCGGACCGTCGCCCGGGCCCGTCGCCCGGTTCAACGAACGAGGCCGGGGGTGGTTCCGGCGGGCAGGTCAGGGGCGGTTCCGCTCCGGCGCGGGCCCGTGCTCCAGCACCTCGACCCCGTCGCCGACGGTGAGCGTGCCCAGCACCTCCGGCGCCCGCGCCGGCCGGACCGGGACCAGGTTCTGCCCGAACACCAGCTTCTGGCCGAACCGGTGGTGCCGGCCCAGCGCCCGCAACGGCTCCGGGCCGCGCCGCTCGCCGGTCTCCTGGTCGGTGGTGGTCACCACGCAGCGCCCGCACGGCTTCACCACCCGGAACTCCAGGCCGCCGACCCGGACCCGCCGCCAGCCGTCCTCCGCCCACGGCTCCGTCCCCGCGACCACCAGGTTCGGGCGGAACCGCTCCATCGGCAGCGCCGCCGCCTTCCGCGGGTCGTCCGGGTGGTCCTCGGCGATCCGGGCGTTCAACTCCGCCAGCGACGCCGTCGTCGTCAGCAGCAGCGGATAGCCGTCCGCCATCGAGACGGTCTCCGCCGGACCCGCGTACCTCGGGTCGATCGGACGGCTCTCCGCCGGGCGGTCCAGGTGCACCAGCCGGACCTCGCCGAACTTCGCCGGAAGGCGCTCGGCCAGCCAGGCGGAGGTCTCCTTGCCGGCCTCGGCCGCCCCGAAGCGCGTCCCGAAGACGGCGACCTCGGCGGCCGGGGCGCCCGCGGCGACGGCCGGGGCCTCCACCGTGTGCGTGCTGCCGTCCGGGGCGGTCAGCGTCAGCACCGAGCCGTCCGCGGACGGCACCGGCCGGAACTGCCCGATCGACGGCTCGTCCCGCTGGGTCAGCGCGGTGCCCCCCGCGTCCACCAGCATCCACCGCCGGTCCCCGGCCAGGCCCCAGGGCTGCACCCGGGCCGAGGAGGGGGACAGCCGGTACATCGACTTGACGGGGTACAGGTGCAGGGAGGCGAGATGCGGCATGGGGGCAATCCTGCCAGGCGGGAGCGCGACGCCTCGGCGGGGGCGCTTCGGCGGGCGCTCGGGCTCTGCGCCGTGGGGCTTCCCGTTCCCCCGGCGGGGTGTTCGGGCTCCGCCGTCGTCGGCCGGGAACGGCGAAGCCCCCGGGCTCCGGGAGCGCGGGGGCTTCGCTGGGGATCCTCGACCGGGGTGCGAGTGGCCGGTGATCGGGTGGTGGGTGGGGAGGGACGCGTCGGTGCGTCCGGAGTGACCTCGGCCCCGTGGGAGTGGGCTCAGCCGGCCTGCGGGTACTGCTGCCGGTACTGGGGGTACTGCTGGGGGATGCCGACACCGGGCTGGCGGACCTGCGGGGCGGTCGGACGGAGGCCGTTGCCGCCGAAGGACTGGTCGCCGAAGGTCTGCTGCTGCGGGGCGGCCGGCTGGGCGCCGAACTGCTGGGAGTTGAAGGTCGGCGTGAAGCTCTGCGGGGCCGTCGCGAAGCCGTTCGCGGGGGCCTGCGCCTGGTACTGCTGACCGGGCTGCGGGTAGCCGCCGGGCGCGGTCGGGCGCTGGCCGGGAACGTAGCTCTGCGGGGCCTGGGCGTAGCCGGTCGGCTGCGCCATCGGGGCCTGCGCGTACCCGGGCTGGACCGGGATGTGCTGGGTCTGCGCCGGGGCGCTGCTCGGGCCGGGGCCCAGGGCGAGGCGGGCCGGGGGCAGCGCGGGCAGGTTCGACGCGGGGGAGTCGAAGCCGGTGCCGAAACCGCCGGAGTGGCCGCCGAAGCCGCTGCCGTAGGAGGAGGACCAGGAGGTGGCCGGGAGGGCCGGGGGCACGTTGATCGGCGCGATCTGGGGGATCCCGCGCTCTGCGACCAGGCTGTCGTAGATGGGCGTGCCGGAGGAGGGGGACGGAGAGGGGTAGCCGACTCCGTCGTAGGAGCGGGGCGAGGTCATGGGGCATACCGTAAGCCCACAACGCGCCTGCTGAGGAGAGCGGAACGGCCTGGAGTTCAACTGTTTACAGACTCTTCGCTCGCTCAAATCGGACAATTGGCCGCAGAGTTGGGCGAACGGGTGGGACGTTTCGGCCATCGCGGGTCTTTCGTCCGGGCGTGGTCGGGTCGCCGCGCGCGGTACGAAAGGTTCCGCTGGGGTCCGGGAAAGGCCGTGCCAAGGTCCCGTTAAGCCGGAAGTGGTCCAGACCGCCGTACGCCGGGCGAAACGGACCGGCGGCGGGTCGGGAACGGGCCGTGCCCCGCCGAGGGGTCTCGGCGGGGCACGGGGGTGCGCTCCGGCGGCTCAGTGCGCGGTCGCGGCCGTCTTGTGGACGGCCTGGGCCGGGAAGCCGGGGCGGCCGGTCAGCTCGCTGGTGCAGTGCGCGCAGCGGGTCGCGGCGGCCGGGACGGTGCTGAGGCACTCCGGGCAGTCGGCCTTGGCCACCGGGGCGTCCTTGACCGGGTTGAAGCGGTTCTGCAGCTTGCCGACCGGCATCACCACCGCGAAGTAGATCACCGCGGCGACCAGCACGAAGCTGATCAGCGCCTGCAGGAACGCGCCGTACGGGAAGGTCACCCCGGCGGCGGTGAACGCCTCCTTGCTGAAGTCGCCGACCGCGCCGGAGGCGACGCCGATCAGCGGGGTCAGGAAGGCGGCCACGAAGCCGGTGACGACGGCGGTGAAGGCGGCGCCGATGACGATGCCGACCGCGAGGTCGACCACGTTGCCGCGCAGCAGGAAACTGCGGAATCCCTTGAACATGACCGACATCGTGGCGCGCCAACCTCCCTGCGGTCCAACCGAGTTCACCTGATCCGGCTAACGGCCGAACCGTCGTGCGAGGTTCGGTCAGGCACGCTTCGCGGCGGCCCGGACCTCCGCCGCGAACGGCTGGACACGCACCACCGCGTCGGCGACCCGGCGGACCGTCGCCGCGTCCATGTGCGACCACAGCGGGACGGTCAGCACCGAGTCCGCGAGCCGGTCCGTCAACGGCAGCGCGTCCGCCTGACCGAGATGGGCGTACGCCTTCTGCCGGTTGACGGGCGGGAAGAAGTAGCGGCGGGTGTCGATGCCCTCCGCCTTCAGCGCGTCCGCCAACTCCCGGTTGTCCAGGCCGAACGCCTCCGCGTCCAGGATCATCGTCAGGTCCTTGAAGGTGGACGTGTCGCCCTCCTCCGGCAGCGCCAGCCGCAGACCCGGCACCCCCGCCACCGCGCGGGCGAACCCGGCCACCAGCGCGCCCCGGTGGGCCACCCGCTCCGGCAGGCCGGCCAGCCAGGTCAGGCCGACGGCCGCGTGCAGCTCGCTCATCCGGGCGTTCAGGCCGGGGAACAGGGTGTCGTAGTCGCCCGGGTTGCCGTAGTCCCGGGCGGTGCGCAGGGTCTGCGCCAGCGCCGCGTCCCGGGTCGCCACCAGGCCGCCCTCGCCCGCCACCGCGACCTTCGTCGGGCTCATCGAGAACACCTCGGCCAGGCCGAAGTTGCCGACCGGGACGCCGCGCCGCTTCGACCCGAACCCGTGCGCGGCGTCGTACACCAGCGGCAGGCCCGCCGCGTCCGCGACCCGCTGCAACTCCTCGACCTGGCACGGCGTCCCGTACACGTGGGTGGCCATCACCGCGGCCGGCGCGTCGGCCGCCTTCAACCGGGCCTCGGCGTCCGCCGGGTCCAGCGTGATGTCCTGCTCCCGGGCCTCCGCGAACAGCGGGACGCCGCCCGCCCAGTGCGCGGCGTGCGCGGTCGCCGAGAAGGTGAACCCGGGCATCAGCACCGGCCGCCCGCCGCCCACCCCCGCCGCCTGCAGCACCAGCATCAGGCCCGCCGTGCAGTTCGACACCGCCACCACGTGCGGCACCTCCAGCAGCTCGGCCGCCCGCTCCTCCAACTCGCGCACCGTCGGCCCGTTGGTCAGCATCCCGGAGTCCAGCACCGCCCCGAGCCGCCCCAGCAGCCCCTCCCGGTCCGGCACCCGCACCCGGGTCAGCGGCAGTCCGTCGGGAAAGGCGGGCGTACCGCCGAGGACAGCGGGCCGCGTCTGATCGGTCGTCATCGGAACTCCTTCGTGGAGACCCCGGCTCCAGCCGGGGATTCGAGCGAGGCAGGTCTTGCCGTTCGGCCGCGGATGCGGGCCGACGACCGGGGAAGCGGTCACTTGCGGGTGTTACGGTGTGTCGCGTGTCGGTCACGCATGTGGTGCGGGCGTTCCGCTTCCGCTTCCGCCCCAGCGAGGCGCAGGCGGTGGAGCTGTCGCGGACGTTCGGGTGCGTGCGACTGGTGTGGAACCGGGCGCTGGCCGTTCGCGCGGAGGCGTGGGAGCAGCGGCGGGAGCGGGTGGGGTACGGGGCGACCTCGGCGATGCTGACGGCCTGGAAGCGCACGGAGGAGCTGGCGTTCCTCAACGAGGTGTCGTGCGTGCCGTTGCAGCAGGCACTGCGTCATCTGCAGGCCGCGTTCGGCAATTTCTTCGCGCGGCGAGCGGGGCGTCCGAGGTTCAAGGCGAGGAAGAGGGCGCGGGACGCCGCCGAGTACACGCGGTCGGCGTTCCGGTACCGGGACGGGCGGTTGACACTGGCGAAGATGGCCGAGCCGCTGGACGTGGTGTGGTCGCGGCCGCTGCCCGAGGGCGTGGTCCCGTCCACGGTGACGGTCTCGCGGGACGCGGCGGGACGGTGGTTCGTCTCCCTGCGGTGCGAGGACCCCTCGGTCCGGCCGCTGCCCCCGACGTGCGGTGCGGTCGGCGTCGACCTCGGCATCACCGATCTGGCGGTGCTCTCCACCGGCGAGAAGGTCCCCAACCCGCGGCACGAACTCCGCGACCGGGCACGCCTTGCCAAGGCGCAGCGCGCGCTGGCCCGGAAGGCGAAGGGGTCGGCGAACCGGGAGAAGGTCCGGCGGAGAGTGGCGCGGATCCAGGCCCGGACGGCCGACCGGCGGCGGGACTTCCTGCACAAGCTGAGCACCCGGCTCGTCCGTGAGAACCAAACGGTCGTGGTCGAGGACCTGTCGGTCCGCAACCTGCTCGGCAATCGGAGGCTGTCCCGATCGATCGCCGACGCCGGGTGGGGCGAGCTGCGGGAGATGCTCGCCTACAAGTGCGCCTGGTACGGGCGTGAACTGGTGGTCGTGGACCGGTGGTTCCCCAGCTCGAAGCTCTGCTCGGCGTGCGGGGCCCTCCGCGACCGGCTGCCGTTGCACGTCCGGACGTGGGAGTGCGCCTGCGGCGCCGTCCACGACCGGGACGTCAACGCGGCGCGCAACATCCTGGCCGCCGGACCGGCGGTCGCCGCCTGTGGAGACGGTGTAGGACCTCAACGGAGCACTCCGGGCGGGCAGTCGTCGGTGAAGCAGGAAGTCGTCCCACCGCCGCGCACGGGCGCGGCGGCCCGGCCGTGAGGCCGAGGGGGAATCCGCTCCGCTGGGAGGGGAGAGGTCAAGGAGTCGATCCCCCCTGGGTTCGATTCGGGTCCGGGGCGCCGGTGGCGGCCGGAGGTTCGGGGGCCGGGCGGGTGCGCCACTGGCCGGGCTGGACGCGCCACAGGGGTGGTCGTCGGCGGCGGGTGACGGGGCCGGCGGGGGTGGGCCTGGGGATGGCGAGCAGGACCAGGACCAGGGGCAGCACCTGGACGCGTTCGCGCGACAGGATGCCCATGTTGTTGATGGTGGAGAAGGCCCAGCAGAACAGCAGCGTGTAGACCACGGTGAAGGCCACGTAGGAGCGCTGCACGAACAGCTTGGGGATGCGGGCGAGCTGCGGCCAGGCCCGGATGAACATGATCAGCAGCGCGAAGCACTCCACCGACTGGATCAGGTTCTGCACGTTCGACGCCTCGAACGGGAACGGCCGGAACAGCACGCTGATCACCGAGACCGGCAGCCGCGCCGGGTTCAGGCTGAACGCCGGGGCCGGGTCCTCCGCGGTGGCCGCGTTGATCACCGAGTCGCCCTGCGAGGTCCGCCGCGAGGTCTCCGACAGCACCTGGTTGACGGCGTCGCCGCCGGTGCCGTTGGTGCCGAAGAAGGTCGACACCTGCTGGAGCATCAGCATCACGCCCGCGCCCAGCACCACCACCGACACCACGGTGCGCAGCGGCCCCAGCGCCGACACCTGCTCGGGGCGCTTGCGCAGCAGGTACGCGACGCTCAGGCCGGCGCCCGCCAGCACCGTGACGTGCGGGCGGACCATCGCGGTGCCCAGCGACCCCAGCGCGATGCAGACGAACGCGCCGAACCGGCGGTCCAGCAGCCGGGCCACCCCGTACGTGGTCAGGCCCAGGCAGAACATCATCCAGGCGTCCTTGCCGATGCTGGACGGCCAGAACAGCAGCGAGGGCAGGAAGAAGACCAGCTTCGCGTACCGCCGCGAGTCCGCCTCCGGGTAGGCGATCTGCAGGGCCCGCCAGAACAGCAGCAACCCCCAGAAGCCCATCCAGGAGAACACCAGGAAGCCGCCGACCAGGGTCGGGCCGGTGATCGCGTAGACCACGCCGGTGACGATGATGACGAAGCCGGTCCCGGCGACCTTCATGCCCAGGTCGTAGTGCAGCCCGGTGGAGAGGTCCGCGGTGTGCAGGTAGCGGGCCAGGTCCGCGCCCTTGGTGTGGTACATCTTCGCGTCCGCCGCGCCGCCGTACAGCACGAAGGCCATCAGGTAGCGCGGGAAGGCGCAGGCCAGCTTCGCCGCCATCGCCACCAGCAGCAGCCGGAACACCGCCGGCTCCGGGTTGTTCGCGGCGACCCGGGCCAGGATCGGGGTGCCGATCGCCATCAGCGCGGGCGCCACCAGCAGCGCCCCCCAGGTGTCGTAGCTGCTGTGCACCATCGCCAGCACGAACACCGTCACGTAGCCGACCACCACCGCCCCGGCCACCCAGGTCGGCCGCGCGCGCCGGGCCGCCGCGCGGGCCCGCGCCGCCAGGGTGCGGGAGCCGCGGGCGGGGGAGCGGGCGGCGAGCACGGCCGCCATCAGAAGACCTCCAGGTCGCCGAGGCTGAACCGCCAGTCGCCGAGCGTCCGCCCGGCCGGCAGCGGCCCGGTCGGGGTGCGGGCGGCCAGCACCATGCCGGTGCGCGGCGCCGTCACGCAGCCCGCCCGCAGGCCCGCCGCGGCGGCCTCGGTGCCCGGCGCCAGGTGGGTCGCGGCGTGGTCGCAGCCCGAGCCGGCCGCCGCGCGCAGCAGGTGCGCGGCGGCGGCCCGGTCGCCCGGCCGGACGATCAGCTCGGACAGCGTGAACTCGGCCAGCGGGCCGCGCCTGCGGGGCCGGCCGAACGCCACCCCGACCAGCTCGCCGCCGCGTTCGACGGTCGCCACCCGGTAGTCCAGGCCCGGCGCCGCCCCGTACCGCCAGGCCAGGTAGTCGGCGGTGCGGACGGTCCGCAGCCGCGGGTCGGCGGCGTCCGCGCGCTCCCGTTCGGCCAGCAGCTCGGCGAGCCGCGGGTCCGGCGCGGCGAACCAGTCGGCGGCCGGCGGCAGGTCGCAGCGCGGCGGCCCCGCCGGGCCGGGCCGCCGGGCCAGCGCCGACCGGGCGCCCCGGGCGAAGGACAGCGGCCGGGCCACCCGCAGCGCCACCGGCACCCGGCCCAGCTCCCGCCAGCCCATCCGCAGGTAGCCCGGCAGGCTGTTGCCGTTCGGCGTGTTGAAGACCAGCTCGGTGTCGTCGGCGACCTGTTCGAGCAGGTCCGTGGTGAGGCGGCGGAAGATCCCGCGCCCCTGGAAGTCGGGGTGCGTCGCGGTGTCCACCGGCCGCACCGCCCGCACCTCGCGCCCGTCCCGGCCGCGCCAGGACCAGCGCAGGAACAGCCGCACCCCCACGATCCGCCCGTCCGCGTCCACCGCGAGCAGGCCCGGGCTCGCCCCGAACGGGTTCGCCCGGTGCTTCCAGTCGAAGAACTCCGCGCTGCGCCGCCCGGTCGGGCCGCCCGCCAGCGAGGCCGTCAACAGCTCCAGCACCGCCGGCACGTCCGCCGGCTCCGGCCGGCGGTACGTCAGTTCACCACCCACGTCGTGCTCGTCCCCTCCGGACTCCGCCCCGCACTCAGTTCGCCGGCGTCCGCGTCGCCAGCACCCGCGCGTACACCCGCTCGATCGCCCGCTGCGCCCCCGCCACGTCGAAGGACCCCGACCGCTCCCGGGCGGCCGCGCCCATCCGCTCGCGCAGCCCCGGGTCGGCGGCCAATTCGCCCAGCGCGGCGGCCAGCGCCGCCGGGTCGCCGGGCGGCACCAGCCGGCCCTCGACGCCGTCGTCCAGCACCTCCGGCATGCCGCCGACCCGGGTCACCACCGAGGGCAGGCCGGTGGTCATCGCCTCCATCAGCGCCACCGGCAGACCCTCCTGACGGGAACTCAGGCAGAACACGTCCCAGCCCGGCAGCAGCGCCGGCACGTCGCCCCGGGAGCCGGTGAACAGCACGCCCTGCCCGGCCCGGGCCTTCAGCTCGGCCTCCAGCGGGCCGGTGCCGACCACCACCAGCCGGGCCGTCGGATGCTCCGCCCGCAGCAGTTCGAACGCGGCCAGCAGCCCGGCCTGGTCCTTCTTCGGCGTCAGGTTGCCGACCGTGCCGACCACCAGCGCGCCCTCCGGCAGGCCCAGCTCCTCCCGGGCCGCCCGCCGGGCCGCCGGGCCGGACGGGGCGCCGCCGAGGTCCGGCCCGTGGTGCACCACCGT
Source organism: Kitasatospora sp. NPDC088391 (assembly GCF_044753345.1). Lineage (NCBI taxonomy): Bacteria > Bacillati > Actinomycetota > Actinomycetes > Kitasatosporales > Streptomycetaceae > Kitasatospora > Kitasatospora sp. NPDC088391. The sequence continues at coordinate 24,451 of NZ_JBIVNB010000019.1, forward strand.
CAGCCAGTCGGGGTCGGGGCGGCGCCGCCCGATGCCGTCCGCGACCGCCCGGGACACCGCGATGACGGCCGAATTGCGCCCGTACGTCAGCGCGTTCGCCCACCGGGTGGGCCGCCGGTAGCGCTCCCACAGGTTGTGCTCGGTGTGCACCAGCCGGGGCGCGCCCGCGCCGCCGGACAGCAGCCGGGCCGCGACCGCGGGCACCGGCATGTGGGTGTGCACCAGGTCGTAGCGGCGCTCCGCCAGCAGCGCCCGCAGCCGCAGCGGCCAGCGCCGCCCCGGCGGGCCGCCCAGGCAGTGCACCGGCACGCCCGCCGACTCCAGGGCCGGGACCAGCGCGTCCTTGTGCGGCAGCACGTACGCCACCTCGATGGCGTAGCGCGAACGGTCCGCGTGGCGCACGCAGTTGACCAGCAGCTGCTCCGCGCCGCCGCGGCCCAGGCCCTTCGCCAGCCAGAGCACCTTGGCCCGGCCGGTCACCGCTCCTCACCCAGGCGCAGCTGCAGGGTGGTCTCCACCTGCGGCTCCTCCGGGGGCAGTTCGGCCGGCCGGCGGCCCCAGCTCGGGGTCGACCGGCGGTCGCCGCCCTCGCTCTCGCCGTACACCGGCTCGCCGCGGCGCGGGCCCGCCGCCGGGCGCTGGTGCTCGCCGCCGCCGGAGCGGCGCTGCTCGGCCCGGCCGCCGTGCTGCGGGCCGGAGTGCGGCGAACCGCCGTGCTGGGAGCCGCCGTGCTGCGGCTCGCGCGCCGTCTCGGCGGCCTGCGGCTCGCGCGAGGACTCGGCGCGGTGCGGCTCGGAGCGCTGCGGCTCGGACGGCCGCCGCTGCTCGGGCCGCGGCACGCTCTCGGTGGCGCGCGGCGCCGTCGGCACCAGCGGGACCTTCCCGGCCAGCCGGCCCAGCTCCAGGTTGCGCTTGCGCCGCCCGGTGGCGACCTCGGCGCCCAGCAGCGCCACGCCCGCCACCGGCACGCCGGTGCGCGACAGCAGCTCGGAGACCCGGTCGGCCTCCTCCGGGCGCAGGTTGCCCGCCATCACCGTCACCAGCACCGCGTCCGCGTGCTGCACCAGGTCGTAGGCGTCGTTGGCGTTCAGCAGCGGCGAGGAGTCGATCAGCACCACGTCCGCGTGCCGCCGGGCCAGCCGCAGCACCTCGCCGGCCCGCAGCACCAGCGCCGCCGGGTAGGCGGTGGCGCTGCCGCCGGTGATCATCGCCACGCCGGGGACGTTGGTGCGCCGGATCAGGTCCACCAGGTCGGTCAGGTGCTCCGCGGACAGCAGTTCGGCCATGCCCGGGCCCTCGCTCACCGCGAACTGCTCGTGCAGCTCCGGCTGGCGGAAGTCGCAGTCCAGCACCAGCACCTGACGGCCCGTCTCGGCGAGCGTCGCCGCGAGGTTCGCCACCGTGGTGGTCCGGCCGTCGCCGGAGCGCCCCGACATCACCAGCACCACCGGCGCCGGGCCGGTGCCGCGCCGCACCCGGCGCTCCTCCTGGCCCGCCCCGCCCGTGCCGAGCTGCGCCGACAGCGCCTCCGGGCCGGTCAGCAGCAGGGTGGAGCGCAGCGAGCGGTACGCCTCGGTCACCGGGTCCTCCGGGCGGGAGGCCACCAGCGGCTCGCGCAGCCGGCGCAGTCGGCGCGACAGCCGGGGGATCTCGCCGATCACCGGCAGGTTGAACGCCTCCTCGGCGCCGTCCCGGGTGCGCAGCCGGGTGTCCATCCGGGACAGCATCAGCGCCGCGACCACGCCCAGCGCCAGGCCCAGCACCACCGCGAGGGTGAGCCGGACGCTGCGGGTCGGGGAGGTCAGCAGGTTGCCGCCGAGCTCCTTGGTGTCGATCGAGCCCCACTGCTGGATGGCGTCGGTCTGGCTGTAGTTCTGCAGGTCGGCGATCAGGCCGAGGGTCTTGGTGAGCGCCGCGGTGGCGGTGGACAGCTGCGGCTGCAGCCGGGCCTGCTCGCCCGCGTTGCCCTTGTTGAAGGACTTCTGCAGGTCGTCCAGCTGGGCCTGCTGCTGGTCGGCCTGCGAGCGCAGCCGCTTGATCGACTCGTCGGCGCTCTTCCGGGACTCCTGGCTGTAGCCGGTGATGGTGGCCTCGGAGAGCGCCGCCGCCAGGTCCGCGCAGCCCTGCTGGGTGGGGCCGGTGGTGGTGAACAGCAGCATCTGGGTGGAGGCCGCGGTCACCGTCCGGCGCGCCGACAGGCCCGCCACGTCCGTGATGTGCAGCTTCTGCGCGGCCGCGGTGGTCACCGCGGAGCCCTGCGCGTACGACAGCACCTGGTCGGCCCGGACGGTGTCGGCCGCGCCCGCGACCGGCGTTATCGCCACCTTGCACTGCCACTTGCCGTTGTCGACCGCGTCACCGGCCGGAGTCAGCAGGAACCCCACGATCAGGGCCGCGGCCGTGCAGCCCGCCAGGAGCCGCCAGTACCGCCGCAGAACGGTGAACAGATTTGCCGGTTCCACCGGTTGGTTCCCCTCGCCTCGTCTCGGTGCGCCCGCCACCCGCCCCCTCGGCCGCCCCCGCCCCCCGAGCGGCGCGCACCGGTACGACCCGGCCCGGCGTCACCGTCAATCAGGTCCCTCGGACCTTCCCCGCCGTCGATGCTTCCGGCCCCGGACCTGCGGCGCAAGCACTTTGGCCATTCTGGGACCAAGCCGTGGGCGGATTCCGGACGCGCGTACACAATCTGACGAATCGTCATCAAAAGGTCGGGAAGCGTGCGTATCCGAAGCGCCCTTCCCGGATCAGGCCAGTGCGCGCCCGTAGAACTCCACCATCCGCGCCGACACCTGCGGCAGCGTGAACCGGGCCAGGAACCGGGCCCGCGCCGCCTTCGCCCGCACCAGCGCCTCCCCGGGCCCGTCCAGCGCCCGCAGCAGCGCCGCCGCCAGCTCCTCCGGCCGCTCCGGCGGCACCAGCAGCGCGCACTCCTCCGACCCGGCCGTCTCGCGCAGCGCGGGCACGTCCGCGCACACCAGCGGCACCCCCACGCCCATCGCCTCCATCGCCGCGCTCCCCAACCCCTCCCAGCGCGAGGGCACCGCGAACACCTCCGCCGCCGCCATCAGGTCGAACACGTCGTCGCGCGGCCCCAGGAAGCGCACCCCCGAGGTCCGGGCCGCCAACTCCTCCAGCCGGGCCGTCTCCGCGCCCCGGCTGCCCGCCAGCAGCAGCACCGCGTCCGGCCGGGCCGCCCGCACCCGCGGCCACGCCGACACCAGCACGTCCAGGCCCTTCTGGTACTGCTGCCGGGCCGCCGCCAGCACCACCGGCACGTCCTCCGCCAGCCCCAGCCCCGCCCGCACGGCCGCCCGCCGGGCCGGCGTCACCGACCCCAGCAGCTCCACGTCCCGGCCGCGCGGCACCACGTCGATCCGCCGCCGCGCCACCCGCAGCCGGGCCGCCATCACGTCCGCCACGTGCTCGGTCAGCGCGTGGAAGCGCCGCACCCCCTGCGCCGTCAGCGCGTCCGCGCCCTGCGCCGCCCGCACCTTCCACGGGCGCAGCCCGCGCGCGTGCAGGTGCTCCGGCCCGTACGCCGCGTTCACCAGGCTCGACACCACCGGCACCCGGGCGGACAGCGCCGCCGCCCGCCCCAGCACGTCCGACTCGTACAGCGTGGTGTGCACCAACTCCGGCCGCAGCCGCCGGAACTCGGACCGCAGCCCGGCCACCCGGGCCGACCGCGAACCCCGCAGCACCGGCAGCACGCCCGCGCCCGCCGCCCGCAACTCCTCCTGGAACCCGCCCGGCGACTCCTTCAGGAACGCCACGTGCAGCTCCACGCCCGAGCGCACCAGCAGCGGAGCCATCGCCACCAGGCCCTGCTCCGCGCCGCCCACCCGGCTCACACTGTCGATCACGTACACCACGCGCACCGCGCCACACCCCCTCGCCCGGGCCACCCCCCGGCCGCCGCTCAGCATCCCAGCACGGACGCCCCCGCGTCCGCGAAACCGGAGGAAACCCGGCCGCCCGCCGCTCCGGCCGGACCGGCCCCGGACCGCCGCCGCCGCGGGCTTCCCCGAACCGCCGCCCGCGCCGCACCCCGCTCGGTAGGGTCGGGCCCATGGCCGAGCCGCGCGTACTGCACGTGATCACCGACCCCCGGGCGCGCGGCGCCCAACGCCTCGCCCGCGACCTGCACGCCGAACTCCTGCGCCGCGGACGGCCCTCCGAGCTCACCGCGCTGCACCCGCACCGCGACGCCGACCCCGCCGACCCGACCCCCGTCCTCGGCCCGTCCCGGCACCACCCCGCCACCCTGCGCGCGCTGCGCCGGGCCGCCGCCCGCGCCGACGTGGTGGTCGCGCACGGCTCCTCCACCCTGCAGGCCTGCGCCCTCGCGCTGTTCGCCGCCCGCACCCCCTTCGTCTACGTCAACATCGGCGACCCCCGGCACTGGACCGCGAGCCCCGCCCGCCGCCTGCGGGTCGGCGCCCTGCTGCACCGCGCCGCCGCCGTCGCCGCGATCTCCCCGCACGCCGCCGAGGTGCTGCGCGAGCGCTTCCGGCTCCCCGCCCGCCGCCTGCGCACCCTCCCCAACGCCCGCCCCGCCGACCGCTTCCGGCCCGCCGCCGACCCCGCCGAGCGGGCCGCCGAACGGGCCGCCCTCGGCCTGCCCGCCGACGGCCCGCTGATCGCCTGGGTCGGCGCCCTCAGCCCCGAGAAGCGCCCCGACCTGGCGCTCGCCGCGCACGCCGGCCTCCCCACCGGGACGCACCTCGCGCTGGCCGGCGAGGGCCCGCTGCGCGCGGGCCTCGACCCCGGCCCGGCGGTGCACCTGCTCGGCCCGCTCGCCGACCCCGCCCCGCTCTACCGGGCCGCCGACCTGCTGCTGCTCACCTCCGACTCCGAGGGCGTCCCCGGCGTGCTGATCGAGGCCGCGCTGGCCGCACTGCCCGCCGTCGCCACCGACGTCGGCTGGGTCTCCGACGTGGTCCGCCCCGGCGAGACCGGCCTGCTCGTCCCGCCCGGCGACCCCGCCGCGCTCACCGCCGCGCTGCGCGCCCTGCTCGACGACCCCGCCGCCCGCGCCGCGCACGGCGCCGCCGCCCGGGCCCACGCCCGGGCCCGCTTCGACCTCGACGTGGTCGCCACCGGCTGGCAGGACCTGCTGCGCGAGGTCGCCGCCCGCTGAGGCCCTCTGGCGGGACGGCGGCGCCCGGCGATACTTGGCACCTGACGGTGGGCGGGGAACGGGGGAGGGTCCGATGGCCGGATGGATCGTGGCGGTCCTGGTGGTGCTGCTGATCGCGCAGAGCGCGGTGCGGAAGGTCGGGCGGCAGGAACGCGGGGTGGTGTTCCGGCTCGGCAAGGCGCTCGACCGGACCAGGCGCCCCGGCTGGACGCCGGTGATCCCGTTCGTCGACCGGCTCGTCCGGGTCGACCTCTCCGACAGGACCGTCGTGCTGCCCTACCAGGGCCCGACCCGGGACGGCCGGAAGGTCCGGATCGAGGCCGCGCTGACCTACCGGGTCACCGACCCGCTGGCCGCCACCCTCAACGTCCGCAACCACGGCATGGCGATCGCCCAGCTCGGCCTGGTGGTGCTGCGGACCGCGGCCGAGCGCCACGACTACGACGAACTCACCACCTCGCGCGGGGAGTTGCGGCACAGCCTGCTGCACGAGGTCCGGCCCGCCGCGGCCGACTGGGGCGTCGAGCTCGCCCACGTCGAGGTCCGCGGCGTCGGCCCGGCCGTGCCCTCGGAGCCCTCGGCGCCCGAACCGACCGCCGGCTGACCGGAGTTCCCTCTCCGCCGGACCGTCCGCCGACCGGACCGCAACGGGGAGCGAGCCGTCGAACGCCCGTCCGAGCCGGTCCGGCCCGCCGCTGCTCCGTTCCGGCGAATTCCACCGCCCGTGGCCCGGTCGCGTGGAACGTCGCGGGGCCGCCTGCCACGCTGCCCTGGTGAATCCGCTGCTCCGCACCACTGTCCTGTTCGCCGTCGCCGGCGGCCTGCTCGCCGCCCCCGCGGTCGCCGCGCAGGCCGCGACCGCCCTCCCGGCCGGGTCCGCCGGCCCGCAGCTCCTGACGTCCGGTCAGCAGCCGTCCCTGCTCCGCCCGGCCGCGCCCACCCAGCAGCACCCGCCGGTGGCCGCGCTGCGCCCGCTGCGGCCCGTCGGCCAGGCCGCGCCCGCCCCGGGCGCCACGGTCGCCCCCGCCGCCCCGCTCGGCGCGCCCCCCGCCGCCGGCCACAAGGCCGAACGCGCCCACGAGGCCGTCGAGTTCTTCTGGTACGACTGCTACCACTCGGCGCAGCTGGAGCAGCCGCTGGAGAACTGGGCCGACCGGCACCGGGCGGACGTCACGCTGCGCCGGGTGCCCGCGATCTGGACCGGCAGCCCGGACGAGGCCGTCCAGCGCGCGCACGCCCGGCTCTACTACACCCTGGAGCGGCTCGGCGAGGTCGACCGGCTGCAGGCCACCGTGTTCCGCTCGATCCGCGAGCAGCACGCCGACCTCACCAACGAGAACGCCGCCACCGACTGGGCCGCCGCGCACGGCATCGACGCCACCCGGTTCCGGGCCGCCTACCGCTCCGCCGAGGTCGACCGGCTGGTCGAGGACGCGCCCCGGGTGTTCGTCGCCGACAAGGTCACCGAGCTGCCCACGGTGATCGTGGACGGCGCGGGCCGCACCTCGCCCACCCAGTCCGGCGGCGTCGACGGCATGCCCGCCGCGCTCGACCGGCTGGTGGCCGAGCAGCCGGCCGGCTGAGCGGCTCCCCCCGCGCCCCTGTACCCCCGCCTCGCCGGTGCCGTTCGGCCGGTAACTGTCTCCAACTCCCCTTCTCCCTGGCTGAGCTGGCGCAATCTTCACCGAACCCGCCCGCGCCCCGCACACTCTGTGTCATTGTGGTCGCCGGGCCGCCCGGGCAGCGGCGGCGACCGGCCGGGGGGATCGGCCGGCCCCGGCCGTGACCTGTCCGGTCCGGCCGGCAGACGGCACAGCCAGACGGCACAGGCACCGGGGGAGACCACAGCCCCCGGAGAGGGCAGGAGTCCGTGGGGGGACAGCGCGCACAGGTCATCGACGAGCGCGGGAGCACGACCGCCCCGCCGGGCGCCCCGGTCCCGGCCGGGCCACCGCCCGAACTCGTCTTCAAACGGCGGCTGCGCCCGCTCCAGGTGGCCCGCGAGCTGTGGGCCGCACGGGAGTTGGTCCGGGCGCTGGCCGAGCGCGACCTGCGCGCCCGGTACAAGCAGGCGGTGCTCGGCTTCGCCTGGGCGGTGCTCACCCCGCTCGCGCTGTGCGCCATCTTCACCCTGGTCTTCCACCGGGCCGTCAAGATCGAGACCGGCGCCGTCCCGTACACGCTGTTCGCGTACCTCGGCCTGATCGTCTGGCAGTTCTTCTCCAACACGATGAACCAGGGCGCGCTCAGCCTGGCCAACAACCTGAGCCTGCTGAACAAGGTGTACTGCCCGCGCGAGGTGTTCCCGCTCGCCACCATGCTGGTCGCCACCGTCGACATGGTGATCGGCGTCGGCGTGCTCGGGCTGATGTTCCTGGTGTTCTGGACCGCCCCCGCCGCCACCTTCCTCTGGGTGGTGCCGCTGCTGGCGATCCAGTTCGCCTTCACCTACGGCATCGCGCTGATCCTCTCGGTCGCCGTGGTCTACCTGCGCGACGTCCGCCACCTGCTGCCGATCATCACGCAGATGGGCGTCTTCGCCACCCCGGTCGCCTACCCGCTGGCGAAGATCCCGCAGCGGCTCCAGGAGATCTACGTCGGCGTCAACCCGCTCGGCGCCGTCATCGAGGGCTACCGCAAGGCCCTGCTGTACGGCGAGGCGCCGGACGCCCGGATGACGCTGATCGCCGCGGCGAGTTCGGTGGTCTTCCTGGTCGGCGGGTACCTGGTCTTCAAGAAGCTGGAAACGGGGATCGCCGATGTCGCGTGACTACCCTCTGGGCACCATCCGCACCGAGCTGGTCTGGAAGCGGTTCCGCGCCGACCAGCAGCGGATGCTGCTGCGCGACCGGGTCGACCAGATGGCCCGCCGCCTGCGCGGCGACCGCGGCGAGGACTGGCGCTGGGCGCTGCGCGACATCAACCTGCACATCGAGCCCGGCGAGTCGGTCGGCCTGATCGGCTCCAACGGCTCCGGCAAGTCGACGCTGCTGAAGATGCTCACCCGGGTGATGTACCCGTACGCGGGCGTCATCGACGTGCGCGGCCGGATCGGCGCGCTGATCGAGATCCGGGCCGGCATCCACCCCGACCTGACCGGCCGGGAGAACATCTACCTGTTCGGCGCGCTGCTCGGCCTCAAGCGCCGCGAGGTCGCCGGGCGCTTCGACGACATCGTCGAGTTCGCCCGGCTCGGCGGCGCGATCGACCGGCAGGTCAAGTTCTACTCCTCCGGCATGCAGATGCGCCTCGGCTTCGCCGTCGCCGCCTACCTGGAGCCGCACGTCCTGCTGGTCGACGAGGTGCTCGCGGTCGGCGACGCCGTCTTCCAGCAGCGCTGCCTGGACCGGATGCGCGAGGTCGCCGAGCAGGGCACCACCATCGTCTTCGTCTCGCACGACCTGCCCGCCGTGCAGTCGATCTGCCGCCGCGGCGTCTGGCTGGAGCAGGGCACCGTCCGGGTCGACGCCGGGATCAAGGACGCGCTGGCCGGCTACCGGGACTCCATCGAGGCCCAGTCCGAGGCGTCCGCCCGCACCGGCGAGCCGCTCCAGCTCCTCAAGTACGAGGTGCGCGGCGAGGACGAGGACGCCGCCACCCTGCACACCGACGAGCCGGTCACCGTCGAACTGACCATCGCCGGCGACTACCGCGGCGACGCCACCCTGCACCTGGGCGTCAGCGAGGGCACCTCCAGCCCGATCTTCCAGATCAGCCACGAGATCCGGATGACCGGCGGCGACCACAAGGTCGCCTGCGTCATCCCCCGGCTCCCGCTGCCGCGCGGCCGCTACACCCTGTGGACGGGCGTCTACTCGATCGGCAAGACCGACGGCGGCACCCTGATGAGCTGGCACTCCGCCGGGCAGTTCGACGTGTTCGGCCCGATGCTCGACACCCCGCCGCGCGCCGTCGTGATGGCCGCCCCCGTCTTCGTGCCGCACCAGTGGGAGGACTGAGCATGCGTTCCGTCCGGGTCCTGGTCCACCTCAACAACCTGGCCCTCGGCGGCGCCCAGCTCAACGCCGTCGACATCGCCCGCACCCTGCGCGACCGCGGCCACCGGCCGGTGCTCTTCGCCCAGGGCGTCGACGGCCCCGCCCCGCTGGTCGAACTCGCCGCCGAGCACGACCTCGACCTGGTGGTGGCCGGCGACCCCGGCACCCCGCACGCCGTGGTCCGGGCCCGGCTCGACCGGCTGGTCGCCGAGCACGGCTCCCAGCTGATCCACGCCTGGGAGGTCCGGGCCGCCCGGAACGCCTACTTCGGCCCCGGCCGACAGGGCCGCCTCCCGATCGTCACCACCTTCTACGGCATCCGGATGCTCCGCGGCATGCCCCGGCACCAGCCCCTGGTCCTCGGCCTCGGCGCCCTGATGCCGGACGGCCGGGCCTTCGGCCACCGCGACCTGCGGCTGATCGAACCCCCCGTCGACACCGATTCCGACGCGCCGGGCGCGGTCTCCGGCGCCGCCTTCCGCGCCGAAGTCGGCGCCGCCCCGGACCAGTTGCTGCTCTGCATCGTCACCCGCCTGGTCTCCGGCCTGGAGAAGGACGCCGGCGTCTCCCGCACCATCAACGCCGTCCGCCTCCTCGACGACCCGAACCTGGTCCTCGCCGTGGTCGGCGGCGGCCCCAGCGAGGAGCGGCTGCGCGCCGAGGCCGCCGCCGCCAACGAGCAGCTCGGCCGCACGGCCGTCGTCCTGACCGGCCAGCGCCCCGACCCCCGCCCCGCCTACCAGGCCGCCGACCTCGTCCTCGGCATGGGCGGCTCCGCCCTGCGCGGCCTCGCCTTCGGCAAACCCGTGATCGTCCACGGTGCGAGCGGCTACACCGCGATCCACGAACCCGGCCCGCTGGTCGAACCGCACGCCTCCCGCTGCATGTACGGCCACGGCGACGACCCCGCCGACGCCAAGGCCCTGGCCGCCCAGATCCGCGCCCTCGCCGACGACCCCGCCCGCCGCGCCGAACTCGGCCGCTGGGGCCGCGACTGGGTGGTCGGCCGGTTCTCCCTCGACCACGTCTCCACCGCCTTCGAGGAGATCTACCGCGAACTCCTCCACCGCCCCCCGGGCCGCACCGCCTGGCTCCGCGACCTCGAACAGATGTCCCGCTACGAGTTCGTCAAGCCCACCGCCCGCCGCCTCCTCAACCGCTGACGCCCCGTCCGTCCCGGCCGTGCCCCGGGACGGGCACGCCGAGGGCGCGCAGGAGGGTGCGGGCGGCCTCCTCGGCGGACAACTCGTCGGATTCGAGGGCGAGTTCGAGGACGGCGGGGTCGGCGGGGCGGCCGGTGGCGGCGGACCAGGCGAGGGCGTGGCGGCGGGCCTCGGCGCGGTCGGCCGTCCAGGCGGCGGTGACCTCGTCGACGCACTCCTGCCACTCGGCGGCGCTCAGGCCCTCGTCCTCGCGCTCGCAGCCGAACCGTTCGCGCACCTCGTGCTCCACCACCAGGCGGACGTTGTGCGCGAACGACCAGCCCGCACCGCCGGGCACGCAGCCCCGGACCTCCGACCAGTCGCCGTGGAGGACCCGCACCACCAGGGCGGGCGCGCCGGTCCGCTCCGCGAGCCGGACCGCCAGGTCCTCGGGGAGGGCGGCGATCCGGGTGGTCAGCAGCCACCAGCCGTCGGGGCAGGCCACCGTCTCGTCGGGGTACGGGAGTTCGGGCAGCACGGGAGTGCCGGGGCTGCCGGTGTCGTCGGGGTCGTCGGTGCGGAAGGCGAGCAGGTGGCCGTGGAAGCCCATGGGCGGTTCTCCTCGGAGCGGAAGGCATGCCGGGTCGGTCAGGCGCCCGGGCGCAGCACGAGTGTGACGAAGCCGAAGGCGGACCGGTACCCGGTCAGCCACTCCCGCCGGTGCGCGTCGGCGGTCCGCAGGGCCTGCTCCCGGTCGGGCCCGGCCGGCCGGTCGAGCGCCCAGTCGGTGAGCGACCCCGTCCAGGCCCACTCGTAGGCGTCGAGTTCCGCCCGGGTGGAGGTGTGGCCCGCGACGGGCTCCCAGCCCGCGGCCCGGACGGCGTCGACCGTGCCGGACAGGTCGAACAGCTCGTCGCCGAACAACTCCCGTGCGAGCGGCGAGGGTTCGCCCTCCCAGTAGGACTCGCCGAGCAGCACCGCCCCGCCGGGCGCGAGCAGCGGCCGGACGGCGGCCAGCGTCGGCCCGAGACCGCCGAACGCGTACGCCGCGCCGACGCTCAGCACCGCGTCGAAGGGCTCGGCCGCGGTGAACTCCCGTACATCGGCGTGCCGCAGGCCCAGCCGGTCGGCCACCCCGGCCCGCTCGGCGCTGCGCCGCCCGGCCTCCAGCCCGGCGGCACCGGTGTCCACCCCCACCGCCCGCAGCCCCGGGTGCGCGGCCAACGCCCTTACCGGCCAGGCCGCTTCGCCGCACCCGAGGTCCAGCAGCCGCCCGTCGGCCCGCCCGCGCAGCAGCCGCGCCAGCAGCCACTTCACCGACTCGTCGGACAGCGGGGCGGCGATCGGATGGTCGCGGTGCGCGATCCGGGAGATCTCGTGTCGTTCCATCGTCCGATCGTGCCCCACCGGCCGGGCCGCCGTGCCACGGGCCCCGCCGCCCCCGGTTCCGCCCGCGCGGGCGGCTATTCGGCGCGCTGCGGCCGCGGGTACGTCCGCCCCTTCCAGGCCGCGCCCCGGCCGCGCCAGTGCTGGAGGGCGGAGTCGACCGTCATCAGCAGGTACAGCAGCGCGGTGAACGGCAGCAGCGGGGCGGCGGCGGCCCGCACCCCGTAGTAGCGGAGCATCGGGACGTAGGTGCCCGCCATCACGGCCCAGGCCGCCAGGCCGGTCGCGGCCGTCCCCCACGCGCCGGTCGCCAGCCCGGCCAGGGCCGTCACCGGCGGGGCCAGGTAGACCAGCCCCAGACCGGCCACCGTGCCGGTCAACAGCAGCGGGGAGTAACGGAGTTGGGCGTACGCGCTGCGCGAGACCATTCGCCACAGCGGGCCCAGGCCGGGGGAGGGGCGGACCGAGTCGACCCGGTCGGCGAGGCCGAGCCAGGTCCGGCCGCCGGTGCGCTTGACGGCCCGGGCCAGCGAGACGTCGTCGATCACCGCGCCGCGGATCGCCGCGATCCCGCCCGCCCGCTCCAGCGCCTCCCGCCGCACCAGCGAGCAGCCGCCCGCCGCGGCGGCCGTCCGCGCACCGGGCCGGTTCGACCGGCGGAAGGGGTACAGCTGGGCGAAGAAGTACACGAACGCGGGGACGATCAGCCGCTCCCAGCGGCTCGCCACCCGCAGCCGGGCCATCTGCGAGACCAGGTCCAGGCCGTTCGCCTCCCCGGCCGCGACCAGCGCCCGCAGCGAACCGGGACGGTGCGCGATGTCGGCGTCCGTCAGCAGCAGCCACTCGGCGTCCCCGGCCTGCTCGACGCCGTGGCGCAGCGCCCAGAGCTTGCCCGTCCAGCCCGCGGGCAGCGGCGGGGGAGTGCTGACGGTCAGCGGCAGGCCGCCGACGCGGTCGGCCAGCCCGCGGGCCAGCGCGCCGGTGCCGTCGGTGCTGTGGTCGTCGACCAGCACCACCCGGGCCGGGCCGGGGTACTCCTGGGCCAGCACGCTCGGCAGCGACACCGGCAGCACGTCCGCCTCGTCCCGGGCCGGGACCAGCACCACCACCGCGGGCCAGCGCGCGGGCCCGGGCGCGGCCGGCAGCCGCTGGTCGGTCCGCCAGAACCCGCCGTGGCACGCCGCCAGCCAGACCCACACCAGCAGCGACACCACCGACACCCACCAGAGCACCGTCACCCGGGCAGTGTGCCCCAGCGGGCGGCCGCCGCCCGAGAGGCGCGACCGCGCGGATCGGACCCGGACGCCTCAGACCCGGATGCCCGCCAGCACCTCGCCCTGCGGGTAGCGCAGCGCCGCGACCTGCAGCGACGCCGGACGGCCGGAGTGCAGGACGGTCAGCGTCCCGTCGCCCGCCGGGGCGGGGCCCAGGCGGCGCAGCGCCTGCGCGGCGACCGCGTCCGCCGAGCCGTGCAGCCGGGCGGGGGCGGCGAGCGCCGAGGCGATCTGCCCGTCGACCAGTTCGTAGTGGGTGCAGCCGAGCACCACGTCGGTGGTGTGCGTGGGCGTCCGGGCGGCCGCCGAGGCGACCGCGTCGGCGATCGCCGCCTCGTCCGCGTACTCCACCGCCTCCGCCAGCCCGGGGCAGGCCACCTCGTGCACCTCGGCGCCGCCGCCGAACTCGGCGATCAGGCCCCGCTGGTAGGCGCTGCCGGTGGTGCCGGGGGTGGCCCAGATCGCCACCACCCCGCCGGCCGCCGCCGCGGGCTTGATCGCGGGCACCGTCCCGATCACCGGCAGCTCCGGCTCGAACTCCGCCCGCAGGTGCGCCAGCGCGTGCACCGACGCCGTGTTGCACGCCAGCACCAGCACGTCCGGCCCGTGCGCCAGCGCCGCCTGCGCGCACGCCCGGGCGTGCGCCGTCACGTCCTCGGGTGTCCGGGGGCCCCACGGCATCCCGTCGGGGTCGCAGGAGACGATCAGGTCCGCGTCCGGCCGCAGCCGGCGGATCGCGGCGGCGGCGGCGAGCAGTCCGAGTCCGGAGTCCACGAGAGCGATCTTCACGAGCGACGACTCTACTCCTCCGGCCCCCGCCCCCCGGCGGGCCGGACACGCGGCGCCGACGGCCCGCTCCGTGGACGTCCGGCCCGGTCCCGGCCCGGTCCCGGTCCCGCCCCGGAGCCGCCACCTGCTCCGTTCGCGTGACGGAGCGGCCGCGCCCGGCGCGTTCCGGGCGGGAAGCCCGGGGGTCTGCGCAGGCTGGGCCCATGGGACAGCTGACAGCTTCGGGGACACGGAGGACGGCCGACGGGGACAGGGTGTCGGGGACGGCCTGGACCAACCTGGTGGTGGCCACGGTCGGCTTCACGCTGACCTTCTGGGCCTGGAACCTGATCGCGCCACTGGCCGGCGAGTTCGACAAGACACTGCACATGTCCTCGTTCGGGCAGTCGTTCCTGGTCGCCGTCCCGGTGATCGTCGGCTCGCTCGGCCGCGTCCCGGTCGGCGCGCTGACCGACCGGTACGGGGCGCGGCTGATGTTCCCGCTGATGTCGGCGCTCACCATCGTGCCGGTGCTGCTGCTGATCCCGGCCAAGTCCTCGTACGGGGCGCTGCTCGCCGTCGGGTTCTTCCTCGGCCTCGGCGGCACCACCTTCGCGATCGGCGTGCCGCTGGTGAACTCCTGGTTCCCGCCGCACAAGCGCGGCCTGGGCGTCGGCGTGTTCGGCATGGGCATGGGCGGCGTCGCGCTGTCCGGCTACTTCACGCCCCGGCTCTGGAAGCACGGGCACAACCTGCCGTTCTGGGTGCTGGCGATCGCCCTGGCCGGCTACACCGTGCTCTCCTTCCTGCTGCTGCGCGACCGCCCCGACCGGGTGGTCCCCACCGCCTCGCTGGCCACCCGGCTCGGCCGGGCCGGGAAGCTCCGCGTCACCTGGGAGCTCTCCGCGCTGTACGCGATCGGCTTCGGCGGCATCGTCGCGTTCGGCGTCTACCTGCCGACCTACCTGAAGACCTGGTACGAGCTGTCCGCCACCGACGCCGGGACCAGGGCCGCCGGGTTCGCCCTGGTCACCGTGGTCTTCCGGCCGTTCGGCGGCTGGATCTCGGACCGGGTCCACCCGGCCGTGGTCACCGCCTGGGCGCTGGCGGTCACCGCCCTGTTCGCCGTCGTCCAGGCCTTCGACCCGGCGCTCAGCCCGGTCGGCACCATCGCCTTCCTGGTGATGGCCGCCGGGCTCGGCACCACCAGCGGCTCGGTGTTCGCCCTGGTCGCGCAGGTCACCCCGATCGCCCAGGTCGGCTCGGTGACGGGCATCGTCGGCGCGATCGGCGGCCTCGGCGGCTTCGTCCCGCCCCTGGTGATGGGCGCGATCTACAGCGCCAAGGGCAGCTACTCGATCGGCTTCATGCTGCTGTCCGACCTGGCCCTGGCCGGCTGCGTCTACGCCTTCGGCCGGATGCGCGGCATCCGCCCCACCGCGCCCGCCACGCCCGCCGAACCGGCCTGACCCCCCGGCCCGATCCCTGCCCGACCCCACCGGCCGGGGGCCTGCCGCCCCCGGCCGGTCGGCTCAGGCCTGCGCCCCCAGCAGGCGCTGCACCGCTGGCTCCAGGCCGGACAGGATGGTGTCGAAACGGCGGGTCGAGGTCGTGGAGTCCACCTGCAGCCGGCTGATCCGCAGCGGGTGGGCCGGCAGCCGGGGGCCGAGCCGGTGGTCGGAGAGGAAGCCCAGCCGGTAGCCGAGCTGGCGCAGCACCGAGTCCGCCCGCTCGTCGAACCCGCCGTCGGGGTACGCGAACGCCGTCGGCGCCTCGCCCAGCCAGCGGGTCAGCACCCGGTGCGCGCCCGCGATCTCCGCGTGCACCGTCGCCTCGTCGCAGCGCCGCAGCGACGGGTGCCCCAGCGTGTGGTTGCCCACCGCGACGTCCGCCTCCAGCAGGGCCCGCAGGTCCTCCGGGCGCAGCTGCTCCTGCGCCGGGGGGCGGCGGAGCGCCGAGACCCGCAGCTCGGCCAGGCTGCGCCGGCGGTCCGGGTCGGGCAGCGCCTTCAGCAGCGCCAGCACCCGGTCCGGGTCGCCGCCGCTCGGCAGCAGCCGGGCCCGGCCGCCGTTCCGGGCCAGGAACGCGGCCTCGTGCCACCAGAACGGCCGCTCGGTGCCGACCAGCTCGGCGATCACGAACGCGGCCGCCGGGATGCGGCGGGCCACCAGCTCCGGCAGGGCGTGCCGCAGCACGGTGCGGTCCGGGTCGTCGAAGGTCACCAGCACCGAGCGCGGCGGCAGCGGCCGGCCCTCGGTGACGGCCCGCTCCACGTCCTGCACCGAGACGGGGGTGGCGAGCCGCCGCAGCCGGTCCAGCTGGGCGCCGAACGACCGCGGATCGGTGACGCCGTGGTAGGCCAGCACGGCCAGCCGCTGGGCGGCCCGGGCCCGGAACAGCGGCTGGGCCGGGCTGAACCGCAGCCAGCTGCCCCGGTCCTCCCGGGGACGGCGGGCGGCGGGCGCGACGGCGATCGGGACGACGGGATGGGGCGGGGCGCAGACGGCAGCGGCAGTGGTGGCGTACGACACGGTTCCCCCCTCGGTCGCCGGCAAGCGGCGTGGCGGTACCGTCGGCAGGCGGAGCCCGGCCTCCGACCCCGGGCGCGGCGGCTCCGCTCCCGAGTGATCTAGCCCGCGGCGGGCACTCCCAATCCCGCTCGGCGGACGGCTCCTGGATCGCTCAATGTAGTGGAGACCACCGACGCCCCGGGATGGTTGTACGCCGGACGGCGAGTTTTCGCGGGCGGTTCCGGACCGCCCCGGACGGGCCCGCCGCAGCACCCCCGGCGGGCCTGCCGCCGCACCCCCGAATCGCCCCCCCGACCCGGGCCGGAACGACTGAGGTCGGACACGGACGATCCTCCCCGGGCGGGCCGAACAGGGTCGGAGGGCCGTGGCCCGGCACCGTGCGGCGCGTTACCGTGGGGGCATGGCAGACACCCGGAGCCACCGCACCGCCACCCGCCGCGCCGAACTCCTCGGCGGCTGCGCCCTGCACCGCCACCGGTCGCTGCTGGCCCTGCTCGGCACGGTCTGCGTGGCGACGGGCATCGCGGTCGCCGTCCTGGTCCCGGAGAGCGACGGCCCGGCCTGGGTGATGGCGGTGGCCGGCTGCCTGGCCGCGGGCGTGCTCCTGCTGGTCCGGATCGCCCTCGCCCTGCTCCGTCCGAACGGCGGCGCCACCTCCTGAGCCCCGGCCGTACCCCCTGGGCCCCGGCCGTCCGGTGACCCGAGAACGGCCACCAAACGGACAGGACCGGTCGGACCGGCTGATTTTCGGCCTACCTGCGCACTTCTTTCACGTTTCCCGGGCCGCAGCACCACACTTCCCCCTACTGTGATGCGCATCGTCCGCGGCAGCCGCGGACCGGGGGTTTCACAGGTTCCGGTGCGGGGGCACCGCGAGGGGGATTCATGGCGAGCACCGCCGTTGCGGTCGGCGGCCTTCGGACCAAGGTCAAACAGCAGTTGGCCCGCGCGGCCGGCCGGGTGCCCGGGGAGGGGGCCACCGTGCTGATCTACCACCGGGTCGGCGGCGGTACCACCGACGAACTCGACCTCGCCACCGCCGACTTCACCGCCCAGGCCGACCTGCTCGCCGAGCTGCCGCCCGGCCGGGTGGTCTCCCTCGACACCGCCGCCGACCGCCTCGACGCCGGCCTGCGCACCCCCAGCACCGTCCTCACCTTCGACGACGGCTTCGCCGACACCTACGACACCGCCTGGCCGCTGCTCAGGGAGCGCGGCCTGCCGTTCACGATCTACCTGGCCAGCGGCCTGGTCGGCGGCCCCATGCAGTGGGAGGGCTCCACCGCGAAGGGCGCCCCCGCCCAGGGACTGCACTGGGAGCAGCTGCGCGAGATGACCGACTCCGGGCTGTGCACCGTCGCCAACCACACCCGCACCCACGCCCGGCCCGAACTGCTCACCACCGCCGAACTCGACGCCTGCGGCGACGACATCGAGGAACACCTCGGCACCCGCCCCCGGCACTTCGCCTACACCTGGGGCCGACCCGTTCCGCACATGGACGCCGCGCTGCGCGCCCGGTTCCGCACCTCCGCCACCGGCGAGGTCGGCCGCAACCTGCCCGGCCACGACCCGGTCCGCTTCCACCGCGTCCCGGTCCGCCGCACCGACCCGATCGACTTCTTCCGCGCCAAGCTGTACGGCCGACTGATCCCGGAACGCGCCTACGCCCGGATCGTCGCCACCGCGAAGGCGGTGGGCGCCAGTGCCTGACCGGCTCCCCCTGCGCCTGCGCGGCGAGGACGGCCGACCGCTGCGGGTCGCCCACCTCACCACCGTCGACATGTCGCTGCACCTGCTGCTCGCCACCGAACTCACCGTCGACGTCGAGCACGGCCTGGAGACCCACGGCATCAGCGCCCCCGGCCCCTACCTCGACCGGATCGAGCGGATCGGCGTCCGGCACCGCCCGCTGCCCTCGCTCACCCGGGCCTGGCAGCCCCGCGCCGACCTCGCCGCCGCCCGCGAACTCCTCACCGCGCTGCGCGAGATCCGGCCCGACGTGCTGCACACCCACAACCCCAAGACCGGCGTCCTCGGCCGCGTCCTGGGCCGGCTCGCCCGCGTCCCCGTCGTCGTCAACACCTGCCACGGCCTCTGGGCGCAGGCCCACGACCCGCTCGCCAAGCGGCTCGCCGTGCTCGGCGCCGAGGCCCTCGCCGCCCGCTTCTCGCACGCCGAGCTCTACCAGAACGCCGAGGACCACGCCACGCTCGCCCGCTGGGGCGTCCCCGCGCGGCGCTCCCGGGTGGTCGGCAACGGCGTCGACCTCGACCGGTTCCCCGCCCCCGGCCCGCGACGGGACGCCCTGCGCGCCGAACTCCGCGCCCGACTCGGCGTCGCCGACGACGAGTTGCTGGTCGGCGGGGTCGGCCGGCGGGTCGCCGAGAAGGGCATCCGCGAGTACGCCGAGGCCGCCCGCGCCCTGGCCGGCAAGGCCCGCTTCGTCTGGATCGGCCCCGACGACCCCGACAAGCCCGACGCCCTGCGCGCCGCCGAGGCCGGACTCGAATTCCTCGGCGCCCGCGACGACATGCCCGCCGTCTACGCCGCCCTCGACGTTTTCGTCCTCCCCTCCTACCGGGAGGGCTTCTCCCGCTCCGGCATGGAGGCCGCCGCCAGCGGCCTCCCCATGGTGCTCAGCGACATCCGCGGCTGCCGCGAGATCGGCACCCACGACGAACACCTGCTGCTCGCCCCGGCGGCCGACGCCACCGCCCTGACCCGCGCCCTCGACCGGCTCCTCACCGAGCCGGAACTCCGGATACGCCTGGGCGCGGCGGCCCGCCGCCGCGCCCTCGACCAGTTCGATCAGCGCGCGGTCGCCCGGGTCTCGCTGGAGACCTACGCCGCCGTCGCCCGCCGCCGCGGACTGCGCTGGAGCACCGACTGACATCGACTGACACCGCCTCCACGCGGTACCGCCCCGCGCGCCGAGCAGCCCGAAGCGCGCCCACAACACCACAACGCACCAACCCAGTTGGGGGAGAAATGAAGCGAGGGGGGGACCTCGCGGTCGCCGCACTGGCCGGGATCATCGCCGTCCCGCTCGGCCTGGTGATCGCCCTCCTGATCCGCGCCACCATGGGCGGACCGGTGATCTTCCGCCAGACCCGCTCCGGCCGCCACGGCCAGGAGTTCCGCATCCTCAAGTTCCGCACCATGCGCGACAAACGCTTCGAGGACGAACCCGATGCCCCGCGCATCACCCGCCTCGGCGCCCTGCTCCGCAAGACCAGCCTGGACGAACTCCCGCAGCTGTGGAACGTCGCCCGCGGCGACATGGGGGTCATCGGCCCCCGCCCCACCCTGCCCGAACAGGTCGTCCACTACACCGACCGCCAGCGCGGCCGCCTCGCCCTGCGCCCCGGCCTCACCGGCTGGGCCCAGGTCCGCGGCCGCAACTCCATCACCTGGCCGGAACGGATCGAACTCGACCTCTGGTACATCGAGCACCGCGGCCTGCTGCTCGACCTGCGCATCCTCGCCCTCACCGCGAAGATGCTGCTGCGCCCCACCGGCATCACCGCCGCCGGCGGCGTCAACCCCGGCTTCCCGGTGCCCGCCGAGGCGGGCGCGGCCGGCCAGCAGCGCATCGTGCTGCCCCGGCAGGCCACCGCCACCGCACCCCGCCTGATCCAGGAGGAACTGCGGCACGGCTGAGCCGAAACGATCCACCGGGGCGGGACACGGACGGACCGTGCCCCGCCCCGCGATCGTGCCCGCTACCGTCCGACCTGACGGACCGTCCGACACCACGGACAACACGGAGAACACGGAGAACACGCAATGCTGTGGATCGCGGGAGCGGGCGGCGTCGGCCGGGAAGCCCTGGACGTGGCGCTCGCCGCGGGCGTCGGGGTCGCCGGGTTCCTCGACGACCGGCTCGCCGGGGGAGAGGTGCGCGGACTGCCCGTCGCCCGGCCCGCCGCCCTGGCCCCCGGGACGCCCTACCTGATCGGCATCGCCGACCCGGCCGTCCGGGCCCGGCTCGCCGCCCTGCTGGACGCCGCCGGGGGCGTCGCCACCACCCTGGTCCACCCGCGCGCGATCGTCGCCCCGGAGACCGAACTCGCCCCCGGCTGCCTGGTGATGGGCGGCGCCCACCTCTCCAGCAGCGTCCGGATCGGCCCGCACGGCCAGGTCCACTACAACGCCACCGTCGGCCACGACAGCCGCCTCGACGCCCGGGTCTCGGTCTACCCCGGCGCCAACGTCTCCGGCTCCGTCCACCTCGCCGAGGACGCCACCGTCGGCTCCGGCGCCGTCGTCCTCCAGGGCCGCACCGTCGGCCGCGCCGCCTTCGTCGGCGCCGGCGCCGTCGTCACCCGCGACGTCCCCCCGGCCACCACCGTCGTCGGCGCCCCGGCCCGCCCCCTGCCGCCCACCCCGCCGACCCCGTGAACGCCTAGGCTCCCCGCATGGGAATTCCTGCGTTTCTGGCCGAACTCCGCTCCGTGGTCGGCACCATGCCGCTGTGGCTGTCCGGGGTGTCGGCGGTGGTCCTCGACGACGACGGGCGGGTGCTGCTCGGGCGGCGGGCCGACAACGGGCGCTGGGCGGTGATCGGCGGCATCCTCGACCCGGGCGAGCAGCCCGCCGACGCCGTGGTCCGCGAGTGCCGGGAGGAGACCGGGGTGACCGTCCGCCCCGAGGCACTCGTCCAGGTCGGCGTCACCCCGATGATCGAGTACCCGAACGGCGACCGCTCGCAGTACCTCGACCTGGTCTTCCGCTGCCGCCTGGTCTCCGGCGAGGCCCGGGTCAACGACGACGAGTCGCTCGAGGTCGGCTGGTTCGCCCCGGACGCGCTCCCCGAACTCGACGAGCGCGCCCACGAACGGATCAAGCACGCGCTGGCCGGAACCGACACGGCGCACTTCGAACTGACGGAGCACCGGTAACGGCGCCCGCGCGCCGGGGCGCCCCGGCGCGCGGCCCGCGCCTCAGAGCGTCCGGAACCACTCCGTGGTGCGCCGCAGCCCCTCCGCCAGCGGCACCGGCCGCACCTCGGGGAACAGCTCGCGCAGCCGCGCGTTGTCGGCCTGCGAATCCCGGACGTCGCCCGGCCGCGGGCCCACGTGCTCGGCGGCCACCGGCGCGCCCAGCACCTCGCCCATCAGACCGATCAGCTCCAGCAGCGACGTCCGCGTCCCGAACGCCAGGTTCACCGGGTCCGCGGAGACCACCCGGCGCAGCACCGCCTCGGCGAGCACCTGGGTGACCGTCCCCACGTAGGTGAAGTCGCGGCTCTGCAGCCCGTCCCCGTGCACCGTCACCGGCCGGTCGTGCAGCGCCGCGTCCAGGAACGCCGGGACGACGGCCGCGTACGCGTGCCCGGCGGGCTGCAGCGGGCCGAACACGTTGAAGAAGCGCAGCGGCAGCACGCCCAGGCCGTAGCAGTGGTGGTACGCGCCGAGATAGGACTCGGCGGCGAGCTTGGACACCGCGTACGGGCTCATCGGCACCGCCCGCATCGACTCCCGCTTGGGCAGCTCCCGGTTGGCGCCGTACACCGAGGAGGAGGACGCCGCCGCCACGTACAGGCCGCCCGCGCGGCGGGCCGCCTCCAGCACCTCCAGGGTGCCGGTCGCGTTGGCGTGGTGGCTGGCCAGCGGGGCCGCCACCGAACGCGGCACCGATGGCAGCGCCGCCAGGTGCACCACCGCGTCCGCGCCGGTGAAGGCCGCGTCCAGCAGCGCCGCGTCCAGGATCGTGCCCTCGAACAGCGTCACGTCGACGCCCGCCAGGTTGGCCTTGCTGCCCGTCGACAGGTCGTCCACCACCCGGACTTCGTCGACCTCCGGACGGGACGTCAACTCCCTTGCCAGATTGGCCCCGATGAAACCGGCACCACCGGTGATCACCACACGCATCCGTACGCACCACCCCTCCGCCGGGCCCGGGGAATCCCCCCACCGGGCCGATGCGCCCGACTCTAGCGGCGGCCACCCGCCCGGCGTGCGGAAAACCCGCTCAATCGGGGCCGAACCGACCTATTGGACCCGCCCCGCTCCACCCCCGGCCGACCCCCGCGGCGGACCCGCGCGTCCACCGATCGGCGGACCCGGCGGACCCGGCGGACCCGGCGGATCGTGGGGGAGGGGGCGGCTCAGTGCTTCGGCCGCCGCCCGGTCTCCTCCGCCGCGTCCAGCACCGCCGCCAGGTCGCCGCCCGCCGTCGCGGTCGCCACCGCCGCCACCGCGCCTTCCACGAACGGCGCGTCCGCGAACCGGACCGGGAACGGCAGCCCGTGCTCGTCCGCCCGGGCCAGCAGCGCCAGCACCGTCCGCACCGCGCCCTCCAGGTCGCACAGCACCGCCACCCCGTGCCCCTGGTCGACTCGGCGGGCCGCCGAGGCCACCAGCAGCGCGCTGGCGCCCGGCCCGTCGGCCGGCGAGCCGCCGGTCGCCGCCACCGGCGCCGCGTCCGCCGTATCGGCCTCCGCCAGGGCCAGCGCCCGGGCCGCGTCCGCCAGTTCCAGGCTGTGCGAGACCAGCACCACCCCGACCCGGCCGTGCCCGACCGGCCGGGAGGGCCGCGGCACGGCCGGCCCGGGCACCGGCACCGTGCCCGTCGCCGCGCCCACCGGCGGTGCCGACGGCGCGGTGGTGATCGGGATGACGTCGGCCCGGCTGCCGTCCCGCTGGTCCATCGGCTGCTCCCCGGTCGGTGGCTGACCGCGCGTCGGCTGACCGCGCACCACCCATCCTCACCCCGGCCGGGGCCCGGAGCGGGCCAATAGCACAGGTGTCGGCGCGGCACGGCCGGAACGGCCCATCTCCACCGTCGGCGGGGCGCGCCGCGGCCGATCCGCCGGCCGGGCGGCCCGCGCTGGCTAGGCTGGCCGCTCGAACGCCGCAGTACTCGGCACACCGCAGCACGTGGGAGGGCACCGGGCATGACCGCACAGGGGCAGGCGCAGGCGCAGGGACAGGCCGCGGACGACCGGCGCAAGATCGAGCTGGACGTGAGCGGCGCCGAGTGGCAGTCCGCGGGCGGCGACGGCACCGGCGTCCAGATCGCCTTCGTCGACGGGTACATCGCGATGCGCAACGGCTCGGAACCGGACGGCCCGGCACTGATCTTCACCCCGGCCGAGTGGCGGGCGTTCGTCCTGGGCGCCCGCGACGGCGAACTCCGCCCCTGAGGCCCCCGGGCGCCGACCGGGCCCCCGCCGCCGGCCGGTCCGGAACCCGCCCGGTCGCGAGCTGTTCACCTGGCGGACACCCCGCCGGACAGCGCCCGCGCAGGTGACGGGCGGGGATGCACCCAGGTTACGAAAGAGTTCTGATGGGCCGAAACTTGTTGACTGGCCGACAAGGGTCGCCGAGAGTATGAGCAGGCAGACGCCGTGCCAACCGCCCCCACGCGGTATTGGCACGGCGCCCGCTGTGCTGCCCGTCACCGGCGCCGATGACGGGCCCTCCCACCCCGTGCCGCACAGGGGTGCGGCAGCCGTCGCAACGGGAGTGGCCCGTACGGGAAGAGCTACTCCCCGGCTGGGCCGAACCCGGATTCCGCACGCCCCCACGCGGCGGTGATCCGGGCAAGGTCCGCGAGCGCGACGGCAAGGGCCCCGCGAACCTGGCTTCTGTGTTATGTGGCTTTCGTGGTGCTGGTCCTGATGGTGCGTCGACCGCAGCGAGGACCGGGGACACTGTCGTCCGCAGGCTCTCGGAACCGTCTGGAAGAACCATTGAATCAGCAAATGGTGCTCTGAGTTCACACGACCGCGTGCGCAGTGAGGGAATGCGCGCAAGGCACGCTGCGACAAGCCGCTCCCTGTGGATCTCGCCCCGGAGCGGCCGTCGTGCTGAACCGAACGTAGCCCGGACGGTTGCTCAGAGTCAACATTGGTCCCTGAGCGTAGATCCGGGCCTGATCGCGGACCCGGTCGCCCGGCGCGGTCCACCGGCCACGTACGATGGGCCCATGTCATTTCTCCGCCGACGCTCCGGCCAGCCCGCCGGCCCGGACTTCGACGTACTGGCGATGGACCCGGGCGACTGGCCCGGCCTGTTCGGGGCCATGATCATGACCGGTTCCGACGGTTCCTGCCAAGGCATTTTCCTGCGCTACGACCTGCTCGGCGGCCGCGGCCCGGCCATGCTGATCGGCAACCTCCCGCAGGGATCGCCCGCCCGCGAGAGCGAGGACGGCGTCCCCTTCGAGGTCCGCCAACTGCTGGTGGCGCTGGAGAACGACGAGCCCGTCGAGTTCGTCTCCGCCGAGGACTTCCCGGTCATGCTCGGCGACGACCTGCTGATCGTCCGCAAGGTCAAGGTCAGCGAGGAGCGGCTGTACTGCTCCCAGTTCGGCCGCAGCGACGACGTCCAGGTCACCATCGCCTCCTGGGACCGACCGATTTCGGACGATCTCTACCAGCTCCTCAAGCCGCTCCCCGCGGAGATGTTCCAGCAGGACCAGTAGGCGCGCGATGACCCGGCCGCCGCTGACCCTGCTGACCCGCCGTCTGCACGTCGACCTCCGGCGCACCGCCGGCGCGGCGTGTCCGGCCTCCTGAGCACCCGAAGCCAGGACGCCCGACCGCCCACGCCGCCCGCCCGGAGGCCACCGTCATGCCCCGCACCGCCGCGCAGCCGAACCTCCCCGTCGCCGGAACCGCCGCCGGAACCGTTCCCGGAACCGTTCCCGGAACCGCCGCCCCCGCCGACGACCCCGGCGGCAGCGGACCCGCGGCCACCGAACGCGCCGCCCTCGACCGGGCGCTGGCCCGGCTGCCCCGGGTGGTCGACCTGCTCGCCGCCCGCGCCGCCGAGCACGACCGCGACGGCACCTTCCCCTACCAGGGCGTCGAGACCGTCCACGAGGCCGGACTGCTCACCCTGACCGTCGGCCGCCGCTACGGCGGCCCCGGCGCCGGACTCGCCGACACCGTCCGGGTGCTGGCCCGCCTCGGCCGCGGCGACGCCTCGGTCGCGCTGCTCACCGCGCACACCCTGCTGCACCACGCCGAACAGGCCCGCGCCGCGCGCTGGCCCGCCGCGCTCTACCGGCGGCTGCTCACCGAGTCCCGCCGCGGCCCCGCCCTGGTCGGCACCCTGCCCGCCCCCGCCGCCCGAGCCTCCGCCGACCGCGGGCCTGCCGACCGCGGGCCCGCCGTCACCGCCCGCTGGCACGAAGGCGCCTGGCTGCTCGACGGCC
Organism: Kitasatospora sp. NPDC088391; assembly: GCF_044753345.1. Taxonomy (NCBI): domain Bacteria; kingdom Bacillati; phylum Actinomycetota; class Actinomycetes; order Kitasatosporales; family Streptomycetaceae; genus Kitasatospora; species Kitasatospora sp. NPDC088391. The sequence continues at coordinate 49,858 of NZ_JBIVNB010000019.1, forward strand.
GCGCCGCGCACTGTCCCGGCGCCGAGGCTCTCGCCTGGCTCGCCGTCGAGGCCCGCACCACCGAGGCCCGACCCCGCACCGGCCTGTTCCTGGTCCGCGCCGACAGCGCCGGACTGGAGATCGACCCGGCTGCCGACCAACTCGGCCTGCGCGCCGCCGCCGGCCACGACGTGCTGCTCACCGACACCCGGGTCGCCGCCGACGCCGCCGTCCTGCCCCGCGTCCCCGGCAGCCGGGAACGGGCCGAACAGGACGGCCGCACCGCCGAGGCCTGGCGTCAACTCGCCCTCGCCGCCGTGCTGCTGGGCACCGCCCGGGCCGCCCTCGACTGGTCCGCCGGACAGCTCCGCGGCAGCACCGCGCACCGCCGCCCGCTCGGCGAGCTGGACGCCGCGCTCACCGGCGCCGAGGAACTCGTCCACGGCCTCGCCGTCCGCACCGACACCGACCCGGCCGCCGCCGACCGCGCGCCCGCCGTCCAACTGCTGGCCGCCCGCACCGCGGGCGACACCGTGCAGCGGGCCCTCACCCTCACCGGCGGCGCCGGCCTGGACCGCCGCCACCCGCTGGAACGCCACCTGCGCGACACCCTGGCCCTGCGCGCCCTGCTCCCCGCCGAGGACGTCGTGCTGGACGCCCTCGGCGAGGCCCTGCTGGGCGGCTGACGGGGGGTCAGCGCGTCCCGACCGCCGCGCGGACCGCGCGGCGGGCCAGCGCCGCGTCGTCGTACAGCCGGCGGATCATGATCCGCTGCTCCTCGCCGGCGCCCGGCACGTCGTGCAGCCGCAGCTCCCGCATCAGCACCAGCACCAGGTTCACCAGGAACGCGTCCCGGGCCAGCGTGCCGCCGGACTGGGCGAGTTGGCTGATCTGGCGGCGGGCCGCGGTGTCGCCCGACAGCACGCTCCAGAGCACCGCCAGGTCGTAGCCCGGCAGGTACCAGCCGGCCTGCTCCCAGTCCAGCAGGACCGGGCCGGACGGGGCCAGCAGGATGTTGCCGAGCAGCGCGTCGCCGTGGTTCAGCTGCCAGGGCGTCGAGGCCAGGCCGTGCAGCAGGCCGCGCAGGTCGCCCGCGTCCCGGTCGGTCAGCAGGCCCAGCGAGTGGAACCGGGCGATCTCGGTCTGGTAGTCCATCGGCTTGCCGAACACGTCCGTCGGCGGCCGCCACAGGTTCAGCGTCCGCACCGCGCCCAGCAGCGCGCGCACCTCGCCCGGCGTCGGCGCGTTCACCGGGTGCCGCTCGCGGGCCGCGGGCCGGCCCGGCACCCGCTCCAGCACCAGCACGCAGCGGTCGTGGTCGGCCGCCACCAGCCGGGGCAGCCGCACCGGCGGACGGTGCCGCACGAACGCCCGGTACACCGCCACCTCGTGGTGGAAGCGCTCCACCAACTGCTCCGCGCGCTCGCTCCGCAGCGCCGCCGGGGCCAGGCACTTCGCCACCACCGGCGCCCGGCCGATGGTGCCGGCGATCAGGATGTGCCGGCTGCCCTCCCGCAGCACCTGGCGGGGGAGGAAGGCGGGACATATCCGCGCCACGTTGGCGAGCACCGCCCGGACCGCCGGGGTCTGCAGGGCCGCCGGGTCCACCCGGTCCACGAACGCCTCCGGGGCGCGGACGGTGCCGGGCCGCAGTCGGCCGCCCTGCTCCGGCATCGGGCGGGTCACCAGGGTGGTGCGTCCGCGCGGGTCGCGCAGTTCCGCGGCGCGCGGCGCGGGGCGGCCCGCGCCGGCGGTCGGCGGGCGCATACCGGGGCGCGACTGGCGCGCGGGCGCGCCGTCCACTCCGATCGGGGCCGACGGGCGGGTACCGGAGCTGGCTGTGGAGTACATGAGTGGGTGAGGGTCCTTCCTGGCCGGCGGCAAAGCATCTGCGGGGCCCGGGAGTTGACGAGGGTTTCGGGCCGCCGGGTGGAGTGCGGGCGCCGGGTAGGGAAGCGGCCCGCCGGAGGCGTCCGCACCCTGGGGAAGTGCGTCCGCTCCGCTGCCGCGCCCTGCCCGGCGCCCCCGCGCCACCCGTCCGCGCCACCCCCCGGACCGAGGGGCCCGGAGGGGCTCCTGACGGGCCGTCGATCGAGGTCGGGGCCGGTCGGAGGCCGTTCCGGACCGAGGTCGGGGTGGCGCATACCTACCTGACACCCGATCGGCACTGGCACACCACATAGCGCACCCTGGCGAACCCTGGCGAATGGTCGCTTGGCATGTGACAGAACGACTAGGGTCGGTCGCAGCCGAGGAACCTGGGGGCTTCAGGTGAGCAAGGGGCCGAACACCAGGCTGGCCGACCACTTCGCCCTGACCGGATGGTCCAAGGGCGAACTGGCCCGGCTGGTCAACCGGCGGGGTGCGGCACTGGGCGAGCAGCAGCTGTCCACCGACACCTCCCGGGTGCGGCGCTGGATCGAGCACGGCGAGATCCCGCGCGACCCGGTGCCGAGGGTGCTGGCCGCCGTGTTCACGGAGCGGCTCGGCCGTGTCGTCACCACCGAGGACCTCGGTCTCGAACGACACCGGCCCACCAGGTCCGGCAGTACGGCGGCACCGCCGAAGGATTCCTGGGTACCGGATCGGACGGCCGCGGTCCTGACCGAGTTCACGGGAATGGACCTCATGCTGAACAGACGCGGACTGGTCGGCGCCTCCGCCGCCCTCGCGGCCGGCGCGGTCATCGCCGACAACCTGCACGACTGGCTCACCGGCGGCGCGGTCGCCGCCGCGGCCGCCCGACCCGGACCCCGACCCCTCCCCCCGGCCCCCCGCGGCGGCGGCCCCCGCCCCGTCCTCGACGTCCACGAACCCGGCCCGGTCGGCAACGACGAGGTGACCGCCCTGGAGCACGCCGTCGACGTGTTCCGCGCCTGGGACGCCTCCCGCGGCGGCGGCCTGCAGCGGAAGGCCGTGGTCGGCCAGCTCAACGAGGTCGGCGGCCTGCTCACCCACGGCCACCCGCCGCTGCTGGAGCGCCGGCTCTGGACGGTCGCCGCCAACCTCGCCGTACTGGTCGGCTGGATGTCCCACGACGTCGGCCTCGAATCCACCGCCCAGCGCTACTTCACCATCGCCGCGCAGGCCGCCCGGGAGGCCGGCGACCGCCCCCGGGCCGCCGAGGCGGTCTCCCGCGCCGCCCGGCAGATGCTCCACCTCGGCCGCGCCGACGACGCCCTCGAACTCATGCAGCTCGCCAACGCCGGCGCCCGGCCGGACGACGGCGCCCAGCCCCGCACCCGCGCCATGCTGCGCACCGTCGAAGCCTGGGCGCTCGCCTCGCTCGGCCGCTCCGAGGCCACCCGCCGGGCCCTCGGCGAGGCCGAGGAGCTCTTCGTCCAGGACACCACCGGGCCCGCCCCCAGCTGGATGCAGCTGTTCAACGAGGCCGAACTGCACGGCATGCAGGCGCTCGCCTACCGCACCCTCGCCGAGCACGACCCCGGCGCCGTCCCGCTCGCCCTCCGGCACGCCGAGCGCGCCGTCCTGCTGCGCCAGCGCACCGGCCGGGAGCGCTCCGCGCTGCTCGACCGGATCACCCTCGCCTCGATCCACTGGCTGTCCGGCGAACCCGAGGCCGCCCGGGCCCAGGCCGAACTCGCGCTCCGCTCGATCAACGACACCTCCTCCAAGCGCACCTGGGACCGGCTGCGCGAGATGCACCGCCTCTCCGCCCGCTACCGCGCCCTGCCCGCCGTCGCCGAACTCCGCGAGCAGGTGCACGCCGTCCTCCCCGCCCCCCGGTCCGCCTGACCTCGAACAGGACACTCGTCACATTCCGGAAGGGGGCCCGCGCAGGGGTCGGAATCGGTCGATCCGGTACGTACGGACCGGTGTTCGACGTGGTCACGACCCTAAATCCGTTGCCCTGTGTGCAGATCGTCCCCCCAGGCGGTAACCTTCGGTGATTCCGGCGCCCGGGCGCCTGAGCTGTGCCAACCGACCCCGGCGACGGAAATCCCGTTGCCACGACGACCGCCGCAACGGATGCTGACCTCATGTTCGAGCCAGTGATAGCGCCCAGCGCCAGCCTCCTCGGCCTCCTGCAGCGAGGCCGCGGGGACGGGCAGCTGCATGCGTTGGCCGCAGACCGTGACGAGGCGATCGCCGCCGTCGAGAGCTGCGTGACCAACGACCCCCGCGCCGACTGGCAGGTCGAGAACCGCTCCCTGTACTACGCGCGGCTCTACATGGAGCTGGAGGCCCCCCTCACCGGCCTCGAACTCCACCTCCACTCGGCCGAGGACCTCACCGACACCGACGAGGCCCGCACCGGCCTCGCCCTCGCCGTCCTCGGGCACCTCGCCGGCTACGGCCGCCGCGACGCCCTCGACCTGCTGCGCGCCTACGCCGCGGCCGGGACGAACTGGGCCTGGGCCCTCGACGAACTCGCCCTGCGCGACACCGACGAGGCCCTGCTCGCCCTCGCGCCGGACGTGCTGCGCCACTTCCCCGAGGGCCCGGAGGGCGACGCCGAACTGCGCGCCGCCGTCCGCGCCGCCTACGAACCCCGGGTCTGGCGGCTGTGGGCCGCTCACCACCCGCGGATCGCCACCGCGAGCGAGCAGTCCCCGTTCGACCTGTGGCAGCGCCAACTCAACCGCCCCGGCGTCACGCCCGGCTGGTCCACCGCCGACGTCCTCGCCTGGGCCGACCAGGGCGAGGGCACCGACCCGCAGTCGCTGGCCCGCCGGGCCGCCGCCGCGGCCCGCTGCCTCACCGCCGTGGTCCGCCCGGAGGACGCGCCGCTGCTGCACGAGGCCGCCGCGCACGGCCCGGCCGGCGCCCGCTGCGCCGCGCTCCGCCACCTGGTCGAGCAGCGCGACGCCGCCGCCGCCGGACACATCGAGGCCGCCGCGGGCGACGTCGACCGCCGCGTGGTCGACACCGCCCTGGAACTGCTCGGCCGGATGCGAGGTCCCGAGGCGCTCGCGCACGCCCGCCGCTGGGCCGACCCGGCGACCGGCGGCGCGGACAGCGCCCTCGCCCAGGCCGCCGTCCGCCTCCTCGCGGACGCCGGCGAACCGTGCGACGCCCCGCTCGTGGTCGCCGCCCTGCACCAGTGGATCTCGCTCAACGGCGTGACGGGCACCGCCCTCGGCAGCCTGGTCGACGGCGTCGGCCGGCTCCGCGCGCACAGCGGCGTACCCGCCCTGCGGCACGTCTACGGCGAGGCCGCCTCCTCCGAACTCCGCGGCCGCGCCGCCCAGGCGCTCGCCGTCACCGACCCGTACTTCGGCGAGGGCCCCGCGGTCGAGTGCCTGTGGGACTGCGAGGAGTCCACCCGCGAGCTCGCCGCCACGCACGTCACCACCACCGGCGACGCCCGCGTACTGGACCGGCTCCGCCGCCTGGCCGCCGATCCGGCCGAGGAGGCCGAGGTGCACGCCGCCGTTCGGGGCCGCCTGACCGCCCGGGACCGGTAGTGTTCCCCGCATGTCGCAGCGATCGCGTGTCCTCCGTCAACTCCTGGTCCCCGTAGCCGCGCTGGCCCTGGCCCTGGGCGCGGCCGGCACCGCCGCCGCCCACGTCGAGGTGAACTCCTCCCGCGCGCAGGCCCTCTCGGTCGACGCCGAGATCGGCTTCTCCGCCGAAGGCGAGTCCTCCACCGCCGGGATCACCGACGTCAAGGTCGCCCTGCCCGCCGGCCTCGCCCCCGGCGACATCACGCTGGTCAAGGCCCCCGACGGCTGGAAGCTCACCGCCACCGCGGACGGCTACACCGTCGCCGGGCCCGCGCTGGTACCCGGCACCGCCGCCGAGTACACCGTGAAGGTCCGTCAACTCCCGGACGCCACCACGGTGGTGTTCAAGACGCTGGTCGACTACTCCGACGGCCACACCGACCGCTGGATCGAGCTCCCGCAGGGCGACAGCAAGCCCGAGCACCCGGCCCCGGTCCTCGCCCTCCGCCCCGCCGCGGCCGGCGCCACCCCGCTGCCCGCCGCCGCGCCGTCCGGGTCCGCGTCCGCGTCCGCCGGAGCCTCCGCCGCAGCCTCCGGGCAGCCGACGGCGGGCGCCACGCTCACCGCCCAGGTGTCGGCGGGCCCGTCCGCCGCCGCCGGTGCGGGGGAGAAGAAGGACGACAGCGGGAACACCACCGCGATCGTGCTCGGCAGCCTGGCCGGCGTCGCGGTGCTGGCCGCCCTGGTCGTGCTGGTGCTGCGCCGCAGGTCCGCTGGCGGCGCGCAGTAGCTGTCACGGGCGACTGCCAGGATGCCGGGCATGAGCATCGTCGGCAGTTACCTCCGGCTCTCCCCGGCGGAGTTCGCCCGGGCCCTCGAAAGCCCCGGCTGGGCAAGGGAGTTCAAACAGGAGCAGGCCGCGCTGGAACACCGGCGCGGCCCCTCCGAACTGCGGTTCCACGACACCGGGAAGAGCTGGGCCGGGCTGGCCCACCTGCTCGCTCGGCGCGGGCTGTCCGGCTGCCTCCTCGACGGCGAGGACGAACTGCCCGGCGACGAGGACTGGGGCTACGGTCCGCCGCGCCTGCTGGCCCCCGACCGCCTGGCCGCCGCCCTGGACGAGTGGGGCGAGCTGCCGTTCGACGCGCTGGCGGACGGCGTCACGGCCGCCGAACTGGCGGCCGCCGAGGTCTACCCCGTGCGGATGTGGGACGACCCGTTCGCCCTGGAGCAGCTGTCCGCGCACTGGACGGACCTGCGGCGCTACCTGGACCGGACCGCCCGCTACCGGCACGGCCTGCTGATCTGGTACTCCTGACGCCCGCTGACGGCTGCTGACGGCTGATCAGGCCACGCAGAACTCGTTGCCCTCCGGGTCGCGCAGCACCCACCAGTGGCCGGCCGGGCCCTGGTCGTGCTCCTCGACCCGGGTGGCGCCGAGGGCCTCCAGCCGGTCGACGGTCTCGTCGAGCCGCCCGTCGGAGTGGACGTCGATGTGCAGCCGGTTCTTGCCGCCCTTCGGCTCGGTGACGTCCTGGAACAGGATGCGGCGGCCCCGGCCGACACCGCTCTGCCCGTCGTACGGGTCCTCGGGGTGGCGGACGGCCGCGTAGCCGCGGAACAGCTTGCGGCCGCCGCGCTCGACCACGGCGGCCCCGGGCAGCCGGCCGGCGGCGAGCAGCGTGTCGATCAGCGGGGTCGGGTCCTCGACCTCGTACTCGAGGGCCGCGGCCCAGAAGTCGGCGAGGGTGGGGGCGTCGGCGCTGTCCACGACCAGTTTCCAGGTGAGAGTCATGCCGCCGATCCAAGCAAAGATCCGATCCGCCGTCAGGCGGATTCCGGCGGCCTCCCGGCCTGCCCCCGGCCTGCCCCCGGCCTGCTCGGGGGCTGGTCGGGAACAGGGGAGGGGGCGGCGGAGGGAACGGCGGAGGGGGCGGGCGGCCCGGGATCGTCCGGGGCGCCCGCCCCCTCCGGGGACCGGTGCGGGTCAGTGCGCGGCGCCCGCGTCCGGCGCGAGGACGCCGGCGGTGACCAGGGCGATGATGGTGATGCCGAGCAGTACGCGATAGATCACGAACGGCATGAAGCTGTTGTGCGAGATGTACTTCAGGAACCAGGCGATCGCCGCGTAGCCGACCACGAAGGCGATCACGGTGGCCAGGACGGTCGGCCCCCAGGCCGGGGCCGGGCCCTCGCCGATCTTCAGCAGTTCGAGGCCGCCGGAAGCCAGCACCGCCGGAATGGCCAGCAGGAAGGAGTACCGGGCGGCGGCCTCCCGGCTGTAGCCCAGGAACAGGCCCGCGCTGATGGTGCCGCCGGAGCGGGAGACGCCCGGGATGAGCGCGAGCGACTGGGCCGCACCGTAGATCAGGGCGTGCGGGAAGGTCAGCGAGTCGACCTGGCGGGCGTTGCGGACGGCCCGCGAGCGGTCGGCGACGGCGAGGACCAGGCCGAAGAGGATCAGCGTGGTGCCGATCAGCCGCAGGTCGCGCAGGTCGGTCTCGATGGTGTCCTGGAACAGCTTGCCGAGGATGCCGATCGGCAGGGTGCCGACGATCACGTACCAGCCGAGCCGGGCGTTGGGGTCGCGGCGCCACTCCTTGCGGAACAGCGCGAGCGTCCAGGCCTTGATGATCGCGCCGATGTCGCGCCGGAAGTAGATCAGCACGGCGGACTCGGTGCCCAGTTGGGTGACGGCGGTGAAGGCCGCGCCGGGGTCGTCCCAGCCGACCAGGGCGGAGAAGACCCGCAGGTGGGCGCTGGAGGAGACCGGCAGGAACTCGGTCAGCCCCTGTACCAGGCCGAGCACGGCCCCGCTGAACCAGTTGATCACCGGACACCCGCCGCGGTGGTCGCTCGATCGATGGGCATGGGGAGTCCTGTTCGTTCGTGGGATGACCCGGTGAGGCGGGGAGGCTGTCCGGCGTGTGCCAGATGATAGAGGCTCCAGATGTCGCTGATCCTACAAACGGTCAGCACGGATCAATCGGGCAGATCGCCCCATAGCGCCCGCCCGTTCCGGCGGAGAGTGCCAACCCCCTTGCGGGGCTGTGCCGTTCGCCGCCGTACCGTCTTGATCCGGAGGGTGGGCCGGAGCAGAATGCCCACCGGAACGGGGGCGGAAATGGTCTGGACAACTCATCGGGCGGCCGTGCTGGGGCTGGCCGCGCTCCTCCTCCTGGCCGGCTGCGCCTCGGGCGGCGGCCCGCACCCGGCGCTCGCCGTCGACGGCGCGGACGAACTCGCCGACCTGCCGGTCCACCTCCGGGTCACCGGCCTGCCGCCCGGCGGCCGGGTCACCCTCACCGCGGACGCCGCGGACTACCGCGGGCTCGGCTGGCAGTCCGCCGCGACCTTCCGGGCCGACGGCCGCGGCACGGTGGACGTCGACCGGGCGGCGCCGGAGAGCGGCGGCTCGTACCCCCAGGCCGACGGCATGGGCCTGTTCTGGTCGATGCTGCCCACCAACAGCAGCGGCGCCACCTTCTACTCCCCGCCCCGCCCGGTCAGCGCGACGGGCTGGAACGGCGGGTCCGGGTCCGGACCAGGGGCCGGGGGCAGGGCCGGGTCCGTCGGTTCGGCGGGTCCGGGCGCTCCGGGGGGTTCCGCCGGTCCTGCCGGATCGGTGGGCCCGGACGGCTTCCCGGTGCGGATCACCGCCACCGTGGACGGGCGGATCGTCGGCGAACGCACCGTCACCCGCCGGTGGACCGTCGACGGCGTCACCGCCACCCGGCTCACCCCCGCCACCGACCGCCTCGTCGGCACCCTCTACCTGCCGCCCGCCGGGACGCCCGCCCGACGGCCCGTCCTGCTGTTCGGCGGCTCCGAGGGCGGCGACGATCCGGCCACGGCCGCCGTGCTCGCCTCGCACGGCCACCCCGCGCTCTGCCTCGCCTACTTCGGCCTGCCCGGACTGCCCGCCACCCTGCGCGACATTCCCGTCGAGTACGCCGCCGACGCCGCCCGCCTGCTCGCCGCCCGCACGGGCTCGGGTGGCACGGGCTCGGGCGGCCCGGGTGCTGGCGGCATCGACGTGATCGGCTACTCGCGCGGCAGCGAACTCGCCCTGCTGCTCGCCGAACAGCAGCCCGACCTGGTCCGCCGGGTGGTGGTGTACTCCCCGTCCGACCAGGTCAACGGGGGGCTGCCGGACGGGGTCGCCTGGACCGAGCACGGCACGCCCGTCCCGGCCGGGCCGATCGCACTGGACCGGATACCGGCCGCCGTCCTGGCCGTCGCAGGCGAGGCCGACGCCCTCTGGCCGTCCCCGGCCTGGGCCCGGCGGATCGGCGAACCGGCGGCGAGCGGGGCGCAGCGGCAGGCGCTGCTCTACCCCGGCGCGGGCCACGGGGTGGGCATCCTCCCCTACCTGCCGGCCGGCGCCGCCGATCCGCGCCCCGGCGGCGAGGTGCTGCACCTGGGCGGCATGCCCGCGGGGAACGAGGCGGCGCGCCTGGACGGCTGGCCGAAGGTGCTGGCCTTCCTGGACGCCTGAGCAGCCGTCGGACCCGCCCGTCGGACCCGCCCGTCGGATCACCCGTCGGCGCGGGTCCGCTCGTACACCACGTCGCCGTGCTCGCTGCCCGGGATCGGGTCCGGCCAGTCCGCGAAGAAGGTCCGGACGTGGCGCAGGCCGATCCGCTCCAGCACCCGGCGGGAGGCCGTGTTGACCGCCATCGTGGTGGCCACCACCCGCTCGGTGCGCCGCCCGGCGTACCGCTCGGTGAACGCGGCGGCCAGCAGCGCGGCGGCCGCCTCGGTGGCGTAGCCCCGGCCCCGGGCGGCGGGCAGCAGCCGGTAGCCGAGTTCGAGCCCGGCGTCCGGGCCGTGCTCCAGTCCGACCGAGTGCGCCGGCAGCAGGGCGGCCCAGCCCAGGAAGCGCCCGTCCGTCTCCACCGCCCAGTGGCCGAGGCCGTCCGGCAGTTCCGCGTACTCGCGCAGCACGGCCGGCAGTACCTCGGCCGCGACCCGTTCGGCGGGGACCGGGCGGCCGTCGTCCAGGTACCGCATGACCTCCGGGTCGCCGCAGAGCGCGGTGACGGCGGGGAGGTCGGCCGGGGTGAGGCGGCGCAGGAGCAGGCGGGCGGTGCGCAGGCGCTCGGCGGGGTCGGGTCCGGGGGCGGGGCCGGGGTTCGGGGTGGGCATGAGGTGAGCAGAGCACGGTGTCCGGGGCGCGGCAAGCGCTTTCCCGTGGGGTGGGGAACAGGCGGGTCGAACAGTGTGTTGGTCTGTTCCGTTCACTCTGATGTACCGTTCGGATCGTTCCGGCCCACCTCGGGAGAAGCGTCATGATCGCTCTGCTGCTGGCCCTCGGCAGTTCACTGGCCTACGGCTGCGCCGACTTCCTCGGCGGCCTGGGCTCCCGCCGCGCGCACGTGCTGCGCACCGTCCTGATCGCCGCGCCCGCCAGCCTGGCCGTCGAACTGCTGATGTGGCCGCTGCTCGGCGCGCGCTTCGAGCCGGGCGCGATCGGCTGGGGCGCGGCCTCGGGCGTCGCCTCCGCCGGGGCGTTCGCGCTGCTGTACCGGACGCTGGCGATCGGCCCGATGAACGTGCTGTCGCCCGTGACGGCGCTGGTCTCCGCGGTGCTGCCGGTCGCCGTCGGCCTGCTCCAGGGCGAACACCTGGGCGCCGCCGCCCTGCTGGGCCTCCCGCTGGCGCTGATCGCCGTGGTCCTGGTCAGCGCGGGCCCGGCCGGGGACGGGGCCCGGGTGACCCGCCCCGCGCTGCTGCTCGCCTTCGGCGCGGGCACCGCGATCGCCGTCCAACTGGTCTGCCTGCACCAGGCCCCGGCCGGCAGCGGCATCGCCCCGCTGATCGTCGGCCGCGCCGTCACCTCCGTCCTCACCCTGGCCGCCGCCGCGCTCCGCCGCCGCCACCTCGGCCCGGAACGCCCCGCCTACGCGCTGGCGTTGGCCGCCGGCGTGCTGGACTCCGCCGCCAGCGTCCTGTTCCTGCTGGCCGCCCGCAGCGGCGACCTCGCCGTGGTCGCCGTGATCACCGCCCTCTATCCGGCGGGCACTGTCCTGCTGGCCCGCGCCGTCCTCGCCGAACGCATCCACCGAGGCCAACTCGCGGGCCTCGGCACGGCCGCCATCGCCGTGAGCCTGCTCGCCCTCACCTGAACCCACCACCGCCGGGCGCCTGTCCGCTCTTCCGCTGTCGCCGCTTGCCCCGGCTTGAGCCCGGCACCGCCCGACAGCTGCCTGTTCCTCCAGTCGGTCGCCCTCTGTCGCCCGTCCACCCGTTCACCCCTCCCTGTCGCCGGAGCCGCCCGATGACCGCTCTCCACCTGCACCCCGCCGTCGCCGCGGCCTTCCCCGCGGTCCGGATCGCCGTCGTCACCGCCCGCGACGTGCGCGGCACCGAACCCTGGCCCGCCGCGGCCGATGCCCTTGCCGCACTGGAGTCCCTTGCCGCGGGCGGTGGTTGGCAGCCCGCCGACGAGCACGATCCCCGGATCGCGGCCTGGCACGCCGCCTACCGGGCCTTCGGCAGCAACCCGCGCCGGGTGCGGCCCTCGGTCGACGCGCTCGGTCGGCGGCTGGCCAAGCAGGGGGCGCTGCCCCGGATCACCCCGGCCGTCGACTGCTACAACGCGGTGTCCGTCCGGCACGCCCTGCCCGCCGGGGCGTTCGACCTGGCGGCGGTGGACGGCGACCTGGTGATCCGATTCGCCGACGGGACCGAGGAGTTCACCCCGCTCGGCGAGCCGGACACCGTCGAGCACCCCAAGCCCGGCGAGGTCGTCTACACCGACGGCTCCGGCGTCCTCACCCGCCACTGGAACCACCGCGACACCCACCGCACCCGGGTCACCGAACACACCACCGACCTCGTCCTGGTCCTGGAGACCCTGTACCCCGACCCGGACCAACCCGCCACCGCAGCAGCGGAATTGGCGGCACTGCTCGCCCCCCACTGCGCCACCGTGACCCTCCACCACCTGAACCCGCGGCATCCCCGGGCGGACCTCTGACCCACCGTCAGTCCACCGACGCCCCGCCCCACCGGGCCTCGACCGCCTCCCGCACCGCCTCGGCCAGGACCACCCGCACCGGGGCGTTGCCGAGGCGGTCCGCCAGGGAACCCTCCAGTTCCATCCGGTCGAGCCACAACGAGACCACCGCTGTCAGCCCGACGGGCACCCGCCCCCGGAAAGCGGTCTCCAACCCCTCCCGGAGCCCGGTCAGATGCGTCCCGCCGACCAGCGGCCGGGCCCGCCCCTCCGCCACCTCGTAGCGTGCGGGTCCGCCTCGTGGACCAGGTGGTGCAGGCCGCGTTCGCCGGTCGTGCCGATGTACATGGCAGGCCGTCCGCGGATCGCTCGGACCCCCAGGAGGTCCCGCGGGCCGTGCGGTTCGGGCATCGTGTCGTCCTTCCGCTCAGCGGGGGCGCAGCAACTCGGTTGCGCGCTCCGGGTGTTCGGCGAACCGGCGTTCCAACGCGGAGCGCACCGCCGTGGCGACGAGGTCGCGGACGGGGTCCTCCGCCAGGCGGTCCCGGCCGGGGCCGCGCAGCCGCAGCAGGTCGAGCCGGACGGCGACCACGCCGCTCAGGGCGGCCAGGGCGCCGCGCAGCGCGTGGCAGCCCGCGTACGGGAGGAGGGCGGCGTGCAGGCCGTCCCGGAAGCCCTCCAGGTGGGTGCCGGCCGGGGTGCGGACGCTGTTGGCGTAGCCGCGCAGGCCGCCCGCGCCGGACCGGCTGAAGGCCACCGCGCAGTCGGCGCCGATCCGTTCGTCCACGCCGGTGAGCAGAACGGTGTCGCCGGGGTCGCCGCCGAGGTGGGCGACGAACTCCCGCAGGCCGCCGGGGGAGTGGAAGCGTGCGGAGCGCCCGTCCCCGGTCAGGGTGAAGTCCAGTTCCCGGTTGAGGAAGGCGAGTTCGCGCAGGCGCTCGGCCAGGGTGTCGAAGGAGGTCGGGGCGGTCGGGCCGAAGATCTCGGGGTCGGGTCGGAAGGTGAGGGTGGTCGAGGTGCGGTCGGCGGGTCCGGTGACCGTCGGGGCGAGGGTCTGCTCGCCGCGCGCGTACGTGTGGCGGACCGTCACCCCGTCCCGCCGCTCGACCGCGACCAGCCGCTCGGAGAGGGCGCTGAGCACGGCCAGTCCGCTCGAATCCCGGCCGACCAGCCGCCGGTCACCGGGGCCGCACCCGGCCCTCAGTAACGTCAACTCCTGCTCCAGCGGGGACGCGTGGACGGCGTCGTGCTCGACCCGCACCCGGCCGTCGGTCAGCAGTGTGACGTCCGTCCGGCTGCCCCGGCCGAGCAGGATCTCGTTCGCGGCCTCTTCGACGGCGTTGAGCGCCAGCCGGTCGCGGCCCCGCTCGTCGAGCGGGCCGACGTACCACTCGGCGCGGTGGCGGACCGACTCCAGGCCGGACAGCACGACGATCGCCGAGGCGTCGTACCGCGCGGTGTCGCCCGCGCTCATCGGCAGGATTCTTCCAGGTACCGCCGGACGGCTTCGGCGACAGCGGACCGGACGGATTCACTGGTCAGGACGTCCCGGCAGGCGCCGCCGAATTCGGCCCGGTCGAGCTTGACCGAGACGATCGCGGTCAGGCCCTCGTACGGGGTGCAGGTGCCGTCGAGCAGGCCCTCGACGTGGGTGCCGTCATGGGTGGGGAAGGAGTTGACGAAGGAGCGGATGCGGCGGTCCGGCCCGTCGGTGCGGACGAACGCGACCTCCAGGGTGCCGTCCATCGCGGGGACGTCCTGTTCGAAGGCGTGGATGTCCTGCCTGTCGCCGCACAGGTGGGTCAGCCAGTCGCGCAGCCCGCCGGGGGAGCGGAACCGGGCGAAGCGCCCGCCACCGGTCAGGGTGAGGTCCAACTCCCGGTTGAGGAAGGCGAGTTCGCGCAGGCGTTCGGCCAGGGTGTCGAAGGAGAGCGAGACGTTCGGGAAGATCTCCGGGTCCGGCCGGAAGGTGAGCACCGCCCCGGTGGCCGGGTCGGCTGGGGGTGCGGCGACGGCACGGCCGAACTCGTAGGCCAGCGAGCGCAGTTCGCCGCCCTTCCGGTCCTGCGCGGTCAGCCGGTCGGAGAGCGCGTTGACGACGGCCAGTCCGAGGGCGGACCAGGAGACCACGCAGCGGCGGTCGTACGGCCACCAACGCCCGGGGAGCCGCTCCCACTGGACGGCCAGGTCGGCGCCTTCGAGGTCGGTCCAGCTGTCGCCGTCGTGTGCGATCCGGACGGCGCCGTCGGCCAGCAGCGCCACCTCCACGGCCCGGGCCCGGCCGGCCAGTACCTCGTTCACGGTCCGGTCGACCGCCGTCAGCACCAGGCCGTGCAGACCGCGTTCCCCCGTGTTGCCGACGTACATCCCGGGCCGTTTGCGGACCGCGTCGAGCCCCTCCAGCACCTCGATCCGGGCAGCGTCGTACGTGTGCTTTTCCTGACTCACAGATGTCCCCTCCGATGAAGTCCGGCAGTGCTGCCACCCTAGGGGAAATCCAGGAAAACACCAGGTCAGAGGCTATGCGCCGAGGTCGTGTGCGGCCCGGCGCGGGGAGTTGCGGAGGGGGTCCGCCGCCACGCTCCGGGGGCGCCCCGGTGGGCGGGCCGGGCACGCTCGCAGGGCCGTCACGGGGCCTTTCCGGGCGCGCGCGGCGGCACGAATTCGAGGAATTTCCGGGGGCGGCGGCTCCGGGCCGGGAACGGCGGCGCAGCCGTCCGGAACGTCAGCTGAACGCCTCGACGCGGACGCCCGCGGTGGCCAGCGCGCCCCGTACCCGCCAGGCGAGTTGGGCGGCCCCGGGGGTGTCGCCGTGCACACACAGCGAGCGGGCGGCGACCGCGACCGGCTCGCCGCCGACCGCGGTGACGGTGCCGTCGCGGGCGATCCCGACGGCCCGGGCGATCACCGCCTCGGGGTCGTGCAGCACCGCCCCGGGGTCGCGGCGCGGGACGAGGGTTCCGGCCCAGGTGTAGGCGCGGTCGGCGAACGCCTCGGCGACGACGGGGAGTCCGACGCCCTCGGCGACGGTGAGCAGCCGGGATCCGGGCAGGCCGAGCAGCGGCAGTGGGCCGTCGCAGACCGCTCCGGCCCGCAGCACGCCCGAAACCACCGCCTCCGCCTGCTCGTTGTCGTGCACGACCCGGTTGTAGAGGGCGCCGTGCGGCTTCACGTAGGAGACCCGGGAGCCGGCCGCGCGGGCGAACACCTGGAGCGCGCCGATCTGGTAGGCGACCTCGTCGGCCAACTCCTCGGGCGGGACGTCCATCGCGCGGCGGCCGAAGCCGGCCAGGTCGCGGTAGGACACCTGGGCGCCGATCCGCACCCCGCGCTCGGCGGCCAGCGCGCAGACCCGGCGCATCGTGGACGGGTCGCCGGCGTGGAAGCCGCAGGCGACGTTCGCGCTGGTGACCACCGACAGCAGGGCGTCGTCGTCGGTGAGGCTCCAGCGTCCGAAGCCCTCGCCGAGGTCCGCATTGAGATCGATCACCGCTTCGGCCACTGTGGCTCGTCCGCCCTTTCGCGCGCGGAGCGCCCCGGCCGCCCGGACACCCGGATGCCGCTCCTGGGGCTGATGGTAGGGCCTGATCGTTTCGCCATGGGCGGTGCCCGGGGGCCGGGCGACAGGTTTTACCCGGGCGGGGGAGCGGGGCCGCGGGACGGGACGGGCAGGCCGTGGTCGGGCCGTGGCCGGGCTGCCGGGTGACCGGTCGTCAGGCGCGCGGCCAGGGGCGGCCCTGGAGTCGCTCGATGTCCCGGTTGAAGCGCTCCAGCACGGCGGCGAACCCGGCCAGGTCGGTGGCCGTCCAGTCGCCGACCACCCGGGACAGGCCCTCGATCGACCAGTCGCGGTCGGCGTGCAGGCGGCGCAGGCCCTCCTCGGTGATCCGCAGCTTGCGGGCCACGCCGCCGTCCGGGTCGGGGATGCGGTCGACCAGCCCGGCGCGCAGCATCGCCGCGGTCTGCCGGTTGACGGTGGAGGTGTCCAACCCGAACGCCTCGGCGAGCTGCCCGATGGTCAGCGGGCCCTCGGTCTCGATCCGGCTGAGCAGGGTGTAGGCGCTGCGCTCCAGGCTGTCGGGGCCGCCGGAGGTGCGGGCGGAGGCGAGCACCTGGTGGCGGCCGAGCAGCATGATCTCCCGCTCGATCAGGGCGAGTTCCTCGTCGCGCCGCATGCGTTCCGCCTCCTCCGTCCGCTACGTCACTTTTCGGCAGCATATCCCGCCGGAGCGTCATGTGTATGGTACATATTATGTGCATCGTGCACATGAATCCGGCGGCTTCGCACCGCTCCGCGACGCGAAGCTGGCGAGAAGCCGAAGAGAAGCCGGGGAAGCCGGAGAGATGACCAGAGAGATGAGAACAACCCCATGAGTCAGGCACGTACCGGCCCCGTCGTCGGAGTGCTCGCCGGCGCGGGCATCGTGGTCTCGCTGATGCAGACCCTGGTCGTCCCACTGATCCCCGACCTGCCGAACCTGCTGCACACCGGCGCCGCCAACGCCTCCTGGGCCATCACCGCCACCCTGCTGGCCGGCGCGGTCGCCACCCCCGTGCTCGGCCGGCTCGGCGACATGTACGGCAAGCGCCGCGTCCTGCTGGCCAGCCTCGCCCTGCTGATCGTCGGCTCGGTGGTCTGCGGCCTCAGCGACTCGCTCGCCCCGATGGTGGTCGGCCGCGCCCTGCAGGGCGTCGGCGCGGGCGTCATCCCGCTCGGCATCAGCATCATGCGCGACGAACTGCCCCCGCAGAAGCTCGGCTCCTCGATGGCGCTGATGAGCTCCTCGCTCGGCATCGGCGGCGCGTTCGGCCTCCCGCTGTCCGCCGTGATCGCCCAGCACGCCAGCTGGCACGCCCTGTTCTGGATCTCCGCCGTGCTCGGCGCCCTGGTCGCCGTCGCCGTCCTGTTCCTGGTCCCGGAGTCCCCGGTGCGCTCCGGCGGCCGCTTCGACCTGGTCGGCGCGATCGGCCTCACCATCGGCCTGGTCTCCCTGCTGCTCGCCATCTCCAAGGGCAGCGACTGGGGTTGGGGCTCCGGCAGCACCCTCGGCATGCTCGCCGCCGCCGTCGTGGTGCTCCCGGTCTGGGGCTGGTGGGAACTGCGCACCGGACAGCCGCTGGTCGACCTGCGCACCAGCGTCCGCCGCCAGGTGCTGATGACCAACCTGGCCTCCGTGGTGATCGGCTTCGCGATGTACGCGATGAGCCTGGTCTCGCCGCAACTGCTCCAACTGCCCACCGCCACCGGCTACGGCCTCGGCCGGTCGATGGTCGAGGCCGGCCTGTGGATGGCCCCCGCCGGCCTGGTGATGATGCTGCTCTCCCCGGTCTCCGCCAAGCTGTCCCGGGCCAAGGGCCCTAAGGTCTCGCTGCTGGTCGGCGCCGTGGTCATCACCGCCGGTTACCTCTCCGCCCTCGCCCTGATGGGACACGCCTGGGGCGTCCTGGTGTTCTCCTGCCTGATCAGCGGCGGCATCGCGTTCGCCTACGCGGCCATGCCCGCACTGATCATGGGCGCCGTCCCGGTCTCCGAGACCGCCGCCGCCAACGGCCTCAACACGCTGATGCGCTCCATCGGCACCTCCAGCTCCTCCGCCGTCATCGGCGTGGTGCTGGCCCACATGACCACCGACTTCCACGGTCACGCGCTGCCGTCGGAAAGCGGTTTCCGCACCGCCTTCCTGATCGGCGCGGGCGCGGCGGTGGCCGCCGCCCTGATCACCCTCGCCATCCCGGGCATCCGCCGGACCGCGGGAGCCGGGGGCACCGCCGCTGCCGGTGCCGCTGCCGGTGCCGCTGCCGGTGCCGGGAACGTCGTCGGCCTCCGCAGCGTGCAGGACGCGGCGCCTCGGGCCGCCGAGGGCACGACCGCGAAGTAGCCCGCCGGCCCGAACCGGCCTTCACCGGAGACATCCTGACGGGCCGTCCGCACCACCACTCCGGTGCGGACGGCCCGCCGCCGTCCCCACCCCCACCCCGCCTGTCGCACCATCATTTCTTCGGGCCGGAGTCGTCGGTCCCGTGACCCGTCCGACGGCGCGTCGCCCCGGGCCGTCGCCCGGTTCGCCGAAGTAGGGTGCGCGAATGGCGACCCATGAGCGTGAGATCACCGAACCCGTCGACCTGTGCCGCCCGGACGGCACCCTCGCCCCCGAGGCGGTCGGCTGGTCGCGGACCCCGCTGCACCGCGGCAACCTCCAGGGCTGGGGCCGCACCAAGCGGTGGGAGTACTGGTGCGTCAGCACGCCCTCGCACCTGGTCGCGCTCACCGTCTCCGACCTCGACTACCTCACCCTGAACGCGGTGTACTTCCTCTCCTGGGACGAGCACAGCGTGCTCGAGGACCACGAGCGCACCGCGATCGCCCCCGGCTTCCCGAACCGCCCCACCGTCCTCCCCGAGGGCATCGCCGGCTCCGGCGGCCCGCACGGCACGGACCTCGCCGTCGGCCCGGAACGGCCCGGCCGCCGCGACGTCCGGGTGGCGATCACCCAGGAGCCGGGCGGCACCCGGCTGCGGGCCCGCGCCCTCACCGCGGACCTGCGCCGCCTGGAGGTCGACCTGCTGGTCGAACTGCCCGCCGGGCACGAGACGCTGAGCGTGGTCGTCCCCTGGGACGGAAAGCGCTTTCAGTACACCTCCAAGCACACCGCGCGCCCCGCCACCGGCACCGTCCGGCTGGGCGACCGCGCGTACGCCTTCGACCACGACGCCTGGGGCACCCTCGACCACGGCCGGGGCCGCTGGCCGCGCTCGCTCGGCTGGAACTGGGGAGCCGCGTCCGGCCGTACCGACGGCCGCACCGTCGGGCTGCAGTTCGGCGGACAGTGGACGGTCGGCACCGGCGCCACCGAGAACGCCCTCTGCGTGGACGGCCGCCTCACCAAGCTGGGCACCGAACTCGACTGGCAGTACGACCCCGCCGCCCCGCTCGACCCCTGGCGGATCACCACCCGGGACAGCGACCAGGTCGACCTGACCTTCACCCCCTTCCACGACCGCCGCACCCGCACCGAGACCGGCCTGGTCGCCAACCGCACCGACCAGTGCTTCGGCTACTACCGGGGCACCGTCCGCACCGACGCGGGCGAACGCATCGCCGTCGACCGCCTGCTCGGCTGGGCCGAGGACGTCAGGATGCGCTGGTGACCGGACGGCCTCGTGCCGCCGTCACCATTGCCGCCGCCGCCGCAGCAGGCCGGGCCCGGCTAGTCTCCTGTCCCGTGAACGACCGCCCCTGCTCCGCCCACGGCCCCGGGCTCGACCCCGCCGCGCTGGTGGGGCGGCGGCTCACCGGCCTGGTCGCGTCCTGGTACGCGTACGAGGGGGAACGGGCCCCGGAGCCCGTGGTGGTCTGGCTGCGCGACGACCGGGGCGGCTGCACCTTCGTCGGTACCGGGGGCGACTGGTGCCTGATCGTCGAGGACGGACAGCCGCACGCCGACCTGGACCTGGGGGAGTGGGGCCGCCTCGACGTCCGCCCCGCCCCGACCGGAACCCCGCTCACCCCGTACCTCGGCCAACCCGTCCTCGCCGCCCGCCAGGAGCACACCCCGGGCACCGGCCGCACCGCCCTCGAACTCGACTTCCGCACCGGCACCGTCCGCTGCGAGTCCTGGCAGGGCGACCTCCTCCTCAGCACCCGCCGACCCCCGGCCTGAGCACGCCGCCCACCTGCCCCACCTGCCCCGGCGGTCAGCGGCGGTCAGCGGGAGTCCCCCGTTCAGGCTGTCCGCGACGCGCGTTAGCGTCCCCGCATGGATGACACCCAGCTCGCCGCGTTGACCGCAATCTGTGCCGACGTCCTGCCGTACCCGGGGGAGTGGCAGCGCCCTCCGTACGCCGAGCGCGCGGTCGGCGGGCAGCGGTACCGGGTGCTCGCCGTCGACCCGGGGATCGGCGCGATCGGGCTGCGGGACGGCGACGGTTCGGTGTGGATGCTCCGGGAGGAGGGCGAGCCCGGGCTGCTGAACTCCGGGACGCGGACGCTGCTCGCGTTCGTAGAGCTGTACCGGGAGGCCGCCGCCGAGGCCGAGCGGTACGAGGCGGGCGAGGACGTGGAGGACTCCATCGACGCCGCCGACGCGCTCACCGACGCCCTGCTGGCCGGGTTCGCGGCGGTGGACCCGGCCGCGGTCGCCGACGAGAACGCCTACTGGCACATTGCGGCCGAGGAACTCGGCTACGCCATGGACGCCTGACCACCCTGGAGCCCCAGAGCCCCGGAGCCGCGGCACCCCAACACCCCAACACCCAGGCCCCCGTGAGCGCCCCGGAACGCCGGAAGGCCCGGATCGACCGCGCCCCCGCAGTCGATCCGGGCCTTCCGGCGTGCACGCCGCTCAGGGGCAGGGCACCACCCGGGCGAAGTCGTGGTGCGCCGCGAGGGCCTGCTCCCACTCCAGCCGGCGGATCTTCCGGTGCACGATCAGCAGCGGGACGACGCCGACGAGGCCGAACGACATGTCGATGAATTGCCAGAAGAGGGGTATGCCGCGCAGCGGGCCGCAGATCAGGGCGAGCGGCACGACGCCGCCGCAGGCGACCATCGCCCAGCGGACCACCCAGATGTTGCGGACCGGGTCGCGCAGCGGGCCCCAGAAGGCGGCGGCGATCACCAGGTGGGCGAAGGCCAGCCAGTCGGTGCCGTAGGCGAGGAAGGGGTAGGTGCCGTAGCCGTCGGCGACGCCCGTCCGGACGTGGTGCACCCAGCGGTCGACGGCGGGGAGGACGGAGTCCAGCCCGGTCGCGTCGACGAGCCGGGCGAGCAGCGCGGTCTCGGTCTGCAGCGGGAACGCGGTCGCGCCGCTGAGCACCAGGCAGACGATGAACAGCCACAGCCAGCGTCTGATGCTGCGCCGGACGGGCGCCGGCCCGGCGGCCGGTGCGGGACCCGGATCGGAAACGGTGGAACCGGCCGGGGCGGTGGCGATGTCGGACATGGGGAGTCCCCCTCCATGACGCGGGTGCCGGAGGCGGCACACGGTGTCGCGGAATGGACTCTAGACCTGAATTTGAACGCGTTCAACACGTCTGGACAGCTCGCCCCAAAGGGGGTTTTTCGGACCTGTCCGCGGAAAGCCCTAATCTTGTCCCCCGTGACCGCCATCGCAGACCAGCCCACCCGGCCCGCCCCCGGCCCGGCCGCGGACGAGGGACTCGCCCGCCGGCTCAAGGCGCTGGCCTGCACCGCGCCGCTGCACGACCTGGACAGCCGCAAGGTCAACCTGGCCGGCGAGTACACCTCGTACACCATGGCCGAGGTCGGCCTCGCCGCGATCGACCTGGTCACCCTCAACATGGACTTCGACACCGGCGCGGACCGCGACATAGTGCTCGCCCGCCTGCTGCCCAGGATCGCCGCCCAGAACCCGCGGCGCACCACCGTCGAGCACGAACGGGTGGCCCGCTGGGTGCTGGAGTCGCTGATCAACGTCGGCAGCGTGGACCGCGGCTTCCGCGCCGTCTACGGCACCTTCGGCCCGGACGGCGAGTACGTCCGGCGCGACTACGACTTCAAGCTGATCGAGGAAGTCCCCGGCCAGGACGGCGGGGTGTACCTGCGCACCACCGACGAGGCCGTCAACGTGCTGGTCGGCGCGCTCGACACCGACGTGACGAGCGCCCAGATCGCCGCCGAGGTCAAGCTGGAGGTGCTGATCCGCCGCGGCCGCCTCGCCGACGCCCAACTCGCCGCCGAGCAGGCCCGGTACCGCACCGTCCAGTACGCCGAGACGCTGCGCCGTGCCCTGGAGGCGACCCGGCGCAACGTCCGCGCGGTCGACTGGATGGAGACCGTCCCCGACCTGATCGACGAGGCGCTCGACCACATCGCCGACCGCTACCGGCACGAGAACGCGATCCTCACCAACATCCGCAAGGCCCGGGACGAGAGCGTGGACGGCGAGCACAAGCGCCGCGCCGCCGAGCTGGTCGACATCGTCAAGGACTGCATCCGCCGCCACACCCAGCTGCAGACCCGGCTGCTCGAAGCGGGACCGCTGTTCCGCGCCGAACAGGACCGGCAAGCGTTTTCCGCACCCGCCGCGCGGATCGGCATCGACCTCTACGGCCAGCTGCTCGCCCCGGTGCTCACCCTCCCGCTGGCCGACGCGGTCCGCCCCACCGACGCGTTCTTCGCCCGCGGCACGGGGCTGCGCACCCCGGTCTCGGTCCGCCTCGCCGACCTGGTCGACCTGCTGTTCACCCCGCCCGTCGAACGCGAGCACCTCGGCGCCGAACTCCCCGAGCCCGACCTGGTCGCCACCCCCGACGACAGCCGCTTCTCCGAGGCCCAGCTGGAGACCGCGCTGGAACTCCTCGACCTGCCCGCCGACGCCCCCCGCCGGCTCTCCGGCCTGCTCGCCGACGCCCGCACCCGCGGCGCCGAACTCGGCGAGGACGACCGGGACGGCGAGGAACTCGCCTACCTGGTCGCCCTGCTGGCCGTGCACGCGGCCAGCCCCCCGGTCGGCACCGCCTACCGGCAGGGCGAGGAGCGCCTGCTGTTCGCCGTCGACGACGGCACCCGGCTGGACGACCCCGGCTTCGGCGGCGCCGACCTGATCGTCGGCAGTGCCCTGCTGGACGCCGTCGGCATGGCCGCCGACCGCAAGGACACCGTGTGACCCGCCGCGCCCGCACCACCCGCGCCCACGCCGACACCCGCGCCCACGCCGACACCCGGCCCGCCCGCACCACCGGCAGTGCCGGCGAGACCCGCAGCACCCGCGAGGCCCGCGCCACCCGCGAAACCCGCAGCACCCGCGAAACCCGCAGCACCCGCACCGAAGGAGCCCTCGGATGACCACCACCAGCGAGGCGTGGACACCGCCCGAGAGCGAACCGGCCGCCGCCCCGGTGCCGATCAGCCCGGCGGACGTCGCCGAGGCCGCCCGCCTGGTCTCCTTCGGCCTGCAGGCCAAGCTGCTGCCCGCCCGGGACGCCGAGTACGGCGAACTGGTGCGCCGCTACCGGGAGGACCCGCCGTTCGGCCGGCTCGCCGACGCCGTCGCCACCGGCATGGGCCTGGTGGTGCTGGAGGTCTCGGCGCGGGCCGGCATGGCGGTGGCCGCCGCCGAGGACTCGGTGTTCGCGGTCCGGATGGGCGACTACTCGCGCCGGGCCGCCTCCGAGTCCACCGACCGCTTCCTGCACGGCCTGGCCCACCTCGCGGTCGCCGCGCTCGCCTTCCCGCGCCCCGAGGACCTCGCCGACGAGGGCTACCTCGGCCGGGTCACCGTCAACGGCGTGGACGCCTTCGTCCGGCAGGCGTGCCGCCGCCTGGAGGAGCGCGCCGAGGCCGAGGGCGCCAACACCGACCCGGCCAGCGACGCCCCGGGCCTGGAGGCCGCCTGGCGGGTCTGGGCCCGCCGCTCCGCCACCGGCGCCACCAAGGACGCCCGCCGGCTGGCCGGCTCCACCACCGGCATCGTCTCCAAGGCGGTGTCCTTCCTGGTCGACTCCGGCTTCCTGCAGAAGACCTCCGACGACGCCGGCGGCACCTACCGCACCACCGCCCGCTACCAGTTGCAGGTCCGCGACCTGGCCGGCGGCGCCGCGATGGCCGAACTCCTCGACCTCGGCGTCGTCCCGGTCAGCGACGGCACCGCCACCCTGGCGCCGCCCGACGAGACCGACGACCTGGTCGCCGACGCCGGCCTGCCCTTCCACGCCCTCTGACACCCCGTCCTCCGCCGTCCCGCCCTCCGACACCCCGCTCCCCGACGCCCCGTCAACTCCCTCTGCACTGACCGCTCCAGGAGAACCACCGCACATGTACGAGCTGAACCGGGTCCGCCTCTACTCGATCGGACCGGCGGGCGCGCGCTACGCCGACACGGTGCTCGACCTGCGCGGCGTCGGCGAGCCGGTGCCCGAGCCGCAGCCCCGGCAGATCGGCCTGTTCGGCGAGGAGCCGGAGGGCCCGCAGCGCCGCCCCGCGCCCGCCGGCGTGCTGTTCCTGGAGAACGGCGGCGGCAAGTCCGTCCTGCTCAAGCTGATCTTCTCGGTGATGCTGCCCGGCCACCGCAACACCCTCGGCGGCGCCTCCTCCGGCGTGCTGCGCAAGTTCCTGCTCGCCGACGACTGCGGCCACGTCGCCCTGGAGTGGCAGCACACCGTCACCGGCGAACTCGTCGTGGTCGGCAAGGTCAGCGAGTGGCGCGGCCGCCAGGTCTCCTCCGACCCGCGGAAGTTCGCCGAACTCTGGTACTCCTTCCGGCCCGGCCCCGGCCTCACCCTGGACGCCCTCCCGGTCGCTGAGCGGCCCAGCCTGTCCGGCGACGGCAAGGCCCGCGGCCGCCGCCGCACCATGAAGGGCTTCCGCGACGCGCTGACCGAGGCCGCCAAGGCCCAGCCGCACCTCGACGTCACCTTCGAGGAGATCCACGACCGCTGGATCGAACACCTCGGCGCCCTCGGCCTCGACCCCGAACTCTTCCGCTACCAGCGCGAGATGAACGCCGACGAGGGCGAGGCCGCCGGCCTGTTCGCGGTCCGCGACGACGCCGACTTCACCGACCTGCTGCTGCGGGCCGTCACCGACACCCGCGACACCGACGGCCTCGCCGACCTGGTGCACGGCTTCGCCGCCAAGCTCGGCCGCCGTGCCGAACTCACCGCCGAACGCGACTTCACCGCCGGCTCGGTCGACCTGCTGCAGCGCATCGTCGACGCCACCGCCGCCCGCGAGACCGTCCGCGAGGGCCACCGCGCCGCCGAACGCCGCACCCGCAGGCTGGCGCTGTCGCTCGCCGCCCGCTCCACCGCCGAACGCGACCGCACCCACGACCTGGCCGTCGAGGTCGCCGCCGCCGCGAGCGCCGTCACCGCCGCCGAGACCGACCGCACCCGGCACTCGCTGATCGTCTCCGAACTGACCTACCGGCACGCCACCCTCGGCCTGGAGGCCGCCACCGCCGAGGCCGGCCGGCTGCGCCGCGAACTCACCGACGCCCGCGCCCAGTTCACCGCCTGGCAGGCCGCCGAGGCGGTGCTCCGGCACCGGGCCGCCGCCGACCGGGCGGGCCGGGTCGCCGCCGCCATCCGGGAGGCCGAACTCGACGCCGCCCCGGCCCTCGCCGCCCGCGACCGGGCCGCCGCCGCCCTCGCCCGCGCCCTCGAATCCGCCGCCGCGAGCGCCGAGACCCGCGCCGACCAGGAGGAACTGCGGGCCGGCGAACTCCAGGAGGACGGCGCCACCGCGCACGCCGAGGCCACCGCCGCCGCCACCGCCGCGCAGAAGGCCCGCTCCGAGGCCGAACACCTCCGCCAGCGCCTCACCGAGGTCGAGCAGGAGACCGCCGCCGCCGTCGAGGCCGGCTGGATCGACGACTCCGGCGCCGAACCCGACCCGGCCCGGGCCGCCCTGCACGCCGCCGACGCCGAGACCGCCGCCGCCGAGGACCTCGACCGGGCCCGCGCCGCCGCCGAGCAGAGCGCCGCCCGGGTCCGCGAGGCCGCCGCCGCCGAGGCCCGCGCCGAACTCGCCACCGCCCGCGCCGCCGACGCCCGGGCCGCCGCCGACCGTGCCTTGGCCGCCGAACAGGGCACCGCCACCCGGCTCGCCACCGAACCCCGGCTCGCCGAACTGCTCTCCCTGACGCCCTACCAGGACGGCGCCGAGGAGAGCGAAGGATTCCTGACGCCCCGTCAACTCGACGCCAGCGCCGAGGACCTGCGCGAACTCCTGGACCGCTCGGTGGCCACCGCCGAACGCACCCTGTTCGACCTGCGCACCGCCGCCGCCGACGACTCCCGCATCCTCGCCGCACTCGGCGACGGCGGCCTGCTGCCGCCCGGCCCCGACGTCCTCGCCACCGTCGAGTACCTCGGCGAGCAGGGCATCCCCGCCCTCCCCGGCTGGCGCTACCTCGCCCAGTCCGTCGACCCCGCCGACCACGACGCGATCCTCGCCGCCCGCCCCGAACTCGTCGACGGCGTCGTCGTCACCGACCCGGCCTCGCTCGACCGGGCCCGGGAGGCGCTCGCCGCCGCCGCCCTGCTGCCGCGCTCCACCGTCGCCGTCGGCACCACCGCCGCCCTGATCGCCCCGATCGAGGGCGCGCCGGCCTTCTTCCTGGTGCCGCCGAACCCGGCCATGCACAACGAGACCGCCGCCGACGACGAACGCCGCGCCCTGCGGACCCGCGCCACCGCCCGCGAGGAGCACATCCGCGAACTCGCCGCCCGGCTCGGCGGCGACCGCGCCCTCGCCGCCCGGCTCGCCTCCTGGCACGCCAGCTGCCCGCCCGGCACCCTCGCCGAACTCGCCGAGGCCGCCGCCGCGGCCGCCGACCACGCCGAGGCCACCGCCGCCGAACTCGCCACCCTGCGCGCCGAACACGCCGACGCCGAGACCGAGCACCAGGCCGCCGCCGCCCGCCACGAGGAGTGCCGGGAGACCGCCCAGCGCGCCCGCCGCCGCGCCGACGCCCTGGCCGGCCTCGCCTTCCGGCTCCGCGAACGCGCCAACTGGACCCGTCGGCAGCGCGAACTCGCCGACGACGCCGCCGAGTGCGAACGCCGCCAGGCCGTCTGCACCGAACGCGCCCGCACCTGCGACGAGGACCGCCGCGCCGCCCAGCGCGCCGCCGACGACGCCCGCCGCACCGCCCGCACCCTGCGCGCCGAACGCGCCGAGATCGCCGCCGTCGACACCGCCGCCGCCGACGGCCCGATCCCCGCCTCGCTGCCCGCCCTGCGCGAGGCGTACCGGGCCGCCGCCCAGCTCTACGAGAAGGTCGGCGTCGGTGCCGACCTGCGCGCCGAACAGGCCCGCGCCGAGAGCGACGAGACCGCCGCCGCCACCGAACTCCAGCGCCTCAGCAACAAGGTCAAGGCCCGCGCCGAGGAACTGCTCACCAGCCCCGACGGCGCCGACGGCCCCGCCCGGCAGGCCGCCGCCGCCCGCGCCGAGGAACTCGTCGCCCTCATCGAGGCCCGCTCCGACGCCGCCTCCGAGGAGGTCGGCCGCCTGCGCGGCGACGCCGAACGCTCCGCCCCCGCCGCCGGCGAGGCCCACACCGAACTCCCCGAGGACCTGCTCCCCGCCGACCCCGGACACGCCCAGGCCCTGCTGCGCACCGCCACCGCCCTGCTCGCCGAACGCCGCGAACGCGTCGACACCGCCCGCACCGAGCACGGTGACCTGCAGCGCACCCTGGACCAGGCCCAGGCCGCCGCCACCGACTTCGAGGAACTCGCCGGCCAGCTCCGCGAGACGCTCCGCGACACCGGCGAGGAGGGCGACCAGGCCGCCGACACCTACCTCGGCGGACTCGCCGCCGCCCGCGCCGCCGTCACCGACACCCGCCGCGCCATGCGCACCGCCGCCACCGAACTCACCGGCGCCGAACTCACCGTCCGGGACACCGCCGACGCCCTCGTCCGGCACGCCAACGCGGCCCGCTACGAGGCCGTCCGCACCCCCGCCCGGCAGCAGATCCGCGAACTGCCCGCCGCCGCGCTGCCCGACCACGCCGCCGCCTGGGCCGCCGCGTTCGCCCCCCGGCTGCGCGTCCTCACCGACGAACTCGCCCAGCTGGAACGCAACCGCTCCTCCATCGTCGACCGGCTGCGCGGCCTGGTCGAGACCTCCCTCACCACGCTGCGCGCCGCCCAGCGGCTGTCCCGGCTCCCCGAGGGCCTGGGCGAGTGGTCGGGCCAGGAGTTCCTGCGCATCCGCTTCGACGACCCCGACCACGCCGTCCTGGTCGAACGCCTCGGCGAGGTCATCGACGAGGCCACCCGCTCCGCCGTCAGGAAGAACTCCGACCTGCGCCGCGACGGCATGTCCCTGCTGCTGCGCGGCGTCGCCGCCGCGCTCGGCCCCAAGGGCGTCTCGGTCGAGATCCTCAAGCCGGACGCGGTGCTGCGCGCCGAACGCGTCTCGGTCGGCCAGATGTCGGACGTCTTCTCCGGCGGCCAGCTGCTCACCGCCGCCATCGCGCTCTACTGCACGATGGCCGCGCTGCGCGCCAACGACCGCGGCCAGTCCCAGCTGCGGCACGCCGGCACGCTCTTCCTCGACAACCCGATCGGCCGCGCCAACGCCACCTACCTGCTGGAGCTCCAGCGCGCCGTCGCCGACGCCCTCGGCGTCCAACTCATCTACACCACCGGCCTGTTCGACACCACCGCACTCGCCGAGTTCCCGCTCGTCATCCGCCTGCGCAACGACGCCGACCTCCGGGCCGGCCTCAAGTACATCTCCGTCGAGGAACACCTCCGCCCCGGCCTCCCGTCCCCCCAGGACCCGGACGGCCCCACCGTCCACGGCGAGATCACCGCGACCCGGATGTTCCGCCGCCCGGAGGCCGTCGCCGGGCCCGCGGCCGAGCAGGAGTAGCCGGAACGCCGACGGCCCCCGTCCCGGTGCGCCCGGGCGGGGGCCGTCGGCGTCCGACGGTGTGTCAGCCCCTCGTCGACACGGTCACCGACTCGACCTTCATCGGGTGGCCGGGCTCCGTCGCCGCGGTCGGCGAACTGCCGTACGCGGCGGGCAGGTTGCCGCCGACGGCGACGTTCAGGATCAGGAAGATCCCGTGGTGCACGGCCTGGTCCCAGGCCGCCGGGTCGACCCGGTCGGCGGTCACCTTGAAGTACTCCCGGCCGTCGCGCAGCCAGCGGACCTGCTCGGGGCTGCTGGAGCGGTCGATCTCCACGGTGTAGGTGTGCGAGGTGCCCCAGCAGTCGGCGCAGGGCTGCTCGCCGGAGCCGAGCCCGTTCGGCTCCTGGCAGGGGCCGCCGGGGGTGGTGCCGCAGTGCATGGTGCCGAACACGCCCCGGGCGCCGACCGATTCGAGCACGTCGAGCTCGCCGACGCCGGGCCAGCCGGTGTACCCGTCGCGGAGCTTCCCGCCGAGCGCCCAGAACGCGGGCCAGTACCCGGCGGCCGCCGCCCCGTGCACGTCGGGCAGCGCCAGCTTCGCCTCCACCCGCAGGACGCCGCCCGCGGGGGCGGCCAGGTCGGCGCGCCGGGACTCGATCCGGCCGGAGGACCAGCGGCCCGCCGCGTCCCGGGTCGGCACGATCTCCAGCGAACCCCGCCCGTCCAGGCGGACGTTGGCGGCCGAGTCGGTCATCGTCTCGATCTCGCCGGTGCCCCACTGCGCGGCCGGGCAGCCGGGGTAGCAGGTACCCAGGTCGTACTGCCAGGTGGCGGCGTCGGGCCGGGAGCCGGCCGGTCCGTCGAACTCGTCGTGCAGCAGCGTGGTCCAGCCGCCGGTGCCGAACACGCCCGCGTCGGTGAGCAGTTGGTCCAGCCGGGCGGTGAGCACCACGGCCGCGGCGTTGGTCAGGTGCGAGTCGTCCCGGTACAGCAGGACGTGCTCCAGGACGGCCGGGCAGGTCCGCCCGTCGCCGGGGCAGAGCACCGAGTTGACCTCGATCGAGCGGACGCCGGGGAACTTCCCGGCGGCGATCTCCTCGGCCAGCGGGTCGGCGTACAGTCCCTCGCCGCGCGGGAAGTCGCAGGCGGCGGTGGAGTCGGGGTGCCCGGAGACGCAGACCGGGACGTCCCGGCCGGGGATCGGGGTGTCCTGCAGGTAGACGATCGGGACGCCCAACTCCCGCAGCGGGGCCAGGGTCTGCTCCCAGCCGCGGAGCAGCGCCGCCCGGTCGGCGGTGTACCGGTTGAGCGTGGAGACCAGGATCAGCTTCGGCTTCGGACCGGCCGTGAGCCGGGCCAGCGCGTTCGCCCGCCAGGTGTCGCACTCGTGGTAGGTACGGCCCAACTGCGGGTTCACAACCTGGAGTTCGGGCAGCGGGCAGCCCTGCTTGACGAGTTCCTCGACGCTCAGGCGGTGCTGGGCGGCGATGCCGAGGACGGCGGAGAACCACTGTCCGGCGTGCGAGTCGCCGAGCAGCACGATCCGGTCCTCGCCGGAGCCGAAGCGGCACGGCGGGCTGACGGTGTCGGCGGGGTCGACCTCGCACGCGCCGTCCGGCGGGAAGTCCTGCCGGGCCTGCACGGGGTTGGGCACGGTCGGGGTGTGCGCGGCGGGCGCGGCAGCCAGCAGGCTGTGACCGTCCCGGGCGCCGGGCGGCAGGCCGGCCGGGTCCGGGGGAGTGGCCGGGCCGAGGTTGCGGATGGTCCCGGCGCCGACGACCAGCGCCAGCAGCACCGGGAACACCACGGCGGTCAGGCCCAGCGACAGGCCGCGGCGCGGGATCTCGCCGAGCACCACGCTGCGCCGCAGCGGCTGCTCCAGCCAGCGCAGAGCGGCCAGCGCGGGCAGCGCGGCGGCCGCGGTCAGCGCGACCTTGACGCCCCAGTGCAGGGTGCCCCAGTGGGCCTCGGCGAGGACCAGCACCGGCCAGTGCCAGAGGTACAGGTTGTAGGAGAGCCGGCCGATCGCGCGCGGCGCGCGGAGCGACAACGCCCGTCCCACCAGGTGCTGTTCACCGGCCAGCACGATCGCGGCGGTGCCCAGGGTGGGGACCAGTGCGGCGGTGCCGGGGTAGGGGGTGCGGCCGTCGTACAGCAGCACGCAGGCGAGCACCGCCGCCATGCCGCCGATCCCCAGCAACTCCCTCGCCAGCCTGGGTATGCGGTGGACCGGCAGCAGGGCGATCACCGCGCCGGCGGCGAACTGCCAGGCCCGGGTGGGGGTGGAGAGGTAGGCGCCGGCGCTCCAGTGCAAGGAGAGCCAGAAGGAGCCGGCGCCGAGCAGCAGGGTCAGGCCGAGCAGGGTGCGGCGGCGCCAGGCCCAGCGGGCGGCGAGCGCCAGCAGCGGCGCCCAGAGCAGGTAGAACTGCTCCTCGACGGCCAGCGACCAGAAGTGCAGCAGCGCGCTGGGGTCGCGGCCGGCCGCCAGGTAGTCGGTCTGTTCGGCGATGAAGCGCCAGTTGGCGACGGACAGCGCGGAGGCGAGCACGTCGCGCTCCAGGTCGGCCCGGCGCAGCGGCGCGGTGAGCAGCGCGCCGAGCACGGCGACGACGGCGAGCACGACGGCGGCGGAGGGCAGCAGTCGGCGGGCCCGGCGGGAGTAGAACTCGCCGAGCCGGACGCGCCCGTTGTTCGCGGTCTCGGTGCGCAGCAGGCCGGTGATCAGGTAGCCGGAGATGACGAAGAAGACGTCGACGCCGACGAAGCCGCCGGCGAAGCCGGGGACGGCCGCGTGGAAGGCGAGGACGGCGAGCACGGCGACGGCCCGCAGGCCCTCGATGTCGGGCCGGAACCTCGGCCGTTCGGCGGGTTGTTGGGGCGTCCGTTGCAGGACGACGGTGAGCGGGGCGGTACTGGTGGACACGGGAGCGGGACCTTTCAGCCCAGCCAGGGCAGCATCGGGGCCGCCCAGCCGGAGGCGAGCAGGGCGACCAGGGCGAGCGTGCTCGTGACGGCGAGGGCCTCGGGCCAGCGCCGGGGACGCATCGCGGGGCGGGCCCCGGAGTCGGAGACGGCCGCGGTGACGGATTCGGCGGCGCGCGGCCGCAGTTCGGCGTACAGGTCGCGGACCAGCGGGACGCCGAGGTGCAGCTGCACGGCCAGGTACAGGCCGAGGCCCCAGGTGGTGTGCCAGCCGTACAGGGCGGTGGCGACGGCGATGCCGAGGGCGGTGGCGGCGAGCGTGCCGGCCGTCCAGACCATCGAGACCAGCAGGACCTTGCGGGCCATGCCGCCGGAGCGGCCGGGCTTGGCGACGCCGGTGGGCACCCAGGCGGCGCTGCGGCCGCGCAGGGTGTGCCAGTAGGCGGTGGCGGCGGCGAAGCTCATCAGCACGTTGGCGCGCAGGACTTCCGAGCGCCAGCGGGTGCGGCTGACCCGGGGCAGCAGGACGTGCCAGATCCACAGCAGCGACAGCATCGGCAGCACGTACCAGGCGCGGACCTCGCCGGGGTAGGCGAACAGCATGACCAGCGGCGGCAGCGGCGCGGTCAGCACGTTCACGGCGGCGGCCAGGTAGCCGACGATGCCCTCGTCGAAGCAGCGGCGCATCCGCCAGGTCATCGCCTTGCGGGTGGGCCGGTCGCCGATCAGGTGCAGGTTGCCCATCGTCCAGCGGTACTGCTGGTTGACGAAGCTGGTGGTGGAGTCCGGCGAGGTGCCCTTGGCGACCAGCACGGGCACGTACCGGGTGGTGAACCCCTGCTGGTGCAGGGCCAGTCCGGTGTACATGTCCTCGCTGTGGTCGAGCCGGGCGAAGCCGCCGGCGGCGTCGATCGCGGTGCGCCGGTAGACGGCGTTGGAGCCGCAGCAGATCGCCGCGTCGGAGGCGTCCCGGCTGGGCTGGACCCAGCGGAAGAACCACTCCTGGGCGGAGCCGGCGGCGCGCTGCACCCAGCCCATCTCGGCGTGCGTGTCGAAGCACTGCGGGCTCTGCACGATGCCGACCTTCGGGTCGCCGAAGTACGGCAGCAGGTGGCGCAGCAGGTCGGCGCGGGGCGCGAAGTCGGCGTCCAGGATGGCGATGTACTCGGCGCTGCTCAGGGTGAGCGCGTGGTTGAGGTTGCCGGCCTTCTTGAACTCGCCGCGGTTCGGGCGGACCACGTAGTGGTAGCCGAACTCGGCTGCGAGCGAGGCGACTTCGGGACGGTCCGCGTCGTCGAGGATCCAGACGTCCAGGCTGCCGCGGTGCTCCATCAGGGCGACCGCGCGGTAGGCGTTCTCCAGGATGTCGAGCGGTTCGCCGCAGGTCGGCAGGTAGAGGTCGACGGACGGCGGGTCGGCGGGCTGCCAGGCGGCGGCGAGCAGTTCGTGCCCGGCCCGGGTGAAACGGCGGCGGCGCAGCCCGTTCAGGCAGGTCAGCGCGAGGGCGACCAGGTTGACGCCGAGGACGGCGAGGAACGGCCAGAGGGCCGGGGTCTGCAGCGAGAAGCTGAACATCGTGACGGCGCTGAGCACGAAGGCGAGCGCGGAGAGCAGCGGGACCCAGCGGCGCTGAGGTCCGAAGTACCAGTAGAGCTCCTGATCGGATGGCGGTGACGGAAGGTGATTGGCAGTCATATGGGCCCCCCACGGCCGGATACTGACACCTGTCGCCGGTAGATTACCCGATTGGTATAGACCAAATGACCACCCCGGATGAACGCTGGGGCAACTCCGGTGAAGGGCGCGTGACCAGGCATGACCGTGTCAGGCAAGATCGCCCGCGGGACTGCCGTGACGGATGGCGCGCACTGTGGCGCACCGGTTGCCCCGCCCTGCGGCGAACGGTCGCCACCATCAAGGTCGCTGGAGCGTCGGAGCCCTGACGCCACGTCAGATCCGTCCGGACCGACTCCGCGCCTGCCGCCGAACCTCCTTCCGCGAGGGGGAGGTCAGTCGGCCGGGACCGCCGGAACGGCGGCCAGCACGGACTCCAGCAGCCCGGGGAAGCGCTCGGCCAGATCGGCCGCGCGCAGCGTGTTCATCTTCGAGGTGCCGCGCCGGTGCTGCCGGATCAGCCCGGCCTCGCGCAGGACCCGGAAGTGGTGCGTCATCGTCGACTTGGTGATCGGCAGGTCGAAGGACAGGCAGTTCAGCTCCACGCCGCCCACCGCCGCCAGGTCGGCGACGATCCGCAGCCGGATCGGATCGGCCAGCGCGTGCAGCACCCGGACGAGCTCCAGCTCGGCGGTGGCGGGCTCGGGCAGCAGCCCGGGGCAGTCCTGGTCGATGGCCATGCCCTCATGGTACGAGATCTCTCGTAGTTTGACAGTTCTCGTAGTACGGTGGATATCGTACGAAGCGAAAGAGCCCCAGCGTCCTCAGACAGGAAGGGCAGGAAGCCGTGAGCGCCCTGTTCGAGCCCCTCACCCTCCGCTCGCTGACCATCCCCAACCGGATCTGGCTCAGCCCGATGTGCATGTACTCGGCCGCCGCCGAGGGCCCCGAGACGGGCGTCGCCACCGACTTCCACCTCGCCCACCTCGGCTCCCGCGCCGCCGGCGGCGCCGGTCTCGTCATGGTCGAGGCCACCGGCGTCAACCCCGAGGGTCGGATCTCCCCGTGGGACCTCGGCCTCTGGAACGACCGCCAGCAGGAGGGCCTGGCCCGGGTCGCCGCGCTGATCTCCCAGCACGGCGCCGTCCCCGCGATCCAGCTCGCCCACGCCGGCCGCAAGGCCGCCACCGACAAGCCCGGCGCCGGCGGCGCCCCGCTCACCGCGGCCCAGGGGGCCTGGCAGCCCGTCGGCCCCTCCCCGCTGGCCTTCAGCGCCGACCACCAGGTCCCCGCCGAACTGACGGAGGATCAGATCGCCTCCGTGGTCGAGGACTTCGCCGCCGCCGCCCGCCGCGCCCTGGCCGCCGGGTTCCAGGTGGTCGAGGTGCACGGCGCCCACGGCTACCTCGTCCACGAGTTCCTCTCCCCGGTCTCCAATCACCGCACCGACGGCTACGGCGGCGACTTCGCCGGCCGCAGCCGCCTCGCCCGCGAGATCGCCACCGCCGTCCGGGCCGTCTGGCCCGCCGACCTGCCGGTCCTGTTCCGGGTCTCGGCCACCGACTGGCTCCCGGACGAGCCCAGCTGGACGGTCGAGGAGAGCGTCCTGCTCGCCAAGGAGCTCCAGGCCGTCGGCGTCGACCTGATCGACGTCTCCACCGGCGGCAACGTCCCGCACGCCAAGATCACCGGCGGCCCCGGCTACCAGGTGCCGTTCGCCGAGCAGATCCGCCGCGAGAGCGGCCTCCCGGTCAACGCCGTCGGCTCGATCACCGACGCCGACCAGGCCGAGGCGATCGTCGCCGAGGGCCGCGCCGACGCCGTCATGCTCGGCCGCGAACTCCTCCGCGACCCGTACTGGCCCCTGCACGCCGCCCGCGAACTCGGCGTCCCCCGCAACTGGCCCGCCCAGTACGGCTTCGCCGTCGGCCCCCGCGGCTGACCGCACCCTGCCCGCACGGCCGGGGCCCGGCACGGAAACCCCGTGCCGGGCCCCGGCTGTGTCCCGCTGTGTCCCGGTCGTGCACCGCGCCGCCGCGTCAGCGCGCCCCCGCCGACTCCGCCCGCTCCGGCCGATCCGGTCGCTCCGCCTCCTCCGACGCCCACCGGGACGGCTCGACCATGAACGCCCCCAGCAGCACGCCCAGCAGCGGCACCGCCGGCAGGATCGTCAACACGCCCTGCGGGCCGTGCTGTTGGGCGACCAGCCCGAACAGCGGCGCCAGCAGCCCGCCCACCGACACCGCCAGGCCCAGGGTGACCCCGGCCGCGGTGCCGGGCCGGGTCGGCAGGTAGTCCTGGCCCAGCTTCACCAGCACCGCGAACGGCAGGTTCAGCGTCGCGCCCGCCAGCACCGCGAACAGCAGCGGCGCCCACTGGCCCGGCGTCACCCGCAGCAGCACCAGCGCCGGAACGGTCAGCGCGGTGCCCCACCGCGCGGTGCGCACCATCCCGATCCGGTCCGCCAGCCGGCCCCCGCCCAGCGTCCCCGCCACCCCGCCGAACAGGAAGCAGGTCAGCGCCGCCCCCGCCAGCAGGTGCGAGGCGTGCAACTCCCGGAGCCAGTACAGCTCGACGAAGGTGCTGACCCCGAAGAACACCACCGAGCGGACGACCTCGACGCCCGTCAGCAGCGCGAACGGCCCCCACCGGTCCCGCCCGGCGCGCCGCGCCCCGCCCCCGGCGTGCGCGTACGTCCGGTGCCGGGCCCGGAACAGCACCGCCGCCATCACCAGCGCGGGCAGCACGAACACCGCCGTCGCCCGCACGCCCCAGGCGGCCAGCAGCGGCGTGGCCAGCACCGGGGCCAGGAAGAACCCGACGCTGCCGCCCGCCGCGAACACGCTCATCGCGCCCGCCGAGTCCCCGGCCGCCTCCCGGGCCGCCCGCCCCGCCGCCGGATGGAACGCGGCCACCCCGAGCCCGGAGAGCAGCACCAGCACCCACACCGCCGCGTACCCGTCCGCCAGCCCGCTCAGCCCCGCCCCGAGACCCGCCAGCGCCAGCCCGGCCGCCGCCAGCCAGGGCAGCGGACGGCGGTCCACCAGCACCCCGACCAACGGCTGCGGCACCGCGCTGCCCAACGTCGCCGCCAGCGTCAACCCGCCCGCCGCCACGTACCCGTAGCCGCGTTCGAGGACGAAGTACGGCACCACCGCGGGCACCAGCCCCTGGTACAGGTCGTCGACGGCATGCGCCGCACCCCACATCCGCATCCGGCGCCACACGCCGGCCGTTCCGCTCGTCATACCGCCAGCCTGGCCCCCGCACCCCCGTGCGGACTTCCGATACTCTGCCAACCCATGCTGCGAACCCGCCAACCTGCCCAGCGCCCCGCCGAAGCCCTCGGCACCCCTGCCCCCGCCCCTGCCCCCGCCCCTGCCCCTGCCCCCGCCCCTGCCCCCGCTGCCGACCCCCCGGCGCACCTCCAGCAGACCGGCCCCAGCCGCCACCCGCTCGCCCACCGGGAGCGGATCGAGTGGCACTGGCACGAGGTCAACCAGCTGATCAGCCCCGGCCGCGGCGTCCTGAAGGTCAGCACCCCGCGCGGACAGTGGGTCGTCCCGCCGCACCGCGCGGTCTGGCTGCCCGCTGGCCTGCCGCACGCCCAACAGGCCCACGGGCCCAGCGAGTTGCGCTGCCTGGTGTTCCCGGCCGAGACCAACCCGCTGCGGCTGGACGGACCCGCCGTGCTCGCCGTCACCCCGCTGCTGCGCGAGATCGTCGCCCACCTCACCGGGCCCGACGCCCCCACCGGACGGCCCGCCCACACCCTCGAACAGGCCGCCCTGGACCAGCTCGCGCACGCCCCCGAACTCCCGCTCGGCCTGCCGCAGCCCACCGATCCCCGGCTGCGCGACCTCGCGGCCCTGCTCACCGCCGACCCGGCCGACGACCGCCCGCTCGCCGAACTCGGCCGCGCCGTCGGCGCCGCCGAACGGACCCTGAGCCGGCTCTTCCACCGCGAACTCGGGCTCGGCTTTCCGCAGTGGCGCACCCAACTCCGGCTCCAGCACGCCCTGGTGCTGCTCGCCGAGGGGCGCTCCGTCACCGCCACTGGCGCCGCCTGCGGCTTCCGCTCGCCGAGCGCCTTCATCGAGGCGTTCCGGCACGCCTTCGGCACCACCCCGGGCCGCTACCAGCAGGACTGACCGGCCGTCGGCCGGATCACCGGTGCGTCCGCTGCCGCTGCTCGCGCGAACCGTCCAGCGGCCCGGCCGAGTTGGGGGAGCGGCGGCGGGAGGCGGCGACCTGCCGGGAGACCACCACGTCGATCAGGCACCACGCGGTCAGGAAGACGCCGAGCGCCATCAGCGCCAGCGCCGGGGTGAGCAGATCGGTGTGCGCCCAGGAGGCGAGCAGCGCGACCACGAACGCCACCACCGTGAACGCGAACGCCAGCCCGGCCCGGACCGCGGCACCCCGCACCTCGTCCGGCAGTCGACCGCGTCGACGAAACCCCACCGCGCACCCCCTGTCGGCCCCGCGCCCGCCCGTCCTCCCCGGACCTGCCCCCGAACGGCCCGGGCCATGCGGCCGGCCCCGGCAATCCACCCGCGGCGGGCGTGTCGGGCGGACGGAGCCCCGGCCCCGTCCAGGATCGTATTCCGGCGCGCAAGAGGGCCCACCCGGCCAGAAGGACGGGCGCGGTGACGCCGGGTCAGTCCGGCAGGGTGGCGTCCAGCTCCTCCAGCGCGCCGACCACGATGGTCCGCATCGCCCGCTCGGCGGCCTCCGGGTCGCCCGCGCAGATCGCGTCGGCCACCTCGCGGTGCAGCCGCACCGCGTACTCGCGCGGCCGGTGCGGCATCAGCCGGTGCTCGGTGCGGCCGGTCAGGACGGCGCCCACGGTGTCCTTCAGGTGGGCGAACATCTCATTGCCGGAGGCGCGCAGCACCGCGGCGTGGAAGGCGATGTCGTGGTCGAGGAAGGACTCCAGGTCCGCGGCCCGCGCGGTGACGGTCAACTCCACGGCGAGGGCGGCGAGTTCGCGCCGGTCGTCGTCGCTGGCGTGCCGGGCCGCGAGCGCCGCGGCGGCGGGCTCCACCGCGACCCGCAGCGAGCCGAGCGAACGCAGCTGCGCGGAGCGGCCCGCCCCGGCCAGCCGCCAGCGGATCACCAGCGGGTCGAAGACGTCCCAGTCGCGCTGCGGCCGCACGGTGATCCCGACCCGGCGGCGCGGCTCGACCAGGCGCATCGACTCCAGGATGCGGACCGCCTCCCGCACCACGGTCCGCGACACCCCGTGCTGCTCCTCCAGCTCCTCGGCGCGCAGCACCGTCCCCTCGGGAAGCTCCCCGGAGGCGATCGCCGGACCGAGAGCGGCAAGCAGGCGGCCGGGCAGACCCTGGATCTCCATTCGCACAGCTTATCGGCGTCCCCGGCGGGCAGACGGCGCCTGCCCGCCGTCGCCCCCCAGGGTCTGCGGGCATAAAAAGTATGACGATTAGGTTTCACTCGCTTGAATAAGTCATACCTTTGAGTCAAGGTTGCGACGCAAGCAGGCGTCGTCGCGTACGCGGGCAAGGACAGGAGCACCACCCATGGCTCTCAGCGCCGAGAACCAGCAGCCGCCCGTCATCGTGGTGATGGGCGTCTCCGGAGTCGGGAAGACCACCGTCGCCCGACTGCTCGCCGAACGCCTCGGCCTTCCCTACGCCGAGGCCGACGACTTCCACCCCGCCGCCAACATCGCCAAGATGCGCTCCGGCGTCCCGCTGGACGACGAGGACCGGCAGCCCTGGCTGCACGCCCTCGGCAGCTGGCTCGGCGAACGGTCCGCCGCCGGCACCGGGGGAGTGGTCACCTGCTCCGCGCTCAAGCGCCGCTACCGCGACGTGCTGCGCGCGAACTGCCCCGACGCCTGGTTCCTGCACCTGAGCGGCACCCACGACCTGGTCGGCGACCGCCTCGCGCACCGCACCGGCCACTTCATGCCGCCGTCCCTGCTGGACTCCCAGTACGCCACCCTCGAACCGCTCCAGGCCGACGAGAACGGCACCGTGCTGGACGTCGACGCCTCCCCGGAGACCCTCGTCGAACGCGCCGCGGCCGCCCTGCCCCACTGACCGGCCCCGGCCCCACCGGCCCCGACCGGCAACCCCACACCCCCCGCGTCACACCCCGTCACCGACCGCCCGACAGCCGGGCGGTGACGGCCCGTCGATGGAGACCCCCGTGACCCCCACCCTGCTCGCGGCCGGCGCCCCGGCGCTGCCGCACACGTCCAGCAACGGGCAACTGCTGCTCGCGGTGCTGCTCAGCATCGGCGCGATCGTGCTGCTGATCACCCGCCTCAAGATGCACCCGTTCCTGGCCCTCACCCTCGGATCGGGGCTGCTCGCCGCCGTCGCCGGCGCGCCCTTCGACAAGCTGCTGGCCAGCTTCTCCACCGGCTTCGGCTCCACCGTCGCCTCGGTCGGCCTGCTGATCGGCCTCGGCGCGATGCTCGGCAAGCTGCTCGCCGACTCCGGCGGCGCCAACATCATCGCCGACACCGTGCTGGCCCGGACCGGCCCGAAGGCGCTGCCCTGGGCGATGGCGCTGATCGCCGCCGTGCTCGGCCTGCCGCTGTTCTTCGAGGTCGGCGTGGTGCTGCTGATCCCGATCGTGCTGCTGGTGGCCCGGCGCGGCAACGTCCCGCTGATCCGGATCGGCATCCCCGCGCTGGCCGGCCTCTCCGTCCTGCACGGCCTGGTGCCCCCGCACCCGGGCCCGCTGGTCGCCGTCGACGCCCTGCACGCCGACCTCGGCGTCACCCTCGCGCTCGGCCTGCTGATCGCCGTCCCCACCCTGATCGTGGCCGGCCCGCTCTTCGCCCGCCTCGCCGAACGCTGGGTCGGCCCGCTGGCGATCCCCGCCGCCCCCGAGGACACCCCGGCCGACACCGCGAAGCGGGAGCCCGGCCGCACCCCGCGGTTCGGCGCCGTCATGGCGACCATCCTGCTGCCCGTCGTGCTGATGCTCGGCAAGGCCCTCACCGACGTGGTCGTCGACGACCCGAAGTCCACCGTCCAGCGGTTCTTCGACTTCATCGGCTCGCCGCTGATCGCCCTGCTCGCCGCCACCCTGCTGGCCATGCTGACCCTCGGCCGGGCGGCCGGCTTCGACAAGGGGAAGATCTCCGCGACGGTCGGCTCCGCGCTCGGCCCGATCGCCGGCATCGTGTTCATCGTCGGCGCGGGCGGCGGCTTCAAGCAGACCCTGATCGACGTCGGCGTCGGCAACGCGGTCAGCGAGTGGTCCGGCAAGTGGCACATCTCGGTGCTGCTGCTCGGCTGGCTGATCGCCGTGCTGATCCGCCTCGCCACCGGCTCCGCCACCGTCGCCACCATCACCGCGGCCGGCATCGTCGGCCCGCTGGCCGCCGACATGTCCACCACCCACGCCGCCCTGCTGGTGCTCGCCATCGGCGCCGGGTCGCTGTTCCTGTCGCACGTCAACGACGCCGGGTTCTGGCTGGTCAAGGAGTACTTCGGGATGAGCGTCGGCCAGACCCTGAAGTCCTGGTCGGTGATGGAGACGATCATCTCGGTGGTGGCGATCGCCCTGATCATGCCGCTCAGCCTGATCATCTGACCGACCGCCACCCCCACCCCCTCAAGACCGCGCGCCCGCAAGACCGCGACGCCCTCCGGACTCCCGCTTCTCTCCCGGAGGGCGTCGCCCCGTCCCGCCCCGCCACCGGCGGCTCACCGCCCCAGCAGCTCCGCCGTCCGCTTGCGGACCTCCTCGGTGTCCAGCCCGCGCACCGTCACCGTGGTCCGGCGCCGCAGCACGTCGTCCACCGTGTACGCCCACTCCTGCTCGGCCGCGTACACCACCTGCGCCCAGACGTCCGGCCCGTCCGGGTGCACCCGCTCGCCCAGCTCGGGGCGCTCCGCGACCAGCCGGGCGATCCCGAAGGACAGCGTCCCGTAGTGGGTGGCCAGGTGCCGGGCCACCAGCGGGTCCATCCGGGAGCCCGGGTCGCGGTCGATCAGCAGCCGGTGCGCGACGGCGTCCGGCGCGCCGATGCCGGGCAGCGGCACCGTCGCCGGGATCGGCGAGACGTCCTCCGCCAGGCCCGCCCCGGACGCGTTCTTCAGCTTCTCCAGGACGACCCGGCCGATGTGCCGGTAGGTGGTCCACTTGCCGCCCGCGACCGACAGCATGCCGCCGCGGCCCTCCGTCACCACCGTCTCCCGCTTGGCCGCCGCCGTCGCCCCGGGCCCGCCCGGCAGCACCCGCAGGCCCGCGAAGGCGTACGTGATGTCCTCCCGCCGCAGGTGGTCCGCCCGCACCGCGTGCCCGGCCTCGTCGAGGATCTGGTCGACGTCGGCCTCGGTGGCGCGGACGTCCAGCGGGTCGCCGGTGTACTCCTCGTCGGTGGTGCCGAGCAGGACGTGGTCCTCCCACGGGATGGCGAAGGACACCCGGTAGTGGTCGATCGGGATGGTCAGCGCGGCCCGCCACGGCGCCTGCCGCCGCAGCACCACGTGCGCGCCCTTCGACAACCGGATCGACGGCTCCGCGCCCGGGTACTCCATCCGCCGCAGGTGGTCGACCCACGGGCCGGTGGCGTTCAGCACCAGCCGGGCGTCGACGCCGAACTCGGCGCCGTCCAGGCGGTCCTTGAGCTCGGCGCCGCTGACCCGGCCCCGGGTGAAGCGCAGCCCCGTCACCTCGGCGTGGTTGAGCACCACCGCGCCCGCGTCCACCGCCGCCCGCACCGTCATCACGGCCATCCGGGCGTCGTTCATCTGGTGGTCGCCGTACACGGCGACCGAACGCAGCCCCTCCGTCCGCAGCCCCGGCACCGCCCGCGCCGCCGCCGCCGGGGAGGCCACCCGGCCCATGCCGTCCCGGAACGCCGAGAGCGCCGAGTACAGGAAGACGCCCGCGCCGAGCTTCGACGCCGAGTGCGGCCCGTCCCGGTACACCGGCACGAAGAAGGTCAGCGGGTTGACCAGGTGCGGGGCCACGTCGGTGGCCAGCGCCCGGCGCTCCTTGTGGTTCTCGGCGACCAGCTTGACGGCGCCGGTCTGCAGGTAGCGCAGCCCGCCGTGGACCAGCTTGGAGGAGGCGGAGGAGGTGGCGCCGGCGAAGTCCCCGGCGTCGACCATGGCGACCTTGAGGCCGGCCTGGGCGGCGGTCCAGGCGGTCGCGGTGCCGAGGATGCCGCCGCCGATCACCAGCAGGTCGTAGCGGGCCCGGCCGAGCAGCTCACGGGTGGCGGCACGAGGGACGACGCGGCCGGCGTCGCGCTCGGCGCCCAGGGTCGGGATGGTTGCCATGGTGTGTGGTGGGCGGACCGGCCGGCGAAGGCCGGCCCGCGTCTCCTTCCGGTCGGGAAAGTGGTGGTTCCGACGGCCGCTCAGTCCTGCTGCTGCGCGTCCCGCTCGTCCTGCTCGATCCAGCCCATGGTGCGCTCCACGGCCTTCAACCAGTTGCGGTGCTCGCGCTCGCGCGTCGCCGCGTCCATCCGCGGCGTCCACTCGGCGGCCCGGTGCCAGTTCGCCCGCAGCGTGTCCAGGTCGTCCCAGAACCCGACGGCCAGCCCGGCCGCGTACGCCGCGCCGAGCGCCGTGGTCTCCGCCACGAACGGCCGCTCCACGGGGGCGTCCAGCACGTCCGCGATGTTCTGCATCAGCAGGTTGTTGCTGGTCATGCCGCCGTCCACCTTCAACGCCGTCAGCGTGACCCCGGAGTCCTTGCGCATCGCGTCGACCACCTCGCGGGTCTGCCAGGCCGTCGCCTCCAGCACCGCCCGCGCCAGGTGCCCCTTGGTGACGTACCGGGTCAGGCCGGCGATGACGCCGCGCGCGTCGGAACGCCAGTACGGCGCGAACAACCCGGAGAACGCGGGCACGAAGTACGCCCCGCCGTTGTCCTCCACCGTGCTCGCCAGCGTCTCGATCTCCGCCGCCGTCGAGATGATCCCCAACTGGTCGCGCAGCCACTGCACCAGGGACCCGGTGACTGCGATCGACCCCTCCAGCGCGTACACCGGCGCCTGCTCGCCGATCCGGTAGCCGACGGTGGTCAGCAGCCCGTGGTACGAGTTGACGATCTTCTCGCCGGTGTTCAGCAGCAGGAACGTTCCCGTCCCGTACGTCGACTTGGCCTCGCCCTCGTCGAAGCAGGTCTGCCCGAACAGCGCCGCCTGCTGGTCGCCCAGCGCCGCCGCCACCGGCACCCCCGCCAGCTCGCCCACCGCCTCCCCGTACACCTCGGCCGAGGACCGGATCTCCGGCAGCACGTTCAGCGGCACGCCCATCGACTCGGCGATCTTCTCGTCCCACTGGAGGGTGTGCAGGTTCATCAGCATGGTGCGGGAGGCGTTGGTGACGTCGGTGACGTGCTTGCCGCCGTCGACGCCACCCGTCAGGTTCCAGATCACCCAGGTGTCCATGGTGCCGAACAGGATGTCGCCGGCCTCGGCGCGCTCGCGCAGGCCCTCGACGTTGTCCAGCAGCCAGCGGATCTTCGGCCCGGCGAAGTACGAGGCCAGCGGCAGGCCGGTCTCCCGCCGGAACCGGTCCTGGCCCACGTTGCGGCCCAGCTCCCGGCAGAGCGCCTCGGTCCGGGTGTCCTGCCACACCAGCGCGTTGTGCACCGGCTCACCCGTGTGCCTGTCCCACAACACCGTGGTCTCGCGCTGGTTGGTGATGCCGATCGCCCGGATGTCCTCCCGGGACAGGCCCGCCTTCTCCAACGCCCCGCGGACCACGGACCGGACCCGGGTCCAGATCTCGGCGGCGTCGTGCTCGACCCAGCCGGGCTGCGGGAAGATCTGCGAGTGCTCCTGCTGGTCGACGGAGACGATCCGGCC
This sequence comes from Kitasatospora sp. NPDC088391, assembly GCF_044753345.1. Taxonomy (NCBI): domain Bacteria; kingdom Bacillati; phylum Actinomycetota; class Actinomycetes; order Kitasatosporales; family Streptomycetaceae; genus Kitasatospora; species Kitasatospora sp. NPDC088391. The sequence goes on from NZ_JBIVNB010000019.1 coordinate 93,888, forward strand.
GTCCGCGCCGAACACGATGCAGCGGCTGGAGGTGGTGCCCTGGTCGATCGCGGCGATGTAGCTGGCAGTCATGCGATTCCTCGGCTCACGGACTCGGGCGCGGACACGGACGTCGAAGGGGGAGGGGCTGACCCTTCGTCAGTCCCCGTACGCGCGGGTCCGGCAAACCACACGGACGGTCCGGCGGACGCCGACCCTCCAGCCACCGTTTGACAATGTCGATCAATGTCCGGAAGCCAACCGCAGCCGGACCCCCGAGTCAAGGAGCGCCGCCCCACCACCCGGCCCCGGCGCGCCCGGTCACACCTGTCCATCGGTCGACCATGCCGACCGCCTTCGCTCGGCATCCCTTCGCACCCCGCCGACAGCACCGGACCGCCGCTCCCGGCCGGAACCCACGCATCCCTTCACTCCTCCTTCCCCTCCACCAGCCGGGCGAGTTCGGCCACCTCCGCCGGTCCCACCCGGCAGCAGCCGCCCACCAGCCGGGCCCCCGCCGCGACCCAGCCGCCCACCGCGCCCGGATCGAAGCTCCCCGCCCCCGCCCAGTCCCGCGCCCCCGCGTCCCAGCCCTCCCCGCTGTTCGGGTACGCCACCGCCGGCCGCCCCGTCACCTCCACCGCCAACCCGACCGCCGCCGCCACCTCCTCCGGCGCACAGCAGTTCACCCCGACCGCCACCACCTCCGGAACCTCCGCCACCAGGGCGAACGCCTCCGCCAACGGCTCACCGCCCCGGGTCCGCCCGCCCGCCGCCCCGAACGAGAACCACGCCGGCAGCCCCAACTCCCGTACGCAGTCCGCCAGTACCGACGCCTCCAGCAGATCCGGCACCGTCTCCACCGCCAGCACGTCCGGCCCCGCCGCCGCCAACGCCGCCAGACGCGGACGGTGGAACTCCGCCAACTCCGCGGCGGACAGGCCGTAATGACCCCGGTACTCCGACCCGTCCGCCAGCACCGCCCCGTACGGCCCCACCGAGGCCGCCACCCAGCGCGCGAGCCCGTCACCGGACGCCGCCGACACCTCCTCGGCCGCCTGCCGCGCCAACTCCACGCTCAACACCAGCAACCGGTCCGCCTTGGCCGCCCCCACCCCGCGCGCCGCGAACCCCTGCCGACTCGCCTGGTAGCTCGCCGCCGTCGCCACCCGCGCCCCCGCCTCGAAGTACGCCCGGTGTGCCGCCACCAACTGCCCCGGGTCGTCCAGCAGCAACCGCGCCGACCACAACCCGTCCGCCAGGTCGCACCCCTGATCGGCCAGCCGGTTCGACAACCCCCCGTCCAGCACCACCGCCCCGGCCGCCAGCGCCGCCCCGAAACCCCCGTCCAAGTGCACAGCCATCCCTCCAGCCTGCACCCGCGCCCCACCCACCGCGACCCCGGCCCACCCCGGCCCCGGCCCGTCCCCGATCCGACCCCGGCTTCGCCCCCGCCGCCCCACCCGGCCGGACTACCATCCCCTCATGACGACCCAGCCGTCCGCCCGCCCCACCGTCTTCGGCCCGCACAGCCACTGCCACTGGTGCGGCGCGCCCTACCCGGCAGACACCGAGGCGTGGCCGCGGACCTGCACCGGCTGCCAGGAGATCAGCTACCGCAACCCGCTCCCGGTCACCGTCGCCCTGCTGCCCGTGCACCACCCGGACGGCGACACCCGACTGACCGTCATCCGCCGCACCATCGAACCGGGTTACGGCCAACTCGCCCTGCCCGGCGGCTACGTCGACTACGGCGAGAGCTGGCAGCAGGCGGTGGTCCGCGAACTGCGCGAGGAGACCGGCATCCTCGCCGACTCGTCCGAGGTCCGCCTGGTCTCCACCGAATCCGACGCCCGCGGCGGCTTCATCTGCCTGTTCGGCCTGCTCCCGGCCCGCAACCTCGCCGACCTCCCGCCGTCCGTCGCCACCGAGGAGACCGAGGGCTGGCAGCTCGCCACCGTCGACACCCAACTGGTCTTCCCGTTCCACACCCGGGTCGCCCGCTCCTGGTTCGACGGCGAGTACGCCCACCTCTGAGGCCCCCGCCCGGCCGGTCGGAAACCGCTTTCCGACCGGCCCCGGCACCGCCCCGCCGGCACCCGTCGCTACCGCCCGAGCACCGCCATCGCCGCGTTGTGCCCCGGAATCCCGCTCACCCCGCCGCCCCGCACCGCGCCCGCCCCGCACAGCAGCACCCGCGGATGCCCGGTCCCCACGCCCCACCGCCCCACCGGCGGACCCGCGTCCGCCCCGTCCCGGAACGGGAACGCCAGGTCCCGGTGGAAGATGTTGCCGCCCGGCAGCCGCAGGTCCGCCTCCAGGTCGAGCGGCCCGCGCACCTCCAGACAGGGCCGCCCCTCCGCGTCCGTGGCCAGGCAGTCCGCGAGCGGCTCCGCCAACACCCCGTCCAGGGCCGCCAGCACCCCCTGCAGCGCGGCCTGCCGCACCCCCTCCGGATCGGCGGCGAACAGCCGGGCCGGCACCTGCAGCCCGAACAGCGTCAAGGTCTGCGCCCCCGCCGGCACCCCGGGCCCCAGGATCGACCGGTCGGCCAGCGAGTGGCAGTAGATCTCCGACGGCGCGGGGGAGGGCAACCGCCCCGCCGCCGCCGACCGGTAAGCGCTTTCCAGCTCCGTGTACGACTCCGCGACGTGGAACGTCCCCCCGAACGCGTCCGGCCCGTCCACCGCCCCGTCCCGCAACCGCGGCAGCCGACGCAGCAGCATGTTCACCTTCAACTGCGCCCCCTCCGGCCCGGCCCCGCCCGCCGGTGCCGCCCCGCCCACCAGCCGCTCCAGCTCCACCGGCGCCGCGTTGCACAGCACCCACCGCGCCCCGACCCGCCGCTCCACCCCGTCCGCGTCCCGGAACCCCACCTCGGCCGGGCCGCCCGCCCCGCCGGGGTCCACCGCCGTCACCTCGCACCCCGTCAGCAACTCGGCCCCACCCGCCCGGGCCGCCTCCGCCAACGCCCCGGACACCGCGCCCATCCCGCCCACCGGCACGTCCCAGTCGCCCGTCCCGCCGCCCACCACGTGGTAGAGGAAGCACCGGTTCTGCCGCAGCGAAGGATCGTGCGCGTGCGTGAACGTCCCGATCAGCGCGTCCGTCAGCACCACGCCCCGCACCACGTCGTCCGCGAACCTGCGCTCCAGCGCCTCGCCCAACGGCCGCTCGAACAACTCGCCCCACGCCACCGGATCGTCCACCCGCGCCCGCAGCTCCGCCCGCGAGGGCAACGGCTCCGTCAGCGACGGGAACACCCGCTCCGCCACCCGCCCGGTCATCCCGTAGAACTCCCGCCAGGCCGCGAACTCCCGCTCCCCGCCCGTCAGTCCGCGGAACGACTCGGCCGTCCGCCGCTCGTCCCCGGCATCCACCAGCAACCCGCCGACCCGCCCGTCCCGCTCCCACGGCGTGTACGAGGAGATCCGTCGGCGCCGCAGCTCCACCCGCACCCCCAGCTCCGCCAGGATGCGCCGCGGCAGCAGGCTCACCAGGTACGAGTACCGCGACAGCCGCGCGTCCACCCCGGCGAACGCCCGCTCCGACACCGCCGCCCCGCCCAGGTGCCCCAACCGCTCCAGCACCAGCACCCGCAGCCCGGCCCGCCCCAGGTACCCGGCCGCCACCAGCCCGTTGTGCCCGCCACCCACGATCACCACGTCATAAGCCACCGTCATCCCGCCGGTCTACCACCTCCCACCCGCCCCCACCAGCACCCCGACCGCCCGACCCTGGACCATCGGAAGATCACGTGGCATGGTCAGCAGCGTCAGCACCCCACGGACGGCCCGCCACAAGCCCAGCCGTCCCCACCCCGGCCTGGAGAACACCACGTGAGCACCCCTCCGACCCCCCAGGACCAGCAGCACCCGCACGCCGAGCCGCTCTGGCGCCCGAACCCCGAGCACGCCGCCGCCAGCCGCCTGGTCGCCTTCCAGCGCTGGGCCGCCACCCACCACGGCGCCCCCGCCGCCCCGCTCGCCCCCGTCGACACCGACACCGAGGCCGCCACCCGCTACGCGGACCTCCACCGCTGGTCCACCGAGGACGTCAGCCGCTTCTGGACGGCCGTCACCGAGTACTTCGACGTCCGCTTCCACACCCCGCCCACCGCGGTCCTCGCCGAACCCGCCACCATGCCCGGCGCGAAGTGGTTCCCCGGCGCCACCCTCAACTACGCCGAGCACGCCCTCCGCGCCGCCGAGGACCCGGCCAACGCCGACCGCCCCGCCATCCTCCACCTGGACGAGCGCACCACCGAGCCGGTCGCCACCAGCTGGTCCGAACTCCGCCGCCAGGTCGGCTCGCTGGCCGCCGCCCTGCGCGCCAACGGCGTCCGCCCCGGCGACCGGGTAAGCGCTTACCTGCCCAACGTCCCGCAGGCCGCCGTCGCCCTCCTCGCCACCGCCGCCGTCGGCGCCACCTGGACCAGCTGCGCCCCCGACTTCGGCGCCCGCAGCGTCCTCGACCGCCTCCAGCAGATCGAACCCACCGTCCTGTTCGCCGTCGACGGCTACCACTACGGCGGCAAGGACCACGACCGCACCGAGGTGGTCGCCGAACTCCGCCGCGAACTCCCCACCCTCACCACCGTCGTCCACGTCCCCCTGCTCGGCACCCCCGCCCCCGAGGGCACCCTCGCCTACGACGACCTGGTCTCCTCGGACACCGCCCCCGTCTTCGAGCCGGTCCCCTTCGACCACCCGCTCTGGGTCCTCTACTCCTCCGGCACCACCGGCCTCCCCAAGGCCATCGTGCAGAGCCAGGGCGGCATCCTGGTCGAACACCTCAAGCAGGCCGCCCTCCACCTCGACCTCGGCCCCGACGACCGGTTCCTCTGGTACACGTCCACCGGCTGGATGATGTGGAACTTCCTCCTCGCCGGCCTGCTCACCGGCACCACGATCGTCACCTACGACGGCAGCCCCGGACACCCCGACACCGGCGCCCTGTGGTCCGTCGCCGCCCGCACCCGCGCCACCGTCCTCGGCACCTCCGCCGCCTACGTCATCGCCAGCCGCAAGGCCGACCTGCACCCCGGCCGCGACCTCGACCTCTCCGCCGTCCGCTGCCTCGGCACCACCGGCTCCCCGCTCCCGCCCGACGGCTTCCAGTGGATCTACGACGAAGTCAAGGCCGACCTCTGGCTCGCCTCCGTCAGCGGCGGCACCGACGTCTGCTCCTGCTTCGTCGGCGGCGTCCCCACCCTCCCCGTCCACCTCGGCGAGATCCAGGCCCCCTGCCTCGGCGCCGCCGTCGAGTCCTGGGACGCCGACGGCCATCCGCACACCGACACCGTCGGCGAACTCGTCGTCACCAAGCCGCTCCCGTCCATGCCCACCGGCTTCTGGAACGACCCGGACGGCCACCGCTACCACGACAGCTACTTCGATACGTACCCCGGCACCTGGCGCCACGGCGACTGGATCACCGCCACCGGCCGCGGCACCGTCGTCATCCACGGCCGCTCCGACTCCACCCTCAACCGCCAGGGCGTCCGGATGGGCTCCGCCGACATCTACGAGGTCGTCGAACGCCTCCCCGAGATCGCCGAGTCCCTGGTCATCGGCCTCGAGGAACCCGACGGCGGCTACTGGATGCCGCTGTTCGTCGTCCTCGCCCCCGGCGCCGCCCTCGACGCGGACCTCACCGCCCGCATCCGCACCTCGCTGCGCACCGAACTCTCCCCGCGCCACGTCCCCGACGAGGTGATCACCGTCCAGGGCCTCCCGCACACCCTCACCGGCAAGCGCCTCGAAGTCCCCGTCAAGCGCCTGCTCTCCGGCACCCCCCTCACCAAGGCCGTCAACCCCGGCTCCGTCGACAACCTCGACCACCTGCGGTTCTTCGAACAGCTCGCCGCCACCCGCAAGCAGTCCTAGCCGGAGAAAGCCCCGAGGGGCCGCTGCCAACCCCCACGGTGGCAGCGACCCCTCGGGAGACCACGCCCCCTACCCGTCCGACAGCGCCTCCCGCGCCGCCTCCCGCGCCCCCTCCGCGGTGTCCGCCCCCCGCGCCGCCTCCGCCGCCCGCTGGCACTGCGCCAACGACGCCTGCGCCAACGCCGCCCGCACGTACGGGATCGACGCCGCACCCATCGACAGGCTGGTCACGCCCAACCCCGTCAGCACGCACGCCAGCAACGGGTCCGACGCGGCCTCGCCGCACACCCCGCAGCTCTTCCCGGCCGCCTTCGCCGCCTGCGCCGACGCCGCGATCAGATCCAGCAGCGCCGGCTGCCACGGGTCCTGCAACCGCGCCAACGACCCCACCTGCCGGTCCGCCGCGAACGCGTACTGCGCCAGGTCGTTCGTCCCCAGCGACAGGAACTCCACCTCCCGCAGGATCGCCCCCGCCCGCAGCGCCGCCGACGGGATCTCCACCATCGCCCCGTACTTCGCGTCCAGCCCCACCTCCCGGCAGGCCTCCGCGAACGCCCGCGCGTCCACCCCGTCCGCGACCATCGGCGCCATCACCTCCAGGCGCACCGTCAGCCCCTCCGCCGCCCGCGCCAACGCCCGCAACTGCGAACGCAGCACCTCCGGGTGCTCCAGCAGGGTCCGCAGCCCGCGCACCCCCAGCGCCGGATTCGGCTCGTCCCCGGGCGTCAGGAAGTCCAACGGCTTGTCCGCCCCCGCGTCCAGCACCCGCACCACCACCCGCGCGCCGGGGAACGCCTCCAGCACCTTCCGGTACGCCGCGACCTGCTTCTCCTCGCTCGGCGCCTGCGCCGAGTCGTCCAGGAACAGGAACTCGGTCCGGAACAGCCCGACGCCCTCCGCCCCGTTCTCCAACGCCGCCGGCAGGTCCGCCGGACCGCCCACGTTCGCCAGCAACGGCACCATGAACCCGTCCGAGGTCCGCCCCGGCCCGGACGACGCCGCCAGCGCCGCCCTCCGCTGCGCCTCCTGCCGCCGCAACTCCTCCTGCCGCTCCGCCGCCGGCTCCACCAGCACCTCGCCGGAAGACCCGTCGACCGCGACCACCACCCCCTCCGCCAACTCCGTCGCCCCCGCCAGCGCCACCACCGCCGGCACCCCCATCGCCCGCGCCAGGATCGCGCTGTGCGAGGTCGGCCCGCCCTCCTCGGTCACGAACCCCAGCACCAGCGACGGGTCCAGCAACGCCGTGTCCGCCGGCGCCAGGTCCCGCGCCACCAGCACGTACGGCTCGTCCGAGTCCGGCACCCCCGGCATCGGCACACCCAGCAGCCGCGCCACGATCCGGTTCCGCACGTCGTCCAGGTCCGCCACCCGCCCCGCCAGGTACTCACCCGCCGCGGCCAGCAACTCCCGGTACGCCGCGAACGCGTCGTACACCCCGCGCTCCGCCGTGGACCCCGCGTCGATCCGCCGGTTCACGTCCGCCAGCAGCTCCGGGTCCTGCGCCATCAACGCCTGGGCCTCCAGCACCGCCTGCGCCTCACCACCGGCCAGGTTCCCGCGTGCCACCAGGTCCGCCGCCACCGCCTCCACCGCGGCCCGCGCCCGGGCCTGCTCCCGAGGAGCCTCCTCGGCCGAGACCTGCGCCACCGGCGGTTCCAGCACCGCCGTCCCCATATGACGCACCTGCCCGATGGCGACCCCGTGGCTGACCCCCACGCCGCGCAGCGTCCGCTCCATCATCCGAACCCCTTCGCCCTCGCCGTCCGCCGCCGTCAGTTCCAGATGAACAGCTCGCCGCCGGCCGTGACCTCACCGGACTCCGCGATCCCGCTCAACTGCTCCGCCGACGCCTCCAGCGCCACGATGGGCGAGATCGGCGACTTCCCCGCGGCCTCCACCGCCGCCGGATTCCACTTGATCACCGGCTGCCCCCGCTTCACCCGGTCCCCCTTGGTCACCAGCAGCTCGAACCCCTCCCCATTGAGCTGCACGGTGTCGATCCCCAGGTGCGTCAGCACCCCGTGCCCGTTCTCGTCCATCACCACGAACGCGTGCGGGTGCATCGACACCACCTGCCCGTCCACCGGAGCCACCGCCTCGATCGGCTCCCGCAACGGATCGATCGCCGTCCCCGGCCCGACCATGGCCCCCGCGAACACCGGGTCCGGAACATTGGCGAGCCCGACGGCGCGACCGGCGAGCGGCGACGTGACAGTGGTCATGGTGGAGCCTCCCAGGTACGGAGTACATCGCGTGTGGCCGCGGGGCAGCGGCTCATTGATCAGCGAGAACCAAATTACGTCAACTTCGGACATCTCATGACATAGCGACCGCGAGTCGCCCCACCGAAGATCGTCACCCGCACCAGCCCCACCGCATGCGAACCAACCTTCCCGCACCCTCCCGACCGAGCCCGCCACCCTCAAGTGGTCTAGTCCTCTCGGCCGACGCGCCGCACTCTACGGCATCCGAGTGAGCCCGCACCCGCCCCGTCGACACCCCTCCGAGCGGCCGTCCGGGTGACTCCACCCCGACTCGATTAGGCACTGCGGCACGAAGCCGCTATCGTTGCTCGGGTCGCCGCGCAACGGCGGTTAACAGAGCAAGTCAGACAGGTAAAGCGGCGGTCAACGCCGGGAAAACAGTCTGGTAAGCTCGAATCACGAAAGAACGAAGCGCCCGGAGGGTCCGCAGGAATGCGGTCCGAAGGAAGCGTCCGTTCCTTGAGAACTCAACAGCGTGCCAAAAGTCAACGC
>NZ_JBIVNB010000020.1:0-73858 GCF_044753345.1 Kitasatospora sp. NPDC088391
GCTGTTGAGTTCTCAAGGAACGGACGCTTCCTTCGGACCGCATTCCTGCGGACCCTCCGGGCGCTTCGTTCTTTCGTGTTTCAAGCTTATCAGATGTTTTCCGCTCCGTTTTCCGGAGTTTTTGTTTGCCATCTGATTTGGCTTTTGCCTTTCGGCGCCCCCGAACTCTATCAGAGTTTCTCGGCCTGTTTTCCCCGCCCCGATTCGAACGAATTCGATTTCCGGAGCGAAGCCGCACGACCGTGGGGCAACTCGGAGAACGTTACGCACCGAGCTGCCCCAGGTCAAATCGGGTGTGCGGTCCGTCAGACCTCGACGACGACCGGGAGGATCATCGGGCGGCGACGGTAGTTGTCCGCGACCCACTTGCCGACGGTGCGGCGGACCAGCTGCTGCACCTGGCGGACGTCCAGGACGCCTTCGCCGGCGGAACGGCTGAGGGCTTCGGCCAGCTTTCCGGCGATGGACGCGAAGGCCGCGTCGTCGATGCCGGAGCCGCGGGCCTGGAAGGTCGGGCCGTTGACGATCTTGCCGTTGGTGGAGTCGACCACCACGAAGACCGAGATGAAGCCCTCTTCGCCGAGGATGCGGCGGTCCTTGAGCGAGGACTCGGTGATGTCGCCGACCGAGGAGCCGTCCACGTAGACGTAGCCGGCCTGGACCTTGCCGACGATCCGGGCGACGCCCTTCTCCAGGTCGACGCAGACGCCGTCCTCGGCGATGACCACGCGGTTGCGCGGGATGCCGGTGGCGATGCCGAGGTCGGCGGCGGCCCGCAGGTGGCGCCATTCGCCGTGGACCGGCATCAGGTTCTTCGGCTTGCAGATGTTGAAGAAGTACAGCAGTTCGCCGGCCGAGGCGTGGCCGGAGACGTGCACCTTGGCGTTGCCCTTGTGGACGACCTTGGCGCCCCAGCGGGTGAGGCCGTTGATGACGCGGTAGACGGCGTTCTCGTTGCCGGGGATCAGCGAGGAGGCGAGGACGACGGTGTCGCCCTCGACGATGCGGATCTGGTGGTCGCGGTTGGCCATCCGGGAGAGCGCGGCCATCGGCTCGCCCTGGGAGCCGGTGCAGATCAGCACCACCTCCTTGTCGGGCAGGTCGTCGAGGGTCTTGACGTCGACGATCAGGTTGCCGGGGACCTTCAGGTAGCCGAGGTCGCGGGCGATGCCCATGTTGCGGACCATCGAGCGGCCGACGAAGGCGACCTTGCGCTTGTACTCGTGCGCGGCGTCCAGGACCTGCTGGATGCGGTGCACGTGGCTGGCGAAGGAGGCGACGATGATGCGCTTGTCCGCGTTGGCGAAGACGTTGCGCAGGGCCGCGGAGATGTCGCGCTCGTGCGGGATGAAGCCGGGGACCTCGGCGTTGGTGGAGTCCACCAGGAGGAGGTCCATGCCCTCCTCCGCCAGCTTGGCGAAGGCGGGGAGGTCGGTGAGCCGGCCGTCCAGCGGGAGCTGGTCCATCTTGAAGTCGCCGGTGGCGACGACCATGCCCGCGGGGGTGCGGACGGCGACCGCGAGGGCGTCCGGGATGGAGTGGTTGACCGCGATGAACTGGCAGTCGAAGGGGCCGATCCGCTCGCGGTCGCCCTCCGTGACCTCCAGGACGTACGGGCGGATGCGGTGCTCGGCGAGCTTGGCCTCGATCAGGGCGAGGGTGAGCTTGGAGCCGATCAGCGGGATGTCCGGGTTCTCCCGCAGGAGGTAGGGGACGGCGCCGATGTGGTCCTCGTGACCGTGGGTCAGGACGATGCCGTCGACCTTGTCGAGGCGGTCCCGGATGTAGCTGAAGTCGGGGAGGATCAGGTCGATGCCGGGCTGCTCGTCCTCGGGGAAGAGCACGCCGCAGTCGACGATCAGGATCCGGTCGCCGTACTCCAGGACGGTCATGTTGCGGCCGATCTCGCCGAGACCGCCGAGCGGGGTGATGCGGAGGGCGCCCTCCTTGAGAGCGGGGGGAGCGCCGAGTTCGGGGTGCGGGTGGCTCAAAAGACTCTCCTCACGACGCACGCCATATGCCCGGGGGGTTCCTCCCCCGGTGACATATGGCGTGCGTCCATCGTGGTTACCTACTGCCGTGTGCCGCGCGCCTTCGGTCCCGGTCCAGCGGCGGACCCGGTCGGGTCCGGCGAGCCGGGGGCGCGCACGTCTGCGTGTTGTCTACAGGTGTACCCCGCCGGCGGCGAGATCCTCCCTCAAGCGGGCGATCTCCTCGTCCGTGGCGGGGACCAGGGGGAGGCGGAGCGGGCCCGCCGGGTGTCCCTGCAGGTTCAGCGCCGCCTTGGAGAGGATCACTCCCTGGGTGCGGAACATACCGGTGTAGACCGGCAGCAGGGACTGGTGGACGGCGAGCGCCTTGGCGGTGTCGCCGGCCGTGAAGGCTTCGATCATGGTGCGCATCCCGGCAGCGGCGACGTGGCCGACCACGCTGACCACGCCGACGGCTCCGACCGAGAGCAGCGGCAGGGTCAGCACGTCGTCGCCGGAGTACCAGGCGAGGCCGGAGCGGGCGATGGCGTGCGCGGCCGCGGCGACGTCGCCGCGGGCGTCCTTGTTGGCGACGATCCGGGGGTGCTCGCCGAGGCGGACCAGAGTGTCGAGGTCGAGCGCGACGCCGGCCCGGCCGGGGATGTCGTACAGCATGACCGGCAGGTCGGTGGCGTCGGCGATGGCGACGGTGTGCCGGTACAGGCCCTCCTGCGGGGGCTTGCTGTAGTAGGGGGTGACGGCGAGCAGGCCGTGCGCGCCGGCGGCCAGGGCCTGGCGGGCGAGTTCGACGCTGTGGTGGGTGTCGTTGGTGCCGACGCCGGTGACGACGTGGGCGCGGTCTCCGACCGCCTCGATCACGGCCCGGACCAGCTGGGCCTTCTCCGCGTCGGTGGTGGTGGGCGATTCGCCGGTGGTGCCGTTGAGCACCAGGCCGTCGTTGCCGGAGTCCACCAGGTGGGCGGCGAGGCGCTGGGCGCCGTCGAGGTCGAGCGCGCCCTCGGGGGTGAACGGGGTGACCATCGCGGTCAGGACCCGGCCGAAGGGCGTCTGCGGTGTGGAGGTCGGAGCCATGGGTCCAAAACTACTCGTAGGGCGGTGGTCGGTAGCGACGCAGGTCCAGGGTTTGGACAGTTCGGACCGCCGGGACCGGGGCCGGACATGGGATTCCGGTGCTGCGCGCTCGGGGGTTCACGCAGCACCGGAATCCGTGTCCTGAGCGTATGGAGCGGCCGAGAAAGCCGCAATCCAGACATGCCGGGCGGTCCGGCCATCTGCTCGTCGGCGCAGGTCAGCGGGCGCCGGGACGGCCCCGGTGGCGGGCCGCACGGGTGAGGCCCGCCACCGGGGCCGGCCCGGCGGCCGACGGGGCGTCAGACCTTGCGCCAGCCCGGGACCCAGGCGCCGTCCTCGACGGTGTAGTCGCCGAACAGCGACGGGGCCTCCTTGACCATCAGCTCGCCGATCAGGCCGAACAGCAGCCGGATCTCCTCCTCGGCGCCCGGCGCGGTGCGGTTCTCGATGACGTGCCGCAGGGTGCGGACGTTCGCCGTCCAGACCAGGCCGGTGGCCAGGCCCTCGGGGGCGAAGCGGCGCATGAAGGAGGTCTTCTCCTTCTTCTCGTGGAACGGGACGCCCTCCTCGTCCAGCCCGAAGTGCTCGGCCATCCAGTGCTGGAAGCCCTCGATCTCCTTCATCAGGCCGGTGGCCCGGGACATCAGCTCCTCGTCCTGCTTCGCCCACTCCGGGAACCAGAACGGGATGTCGTCGAGGCGGACGAAGCGCAGCGACTCCTGGGAGACCGCGACGCCGGCCCGGTGCCGGACCAGCTCGTGGGTGACCACCCGGCTGACGTTGTGCAGGACGAAGGTGAAGGAGACGTGCTCCAGCACCGAGCCGTGCGCGCTGGCCAGGATGTTCTTCAGGTAGACGTCCTGGTCGGTGCGGACCTTGGTGACGTTCGGGTTCAGGCCGGGCTTCCAGGAGCGGTAGCAGATCCGGCCGGCGAACTCGGCGAGGTTCTGGGCGTCGTCCAGGTCGCCCCGGTCGACCCGCTCCAGCCAGCTCTCGCCGCCGACGTCCTGGAGGTACGCGGCGACCTCGTCGTAGTCGAGCTCGGGGCGGGCGATGAGGTGGACCTGGGGCTCTACTGCGCGCATGGGAGAACGTCCTGGGGGTTTGGGAGGAGATCCGGGCCAGTTTACGGGCGGGCTGCTGGAGCCCCGGCATCGTGGAGCTTGATGGCGTGCTGCATGGCCTTCCGGGCCCGCGGGACGTCGCCGGCGTCCGCGTACGCCACCGCCAGGCGGAAGAAGTTCCGCCAGTCGGCGGGGTCGGCCTCGGCCTCGGCCTTGCGGCGGGCGAACACCGCGTCGGCCGAGGCCCGGTCGATCCGCCCGCCGGTGGTGCGCCGCAGTTCGTCGACCGGCAGCCCGCCCTCGGCCTCCAGTTCGCGGCCGAGCCGCTCGCTGGCCCGGCCGAAGCGGACGGTCTGGCGCAGGAACCAGACGCCGATCAGCGGGATGACGAAGGCGCAGGCGCCGATGCCGATGCCCAGCGGCTTGCCGGTGGCGACGAGTTGGACGCCCTCCAGCACGCAGATCAGGGAGACCAGCAGCAGGACGGCGGAGAGGACGAAGAAGCCGGTGCGGGAGGTCATGTCACAGGTCCAGGAAGTGTTCCAGGCCGAAGGTGAGGCCCGGGTGGTCGGCGATCTTCCGCACGCCGAGCAGGATGCCGGGCATGAAGCTGCTGTGGTGCAGTGAGTCGTGACGGATCGTCAGGGTCTCGCCGGTGTCGCCGAACATCACCTGCTGGTGGGCCAGCAGGCCGCGCAGCCGCACCGCGTGCACGGGGACGCCGTCCACGTCGGCGCCGCGGGCGCCGGGCAGGCCGTGGGTGGTCGGGTCGTGCTGCGGGGGCAGCCCGGCCTCGGCGCGGGCGGCGGCGATCAGCTGGGCGGTGCGGGTGGCGGTGCCGGAGGGGGCGTCGGCCTTGTTGTCGTGGTGCAGTTCGAGCACCTCGACGGACTCGAAGTACCGGGCGGCGGTCTGGGCGAACTTCATGCCGAGGATCGCGCCGATGGAGAAGTTCGGGGCGATCAGCAGGCCCAGTCCGGGCGCGGCGGCGAGCAGTCCGCGGACGGTGGCGAGCCGGTCCTCGGTCCAGCCGGTGGTGCCGGTGACCACGTGGACGCCGTGGGTGAGGCAGTGGTCGAGGTTGCCCATCACCGCGTCGGGGTGGGTGAGTTCGACCGCGACGTCCACCCGGTCGGCGGTGAGGTCGGTGAGGTCGGAGCCGCGGCCGAGGGCGGCCACCAGCTCCAGGTCGTCGGCGGCCTCGACGGCCTTGACGGCCTCGGAGCCGATCCGGCCCCTGGCGCCGATCACGGCGACGCGCAGCGTCATGTCAGTTCTCCTCTCGGCCGGTCGTCAGACCAGCAGGTCGGCGAGCTTGGCGGCCCGCCGGTCGGTGATCGGTCCGATCAGGGCGAGCGAGGGCCGGTGCGCGCCCAGCACGTCGCGGGCGACGGCGTGCACGTCGTCCAGGGTCACCTCGGCGATCTTCCGGAGCATCTCGTCCACCGACAGGTGGTGCCCGTAGGAGAGTTCGGCCTTGCCGATCCGGTTCATCAGGGAGCCGGTGTCCTCCATGCCGAGCACGGTGGAGCCGGAGATCTGGCCGATCGCGCGGCGCAGCTCCTCCTCGGTGATGCCCTCCGCGACGACCTTGGCGAGTTCGGCGCGGCAGATCCTCAGCACTTCCTCGACTCGCTTGGGCTGGCAGCCGGCGTAGATGCCGAACAGGCCGGTGTCGGCGTAGGAGGAGGAGTAGGAGTACACCGAGTAGGCGAGGCCGCGCTTCTCCCGGACCTCCTGGAACAGCCGGGAGCTCATGCCGCCGCCGAGGGCGGCGTTGAGCACGCCGAGGGCCCAGCGGCGCTCGTCGTGCCGGGGCACGCCGGGGACGCCGAGGACCAGGTGGGCCTGTTCGGTGGGGCGGTTGAGGACGGCGGCCCGGCCGGCGGTGCGGACGGCCTTGACGCCGCGGCGGACCTCGGCGGGGTGGCCCTTGGACTTGGCCAGGACGGGCGCGAAGGCCCGTTCGACCAGCTTGACCACCTTGCCGTGGTCGAGGTTGCCGGCCGCGGCGACCACCAGGTTCTCCGGCTTGTAGCGGCGCTGGTAGAAGCCGGCGATCTGCTCGCGGGTGAGCGCGCCGACGGTCTGCTGGGTGCCCAGGATGGGGCGGCCGAGCGGGGTCTGCCCGAAGATCACCTCGGCGAACAGGTCGTGCACCACGTCGCCCGGGTCGTCCTCGGCCATCGCCATCTCCTCGAGGATGACGCCGCGTTCGGACTCGACGTCCTCGGGGCGGATCAGCGAGCCGGTCAGCATGTCGCAGACCACGTCGATGGCGAGCGGCAGGTCGGTGTCCAGGACCCGCGCGTAGTAGCAGGTGTTCTCCTTGGCGGTGAAGGCGTTCATCTCGCCGCCGACCGCGTCCAGCGCGGCGGAGATCTCCAGGGCGTCGCGCCGGGCGGTGCCCTTGAAGAGCAGGTGCTCCAGGTAGTGGGTGGCCCCGTTGAGGACCGGGGTCTCGTCCCGGGAGCCGACGCCGACCCAGATCCCGAAGGTGGCGCTGCGCACCGTCGGGAGGGTCTCGGTGACGACCCGCAGGCCGCCGGGCAGGACCGTGCGGCGGACGGTGCCCGCGCCGCCTTCGCCGCCCTTGAGCAGGGTCCGGGTGGTGCCGGGGCGCTGCTTCGCCGCCGAGGCCTGGGCCACGGGTGTTCCTTCCAGCTACCGCTCCACTGTGTGAGCGTCATGAACAGGGTGCGGCCCGCACGCGCCGGGTGGGGCGTGCGGGCCGCGGGGTGCTAACGGGGTGTCACTCGGAGGCGGCGGCCTCGCCGCCCTCCTCGCCCTCGACGACCGGGATCAGCGAGAGCTTGCCGCGCGGGTCGATCTCGGCGATCTCGACCTGCACCTTGGCGCCGATGGCGAGGACGTCCTCGACGTTCTCGACGCGCTTGCCGCCGGCCAGCTTGCGGATCTGCGAGATGTGCAGCAGACCGTCCTTGCCCGGCATGAGCGAGACGAAGGCGCCGAAGGTGGTGGTCTTCACCACGGTGCCCAGGTAGCGCTCGCCGACCTCCGGCATGGTCGGGTTGGCGATCTGGTTGATCGTCGAGCGCGCGGCCTCGGCGGCCGAGCCGACGGAGGCACCGATGTAGATGGTGCCGTCGTCCTCGATGGTGATCTCGGCGCCGGTGTCCTCCTGGATCTGGTTGATCATCTTGCCCTTGGGGCCGATGACCTCGCCGATCTTGTCCACCGGGATCTTGATGGTGATGATCCGCGGCGCGTTCGGGGACATCTCGTCCGGCGCGTCGATGGCCTCGTTCATCACGTCGAGGATGTGCAGGCGGGCGTCCTTGGCCTGCTTCAGCGCGGCGGCCAGCACCGAGGCGGGGATGCCGTCGAGCTTGGTGTCGAGCTGCAGCGCGGTGATGAAGTTGCGGGTGCCGGCGACCTTGAAGTCCATGTCGCCGTACGCGTCCTCGGCGCCGAGGATGTCGGTGAGCGTCACGTAGTGGGTCTCGCCGTCGATCTCCTGCGAGATCAGGCCCATCGCGATGCCGGCGACGGGGGCCTTCAGCGGCACACCGGCGTTCAGCAGCGACATGGTGGAGGCGCAGACCGAGCCCATCGAGGTGGAGCCGTTGGAGCCCAGCGCCTCGGAGACCTGGCGGATCGCGTAGGGGAACTCCTCGCGGGTCGGCAGGACCGGGAGGATGGCCCGCTCGGCGAGGGCGCCGTGGCCGATCTCGCGGCGCTTGGGCGAGCCCACCCGGCCGGTCTCGCCGACCGAGTACGGCGGGAAGTTGTAGTTGTGCATGTAGCGGCGACGGGTCTCCGGGGAGAGCGTGTCGAGCTGCTGCTCCATGCGCAGCATGTTCAGCGTGGTGACGCCCAGGATCTGGGTCTCGCCGCGCTCGAACAGGGCCGAGCCGTGCACCCGCGGGATGGCCTCGACCTCGGCGGCCAGGGTGCGGATGTCGGTGACGCCGCGGCCGTCGATGCGGACCTTGTCCTTGATGACGCGCTCGCGGACGATCTTCTTGGTCAGCGCGTTGTAGGCGGCGCTGATCTCCTTCTCGCGGCCCTCGAACTCCGGGAGCAGCTTGTCGGCGGCGACGCCCTTGATCCGGTCCAGCTCGTTCTGGCGCTCCTGCTTGCCGGCGATGGTGAGCGCCTTGGCGAGCTCGTCCTTGACGGCGGAGGTCAGCGCGGCCAGCACGTCGTCCTGGTACTCCAGGAAGCGCGGGAACTCGCCGGTCGGCTTGGCGGCCTGCTTGGCGAGCTGGGCCTGGGCGGCGCACAGCACCTTGATGAACGGCTTGGCGGCCTCGAGGCCGGCCGCGACGACCTCCTCGGTCGGCGCCTCGGCGCCGCCCTCGACCAGCTGGATGGTCTTGGTGGTGGCCTCGGCCTCGACCATCATGATCGCGACGTCGCCGTCGGGCAGCGCCCGGCCGGCCACGACCATGTCGAAGACGGCGTCCTCGAGCTCGCTGTGGGTCGGGAACGCCACCCACTGGCCGTTGATCAGCGCGACGCGGACGCCGCCGATCGGGCCGGAGAACGGCAGGCCGGCCAGCTGGGTCGAGGCGGAGGCCGCGTTGATGGCCACCACGTCGTACAGGTGGTCGGGGTTGAGCGCCATGACCGTGACGACGACCTGGATCTCGTTGCGCAGGCCCTTGACGAAGGACGGGCGCAGCGGGCGGTCGATCAGGCGACAGGTCAGGATCGCGTCCTCGGAGGGGCGGCCCTCGCGACGGAAGAACGAGCCGGGGATGCGGCCGGCGGCGTACATCCGCTCCTCGACGTCCACCGTGAGGGGGAAGAAGTCGAAGTGCTCCTTGGGCTGCTTCGAGGCGCTGGTGGCCGACAGCACCATGGTGTCGTCGTCCAGGTAGGCCACGGCGGAGCCGGCGGCCTGACGGGCCAGGCGGCCGGTCTCGAAACGGATGGTGCGGGTACCGAAGCTGCCGTTGTCGATGACGGCCTCGGCGTAGAAAACGTTCTCTTCCACCTGGAAGATCTCCTCTTTCGTACGTCTCCCCAGGAGCGTCCCTGCGCTTGCCTGCCGTGGCCCGGGCAGCTGGGCCGGTCTTCGATCGAAGCCCCCGGGGCGGCCCCTTCGCGGGGTTCCCGGCGGCCACTACCGAGGACCGGCGCCTTTCGGCGCGCGGCGGTCGGCGTCTGGACGCTCCTGCGGGGTGCGGGCGGCTTCCGTTTGAAGCCTGGTTCGGCCCGCTGGGGCGGACATGCCCCCCACTTTACAAATTCACACCCTACCGAGCGCGGCTTTGCGCGGACGGTTTCCCCGCGGGGTGCGGTCGCGGGTGGCGCCGAAAGCGCCGAGGGGCGGCTCCCCGGTGCGGGGAGCCGCCCCTGGGAGCGGTGTCAGCGGGCGCGACCGGCGGCACCGCGGCGGATGCCGAGGCGGTCCACCAGGGTGCGGAAGCGCTCGATGTCCTTCTTGGCCAGGTACTGCAGCAGACGGCGGCGCTGGCCGACCAGGATGAGCAGGCCACGGCGCGAGTGGTGGTCGTGCTTGTGGAACTTGAGGTGCTCGGTCAGGTCCGAGATGCGGCGGGAGAGCATGGCGACCTGGACCTCGGGAGAGCCGGTGTCGCCCTCCTTCTGGCCGTACTCGGCGATGATCTGCTTCTTGACGTCGGCGGCGAGGGCCACTGGCATCTCCTTGGGTGGGCCGAGCGATCCTGGTCGGAGGCACAGGGTCTGACAAGACTCGGACGGATCAACGATACCAGCGCGGCCCAGTGGGCCGCGCCGGACTTTCCCGCGGGGTCAGCCGGTGGCGCCGCGGATCACGTTGTAGATGTTGAGGACGGCCAGCGCCAGCGGCACCAGGGCGATCAGCATCAGGCTGTCGACCATGTCCAGGATGCGGCCCCAGAACGGGGACACCCCGGAGCGCGGGACGATCAGCGCGATCGCGGTCATCACCGCGGCGCCCGCGGCGATGGACGCGGCCAGCCAGACGGTGCGCAGGTCGCCGCCGCCGTTGCCGCCGCCGGTGAGCTGCGCGAGCGCCAGGTGCAGCGGGGTGTGCAGGGCGAGGCCGAGGATCAGCAGCGACAGCCCGGCCAGGCCGGCGATGGTGAGCGAGAAGACCTGGGCGGTGTAGCGGAACAGCCGGGCCCGCAGCATCGTCGAGATGCCGAGGACCAGGGCGAGCAGTTCGGCCCAGCTGCGGTCGCTGAAGCCGAGCACGGCGCAGGCGCCGACGATGGTGGCGGCGGCGCCGCCGACCAGGCCGACCAGCACCTCGTGGCCGCGGCGGGCCTGGGCGGCGATCCGCTCGTACTGGACGGTCTCGGCGCCGGCGGACTCCTCGCCGTAGGCGGTGCCGCGGGTGCGGGTCTGGCCGGGGGCGCTGAAGCCGACGGGCAGGCGGGCGAAGCGGGCCGACAGGGCGGGCAGGAAGCCGACCGCGGCGACCGCGGCGACGCCGGTGACGGCGGCGATGTCGGTGATCGCGGTGCCGGACATCAGCACCGCGGCGAAGGTGGCCAGGGTGCCGGCGGCGGCCAGGAAGGCGGCGGCGACGAACACCGAGTCCTTCTCCGGCAGCAGGCCGACCAGCAGCACCGAGACCACCAGGACGGCGACGCAGCCGACCAGGAACTGGATCCGGCCGGGGCCGTCGCCGGCGTTCGGCACGTCGAGCGCGCCGGAGCCGGCCAGCATGGCGTGCGGCAGCGCGCCGAGGCCGAGGGCGAGCCCGGCGCCGTGGTCGTCGTAGACCCGGGCCCGGACGGCGGCGAAGGTCACCAGGGCGACGGCGGTGACGCCGGCCAGGATGCCCGGCAGGCCGAACATGTTGTGCCGCAGGTCGGAGAACCAGAGCGCGAAGGCGAGCAGGGCGAGCAGCACCGTGCCCGCGATCAGGCCGAAGGCCCGCATCAGGTCGGGGCTCCAGAACCGGCGGTCGGCCGCGACCGCGGAGGCGATGGCGTCGGCGACGTCGTCGTAGACGGCCGGCGGCAGCGACTCCGCGAACGGGCGCAGGCTCAGCAGGTCGCCGTCGCGGACCTGCTGGGCGGCGAGCGGCAGCCCGCTGTCGAGCACGGTGCCGTCCCGGCGGACCAGGTGGAACCCGGTGGGGGTCCCGTCGACCTGGGTCTGTCCGGAGAGCCTCAGCACCTCCGGGTAGATGTCCGCGAGCGGGACGTCCTCCGGCAGGGCTACGTCGATCCGGCTGTCCGGTGCCACCACGGTGACCCGGCAGAAACCGGTCGTTGCGTTGTTGCTCACCGGCCCTCTCCCCCTCGTTGGCTGTGTCGGCAAGTCTGCTGGCCATCGGTCGATCGGTACCGGAACTGTCACGGTCCGAGCGAGAGTTGGCGCGGCGACACCCTACCCCCCGGTGCGACGGGCCGGTGCGGCGGGTGGCCTGCGGCCGTCCGGGCGTGGTGGTGCCGCGAAGGCGGTCGGGGGGTCGTGTGTTGACGCGCGGTCAGCGGCGGGCGGCTCGTGCACCCCGTGGACGAACCGCTTGGCGTGCCCAGTAGGATCGGCCCCTGCGCACGGCGTACGGGGGCGGCGGTCGAAGACGCGGCAGCCCCGCGCGCCTGCGGTTCGGCGGAGCGGGGGCGGCGTCACACGGGGCGCCCTCACCGTACGTATCCAGATGCGTGAGGGCGAATTGTGAGCGAGCCATGGGGGTGCCCCCGATCAAGTGCCCGGGGAGGGCGCGCCGTTGAGGACGGGCGGGCGCGGACCGCGGCCGTCCGCGGGGGCGGGGTGATCGTGTGAGCACGGTGACGGTCAAGCGTCCGCCGCGGGCGTTCCCGCCTCCGGTGCCGGAGGAGCCGGTCGAGCTGGTTCCGCCGCCGGAGCTGCCGCGCGGCGGCGGCGAGGACTGGATGATGTCGCTGCTGCCGCTGCTCGGCATGGGCGGTTCGGCGGCGTTCTTCTTCTCGCCCGGTGCGCAGGGCCCGATGAAGATGATGGGCGTCCTGATGGTCGCCTCGACCGCCGCGATGGCGGTCGCGCAGATCGTCAAGGCGCGCAAGGGCGGTTCCGCGGCGACCTCGGACGAGCGCCGGGACTACCTGAAGTACCTGCAGCAGAAGCGCCGCGAGGTCCGGCGGACCGCCGAGCGGCAGCGCGGGGCGCTGCTGTTCACCCACCCGGAGCCGGACCAGCTGTGGTCGATCGTGGCGGAGGGCCGGCGGCTGTGGGAGCGCCGGCCGACCGATCCGGACTTCGCGCAGATCCGGGTCGGTCTGGGTCCGCTGCAGCTGTCGACGCCGCTGGTGGCGCCGCAGACCGCGCCGATGGACGAGTTGGAGCCGCTCGCCGCGGAGGCGATGGGCACCTTCATCAAGACCCACGGCACCCTGCAGGACCTGCCGCTGGCGGTGTCGCTGCGCGCCTTCTACCACATCACGGTCTGCGGCGACCCGGACTCGGTGTACGGCAACGTCCGGGCGATGGTGGCCCAGTTGGCGACCCTGCACTCCCCCGAGGACCTGATGATCGGGGTGGCCGCCGCGCCGGGCGCGGTGGAGGAGTGGGAGTGGGCGAAGTGGCTGCCGCACACCCAGCACCGCAAGGAGAACGACGGGGCCGGTTCGCGCCGCCTGATCGCCTCCGGGCTGGGTGAGTTGGAGGAGCTGCTGGCCAACGAGCTGGCCGGCCGCAAGGGCTTCTCCCGGGACAGCACGCCGACCCCGGACCAGCCGCACCTGGTGGTCATCATGGACGGCGCCTCGGTGCCGGTCGACTCGGTGATCGCGGGTGCGGAGGGCGTCCAGGGCGTCACCGTGATCGAGGTCGTCCCGGGTGACCTGGACGAGCCGAACGGCCACCTGGTGATCACCGTCGGCAAGCACGAGCTGATGCTGGAGGCGGCGTCCGGGGCGAGCTACCCGGGGCGGCCGGACACCCTGTCGGGCTGGCAGTCCGAGGCGCTGGCGCGGCAGTTGGCGCCGTTCCGGGCGTCCGCGGGCGGCGACGACAGCGACCCGTCGCTGGTGTCGATGGACTTCACCGAGATGATGCACACCGGTGACGCGGGCTCCTTCGACCCGGCCCGGCACTGGCGGCCGAAGCCGATCCGGGAGAAGCTGCGCGTCCCGCTGGGCGTCGGTACCAACGGCGAGTACGTCTGGCTGGACCTCAAGGAGGCCTCGCTGGAGGGCATGGGCCCGCACGGCATGTGCGTCGGCGCGACCGGTTCCGGCAAGTCCGAGGTGCTGCGCACCATCGTGCTGGCGCTGGCGGTCACCCACTCCTCCGAGGTGCTGAACCTGGTCCTCGCGGACTTCAAGGGTGGTGCGACCTTCGCCGGCATGTCGGAGATGCCGCACACCGCGGCCGTGATCACCAACCTCGAGGGCGAAGCGACCCTGATCGACCGCATGCGCGACGCGATCGAGGGCGAGATGAACCGCCGTCAGGAGCTGCTGCGCGCGGCGGGCAACTACGCGAACATCAACGAGTACGAGCGGGCCCGGGCGGCCGGCGCGCCGCTCGACCCGCTGCCCTCGCTGCTGATGATCATCGACGAGTTCTCCGAACTCCTCACCGCGAAGCCGGACTTCATCGAGCTGTTCATCCAGATCGGCCGGATCGGCCGTTCGCTCGGTATGCACATGCTGCTGGCCTCGCAGCGACTGGAGGAGGGCAAGCTCCGCGGTCTGGACACCTTCCTCTCCTACCGCCTGGGTCTGCGCACCTTCTCGGCCGCCGAGTCGCGGGCCGCGATCGGCGTGCCGGACGCCTACCACCTGCCGCCGATCCCCGGCGTGGGCTACCTGAAGTTCGGCTCGGACGTGATGGAGCGCTTCCGCGCCGCCTACGTCTCCGGCAAGTACCGGGCCCCGGGCGCGCAGCGCGCGGTCGGCGGCCGGGTGGTCACCGCCCAGCCGGTGCTGTTCACCGCCGCCGAGGTCGAGGTGGTCGAGCCCGAGGTGGAGATCCTGCCCGAGCTGCCCGCCGAGGACGAGGTCGACGAGGCGCTGCTGGAGACCATGCTCGACGTCTTCGTGCAGCGGATGATCGGCCAGGGCCCGCCGGCCCACCAGGTGTGGCTGCCGCCGCTGGACGCGCCGCCGTCCGTGGACACCCTGCTGGAGCCGCTGCTGCCGAGCCAGGACCGCGGTCTGACCCCGGCCTCGATCCGGCAGGGCAACCTGATCGTCCCGGTCGGCATCGTCGACAAGCCGCGCGACCAGCGCCGCGACGTGATGTACCTGGACTACTCCGGCGCGGCCGGCCACGGCATGATCGTCGGTGGTCCGCGGTCGGGCAAGTCCACCATGGTGCGCACCATCGTGGCGGGCTTCTCGGTCACCCACACCCCGGTCGAGACGCAGTTCTACCTGCTCGACTTCGGCGGCGGCGGCTTCGGCTCGCTGGCCGACCTGCCGCACGTCGGCGGGGTCGCGGGCCGACTGGACGTCGAGAAGGTCCGCCGGATGCTCAGCGAGGTGCACGGCGTGCTCAACCGCCGTGAGGAGCTGTTCCGGGTCCAGGGCATCGACACCATCACCACGTACCGCTCGCGCCGCGCGGCCGGGCAGCTGCCGGACGAGCAGTTCGGCGACGTGTTCCTGTTCGTCGACGGCTGGATGACCTTCAAGCAGGAGTTCGAGGTCCTGGAGCCGGTCATCGCGGACATCGCGCAGCGCGGTCTGAACTACGGCGTGCACGTGATCATCACGGCGGCCCGGTACGCGGAGGTCCGCCCCGCGCTGAAGGACCAGCTGCAGAACCGGGTCGAGCTGAAGCTCGGTGACTCGATGGAGTCCGAGATCGCCCGCAAGGTCGCGGCGAACGTCCCGGCGATCCCGGGCCGCGGTCTGACCCACGACCAGCTGCACTTCCTGTCCGGCCTGCCCCGGATCGACGGCTCCAGCGAGACCGAGGACCTGGTCGACGGCGTCGCCGACCTGGTCGCCCAGGTCAACGCCGCCTGGACCGGCCCGCGCGCCCCGCAGGTGCGCATGCTGCCCGCGGTGCTGGACGGGAACTCGCTGCCCAAGGGCTTCGAGCACCCGGAGCTGGGCGTGGCGTTCGGCATCGACGAGGTCGAGCTGGCGCCGGTGTTCGTCAACTTCGAGAGCGACCCGCTGTTCGTCGTCTTCGGCGAGAGCGAGTCCGGCAAGTCGGCGATGCTGCGGATGCTGATCAAGCAGATCACCGAGCGGTACACCCCGGACCAGGCGGGCATCGTGGTCGGCGACTTCCGCCGTTCGCTGCTCGGCGTGGTGCCGCCGGAGTACCTGGTGGAGTACGCGGCCGCCGCGCCCGCCATGTCGGCGATCGTGGAGATGCTGCGCGGGGCCTGCGGGCGCCGCCTGCCCGGCCCGGACGTCACGCCGGAGCAGCTGCGCAACCGCAGCTGGTACACCGGCAAGGACATGTTCGTGATCGTGGACGACTACGAGCTGGTCGCCACCCAGTCGGGCAACCCGATGGCGCCGCTGGCGGAGTTCCTGCCGTTCGCGCGCGACATCGGCCTGCGCCTGATCATCGCCCGCAACGCGGGCGGCGCCGGCCGCTCGCTGTTCGAGCCGGTGATGCAGCGGATGCGCGAGCTGGGCGGCCAGGGCCTGCTGCTCTCCGGCGACAAGGGCGAGGGCGCGCTGCTCGGCACCGTCAAGCCGGCGCCGCAGCCGCCGGGCCGCGGTGTGTTCGTCTCCCGCCGCAACCAGGCGGGCCAGACGGTCCAGACCGGTTGGCTGCCGACGCAGATGTGACCGGACGCCGTTCACGGACGGTGACCGCGAGGGCCGGGTTCCGCTGGAACCCGGCCCTCGCGGCATTCCGGGGAGTGGACCGTGCCATACCGTTATCTTGCAATTTTCCGGGTCGGGCTGCGGTTCCCGTCGCCGTTCGGCGGACCGGGGGGCGTTTTCGGCCCGCCCGCCCGGCCCGGCGACACTCCTTGGAATCGGAGTCGCGCAGATCACTTCACCTTCGATTCAAACGCAGTTCACCCGAGTTGACACGATGGAAACATGTGCTCGTCGCTGTCCGCAGCTGGATTCCGCAGGCCGGGGGCCCTTATGACAACGGAATCCGCAGCCCAGGCCGCGTTGACTGGACCAATTCACCCAGGCAACCTGGCGACCCGGGAGCGAAGCAGAACCTGACCGCGAGACAGTGCTTCGGAGGCGATACCGCTCCCCTCCCCAACACCGCCGCTCAGTGGATCGGATTCCCCATGACCGACACGCTCCCCCCGCAGGCAGCCTCACCCGTCCCGGGCGCAGCCGCGGACAGTCCGAAGAAGCTCGCCCGCTCGCTGGGCGTGGTGGGCGGCACGCTGCTCACGCTCTCCTGCGTGACCCCGGCCTCCTCGCTCTTCGTGATCGTCCCGGACCTGTTCGCGGACCTCGGCACCTACACCCTGATGGCCATCGCCATCGGCTCGGTGATCTGCATCGCGGTGGCGTTCTGCTACTCGGAGCTCGGCACCCTGGTCCCCTCCGCGGGCGGCGAGTACGCCATGGTCGGCACCCTGGCGGGCAAGTTCGCGGGCTGGCTGGTGTTCATCCAGTCGCTGATCGTCGTGATGATCGTGCCCTCACTGATCGCCATGGGCACCGCCGACTACCTGGAACCGATCATCCACGTCGACCCGCGGATCGCGGGCGCCGTCGTGATGCTGGCCGCGACCGTGGCCGGCCTGCTGGACCTGCGGGCCAACGCCTGGATCACCGGCGTCTTCCTGGTGCTGGAGGTCATCGCCTGCGCCGTGGTGTCCTTCCTCGGCTTCTCGCACGGCGAGCGGGGCGCGAGCAGCCTGCTGCACGGCACCGTGGCCGACGCCTCCGGCAGCGTCTCCGGGGTGGGCTTCGCGGCGATCCTGGCCGCGATGGGCACCGCGCTCTTCGTCACCCAGGGCTTCTCCACCGCCATCTACCTCTCCGAGGAGCTGGAGAACCCGCGCAAGAACGTGGCCCGCACCGTGCTGTGGACGCTGGGCCTGTCCTGCGCGATCATCCTGATCCCGGTCGCCGCGATCACCCTGGGCGCCCCGGACCTGCAGACGCTGTCCGCCGGCAACATCTCCGAGCTGGTGATCGGCTGGAGCAACACCGGCGTCGGCACCTTCATCAGCCTGTGCATCGCGCTGGCCATCATCAACGCCGGCATCGTCATGGTGATCCAGAACTCCCGGGTGCTGTTCGCCTCCGGCCGTGACAAGGCGTGGCCGGAGCCGGTCAACCGGGCCTTCGGCACCCTGAACAAGTTCAGCGCCCCGTGGATCTCCACCCTGGCGGTCGGCATCCCCGGCGCCGCGCTCTGCTTCGTCGGCCAGGACCTGCTGACCAACATCACCGGTGTCGCGGTCGCCGCGCTGTACCTGCTGGTCGCCGTCGGCGCGCTGTTCTCCCGCCGCAACCACCACAAGGACGCCCCGGCCTGGCGCCAGCCGCTCTGGCCGGTGCTGCCGATCCTGGTGATCGTGGCGCTCGGCTACACCCTGACCCAGCTGGACGGCGTCGCGCTGCTGTGGACGCTGGGCATCACCGTCGCCGCCAGCCTGTACTGGGTGTTCTACCTGCGCCCCCGGCAGGAGAGCCGCTGGATCATCACCCTCCCCGAGGACGAGCGCGTCTGACCCCCGCGGGCCGCTCCCCGTCGGCCCCGTCCGGTCCCCGGGACCGGACGGGGCCGACCCCTTTTCCGGGACCGGCCCCTCCGTCCGCCGCGCGCGTCCGCGGGCTCAGTCCTCGGCGCGGCCGCCGCGGCGGCGGCCCAGGTCGCGGGCGACGATCGCGCCGCCGGCCAGCCCGGCCACCAGCAGGGCGCCCGCGCCGAGCACGAAGGTGCCGGTGCGGCGGTCCCGGTCGGCCTGGGTCTCGGCCAGGCCGAGCGGCTGGGCGACGATCGGCGCGGCGTCCAGCTTGGTCGGGGCGTCCGGGTGCGGGGACTCCGAGGGGCCGGGCACCGTGGTGTACTCGACGGCCTTCACCGGGTCGACCACGCCCCAGCCGATGTACTTGTTGCGGCCGTGCTCGGTGCGCTGCGCGGTCTGCTCGATCACAGTGCGGATCTGCTGCGGCTTCCAGTCCGGGTGCATGCCCACCAGGATCGCGGCCAGCCCGGCGACGTAGGGCGAGGAGAAGCTGGTGCCGTTGTCGGTGCACTGGCCGTGGCCGGGCACCGTGGAGAGCATGTCGACGCCGGGCGCGACCACGTCGACGAAGTCGCCGTACTGGGAGAACGCGGCCCGCTCGTTGTTGCGGTCGGAGGCCCCGACGGCGAGCACCGTGTCGTACTGGGCCGGGTAGGTGGGCCCCTCCTGGCCGTCGTTGCCCGAGGAGGCCACCACCACGACGCCGCGCTTCTCGGCCGTGTCCAGCGCCTTCGCCAGGTCCGACTCGCCCTGGAACAGCGTGGAGTCGGCCGGCCGGTTGGGGTCGATGTCGACCCGGACGTCCTGCGAGATGTTGATGACCTTGGCGCCCCGGTTGACCGCCTCGTTGATGGCCTGCACCAGGGTCGGCACGCTGCCGTGGCCCTCGGCGTCGTTCTGCCGGATGGAGAGGATCGTGGCGTCCTTGGCGAGGCCGACGAAGCCGACGCCGTTCATCGGGGCGGCCCCGATGATGCCGGCCACCTTGGTGCCGTGGCCGACCTTGTCGGTGAAGCTGTTGCCCTCGGGGCGCTGGGTGCCGGCCGGGG
The DNA here is from genome assembly GCF_044753345.1 of Kitasatospora sp. NPDC088391. Lineage (NCBI taxonomy): Bacteria > Bacillati > Actinomycetota > Actinomycetes > Kitasatosporales > Streptomycetaceae > Kitasatospora > Kitasatospora sp. NPDC088391. Next base: position 18,734 of record NZ_JBIVNB010000020.1, read on the forward strand.
TGCTCGCGGCCAGCAGGTCCGGGCCCTCCAGGACCTTGCCCGGCCCGGCGAGCTGCGGGTTGGCGTTGTCCACGCCGGTGTCGATGACCGCGACCGTGACGCCCTTGCCGCTGTGCTCGTTCTTGTCGCCCCACAGCTCGTTCAGGAAGACCCGCTGCAGCGCCCACGGCTTGGCCGGGACGTCGGGCGCGTTCGGGATGGGGCAGTCGCCGGCCGCGGCGATGATCACCGGCGGCCGCCGGGCACCGTCCCCGGCCGCGGGCGTGGGGTCGGCCACGGCCGGCGCGGCGGAGACCGTGCCGACCACTCCGAGTACCAGCAGCACCGCGCCGGCCCGGCGCAACGATCCTGACGACACCTGACGTCCACCCCTCACTGCTTCACCCCGTAGTACGGCGCGCGTACCCCGTCGCCGCGCGCGAAGGGCGGGCGCCCCTTGGGACGCCCGCCCTTGTCAGAACGCTTGTGCTGCCGACTTCCCGTCAGGGAAGGTCAGGCCCAGAGGTTGGCGTTCTTGCTCTCGGTCTGCTGGTAGCTCTGCGCGGCGTTGTCCAGCGCGGAGGCAATCTGGCCGAGGACCTGCTGCAGGTCGGCGGCCTTGTTGTCCCACTCCTGCTGGCGGGCCTGGTAGCCCTGCTGCGCAGCACCCTCCCAGGTCGAGGCGATCTTCTGCACGCCCGACTTGAGGTCGTCCAGCTGGTTCTGGATGCGCGAGGCGGTCTGCCGCACCTCGGTGCTGGCGTTCTGGATGGTGTTGAAATTGACGAGAATGCCGGCCATGTGGTCTCTCCCCTTCGATGGATGCATGGCGCGCCTCCCCCGGAGACGCGGAATGGCGAAGCGCCCGACTGGCGTCAGGCGATGCCGCCGACAGCGGCGCGCTGCTCGTCTTCGGTCATCGAGTAGAGCTTGGTGGTCGCCTCGATCGCCTGACGGATCTCGTCGAGGACGCGGTTGAGCGCGTTGGCGTCCTCGTTGAAGCGCTCCTGCATCTGCTTGTACGCGTTCGCAGCCTCGCCGCTCCAACCGCTGGAGATGTCGGAGACCAGGTTGTTCAGGCGACCGATCTCGCCCTGCACCTGCTGGTTCACCTCACCGATGCGGTTCGCGAAGGCGATCATTTCTTCTGCGGTCGTCGTGAACTGACCTGCCATGATCCACCGTCCCCCATGAGACAGACTACGTCCGCACGTCCCTGTGGCGAACGTGCGTACGGGCACCACGGTGTGGTGCTCCCAAGCACTGTAACGGCCAAGTGCGGTACGCCCAACACCGGGTAGCGGGTAGTTACCAGACCATGACACGGGAGTCCCGCACCCGGCGTTGACGATCCGTCAGGCGTTCTGGGCCTGAAGTGCGGTGTTGGTGTTGAGGACCGGTCCGGCGGGCACCAGCTTCGACCAGGCGGCGGGCACCATGGGCGGATTGACGTTCTTGAAGCCGAGGCGCGCCTGGGCGGCGTTCTTGGTGTCGCCGCCGCCCTGCCCGTTCTGCTGCGGCGCGGGCGTGCCGCCGTTCGCGCCGTCGTCGTTGGCGGGCAGCGAGTAGCGCAGGCCCGCGTCGGTGATCAGGAAGTCGCTGCCGGAGCCGGCCTGGCCGTCGACGCTCGCCACGTCGCCGTCGACGGCGCGGTACAGCAGGCCGTGACCGGGTGTCACGTGGGCGCTGACCGAGCCCGCGGTGACCGCCGCCGGGTACTCGGTGCTCGCCCAGACGGTGCGCTTGAGCTGGCCGTTGTCGAAGCCGTTGAAGGTCGAGCAGATCACCGTGCGACCGGCCTTGTCGCTGCTCAGGTTGACCGCCGGGGAGATCTGCTTCGGCAGGTCCTTGGCCTCGTCGATCAGCTGGGTGCTGATCCGGTTCTGGAGCTTGTCGATGTCGCTGGCGCCGATCTCGGTGATCACCGGGGTCTCGGAGCCGTACGCGCCCTGGTTCTTCGGGTCCAGCCGCATCAGGTCCGCCTGGAACTGGGTGATCTTGTACAACTGCTGGGCGCCGACCGCGTAGTAGACGTCCTGGAACTTCACCAGTCGGCCGACCTTGCGCAGCGCCTTGTTCGACAGCTCCAGCTGGGAGTCGGCGGTGGTCCCGGCGGTCTTCACGCTGTCCACCCGCGGGAAGACCACCGGCTCGCCGTTGGCGAGGGTGGCCAGCCACTCGGCGGTGACCTGCTGCGGCTTGCCGTCCCCGAACAGCGCGCGCGGCAGGGCCTTGTGGTCGTCGTCCGAGGTATCCAGGCGGCCGACGGCGTGCTTCACGCCCTGGCCGTCGATCAGGAACATCGAGCCGTCCTTGGTGCCGTGCGGCGGCTCCTGGACGAACAGCGACTTGCCGTCGCCGATCACCCGGTCCGGCGAGGCCAGCGTCTTGACGTCGGCCCCGGCGGCGACGAACACCGACTGGTTGACCGTCGACTGCAGGTTGTCCTTGCCCATCTTGTCGCAGACCGACCACACCTTGGCGGCGCCCGCGTCGTCCGCCTTGGGCAGCTTGTCCGGCGCGTACGGGATGCCGATGGTGGCGCCGCGCCGCGGGTACTTGTCGAGCACGTCGTCGGCGACGGTCTGCACGGTGGCGCCCTCGGAGAGCACCAGCCGGGCCGAGGACATGTTCAGCACCTGGTGCAGCGTGGGCTGCCCGGTCTTGCTGTCCGGCAGGACCACGTAGCGGGTGGTCGAGGACTTGCCCTGGATGATGAACTTGCCGTTGTCCCAGTTCGGCGGCGCGGCCGGCTTGATGACGCCCCACATGCCGAAGCCGGCCACGATCACCGCGCCGACCACGAAGCTCGGCAGCACCGCACGGATCGGACGGGGCGCGTCCTCGTCGTTCCCGCCGCCGCCCGGCTGCAGGAAGGCCCCCACCATCCGCTTCCGGGCGAAGGTGTAGGCGTTCAGCTCGTCCCGGCGTGATGCCATGCTCGTCCCCGTCTCCCCTGTGTGACCCGACCTGCGGGTGTCAACGCGCTTGCTCCGTGCGTGAGTCTGCCACCCGGCGGTCGACCGGCACCGGTGACCCTCGTACGATGCGGCAGCAGACGGTGAGTACGGTAACGGGTAGGCTCCGACGGTCCGCCATCCGGGCCGTCGGCACCGGAACGGGGGAACCGCCGGACCGGCCCCCTCGCCCGGGGGCGCCGACGGGGATCTGACGGGACTTCTGAAGCAGAGAGGGCAATTCGGGGGATGCCAAGCCAGTCCGCTCCAGCACGACGCTCCACCTCGCACGGCCGGAGGCCGGACGGCCCGGGCGGACACCGGGCCCGCGGCGCGGCGCCCGCCGCCCCGGTCGGCCCGGTCGGGGTCCGGATGCTGCCCAGGCCCGGGCTGCTGGCCCGCCGCCTGGAGCTCAAGCAAATCGTCCAACTCGAGGTCGCCGCCGCCCTGGTGGCGGTGGGCTGGACCATCGACCCGATGATGGCGGGGATCTTCGCGGTGCCCGCGGTGGTCCTCCTGGTGATCGCGCTGCTGCGCCTCGGCGGCCGCACCACGGGTGAGGCCATGACGGTCCGCAGCGCCTACAACTCCCGCCGCCGGGAGGCCAAGTACAACGTCCCGCCGCCCGGCACCGACCCGGCGCTGGCGCCGGTGCTGGAGCTGGAGCCGGCCCTGCGGACCTGCACCCACGCGATCGAGACCGACCTCGGCGACGGCCGCCCGCTGCGCCGCGAGACCGGCATGGTCGGCGACGGCACCTTCTTCACCTCGGTGCTGCTGGTGCAGTCCAAGGACCAGCCGCTGCGCCCCGGCCGGGGCGCCTCCGGCCTGCCGCTGGACCTGATCTGCTCGATCCTCCAGGTCGACGACATCGGTCTGGAGTCGGTACAGCTGATCCAGCACACCCAGCCCGCGCCCGCCCCGCACCTGCCCGAGCACTCGCTCGCGGCCCGCGCCTACCAGCAGGCCCCGGGCGGCGTCAGCACCCCGGCGCTGCGGCTGACCTGGGTCGCCCTGAAGCTCGACCCGGAGCGCGCGGCGACCGCCGTGCTGGCCCGCGGCGGCGGCGAGGAGGGCGCCCGCAAGGCGCTGCAGCGGGTCACCGACCAGCTCGCCGGGCGGCTGAACAGCGCCGGCTTCACCGCGACCGTCCTGGACGAGCGGGAGCTGATCGCGGCGCTGGCCATCTCGGTGTGCGCCAACCCGGTGGCGGTGGCGGGCCGGCAGGGCTCCGGCGGCGGGGTCGGCGTCGCGCGCCGGGCCCAGGAGTCGGCGAAGTTCTGCCGGATCGACGACCGCTGGCACACCACGTACTGGATCTCCAAGTGGCCGACGCTGTCCCGGCCGGGCGCGGGTGACGGCCGGATCGCCGCCCCCGAGCTGGTCAACCAGCTCACCGGCACCCCGGCGTTCGCCTCCACCTTCACCGTCACCGCGACCCGGGCGATGGGCGGCTCGGTGGCGCTCAGCGGCCACCTGCGGCTGACCGGGCGCAGCGAGAGCGAGGTGGGCCAGGTGGGCCGCCTGGTGGAGTCCCGGGCGCAGCACGTCGGCACCTCCCTGACCCGCCTCGACCTGGAGCACGCCCCCGGCCTGCTCGCCACGCTGCCCCTGGGAGGGACGTCCTGATGGCCTATCAGACCTACTCCGGCCAGGCGCCGCAGTCCGTCGAGCAGCGCCAGGTGCGGGTCCGTCCCGGTTTCGGCCTGCGCGGGCCGCGGCGCGAGAAGCACGTCCTGACGGTGGACGAGCTGTCCGCGCTGTCCTTCCCGGTCGGCGACGACGGCGTGGTGGTCGGTGTCGACCAGCAGCAGCAGCCCACCGTGATGGGCCTGTTCCGGCCCGTCCCGTACGAGGTGGCGCTGGTCGGCGGCATGTGGACGGCGCAGCTGATCGCGCTGCGGGCGGCCGCGACCGGGGCCCGGATCGCGGTGGAGACCGGCCGTCCGCAGGCGTGGGCGCCGATGGCGCAGGCGGCGGGCGGCGGGCAGCCGTGCGTGACGGTCCACCAGGTGGGCCGGCTGGGCGCGCAGGGCGCCTCGGTGGCGTCACCCGTCCTGGTGGTTCGTGACCTGGGTGCGCGGCCCTCGCGCAGCCGGCTGTCGGCGGCGCCGTGGCAGACCACGCTGACGGTGCTGCCGTACCTGGGCCCGAACGCGTCCCGGGTGCTGAACGCCGCCGACCTGGTGGGCCTGCAGCGGATCTCGCCGCAGGAGTCCGAGGTGGTGGGCCGGATGCTGTCGCTCGGCCCCCGCGACGTCACCACGCTGCCGACGCTGCCGGACAACGTCACGCTGTGGGCGACCCGGATGCGCCGCCAGTACGTGCTGACCAACCCGGGCGAGGCCGAGACCCAGGTGCTGGGCATCCCGCGCCGGATGGACTGACCGCGGACCGGCCGGGCCGCGGGCCGCTGGGGGCGGCCGGGGATCTTCCCGGCCGCCCCCTGTCGGCCTGCGGCCCGGGAACCGCCTTCAACCCGCGGTTGCTTACCGCCTAGTCTTAATGCTCGACGGCAAGCGCCGAAGCAGCTTCGGCGAGAACGAGGGAGCCCCCAGTGAGCAGCGATCGGGACGGCGTCTACGTCGGCGACAACGCGGCCGAGGACGACGATGACTGGTCCGACGCCCCGGACTACACCCCGCCGTCCTGGTACACCCAGAGCGCCGCTCCGGCCGCGCCGACCGCTGCCGCGCAGCCACCGGTCGCCCAGCCCCCGGTGGCCCAGCAGCCGCCCGTGCAGGCCCAGCCCCCGGTGCAGCCGCAGCCGGCCGTGCCGGAGCAGCAGGCCGCGCAGCCGCCGGTGCAGACCCAGGCCGCGCCGCCCGTCGCCCAGCCCCCCGTCGCCCAGCCGCCCGCCGAGCCGACGACCGCGCAGCCCCCCGTGCAGGCCCAGCCGCCGGTGCAGCCGCAGCCGGAGCAGCAGGTCGCGCAGCCGCCGGTGCAGACCCAGGCCGCGCCGCCGGTCGCGCAGCCCCCCGTCGAGCCGACGACCGCGCAGCCGCCCGTGCAGGCCCAGCCCCCGGTGCAGCCGCAGCCGCCGGTGGTCCAGCAGCCCCCCGTGCAGGCCCAGCCGCCGGTGCAGACCCAGGCCGCGCCGCCGCAGTACCCGCAGCAGGGCGGCTACCCGCAGCAGGGGCAGCCGCAGCAGCAGCCGTACCCCCCGCAGTACCCGCAGCAGGGCGGCTACCCCCAGCAGGGGCAGCCCCAGCAGCAGCCGTACCCGCAGCAGGGCCAGCAGCCGCCGCCGCAGTGGCCGGTGGACCCGCGGGCGGGCGGCTGGCCGCAGGCCGGTCCGCACAACGCCCCGCAGGCGCCGGCGCAGTTCCAGCAGCCCGGCCCGCAGGCGGCGGCGCACGGGGCGGCGCTGGGCTACACGGCGGCGGTGGAGCTGTCCTCGGACCGGCTGCTGCGCGGCCAGCCGAAGGCGCAGAAGCAGTCCCGGTTCCAGTTCGGCGGCAAGTCGGCGCAGGCCGACAAGCAGCAGAAGCTGGAGCTGATCCGGCACCCGGTGATGACCTGCTACCGGATCGCGGTGATCAGCCTCAAGGGCGGCGTGGGCAAGACCACGACCACCACCTCGCTGGGCGCGACGCTGGCCAGCGAGCGGCAGGACAAGGTCATCGCGATCGACGCCAACCCGGACGCGGGCACCCTGGGTCGCCGGATCAAGCGGCAGACCGGGGCGACCATCCGCGACCTGGTGACGGCGATCCCGCACGTCCGCAGCTACATGGACGTCCGCCAGTTCACCTCGCAGGACCCGAACTCGGGCCTGGAGATCGTCGCGAACGACGTCGACCCGGCGGTCTCCACCACCTTCGACGACTCGGACTACCGCCAGGTCATCCAGGTACTCGGTCAGCACTACCCGATCATCCTGACCGACTCCGGCACCGGCCTGCTGTACTCGGCGATGCGCGGCGTGCTGGACCTCGCGGACCAGCTGATCGTGGTGGCCACGCCGAGCGTGGACGGCGCGTCCAGTGCCTCGACCACGCTGGACTGGCTGTCCGCGCACGGGTACGCGGACCTGGTGCAGCGGTCGATCACGGTGGTCTCCGGGGTGCGCGAGACCAGCAAGATGATCAAGGTCGAGGACATCGTGGCGCACTTCCAGACCCGCTGCCGCGGCGTCGTGGTGGTGCCGTTCGACGAGTCGCTGGCGGCCGGCGCCGAGGTCAACCTGCAGATGATGCGCCCGAAGGTCCGGGACGCCTACTTCGAGCTGGCGGCGCTGGTCGGCGAGGACATCGCCCGGGCCCAGCAGGGCAACTGGCAGCAGCAGCAGGGCGGTTGGCAGCAGCAACAGGGCGGCCAGACCTGGCAGGGCCAGCAGCAGGGGGTTCCGCCGGAGCAGCAGGGCTACCCGCAGCAGGGCGGCTACCCCCAGCAGGGGGGCTACCCGCAGCAGGGCCAGCCCTGGCAGCAGCCGCCGTACCCGCAGCAGGGCGGCTACCCGCAGCAGGGCCAGCCGCAGCCCGGTTACGGCTACCCGCCGCCGCACGAGGCGCCGCCGCCCGGCTACGGCTACCCGCCCCACCAGGGCTGAGCACGCGCCGACCGGCCCCCCGCGGAAGAGCTTCCGCGGGGGGCCGGCGCGTTCCGGCGGGGCCGGTCGGGCGCGGGCGGTCGGGCTTGGGGGTCAGTCGCGGGCGGTGAGGTCCCGGGCGCGCTTGACGTCCTCGGCCATCCGCTCCAGCAGGGCCTCGATGGAGTCGAACTTCTCCATGCCGCGCAGCCAGGCCAGGAAGTCCACGGCGACGTGCTGCCCGTACAGGTCGAGGCCGACCCGGTCGATGGCGTAGGCCTCGACGGTGCGGTGGGTGCCGTCGAAGGTCGGGTTGGTGCCGACCGAGATCGCGGCGGGCATGGTCTCGCCGTCGGCGGTCAGCCAGCCCGCGTACACGCCGTCCGCGGGGATCGCCGAGTGCGGGACGGTATCCACGTTGGCGGTGGGGTAACCGAGTTCGCGGCCGCGCTGGGCGCCGCGGACGACCTCGCCCTCGACCCGGTGCGGCCGACCGAGGATCTCGGCGACGCCCGCCATGTCCCCCTCGGCGACCAGCCGCCGGCACAGCGTGGACGAGAACGGCTCGCCGCCGCCCGCGGTGCCGCGCACCTGCAGGTCGACCACCTCGACGGTGAAGTCGTCGGCCGCGCCGAGTTCGGCGAGCAGCGCGACGTCGCCCGCCGCCCGGTGCCCGAAGCGGAAGTTGGGGCCCTCGACCACAGCCTTCGCGCGCAGCGCGTCGATCAGCACGGAGCGGACGAAGAACTCCGGCGACTCCTGCGAGAATTCGGCCGTGAACGGCAGCACCAGGACGGCGTCCACGCCGAGGTGGTCGATCAGCTCGGCCCGCCGCGGCTGCGGGGCGAGCAGCGGCGGGTGGCTGCCGGGGCGGACCACCTCGCTCGGGTGCGGGTCGAAGGTGACGACGACCGACTTCGCCCCCAACTCCCCGGCCAGCTCCACCACCCGGTTGACGATCAACTGGTGTCCGCGGTGGACCCCGTCGAACGATCCGATGGTGACGACGCTGCGCCCCCAGTCCCCGGGGATCTCCTCCAGGCCGTGCCAGCGCTGCACCTGACCGCTCCTTGTTCCTACGGTGTGCACACCCGTGCACTCGAAAGACCGAAACCGAACCCCTATAGCGTGCCATGCGACCGGCCCTGCCCAGGTACCGGAAGGCCCCCGGTGTGACCGGTCGGACGGCCGCCGGGCCGGTCGACCTGTCGCTCCGCCTCCGCCGCGGCGTACTGCGGATCGCGTCCCGCCGAGGTCAGCGCCCGCATCCGGGCCAGCCGGGGCCCCTCGGGGAGCGGCGGGGCGTCCTCGGGCCAGGCCGCCAGCAGCCGGGCGAAACCCGCCCAGCGGCCCGCGCAGCGCACCAGGACGGCGTCCGCGCCGGGCCAGTGCCCGGCCACCCGGGCCAGCAGCAGGCGCACCCGCCGCTCCGGGTGCCCGGCGTGCCGGGCCGCCAGCGCCTCGACCACCGCGGCCAGCACCCCGGGGTCCCGCTCGACGGCCAGCAGGGCGTCCAGCAGGGCCTCCCGGCTCTCCCCGGGCGAGGCCAGCACCGGCGCCAGGACGGCCCGGGCGGCGGGGTCGGCGGCCAGCACCGCGGGCAGCAGCGGACGGCCGTCCCCGCCCGCGTCCAGCAGCGCGTCCAGGTGGGCGGCCACCGGGGCGGCCGCCTCCGGCCGCTCCCGCAGCAGGTCGGCGGCGAGCAGCGTCCCGGCCCGCGCCACCGCCGGGTCGGCGGCCCCGGCCAGCACCCGCAGGCCCTCCTCGAACCGGGCGCCGGGGGCCCGCAGCCGCTCCCGGACCTCGGCCAGCACCGGTGCCGGGTGCACGTCCAGCAGGCCCGCCAGCACCTCGGCGGTCAGGAACGGGTCGCCCGCCCGGTAGGCGGCCAGCGCCGGCGCCAGGTGGTCGGCGCCGTCCCGGGGGTCGCGCACCAGCACCGCCAGCGCGGCGCCGTGCAGGGCCGGTTCCTCCTCCCGGGCCAGCAGCGTCCGGGCGGCCAGCCGCAGCAGCCGGGCGCCCGACCCGCCGGCGTGCGGGGCGGCCCGCAGGGCGTGCACGGCGGCGGCGACGTGCCGCTCCGGGCGCGGGTCGTGGCTCCACCGGTCCACCGCCCGGCAGAGCGCGGACGGCTCGTCCGCGGCGAGGCGGCCGAGCAGCGCGTCGGCGCGCGGGTGGGCGGCGGCCACCAGGGCCTCCGTCAGGCCGTCCAGGGCCAGCGCCCGGTGCGCGTACAGCAGTTCGTCGGCGAGGTCGGCGGCGCCGTCCCCGGCCTCGTACCAGGCGCACAGCAGCGGCAGCACGGTGTGCGGGTCCGCCGTCAGCAGGTCCGCGGCGGCGCGGTGGAGCACCGCGAGCCGGTCGGCCGGGCCGCTGCCGGCCGCCAGCCGTCCCAGCAGGGCGGCCCGTTCGGCGGTCGGCAGCGGCAGGCCGGTCCAGAACTCCGGGCCGAACCGCTCGTCCCGGCCGGCCCGCCGCGCGAGCAGTTCCAGCACCTCCCGGTGCGCCGCCGGGTCCGGGCTGCCCGCGAGGCCCTCGGCGAGCAGCCGGCCCGCCCACCAGTCGGCCTCGCTGCCGCGTTCGGCGCGCTCCAGTGCCGCCCGGGCCCGCTCCAGCAGGCCGTCCAGCGCGGCCGCCCCGCGCACCTCCCCGAGCCGCCGCAGGGCCCCGACCACCACCCCGGCCCGGCCCCGGCCGACCCCGCCGACGGCCTCCCCGCCCGGCCGGGGCACCGGCCCGGGCACCCGGCCCGCGCGCCGCTCCGCCAGCACCACCACTCCGCCCGGCCCCGCGGGGCGCGCCCGGGCCGGTCCGCCGCCCGGCTCCCCCGCGGCCGGTTCACCACCGCCCGGCCCGGCGCACACCCGGCAGGCGGCGCCGCCGTCCTGACGGCCCGTCACCCCGGTGTCCGCCGCGACGCCCTCCCGGTCCGCCGCCCCGTCCGCCCCGCCGCCGCACGCCCGGCAGCCGCCCCCGTCCTCCCGCGGCCCCGCCCCGTCGCCGTCCTGACGGTCCGTCGCTTCGACGTCCTCCTTCGGGCCGCCCTCCCCCGGGCCGTCCTCCTCCAGCAGCAGGCGCAGTGCCGCGTCGAGGTCGAGGTGCAGGCTCTGCAGCCACTCGCCCCACTCCTCGTGGCCGGCCCGGTGGCCGGTGCCCGCCGGGACGAGCAGGCGCTCCTCGCGGACCGCCCGGGCCCAGCCGCCCGCCGCCGGGAAGAGCCGGTCGAAGTCGGCGGCGGGCAGTGCCCCGTCCCCGGCGCCGAGCATCAGCCGGGCGGCCTCGTGCAGCCGCCCCGCGGCGACCGCGGCGAGCCGGCGGACCTGCCGGGCGTCCTCGGGGGGCGGGACGGGGTCGCCGCGGCGGTGGCGGCGCGGCCCGCCGGGGGCGGCGGCGATCCGGCGGGCGACGGTGAGGCAGGCCAGGTCGAGCCAGCCGTCGAAGAGTTCGGCGCGGCTGCCGACGGGGCCGTGCACGCCTGCGGTGCGCAGGTCGCCGGCCAGCCGGAGGGCGAGCGGGTGGCCGCGGTCGGCGGTGCCGAGGAAGGTCTCGGGGAGGCCGTAGCGGCGCCCGGCCCGGGCGGCCGCGTCGTCGGTGAGCGGGCCGAGCCACAGGGCCCGGGCGGCGGCCCGCCAGGGGCCGAGCTGGTCCCAGCCGTCGGGGCGGCAGGCGACCAGGGCCCGGACCCGGTTGCCGCGCAGCCAGTCCAGCCCGCCGGCCAGCCAGCGCGCGGAGAGCATCAGCGGCGCCTCCTCGGGGGCGTCCAGGACGAGCAGCAGCGGGCGCCCGGCGTCGGCGCACAGCGCGGCCAGTTCGCCGGGGTCGGCCTCGGGGACGCCGAGGGCCCGGGCGGCCTCGGCGAGGCGGCGGCGCAGCGGGTCGCCGAGGCTGCGGTCGCCGGCGGCGAGGTCGGCGCCGCGCAGCCAGAGGGTGGGCAGCGGGTGTTCGGCGGCGGCCCGGCGGACGGCGAGCGCGGCGAGTTCGGTGGTGCGGCCGCTGCCGGTGCCGCCGAGCAGCACGGTGAGGGTGTCGCCGGGTTCCTCGCCGCTGAGCCCGTCGGGGCGGTCGACCCGGTCGGCGGCCAGGTCGGCGACCCGGCCCGGCCCGGCGGTGGCGGCGTCCAGCTGGGCCTCGGCCAGGCGCAGCGCGCCGCCCAGGTTGAGCGCCCGGCCGAAGGCGGGGACGTCGGCGGCGTTGCGGGCGAGCAGCCCGCCGAGCGGGTCGGTGTCGGGCGGCGGGTCGTCGGCGGTCAGCGGGACGGCTGCGACGCCCGCGCCGGGGACGGCGCGCACCCGGGGCGCGATCACGGCGAGCACCGCGCCGGTGGCGGGGTCGAGGACGGGGGCGCCGGCGGTCGGGGTGGCGGCGAGGTCGAGCACCAGGACGCCGGGGACGGTGCGCACCCGCGCGCCGTCCGCGCAGCGCCCGCTCTCCCGGCCGACGGGGCCGCCCCGGACCAGGACGGGAGTGCCGTCCTCCCAGCGCTGGTGCGGCACCACCACGGGGCCGCCGACGGGGCCGCGGCCGATCGCCAGCGCCGGGCCGGGGACGCCGCCGACGGCGGCGGTGCGCAGCAGTGCGAGGCCGCGCGCGGGGAGCAGGTCGACGCTCTCGGGGCCGAGCACCCGGGACTGCCCGCCGGGGGTGTGCAGCACCAGCCGGGGCAGTCCGGCCACCGCCTCGTGCGCGGTGACCACCGTGCCGTGCCGGTCGGCGACGAAGCCCAGGCCGCACAGCCGGCCCTGCGCGTCCCTGATCCGCAGCAGCGCCGGTGCCGGATGCCCCGCACCGACGGCGCCCGTGTCCTCGCCCATCTGGCCAGTCCTCCCGCCGGGCCGCGGCCCCTGGCCCGCCCGGGGCCGGGGTACGGCCGCCGTACACGCCGCGGTCAGCTTGCCCCCCACCAGCCCCACGGCACCCCGTGCGCCCCTCTCACCACACCGCTTCACTCCGCGCGCCCCCTCCGGGGCCCGCGCGCGGGCGGAGCGGAGCGGGCCCCGAGCGCCGCCGCCGGGCATCCACGCCGGGCGGCGACGGGGCGGCGGGAGGCAGCAGGGGCGACGGGGGCGGCAGTCCGACGGCCCGTCAGTTCCCGGGCGCGGGCGCGGCGGTGCGGGTGAAGCGGGCGGCGACGGCGGTGACGGCGCGGCGGGGCAGCAGGCGCGGGGAGGCGGCGGTGAGCCGGTTGAGCAGGCCGTCGACGGCGCTGGGGCGGCCCTTGGCGAGGGCGGCGAGCGCGGTGGCGACCACCTGTTCGGGGGTGCGCTTGGCGCCGGGGCCGGTGACCTCGCCGCCCATCACCTCGAAGAACGGGGTGTCGGTGGCGCCGGGGCAGATCGCCAGCGCCCGCACGCCGGTGCCCTTCAGTTCGTGGGCGAGCGCCTCGGTGAAGGACAGCACGTACGCCTTGGTGGCCCCGTAGACGGCCATGCCGGGCAGCGGCTGGAACGAGGCGGTGCTGGCGACGTTGACCACCGCGCCGCGGCCGCGGGCGACCATGCCGGGCAGCAGGCGGGTGGTGAGTTCGGTGAGGGTCAGGCAGTTCAGCCGGACCTGGGCGGCGACCCGGTCGGGGTCGGCGGCTGCCAGCGGCCCGTGCATGCCGAAGCCGGCGTTGTTGACCAGCACGTCGGGCTCCAGGCCCTGCTCGGCGAGCCGCCGCCGGAGCACGGCGGGGGCGTCGTCGGCGGCCAGGTCCTGGACGAGCACCGCGGCCCGGACGCCGTGCGCGGCGGTCAGTTCGGCGGCGAGGTCGGCGAGCCGCCGCTCGCTGCGGGCGACCAGCACCAGGTCGGCCCCGCGGGCGGCGAGTTCGCGGGCGAAGGCGGCGCCGATGCCGGTGGAGGCGCCGGTGATCAGGGCGGTGCTGCGGGTGAAATCCATCGGGGCTCCCAGGGCGGCGGCGGGCGTGCGCGACCCCCGCATGTTGACGGTGACAACAACTCGAATGTAGTCGCTGCCCACAAAGTGGTCAACGTCAACATTCGCCTATCATGAGCCCATGCGAACGGGCCGCTACCACCACGGGGACCTCCGCGCCGCACTGCTGGCCCAGGCCGAGAAGGCCCTCCAGGAGCACGGGGCGGACGCGCTCTCGCTGCGCGAACTGGCCCGCGACCTGGACGTCAGCCACGCCGCGCCCAGCCGCCACTTCCGCGACAAGCGGGCCCTGCTGGACGCGCTCGCACTGACCGGCATCCAGCGCGTCGCGGCCGCCGCCCGGACCCGCCTCGCCACCGCGGGGTCCGGCTTCGACGCCCGGCTGCGCGCCTTCGCCCGCGCCTACGTGGACTTCGCCGCCGAGCGCCCCGCCCTGCTGGAGCTGACCTTCATCCGCAAGCACGACCCCGCCGTGACGGACGAGCTGCGCACCGCCTGGCAGCCACTGGAGGACGAGGTCGCCCAGGTGGTCGCCCAGGGGCAGCGGGAGGGGCTGGTCCGCCCCGGCGACACCGGGCGGATCTTCCAGCTCCTCTTCACCGCCGTCCACGGCGTCGCCGCCCGCGCCGCCACCGGTACCCTGACCGGCCCCGCCCTCGACCAGGTCCTCGACGACGTCCTCGACCACGTCCTGCGCGGCCTCGCCCCCGCCCCGGGCGACACCCCGCTCACCCCGTCGGCCGTCCCGCCCTGCTGACTCCGCCGACCCTCCGGCGCCCCCGTCCCCGGACAACCTGACGGCCCGTCACCCGGGCCCCGTACCGTGCAGCCATGACTCCCCCGCCCCCGGCCCTCCTCCGGCCTGCCCCGCTCCGCGCGCCCGCCCCGTCCGGCTCCCCGCTCGACCCCACCTCCGGCTCCCCCGCGGGCTCCCCTTCCGCCGCCCCGCCGGAGGCCGCCGGGTCGACCCGCGACCGGGTCGTCGCGGCCGCCACCGCCGAGTTCGCCCGGCACGGGATCGCCGGGGCCCGGGTCGACCGGATCGCCAAGGCCGCCCGCACCAGCAAGGAGCGGGTGTACGCCCACTTCGCCGGCAAGGAGGAGCTGTACCGGCTGGTCTGCGCCCAGGAGCTCGCCGCGGTCGCCCGGGCCGCCCGGCTGGACCCGGCCGACCTGCCCGCCTACGCCGGCCGGCTGCACGACCACTTCACCGCCCACCCGGAGCGCCTGCGTCTGGTCCGCTGGGGGCAGTTGGAGCTCGGCACGGACGGCTCGCCACCCGACGCGGCCCTGCGCCGCGCCACCGCCCGGCGGCTGACCCGGCTGCGCGCCGCCCAGGCCGCGGGGCTGCTCGACCCCGGCTGGGACCCGCAGGACGTCCTGGTCTTCGTCGACCGCCTCGCCACCGCCTGGGCCGACCGCCCCGACCGGCTGCCGACCGCCCCCGGGGAGCGCGCCGCCTTCCTCGCCGCCCGCCGCGCCGCCGTGGTCGCCGCCGTCGAACGCCTCTTCCCGGCCGCCCGCGCGCCCGACGGGAGCCGCCCCACCGCGCTGTCCTGACCGCCGCGGCACCGGCCCACACCCCGGCACCGGCCCGCCCCCGGGAAACCCGCTCGCCCCGGCCGCCCCGCCGGGGCACCATGCCGGGTATGGAGATCAGCCTGGAGCCCTGGTCCGACGCCCACCTCGACCTGCTGCGGCGCATCAACACCCCGCTGATGCGCCGTCACGTCGGCGGCCCGGAGACCCCGGAGCAGCTGCTGGTCCGCCACCGCCGCTACCTCGGGCTCCCGTCCCGGGGCGGCGTGATGTTCGCGGTGCTGGTCGACGGGGCGCCCGCGGGCTCGATCGCCCGCCACCGCCGGGAGTGGCGGGGCGCGGAGATCCACGAGACCGGCTGGAACGTGCTGCCGGAGTTCCAGGGCCGCGGCGTGGCGGTGGCCGCGGGGCGGGCCCTGCTCGCCGAGCTGCGCGCCGCGGTCGCCGCCGACCCGGCCGCGCCGGGCGTGCTGCACGCCTTCCCGGCGGTCGACAACGCGCCCTCCAACGCGCTCTGCGCCCGCCTGGGCTTCACCGGCACCGGCCCGTGCGCCTTCGAGTACCCGCAGGGCTCCGGCCGCTTCCTGCACAGCAACGACTGGCGCCTGGCCGTGCGTTGAGCACCGACGGCCGACGCCGCACCGCCGGCGCCGTACCGCCCGACGCCCCGTCAGCCGACGAAGACCGCCACCGACCGGGCCAGCCCGCCGCGCTCCTCGACCAGTGCCAGGAACCGCCCGTCCGGGCCGAAGACCGCGATCGGCCCGTCCGCGTCCAGCCCGGGCGCGGGCAGCCGCATGCCGTTGGAGAGCAGCCGGGCCTGTTCGGCGTCCACGTCCCAGCGCGGGAAGGCGGCGGCCGCGGCCTCGGCGATCGGCAGCACCTCCAGCTTCTCCTCCAGCTGCTCCAGGGTGTGCGCCGACTCGACGGAGTACGGCCCGACCCTGGTGCGCCGCAGCATCGTCAGGTGGCCGCCGACGCCGAGCGCCGCGCCCAGGTCGCGGGCCAGCGCCCGGATGTAGGTGCCGGAGGAGCACTCGACGGTGACGTCCAGGTCGAGCACCGGCGTGCCGTCCTCGGCGACCGCGGGGCGGACCTCGTGCACCGTGAAGGAGTGCACCGTGGTGGGCCGGGCGGCGAGCTCGAACTCCTCGCCCTCGCGCACCCGCGCGTACGAGCGCTTCCCGTCGATCTTGATCGCGCTGACCTTGGACGGCACCTGCATGATCTCGCCGGTGAGCCGGGCGACCTCCGCGTCGACCGCCTCCCGGGCCACCCCGTCGGCCGGGACGGAGGCGGTGACCTCGCCCTCCCGGTCGTCGGTGATCGTGGTCTGCCCGAGCCGGATCGTCGCCTCGTAGGTCTTGGCGGTGAGCATCAGGTGCCCGAGCAGCCGGGTGGCCCGCTCGACGCCGATCACCAGCACGCCGGTGGCCATCGGGTCCAGGGTCCCGGCGTGCCCGACCTTCCGGGTGCCGGCCAGCCACCGGAGCTTGGCGACCACCCCGTGCGAGGTGATGCCCTCCGGCTTGTCGACGATCACCAGCCCGTCGGGGCCCGTCCCTTTACGCTTCATCGCTTCATCATCGTTTCAAGTCCGCGCGCGCCAGCGCGCCGCCGCTGCCGCACGCACCACCGCGGCCGCGGCCCGTCCACCGAACCGGACGAGCCTAGCGCGCGCTCTCCTCCGCCAGCGCCACCCGGAACCGCTCCACGGTGGCCTCCACGGCCTCCCGGGCGCTGAACCCGGCCGCGTACACGTGCCCGCCGCCGCCCATCCGGGCGCACACCGCGGCCACGTCGACCGCGCCCCGGGAGCGGCAGGAGCCGCGCAGCGTGCCGTCCGGGTCCTGCTTGAGCACCAGCGCGACGTCCGCCTCGGCGGGCTTGCGCAGCACGTCGATCAGGCCCTCGATCTCCTCGACGGTGACGCCGAACAGCGCCAGGTCCTGGTACGGCACCCAGGTCCACACCAGCCCGTGCCCGCCGGCCTCCCCGGGCTCGAACGCGGCCCGCTCCAGCGCCCCGGCCAGCACCTTCAGGTAGCCGAACGAGGTGGTGTCCCAGAGCTGGCGGGAGATCAGGTCGTGCCGGATGCCGGTGGCCAGCATCCGCCCGGCCATCTCGTGCGTGGCGGGCGTGGTGGCCCGGTACTTGAACGAGCCGGTGTCGGTGGCGATGCCGGTGTACAGGCAGGTCGCGATCGCCTGGTCCAGCGGCACCCGCAGCCGCCGCAGCAGCTCGTCCACCAGCACGGCGGTGGCGGGCGCGGACGGGTCGATCAGCCGGACGGTGCCGAAGCCCGGGTTGGAGGCGTGGTGGTCGAGGACCACCAGCTCCTCGGCGGCGAACGCCTTGTCCCGGAGCAGTCCGAGCCGGTCCTCGGAGGCGGCGTCGAAGGCCAGCACCAGGGCGGGCCGGTCCGGCACCGCGGCGGCGGGCACGATCAGCTCCTGCCCGGGCAGGAAGGACAGCGACTCCGGGATCACCTGCGGGTCGTCGCCGAACGACACCCGCACCCGCTTGCCCAGGCCGCGCAGCGCCAGCCCGGCGGCCAGCGCCGAGCCGAGCGCGTCGCCGTCGGGGGCGATGTGGCAGATCAGGTCGATCGGGTCGCAGCCCGCGACCAGTTCCACGGCCCGGGCCCACTGCGCCTCGAACGGGCCGCCCGCCGACTCCGCGCCGGAGTCGCCCGACGACCCGCTGCGCGGGCCCGGAAGCACCGCGAGGGCGGTCTCCACCTCAACGGTGGAAACCGCCCCCGCGGCACCGGACTCGGCCGGCTCCCCGGCCATCGTCACTCGTCCTCGTCGTCGTCGCGCGCCGCCTTGTAGGGGTCGGCGTCACCGGCGTACGCGGCCCCGGCGGCGGCCGTGCGGACCGCGGCGTCGGAGAGCCGCGCCTTGTCCAGCAGGTCGTCGATGTTCCGGGCGTTGTCCGGCAGTGCGTCGGCCACGAAGGTCAGGGTCGGCGTGAACCGGACCCCGGTCTGCTTGCCGACCTCGGAGCGCAGGATGCCCTTGGCGCTCTCCAGCGCGGCCGCGCTGGACTCGCGCTCCGCCTCGTCACCGTAGACGGTGTAGAAGACGGTGGCCTCGCGCAGGTCGCCCGTCACCCGGGCGTCGGTGATGGTGACGTACCCGAGTCGCGGGTCCTTGATCCGGCGCTGCAGGGTCTCCGCCACGACCACCTGGATGCGGTCGGCGAGCTTGCGCGCCCTAGCGGTGTCGGTCACGTTGCCTCCTCGTGCAATGGGCGCGTACCCGGGTCATGACCACTCCCGGAGGGGCCCTCTCCCCAACGTACCCGCCCGCGCCCAGCCTTGTGGGCGCTCTCGGTCCGGTGCGGGTGTGACAGTGGTGACTCCCGCAGGTCATTCGTCGTCGTCGTGGTGGTGGCGCCTCCGGACGGAGAGCAGCATCACCTCGGGGCGGCCGGCGACCAGCCGCTCGCAGCTGTCCAGGATCTCGTTGACGTACCCGGCGTCGCCGGACACCACCGCACAGCCGATCTCGGCCCTGCGGTGCAGATCCTGGTTCCCTACCTCGGCAGCGCACACGCTGTACTTGCGCTGCAGTTCGGCCACGATGGGCCGCACGATCGACCGCTTCTCCTTGAGCGAGTGCACGTCGCCGAGGAGCAGGTCGAAGGTGAGTGTTCCTACGAACATGTGGGACAGGCCTGGGCCGGCCTGGGAGCCTCGAAGGGTTTCCGACAGGCCCCGACCCTAACAAGCGCGGCCGGGGCCGGTCGACGGGATAAACACCCGCCGACCGGCCCCGGTCAGGCCCCCGTTACGAGCGGGGCTTCTCCCGCATCTCGTAGGTCTCGATGACGTCCTCGACCTTGATGTCGTTGAACGAACCGAGCGTGACACCGGCCTCGAAGCCCTCGCGGACCTCGGTGGCGTCGTCCTTGAAGCGGCGCAGGCCCTCGATGTTGAGGTTCTCCGCCACGACCTTGCCGTCGCGCAGCAGGCGCGCCTTGGTGTTGCGGCGGATGATGCCCTCGCGGACGAGGACACCCGCGATGTTGCCGAACTTGGAGGAGCGGAACACCTCGCGGATCTCCGCGGAGCCGAGGCGCACCTCCTCGTACTCGGGCTTGAGCAGGCCCTTGAGCGCCGCCTCGATCTCCTCGATCGCCTGGTAGATGACCGAGTAGTAGCGGATGTCGACGCCCTCGCGCTCGGCCGCGGTGCGCGCACGGCCCTCGGCGCGCACGTTGAAGCCGATGATGATGGCGTCCGAGCCCATCGCCAGGTCCACGTCGGACTCGGTGATGGCACCCACACCGCGGTGCAGGACCCGCAGCTCGACCTCTTCGCCCACGTCCAGCTTGACGAGGGCGTCCTCGAGGGCTTCGACGGAACCGGAGACGTCACCCTTGATGATGAGGTTGAGCTTCTCGATGTTGCCGGCGGCCAGCGCGGCCTCGAAGCCCTCCAGCGACACGCGGACGCGGCGCTGGGCCATCGAGGCGTTGCGGTCGCGGGCGGCGCGCTTCTCGGCGATCTGGCGGGCGGTGCGGTCCTCGTCGACGACGATGAAGCTGTCGCCGGCGCGGGGCACCGAGGTCAGACCGAGCAGCAGCACCGGACGGGACGGGCCGGCCTCGGTGAGGCTGTTGCCGTTCTCGTCCAGCATCGCGCGGACGCGGCCGTAGGAGTCGCCGACCACGATCGAGTCGCCGACCCGCAGGGTGCCGCGCTGGACGAGCAGCGTCGCCATGGCGCCGCGGCCCTTGTCCAGGTGGGCCTCGATCGCGATGCCCTGCGCGTCCTGCTCCGGGTTGGCCCGGAGGTCGAGCGAGGCGTCCGCGGTCAGGACCACGGCCTCCAGCAGTTCCTCGATGTTGAGGCCCTGGCGGGCGGAGATGTCGACGAACATGGTGTCGCCGCCGTACTCCTCGGCCACCAGACCGAACTCGGTCAGCTGGCCGCGGACCTTGGTCGGGTCGGCGCCCTCGACGTCGATCTTGTTGACCGCGACCACGATCGGCACGCCGGCGGCCTTGGCGTGGTTCAACGCCTCGACCGTCTGCGGCATGACGCCGTCGTTGGCCGCGACCACCAGGATCGCGATGTCGGTGGACTTGGCACCACGGGCACGCATGGCGGAGAACGCCTCGTGACCCGGGGTGTCGAGGAAGGTGATCGGGCGCTGCTCGCCGTTCACCTCGGTGACCACCTGGTAGGCACCGATGTGCTGGGTGATGCCGCCGGCCTCGCCCGCGACCACGTTGGTCTTGCGGATCGCGTCGAGCAGGCGGGTCTTGCCGTGGTCGACGTGACCCATGACGGTGACCACCGGCGGACGCGCGGCGAGCATCTCCTCGTCGCCCTCGTCGACACCGAAGTCGATGTCGAACGACTCCAGCAGCTCGCGGTCCTCGTCGTCCCGGCTGACGATCTCCAGCACGAAGCCCATCTCGTCGGCCAGCAGCTGCAGCGTGGCGTCGGAGACCGACTGGGTGGCGGTGACCATCTCACCGAGGTTGAACATCACCGAGACGAGCGCCGCCGGGTTGGCGTTGATCTTCTCCGCGAAGTCCGTCAGCGAAGCGCCGCGCGAGAGGCGAACGGTCGAACCGTTGCCGCGCGGCAGCATCACGCCGCCGACGGACGGGGCCTGCATGGCCTCGTACTCCTGGCGCTTCGCGCGCTTCGACTTGCGACCGCGGGCCGGACGGCCACCGGGGCCGCGACCGAACGCGCCCTGCGTGCCACCACGGGCACCCGGGCCGCCGGGACGACCGCCGAAGCCACCGGGACGGGCACCGCCGCCACCGAAGCCGCCACCGCCGCCACCGGCGCCGCCACCCGGACGGGGGCCGCCGAAGCCGCCGCCGGCCGGACGCGAGCCCGGACCGGCCGGACGGCCCTGGAAGCCGGGACGGGCACCGCCCGGAGCACCCGGACGCGCACCGGGGCCACCCGGACGCGCACCGGCACCCGGACCCGGGCGCGGGCCCGGACGCTGCGGCATCATGCCGGGGTTCGGACGGGGCATCCCGGACGGGCTCGGCGCACCGGGGCGCGGAGCGGCCGGACGGGGCATCCCGTCGGGACGCGGCGCACCGGCGCCCGGGCCACCGGGACGCGGGGCGCCACCGGGACGGGGACCGCGCTCACCGGCGGGCGCACCGCCCGGACGCGGCGCACCGGCGCCCGGACCACCCGGACGCGGGGCGTTGCCGCCGGGACGGGGACCGCGCTCACCGGAACCCGGCGCACCGGCCGGACGGGGACCGCGCTCGCCACCGGGACGGGGGCCGCGGTCACCCGCGGGCGCACCACCCGGACGCGGGGAGGACGGCCGGGCCATGCCCGACGCGCCGCCCGAGGTGAAGGGGTTGTTGCCCGGACGCGGACCGGCCGGACGCGGGCCCGGACGGGCCGCGGGGTTGGCCGGGGCCGGCCGCGGGGCGGCCGGACGCGCCGGAGCCTCGCCGGCCGGGGCCGGGGAGGAGAACTCCGCCGCCGGCGCCGGAGCGGCCGGGGCGGGCGCCGCCGGGCGCGGAGCCGGGGCGGGCGCACCCGCGGGCTTCGGCGCGGCGGGCGCGGGGGTGGGACGGGGGCCCGGCGCCGCCGCAGCGGGACGCGGGCCGGGGGTGGGGGCACCCGGCTTGGGTGCGGCCGAACCGGCACCGCCGGACGGCTGGGGCGCCGCGGGCTTCCGCGGGCCAGGCTTCGCGGAGGACGCGCCGCCGGACGGCGGGGTCGCTCCCAAAGCGTCAGTCAGCTTGCGCACGACCGGCGCCTCGATCGTCGAGGACGCCGAACGCACGAACTCGCCCAGCTCGGTGAGCTTGGCCATGACGGCCTTGCTCTCCAGACCCAGCTCCTTGGCGAGCTCGTATACCCGGACCTTAGCCACTTCGCTCCTGTCTATGCGTCCGGGGTATTCGTCCGCCGGACTGCCGTTACTTCATGGGCGTACTCATCGCGTACTCATCGAGTGCTCATCGCAATCTCGACCTACTTCCATCTCGCGAGGTACCTGACTGGGGCGCACGGCGGCGTACCTCCGCCGTGCACTGGTGCGTGTTGCCGGGCGCGGTGCCCGTCAGCGGACCGACTGCCCGTCGGCCGGCGCCACTCCTGCCCCGACGTGCTCCCGCAGGGCGCCGGGGTCGAGCGTGCCCTGGACCCGGAGGGCCCTCGGGAACGCCCGGCGGCGGACCGCGAGGTCGAGGCAGGCCGGATCGGGGTGGAGATACGCGCCCCGGCCCGGCCGTGTGCCGCGGGGATCGGGGACGCACTCGCCCTCGCCCGCCACGACACGCAGCAGCTCGTGCTTGGCCGCTCGCTTGCGGCAGCCCACGCAGGTGCGTTCAGGGCGTGCGCGGACATGCGTCCGGCCAGACACGTTCAAGTCTACCCCTCCGAAGGGACTCGCCGCCGCCGAGTAGATCTCCGGAGGCTCATGACAACACTTGCTACCGGGCGGCCGATTCCTCGACCGGGGCCTCGGTGTCCGGACGGATGTCGATCCGCCAGCCGGTCAGCCGGGCCGCGAGGCGGGCGTTCTGGCCCTCCTTGCCGATCGCCAGCGACAGCTGGTAGTCCGGCACGATCACCCGGGCCGAGCGCTGGGCCAGGTCGACGATCTCCACCTTCGTCACCCGCGCGGGCGACAGCGCGGCGGCGACCATCTCCGCCGGGTCCTCCGACCAGTCGACGATGTCGATCTTCTCGCCGTGCAGCTCGGACATCACGGTGCGCACCCGCATGCCGTTCGGGCCGATGCAGGCGCCCTTGGCGTTCAGGCCCTGGCGGCGCGACCAGACCGCGATCTTGGTGCGGTGGCCGGCCTCGCGGGCGATCGCGGCGATCTCCACCGAGCCGTCCGCGATCTCCGGGACCTCCAGCGCGAACAGGCGCTTCACCAGGTTCGGGTGGGTCCGCGACAGGGTGACCGACGGGCCGCGCACACCGCGCCGCACGCCGACCACGTAGCACTTCAGCCGGGTGCCGTGCGCGTACACCTCCCCGGGGACCTGCTCCTGCGGGGGCAGGATGGCCTCCAGCTTGCCGATGTCGACCAGCACGCTCTTCGGGTCGTTGCCCTGCTGGACGACACCGGTGACGATGTCGCCCTCCTTGCCCGCGTACTCGCCGAAGGTCTGGTCGTCCGCGGCGTCCCGCAGGCGCTGCAGGATGACCTGCTTGGCGGTGGAGGCGGCGATCCGGCCGAAGCCCGACGGGGTGTCGTCGAACTCCTTCGGCTCGACGCCCTCCTCCAGCTCGGAGGCGTCCTCCAGGGCCCAGACCGTCACGTGGCCGGTCTTGCGGTTCAGCTCCACCCGCGCCCGGCGGCGCGAGCCCTCGGTGCGGTGGTACGCGATGAGGAGGGCCGACTCGATCGACTCGACCAGCAGGTCGAACGGCACGCCCTTCTCGGTGACCAGCCCGCGCAGGGCACTCATGTCGATGTCCACGACTACGCCTCCTCTTCCTCTTCGTCCGTGTCCGCGATGTCGGCGGCGGCGTCGATGGTTTCCTCGTCCTTGCGGTTGAACTCGACCTGCACCCGGGCCCGCGCGATCTCCGCGAACTCCAGTCGGCGCTCCTTGGGGCGGCCGCGCCCCTTGACCGGCTGCACCTCGACCAGCGCGCCGTCCTCGTCGCTCTCCAGCACCCGCGCGGTCAGCTCCGCGCCGTCCACCAGCTTGATCGCCGCCAGTCGGCCGGTCGCCCGGCGCCAGTGCCGCGGCTCGTTCAGCGGGCGCTCGGCGCCCGGCGAACCGACCTCCAGCAGGTACGGGGCGGCGCCCATCAGGTCCGACTCGTCCAGCGCCTGGCCCACCAGGCGGGAGAAGTCGGCGATCGCGTCGAGGTCGACGCCCTCGTCGGAGTCCACGTCGATCTGCACCTGGCGGCGGCTGCCGGCCTGGGTCACCTTGACCTCTTCGAGGTCCAGCCCGGCTTCGGCGGCCAGCGGCTCCAACAACGCGCGCAGCCGGTCGGTGGGGGTGGTGCTCATCCGGGTGACTCCTCGGCCGCGTCTGCTGTTGTCGAAGGTGCTAACTCACCGCGAAGCCTATCGGGTCGGAGGCCGAACCACCGATTCCGACCCCGGCCCGGACCACCCCGCTGCGAGCAAGGTCACAACCGCCGGATACCGTCCGAGGTCCAGCAGCAGACCGTGCTGATCCGGTAAAGATTCCTCCCGACGGGGGCACACCGTCCCCACCGACCCCCACCGACCCCCACCGACCACGCTGGAGCACCGATGCCCGCGCCCACACGGCGGACCTTCCTGGCCCTCGGGGCGTTCGCCGGGCTGCTCCCGCTGGCCGCCTGCACCGGCGGTGGCGGCGACCGGCCGCCCCGCCCGCGGGAGCAGGACCCGGACACCGCGCTGAGGCTCCGTCAGCTCGCCGCCACCGACGCCCTGCTGGCCGACTACGACGCCGTCGCCGCGGCGGCGGGCCCCGCGGACGCGGCCCGGCTCACCGACCTGCGCGAGGACCTGGTCCAGCACCGCGAGGCGCTGGCCCGGACGCTGCCCCCGTCCGCCGCCCCGTCGGCCTCGGCTTCGGCCTCCGCCCCGGCCCCGGCGCGCGGTGTCGCCGAGCTGGCCGCCGCCGAACGGCGCACCGTCGGCCTGCGCCTCGCCGACCTGGCCGCCGCCTCCCCGGAGCTGGCCCGGACCCTCGCCGCGGTGGCCGCCTCCGGCGCGGCCCACACCGCCGCGCTCGGCGACACCGGGGCCTTCGACGCCGCGGCGCCCGCCCCGTCCGGCTCCGCGCCCGCCCCGTCCGGCTCCGGCTCCGGCTCCGCGCCCGCCCCGTCGGGGTCCGCGTCCGCCCCGTCGCCGGCGAGTGCCGACACCGCGGCGCTGCAGGCGGCGCTGGCCGCCGAGCACGCCGCCGTGTACGGGTACGGCGTGGTGGGTGCCTTCCTCCCGGTCGGGCCGCAGCGCGAGGACGGCCGCGCCGCGTACGCCGCCCACCAGGCCCGGCGCGACGGCTGGCAGCGCCTGCTGGCCGGCCGGGGCGCCTCCCCCGCCGCGGCGGCGGCCGGCTACCGGCTGCCGTTCCCGGTCAAGGACGCCGCCGGCGCGGCGCAGCTCGCCGCCCACCTGGAGATCCAGCTCACCGCCTCCTACGCCGACCTGGCCGCCACCGCCGCGTTCCGCGCCGAGGGTGCCGCCGCGCTCCGCGAGTGCGCGCTGCGCGCCGCCCACTGGGGCGCGGACCTGCCCGCCCTGCCGGGGATCACCGAGGCGGCGGGGTCGACGGGGCCGACGGGGAGCGCTGCGCCCTGAGCGCCCCGGCCGGTGCCCGATAATCGGTCCCATGTCGGCACAATCTGCGCAGTTCACCGTCCCCGGGCGGCTGGTCGGGTCGGTCCGGGCAGCGGCGGACCCCGCCGGGGAGGTCTGGCTGGCGGCGCTGCCCGGCCTGCTCGCCCGGCGGGTGGCCGACTGGGGGCTGGTGCCCGAACGGGTGCTGGAGCCGGGCGGGCGGGGCAGCGTACTGCTCTACGCGCACCGGGCGGCGGACCGCTCCCCCGTGGCGGTGAAGGCGGCCCGCCCCTCGGCGGAGGCCGCGGCGCTGCGGGCCTGGGCGGGGCGGGGCACGGTGCTGCTGCTGGACGAGGCGGACGGGGCGCTGCTGCTGGAGCGCCTGCACGGGGAGGTCCCGCTGCGTTCGCTGGCGGAGGCGAAGGCGATGCTGGAGGCGACCAGCCTGCTGCGCCGGCTGTGGGTGGCGGCCCCGGCGGGGCACGGTTTCGAGACCCTGCCGGAGCGGGCCGCCCGGATCGCCGCCCGGGTCGCGGAGCGCCGGGCGCTGCCCGCCGCCGCGGACGCCGCGCCGCTGGTGGACGAGGCGCTGGAGGCGGTGGCGCTGGCCGGGGACGGCGGCGACTGGCTGCTGCACGGGGCGTTCCACCACGGGCGGGTGCTGGCGGCGGAGCGGGCCCCGTGGCTGGCGGTCGGCCCGCGCCCGGTGGTCGGCGACCGGGCCTTCGACCTGGCCCGGCTGGTGCTGGACCGGGTGGACACGCTGGCGGCCTCGCCGGGGCCGCGCGGCGCGGCGCGGCGGCGGCTGCGGCAGCTCTCCGAGGCGGTGGAGCTGCCCGTCGAGCGGGTCCGGGCGTGGACGCTGCTGCGGGCGGTGGACGCCGCGCTGGGGGCGCTCGCGGCGGGGGACGCGGCGGGCGCGGAGCTCCGTCTGGAGTTCGCGTCCTGGCTGTGAGGCCGGGGTGCGGCACCGGGTGGGACGGCAGGTAGTAACGTCCCGCTTCATGGAGCAGCTCACCGGGGTGACGATCGAGGCCATCGACCTGGCGGCGTGGGCGCCGACCGTGCTGGAGGTGCAGGCGGTCGCGTTCGGGCTGGGGCCGCAGGAGGTGGCGGTGCGGCTGCCGATCGTGGGCCGGCACGCCCTGCAGCCGGGGGTGGTGGCGCTGGGGGCGATGGCGCAGGGCCGACTGGTGGGCTTCGGGTACGGGATGCCGAACCGGCGCGACCACTGGTGGTCGACGGTGATCGAGCCGTACCTGGCGGCGCGCGGCCACGAGGACTGGCTGGACGGGGTGTTCGCGGTGACGGAGCTGCACGTGCTGCCGGAGTTCCAGGGCCTGGGGGTGGGCACCCGGCTGATCCGCTCGCTGTGCGGGCGCTCGGGTCTTGACCGGTCGATCCTGTCGGCGATCGACGCGGAGACCCCGGCCCGCCGGCTGTACCGCTCGCTCGGCTACCGGGACCTGGCGCCGGCGGTGCGCTTCCCGAACACGGCGCGCCCGTACGCGGTGATGGGCGCGCACCTGCCGCTGCGCGACCCGGCGGGGTGCTGACGGGGCGTCAGAACAGCACGCTCATGAACGCGCCGACCTCGCGGAAGCCGACCCGGCGGTAGGCGGCGCGGGCCCGGAGGTTGAAGTCGTTGACGTACAGCGAGACCACGGGGGCGACCTCGGCGAGCGCGGTGTTGACCACGGCGGCCATGCCGGTCTCGGAGTGGCCGCGGCCGCGGTGCTCGGGGGCGACCCAGACGCCCTGGATCTGGCAGGCCCCGACGGTGACGGCGCCGATCTCGGCCTTGAAGACGACCTTGCCGTCCTCGTCGAAGCGGGCGAACGACCGTCCGGTGGAGACCAGTTCGGCGACCCTGGCCTGGTAGAGCAGTCCGCCGTCGCCGGCCAGCGGGGAGATGCCGACCTCCTCGGTGAACATGGCCACGCAGGCGGGCATCAGCGCCTCGATCTCGTTCCGCCGGACCCGGCGCACCAGCGGGTCGGCCTCGACCTCGGTGACGGGCACGGAGGTGGCCATCAGCGGCTGGTGGGCGCGGACGTCGCGGGCGGGGCCCCAGGAACGCTCCAGCAGGGCCCAGAGGGTGGCGGTGGCCTCGGCGGGGCCGACGATGGAGGAGCAACGGCGGCCCTGTCGGCGGGCCCGCTCGGCGAAGGCGCGGACGGCCTCGGGCCCGGCGCCGACGGGGACCAGGTTGGCGCCCGCGTAGCAGAGCGCGTCGAGCCGGCCCTCGGCGTCGTACCAGCCCCACATCTCGCCGCCGAGCCGCCACGGGTCGAGGCCGACGGCCTCCACCCGGGTGGCGACGAAGGCGTTGGCGACCGGGTCGCGGCGCAGGATCTCCAGCGCCGCGTCGAGGTCGGGGGTCTCCAGCACGCGGGTCGCGGCCAGGGCCCGGGCGACCTGGAAGGGGCCGGGCAGCGTCACGCCTCGGTCGAGCACGGGGGCACCTCTCGGACAGGCGGGGCCGCCGCGCAGGGCGGCCCCGCCGGGGGACTTCAGACCGTCACTCGGCGGCCACGACGACGGGGGCGCCGGATTCCACGCCCTCCTCCAGCATCTGCTCGGCCAGCTTCATGGCCTCCTCGATCAGGGTCTCGACGATCTTCGACTCGGGGACGGTCTTGATCACCTCGCCCTTGACGAAGATCTGGCCCTTGCCGTTGCCGGAGGCGACGCCGAGGTCGGCCTCGCGGGCCTCGCCGGGGCCGTTGACGACGCAGCCCATGACGGCGACCCGGAGCGGCACCTCCATGCCCTCCAGGCCGGCGGTGACCTCCTCTGCGAGCTTGTAGACGTCCACCTGGGCGCGGCCGCAGGACGGGCAGGAGACGATCTCCAGGCCGCGCTGGCGGAGGTTCAGCGACTCCAGGATCTGGATGCCGACCTTGATCTCCTCGGCCGGCGGGGCGGACAGCGAGACCCGGATGGTGTCGCCGATGCCCTCGGCGAGCAGCGCGCCGAACGCCACCGCGGACTTGATGGTGCCCTGGAAGGCGGGGCCGGCCTCGGTGACGCCGAGGTGCAGCGGGTAGTCGCAGGCGGCGGCGAGCTGGCGGTAGGCGTTGATCATCACGACCGGGTCGTTGTGCTTGACCGAGATCTTGATGTCGCGGAAGTCGTGCTCCTCGAACAGCGAGCACTCCCAGAGCGCGGACTCGACCAGCGCCTCGGGGGTGGCGCGGCCGTACTTCTCCAGCAGGCGCTTGTCGAGCGAGCCGGCGTTGACGCCGATCCGGATCGGGACGCCGGCGCCCTTGGCGGCCTTGGCGATCTCGCCGACCTTGTCGTCGAACGCCTTGATGTTGCCGGGGTTGACCCGGACGGCGGCGCAGCCGGCGTCGATCGCGGCGAACACGTACTTCGGCTGGAAGTGGATGTCGGCGATCACCGGGATCTGCGACTTCTTCGCGATGATCGGCAGCGCGTCGGCGTCGTCCTGGGAGGGGACGGCGACCCGGACGATCTGGCAGCCCGAGGCGGTCAGCTGGGCGATCTGCTGGAGCGTCGCGTTGATGTCGGAGGTGAGCGTGGTGGTCATCGACTGCACCGAGACGGGCGCGTCGCCGCCGACCGGCACGTTGCCGACCATGATCTGACGCGAGTGTCGGCGCTGGGCCAGCGGCTTCAGCGGCAGGGAAGGGATACCGAGCGAGATCGCGGTCATGTGTGCGGTGTTTCCTCTGGAGAGGTTCGGTGTGCCGGGCGGGCCTTGTCGGCTCGGGCGCCCGGCGTCCAACGGTACGGCACGGCCGGGTGGCGGAGCACACCCGGCCGAGGGTGGCGCGGCTCTAGTTGAGCCGTACCGGGTTCACGATGTCGGCGGCCATCACGAGGCCGGTGAAGCAGATGAAGATCCCGGCGACCACGTAGGCCAGCGGCATCAGCCGGGCCACGTCGAACGGACCGGGGTCGGGGCGGCGCAGCAGCTTGGCGAAGCCGCGGCGCAGCGACTCCCACAGGGCGCCGGCGATGTGGCCGCCGTCGAGCGGGAGCAGCGGGAGCATGTTGAACAGGAACAGCATCATGTTGATGCCGGCCAGCAGGCCGACGAAGAAGGACAGCTGCTGGGTGGCGGGCAGGTCCATCGCGAACACGTCGCCGCCGAGCCGGGCGGCGCCGACCATGCCGATCGGGCTGTCGGAGTCGCGCGGGGCGCCGTCGACCACGGCGTGCCAGAGGCCGGGGATCTTGCCGGGCAGCTTGGTCAGCGAGGTCACCGAGTCCCGGGCGGCGGTGGCCATCCGGTCGGCGCTCTCGCCGAAGGACATGTGGTGCACGCCCTGCAGCGGGGTGATGCCGAGGAAGCCGGCGGTGACGGTCCTGCCCTTGATCGCGTTGCCGTCGGCGTCCAGGGCCTGCAGGGTGTTGGACTTGATGTCGGCGTTCAGGACGGCCGTGCCGCCGTTGTCCTTGTGCCGGACCTCGATGGCGACGTTCTTCCCGGCCGAGTCCCGGATCAGGCCCTGCAGCTGCGCGTAGTCGCGGATCGGCACGCCGCCGAAGGCCAGCACGGTGTCACCGGCGCGCAGGCCGGCCAGGTTGGCCGGGGACTTCGGGGCGTCCGGCGCGCAGGTGTCGGTCTTGGTGCCGACCGGGACGACGCACTCGCTGACCTCCTGGACGGTGGGCACCGCCTGCTGGACGCCGATGCCCATGAACAGGGTGAAGAACAGGCCGATCGACAGGATCAGGTTCATCCCCGGGCCGGCGAACATCACGATGACGCGCTTCCACGGCTTGCGGGTGTAGAACAGCCGGTCCTCGTCGCCGGGCTGGAGCTCCTCGTACGAGGCCGAGCGGGCGTCCTCGATCATGGTGCGCCAGGGCGAGGAGGAGCGCTGGGTGATCCGGCCGTCCGCGCCGGGCGGGAACATCCCGATCATCCGGATGTAGCCGCCCAGCGGGATCGCCTTGAGGCCGTACTCGGTGTCGCCGCGCCGGGTCGACCAGACGGTCCGGCCGAAGCCGACCATGTACTGCGGGACCCGGATGCCGAACAGCTTCGCGGTGGAGAGGTGGCCGAGCTCGTGCCAGGCGATCGAGAACAGCAACCCGACCACGAAGAGCAGGATGCCCAGCACCTTCATCAGCATGTCCACCGCGTCGCCTCCGTCGTACTGCCTAGCCAGCTGCCAGTTCCCGCGCCCGGGCCCGCGCCCAGTGCTCGGCCTGGAGTACGTCCTCCACCGTGAGCGAAGTTCCCGGGTGCGGGGTGCCGTGTTCGGCGACCACCTTCGCCACAGTGTCCACGATTCCGGTGAAGGGCAGCGCGCCCTTCAGGAAAGCGTCCACACATTCCTCGTTGGCGGCGTTGAACACCGCGGGGGCGGTCCCGCCGAGCGTACCCACCTCGCGGGCCAGCTCGACGGCCGGGAAGGCGGCGTTGTCCAGCGGGAAGAACTCCCAGGTCGCGGCCTTGGTCCAGTCGCAGCCGGGGGCGGCGTCGGGCACCCGGTCCGGCCAGCCGAGGCCGAGCGCGATCGGCATCCGCATGTCCGGCGGGCTGGCCTGGGCCAGCGTGGAGCCGTCGGTGAATTCCACCATCGAATGAACGATCGACTGCGGATGGACCACCACCTCGATCCGGTCGAAGGGCACGTCGTACAGCAGGTGCGCCTCGATCACCTCCAGGCCCTTGTTCACCAGGGTCGCCGAGTTGATCGTCACCACCGGGCCCATCGCCCAGGTCGGGTGTGCCAGCGCGTCGGACGGGGTGACGCCCGCCAGCTGCTCCCGGGTGCGGTTGCGGAACGGGCCGCCGCTGGCGGTGACCACCAGCTTGCGGACCTCGGCCCGGGTGCCGCCGGCCAGCGCCTGGAACAACGCGGCGTGCTCGGAGTCGACCGGGACGATCTGGCCGGGCCGCGCGACGGCCTTCACCAGCGGGCCGCCGACGATCAGTGACTCCTTGTTGGCCAGCACCAGCACCCGGCCGGCCCGCAGCGCGGCCAGCGTCGGGGCCAGGCCGATCGAGCCGGTGATGCCGTTCAGCACCGAGTGGCAGGGCAGCGCGGCCGCCTCGGTCGCCGCGTCCGGGCCCACCAGGACCTCCGGGAGCGGGGCGCCCTGGGCCTTCGCCGCCAGCGCGGCGCGCAGCGGGGCCGCGGCGGCCGGGTCGGCCACCGCCACGGTGTGCACGCCGAGCGCGACGGCCTGCTCGGCGAGCAGCTCGACCCGCCCGCCGGCCGCCGACAGGGCCACCACCCGGAACCGGTCGGGGTTGCGGAGCACCACGTCGATGGCCTGGGTGCCGATCGAGCCGGTCGAGCCGAGGATCACCAGCTCCCGGGGTCCGTCGGGGTTCTCCACGGTCGGAGCGAAGCGCAGCTGCGGGTGGGCGAGCGAGTTCATGCCCCCATTGTGTCCTGCCGCCGGCCCTGCCCCGGACGGCGGCGGCGCCCGGCACGACGGCGCCCCGCCGCCGCGCCGGGCGCGGTGACGGGGCGTCAGGGGGCGTCGCGGGACGGCCCGGTCGGGGGACGCTCAGAGGTCGAGGCCGGTGAGCACCAGGACCTTCTCGAAGGTGAAGTCGTCCATCGCGTAGCGGACGCCCTCGCGGCCCACGCCGGAGTCCTTCACGCCGCCGTACGGCATCTGGTCGGCCCGGTAGGACGGGGCGTCGCCGATCACCACGCCGCCGACCTCCAGCTCGCGGTGGGCCCGGAACGCGGTCTGCACGTCGTGCGTGAACACGCCGGCCTGCAGGCCGAACGCTGAGTCGTTGACGGCCGCGAAGGCCTCCTCGGCGCCCTCGACCCGGTGCAGCGACAGCACGGGGCCGAACACCTCGGCGGTGGCCAGGATCGCGTCGGCCGGCAGGTCGGCCAGCACGGTCGGCGCGTAGGCGGCGCCGTCCCGGGTGCCGCCGGTGAGCACCTTCGCGCCCTTGTCCACGGCGTCCTGGACCCAGGACTCGACGCGCCTGGCGGCGTTCTCGTCCACCAGCGGGCCGACGTCGGTGGCCTCGTCGTACGGGTCGCCGGTGACCTGCTGCTCGACCTTGGCGACGACCTTCTCGACCAGGCGGTCGTACACGCTCGCGTCGGCGATCACCCGCTGCACCGAGATGCAGGACTGGCCGCCCTGGTAGTTGGCGAACAGGGCGATCCGGGTCGCCGCCCAGTCGAGGTCGGCCTCGGAGCTCCAGTCGGCCAGCACCACAGCCGCGGCGTTGCCGCCGAGCTCCAGGGTGACGTGCTTGCGCGGCACCGAGTCCATGATCTGGTAGCCGACCTTGTCCGAACCGGTGAACGAGATCACCGGCAGGCGCTTGTCCTGCACCAGGGCCGGCATCTTGGCGTTCTCCACCGGCAGCACGCTCCAGGCGCCGGCCGGCAGCTCGGTCTCGGCCAGGATCTCGCCCAGCAGCAGCGCCGCCAGCGGGGTCGCCGGGGCGGGCTTCAGGATGATCGGCGCGCCCACCGCGATCGCCGGGGCGACCTTGTGCGCCACCAGGTTCAGCGGGAAGTTGAACGGGGCGATGCCGAGCACCGCGCCGCGCGGGAAGCGCCGCACGATCGCGTAGCGGCCGGTGCCGCCCGGGTCGGTGTCCAGCCGCATCGTCTCGCCGTTGGTGCGGCGGGCCTCCTCGGCGGCCCAGCGGAACACCGACACGGCCCGGCCGACCTCGCCGCGCGCCCACTTGATCGGCTTGCCGTTCTCCGCGGTGATCAGCTTGGCGATCTCCTCGGTGCGCTCCGCGAGCCGCTTCGCCACGTGGTCCAGCGCCGCCGACCGGACGTGCGCCGGGGTCGCCGCGAACACCGGGACGGCGGCCGCGGCGGCCGCCACGGCCTCCTCCACCTGCGCGTCGGTCGGCACGCCGACCTTCGCCACCAGGCTGCCGTCGTGCGGGTGACGGACCTCGAACTCCGTCTCGCCGCTCGCCCGACGCCCGGCCAGCCAGAACTCATGAGTGGTGGTCACGGTCGCACCGGCCCCTTCCCTCGAAGACTTGTCGCCTTCACGGTAGGGCGGAACGGGGCCGTTCCCGATTGGACGGACGGGACGAAACCGGGGGTCCGTTTAGTACGCCGCGGACACGCCGGGCCTGTTCCTCGCCTGTTCCTCGCCTACTCCTCGCCGGAACGGAGCGCCAGCCACAGCTCCATCCGGACGTCGGTGTCGTCCAGCGAGCGGCCCAGCAGCTCCTCCACCCGGCGCATCCGGTAGCGCAGCGTGTGCCGGTGCACGCCCAGGTCGGCCGCGGCGGCGTCCCACTGGCCGTGCCGGGACAGCCAGGCCCGCAGCGAGGCCACCAGGTCGCCGCGCGCGGTGCGGTCGTGCTCGCGCAGCGGGCGCAGCAGGCCCTCGGCGAAGGCCGTGACCGCCTCCTCGCCGAGCAGCGGCAGCAGCGAGCCCGCGCCGACCTCCTCGTGGTCGACGGTGCGCCGGCCGCCCCGCTGGGCGACCGCGAGGGCCCGCTCGGCCTGGGCGTGCGCGGTGCCGGCGTCCTCCAGCGCGGCGGGGGCGGAGACCCCCAGCGCCAGGCCCTCGTGCTCCTCGACGGCGCCCAGGCAGGCCCGGTGCACCGAGCCGTTGTCCAGCGCCAGCACCATCAGGCGCGGCCCGTGCGGGCCGTCCTCGCGGGCCACCAGCAGCTTCTCGCCGACCTTGCCGCCGGCGTTCTCGGCCCGGTCGGCCAGCTCGCCGAGCGCCTCGGCCGCCTCCGGGCCCGGCGCGGCGGCCGCCACCAGCACCCGGACGGTGCCCTCGGGCAGCCCGCCGAACAGGCCCGCGGCGACCTGCCGGGCGGTGCCGACCTCGCCGGCCAGCACCATCCGCAGCAGCGCCGCGCCCATCTTCTCCTCGGCCTGCCGCAACTCCCGGGAGCGCTCCAGGGTCAGCGTCAGCAGCGCGACGGCGGCGTTCAGCACGTACCGCTCGGTCGGGGTGATCCGGTCCTCGGTGCCGACCGCCAGGAAGCCGCGCGGACGGCGGTCGGCGCCCAGCGACTGCACGACGACGTAGTCCTCGTCGGCAGTGTCGATGGTGCCGGCCCGGCCCTGCAGGGCGGCGCTGGACGGGGCGGGGCGGCGGCGCAGCCGGTCGACCTCGGCGGCCAGCCGGCCGGCCCGGCGGGCCGCCCAGTCCGGCGCGACCGCGGACAGCGCGCCGGAGCCGTCGTACAGCGCGGCCCAGCCGCCCAGGCGGGCTGCCAGCCGGCGGACGATCGCGGTGGTGCCGTCCTTGCCGAGCGCGGCCCGGGTCAGCTCCTCCTGCGCCTCGAAGCTGGTGGTGACGGCCTCGTACTGCTCGGCGGCCAGCGCCGCCGAGACCGCCTTGGAGATCGCGATGAACGGCGTCGCCTCCGGGACCCGCAGCAGCGGCAGGCCGCGCTGCGCGGCGGCGTCCACCAGGGCCTGCGGCACCTCGCTGTGCGAGAGGCCGACGCCGAGCCCGAGGCCGACCACGCCGGCGTCGGCCAGCCGGTGCACGTACGCCTGCAGGGCCTCGGCGCCGCTGCCGAGCTTGATGCCGGTGGTCAGCAGCAGCTCGCCGCCCTCCAGGAAGGGCGTGGGGTCGTCCAGTTCGCTGGTGTGCACCCAGCGGACGGGCCGTTCCAGGTGGTCCGCGCCGGCCAGGACCGTCAGGTGGAGCGCGGAGGTGCGGACGACGGAGGCGAGAGTGGGGGGCATGGCACCTTCGGTGGTTCGACCTGGCCGCGCCGTTGCGGCCGGGCGAGTGAGGGTTCTCCCCCCATTATGGACGCTCCGGACAAGCCGGAGCACCGAAATCCGCCGGTCCGTAGCTTCCGTGACCCAAAGATGATCCTCCGCGGTCTCCGGGGTCTCCGGGGTCTCCGGGGTCTCCGGGGTCTCTGCGGCCTCACAGCGCTGTCGGCGCCGTGTCAGTGCCTCAGGTCGACCAGCAGCGGCGGCACCTGCTCGCCGGTGACGGAGGTCAGCGAGACCACCGCGTGGCCGGACGGCAGGGCGTGCGCCAGGTCCGAGGGCGACCAGCGGTGCCGCTCGACGTCCCGGGTGGTGACCGACTCGGTCTGCGCGGTCGTCCCCGACAGCGCCTTGCGCAGCAGCCGGCCGGCCCGGCGGACCGTTCCGCCCGAGGTGTCCGGGGTGTGCGTCACCGCGGTCTCCCGGACCAGGTGGGTGCCCCAGGCCTCGGAGAACAGCTTGCCGTCCCAGGGCGCGATGCCCGGGAACGCCATCCGGTTGCCGACCGCGCCGAACAGCGGGGCGCGCAGCGCCTCGGGCAGGTCGGACAGCGTGCGCAGCACCAGCACCGTGCCCGCGTTGGCGCCGCGCAGCCGCTGGATGCCGCGGATCGCCTGCGCGTCCACCGCCGCCGTCGCGTCGTCCAGCACCAGGCCGGCGAACAGCTCCCGGTCCGTGCGGTCCGCCGCGGCCTGGACGAACTGGCCGAGCAGCAGCCGCGACAGCATCCGGGCGGCCTCCGGGTGGCTGCGCTCGGGCAGCTTCACCCGCACCCGCAGCGGGTGCTCCAGCGCCCGCATCGCGAACGCCGGCTTGGCGTCCGGGCCGCCGGAGAAGCCGGCGGCCAGCGCGGGCCGGTCCAGCAGCGCCAGCCGGTCGGCGAGCAGCGCGCCCGGGTCGTCGGCCCGGCCGTGCATCCGCTCCCGCTGCTGCAGGTCCGCCTCGAACTCGGCCCGCCGCCCGGCCTTCTGCAGGCGCTCGGCGAGCTCCGCCCAGCCGTCCCGGTCGCCCGCCAGCAGCGCCCGCAGCGCCCGCACCGCCGGGTAGCGGCCGTACCCGGCCCGGTACGGCCCGACCACCTGCTGCATCGCGGTCCGGGCGCTCTCCGCCCGCGGCGCCAGCTCGTCCGGCAGCAGCGCGTCCGTCAGCCGGGCCGCCGCCTCGTCCGGGTTCGGCGCCGCCCCGTACAGGTCCAGCCCGTACGGGGCGGACGGGTCGCCGGGGGCGATCACCACGTCGTACCAGTCGTCCGGCCCCAGGTCGGCGTCGGCCGCGCCCACCACCACCGCGCAGGCCGCGCCCGCCAGGGCCTGCAGGCAGAGCGCCTCGGCGACCGGGCGGGCCAGCGCGGCGGTCTTGCCGGTGCCCGCGGGGCCGACCGCCAGCAGCGAGGTGCCCAGCACCCGGGGGTCCAGCGCGAAGCCGGCGTTCCGGTGCGTCGCCGGGTTCTTCACCACGTCCTGCGCCGTCCCGAGCCGCACCTGGCGCACCATCAGGTCGTGCCGCCCGGCCCGGCCGCCGGGCAGGTCGCGCTGCTCGGACGGGTGCGCGCAGGCCGCCGGGCCGCGGCCGGCCAGCTGGGCCGTGAACTCCTGCCACGCCGCCGGGTCCGCGCCCACCGTCCGCCACGCCTGGTGCAGCCGCACGTAGTCCACGTCGCCGACCGGCTCGCCGCCCTCCAGCCGCCGCACCGCCTCTCCGGCGGGCCGCAGCTCCGCCCAGATGTCGACCACCGGCGCCGCCTCGGGCTCGGGCGGCACCTCGGTGACGGTCCGGGAGAGGACGGGGGCGATCCAGCGCCGCCACACCTCGGCCCAGCGGCCCATCCGGCCGAAGACCATCAGCACCAGGGCGAGCACCGCGACGTTCACGGCCGCCGCGATCAGCAGCGAGACGGCGAAGGAGCTGGTGACGGTGAGTCCGAGGGCGCTGAGCAGCCCCTGCAGCAGGGAGACGCCCTCCAGGTAGACGAAGAGCCCGACCGCCAGGTTGAGCACCGCCCGCAGCAGCAGCGGCCCCGCCGGGGTCTCGGCCGCCTCGGCCTTCCCGGCGTCGTACGGGGTGTGGTGCTGCCGGTAGACGCCGGGCGGGGCGTCCGGGCGGGGCGCGGTGGCCCAGGTGGGGAGGTGGAAGGGGGGTCGGGGCGGGGGGAGATGGGGTTGGGCGTGCCGGGTACGCGCGTCGTTCAGTTCCACTTGGGGCCCCTCCTACGTTGCCGGCGGTGCCATACCCGCATCGCCGTCCCACCGACACACCCGGGGTCAATCTAGTGGAGCGCGGAGTACCGGAGCCGGTCTTCGGCCACTGGCCGCGTCGGACAATTCGGACGGCCCAGCAGTACCGAGTGGCGCATGCCCGGCCGGAGCGGGCGGTCGTAGCCTGCGGGTACCGCGTCAAGAACTTGGAGAAGACATGAGCGCTGCTACTCCGCTCCCGCAGGAGCGCCGTCTGGTCACCGCGATCCCCGGCCCGAAGTCGCAGGAGCTGCAGTCCCGCAAGCTCGGCGCGGTGGCCGCGGGCGTGGGCACCACGCTGCCGGTGTACGTCTCGCGGGCCGGCGGCGGCGTGCTGGAGGACGTGGACGGCAACAGCCTGATCGACTTCGGCTCCGGCATCGCCGTGACGAACGTGGGCAACAGCGCCGCGGCCGTGGTGGCCAAGGCGACGGAGCAGCTGGCCGCGTTCACCCACACCTGTTTCATGGTGACCCCGTACGAGGGCTACGTGGCGGTGGCGGAGCAGCTGAACGAGCTGACCCCGGGCGACCACGACAAGCGCACCGCGCTGTTCAACTCGGGCGCCGAGGCGGTGGAGAACGCGGTGAAGATCGCCCGCGCCTACACCAAGCGCACCGCCGTGGTGGTGTTCGACCACGGCTACCACGGCCGCACCAACCTGACCATGGGCCTGACGGCGAAGAACATGCCGTACAAGCAGGGCTTCGGCCCGTTCGCGCCGGAGATCTACCGGGTGCCGGTGGCCTACCCGTACCGCTGGCTGACGGGCGCGGAGAACTGCGCCGCGGAGGCGGCCGCGCAGGCGATCGACGTGATCACCAAGCAGATCGGCGCGGAGAACGTCGCGGCGATCATCATCGAGCCGATCCAGGGCGAGGGCGGCTTCATCGAGCCGGCCAAGGGCTTCCTGCCCGCGATCGTGGAGTTCGCGAAGGCGAACGGCATCGTGTTCGTGGCGGACGAGATCCAGACCGGTTTCTGCCGGACCGGCCAGTGGTTCGCCTGCGACGACGAGGGCATCATCCCGGACCTGATCACCACCGCGAAGGGCATCGCCGGCGGTCTGCCGCTGGCGGCGGTGACCGGCCGGGCCGAGATCATGGACGCCGCGCACGCGGGCGGCCTGGGCGGCACCTACGGCGGCAACCCGGTGGCCTGCGCGGCCGCGCTGGGCGCGATCGAGACCATGAAGTCCGAGGACCTGAACGGCAAGGCGCGGCGGATCGGCGAGGTCATGCTGGGCCGGCTGCGCAAGCTGCAGGAGAAGTTCGCCCACTCCGACCGGGTGCGCATCGGCGAGGTTCGCGGCCGCGGCGCGATGGTCGCGGTGGAGCTGGTGAAGCCGGGCGGCAAGGAGCCGAACCCGGAGGTGACCGCGGCGATCGCCAAGGCCTGCCACGCCGAGGGCCTGGTGGTGCTGACCGCCGGCACCTACGGCAACGTGCTGCGCTTCCTGCCGCCGCTGGTGATGCCGGAGCACCTGCTGGCCGAGGGCCTGGACATCCTGGAGTCGGCCTTCGCGGCCGTCTGACGGAAGCCCCTCCCGGCAGTTCTGACGCTCCGTCAGGAGCGTGGCGCGGCATGGAATCCGGCGTCTGCACGTGCGGACGCCGGACCGCTGATGGAGGTTGCTCCGCCGGTGGTGAAGATGCTGTGCATGATGGCGGGTCTCCCGCCGCGCGCTCCGGCGTTGACGTACTGTCGTCACGGATGGACAGCGAACCGCAACCACTGCCCACTCCTGCGCCCGCCGTCGAGGCGGGCGAACCGGACCGATCGACCGGCCGTCCCGCCCACACCCCCCGGGCCGCACGGCGCGGCGATCGCCTTGGCCGCCCCGGAGCTCTCCCCCCTGCTCCGGGGCGGCCGACTTTTTCCCTCGCGTCCCCGGCGCTGCCGCCGGTGCTGGCCGCCCTGCTGGTGCTGATCTCCTGGCAGGTCGCGGTGGACGGGCCGCTGCTGGCGGTCGACCCGGCGGTGCGCGACGCGGTCCGGCAGGTGCGCCGGACGCTGCACTCGACGCTGCTGAACCACCTGGGCGTGGCGCTGTCCGACCTGGGCGGCGGGGTGCCGGCCGTGCCGGTGCTGCTGGCGGGCGCGGGGTTGGCGGCCTGGCTGGCCCGGCGGGACGGGCGGCCGCGCTGGTGGACGCCGGTGCCGGTGGCGGTGGTCGCGGCGGTGCTGATCCCGCTGCTGGTGGTACCGGCCAAGGCCTGGTTCGCCCGGCCCGGCCCGTTCGGGGTGCCGCTGTCCGCGGACCAGTGGGGCTGGTACCCGTCCGGCCACACCGCGACCTCCTCGATCGCGTACGGAACGGCGGCCCTGCTGCTGGCCCGGGTGCTGCCGGAGCGCTCCGGCCCCGCGGTCCGGTGGACGGCCGCGGGGGTCTGCCTGGGGGTGGGCGCCGGGCTGGTGTGGAGCGACTTCCACTGGCTGCTGGACGTGCTGGCCAGCTGGTGCCTGGCGGGCCTGCTGCTGCTGGCGCTGCGCGCCCTGCTCCCCCGCCTGCTGCCCGACCCGCCGGGCGCCCCGTCGGCCGGACCCTCGGGTGCCCCGCCGGCCTGATGTCCGGTCCCGGACAGGTTCGGTACGGACCGTTGACGCCCTCCCGGGCCGCGCGCACCCTGTTCCCCGCCCCTCAGCAGGCGGCCCCGGGAGGCTCCCGTGCGCCCCCCGTCATGCCCGTGATCCGTTCGGCGGCCGCGGCCGCACTGCTCGCCGCGGCGGCGACGGCCGGTCGTCGGTGAATACGGTGGTGCCGAGCTTCGTCGACCCGCTGCGGCTGCTGGACGGCACCACCGACGCCGGGGACGCGGCCGGGGTGCCGGTGGGCATGAACCAGCAGGTGGTGGACTGCTTCACGGCGCACGGCATCCGGGTGATGCTCTCCATCGGCGGCATCACCTGCACCGGCGACCGGGACACCGCGCCGTCCCGCAACGGCGCCCTGCTCGGGCAGAAGGCCGCGGCGCCGGCGGGCAGGCTGGGCGTCGGCATCGAGATCGACTACGAGAACGCCAACAATCCGAACCCGACGGGCCCGCAGGCATGCGTGGACGCCTACCGGGCGGTCCACCCGTACGACGCCACCGGCGCCGACCCGGCCGCCCGGCCGACCATCGACTCGGCTTCATGTTCTGGGCGGCGGAGAAGCCGTCCGCCCGAGGCGTGACCACCGTGCCGCCGAACGGCCGTGAGGGCGGGGTCGGCGCGGGTGCCGCGGCGTTCGCGGCTCCGGTGCCGATGCCCCCGCTGCGGCAGGGCCGGCCCGCGGGGAGTGCGGGGCCGGTCAGCCCTCCTCGCCGGTGAGGCGCTGGACGGTGCCCGCCGCGCCGCTCTCGCGCTGCCAGGCGACGACCAGTTCGTCGCGGGTGCCGAAGCGGACCAGGTGGCGGCCGACCACGTCCTCCAGCTGGTCCAGGTTCTCCTCGGCGCCCTCGACGGAGAGCAGCAGCGCGCCCTCCTCGGCGGCGAGTTCGGCCCGGCCGGCGCCGAAGACCAGCGAGCCGCGGCCCGCCTCCTCGGACCACTCGGTGGGGACCTTGCGGCCCATGTGGGCGGCGAGTTGCTTGGCGTAGCGGCCGGGGCGGTCGGTGCTGACACGTGCGGTGGAGCGGGCCATGACGTAACTCCTCGGACGGCGTCCCCGCCGGCGTCCCGGACGGGACCGACGGCGGGCATCAATAACTTAGGTTTGCCTAAGCTACTCGATTACTGAGCCAAGCTCAACATGTTATTGAGGCGAGATCGGTCACCCTCCGTACCCCCCGGCGCCCGGCCGCTACCCTGTGCCCATGACCTCCCCCGGCCCCGCCGACACCGCCGCGGAACTCGCGGACGCCCTCACCCGGGCGATGAAGCGCATCCGTCGGCGGACCATGCAGCGGCTGGAGCCGTACGGCATCACCCCGGGCCAGGCCAGGGCGCTGCGCACGCTGGACCACGCGCCCGGCTGCGAGGGCCCCGAGACCATGCGGCTGAGCGAGCTGGCCGAGCGGCTGCGGATCGCCCCGCGCTCCGCCACCACCGTGGTGGACGCCCTGGAGGAGGCCGGCCTGGTGGCCCGCACCCCCGACCCGGCGGACCGCCGGGCGGTGCGCCTGGTGGTCACCGAGGCCGGGCACGGGGCACTGGAGCGGATCTCCCGGGTCCGGCACGAGGTCGCCCAGGAGTACTTCGGCCCGGTCAGCCCTCCCGAGCAGGACGCCCTGCTGCGGGCCCTGCGGCAGGCCGAAGAAGCGTACGAAGCCGGGCCCACGCCGTAGCGGGCACCGCCCCCAGGCCGATCCCGGCGATCACCAGCGCGGTGGCCGCGCCCGCCAGGGCGCTGAACCGCTCGCCGAGCAGCAGCGCCGCCGAGGACATCCCGAACACCGGCACCAGCAGCGAGTACGGGGCCACCACCGAGGCGTCGTAGCGGCGCAGCAGGTGGCTCCAGGCGACGAACGCGAACAGCGTCGAGACCAGGCCGACGTACAGCACCACGCCGACGCCGGACCAGCTGATCCCGCGCAGCGCCGCCCAGTCCGCGTCCGGGCCCTCGACCAGCAGCGACAGGCCGAGCAGCGGCAGTGGCGGCACGGCGGAGACCCAGACCATCCAGCGCAGCGCGTCCGGCGGGGCGGCCCGGCGGGTCAGCACGTTGGCCAGGCCCCAGGCCGCGGCCGCGCCGATCAGCAGGGCGAACGCGCCGACGGGGCCGGCCACCCCGCGGTCGACGGCGGCCAGCGCGATGCCCGCGAAGGCGACCGCCAGCCCGGCGGTGCGCCGCCGGTTCGGCCGCTCGCCCAGCAGGAGCGCCGCGAACAGCGCGGTGAACCCGGCCTGCCCCTGCAGCACCAGCGAGGAGAGGCCGGCCGGCATCCCGGCGTGCATGCCCAGGAACAGCAGCCCGAACTTGACCACGCCGAGCGCCAGTCCGACGCCCAGCACCCACCGCCACGCCACCCCGGGCGGCCCGACCAGGAACACCGCGGGCACCGCCACCACGGCGAACCGCAGCGCGCAGAACAGCAGCGGCGGGAAGTCGTGCAGCCCGACCTCGATCAGGACGAAGTTGAGCCCCCAGACGGCGGCGACCAGGACCGCCAGCGCGATGTGACGGGGCGTCATGGCGGAGCCGGTGGCGGACGGGGCGGCGGCGGGGGCGGACGGAGCGGCGGTGACGGGGGGCATGCGAAGAGCATCTCCCGGCCGGAATGTTCAGCACCAGCGACATTTCCTCAACCCCACCGTTTAGCATCACTGCATGATGGATCTGGGACGCCTGCGCGCCCTGCACGCGGTCGCCGTGCACGGCTCGGTCGGCGGGGCCGCCGCGGCCCTCGGCTTCACCCCGTCCGCAGTCTCGCAGCAGATCGCCAAGCTGGAGCGGGAGACCCGCACCGTCCTGCTGGAGCGGCAGGGCCGGGGCGTGCAGCTCACCGACGCCGCCGTCCGGCTGGCCGACACCGCGCGCCGGGTGTTGGCCCTGGTGGAGCAGGCCGAGGTGACGCTGGAGGAGCAGCGCGGCCGGGCCACGGGGCGGCTGCTGGTGGCCGCCTTCCCGACCGCGGCGCGCGGCCTGCTGCCCGCCGCCCTGGCCGAGCTGGTGCGCGAGTGCCCCGAGCTGGACGTCCGCCTGCTGGAGAGCGACCCCTATCCGGCGGCCGAGCTGGTGGCCCGCGGCGAGGTCGACCTGGCGGTGGTGCAGGACTGGGCGACCGTCCCGCTGCCGGTGCAGGACGGCGTCGACCGGCTGGACCTCGGCACCGACCCGGTCGACCTGCTGCTGCCCGCCGGGCACCCGCTGGCCGCGCTCGACGCCGTCCCGGTGGCGGCGCTGCGCGGGCAGCGCTGGATCAGCGTGCCGCCGGGCAACATCTGCCACGACTGGCTGCTGCGCACCATGCGGGAGACCGGCGAGGAGCCGGACGTCGCCCACCAGGTCGGCGAGTTCCAGACCCAGATCGCGCTGATCGACGCCGGGCTCGGCCTGGGCCTGGTCCCCCGGCTGGGGCGCGGCCCGCTCCCGCCCGGGGTGGCCGTCCGCCCCGTCGACCCGGAGCCGGTCCGCCGGGTGTACGCGCTGTGGCGGACCGGGACGTCCCGCCGCCCCGCCGTCACCGCCGCCCTCGCGGCGTTCCGCCGCCACTGGGCCGCCCCGTCCCCCGACCGACCGGGCGCCCGCCCGGTCAGTGCCCGTGGGCCAGCCCGACCACCAGCCACATGAACCCGACCCCGAGCACGGTGCACAGCAGGGTGCCCTTGGACGGGTGCGGGCTGTGCGCCTCGGGCAGGATGTCGGAGGTCGCCAGGTACATCAGGAAGCCGGCGAAGAACCCGAGGTAGAGCCCGAGCAGGTGCCCGGGGATGGTGAACAGCAGCGTGACCGCGGCCCCGGTGACGGGCGCGACCGCGTCGGCGACCAGCAGGGTGAGGGCCCGGCGCCGGTTGTTCCC
Source organism: Kitasatospora sp. NPDC088391 (assembly GCF_044753345.1). Taxonomy (NCBI): domain Bacteria; kingdom Bacillati; phylum Actinomycetota; class Actinomycetes; order Kitasatosporales; family Streptomycetaceae; genus Kitasatospora; species Kitasatospora sp. NPDC088391. The sequence goes on from NZ_JBIVNB010000020.1 coordinate 62,239, forward strand.
GTACAGCCGGGTCAGGGTGTAGGTGTTGAAGCCGTCCGCGAAGTCGTGCGCGACGACGGCGATGGCGACGGCGGTGCCGACGGTCGTCCCGGCCTGGAACGCGGCGCCGATCGCGAAGCCGTCCATCGCGCTGTGCAGGACCAGCGCGGAGGCCGCCGCCAGCCCGACGCCCTGCTCCCGGTGCCGGGTGCCCCCGTCGTGCGTGTGGTGGTGCCCGTGGCTGTGCGCGGCGTACTCGCCCTCGTGGCCGCGGTGGATGGCGACGGCGCGCTCGACCACGTGGATGGCGAGGAACCCGGCGGCGAACATCAGCAGCGCCTGCGGGACGCCGTGCAGTTCCTGCGGGGCCTGCTCGATCGACTCCGGCAGCAGGTCGAAGGCGACCACGCCGAGCATCAGGCCGGCCGCGAGACCGAGCACGAGGTGGCGGCGGTCCCCGGTGCGCTGGGCGACCAGGCCGCCGAGCAGCGTCATCAGGAAGGCTCCGGCGGCGACCAGGACGGCGGTCAGTTTCGGCCTCCCCCGGCTGGGCGCAGGGGCCGGACGGCTGCGCTGACCGCTGCCCACGGGCACCCAGTCGTCCGGCCCGGGCCGGACGGTGCCGGGCCCTGCCACCACCCTGCGGGCCCCGCGGCCGCTCCGCCGCCCGGACGGACCGTCAGGGTGACGGGCCGTCACGGGGCGCGCCCCGTGACGGAGCGGTCCCGGGTCAGCCGTCGGAGGCCGCCAGGTAGATCGCGGAGAGCTGCGGAGAGCCCTGCTCGGCCCAGCCGCGGCCGAGCGCGGTGACGTCGAGCTCGAAGCCGGTGCGGAGCACCATCAGGGGGCGGCCGTCGGGCGCCAGCTCCCAGTGCGCGCCGTCGACCTGACGGCGGATCACCGTGCCGAGGTAGAGGCCGGCGTCGGTGCCGAGCCACTGCGAGACCTGCGGGTCGTCGCGCCACCGGGGCAGCAGTTGGTCGAGGTCGGTCAGCGAGTCGACGGTGTCGTCGAGGCTGACGCCGGAGGAGTCGGCGAGTTCGCGCAGCAGCCCGCACTCGGCGTACATCCCGGCCATCGCGCGCTCCCGCTCCTGCTCCGGGGCCGGGGCGCCGTCCGGCCGACGGGTGCTGGTGCGCCGGCCGAGCCGGTGTCCGGGGACTGGTTTCTCCACTCCCCCAGCCTGACAGCCCGAACGGCCGAACGGCGGGCGAACCCGCCGGTACGTTCCGCGCCGTCGGCCCGCGGGGTGGTGCACAGGGCAACGGACGGGCCGACGGACGGGGCGGTGCCCCGTCCGCCGCCCGGGCCCGCGCGGTGCTCAGAGCGTCAGCGGCAGCGCCAGGTGGGTGCGGGCGAGTTCGCGGATGCCCGCCCCGTCCATCAGGTGGATGCGCTGGTAGCGCTCCTCGGCGGCCAGGTCGACGGCCTCGTCGGCGAACTGCCCGCAGGTCATCCGCAGGCCGCGGTCGGCGTCCTCCTCGCGGACCGCCTCGGCAAGGGTGGCGATCTCCTCGGCGGCGACGGGGGCGGGACCCCGGGAGGCCCACACCACCCAGCGGCCGGGCAGGCCGCTGCCGGGCTCGCCCTCGGCGGTGGCGACCAGGCCGGCGGGGCCGCGCAGCCGCACGCTCCAGCCGCGCAGGCCGCCGGCCGTCAGCACGGCCCGCACCAGCCGGGCGAACTCGCCGGGCGAGAGCTCGCCGAGCGCGGGCACGGCGGCGGAGGCGGTGCCCCACGGGACGACGGCCTCCCCCGCGTACGGGTCGGGGGTGATCACGGCAGCCAGGGCGCGCAGCCGCAGCAGCGACTCGTCGTGCTCGGTCTCCGCGTAGACGCCCCCGTCGGCGCCCTCGCCGCCGAGGTGGCCGCTGTCGGGGACCAGGCGGGTGCGGGCCAGCGCGTCCCGGTCGGCGTCGACGCTGAGCAGGCACTGCGGGGCCTGCCCCGGGGTGCGCAGCCAGCCGTTGAGGACCACCCCGGCCAGCACCTCCTCGGTGTCGACGGCGTCGGCGGCCTGCAGGGCGCGCAGCGCGAGCCGGGCGGCGAGCCGCAGGTAGTCGGAGCGGACGTCGGCGGCGGGACGGGGCACCGGCTGCACGGCCCCGTCCTCGGCGAGCCGGTAGCCGCTCAGCGCGGGCACGGTGTCCAGCGGCGGCAGGTCGAGGTCGAGGACGGCGGTCCGGGTGAGCGGGCGGAACACCGCGCGGCACGGGGCGGGCAGGTCCCGGGTGACGCCCTCGGCGGCGGCCAGGGCCCGCTCCAGCAGGGACTCGACGGCCGCGGGCTCGGCCTGCAGGTAGGCGCGGCGGCACTCCTCCAGGCTGTCGTTGTACTCCCGGACGGCCCGCTCCCGGGCCCGTTCGGCCTCCTCGTGGGCCTGCCGGGCGGCGATCACGCCGCTGTCGGCGAGTTCGGCCTGCTTGGTCCGCCACTCGCGCAGCGCGCGCTGGTGGCGCAGCCGGGCCTGGGCGAGTTCGCGCTGGTAGCCGGAGTCGAGCAGGCGGCGCGAGGCGGGCTGCTCGGGGTCGGCGCCGGCGGGCTCGGCCGGGGCGAAGTCGGCCCAGGCGGGCTCGGGTTCGCCGGCCTGCCCGGCGTCCGGGTAGGGCTTGGGCCGGTAGCTGCGCTGCTGGCTCCCGAAGTCCATCGCGGAGACCGGCTGGGCGGCCCGGCGCAGCAGGTCGGCCAGCCGCTCGTGGTCGGCGTGCACCGCGAGGGTCCGGTGGTGGGCCAGCGCGGCGGCCCGGCCGTGCGCGGCGACCGGGTCCTCCTCGGTGTCGGCCCCGTTCCCGGCCCCGAGTTCGGCCCCGGTCCCGGCCGCGGGCCCGTCGGCGGGGCCGGGCTGGGCCGGGACGACCGCGGCCGGGACCGGGGCCGGAGCGGTGACCGGACGGGGCGGGACGGCGGGGCGCAGCGGGACGGTGTCCGTGGCGGGTGCGCGCCCGGCCCCGTCGCCGCGGCCCTCCGACTGCCCGGGGCCGGGGCCGGAACCGGTGCCGTCCTCGTCCTCGTCGGCGCCGAGTTCCTGGAAGAGGGTGGCGAGGAAGCCGGGCTGGAGCACCGTGGTGGTGCCGTCGGCGGGGCCATCGGCTGGATGCTGCATCGGCGGTCGTTCCCCCTGCTCGTCCGGCGCACGTCGGCGGGGCGCCGTGGCGGGGCCCGAGCAGCATTGTCCCCCGTTCGGGCCGCCGGGTCAGCCAACCGCCGGGGTTTGGCCGAGCGTTGACACTCGGTCAGGCCCCGGCGGGGCGGGGCCGGATCAGTTGGTGCGGGTGTTGGTGAGGTGCAGCCCGATGTAGCCGACGTAGATCCGGCCGCTGCCGGAGCAGTCGTCCAGGTAGTGCACCCGGGGGGCGGTGCCGCCGCCGCCGATCCGCAGGTGGGCGCCCATGAAGGCGCGGCAGGAGGAGTCGACGAACGGCGGGACGGGCAGCATCCGCTGGCGCTTCCACTTGCCGTGGCTGGCGACGGTGCGGGACTCGCCGCGGACCGCCTTGCGCGGCGGGAAGCGGTGACAGCCGGGCGGGGTGTGCTCGCACCACTGCTTGAAGTCGCCGCCGGCCTCGCCGCGGACGGCGGCGGCCGCGTACTCCTGCAGGGCGGTCAGACCGTCCCAGGTCAGGCCGGCCCAGCCGTCGGCGTCGCTCTGGCCGTCCAGCGCGAGCGTCTCCTTGGCGTCGCCGGTGAACTCCAGCAGCGGGAACTCGTCGAAGCGGTCGACGAGTTCGCCGAAGCTGGCGGGGCCGGTGCCGCACCGGGCCCGGCGCACCGCGCGCGGCTGCTCGGCCCGCAGCCGGCAGCGCTCCAACCGGACCGGCAGCCGCTCGACGACGGCCCGGGGCGGGGCGGGCGCCTTGCGCGCCTCGGGCGGCAGCCGGAGCTCCGGCACCGCGTCCAGCGGGGTGGGCAGCGGCAGTTCGACGGCGAGCCGGCGTGGTTCGCGGGCCAGCAGGGCGGCGGCGCGGCGCAGGTTCTCGTCGATCCGGACCCGCGGCAGGACGGGGTGGCGGGCGGCGTCGGCGCGGGAGGCCGGGTCGACGTCGGGCAGGAAGGTGCGCACCGCCCCGCCGTAGACCTTGTGGTACTCCAGCGCCAGGTTGAACCGCGGCAGCGCGGTGTGCCCGAGCACGTACAGCGAGGCCTGGCCGGGGAGTTGGCGCAGCAGCGGGTCGAGGATCTCGCGCTGCCACTGCTCGATCGGGACGGCGGGCGGGACGCTGGCCACCACGACGGGCAGCTGCCGTTCCGGGTCGCACAGTTCGTCGATCAGCCCGTCCAGGTCGGCGGGGCCGAGCACCCGCGGGGCGGTGCCGAGCGGCACCGGGCCCTCGGCGGCGTCCAGCAGCGGCAGCAGCCGGCGGACGAGTTCGGGGACGGGCACCCGCCCGTGTCCGGCCACGGCGGGCCCGGCGGGCAGGTGGTCGGCCTCCACGCGCAGCCGGGTCGGGCCGTCGGCGGTCTCGGAGGCGAGGGTGAGGGTCAGTTGGTCGGTGCCGTGCGGGGCGGGCGTGCGCAGTCTGCGGCGACTGTAGCGGGCCTCGGGGGCGGGCCCGGGCAGTGGGCCGTCGTCGCGGTCCAGCAGGACCCGTTCGCCGAGCCGTAGTCGCTCGGGCGGTGCGTCCTCGTCGCGGGCGGCGGGCTCCTCGTGGCCCTCCGCCTTCAGCCAGGCGGCGAGCAGGTGGTCGACGAGGGCGGCGGTGTCGTGGTGCGGGCGGGGTGTCGCGGCCGTCAGCCGGTACGGTGGCTGGGCTTGGTCGGTGGGCATGCGCGGAACCTCCCGTGGTGCGGTGCTGGGGTCTGCGAGATTCCTCCTCCCGGTGTCGTGCCGAATCGTTGTTCCTCACCCAATGAGACGAAGTGACCTGGAGCGGAAGTTCCGCATCCGTCCCTGGTTCCTTCCTTCGAGTGTCATCCCGTGGCTACGGGAACGTCGCCGGACGCGTCTCTGCTACCCCCCGTGACGGCACGTCAGTCACCCCCGTCCGGTCGGCCTTCCGCCGCCCCGTCCGCCCCGTCCACGGCGCACCGTCCCCCGCCGTCCCGGGCGGGTCAGACCTCGACCTCGACGAAGGTCCGCCCGGCGGGCCGGGCCGTCGCGGAGCCGCCGGTGGCCTCGGCCAGCCAGGTGTGGAAGCGCTCCGTCTCCGGCTCGGGGACGCCCACCTCGATCCGCACCCCGTCCGCCAGGTACTCCAGCCCGACGACCTCGTACCCGGCGGCCCGCAGGTCGTTCTCCAGCCGGCCGGCCCGGGTGTGGTCGGCGAGCACCGCCAGCAGCGCGACCGGGCGCCGCTCCAGCAGGCCGATCTCGTCCAGCGCCCCGGACACCGCCGTCCCGTAGGCCCGCACCAGCCCGCCCGCGCCGAGCTTGATCCCGCCGAAGTAGCGGGTCACCACCGCGACGGTGTCGGTCACCCCGCGCCGCCGCAGCACCTCCAGCATCGGCACCCCGGCCGTCCCGGCGGGCTCCCCGTCGTCGTTGGAGCGCTCGCGCGGCTGCCCCCCGCCCACCACGAAGGCGGTGCAGTTGTGCCGGGCGTCCCAGTACTGCTTGCGGATCGCCGCGACGAACGCCTGCGCCTCCTCCTCGTCGGCGACCCGCGCCAGGTGGCAGATGAACCGGGACTTCTTGATCTCCAGCTCGTGGCTGCCGGCGCCGCGGACGGTCAGGTACGGCTTGGGGCTCGGCTCCGCCATGGTGCTGGTGCTCTCCGGGGTCGCTCGCTGGGGGGTGCCGCTCGGGCACTCCCAGCTTAGGCGCTCGGCCGGACCGGCCCGGGCGCCCGTTCGACCGCCCGGCCCCGACCTCTCCGGTGCCCCGCCCGCCCACCCGGCCGTGCCCCGTCAGCGTCCGGCCAGGGCGTCCAGGGCGGTACGGTCCAGGCCGGTGAGCGCGGTGACCTCGGCGAGGTCGACGGCCCCGCAGTCCAGGCCGCGCAGCAGGTAGCCGCTGAGCGCCCGGGCGGTGGCGGGCTCGTCCAGCACGCCGCCCCCCGTCCTGGCCGCGTACGCGGCGAGCCGGGCGCAGGCCGCGGGCAGGCCTTCCCGGTAGAAGGCGTACACGGCGGCGTACCGGGTGGGCAGTTGGGCGGGGTGCATGTCCCAGCCCTGGTAGTAGGCACGGGCCAGCGAGCGGCGGACCAGGCGGTGGTGCAGCCGCCAGGCGGCGTGCACCTGCTCGGTGCCGCCGACGGGGATCACGTTGGTGGAGCCGTCGGAGAGCCGGACGCCGGTCCCGGCCGCGGCGACCTGCATGACGGCCTTGGCGTGGTCGGCGACCGGGTGGTCCATGCTCTGGTGGGCGGCGGCGACCCCGCAGGCGGCGCTGTAGTCGAAGGTGCCGTAGTGCAGCCCGGTGGCCCGGCCCTCGGCGGCGTCGATCAGCAGGGCGACGGTGGCCCGGCCGTCCGGGCCGAGGATCGCCTGGGTGGTCTCGACCTGGATCTCGAACCCGAGCCGCCCGGCACGCAGCCCGGCCCGCCGCTCGAAGTCCTCCAGCAGCCGCACCAGCGCGGTGACCTGCGCGGCGTGGGTGACCTTGGGCAGGGTGAGCAGCAGCCCGTCGGGCAGGCCGCCGCCGCGGGCCAGCAGGGTGCCGAGGAACAGCTCCAGGGTGCGGATGCCGCGGGCCCGGACCGGTGCCTCCATGCACTTGATCCGGATGCCGAGGTACGGCGGGGCGGTGCCGTCGGCGACCGCGTCGGCCACCAGCCGGGCGGCCCGGACCGCCGCGGCGTCCTCCTCGGCGTCGGGGCGCGGGCCGTAGCCGTCCTCGAAGTCGATCCGCAGGTCCTCGACCGGTTCGCGCTCCAGCTTGGCCCGGACCCGGGCGTGCACGTCCGCCAGCAGCGCGTCGTCCGCGACCCCGAGCGCCTCGGCCAGCCGGGCGGGCGTCCTGGCGTGCTCCCCGAACACCGCCAGCGCCCGGCCGCCCCACTCGCGCACCGTGCCCGCGCCGAACACGTCGGCCGGCACGTACACGGTGTGCACCGGCTGCCGCGAACCCGGCTCGCCCGGGTAACGGCGCGTCAACTCGGTGTCCACCGGGGCCAGCAGGGCCTCCACCGCGGCCCGGGCGGCCTCCGAGAACGAGACGGCGGACGGGGCCCCGTCCTGCCGGGCGGCATCGATCCGGGCGGGCTGCGACATTCCGGGCTCCTCCACTCACCGCGCTTCTTCAACAAATTGTTGCGGCGAACGTAGTGGCGGCCCCGCGGAAGCGTCAATGGCCGCCCCGCCGGAGAAACCGGCGGACGGCCACCACGCGTCCTGTACTTCCCTACGAGGTACTTCGAGTACCTTCCGTGCTCCCTGCGGGGCGGACCGGGTCACTCCCCCCGGCCGGACTCCATGTACCGCTCCTGCAGGTCCGTCCAGATCTTCTCGACGTCCTTCACCGTCACCCCGCCGCCCGGCCGCGAGCCCGGAACCCCGCGCTGGCTCAGGTACTCCGCGAAACGGCGCTCGTCGGGGTGCCGCTGGTTCTCCTCCATGTAGGACACCAGCGCCTCGAAGCACTCGTCCGCGTCCAGCGGCTCCGCTCCCACGAACGCCCGCCGCGCCGGGGCCTCCTCCACCGCCTCGAACGGCAGCGCGTCGGACTCCAGCCCCGCGTCCAGCCGCATCGGCCGCCGCAGGACCGGCTCCGCCTGCTGCCCGCGCGGCTCCGGACGGGGCGCCGGGCCGCGGCCGTTCGCCGCCGCCCGGTCCTGCCGCGGCGACGGCTGCCCGGCGTCCTGGTACGCCTCCGCAGGGAACCCGTCGGCCGGGTACTCGGCCGCGAACGCGTCCTCCGGGTACTCCACCGCGAAGTCCGGGCCCGCGGCCGGTCGGCCCGCGAAGCCCGCCGGGTGACCGGCCCCGGACTGCTCGGCGTACGTCTCGGCCCGCGGCGGCTGGTAGCCCGACTGCGGGCGGGCCGGCTCTTCCTCGCCGTCCGGGCGCGGCGCCTTGAACCACGGCGACGCCTGCCCCGGCACCCGCGCCGTGTGCACCTGGTCCGGCTGCGCCACGTGCGAGCGCACCGGACGCGCCGTCCACACGTTCAGCGTCCCCGACGGGTCCTGCACCGGCGCGGCCTGGGCCGCCTCCGGGTCCTGCTGGTCGCGCAGCCGCACCGCGGCCAGCTTCGCCAGCGTCGGCACCGCCACCGCCGCCGACACCGGCGGCACCGCGGACTGCTGCTCGGCGGCCGAGGCCGAGGCCGAGGCCGGGGCCGGGGCCGGGACGGGAGCGGGGGCCGCCGGACCGGCCGGCCCCGCCTGCGCGAGCGCCGCCGCCCGGCCCTCGACCCGCCCCTGCGTCACCTGCCCCGCCACTCCGGCCGGCTCGCCCTGCGCCACCTGCTCCGTCTGCTCCGCCCCGGCCACCGTGCTGCTCTGCAGCACCAGCGGGCCGTCGATCCGGTCCAGGATCGTCGGGTCCAGCGGCACCCCGTACTTCGCCAGCTTCAGCGGCAGCAGCGCCTGGAACGGCGCCGACCGCCGCCAGCCCCGCCCGTAGCGGAACCGCAGCTGCGCCCGGTACACCAGCCGGTTCTGCTCCAGCCGCACCGTCTCGTCGTAGGAGCGCAGCTCCCACAGCTTCATCCGGCGCCACAGCCGGAACGTCGGCACCGGCGACAGCACCCAGCGCATCAGCCGCACCGACTCCATGTGCCGGTCCGCGGTGATCGCCGCGATCCGCCCCACCGCGTGCCGGGAGGCCTCGACCACCACCACGAACAGCACCGGGATCACCGCGTGCATCGCCATGCCCAGCGCGTCGCCCCAGGACGCCGCCGCGTTGAACGCGATGGTCGCCGCCGTCAGCAGCCAGGCCGTCTGCCGCAGCAGCGGGAACGGAATCCGCAGCCAGGTCAGCACCAGGTCCAGCGACAGCAGCACCACGATGCCCGCGTCGACGCCTATCGGGAACGCGTAGGCGAACGAGCCGAAGCCCTTCTCCATCGCCAGGTCCCGCACCGAGTTGTAGGACCCCGCGAAACCGATGCCGGAGATCACGCACGCGCCGACGGCCACCACACCCAGCAGAGCCCGGTGCGCGCGGGTAAGGGAAGGACGTGCCATTCGATGATCAACCCCTGGGACTCGGCAGCTGCCGTATACGACCTGTAGCCGCCGAGTACACGTCCCCGCCCCGGGGCGCACGCTCCGCGTGGGACGCGATGCCGGTGCGCCGTTGACAGACCCGGCCCACCGGATACTACTCGTACGCGCGTTCCCCGCCCGCGCCAGCCCGGACCGGCAGCACACTTCGACTGGTCCACACCACTGTGCGCACCCGGTCCGACCGCACGCCGACGCCTCCCGCGCCCTGCCCGCGCCGCTCTCTCCGCCCGCGCCAGGACCCGTCAGCCCGACGCCGCCCGGTCGGCCCCCGCGTTCAGGTAGGCCAGCACCGCCAGCACCCGGCGATTGCCGTCCTCCGTCGGGGAGAGCTCCAACTTCGCGAAGATGTTGGCGATGTGCTTGGCCACCGCACCGTCACTGATCGTCAGCCGCGCGCCGATCGCCGAGTTCGAGCACCCCTCCGCCATCAGCCCCAGCACCTCCCGCTCCCGCGGCGACAGCCGCTGCAGCGGCGCCGACCCCGCGTTGTGCTGCAGCAGCCGGCCGATCACGTCCGGGTCCATCGCCGTCCCACCCGCAGCCACCCGCCGCACCGCGTCCACGAACTGGTCCGCATTGAACACCCGGTCCTTCAGCAGGTACCCGACCCCGCCCGTCCCGTCCGCCAGCAACTCCCGCGCGTACAACTGCTGGACGTGCTGCGACAGCACCAGGACCGGCAGCCCCGGAATCTCCCGCCGCGCCGCCAGCGCCGCCTGCAGCCCCTCGTCCGTCAGCGTCGGCGGCAACCGGACGTCCACCACCGCGACGTCCGGCCGCTCCGACAGCAGGGCCGCCAGCAGATCGGGCCCCGTCTCCACCGCGGCGGCGATGGTGAACCCGTGCACCTCCAACAGCCGCGTCAGACCTTGGCGAAGGAGGTAGAGATCCTCGGCGAGGACAACACGCACGGCAGCTCCATCGTGATGGTGGTCGGCCCGCCCACAGGACTGTCGAGCGAGATCACTCCGTCGAACGTACCCAATCGCCGTTCGATCCCGCGCAGCCCACCGCCGCCCTCCAACCGCGCACCACCGTGCCCGTCGTCCGTCACCACGACCCGCAGCCGCCCCGCCCGGTACAGCACGTCCACCCAGGCGTTACCGGCCCGCGCGTGCTTGGCGACGTTCGCCAGCAACTCGCTCACGCTGAAGTACACCGCCGTCTCCAACGAAGCCTCCGGACGCCCCGGCAGGCTCACCGTCACCTCCGTCTGCACCGGCGCCGTCAACGCCAACTCCCGCACCGCGTCCGGCAGCCCGCGCTCCGCCAGCACCGGCGGGTGGATGCCCCGGACCAGATCCCGCAACTCCTGCAGCGCCTTCGCCGACGCCTCCCGCGCCTCCGCCAGCAGCTCCCGCGCCGCCTCCTGGTCGCTGGCCATCAGGTGCTCGATCGTCCCCAGCGTCAGCCCGATCGCCACCAGCCGCGCCTGCGCCCCGTCGTGCAGATCACGCTCGATCCGCCGCAGCTCCGCCGCCTGCGCGTCCACCGCGTCCGCCCGCGTCTCCGTCAGCTGCGCCACCCGCTCGCTCAGCTCCGCCCTGCTCTGCCGGGCCCCGTCCCCCAACACCCGGCACACCCACTCCCCGTGCTTCCGCACCGCCGCCGGCAGCACCAGCAGCACACCGAGCACCGTTCCGACGCCCACGGCCGCCACCACCGCCGACACCAGCAACTCGCCCAGGCCGCCGTACGAATCGCGCAGCAGCACCACCGCGGCACCCACCGCCCACACCCCGCCGAGCAGCAGCACCAGCATCGACCCCAGCAGCACCGCCGCACCGAACGGGTTCACCACCAGCCAGAGCGCCTCCCGCCTGGTCTGCTGATCCCGCACCGCCCACTGCGCGAACTGCACCGCCCGCGCGACCGGATACACCCGGTGGTACGAGTACCCCGTCCACCAGTACCCCCGGGAATCCTGCTCCAGCACCCCCCTCGACGAATACCGCGCCACCAACCGGACCCCGTACCAGCGCTCGACCTGCCCCCGCGCCAGCTCCGCCCCGAACCGCATCCACCAGTACGCCGTCGCCACCGCGGCCGCCAGCACCGCCAGCGTCCCCACGTACGGCAGCGGCGCCCCCGAGAACCCCAGCTTGAAGACCACAGCCCCCGCCAGCAGCGCCGCCATGAACGGCAGCCCCACCCCGACACCCGCCAACACCACCAACAACACGGCCCGCCCGGTCGCCGGCAGCGCAGACCGCAGCCTGTCACCCACAGCAAACCCGACGGTCTTACCGTCGAACCCCGTCGTCGTCGCCAAGGTGTACTCCCCGAGAGTCGATCGCCATTCCTGGAACGCTCTCAGTCTCTCCCCGACCCCCTGCCCGGCACATTGGCCGTGCCACCCGTCTTTGGGGTGGACCTAGCACCACCCCTGTCCTGCTTTCGAACGGCCCGGAAACGTGAAAAGGGCCCCAGCCTTTTGGCTGGAGCCCTTTCCTGAAAGATTGTTCGGCGGCGTCCTACTCTCCCACAGGGTCCCCCCTGCAGTACCATCGGCGCTATGAGGCTTAGCTTCC
>NZ_JBIVNB010000021.1:0-42843 GCF_044753345.1 Kitasatospora sp. NPDC088391
CAACCAACCGATACCGGCTGGCCGGGGATGTCAACATATCTGGCGTTGACTTTTGGCACGCTGTTGAGTTCTCAAGGAACGGACGCTTCCTTCGAGCCGCATTCCTGCGGACCCTCCGGGCGCTTCGTTCTTTCGTGTTCCCAGCTTATCAGAGGTTTTCGCCACCGTTTCACCGGTGTTTCCTCGAACTCGCTTTCGTTCGCCCCTCTCGGCGCGACTCCGGAACTGTACGGGGACCGGCGCCCGCAAAGCAAATCCGCCCCCGCGCCGTTCGGGCGCGGGGGCGGGGGCGGAGCTGTCGTACGCGGGGCGTCCGGGAGGTCAGTGGACCTCGGTGATCTCGGGGCCGCGGGAGAACGGGTCGATCGAGCCGCCGGCGTAGGGGGACTCGACGTCGGCCGAGGTGGCGGCACCGTCGGCGACCATCTGGGCGTCCTCGGGGAGCTTGAGGACGATGGGGTCGCGGGGGGCCATCGGGGACTCGCCGCGGACCACGACGGTCTGGCGGAAGACCTCTTCGAGCAGGCCGGCCATCTCGGGCTGGACCGCGGCCTGGCCGGAGATCACGCCGCGGAGGAACCAGCGGGGGCCGTCGCAGCCGACGAAGCGGACCAGCTGGACGCCCTGGGTGCCGTCCGGGAGCTGGACCGGGACCTGGGCGCGGAGGTGCCAGCCGAGCGTGCCCTCCTCCTCCTCGACGGCGCCGCCCTGGCCGGTGATGCCGCCGGCGATCTCCTCGCGGACCTCGCCCCAGATGCCCTCGGACTTGGGGGCGGCGAAGGCCTGCAGCTGGATGGCGCTGTTGCCGAGGACCAGGGTGGCGGCGACGATCGCGTCACCCGCGACCTCGACCCGTAGCTCCATCCCCTCGACGCCGGGGACCAGGAGGCCGCCCAGGTCGACGCGGCCCTCTTCCGGCTTCTCCAGCTCGGAGATGTCCCACGGCCCGTCCGGACGCGGGGCCGGCGGCAGGCCGATCCGCTCGGCCGGGTCGGGTTCGGTGTCGTTCTCGCTCTCGATGGAACCCTCGACGTCATCGGCCGTCTCGTCGGCGCTGATGGCGTCCTCGGCGAGCTGCTCGACAGCGTCCTCGCTCTTGCGACGACGGAACACGGTCACTGTCCTTCCCGGTCCAAGACCGAATCCAAGACCGAACACGAATACCTGTGCTACCTGCTACCCATCGGACCGGCCGAAAACCGTTGCTACCGCACCGCTTCCACCCGCTCGTCGTGCCGCCCGGCCGGAGCCGGGGCCGCGGCGCATGCTAGACCGCGGCATGACCGCCGGTCGAGCCGAACCCGCCTTCGGCGCGGACCGAGCCCGGGAGTTCGCCCACTTCGTGGAAGCGGGCCTTCTCGACCTGCTGGACGACCAGCTGGGCGATCCGGTCGCCCCGCTTGAAGACGACGGGCTCTCGGGGGTCCAGGTTCACGACGATCACCTTGATCTCACCACGGTACCCGGCATCGACCGTCCCCGGGGCGTTCACCAGTGCAACTCCGCAGCGGACGGCGAGTCCGGACCGCGGGTGCACGAACGCCGCGTAGCCGTCCGGTAGCGCGATCGAGATGCCGGTGGGGAGCAGGACCCGTTCGCCCGGCTGGAGTTCGGCGTCGACGGTGGTGCGCAGGTCGGCTCCGGCGTCCCCGGGGTGCTCGTAGGCGGGGAGCGGGATCTCCGGGTCGAGGCGGCGGATCAGGATGTCGACGGGCGGGCGGACGGGGTCGGTCACGGGTTCACCTCGAAGGCTCGGGCACGCTTGATCTGGTCCGGGTCGTCCAGGATCTTCTGCACGTCCTCCGGACGACCGTGCGTGGTGAAGTGTTCCAGCTTCACCTGGATGAAGAGTGCCTGTGCCCGAATGGCGACCGGTCCGTCGGGGCCGCCGATCCGGCCCTCGGCGGCGCTGTAGACCTTGCGGCCGTGGACGCCCGTCACCCGTGCGTGGATGTGCAGCACGGAGTCGACGGGGACGGGGCGGACGAAGTCGGTCTCCAGGCGGCCGGTGACGGCGGGGGCGCCGAGCAGCCAGTTGAGCGTGCCGAGGGTCTCGTCCATGGCGGTGACCAGGACGCCGCCGTGGGCCAGGCCGGGGCCGCCCTGGTGGGCCGGCTTGACGGTGAACTGCGCGGTGACGTCGAGGTGTTCGCCGGCCACGGCGGTGAGCTGGAGGCCCTGGGGGTGGTGCGGACCGCAGCCGAAGCACTCATCGTAGTGGGAGCCGATGACGGTGCCGGGCGCGGGCGCCAGCGGGGAGCGCTCGGGCAGCCGGGCGTCCGCGGGCGGGGTGGTGGGGGTGGTGGGGGTGGTGATGGGTCCGTTCACGGCGCCGACCCTACCTGCCGGTAGCTTTCCGGGACAGGCGCGGCGAGGGGGCCCTGCGGGCCGGGGCGGTGTGGGGCGTGCCCACAATGGGGGCATGTACGAGGAACGTCTCACCGTCCCGCGGTCCTGGTGGCTGCTGTCCGTGGCGCTCGGGCTCTCGCTCGGGCTGATCCTGCTCCGGTTCAGCGGGGTCGCCGCGCTGCTCGGGCTGGTGGTGGGGGTGGCCGCGGGGGCGGCGGCGCTGAGCAGCTACGGCTCGGCGCGGATCCGGGTGGTGCAGGGGTCGCTGGTGGCCGGGCAGGCCCGGATCCCGGTGAGCGCGCTGGGGGAGGCCGAGGTGCTGAACCCCAAGGAGGCGGTGGCCTGGCGTTCGGTGAAGGCCGATCCGCGGGCGTTCATGCTGCTGCGCAGCTACGTGCCGACGGCGCTGAAGGTGGCGGTGACCGATCCGGCCGACCCGACGCCGTACCTGTACCTGTCGACCCGGTCCCCGCAGCGGCTGGCGGACGCCCTGGAGGCCGCGGCCGGCGGCCGGGGGCGCTGAGCCCGGCGGGTCGAGAGTCTCCCCGCGCGACGGCCCCGAGAAGGCCGGAAGGGACGGTCCCACCTGCTGGTGGGACCGTCCCTTCCGGTTTCGGTCTGTCGGCGGGCCCCGTGAGGGTGCTCGGGGGCTCGCCCGCTGCCGGGTGCGACCGCTCGGGGCGGTCGCTGTTGCTGCCTCCGGTACTGCTGCTCAGTACCGGACGGGGCGGCGTTCCGGGCCGACGGAGGGGTCTCGCCCGCCCGGGCAGGTGCCGCTCCGTTTTCAGGCCCCGCAGTCCCGGCAGATCGGCTGGCCGTTCTTCTCGCTGTAGAGCTGGCTCCGGTGGTGGACCAGGAAGCAGCTCATGCAGGTGAACTCGTCGGCCTGCCGGGGCAGGACGCGCACCGAGAGTTCCTCGTTGGAGAGGTCGGCGCCCGGAAGCTCCAGACCCTCGTTCGCGTCGTACTCGTCAACGTCGACGGAGCTGGAGGCCTTTTCGTTCCGGCGGGCCTTCAGTTCCTCGATGCTGTCCTCGTTGAGGTCGTCATCGGTCTTGCGTGGGGTGTCGTAGTCCGTTGCCATTGTTTTCGCTCTCCCCCTTTGGGTGTGTGCGGTATCTCCAGCGCACGTAACGCCTGGGGGGCCGGTCTTGTGCCCGACCCGAGGCCGAGATTGTGCCTTACTTCAAGCCCTGTTACTCAATCGACACTCATCCGGAAGCCCGCGAGGGCGTTCGAACACCGCCCGAACGAGACCCCCCGTGCGGGTGAACCCGTGCAGGCCGGAGGCTCTCCGCCGTCACGGTCCGTGGTGGTTCGAGAACGTCCGACCCCTCAATTGGGCGGCGGCGCGGGCTTCTTGACGGGGGATCGGATCTTCGTCCGCGCAACGGGGCCGTGACCGAGCGCGATCGGCCCGCCCGAACGGGTGATCACTCTTCCGGGTCGCCCGGATGGCCCCGCCGGGCGAGTGTGAGGTTCGTCACATTGGACGCGCCGGCGGGCTTTTCCTGCGAAAACGGGCCTTTCGGCCCGACCTCGTCGGGCCGGATTGTCCGCATACCGATCGGAACGTCCACCGGGGCCGGTCCGGGTGGGTCCGGACCGGCCCCGGTGGGCGGTGGCGGCGGGGTCAGCCCCGGGCGGCGGCCGCGGCGGCGCGGCGGGCCAGCAGGGCGGCCTGGCGCTCGTCGAAGCGGGTGGCCTGGGTGTCCAGGCCCGCCAGGAAGGCTCCCAGCTCCTCCTGGGCCTGCAGGCCGACCGGGCCGAGGCCGGTGACCTCCATGACCTTCAGGTGGCGCAGCACGGGCTGCAGGACGTCGTCGTGGTGGATCCGCAGGTTGTAGATCCCGCCGATGGCGATCTGGACCGCGGAGCGCTCGAAGCCGGGCATGCCGTGGCCGGGCATCCGGAAGTTGATCACCACGTCGGCGACGGCCCGCATGGCCTGGTCGGGGGCGAGTTCCAGGGCGGCCTTCAGCAGGTTCCGGTAGAAGACCATGTGCAGGTTCTCGTCGTTGGCGATCTTGGCCAGCAGCTGGTCGCAGAGCGGGTCGCCGGAGTGGTGGCCGGTGTTGCGGTGGGCGATCCGGGTGGCCAGCTCCTGGAAGGCGACGTAGGCGACGGACTGCAGCATGCTGTGCGCGTTGTCGGACTCGAAGCCCTCCGACATGTGCGCCATCCGGGCCCGCTCCAGCTCGACCGGGTCGACGGCGCGGGTGGCCAGCAGGTAGTCGCGGATCGCTATTCCGTGCCGGCCCTCCTCGGCGGTCCAGCGGTGCACCCAGGTGCCCCAGGCGCCCTCGCGGCCGAACATGCTGGCGATCTCGTGGTGGTAGCTGGGGAGGTTGTCCTCGGTCAGCAGGTTGACCACCAGGGAGATCCGGCCGAGCGGCGTCACCTTGGACTGCTCGATCGACCACGCCTCGCCGCCCAGCACGCCGTCGAAGTCCCGCCCCTGGCTCCACGGCACGAACTCGTGCGGCATCCACTCCTTGGCCACCTTGAGGTGGCGGTTGAGCTCGGTCTCCACGACCTCTTCGAGCGCGAGGATCAGCCTGGCGTCGGTCCAGGCGGTCGTGGCGGTGCGCTGCACGGGGGCGATGGTCACGGCGTTGCTCCTGCGGAGGGGGCGGGCTGACCTACGGCTGCGTAGGTTACGACACCGTAAGTTGTTCCGGCCGGAAATGACAAGCCGCCCCTGTCCAGCGCTTATGTCGCTTTGACACGGCTGGGCGGGGGCGGCGGGGCGGAGGCGCCGGGCGGGCTAGGGGATGCGGACCTGGACCCGCAGGCCGCCGCCGGGGCGGGCGGTGGCCTCGATGGTGCCGCCGTGGGCGCGCACCACCGAGCGGACGATCGAGAGGCCCAGGCCGACGCCCTTGTCGCTGCGGGTGCGGTCGGTGCTCTTCAGGCGGCGGAACGGCTCGAAGATGTGCTCCAGCTCGTAGCCGGGGACCACCGGGCCGGTGTTGCTGACCACCAGCTCGCCGCCCCCGCCGCGGACGGCGGAGCTGGTGATCTCCACCCAGCCGCCGGGGCTGTTGTAGCGGACGCCGTTCTGCAGCAGGTTGAGCGCGATCCGCTCCAGCAGCACGCCGTTGCCGTGCGCGGGCGCGGGCGCCAGTTCGGCGCGCAGCTCGACCTCGCGGTTGTCCGCCTCCGGGCGGGCCTGCTCCATGGCCCGCTGGGCCACCTCGGCGAGGTCCACCGGGCGGCGCTCGGTGAGCTCGTTCTCGCTGCGGGCCAGCAGCAGCAGGCCCTCGACCAGCTGCTCGCTGCGCTCGTTGGTGGCCAGCAGGGTCTTGCCGAGCTGCTGCAGGTCGGGCGACGCCTCCGGGTCGGCGAGCTGGACCTCCAGCAGGGTGCGGTTGATCGCCAGCGGGGTGCGCAGCTCGTGCGAGGCGTTGGCGACGAAGCGGCGCTGGGAGTCGAAGGCGCGGTCCAGCCGCTCCAGCATCTCGTCGAAGGTGTCGGCGAGCTCCTTGAGCTCGTCGTCGGGGCCGTCCAGGTCGATCCGGCGGTGCAGGTCGCTGCCGGCCACCTCGCGGGCGGTGCGGGTGATCCGGCCCAGCGGCTGGAGCACCCGGCCGGCCACCGCGTAGCCGACCGCGAAGGCGATCACCGCGAGGAAGACCAGCGCGGTCAGGGCGCGGCGCAGCAGGGTGGACAGGGCCTGGCTGCTGTTGACGTCCTGGAGGTTGCTGATCGCCCGGTCCAGGGCGGCCTGGTCGCTGATCTCCTGGCCGTTGACGGAGATCGCCACGCCGCGGCCGACGGTCAGGTGCGGCAGCTGGGGCTGGTCGAAGGCGGAGCGGACGAAGTAGTACATCAGCAGCAGCAGGACGACGCCGGCCATCAGGAACATCCCGCCGTACAGCAGGGTGAGCCTGATCCGGATGGTGGGGCGCAGCGACAGCCAGGCGAGCAGGCCGTCGCCGGGGTGGTAGGTGTCGTCGGCGCGGTCGCGGGCGGGGCGGCGCGGGGGGCGCGTCGGCCGCGGGGGCACCTGGGCCGGGCCCGGGGCGGGCGCGCCGGGGGCCCCGCCGGGGAGTGGCGGGGTGGTCATGGCCGGAAGTCCTCTCAGACGGTGGGTGGTTCGGTACCCGGGGTCACACCCGGTAGCCGGAGCCGGGGACGGTGACGATCACCGGCGGGTCGCCGAGCTTGCGGCGCAGGGTCATCACGGTGACCCGGACGACGTTGGTGAACGGGTCGGTGTGCTCGTCCCAGGCCTTCTCCAGGAGCTGCTCGGCGGAGACCACGGCGCCGCCGGCCCGCATCAGGACCTCCAGCACCGCGAACTCCTTGGGAGCGAGCTGGACGGGCTTGCCGTCCCGGATCACCTCGCGGCGGCCCGGGTCCAGGCTGATCCCGGCGCGTTCCAGCACCGGGGGCAGCGGGACGGTGGCGCGGCGGCCCAGCGCCCTTACCCGGGCGACGAGTTCGCTGAAGGCGAACGGCTTGGGGAGGTAGTCGTCGGCGCCGATCTCCAGGCCCTCGACCCGGTCGCTGATGTCCCCCGAGGCGGTCAGCATGATCACCCGGGTGGCCAGGCCCTGCTCGACGATCCGGCGGCAGACGTCGTCGCCGTGGACGAGCGGAAGGTCCCGGTCGAGCACCACCACGTCGTAGTCGTTGACCGCGATCCGCTGGAGCGCGGCCTCCCCGTCGTAGACGACGTCGACCGCCATGGCCTCCCGGCGCAGGCCGGTGGCGACGGCTTCGGCGAGCAGCTGCTCGTCCTCGACGACGAGTACCCGCACGGTGGTTGTCCCTTCTGCTGGAGCGGCCCAGGCCGTGGGTTGCCCGTGCGGGCCGTGGTGCGCCGGGCGCGGATTCGGGCAGACGAATCCGACGGTGTCTCCATCCTGCCTGGTCGCGCGGTAAAGCAGTCGTAAGTCCGGGACACGGGTGGCGAAAACGGAGGCGGCGGCTGCCGATTGGACTGTGACCCGGGCAACTTTCCCGGGGCGCGAGGTTTCCCGGGGCCGGTGGTGGGGAGGACAGCTGACACACCGCGGTGCCCTCCTGTCGGAGCATCGTGGCCACCACCCGCCGAGTGCCCCATCCGCACCGGCCAGGTATCGAAAGCCACCGGGTCGCGGCTCCAGCGCCGCACGAGTGCAGGACCGGACAGTCCCGTCCGGTCCGGGCACCCGGCCGGGGTTTGCCCGATTCCGGCCGGGGGGCCGCTCGGGCCGTGCCCGTCCGACACAGTAAGGGGGCCCGTATGGACGCCTTCACCACCGGAATCCTTCAGCGGATCAAGAACGCCGAGCAGGATCTGAACCGGGCGATCGAGTCCGGGGACGAGTTCCTGGCCGAGGTCGAGCAGTCCGAGCTGGAGGACCTCCAGCGCCTCGCCACCGAACACGGCGTGGACCCGGCCATCGGCATCCACCGCTCCGCCGCCTGATCCCTTCCCCTGCACCGGCGAGCCCTGGCACGGTCCCCGTGCCGGGGCTTCTCGCTGTCCGGGGCCGGTCCGCCGGGGCCGGACGGTCGGGGCGGACCGGCCGGGGCCCGGTCAGTCGTGCCAGGCGCCGAGTTCCTCCAGCCGGGCCCGGAGCGGCTCGAACACGCCGGGCGGGGCGGCGACCGTCAGCTCGCCGTCGGCGGGGAGGCCGGGGCGGGAGCCGGTGAGCGCGCCGGCCTCCTCGGCGATCAGCAGGCCGGCGGCCCGGTCCCAGGGGGCCAGGCCGCGCTCGAAGTAGCCGTCGAAGCGGCCGGCGGCCAGGTCGCACAGGTCGACGGCGGCCGCGCCGCCGCGCCGGATGTCGCGGACCTCGCCCATCAGGGCGTGCAGCACCTCGGCCTGGTGCACCCGGCGCTCGCGCAGGTAGCCGAAGCCGGTGGCGACCAGCGCCTGCCCCCAGGCCGGGGCCGGGCGGACCGCGAGCCGGCGGTCGCCCAGGAAGGCGCCGCCGCCGCGGACCGCCCGGAACAGCTCGCCCCGGGCGGGCACCGCGACCACGCCGACGACCGCCTCGCCGTCCAGTTCGGCGGCCACGCTGACGGCCCAGGAGGGCAGCCCGTACAGGTAGTTGACGGTGCCGTCGAGCGGGTCGACCACCCAGCGGACCCCGCTGGTGCCGGGGCGGTCGGCGCCCTCCTCGCCGAGGTAGCCGTCGTCCGGGCGGCGGGTCGAGATCAGTTCCAGCACCAGCTTCTCGGAGGCCAGGTCCATCTCGGTCACCACGTCCACCGGGCTGCTCTTGGTGGCGGCCACCCCGAGGTCCGCGGGGCGTCCGTCGCGCAGCAGTTCACCCGCCCGGGTGGCGGCCTCGACGGCGAGGGCGAGCAGGTCCTGCAGCAGGTGGTCGGTCACGGGTCTCGGTCCTCCGGGGCGGTGCGTCGGGCGCGGGGTGGTGCGGGGCGGTACGGGGCCGGTGCGGGGGCTCAGCGCTGGGCCGCGGCCGGGCGCGGGGCGCGCGGGTTGGGGCAGCAGGCGGTGGCGCACACGTCGTGGCCGGGGCCGAACCCGCCCAGGGCGCACCGGGTGACCGGCTCCCCCCGCTCGACGGCGGCCCGCTCCAGCACCAACTCCCTTACGGCGGCGGCGAATCGGGGGTCGGCGCCGACGGTGGCGGCCCGGGCGACCGGCAGGCCGAGCTCGGCGGCCCGGGCCACCGCCTCGGTGTCGAGGTCGTACTTGACCTCCATGTGGTCGGAGACGAAGCCGATCGGGACCATCACCACGGCCGCGGCTCCGTCCGCGTGCCGGGCCGCCAGGTGGTCGCAGATGTCGGGTTCCAGCCAGGGGATGTGCGGGGCGCCGGAGCGGCTCTGGTAGACCAGCTCCCAGGGCCGTCCGGTGACGCCGGTCCGTTCGGTGACCGCGGCGGCGATCAGCCCGGCCACCTCCAGGTGCTGGGCGACGTACGCGCCGCCGGGGGTGCCGCGGGCCGGGTCGTCGGGGGCGCCGGAACTCTCCGCCATCGCGGTCGGGATCGAGTGCGTGGTGAACGCCAGCTGGGCCTTCTCCCGTACCCCGTCCGGGAGTTCGGCCAGGGCGGCGAGGGTGGCGTCGATCATCGGCTCGACGAAGCCGGGGTGGTTGTAGAAGTGCCGCAGCTTGTCGACGACCGGTTCGGGCCGCCCCTCGGCGGCCAGCGCGGCGAGCGCGTCGGCCAGGTTCTCCCGGTACTGGCGGCAGCCCGAGTAGCCGGCGTACGCGCTGGTGGCCAGCACCAGCACCCGGCGGTGCCCGGCGTCGGAGATCTCCCGCAGGGTGTCCACCAGGTACGGGGCCCAGTTCCGGTTGCCCCAGTACACCGGCAGGTCCAGGCCGTGGTCGGCGAAGTCCGCGCGCAGCGCGGCCAGCAGGTCGCGGTTCTGGCCGTTGATCGGGCTGACGCCGCCGAACAGGAAGTAGTGCTTGCCGACCTCGGCCAGCCGCTCCTTCGGGATGCCCCGCCCCCTGGTGACGTTCTCCAGGAACGGGACCACGTCCTCGGGGCCCTCCGGCCCGCCGAAGGAGAGCAGCAGCAGGGCGTCGTACGGCGCCGGATCGGTCGGGCTCGGGGTGCTGGTGTCGGACATGCTCCGATCCTGCCACTCGCCGGGGCCCGGTCGGCGCACCGCCGGGGCGGGCGGGATTTCGGGGTGCGGGTCACGGATCGCCGTTCGTAAGCTGTCCGAGGGATAGTTGTGCATTACCGATAGTTGCGTCTTCCCCCCATCCGAGCCGACGGAGCCACCCCGTGCTGTCCAGTTACCGCCAGATATTCGCCGCCCCCGGCTCACTGGCCTTCTCCGCGTCCGGGCTGATCGCCCGGCTGCCGATCTCGATGACCGGGATCGGCATCGTCACGATGCTCTCCGAGATGCGGGGCACCTTCTGGCTCGGCAGCGCGCTCTCCGCCACCCTGGCGGTCGCCGCGGCGGTGCTCGGCCCGTGGGTCTCCCGGCTGGTCGACCGGCACGGCCAGCGCCGGGTCGCGCTCCCCGCCACCCTGGTCACCGTGCTCTCCGCCGCCGGGCTGCTGCTCGGCGCCCGCGCGGGCGCGCCGGACTGGACCCTGTTCCTGTTCGCCGCGGGCATGGGCGCGATGCCCAGCACCGGCTCGATGGTCCGCGCCCGCTGGGCCCACCTGTACCGCGACGAGCCTCCGAAGCTGCACACCGCGTACTCCTTCGAGGCCGTCGCCGACGAGCTGTGCTTCATCGTCGGCCCGATCCTCGCGGTCGCGCTGGCCACCACGGTCTTCCCCGAGTCCGGCGTGCTGCTCGCCGGGGCCTTCCTGGTGGTCGGCATCCTGCTGTTCACCGCGCAGCGCCGCACCGAGCCGCCGGTCCACCCGGCGGCGCGGCACACCAGCGGCTCCGCGATCGCCAACCGGGGCCTGCAGACCCTGGTGCTCACCCTGGTCGCCACCGGCGGCGTGTTCGGCTCGGTCGAGGTGGTCACCGTCGCCTTCGCCAAGGCCCAGGGCCACACCGGCGCGTCCGGCCCCGTGCTGGCCGTGTACGCCGCGGGCTCCTGCCTGGCGGGCGCGGTCTTCGGCACCCTGAAGCTCGCCGGGTCGATGGCCCGCCGCTTCCTGGTCGGCGTCACCGCGATGGCGGTCAGCATGGTGCCGCTGATCCTGGCCGCGCAGCTGCTGCACGGCACCGCCGCGCTGATCGGCGTCGGCGCCGCCCTGTTCCTCTCCGGCCTGGCCATCTCCCCCACCCTGATCACCGCGATGGCCCTGGTCGAGCGGCTGGTCCCCGCGGCCCGGCTCACCGAGGGCATGACCTGGACCACCACCGGCCTCGCCATCGGCGTCGCCCTCGGCTCCTCGGCCGCCGGCCTGGTGGTCGACGGCGCGGGCGCGGTCCACGGCTACTGGGTCCCGGTGGCCGCCGCGGCCGCCGGCGGCCTCGCCGCGTACGCCGGCCTCCCCCGGCTCCGGCGGCAGCTCGCCGCGGTGGAAACTCCCGCGGCGGCGGAGCCGGTCGCGCGGTAGGACTTTTAGGGGCCCGCTGGGAGCGAAGCTCCAGGGGCCCGGGGAACGGCGGAGCCGAGAGGCGGGTGACCGACGGGCCGCGAGGTGCCACCCCGTTTCGGGCCGAAGGTCCTCGGCGAAAGCCCCGTTGCGCCCCCCTGTGTTCCGGCGATCAGCCACTCGGCCCCGCCGTTCCCCGGGCCCCTGAATGCTTCGCCTGCCGCAAAGTTCCCCGGGTCTGCACCCGTAGACCTGTGAGTGGGTTGTGACTACGCTCCCCGTACCCACCGGTAGAACCGGAAGGTAGGACACGCGCGAGCGGGAGGCTCTGGAGATGACCGAGGTCTGGCGGAACTGGGCGGGGAACCAGAGCGCGCGGCCCGCGCAGGTGGTGGCGCCCGGGTCGGTCGAGGAACTCGCGGCGGCGGTGGTCGCGGCCGGGCGGGCCGGTCGTCCGGTGAAGGCGGTCGGTTCGGGCCACTCGTTCACGGCGATCGCGGCGGCCGGGGACGCGGTGATGGTGCGTCCGGACAACCTGACCGCCGTGCGCGGGATCGACCGCGGGGCCGGGACGGTCACCGTCGAGTCGGGCCTCCCGCTGCACCGGCTGAACCGGCTGCTCGCGGCGGCCGGCCTCTCGCTGACGAACATGGGCGACATCGAGGTGCAGACGGTCGCGGGGGCGACCAGCACCGGCACCCACGGCACCGGCCGGGACTCCGGCTCGCTGGCGGCGCAGATCCGGGAGGTCGAGATCGTCCTCGCCGACGGCTCGGTGCGGACCTGCTCGGCGACCGAGGACGCCGAACTGTTCCAGGGGGCCCGGCTGGGCCTGGGCGCGCTGGGCGTGGTGAGCGCGCTGACCTTCGCGGTGGAGCCGATGTTCCTGCTGTCCGCGCACGAGAAGCCGATGGGCTTCGAGGAGGTGCTGCGCGGCTTCGACGACCTGACGGCCGTGAACGAGCACTTCGAGTTCTACTGGTTCCCGCACACCGACCGCTGCTCGACCAAGCGCAACAACCGCAGCCAGGGCCCGGCCGATCCGCTGCCGCGGTTCAAGGCCTGGCTGGACGACGACTTCCTCTCCAACACCGTCTGGGAGGGCGCCTGCCGGGTGGGCCGGGCCTTCCCGGCCGCCGTCCCGACGATCGCCGGCCTCGCCAGCCGGGCCTGGTCGGAGCGCCGGTTCACCGACCAGCCGTACAAGGTCTACACCAGCCCGCGCAAGGTGCGGTTCGTCGAGATGGAGTACGCGGTGCCGCGCGAGGCGGCGACCACCGTGCTGCGCGAACTGAAGGCGCTGGTCGAGCGATCGGACTGGCGGATCAGCTTCCCGGTGGAGGTCCGGATCGCCCCGGCGGACGACCTGTGGCTGTCCACCGCGAGCGGGCGGGACAGCGTGTACATCGCCGTCCACCTGTACCGGGGCACCCGGGAGATGGGCTACTTCACCGAGGTGGAGCGGCTGATGACGGCCCATCAGGGCCGCCCGCACTGGGGCAAGCTGCACACCCGGGACGCCGAGTACCTGGCCTCGGTCTACCCGCGCTTCGCGGACTTCACCGCGCTGCGCGACAAGGTCGACCCGGAGCGCCGGTTCGCCAACGACTACCTGCGCCGGGTGCTCGGCGCCTGACCGCCCGTCAGCCCGCGGCCGCTCCCCCGGTCGGCGGGGCTTCCGCCCCGGCCGGGGTCGCCGCCGGGGCGGACGGGGCCGCGGTGGCGGCCGGGGGCGTGCCACCGGCGCTCGGCGAGGGCTGCGCGGAGCCGGACGGCTCGGGCGAGCGGCTGGGCGCGACCGGTCCGCGCGAGGCCGGGCTCGACGGGGACGGGGACGGGGCCGGGTCGGCCGTCCGGGAGCCGCTGCCGGGGGACGGCTCGGCCGGGGTCTTCGGCGTCCGGTCCGCGCCACCGCCGGACGGGCGGGACGGGTTGAACGAGGTTCCGCCGCCGCCGTCCTGACCGGTGGTGATGTCGTGCAGCGGTTTTCCGGCCGCGAGTTCCACCCCCACGATCGGGACCATCGCCACCGCGAACACCAGCGCCGAGACCGCCGTGACGGACTTCCAGGTCCAGCGGCGTTTCGCCCGCAGCACCTGCGGCGCGTTCCACTCCGCGGAGATGGCGGCCGAGTTGCCGGCCGAGTTGTCGGCGGGCATTCCGTTCGCCGCGCCGGCTCCCGGCGGTGTCGCGGTCCGCGATTCGGCGCCGCGTTCCACCGCGTTGCGCAGTTGTTCCCCGGTGCGTTTGAACAGGTGCTGGAAGAGCGCGCTTCCGGTCGTCGCCCCCACCGAGACGACGGCCGCGCCGAGTATCGTTCCGTACACTCCGAGTTCCGACGCGAGTACGGCGCCGACCACCGTCGCCAACGCGCTCGCCGCGACCTGGGTGACCGTCAGATCGAGCCGCCTGCCGCCCTCCTTCTCCACCGCACCGGCCGGTGCGTGGTCGAACTTCTCCCTCTGCTGCGGCATCCCTGTCCCTCGGTCGGCGTGTCGGAATTTCGAACAAGTCGCTCCATCTTGCCCAAAGAAGGACACAAGGGTCGAAAATCCGGTTCTCGCCGGTCGATATATGTGAAGATGATCACCGTCCGTTGATCACAGGCCCGCCAATGGGGTGCTCGCTCTTGAGATTCCGCTGATTCGCGGGAGACTTGAGCGGCGAGCCGCCCCTCCGGATGCCACGAATGGAGTACTGTTCGTGGAGCCTGAGCCTTCGGTACCCCCTGTCGACGACCCGTCGAACAGCGGCCCGGGCGCCCGGGTGCGATGTCGACCGTCGACGTGGCAAACAGGCAACCGTGCCACAGCGGCGCGCCCGGGCGAAAGCCCGACACGCCGGGTAACTCTGCAAGGTTGTGGCCACTCGCCAGCGGGCAGGCCACACTCAGTACGGGAGCAGCGACGCAGGTGACGTCGGCAGGCACCACCCGGGAGGTAACCGTGCCCGAACTGCGCGTCGTGGCCGTCAGCAACGACGGCACACGGCTGGTGCTCAAGGCTGCCGACAGCACGGAGTACACCCTTCCGATCGACGAGCGGCTGCGCGCCGCCGTCCGGGGTGACCGGCCGCGGCTCGGCCAGATCGAGATCGAGGTGGAGAGCCACCTCCGCCCCCGTGACATCCAGGCGCGGATACGAGCCGGTGCGTCCGCGGAGGACGTCGCCCAGGCCGCCGGCATCTCGGTGGACCGGGTCCGCCGCTTCGAGGGCCCCGTGCTCGCCGAGCGCGCCTTCATGGCGGAGCGCGCCCGCAAGACCGCGATCCGCCGCCACGGCGAGTCCACCGGCCCCCAGTTGGGCGAGGCCGTCGCCGAGCGGCTCGCGCTGCGCGGCGCCGAGAAGGACACCGAGCGGTGGGACTCCTGGCGCCGGGACGACGGCACCTGGGAGGTCATCCTCGGGTACCGCGCCGACGGCGAGGTGCGGCGGGCCAGCTGGTCCTACGACCCGCCGCGGCGGCTGGTGCAGCCGAACGACGACGAGGCGCGGGCACTGATCGGCGAGAACGTGGAGCGCGAGGAGGACTCCGTCTTCCCGTTCATCCCGCGGATCGCCCGGCTCCCGCACGACCGTCCGGCCCGCCCGATGATCGAGCGCCCCTCCCCCGACCGCATCATGCAGGTGCGCGAGGTCCGGGAGGCCCGCGAGGCGGTCGCCGCGGCCTCCGCCGCGCCCGAACGCGACTCCCTCACCAGCCTGTTGGACGTGGTGCCGTCCTACCGCGGCGACCTCACCCCGATCGGCCCGAACGTCGAGACCGCGGTCGCCGAGGAGGTCGAGGAGATCGTCGTCGAGGAGACGGCGGCTCCCGCCGCCAGCATCGGCGCGGGCTCCGCGTACGCGGACATCCTGATGCCGCGCTCGGTGGCCCCGCACCGGGACCGACTGGTCGGCACCACCGACCGCCAGGCCGAGGCGGACGGCGTCCGGCCGGGGCGGCGGGCGACGGTGCCGAGCTGGGACGAGATCGTCTTCGGGTCGCGCCGCAAGAAGCCCGAATAAGCACTGCCGCCCAGGGGCCCGCAGGGCTTCGCGTTCCCCGGGCCCCTGGGCTCCGCGGGAGCGAAGCTCCAGGGGCCCGGGGAACGGCGGGACCGAGGGGCGGGTGACCGACGGGCCGCTGTGCGCCGACCCCGTTTCGGGCCGAAGGTCCTTGGCCGACGCCCCGTGGCGCCCCACTCTCCTCCGGCCCTCAGCCCCTCGGCCCCGCCGTTCCCCGGGCCCCTGTTGTGTTCCCCTGTGTGTGCCTAGAAGTTGCTCATGAGGTCTCGACCGGGTTGGCCGGGTTCGCGGACCACTCGCTCCAGGAGCCCGGGTAGAGGGCGATGCCGTCGTGGCCGGCCAGGGCGAGGGCGAGGAGCTGGTGGGCTGCGGTGACGCCGGAGCCGCAGTAGACGGCGGTGCGGGCGGGGTCGGTGACGCCGAGGGCGGTGAAGCGGGCTGCCAGGGCGGGGACGGGGAGGAAGTGCCCGTCGGCGGTGAGGTTCTCGGCGGTGGGGGCGGAGGCCGCGCCGGGGATGTGGCCGGCCCGGGGGTCGATCGGCTCGGTCTCGCCGCGGTAGCGCTCCCCCGCCCGGGCGTCCAGCAGCAGGCCGGTGCGGGCGAGTTCGGCCGCACCGCCCGCGTCCACGGTGGGCAGGTGGCCGGGGTCGACCTTGAAGTCGCCCGCGCCGGGGGCGGGGGTGTCGGTGGTGAGCGCGTGCCCGGCGGCGCGCCACGCGGCGAGGCCGCCGTCGAGGACCCGGACGTCGGGGTGGCCGGCCCAGCGGAGCAGCCACCAGGCGCGGGCGGCGGAGAGCGCGGGGCCGGCGTCGTAGGCGACGACGGGGCGGTCCGCGGTGACGCCGGCCCGGCGGAGGGCGGCGCCGAGGCGGTCGGGGTCGGGCAGCGGGTGGCGGCCGGCCGGGCCCGGCGGGTCGGCGAGTTCATGGTCGAGGTCGACGTAGTGCGCGCCGGGCAGGTGGCCGGCCGCGTACTCCTCGGCTCCGGGCGGGCCGCCGAGCGCCCAGCGGATGTCGAGCAGGACGGGGGGCCGGTCGGAGTCGAGGGCGGCGGCGAGTTCGGCGACGCCGATCAGGGGCGAGGTCATGCCGCCATTGTGGCGTGCGGGCACGGCCGGTGGGGCGGGGTCGGCGTTCGCGTCACCGGGGGAAACGTCCCGGCGGGACGTCAGCCCTCGAAGGGGAGGACGTCCGGGGAGAGGACGGCGGCGCGGGCGGTGGCGGCGGTGAGGCGGCGGCGGTGGTGGCGGCGGCAGAGCACCTCGTAGCCGATCTCGTCCTCGTTGACGGCGACGTCGCCGACCACGACCTGGGCGCCCTCGACCACCATGACGCCGCCGACGGTGCGGGCGTTGTGGGTGGCCCGGGCGCCGCACCAGCAGAGGGCCTCGACCTGGAGGACCTCGACCCGGTCGGCGAGTTCGATCAGACGCTGGGATCCGGGGAAGAGCCTGGTGCGGAAGTCGGTGGTGATCCCGAAGGTGAACACGTCGATGCCCAACTCGTCGACGATGCGGGCGAGTTGGTCGATCTGCCCGGCGGAGAAGAACTGGGCCTCGTCGCAGATCAGGTAGTCCACCCGGCCGCCGGCCGAGAGCAGCTGGACCACGTACGCCTGGAACTCGAAGTCCTCGCCGACCTCGACCGCGTCGGCGCGCAGGCCGAGGCGGCTGGAGATGGTGGCGGCGCCGGCCCGGTCGTGGCGGGTGAAGATGATGCCCTGGCGGCCGCGGGCGGTGTGGTTGTGGTCCATCTGCAGGGCCAGCGTCGACTTGCCGCAGTCCATCGTGCCCGAGAAGAACACCAGTTCAGCCATGGTGGAGCGTCAGCCTTTCGGGCGAGGGGGTCGGCGGGCCGGGCTCAGCCGCGGACTTCGAGCAGCGGGACGAGCTGTTCGACGGGGGTCATCGAGCCGTGCAGGCCGATCATCTGGGACTCGCCGGGCTCGCTGCGGGTGGCGATGATCGCCACGTCGTCGCGGGCGGCGGCGACCACGTCGCCGATCCGGGGCAGCACGCGCTCGTCCACCTCGGGGCCGAACCACCCTGCGGCGACGGCCTGTTCGCGGGTGGCGACCCACATCTGCTCGCCGAGCACCTCGCTCCAGACGGCGTACACGTCGCCGGCCGCGCCGGGGTGGGCGTAGACGTGCCGGGCCCGGCCCTCGCCGCCGAGCAGGGCGACACCGGCCGACAGCTCCCAGTCCTCGTCGAAGTCGATCCGGTTCTCCGGGGCGATGTCGATCATGCCGTGGTCGGCGGTGACGTAGAGAGCGGAGCGCGGCGGGAGCTGGTCGGCGAGGCGGCGGGCCATCCGGTCGACCGTCGAGAGGGTGAGCCGCCACTCGTCGGAGTCGACGCCGAACCGGTGCCCGGCGGCGTCGAGTTCGCTCAGGTACGTGTAGACCAGGGCCCGGTCGTGCTCGGCCAGCCAGGCGGCGG
The DNA here is from genome assembly GCF_044753345.1 of Kitasatospora sp. NPDC088391. Taxonomy (NCBI): domain Bacteria; kingdom Bacillati; phylum Actinomycetota; class Actinomycetes; order Kitasatosporales; family Streptomycetaceae; genus Kitasatospora; species Kitasatospora sp. NPDC088391. The sequence goes on from NZ_JBIVNB010000021.1 coordinate 17,730, forward strand.
CCCGGTCCATCCGCTCTTCGGCGGTGGTGCGGCCGAGGAAGGTGCCGCCGGAGAGCGCGACCCGGGTCAGCGGGGTGGAGGCGAACAGCGGCGAGGAGACCTGGGCGGTGGCGATGCCCGCGAGGTGGGCCTGCTCGAAGACGGTGGGGTAGGGCTGCCAGGCCTGCGGGTCGACCGGCGGGTTCCAGCGCAGCTGGTTCATCAGCCGGCCGGTCTCCGGGATCGCCACGGTGTACCCGGCCAGGCCGTGCCGGCCGGGCGGCAGGCCGGTGCCGACCGAGGCCAGCGAGGTGGCGGTGGTGGACGGGAAGCCCGCGGTGATCGGGGTGCCGCCGGGCATCAGCGAGGTGAGGAACGGCGCCCAGTCGGGGTTGGCCCGGATCAGCTCCCAGCCGAGGCCGTCGACCAGGAAGACGCAGACCCGGTCGGCGGGTTCGAGCGGCAGCGTGCCGTGGAACCCGGGAACGCCGAGGCCGGCCGCCAGCGTGGGCAGCAGGTCGCTGAGCGCGGCGCTGCCGTAGCGCGGGGCGGGGGCGTCGGCCGGGTCGAGCAGCTCGTAGACGTCGTCGTGCATGTCCCGGCTCAGCCGTTGGCCACGGTGGCCTCGGACAGTGCCCGGGCGAACACCAGCGCCTGGGCGACCGTCTCGGGGCCGTCGCCGGCCTCGCTGACCCGCAGCGAGAGGTCGTCGGCGGTGGCGGAGCCGGTGTAGCCGTGGTCCGCCTCGCAGTTGGGGTCGGAGCAGCCGGCCGGCTCCAGGTCGAGGCGCTGGACGGCGCCCCAGCCGATGGTGAGGACGACCTCGCGCGGCGGGGTGCCGGGGGTGTACGTCTCGGGGTTGGCGACCATCCGGCTGACCACCACGGAGTTGATCCGGTCGAGCCGGACCGTCTCGGTGGAGGTGGTGGCGTAGGGGACGGGGGTGGCCGCGTCGCCGTTCTGCTCGTCGGTGTGGCTGACCACGAACCGGGACGCGGTGAGCACCAGCACGGTGACGTGCCGGCGGACCTCGTTGGCGTCGAAGGTGGTCTCCTGGTGCACCAGGTACGAGCTGATCGGCTCGGGGCCCACCGCGGACTCCACCGCCTCGGAGACCAGCGCCGGGTAGTAGCCGCTGCGCTCGATCGCGGACCGCAGGTCCTGCGTGGTGGTTCCGGTCTTCGCCATATCTCCATCCTGGCATGTCCCGCCGCTCCGGCGGGTGGCACTGCGCCGGGTCGTTCCGGTCCGCCGCCGGGCCGGTGGTCGCCCGCTCCCGGCCGGGCGGGCAACCACGCAAGATTACAGGGTGCTCATGACGCGCGGCCCCAGATCGGTGCGGACCGGCAGCGGGGCGATCCGGACCCGGGCGCCGAGCACCGCGAGGCCGTGCGGGGCGACCACGACGGGCTCCAGGTCGACCGAGGCCACCTCGGGGAGGTCGTCGACCAGCCGGGAGACCCGGAGCAGCAGTTCCTCCAGCGCGCCGGTGTCCACCGCCTCGGCGCCGCGCCAGCCGAACAGCAGCGGGGCGGCCCGGACCTCGCGGATCAGTTCGGCCACGTCCCGGTCGGTGGCGGGCACCAGGCGGTGCGCGACGTCGCCGAGCAGTTCGGCGGGGGCGCCGGCCAGGCCGAAGGACAGGATGGTGCCGACGGCGGGGTCGACGGCCGCGCCGATCACGGTGTCGACGCCGCGCGGGGCGAGCCGCTGCACCACCAGGCGGGCCTCGGCGGCACCGCCGAGCAGCGCGTCCAGTTCGCGGTGGGCGCGGCGCAGCTCGGCCTCGCCGGTCAGGTCGAGCCGGACGCTGCCGAGGTCGGGGCGGTGCCGCAGGTGCTCGGCGGTGGCCTTGAGCGCGACGGGGTAGCCGAGCGTGGCGGCGGCCCGGACGGCGCTGTTCTCGTCCGGCGCGGAGAGCGTGGGGCTGACCGGGACGCCGTAGTGGCGGAGCAGTTCGGCGGCCTCGGCGTCCGGCAGGGTGACCCGGGCGCCGCCGGCCTGCAGCCGGGCGGCGGCGGCCTCCCGGCCGGCCAGCACCCGCTCGACCAGGGCCCGGGCGGCGGCCTCGTCGACGCCCTCCAGTTCGGGGACCCGGGCGGTCTCCTCGGCCTCGGCGTTGCGCCGGCGCCACTCGGCGTAGCGGACGGCGTCGGCGAGGGCGTGCACGGCGCGTTCGGGGGCGGGGTAGGCGGGGACGCCGCCGGCCCGCAGCCGGGCGACCAGGCCGGGCAGGGCGAGGTGGGCGAGCAGCAGCGGTTTGCCGAGTTCCCGGCCGCGGTCGGCGGCGTCCAGCAGGGCCTGGGCGATCTCCGGGTCGTCCTCGACCTGCTCGGGGGCGGCGGCGGGGCCGTGCACGCCGATCGGCGGGATGGCGACGGCGATGACGGCGTCCACCCGGGGGTCGGCGAGGGCGGTGTGCAGTGCGATCCGGAAGTTCTCGCCGCTGGCGCCGGTGGTGAGGTCGACGGGGGTGCGGGGGTGCAGTCCGGCGCTCAGGCAGGTGTCGTAGGTGAGCAGGCCGAGCGAGTCGGAGTTGCCGACCACGGCGACCCGGCCGCCGGCCGGGAGCGGCTGGCCGGCCAGCAGTTCGCCGGTGTCGAAGAGTTCGGTGATGGTGTCGACCCGGATCACGCCGGCCTGCTGGAACAGCGCGTCGACGGTGCTGTCGCGGAGCCGGGTGGCGGCGGGCTGGACGGCGTGGCCGGGCGGCAGGCTGCCGGTGTGCCGGGCGCCCTTGAGCACCACGACGGGCTTGCCGGCGGCGAGCCGGCGGGCGATCCGGGTGAACTTGCGCGGGTTGCCGAAGGACTCGAAGTAGAGCAGCACCACGTCGGTGGCCGGGTCCTCCTCCCAGTACTGGAGCAGGTCGTTGCCGGAGACGTCGGCGCGGTTGCCGACCGAGGCGAAGGTGGAGAGGCCGAGGCCGCGCCGGTGGGCGGCCTCCAGCAGGGCGACGCCGATCGCGCCGGACTGGCAGAACACGCCGAACCGGCCGCGGGCGGGCAGCACGGGGGCGAGCGAGGCGTTCAGCCGGTGCTCGGGGTCGGTGTTGATCAGGCCGAAGGCGTTCGGGCCGATCACCCGCATCCCGGCGGCCCGGGCCTGCCGGACCAGGGCGCGCTGCTGCTCGCGGCCGTCGGGGCCGGTCTCGGCGTAGCCGGCGGTGACCACCACCAGGCCCCGGACGCCGTGCGCGCCGCACTCGGCGACGACGGCGGGGACGGCGGGTTCGGGAACGGCGATCACCGCGAGGTCGACCGGTCCGGGGATGTCCAGCACGGAGCGGTGGGTCGGGACGCCGTCCAGCACGGTGCCGGGTTCGGCGCCCCGGTTGACGGCGTGCACGGGGCCGTCGAAGCCGGCCAGGGCGTCCCGCAGCAGGGCCCGGCCGACGGACTGCGGGTTGCGGCCGACGCCGATCACGGCGATCGAACGGGGTGTCAGCAGCCGCTGCACGGACCGGGCTTCGGCCCGGTGCTCGCGGGCCCGCATGACGGCGAGCGAGGCGGCGGTGGGCTCCAGGTCGAACTCCAGGTGCACCACGCCGTCGGCGAAGCTGCGCCGCTGGGTGTAGCCGGCGTCGGTGAAGACCTTGACCATCTTGCGGTTCTCCGGCAGCACCTCGGCGGTGAACCGGCGGATGCCGCGCTCCTGGGCGACGGCCGCGATGTGCTCCAGCAGCGCGGAGGCGATGCCCCGGCCCTGGTGGGCGTCCTGGACCAGGAAGGCGACCTCGGCGTCGGTGCCGGTGGTGGACGGCATGCCGTCCTTGTCGGTGCGGTCGTAGCGGACGGTCGCGACGAAGCGGTCCCGGACGACCAGGGCCAGGCCGACCCGGTTGACGTAGTCATGGTGGGTGAAGCGGCGGACGTCCTTGTCGGACAGCTGCGGGTAGGGGGCGAAGAAGCGGAAGTACTTGGACTGGTCGGAGACCTGTCCGTAGAACTCCACCAGCCGGTCGGCGTCGTCGGGCGTGATCGGCCTGATCCGGGCCGTCCCGCCGTCGCGCAGCAGGACGTCCGCCTCCCAGTGCTGCGGGTAGCCGTTGTCCTCGGGTGCGTGCTCGTGCTCCACGGTCGTCAGGGTAGTCGTCGGCGAGCCTGATGGCGCCGGGCGTGCCGGGCACGGCACTCTGGCGGTGCCGCGCCGCCGGGCCGTCTCCGGGCCGGCGTGCAACACTGGTCTAGACAACCCTGCACCACCTGCACCACCGGAAAGGCACCTCTCTCATGGCTGAGCGCCGCGTCACCATCGGTTGGGCCGAGGGCCTGCACGCCCGTCCCGCCTCCGTCTTCGTCAAGGCCGTCACCTCCACCGGCGTCCCGATGACCATCGCCAAGGAAGGCGGCACCCCGGTCAACGCCGGCTCGATGCTGGGCCTGCTCGCGCTCGGCGCGGCCGGCGGCGACGCCGTGGTGCTGGCCTCCGACGCCGAGGGCGCGGACGCCGCGCTGGACCGGGTCGCCAAGCTGGTCCAGGAGGGCCTGGACGAGCTCCCCGCGGCCTGACGCGACCGGGCGCCGCCGGGGGCCCGGCCCCCGACGGCGCTCCTTCGTTCCCGACGGGCCGTCAGCCCTTGACGCAGATCACCTGCTTGAGGTGCGCGACCACCTCGACCAGGTCCCGCTGCTGGGCGATGACCTTCTCGATCGGCTTGTACGCGCCCGGGATCTCGTCGACCACGCCGGAGTCCTTGCGGCACTCCACGCCCGCGGTCTGCTCCACCAGGTCCCGCGTGGTGAAGCGCTTCTTGGCGGCGTTCCGGCTCATCTTCCGGCCGGCGCCGTGCGAGGCCGAGTTGAACGAGGCCGCGTTGCCGAGGCCCTTCACGATGTACGAGCCGGTGCCCATCGAGCCCGGGATGATGCCGTACTCGCCGGAGCCGGCCCGGATCGCGCCCTTGCGGGTGACGAGCAGGTCGACGCCGTCGTAGCGCTCCTCGGCCACGTAGTTGTGGTGGCAGGAGATCATCTCGCCGAACACGGCCCTGGCCTTGGGCAGTTCGCGGCGGACCGCGTCCTGGAACAGGGCCATCATCAGCGCCCGGTTGTGCTGGGCGTACTCCTGCGCCCAGAACAGGTCGGAGCGGTAGGCCGCCATCTGCGGGGTGTCGGAGATGAAGACCGCGAGGTCGCGGTCGATCAGGCCCTGGTTGTGCGGCAGCGACCGGGCGATCGACATGTGGTGCTCGGCGAGCTCCTTGCCGATGTTGCGCGAGCCCGAGTGCAGCATCAGCCAGACCGCGCCGTCGTCGTCCAGGCAGAGCTCGATGAAGTGGTTGCCGCCGCCGAGCGTCGCCATCTGCTGGGCGGCCCGCTCGCGCCGCCAGCGGACGTCCGGCGCGATGTCGTCGAAGCGCCGCCAGAAGTCGTCCCAGCCGGCGGTGGACAGGCCGTGCAGCCTGCCCGGCTCGACCGGGTCGCTGTGCAGGCCGCGGCCGACCGGGATGGCCCGCTCGATCCGGTTCCGCAGGTGCGACAGGTCGTCCGGCAGGTCCTTCGCGGTCAGCGAGGACTTGACGGCCGTCATCCCGCAGCCGATGTCGACGCCGACCGCGGCCGGGCAGACCGCGCCCTTCATCGCGATGACGGAGCCGACCGTGGCGCCCTTGCCCAGGTGGACGTCCGGCATCACGGCGAGGCCGTGCAGCCAGGGCAGCGTGCTGATGTTGCGCAGCTGCTCCATCGCCTGGCCCTCGACGGTGGCCGGGTCGGTCCACATCCGGATCGGGACGCGGACGCCGGGAACCTCGGTGTACGACATGGGGGGTTCGACCTCCTGGGCCGGTGGGTTCGGGGTGCCGCACGAGAACGCCCGGTGCGGCGGCGGGGAAGCGTGAAGGGGGACGGCGCGAGACGGCCGCGGGGGACGGCTCAGGCCGCGGAGGCACAGCGCAGGGGCAGTCTCGGGGAGCGTCGTCGTGGCTCGACCCGCATGGTGACCGCCTCCTTCCGCGTGCGTTCCGACCGCGCGCCGATCGCGCCGTCGGGGGATATCTACCCACGCGGCGCCGACCGCGGGCAACGGATTAAAACAGCGAGGGGCCCGACGGGGCGGACGCTCCGTCGGGCCCCTCGGGGCGGGTCAGTTGGAGATGACCGTGACGTCCCCGATGCCGAGTTCCTTGACCGGCTCGGCGATCACCGAGGCGTCGCCGACCAGCACGGTGACCAGGCGGTCCGGCGGGAAGGCGGCGACCACCGCGCGGGTGGCGGCCTCGGTGTCCAGCTCGGCCAGCCGCCGGTAGAAGTCGGCCTGGTAGGTGTCGGGCAGGTACTGCTCGACCTGGTCGGCCAGGGTGGCGGCGACCGAGCCGGCCGTCTCGAACTTGAGCGGCGCGACGCCGACCAGGAACTGCACGGCCTCCTCGCGCTCGGCGTCGGTCAGGCCCTCGGCCGCCAGCGTGCGCAGGATGGTCCAGGTGTCCCGCAGCGCGGGCGCGGTGGACGCGGTGTCGACCGAGCCGCTGATCGCCAGCAGGCCGCGGCCGGAGCCGTCGGCGGCGGAGCGCAGCGGCTGGGCGAACGCCCGGACGCCGTAGGTGTAGCCCTTCTCCTCGCGCAGGACGCGGTCCAGCCGGGAGGTGAGGGTGCCGCCGAGGCAGTAGGTGCCGAGGACCTGCGCGGCCCACAGCGGGTCGTGCCGGTCGGGGCCGATCCGGCCGATCAGCAGCTGGGTCTGGACCGAGCCGGGCCGGTCCACCACGATCACCCGGCCGGTGTCGTCGCCGGCCACCGGGCCGTGCGCCGAGGGCTCGGCGGGCTCGGCGGTCCACCGGCCGAGGGTGGACTCCAGCAGCGCGGCCAGGTCGGTGCCGGTGAGGTCGCCGACCACCACCGCGGTGGCGGTGGACGGGCGCAGGTGGGCGTCGTAGAACGCCTTGACCGCGTCCCGGTCGATCCGCTTGACGGTGTCGGTGGAGCCCGGGCGCGGCCGGGACAGCCGGTCCTCGGCGGCGAACAGCGCGGCGTAGAGCGCCTTCGCGGCCCGGCGGGCCGGGTTGGCCTGCTCGTGGACGATCTCGTCGAGCCGGTTGGCGACCAGCCGCTCGATCTCGTCGGCGGGCAGCGCGGGGGCGCGCAGCGCGTCGCCGAGCAGGGTCAGGCCGCGCTCCAGGCGGGAGGCCGGGACCTCCAGCGAGACCCGGATCGCCGGGTGGTCGGCGTGCGCGTCCAGGGTGGCGCCGGCCCGCTCCAGCTCGCCGGCGAACTCCTCGGCGGTGAGCGTGTCGGTGCCCTCGGACAGCGCCCGGGCCAGGATCGAGGCGACGCCGTCCAGGCCCTCCGGCTCGGCGGCCAGCGGCGCGTCCAGCACCACGTCGACGGCGACCAGCTGCTGGCCGGGGCGGTGGCAGTGCAGCACCGTCAGGCCGTTGGCCAGGGTGAGGCGTTCGGGCGCCGGGAACGCCCACGGGGTGGGGGTGCCGGGCTGCGGCTGCGGGTGGAACTCCATCGCGGGGGTGTAGTCGCTCACGCCGCCGCCTCCTCGTCGCTGTCGTTGCTGTCGTCGTCACCGGTCGGTTCGTACACCAGGACGGCCCGGTTGTCGGGGCGCAGCCGGGCGGCGGCGACCGCCCGGACCTCCTCGGCGGTGACGTCGAGGACCTTCGGCAGCGCGCTGTTGACCAGCTTCGGGTCGCCGAACAGCACGGCGAAGCGGCAGAGTTCGTCGGCCCGGCCGGCCACCGTGGTGAGCCGGTCCAGCCACTCGCGCTCGATCTGGGCCTGGGCGCGCTCCAGCTCCTCGGCGGTGGGGCCCTCGGCGGCGAACCGGGCGAGCTCCTCGTCGACGGCGGCCTCGATCCGCTCCAGGGTGGCGTCGCCGCCGGCCTTGACGTCCAGCCAGCCGAGCGAGGGCGCGCCGGCCAGCCGGAGCAGGCCGAAGCCGGCCGAGACGGCGGTGCGGTCGCGGCGGACCAGCCGGTTGTAGAGCCGGGAGGACTCGCCGCTGCCGAGGATGGTGAGCGCCAGGTCGGCGGCGTCGGCCTCGCGGGTGCCGTCGTGCGGGAGGCGGTAGGCGGCCATCAGGGCGCGGGACGGGACGTCCTCGCGGATCAGCTCGCGCACCTCGGCGCCGAGGGTCTCCGGCAGGGTGCCGTCGCGCGGCGGCTGCTTGCCGTCGTGGCCGGGGATCGAGCCGAAGTACTTCTCCACCCAGGCGATCGTCTGCTCCGGGTCGAGGTCGCCGACGATCGACAGCACCGCGTTGTTGGGCGCGTAGTAGGTGCGGAAGAACGCCCGGGCGTCCTCCAGCGTGGCGGCGTCCAGGTCGGCCATCGAGCCGATCGGGGTGTGGTGGTAGGGGTGGCCCTCGGGGAAGGACAGCGCGGTGAGCTTCTCGAACGCGGTGCCGTAGGGCACGTTGTCGTAGCGCTGGCGGCGCTCGTTCTTCACCACGTCGCGCTGGTTCTCCATGGAGGTGTCGTCCAGGGCGGCCAGCAGCGAGCCCATCCGGTCGGCCTCCAGCCAGAGCGCGAGCTCCAGTTGGTGCGCGGGCATGGTCTCGAAGTAGTTGGTGCGCTCGAAGCTGGTGGTGCCGTTGAGCGAGCCGCCGGCGCCCTGGACCAGTTCGAAGTGCCCGTTGTTGGAGACGCTCGCCGAGCCCTGGAACATCAGGTGCTCGAAGAGGTGGGCGAGCCCGGTGCGCCCCTTGACCTCGTGCCGGGAGCCGACGTCGTACCAGAGGCAGACCGCGGTGACCGGGGTGAGGTGGTCCTCGGAGAGCACCACCCGCAGGCCGTTGGCCAGGCGGTGTTCGGTGATGGCGAGGCCGCTGGTGGGCGCGGGGTTGGCCATGCGGGGTCCTTCCCGTCGTCGGTTCCGGAGTGTCCGGGCCGGGGGCGTGTGACGCCCCCCATTGTGGTGCAACGCCGGGCGGTGCCGTCAGGTGTCCCGGCCGGGGACGCGTTCGCCAGCGGCGGAAGCGGCCCGGGTGACGGAGGGTGTCCCACCGAGGGTCCACAATGGGGGGCGTTCACGCCCGCGTCCGCCCACCCCCATGTCCCGCATGTACCGCAAGGGAGCCCCGCAGCGATGGCCCGCCGCAGTTCGCCCACCCCGCCGCCCGGTGACTTCGAGGAGCGGATCCTCGACGTCGATGTCGTGGACGAGATGCAGGGCTCGTTCCTGGAGTACGCCTACTCGGTGATCTACTCCCGGGCCCTGCCGGACGCCCGTGACGGCATGAAGCCGGTGCACCGCCGGATCCTCTACCAGGCCAACGAGATGGGGCTGCGCCCGGAGCGCGGCCACGTCAAGTGCGCCCGCCTGGTCGGCGAGGTGATGGGCCGGCTGCACCCGCACGGCGACGCCTCGATCTACGACGCGGTGGTGCGGCTGGCCCAGCCGTTCTCGATGCGGCTGCCGCTGATCGACGGCCACGGCAACTTCGGCTCGCTCGGCAACGACGACCCGCCGGCCGCGATGCGGTACACCGAGTCCCGGCTGACCGCGGCCTCGATGTCGATGGTCGAGTCGATCCACGAGGACACCGTCGACTTCGGCCCGAACTACGACGGTTCCGAGCAGGAGCCGCAGGTGCTCCCCGCGGCGTTCCCGAACCTGCTGGTCAACGGCGCGACCGGGATCGCCGTCGGCATGGCCACCAACATGCCGCCGCACAACCTGACCGAGGTGGTCGCGGCCGCCCGGCACCTGATCAAGCACCCGACCGCGGACCTCGACACGCTGATGCGGTTCGTCCCCGGCCCGGACCTGCCGACCGGCGGCCGGATCGTCGGCCTGAGCGGCATCCGGGACGCCTACGCGTCCGGCCGCGGCACCTTCAAGATCCGGGCCACCGCCTCGATCGAGGACGTGACGCCCCGCCGCAAGGGCATCGTGGTCACCGAACTGCCGTACACGGTGGGCCCGGAGAAGGTGATCGGCAAGATCAAGGACCTGGTCAACGCGAAGAAGCTGCAGGGCATCGCGGACGTCAAGGACCTCACCGACCGGGCGCACGGCCTCCGGCTGGTCGTCGAGGTGAAGAACGGCTTCGTCCCCGAGGCGCTGCTGGAGCAGCTCTACAAGCTGACGCCGATGGAGGAGACCTTCGGCATCAACAACGTGGCGCTGGTGGACGGCCAGCCGCTGACGCTGGGCCTGAAGGAGCTGCTGGAGGTCTACGTCGACCACCGGTTCACGGTGGTCAAGCGGCGCAGCGACTTCCGGCGCCGCAAGCGCCAGGACCGGCTGCACCTGGTCGAGGGCCTGCTGATCGCGCTGGTCGACATCGACGAGGTGATCGCGATCATCCGCAGCAGCGAGGACGCCGGCCAGGCCAAGGACCGGCTGATGGAGCGCTTCGGCATCTCCGAGACGCAGACGGCGTACATCCTGGACACCCCGCTGCGCCGGCTCACCCGCTTCGACCGGGTCGAGCTGGAGAGCGAGCAGGAGAAGCTGCTCAAGGAGATCGCCGAGCTGACCGAGATCCTGGAGTCCGACACGAGGCTCCGCTCCGTGGTGTCCTCCGAACTCGCCGCCGTCTCCAAGCAGTTCGGCACCGAGCGGCGCACCGTGCTGCTGGAGGCCGGCGCCGCGCCGGCCGCCGCGCCGGCGGTGCCGCTGGAGGTCGCGGACGACCCGTGCCGGGTGCTGCTCTCCTCGACCGGCCTGCTGGCCCGCACCTTCGACCTGGAGCCCGCCGACGGCGAGCCGGCCCGCGCCCGGCACGACGTGCTGCGCTCCGCCGTCCCCGCCACCGCGCGCGGCGACATCGGCGTGGTCACCTCGGCCGGCCGGGTGCTCCGCCTGCCGGTGATCGACCTGCCCGCGCTGCCCCCGGGCACCGCGACGCTGTCCGGCGGCGCGGCGGTCTCCGAGTTCCTCCGGCTGGAGGCGGACGAGCGGGTGCTCGCGCTGACCACGCTGGACGAGTCCTCGCCCGGCCTGGCGCTCGGCACCCTCCAGGGCGTGGTCAAGCGGGTGGTGCCCGAATGGCCCGCCAACAAGGACGAGTTCGAGGTGATCGCGCTCAAGGACGGCGACACCGTGATCGGCGCGGTCGAGCTGCGCACCGGCGAGGAGGACCTGGTCTTCCTCACCTCGGACGCCCAGCTGCTGCGCTACCCGGCGGGCCAGGTCCGGCCGCAGGGCCGCCCGGCCGGCGGCATGGCCGGGGTCAAGCTCGCCGACGGCGCCCGGGTGCTGTCCTTCGCCGCCGTCGACCCGGCCGAGGACGCGGTGGTGCTCACCGTGGCCGCCGCCTCGGGCACGCTGGCCGGCGAGGAGCAGACCAGCTGGAAGCTCACCCCGTTCGACCAGTACCCGCGCAAGGGCCGGGCCACCGGCGGCGTCCGCTGCCAGCGCTTCCTGCGCGGCGAGGACGGCCTCGCCTTCGCCTGGGCCGGCCCGCTGCCCGCCCTCGGCGCGACCGAGGCCGGCCAGCCCGTCGCCCTGCCGGAGCGCGACCCGCGCCGGGACGGCTCCGGCACCCCGGTCCCGTCCCGGATCGCCGCGGTCGGCAGCCGGATGTGACACCCCGTCACCGCGGGTGACAGGTGGGCGCCCCCGGCGGGGCGCCCACTAGGCTGGGGCCGGTGAGCACCTGCACCGCACTGTCGAGCGAACTGACCGAGCCGCTGTCCGCGACCGCGGCCACCGCCACCACCTGGCTGCTGCTGGAGCAGTCCGGGCCGTGGGGCGCCCAGGCGCTCACCGGGAGCCACCTCGACCCGGAGCTGGGCGCCGCGCTGGACCGGGCCGCGGAGGGCACCGGCGTCCGGGTCGCGCTGATCCGCCGGCCCGGGCGGCACGCCGACACCGACGCCACCGCCCGGCACGAGGTGCTGGTCGCGCACACCTCCCCCGCCGACCCGTGGGTCCGCCGGGCGCACCTCGCCTCCCCCGCCGACCTGCTCGGCCTGGACTTCGCCGCGCTCGGCGCGGGCGACCACGGCTCCTTCGGCGCCCCGCACGTCGGCGGCCCGATCGCCCTGGTGTGCACCAACGGGCGCCGGGACCGCTGCTGCGCGCTGCTCGGCCGCCCGCTGGTGGCGGACCTCGCCGCGGCCGGCCACAGCGAGGTCTGGGAGGTCACCCACCTCGGCGGGCACCGCTTCTCCCCCACCGTGCTGGTGCTGCCGCACGGCTACGCGTACGGCCGGCTGACCGCAGAGTCAGCCAAGGAGGTGCTGGCCGCGACGGCCGCCGGCCACACCGTCCCCGCGCACTCGCGCGGCCGCTCCTACTGGCCCCGTCCGTCGCAGGCCGCCGAGCAGGCGGTCCGCGAACTGACCGGCGAGAGCGCCGCCGACGCCCTGACGATGCGCCAGACCCGGGACGGCGAGGGCTGGACGGTCGAGGTCCGGCACGCCGACGGCCGCCGCTGGCTGGCCGTCGTCGCCGAGTCGCGCAGCGAGCCGCCCCGCCCGGAGAGCTGCGGCAAGGCCCCCGGCAACCCGTCCCGGATGGACGTGCTGGAACTGCGGGCGCTCTGACGCCCCGTCAGTCCCCCTCCTCCGCAGGGAGGGTGAAGCAGACAGCGATGCCGCCTCCCGGCGCGTCGTCGAGCCAGACCGTGCCGCCGTGCCGCTCGACGATCCGGCGGACGATGGCCAGCCCGGCGCCGGACCCGCCGCCGTGCTCGGTCGGCCGGTGCAGCCGGCGGAACAGGCCGAACACCAGCTCCCTCTGCGCCGGCGGCACGCCGATGCCGTTGTCGCGCACCACCACCGCCTCGACGGACGGGCCGCCGTCCGGCAGCGGGCGGCGCTCCGCCCCGACCTCGACGGTGCGCGGGCCCTCGGCCCGGGCGTACTTGGCGGCGTTCACCAGCAGGTTGACCAGCACCTCCTGCAACCGGTCCGGGTCCGCGCGGACGGTCGGCAGCGACCCGCGCAGCACCGTGATCCGCTGCTCGTCCAGCCTGGGTCCGGCCACCTCCAGGGCCCGGTCCAGCGCCTCGTCGAGCGGCACCGGCCGCCGGTCCAGGCCGATCTCGCTGACCTGGGAGTAGCGCAGCAGCGAGTCGAGCAGGTCGTCCATCCGGACGGCCAGCCGGCGCACGGTGTCCAGGTGGCGGCGGCTGGTGGCGTCGAGGTGTTCGCCGACGTCCTCGATGACGAAGCCGGCCGCGTTCGAGATCCCGCGCAGCGGCTCCTTCAGATCGTGGGCGGCGGCGTGCGCGAAGGCGTCGAGGTCGGTGTTGCTGCGCTGGAGTCGCTCGTTGAAGGCTCCGGTCCAGGCCGCGTGCCGGGCCAGCAGGCCGCCGATCACCCGGGCCGTTTCGTGGGCGGCCTCCAGGTCGGTACCGGTCCACGGAAGGCTGCGGTCGCGCACCGCCGCCCGGAACACCTCGGTGGAGCCGCGCGGCGTCAGCCGCTCGCCGTGCGGGCCGAGCCGGACGGGGAGCGCCGGGTCCGCGGCCCAGGTCCGGGTGGTCGCGCGCTCCCCGCGGCACCAGGCCAGGAATCCCTCGCCGAGCGGGAGCAGCAGCACTCCCGCCGGCTCCTCCGCCCGGTCGGACGGACCGTCGGCCCCCTCGGGCCCCGGGAGCAGTTCGGACAGCCGGTCGGTGCACCACGTCCCGGTCGGCGGCAGCTCCGCGGCGACCGCGCGCAGCAGGTGCAGGGTCCGCGGCCCCGGGGCCGCCCCCTCGACGCTGGTCCGGCCCGCCTGGTCGACCACCAGGCCGTCGGCGGCGACCAGTTCGGCCAGCGCCCCGGCGTGGGTGTGCAGCGCGGACGCGGACTCGCCGGGCGCCCCGGCGGGCAGGGCGTCCAGGACGGCTCGGACCCGCCGCAGCACCTCCGAGCGCTCGCGGTCGGCGACCGCGGCGAGCTGTACCGACAGCGCGCTGCCGAACAGCTCGCAGGCCGCCCGGACGTCGGGCGACAGCCAGCGCGGCTCCTCGCCGTGGCAGGCGATCAGTCCCCACAGCGCCTCGTCGGAGAGCACCGACACCGACATCGAGGAGCGGACCCCGATGTTGCGCAGGTACTCCAGGTGGTACGAGGAGACGGTGCGCAGCGCGGCCGCCGAGAGGTCGAGCGGCGGGTCCGCGGCCGGGCGGCGGGCGGAGTACAGCCCGGCGGTGCGGTCGTCGACGTCGCCGATCACCCGGATCCAGTTGGTCCGGTACAGCCGACGGGCCTGCGGCGGGATGTCACTGGCCGGGAACCACAGGCCGAGCCAGGGCTCCAGGTGGTCGGCCCGGTCCTCGGCGACCACCTCGCCGGGGCCCTCGGCGTCCTCGAAGCGGTAGGCGACCACCCGGGAGTAGCCGGTCAGGCCGCGCACCTCGCGCACCGCAGCGGCGCAGCACTCCGCCACGGTGGTGCACCGCTGGATGCGCAGCAGCGCCTGCTGGACCCGGCGGGCGAAGCCGGGGCCGGCCTCGGGACGGTCCGCGGGGCAGGGCTCGAGCTCCAGCACCAGCAGCCCGTCCCGGCGGTGGGCGCCCACGTCGAACGGGTGCGGCGCCCCCGCGGGCCGGCAGCGTTCGGTGAGCAGCCGGGCCGCCTCCCCCGCGGTGGCGGCCTCGGCCAGCACCGCGTCGCCGACGATCTCCCGGGCCGGGCGGCCGACCAGTTCGGCGGCGGGACGGCCGAGGTGGTCGGCGGCGTTGTCCGAGACGGTCTGCACGGTGCCGTCCTGCGGATCGACCGCGAGCAGGACCCCGAAGGACTGGACGCCGCCGAGCAGGTGGATCGGTTCCCGGATGCACTCCTCCAGGTCGAACCCGCCGACCGCCGCCTCCGCCTCCCGCGCCCGTGCGGACAGCCACCCGTCCTGCGCCATGCCCGGCTCCCTCGCTCGCGCCCGGCCCGGACGGCCGCGGTCACCGCCACCCTAGGGCGTGTCGGACGCCTCGTCCGGCGGCCTGCCCGGCCGGTCCGCGAGGGGCACTATCGTGGCGGACAAGGTCCTTCCGCCGACCGGCGCGCGTGTGGTGGGGCACCGGGGCCGCAGCGGTCCCGGTCGGTGGTGCGCACGGTCCTCGACGAAGGGAACGGCAGTGGAGGGTGTGGAGCGACGGGTCCGGACGCAGCGTGCGGACGCACCGCACCGCTCCCCCGGGTCGCGGGGCGGCCGCACCGGCGGGCCGGTGGGCGGCGGCTGGGCGGAGGGCCTGCACCGGATCTGGCGCACGGCCCAGACCTCGGCCGACGTGACGGCGCTCTCCGAGGAGCTGTACGACCTGCTGCTGGGGCACCCGGCGGCCGTGGTGGTGGTCGGCACCCGGTACAGCGCCGCCGGCCTCCCGCTGTACCTGCGCTCCAGCAGTGGGGCCGGACTGCTCCCGCAACGGGTGCTGGCGCCGCCGGGCGACGCCTGGGTGGGCCGGTCGGCCCCGGAGCCGGGCGCGGTGCGGGAGTTCGCGGTGGACTCCGGGCACGGCCGGGGCCGGCCCGAGCACCCGGCGTGGCGGGCGGCCGGCGCCGTCCGGATCGTGGAGTGCGCGCTGGCCCTGGAGGACGGCGACTGGGCGGCACTGTCGGTCGGACTGTCCGCGGACGCCCCGGCACCGGCGGAACTGGGCCGGCGCATCGTCCAGGTCTGCGAGGTGGTCACGGCCTGCAACGACCGGATCGTGCAGGAGCGGGAGAGCGCCCGGGTGCAGGCCAGGGACGCGCTGCTGGCCGAGGCCTCGCTGCAGATGGACGCCTCGCTGGACGTCGAGGAGACCCTGCAGCGGGTGGCCCGGATGACGGTGCCCGCGGTCGCCGAGGGCTGCCTGGTCCACCTGCGGCGGCCGGACGGGCTGGCCCTGGTCGCCTCGGCGCACCTGGCGGCGCGGGCCCGGGACCGGTTCACCGCCGCGGCCGAGGCCCCGGGCTGGGTGCGCGGGGTGCTGCCCGGCCTGTCCGCGCGGCGCGAGGGGACCGTGCTGACCGGCGAGCGGCTGGTCGGCACTCCGTTCGGCCCCGGTGCGGCCGTGCCCGCCCGGACGGTCACCGTGAACCCGCTGAGGGCCCGCGGCCGGCTGCTGGGCACCGTGACCTTCGTCTACGGGCGCGAGGCCGGGCAGGTCCCACCGCCGGTGTTCCTGGCCGACCTGGCGCTGCGGGCCGCCCTGGCGATCGACAACGCGACGCTGTACGAGGAGCGTCGGCAGAACGTGGTCTCGCTGCAGCGGCACCTGCTGCCGTCCGTCCTGCCGACCATTCCGGGGCTGCGGCTGGGCGCCGCGTACGAGGTCGGCGACGCCGCCCTGGAGGTCGGCGGCGACTTCTACGACGCCGTCCCCGGCAGCCGTTCGCTCTCCCTGGTAGTCGGCGACGTGTGCGGGCGCGGCGCGGAGGCCGCCGCCCTGACCGGCCTGGCCCGGCACACCCTGCGCACCCTGCTGGAGGACGACACGGCGCCGGCGCCCGCACTGACCCGGCTCAACCGGGCGCTGCGGGCGGCGGCCTCGCAGAAGTTCGTCACCGGCGTGGTCCTGTCGCTGACCCCGGCCGCGGACGGCTTCACCGTGCGGGTCGCCAACGCCGGCCACCCGCAGGCCCTGGTGCTGCGCGCCGACGGAACGGTGGCGCCGCTGGGCGGCACGGGCGGTCTGCTGCTCGGCGTGGTCGACGACTACGAACTGACCGAGCAGACCGACCTGTTGCGGCCCGGTGACACCGCGGTGCTGCTGACCGACGGGATCACCGAGTCCCGGAGCCCGGACGGCTCCTTCTTCGAGGAAGAACTGTCCGGCGCGCTCAGGGAGTTGACGGGACGTCCGCCGGACGAGCTGGCCGCGGGGCTGGCCCGGGCCGCGATCGGCTTCGGGCGGGGGACGGCGGACGACATGGCGGTGCTGGCGGTCCGGGTGACCTCCGGCTCCGAATCGAACAGCGAGTCGGGGCCCGGGGCGGGTGAGCGGCCGGAGCAGGGCCCGCGCGCCGGGGCGGGCGGGGACGAGAACGGGAAGCGGGGAGCGGCGTGACGGCGACGGTCGAGGGACTGGTCCTCGTGGTGGAGGACTCCGAGGAGGACATCGAGGCGATGGCCCGGGCGCTCGGGCGGTCGCACCCGCTGGTCCGGCTGGAGTTCGCCGACCGGCCGGAGGACGTCCCGGACCGGCTGGTCGACCCGGCGGCGGAGCGCCCGCTGCTGGTGCTGCTCGACCTCAACCTGCCCGGCTACAACGGCCACCAACTGCTCGGCGCCCTGCGCGGCCGCCCGGAACTGGCCGGGCTGCCGGTGGTGGTCTTCACCTCCTCGACCTCGCCCGCGGAGGTCGAGGCCTGCTACGCGGCCGGGGCCGACAGCTACATCTTCAAGCCGCTGAACTTCGAACTGTTCCGGACGGTGCTCGGCAGCACCATCGACTTCTGGCTCGGGAGCGACCGCCCCGCCTGACCGGCCCGGCCGCGGCGTGCCACCGCCCGGGGCGCTGTCGGCGCGCCCCGGGCGGTCGACGGAGGTGGTCGACGGAGGTGCTCGGTGGTGGGGGCGACGGCCGTCAGGCCGCGCCCGCGCCGGTCAGGGCGCGCACCTCCAGTTCGGCGAAGCCGTCCTCGTCGGCGCTCTCCCGGTCCAGCACGGTGCCCAGCCAGCCGGCCAGGAAGCCGAGCGGGATGGAGACCAGGCCGGGGTTCTCCAGCGGGAACCAGTGGAAGTCCACCCCGGGCAGCATCGAGGTCCTCGCACCGGAGACGACCGGCGAGAACACCACCAGCAGCACCGCCGGGACCAGGCCGCCGTAGACCGACCAGACCGCGCCGCGGGTGGTGAAGCGCTTCCAGAACAGCGAGTACAGCAGGGTCGGCAGGTTGGCCGAGGCGGCCACCGCGAAGGCCAGGCCGACCAGGAAGGCGACGTTCAGCTTCTGCGCGTACAGGCTGAGCACGATGGCGATCCCGCCGATCACGACGGCGGAGATCCGGGCCGCGATCACCTCCTCGCGCTCGGAGACCTGCCGCTCCTCGGGACGCCGCCAGGCCCGCGCGTACAGGTCGTGCGCGAAGGCCGCGGAGGAGGCCAGGGTGAGGCCGGCCACCACGGCGAGGATGGTGGCGAAGGCGATCGCCGAGATCACCGCGAACAGCAGCAGGCCCCAGGTGGAGTCCGGCCCGCCGCCCAGGTCGAGGGCGAGCAGCGGAACGGCGGTGTTGCCCGCCGAGTTGGCCGCCTTGACCGCCTTGGAGCCGACCAGCGCGCCCGCCCCGAGGCCGAGCACGATGGCCATCAGGTAGAAGCAGCCGATCAGGCCGATCGCCCACATCGTGGAGCGCCGGGCGGCCCGCGCGGTCGGCACGGTGTAGAACCGGCTGAGGATGTGCGGCAGGCCGGCGGTGCCGAGCACCAGGGCCAGGCCGAGGCTGACGAAGTCGAGCCGGCTGATCGGGCTGGACCCGTACTTGAGGCCGGGCTCCAGGTACTTCCGGCCGACGCCGCTGTGCTCCGCGGCGGCGTTCATCAGCGCGCCGAAGTCGCCGTGGAAGCGGGCCATCACCAGCACCGTGAGCAGCACCGAACCGGCCACCAGCAGGAAGGCCTTGACGATCTGGATCCAGGTGGTGGCGCGCATCCCGCCGACCGTGACGTAGACGATCATCAGGCCGCCGACCGCGACGATGGTCCACGCCTTGGCGGCGCCGCTGTCGGTGCCGAGCAGCAGGGCGACCAGGCTGCCGGCGCCGACCATCTGCGCGATCAGGTACATCAGGGTGACGACCATGGAGGCGAGCCCGGCCGCGGCCCGGACCGGGCGCTGGCGCATCCGCAGCGCCAGCACGTCGGCCAGGGTGTAGCGGCCGGCGTTCCGGACGAGTTCGGAGACCAGCATCAGCACGACCAGCCAGGCGACCAGGAAGCCGATGCTGTAGAGCACGCCGTCGTAGCCGTAGAGCGCGATCAGGCCGGTGACGCCGAGGAAGGAGGCGGCCGAGAGGTAGTCGCCGGAGAGGGCGAAGCCGTTCTGCAGCGGCGAGAAGTCGCGGCCGCCGGCGTAGAAGTCCTCGGCGGCGTGGCCGCGGCGGCCGACCCAGACGGTGATGGTCAGGGTGACGGCGACGACGACGGCGAACAGCGCCACCGCGAGGCCGTGGCTGGGGTGTGGGGTCATCGGAGTTGGTCCTGGGTGTCCCAGCGCAGTTCGAGGGCTGCTCGGTCGCGCTTGGTGCGGGCGTTGCGGGCGTAGAGCCAGGTGAGCAGGAAGGTGGAGACGAACTGGCCGAGGCCGAGCAGCCAGGCCAGGTTGAGCGGTCCGGCGACCCGGTGCCGCATCAGCTCCGGGGCGAACGCCTGGGCCGCCACGAACAGCAGGTACCAGGCGAGGAACCCGGCGCTGGCCGGGAACACGAACGAGCGGTAGCCGCGCCGGATCTCCTGGAAGGCGTCGCTGTCCTGGACGCTGCGGTAGACCTCGCGCCCGGCGCGCTCCGCGGGCGGGGCCGGTGGGACCGGTGGCACCGCCGCCCGCCGCTGCGCCACCGTCCGCGGCCGGGCGGCCGCGGCCCACCGGACTCGTTCCTGTTGGGCCACTGCCGACACCTCACCATTCCGGTCACTCCGACCGAACCATGATGGAGTGTCACAAACCACACCACGAAACCCGTGCAGATACGTTCACCCGAACCGGCGACAACAAGGTGGGTTTACGAACCGTCCGAAATTCCATGCTTGAAGGCGTACGCGACGGCCTGGGCCCGGTCCCGCACCGCCGTCTTGGCGAACAGGTTGTTGATGTGGGTCTTCACCGTCGCGGGGCTGACGAACAGCCGCCCGGCGATCTCCGCGTTGGACAGGCCGGCCGCGATCAGCGCCAGCACCTCGACCTCCCGCTGGGTCAACCCGTCGGGCAGCGGCGGCCGTTGGGACGGCGCGGGCGGCGCTGCCGGGGCCACCGGGGCCGGAGCGGCCGCAGCGGCGGGGGCGGCTCCGGGCACGGCTCCGGGCGCGCCGGAAAGCCGCTCCAGCAGCCGGAGTTGGACCTGCGGGGAGAGCCCGGCCGCGCCCGAGCGGACGTCCACCAGCGCGCGGGCGATCTCCTCCGCGCCGGCGTCCTTGGTCAGGAAGCCGCGCGCCCCGGCCTGCAGCGCGGAGAACAGCGAGTCGTCGTCGGCGTAGGTGGTGAGCACCACCACCTCGGTGCCGGGGTGCTCGGCCCGGACCCGGCGGGTCGCCTCCACCCCGTCGCAGCGCGGCATCCGCAGGTCCATCAGCACCACGTCGGGGGCGTGCTCGGCGACCAGCCGGAGCGCCTCCTCGCCGTCCGCCGCCGAGCCGACCACCGTGATCCCCGGCAGCAGGCCGAGCAGCATCACGATGCCCTCCCGCACCACGGTCTGGTCGTCGGCGACCACCACCCGGACCGGCCCGCCCGTCACGTCGGCACCCGCAGCAGCACGCGCCACCCTCCGTCCTCGGGGCCCGCCAGCAGTTCGCCGCCGAGCAACTCCGCGCGTTCGCGCATCCCGAGCAGACCGTACCCGTTCCCGCTGTCGCCCAGCACCGGGTCCGCCCCGTGCGGCGCACCGGAGTTGCGCACCGTCAGCTCCACCGCCCCGTCCAGGTAGGCGAGTCGGACCTCGACCCGGCCGCCGGGGGCGTGCTTGCGGGCGTTGGTGAGCGCCTCCTGCGCGGTGCGGCGCACCGCCAGCCCGGGCTCGGCCGGGACCGGCCGGGGCACCCCGTCCACCGTCAGCTCGGCCTCGGACTGCGCGGCCAGCTCCGCGACGAACTCGGCGACCGGGGCGAACTCGCCGCGCAGCGCGGACAGCGCCTGCCGGGTCTCCACCAGGCCGTCCTGGGCCATCCGCCGGGCCGAGACGATCCGCTCCCGGACCTCGGCCCGGTCGGCCCCGGCGTCCAGCATCAGCCGGGCCGCCTCCAGGTGCACCAGCTGCGCGGACAGGCTGTGCGCCAGCACGTCGTGGATCTCCCGGGCGATCCTGGCCCGTTCGGCCAGCGCCGCGCTCTCCGCCCGGGCGGCCTGCGCGGCCCGCTCCCCGGCCAGCAGGGCGCGCTGCGCGGACCTGGCCTGGCCGTCCAGCCGCAGCAGCCAGCCGAGCAGGCCGAGGCCGCCCGCGACGGCCAGCAGCACCAGCAGCGAGTCGTTCGAGCCGAGCCCGTAACTGCCCAGCGCCGCACCGGCGGTGAGCAGCCCGGCGGCCAGCGGCAGCCGGATCACCGCGAGCACCGCGAGGCCGCACCAGATCACCGCGGCCAGCGTCCGCGCCCCGCCCTCGTGCGCCAGCCCGGCGTAGACCAGCAGTCCGGCCGCGCAGGCCATCGCCGGCCAGAGCCGCCGCGCCCGGCAGGAGACGTACCAGCCGGTGAACAGCGCGGCGGCGGCGGCGATCCAGCCGAGCGGGATCAGCACCTGCCAGCCGCCGTAGTGCCGTTCGGCGTAGGTGCCGGACAGCACCGCGCCCAGCATCGCGGCCCGGCCGAAGAAGGACAGCACCGTCCGGGCCCGGGAGCTGTGCTCCCGGACCGGGGTGTCACCGGCGGGCCAGCGGGTCCAGCGTTCCAGCGTGCTCACCCGCTGATCCTCCCTCAGTGCGACCGGTCCGGTGCGACCGGGCGGGTCCGACCGGCCGGGTCCGACCAGCCGGATTCGACCGGCCGGATTCGACGGTCCGTCAGGCGGCCAGGCCGTGCCGCTTGTCGTCCAGCTGCCGGGCCCGCCAGGCCACCGTGGTGGAGCGGACCAGCAGGAGCAGCGCCAGCGACAGCATCAGCACGCTGCTGGACTGGTGGACGTGCAGCGCGGAGCCGACGCCGTACCAGGCGGCCCGGACCAGGATCGCGCCGACCCAGGCGAACACGGTGGCGGTCGACCCCTGGGTCCACAGCGCGCCGTCCGCGTCGCGCCACACCCGGGTGGTCCAGCCCCAGGCGCAGCCCATGCCGACGGTGGTGAGCAGCGAGCCGGCCACCAGCAGGGCGGCGGTCGCCCGGTGCGCGGGGTCGATCAGCACCGGGTCGCGCAGCGCGACGGCGGCCAGCACCAGCGGCAGCAGCCAGAACCGGCGTTCGGTGTCCAGCCGGCGGGCCCGCAACTGCCGGCCCACCACCAGGACGATCACGGCGACGGCGATCAGGACGTTGGACAGGGCGGTCATTTCGGGTGCCTTCCGGGCGGGGTTTCCTCGACACCCACCACGCTACGGAGCGCGGGTCGACGGTTCCTCGGAGCGAGGGTTGAACCGCAGGCCGAAGGGCTCTCCACCCGTGGGTGGAGAGCCCTTCGGCACGTGCTCGGTCAGGCGTCGATCCGGGACCGGTCCAGGGTGGCCGCCGAGTCGACGATGAACTCCCGGCGGGGGGCGACGTCGTTGCCCATCAGCAGGTCGAAGGTCTTCTCCGCGGACTCCAGGTCGCCGAGGTTGATCCGGCGCAGGATCCGGAACCGCGGGTCCATGGTGGTCTCGGCCAGCTGGTCGGCGTCCATCTCGCCGAGGCCCTTGTAGCGCTGGATCGGGTCCTTCCAGCGCAGGTTCTTGCCCTGGAACTGCAGCAGGGTGCGGCGCAGTTCGGCGTCGGAGTAGGTGTAGTGGTACTTCTCCTGGCCGCGCTTGGGGTTGGTCAGCTCGATCCGGTGCAGCGGCGGCACCGCGGCGAACACCCGGCCCTGCTCGACCATCGGCCGCATGTAGCGGTGGAACAGCGTCAGCAGCAGGGTGCGGATGTGCGAGCCGTCGACGTCGGCGTCGGCCATGAAGATGACCTTGCCGTAGCGCGCCTGGTCGATGTCGAAGGTCCGGCCGGAGCCCGCTCCTATCACCTGGATGATCGACGCGCACTCGGCGTTCTTGAGCATGTCGCTCACGGACGCCTTCTGGACGTTCAGGATCTTGCCGCGGATCGGCAGCAGCGCCTGGAACTCGGAGTTCCGGGCCAGCTTGGCGGTGCCGAGCGCGGAGTCGCCCTCGACGATGAACAGTTCGCTGCGGTCCACGTCGTCGCTGCGGCAGTCGGCCAGCTTCGCGGGCAGCGAGGAGGTCTCCAGCGCGGTCTTCCGGCGCTGCGCCTCCTTGTGCTGCCGGGCCGCGACCCTGGTCCGGGCCGCCGCGACGACCTTCTCCAGCACCGCCCGGGCCTGCAGCTTCTCGTCCTTCTTGGCCGAGGTCAGGAAGGCCTTCAGCTCCTTGGCGACCACCGCCGCGACGATCCGGTTGGCCGCCGAGGTGCCGAGCACCTCCTTGGTCTGGCCCTCGAACTGCGGCTCGGCGAGCCGGACGGTGATGACCGCGGTCAGGCCCTCCTGCGCGTCGTCCTTGGTGATGTCGTCCTCGGCGACCCGCAGCAGCTTGGCGGCCCGCAGTGCCTCGTTGACGGTCTTGGCGAGCTGCCGCTCGAAGCCGGTGACGTGGGTGCCGCCCTTGGGGGTGGCGATGATGTTGACGAAGGAGCGCTGGGTGGTGTCGTAGCCGGCGCCCCAGCGCAGCGCGATGTCCACCCCGAGTTCGCGGGTGACCTCGGTGGGCGTCATGTGGCCGAGCTCGTCGAGGACCGGGACGGTCTCCTTGAAGGTGCCCTCGCCGCGCAGCCGGAGCACGTCGGAGACGGCGCGGTCGGGGGCCAGGAACTCGCAGAACTCGCCGATGCCGCCGTCGAAGCGGAAGGTCTCGGTCTCGGGCTTGTCGCTCTCGGTGAGCCGCTCGTCACGGACCACGATGGTCAGGCCGGGGACCAGGAAGGCGGTCTGCCGGGCCCGGCTGTGCAGCGACTCCAGCGACAGCCGGGCGTCCTTGAGGAAGATCTGCCGGTCCGCCCAGTAGCGGATGCGGGTGCCGGTCCGGCCGCGCGGGGCCTTGCCCTTCTTGGTCATGCCGCTGCCGGGCTCGAACGCCGCGTCCGGGCCCTCGCCGGCGTACGCACCGGGGGTGCCGCGCCGGAAGCTGATCGCGTGCACCGTGCCGGAGCGGTCGACCTCCACGTCCAGCCGGGCGGAGAGCGCGTTGACCACCGAGGCGCCGACGCCGTGCAGACCGCCGGAGGCCGCGTACGAGCCGCCGCCGAACTTGCCGCCCGCGTGCAGCTTGGTCATCACCACCTCGACGCCGGACAGCCCGGTCTTCGGCTCCACGTCGACCGGGATGCCGCGCCCGTTGTCCCGGACCTCGACCGAGCCGTCCTGGTGCAGCAGCACCTCGATGTGGTCGCAGTGCCCGCCCAGGGCCTCGTCCACCGCGTTGTCGATGATCTCCCACAGGCAGTGCATCAGGCCGCGGCTGTCGGTCGACCCGATGTACATGCCGGGGCGCTTGCGGACCGCCTCCAGGCCCTCCAGGACGAGCAGATGCCGCGCGGTGTAGTCGGAACCGCCCTCGCCGGCCACCAGCGAGGACGGCACGGTCTTTTCTCCACTCACGCTCTGCACTCCTCCATGACGCTGACGGACACCCATGACGTTGACGGACACCCCCGCATGCTCTCAGCAACTGAGATCCGGGCCGTCGAGGTCCGCACACCTTGTACGCGCTGCGCGAACACGACTCCCGCCGCGCACGCGGGCCCCAGCCTCCCATCTCCTGCCGACACCACGGGTCCTGGCGGGTCCGGGCGGCGGGGAAGGGCTGCGGAGCTGCTGCGATGCGGTCAAACAGGGTTCGGGACGGGGCTTATGCTCCAACCCGGCGGAGGATTATGCTACGCGGACCTCGCACCCCGACCCGATCGGGCGTTCGAGGTGATGGGCGGGTCACGGGAATCGGTACGCATGAACCACCGGTGCCCGGGGCACGTCCTTCATCAACGAGACAGCAGAATCCTCAAAGAGAAAAGCCACGAGCGGGAACGAATTCGACCTGGTTGGATGTTGATCCTGGTACACAGCTCGTCGAGCTAGAGAAGAGGCGACGTGACTACTGTTCTGACCCCTGCGAGCCCGCTCACCGCGGCAGACCGCTGCGACCGGTGCGGCGCTCAGGCCTACCTGCGCGTCGTCCTCTCCAGCGGTGGAGAGCTGCTGTTCTGCGCCCACCACGGGCGCAAGTTCGAGCCCGAGCTCAAGAAGATCGCCGTCGAGATACACGACGAGAGCGACCGCCTCTCCGGCACCACGGCCACGGCCACGGAGAGCGAGCGCTGACGCCCGCGCTCGGCCACCGAGCTGCCTGAACGGCCGGGTGGTGCGCCCCCCGGGGGGGGCCCCCCCGCCGGGGGCGTGCCGGCGCCCGGAGCCGGGGGCCGCGCGGCCCCGCCCGCCCCCCGGACCAGCACCCTGCGCCCCGCCACCCCCCCCC
>NZ_JBIVNB010000022.1:0-34599 GCF_044753345.1 Kitasatospora sp. NPDC088391
GCAGGGGGGACCCTGTGGGAGAGTAGGACGCCGCCGAACAATCATTGTGGAGAAGCCCCCTGACGGGAAGTCAGGGGGCTTCTTCGCGTTTCCGGGCCGAATGAGTCCGGTCCGTGATGCTCGAAATGTTGTCCGTGCCGATGGTTTGGGGGCAGACTGCCCGTCAGGATTGGTCCAGACCATAGGTGTGGGGCGACGGAAGGGCTGCGGGGGACATGGGCTCGGGCGGGTGGGGTTCGTCGGCGGGGGTTCGTCGGGCGGGGCAGCACGGGGTGGTGCTGGGGGCGGCTGCGGTGACCGTGCTGGTGGCGGTGGCGGTGCTGACCGCGTTGACGGCGTTGACGGGGAGTTCGGTGACGCAGGGGATGCGGCACCGGTTGGCGGCCGATCCGCGGGTGTCGGTTTCGGTGTCGGGGCGGTACGTCGACGGGGCGGACACGGCGGCGGACGACCGGGTGCGGGTGGCGTTGCGGCGGGCGTTGCCGGGGGTGCCGGCGCGGATCGAGGCGGTGTTGCACGGGTCGGTGCCGATGCAGGTGGAGGTGCCGCGGACGGCGGGGGCGGTGGAGTCCGGGATGTCGGTGGTGCCGTTGGCGGTGGAGGGGCCGCAGCGGTTCGCGGAGTTGACGCAGGGGGTGTGGGCGTCGGGGCTGGACCAGGTGGTGCTGTCGGAGACGGTGGCGCGTCGGCTGGGGGTTTCGGTCGGTGCGCGGGTGCCGTTGGCGGTGCCGGGTACGGGGGCGCTGCCGGTGACGGTGAGCGGGGTGTACCGGCAGGTGCCGGGGTCGGAGGCGTTGTGGCGGGCGTGGGGGCTGGCGTCGGCCCTGGACGGTTCGTCGGGGTTGATGCTGGCGTCGCAGGATCTGCTGCGGACGCATCCGAAGCTGCGGGACCAGGTGGACGCGCAGTGGACGGCGCTGCCGGAGCCGGGGCGGTTGCGGCCGGAGGGGATGCTGCAACTGCGGGACCGGGTGGGGCGGTTGACGTCGGGGGACGTGGCTCGGGCGGTGTTCCGGGGGGCGGCGCCGTCGATGGAGGGGACCCGGGCGTCGAGCGATCTGCCGGCGGCGGTGGACGATCTGCGGTCGCCGATGATGGTGGCGCGGTCGGGGATGCTGGTGCCGGTGACGATGCTGGGGGTGCTGTCGGCGGTCACCATGGTGTTGACAGCCCGTCAGTTGGCCGATTTCCGGCGGGCGGAGCTGCTGTTGCAGTTGGCGCGCGGTGCGGGGCGGGCCCGGTTGGTGGGGGCGGCGGCCGCGGAGTGGGCGCTGTGCACGGTGCCGGCGGCGGTGCTGGGGCTGTGGGTGGCGGGGCCGCTGCTGCGGGTGCTGGAGCGGTGGGGGCTGCCGGTGGGCGGTGCGGCCGAGGAGGCGGCGGGGGCGGCGGCGTGGGCCGTGGCGGGGGTGGCGTTGCTGCTGCACGGGTGCGCGACCTTGTTGCCGGTGGCGTGGACCGCGGACGGGGGTGAGCGGGAGGCGCCGTCGCGCAGTGCCCGGCGGGTGGTGGCCCGGCGGGCGGGGGCGGATCTGGTGCTGGCGGCGGTGGCGG
Source organism: Kitasatospora sp. NPDC088391 (assembly GCF_044753345.1). Lineage (NCBI taxonomy): Bacteria > Bacillati > Actinomycetota > Actinomycetes > Kitasatosporales > Streptomycetaceae > Kitasatospora > Kitasatospora sp. NPDC088391. Next base: position 1,552 of record NZ_JBIVNB010000022.1, read on the forward strand.
TCCTGGCGTACCTGCAACTGCGCAGGTACGAGGGGTTGTTGAGTCCGGCGTCGAGTGCGGTGGGGTTCGATCCGGTGCTGGTGGCGGCTCCGGTGGTGATGACGGTGGCGGCGGCGTTGCTGTTGCTGCGTCTGTTGCCGCCGCTGGGGCGGTTGTTGGAGGTGTTGGCGCGGCGCGGGCGGGGTCTGGTGGCGCCGTTGAGCGGTTGGCAGGTGAGTCGGGGCCGGGCGGGTCAGGCGGCGCCGGTGATGTTGATGGCGTTGGCGTTGGCGGTGGGGGCGTTGAGCACCACGGCGATCGTCGACGAGGGGCCGAGCGACCGGGACCGGGCGGCGTTCGAGCTGGGGGCGGATCTGCGGGTGACGGGTGGGGAGTTGCCGTCGTCGGCGCGGTACGCGGCGCTGTCGGAGCTGCCGGGGGTGGCGGCGGTGACGCCGGTGGCCGAGGTGCTGGGGCAGGTCCGGGGGGTGGACGCCTCGGTGCTGGCGCTGAACACGGAGGCCGTGCAGTCGGTGGCGACGCCGGACCGGGTGGAGTCGGGTGCGTGGACGCACGCGGTGCCGGCGGTGCGGGCGGACCAGCTGTCGGAGTCGTGGGGGAGCGGTCTGGCGAAGTTGCGGGCGGGGGTGCCGGGGCACGGGATGCCGTTGGAGGGGCGGCCGGCGGCGTTGGAGGTGTCGGCGTCGGTGTCGGCGGCGGACCTGGTGGGCCGGGTGTGGCTGGTGGCCCAGGTGGAGGACGCGGACGGGCTGGTGACGGAGGCTCAGGCGCAGCTGGCGGTGGACGGGGTGTCCCGGGCGGTGGCGCTGCCGTTGCCGGCGGCGACGCTGCACTATCCGGTGCAGGTGACCCGGCTGCTGTTGCGCAGTGAGGTGCGGGGGTTCCCGCGGGCGCTGTTCACGTTCACGGTGTCGGGGATCGCGGGGGCTTCGCTGCCGGGGGGAGCGGCCTGGGCGGACACGTCGCGGGGCAGTGGGACGTCGTCCGGGTTGCGGTGTCCGGGGCAGAACGACGCCGGGGTGGCGCCCCGGGCGGAGGCGGGGGTGTGTCGGATGCTGCCGGCCGGGGGCGGGTTGTTCTCGGCGGAGGTGCGCGGCGCGGACCCGATGGCGGGGGTGGCCGCGGACTCGGTGGCGTTCGGGGTGCTGGGGGAGAACGTGTCGTCGCCCGTGCGGGGGACGGCGAAGCGCGGGTTCGTGGTGCCGGCGGTGGTGAACCGGGCGTTCCTGGAGAAGACCTCCTCCCGGGTGGGTGACGAGCTCCGGGTGATGGACGGGGGCGAGGACCAGTTCGGGGTGAAGGTCGTCGGGGTGCTGGCGGAGCTGCCGGGCGGCGGGGACCGCGGGCGGCCGCGGGCGCTGGTGGATCTGCGGGCGTTGGCGGCGGCCCGGGCCTGGTCGGGGTTGGTGCCGGTGCCGGATCAGGCGTGGTTGCTGGCGGCGGGGTCGCGGGACGGGATGGTGCGGGCGGAGCGGGCGATCGCGGCGGAGCCGCGGTTGGGCCGGGTGCTGAGCGTGGACGCGCGGGCGCGGGAGTTGGCGGGGGACCCGTTCCGGGCGGGGCGGCGCAGTGCGCTGGTGCTGTCGTTGGCGCTGTCGCCGGTGTTCGCGGTGGCCGGGTTCACGGTGCACGCGGTGGGTTCGGCGCGGTCCCGGCGGCGGGAGTTCGCGGTGTTGCGGGCGATCGGTGTCCGGCGTCGGCAGTTGTCCGGGGTGCTGCGGTTGGAGCAGTTGGTGGTGGTGGCGTTCTCGGTGCTGCTGGGCGGGGCCCTGGGGGTGGTGCTGGCGGCGATGGTGCTGCCGTTGCTGGTGGTGGACGGGGCGGGCCGGGCCGTGTTCCCGTCCTTGGAGTTGGCGGTCGGCTGGGGTTGGACGGCGGGGGTGGTGCTGGCGACCGGTCTCGGGGTGGGTCTGGTGGTGCTGGTGCTGTCGCGGATGTTGGCGCGGGTCGATCTGGCGCGCGAGCTGCGGGCGGGGGAGAGCGGATGAGCGGGTTGCGGGGGTTCGGGGGCTGGGTTCCGGCCTGGCGGGAGGTCCGGACGGGCGGTCCGGTGCTGGCGGTGCTGGTGGTGCTGTCGGCGGTGCTGACGGTGGCGGCGCTGCTGTGGCCGCCGGTGTTCGACCGGTTGGCGACGAAGGAGCTGGGTCGTCGGCTGACGGCGGCCCAGGCGGACGGGCCGCTGGTGACGGGGTCCGCGGTGCTGGGGGCGCCGGTGGACTTCTCCCACCGTTCGACGGCGCCGCAGTTCGACACCCTGGACCGGAGTCTGACCGAGGTCGGCGAGACGTTCCGGGCGGGTTCGTCGGGGGAGTTGGCGCAGACCCTGGTGCGGGTGTCGGGGTGGGCGGAGAGCGAGGGCCTGGAGGTCGGCGGGGCGGGGGTGCGGCAGCCGACGGGCCGTCCCGGGGTGCTGTCGACGGCGTACGCGCAGGACGCCGCGGACCGGGTCGCCTGGGTGGCGGGCCGGGCGCCGGGTAAGCCGGCCGATCCGCAGGGCGCTCCGGTCGAACTCGGGTTGTCCCGTGAGGTGTTGGCGCAGTTCGGGCTGACGGTGGGTCAGCGCGTGCTGTTGGCCGGGGGGAGTGTGGCGACCGAGGCGGTGGTGGTCGGGGAGTACCGGCCGCTGGACGGTTCGGACGACCTGTGGCGTCGGCTTCCGCTGTTGAACTCGCCGTTGAACGCGGCCACGCCGGCCGGTTTCGTGCTGTACGGGGAGGCGCTGGTGGCCCCGGCGGGGTTGGAGGCGATGGAGGCGCGCGGGATGCGGACGATGGACGCCAGGTGGGCGTTCGGGGTCGCCGAGCAGCCGTGGGGGACCGGTGGGACGGCGCGCGGGGTGCGCGAGTTGTCGGCGGGGGCGGTGGCGTTCCCGCGGGCCGCGGTCGACCGGTTGTGCGGTCCGGTGGTCCGGGGCGGTGACGCGTGTTCGGCGGGGGTGCGGACGGCGACCTCGGTGCAGGTGCAGAGCCGGCTGGCCGAGGTGGTGGACCGGTTCGCGGCGCAGCGGGCCCGGACGGTGTCGCTGCAGTCGTTCGCGCTGGCGGGTCTGCTGACGGTCGGGGTGTCCACGGCGGTGGCCGCGGCCCGGCTCGGCGCGCGGCGCAGGGAGGCCGCTCTGGCGCTGCAGCGGGCCCGCGGTGCGGGTGAGCCCGCACTGGCGGCCGTTCGGCTGCTGGAGGCCGTCCCGGCGGTCCTGGTGGGCCTGTCGGTGGGGTGGGCGCTGTCGGTCCGGCTGGCGGGCGGGCGGGCGACGGGTGCGTGGTGGCCGGCGCTGGTGGCGGCGCTGCTGGTGGCGGGCGCGCCCGCTGTCGCGGTGTGGTGGCAGGGGCGGGAGGTGCGCCGGGCGGGCCGGGAGCCGGTGCCGCGGCGCGGTCTGCGGCGGGCGTTCGGCCTGTCGGGGCGGCTGGTGGTGGAGGGCGCGGTGCTGGTGCTGGCCGCGGTGGGTGTCCTGCAGTTGCGGCTGCGCGGCGCGACCCCGGTCGGGTCGGCCGATCCGGACCCGCAACTCGCCATGGTGCCGGTGGTGTTGGGGCTGGCGGCGGTGGTCGTGCTGTTGCGGTTGTACCCGGTGCCGCTGCGGTTGCTGACCGGGTGGGCGGGGCGGCGGCGCGGGGCGGTCGCGCTGGTCGGCCTGTCGCAGGCCGGGCGGCGTTCCGGGGCGGCGGCGACCGCGCTGCTGGTGCTGGTGCCGGCGTTGGCCTGCGCGGTGTTCGGCGCGCTGGTGTCGGGGACGGTCCGCGCGGGGCGGGTGGAGGCCGCGCAGTGGCGTACCGGCGGTGACGCGGTGGTGCTGGGCCCGTCCCAACGGCCTTTGCCGCTGGAGGAGTTGGCGAAGGTGCCGGGGGTCGGCGGGGTGCTGCCGGTGCGTGGCGGGACGGTCGCGCTGACCTCCGACGAGGACGGCGGGACGCTCCGGGGCGTGGGCCTGGTCGGGGTGGACGGGGAGGCGCTGGCCCGGTGGGAGCCGGGTTCCCCGGTGGCGGCGGCGCTGGCCGCGGCCGGGTTGTCGGCGCCGCTCGCGGCGGGGGCCGAACTCCCGGCGCTGGCCGATCCGGTGACGGCGGCCCGGTTCCCCGACGGCTCGTTCGACGCGGACGCGGGGGCGACCCGGTTCCGGGTCCGGATCGTCGGGGCGCTGCCGGCCGGCGCGGTCGCGGACCGGGCGATCGGCCCGGTGGCGGGGGAGGTCGGCGGTGCCGGGCTGCTGGTCCTGGGCGGGCCGGGGGCGGAGCGGATGCCCAAGCAGACCGGGCAGCGCAACGCGGCCGTGCTGTTCGCCGTCCCGGGGCGGGCCGGTTCGGTGGAGGGGGCGCGGGGGATCGACGGGACGCGGCTGCGGGACGTGGTCGCGGCCGCGGCGGCGACGGGGGGTTCGGGCGGCGCGGTGCTGCGCGGCGCGCCGGTCGAAGTCCGCTTCCTGGACTCGGAGTTCGGGCAGTCCGCGGAGGACGGGCTGGTGGCCGCGCTGGAGTTGGCGTTCCGGTCGGCGGCGGCGTTGGGGCTGCTGCTGGGGCTGGTCGCGGTGGTGCTGGAGCTGCTGCTCGGCGCCGCGGAGCGGGGCCGGACGCTGGCCTGCCTGCGGACGCTGGGGCTCGGCGCGAGGGCCGCGGCGGGCGTCCAACTGGTGCAGTTGCTGCCGGTGATGGCGGCGGCGGTGCTCGGCGGGACGGTGCTGGGGCTGGGGCTGCCGTGGCTGCTGGGTCCGGCGTTGGAGCTGCGGGCGTTCACGGCGGGGCCGGGGGCGCCGGCGTTCGCCCCGGACTGGGCGGGTGTGGCGGTCGCGGCGCTGGCGCTGCTGGTGCTGGTGCCGGGCGCGGCGGCGCTCGAAGGGGTGGTGGGGCGGCGGCGGGTGCCGCAGGTCCTCCGCCTGGGGGAGGGCGCGGCGTAGCGCGGGGCCGGTCCCCCGTGCCGGGCCGGGGTGTCGGTGCGGGGGAGTACGGTCCTGGTGGCGGTGTGTCCCGATCGCGGGTGAGGTGTGTCCGTTGCAGCTGGCTCAGGTGGAGGGGGTCCTGGAGCGGATCACGTACGCCAACGAGGAGACGGGTTACACGGTCGCCCGGGTGGACACCGGGCGCGGGGCGAACGACCTGCTGACGGTGGTGGGGGCGCTGCTGGGCGCGCAGGTGGGGGAGAGCCTGCGGCTGTTCGGGCGGTGGGGGTCGCACCCGCAGTACGGGCGGCAGTTCACGGTGGAGAACTACACGACGGTGCTGCCCGCCACGGTGCAGGGCATCCAGCGCTACCTGGGCTCGGGGCTGATCAAGGGCATCGGGCCGCGGTTCGCGGAGCGGATCGTGGAGCGGTTCGGGGTGGAGACCCTGGAGGTGATCGAGAACGAGCCGAAGCGGCTGATCGAGGTGCCGGGCCTCGGGCCGAAGCGGACGAAGATGATCGCCAAGGCGTGGGAGGAGCAGAAGTCCATCAAGGAGGTGATGGTCTTCCTGCAGAGTGTCGACGTGTCGACTTCGCTGGCGGTGCGGATCTACAAGCAGTACGGGGACGCCTCGATCGGGGTGGTGAAGAACCAGCCGTACCGCCTGGCCTCGGACGTGTGGGGCATCGGCTTCCTGACGGCGGACCGGATCGCGCAGGCGGTGGGCATCCCGCACGACTCGCCGGAGCGGGTGAAGGCGGGCCTGCAGTACGCGCTGTCGCAGTCCACCGACCAGGGGCACTGCTACCTGCCGGAGGAGCGGCTGATCGCGGACGGCGTGAAGCTGCTCCAGGTGGACGTGGGCCTGGTGATCGACTGCCTGGCGGAGCTGGTCGCGGCCGAGGGGGTGGTGCGGGAGCGGGTGCCGGGCGCGGAGGGGCAGGAGATCACCGCGGTGTACCTGGTGCCGTTCCACCGGGCGGAGATCTCGATGGCGGGCCAGCTGCTGCGGCTGCTGCGCACCGGCGAGGACCGGATGCCGTGGTTCCGCGAGGTGGACTGGCCGGCCGCGCTGGGCTGGCTGGCGCAGCGGACGGGCGCGGAGCTGGCCCCGGAGCAGGAGCAGTCGGTGCGGCTGGCGCTGACCGAGAAGGTCGCGGTGCTGACGGGCGGCCCGGGCTGCGGCAAGTCGTTCACGGTGAAGTCGATCGTGCAGTTGGCGCTGGCGAAGCGGGCGAAGGTGGTGCTGGCGGCGCCGACGGGGCGGGCGGCGAAGCGGCTGGCGGAGCTGACGGGCGCGGAGGCGTCGACGGTGCACCGGCTGCTGGAGCTGAAGCCGGGCGGGGACGCCGCGTACGACCGGGACCGGCCGCTGGACGCGGACCTGGTGGTGGTCGACGAGGCCTCGATGCTGGACCTGATCCTGGCGAACAAGCTGGTCAAGGCGGTCGCGCCGGGCGCGCACCTGCTGTTCGTGGGGGACGTCGACCAGCTGCCGTCGGTGGGCGCGGGCGAGGTGCTGCGGGACATGCTGGCACCGGGCAGCCCGATCCCGTCGGTGCGGCTGACCAGGATCTTCCGGCAGGCCCAGCAGTCGGGCGTGGTGGTGAACGCGCACCGGATCAACGAGGGCCTGCCGCCGCTGACCGAGGGGATGACGGACTTCTTCCTGTTCGTGGAGGACGACGCGGAGCGTGCCGCCGGCCTGACGGTGGACGTGGTGGCGCGCCGCATCCCGCAGCGCTTCGGCCTGGACGCGCGGCGCGACGTGCAGGTGCTGGCGCCGATGCACCGCGGCCCGGCGGGGGCGGGCGCGCTGAACACGCTGCTCCAGTCGGCGGTCACCCCGGCCCGCGAGGGCCTGCCCGAACGCCGGTTCGGCGGACGGACGTTCAGGGTCGGCGACAAGGTGACGCAGATCCGCAACAACTACGAGAAGGGGCGCAGCGGCGTCTTCAACGGCACAGTGGGCGTCGTGACCTCACTGAGCGTGGACGACCAGCGGCTGACGGTGCTGACCGACGAGGACGAGGAGGTGCCGTACGACTTCGACGAGCTGGACGAGCTGGCGCACGCGTACGCGGTCACGATCCACCGTTCGCAGGGCAGCGAGTACCCGGCGGTGGTGATTCCCGTCACGACCTCGGCGTGGACGATGCTGCAGCGGAACCTGCTCTACACGGCGGTGACGAGGGCGAAGAAGCTGGTGGTGCTGGTCGGATCGCGCAAGGCCATCGGGCAGGCGGTGCGGGCGGTGAGTGCCGGAAGGCGGCACTCCGCCCTGGACCACAGATTGGCTGCGGGCCGCGGTTGAGGGGGTACGGTACGTCCTGAGGTTGTCTTGACGTGAAGAGATTTAGGGCGGAACCTGGTCCGGTGCCGATCTTGTCCGGTTCGCACCGGCATCGGCACCGGAGTTTGTAGGCCCCGGTCCTTCCCGGGGTAGCCCCCGGGTGCGCGGCCGTCCTTCGGGTGGGGGATCGTTGGGACAGTCAGGGCAGTCGGATGAGGATCAATTTCGTCGGTGAGGAAGACGTGAGCGACAAATCGGTAGTACTGCGGTACCAGGGCGGCGAGTACGAGTACCCCGTCGTCGAGAGCACTGCGGGCAACGACGGCTTCGACATCTCGAAGCTGCTCCCGCAGACCGGCCTGGTCACCCTGGACAACGGTTTCGGCAACACCGCCGCCAACAAGTCCGCGATCACCTTCATTGACGGTGACGCCGGCATCCTGCGCTACCGCGGCTACCCGATCGAGCAGTTGGCCGCCGAGGCCGGCTTCATCGAGACCGCCTACCTGCTGATCAACGGCGAGCTGCCGAACGCGGACCAGCTCTCCACGTTCAGCAAGGAGATCACCCAGCACACCCTGCTGCACGAGGACGTCAAGCGCTTCTACCAGGGCTTCCCCCGGGACGCGCACCCGATGGCGATGCTCTCCTCGGTGGTCGGCGGCCTGGCCACCTTCTACCCGGAGAGCCACAACCCGTTCGACGAGGCGCAGCGCCACCTGTCGACGGTCCGCCTGCTGGCGAAGCTGCCGACCATCGCGGCGTACGCCTACAAGAAGGCGATGGGCCAGCCCTTCGTCTACCCGCGCAACGACCTCGGGTACGTCGAGAACTTCCTGCGGATGACCTTCGCCGTCCCGGCCGAGGACTACGAGCTGAACCCGGTCGTGGTCAACGCCCTGGACAAGCTGTTCATCCTGCACGCGGACCACGAGCAGAACTGCTCGACCTCGACGGTGCGCCTGGTCGGCTCCAGCCACGCCAACCTGTTCGCCTCGATCTCGGCGGGCATCTCGGCGCTCTGGGGCCCGCTGCACGGCGGCGCCAACCAGGCCGTGCTGGAGATGCTGGAGCAGATCCAGAAGGACGGCGGCGACGTCGACGCGTTCATCCGCAAGGTGAAGAACCGCGAGGACGGCGTCAAGCTGATGGGCTTCGGCCACCGCGTCTACAAGGCGTTCGACCCGCGCGCCGCGCAGGTCAAGGTGCTCGCCCACGAGGTGCTGGCCCAGCTCGGCAAGTCCGACGAGCTGCTGGACATCGCCCTCAAGCTGGAGGAGCACGCGCTCAAGGACGACTTCTTCGTCTCGCGCAAGCTCTACCCGAACGTGGACTTCTACACGGGCCTGATCTACCGCGCGATGGGCTTCCCGACCAGCATGTTCACCGTGCTGTTCGCCATCGGCCGGCTCCCCGGCTGGATCGCCCACTGGCACGAGATGATCAAGGACCCGAGCAGCCGCATCGGCCGCCCGCGCCAGGTCTACACCGGCATCGAGATCCGCGACTACGTGCCGCTCGACGCCCGCTGACGCGGTCGCCGACCCCCGCACCGACCAGGGGCCCGGCCCCGCACCCCCGCCGGGGGGTGCGGGGCCGGGCCCCTGGCGTTGTGCGGGTCGTGCTGTCGGGGCGCACGACGCCCGGGACGGCCCCGGGGGGAACGGCCGCTCAAAGCGTCCCCCTGGTCCGGGCCCGGCCCGGCGTCGTGCGCGAGGACGGTCGACGAATCGACTGCCCGTCCGGGGCCCGCCGGAGCCCCGCTCTACAAAAGGTAAGACGTATCAGGGGGCGCAGAGTTACGCCAGGGGGGTGTGAGTTGCCTCTCTCCACTCTCCGTGTGCATCCGCGCACCCGAACGGCCGACCGCATATCACACCGTACGCCGGACCGGGGGCGTCACCCACCCCGCAGCCCTCGCAACCCAGCGTGATAGGAATCGTGGCAATCCGGTACGGACCGCCTGCCACCCGCGGCGCGGCGAACGGTCAGGGAGGAGCGCGCAATGGCCAGGAACGTCGTCGTCACCGGTGGAGGCACCGGCATCGGACTGGAGGTGGCCCGGCGCTTCGCCGAGGCCGGCGAGCGGGTCGTGATCGTCGGCCGCCGCCCCGGCGTCCTGGACCGGGCCGCCGAGGAACTCGGCCCCAACGTCACCCCGCTGGTGTGCGACCTGGCCGACCCGGACGCCGTCGAGGCCGCGCTGGACGACCTGCCCGCCCGGATCGACGTGCTGGTCAACAACGCCGGAAGCCGGGAGACCGTGCTCGGCGCCGGCCCGCACGCGGTGCTGGCGCGCTGGCGCGGCGACTTCGAACGCAACGTGCTGACCGCGGTGCTGCTCACCGAGTCGATCCGGGACCGGCTCACCCCCGGCTCCGGCCGGGTGGTCACCGTCTCCTCGATCGCCGCGCTGCGCGGCGCCGGCTCCTACGGGGCGGCGAAAGCCTCGCTGCACGCCTGGAACCACTTCCTGGCCGCCCAGCTCGGCCCCTCCGGGATCACCGCCAACATCGTGGCGCCCGGCACCGTCTCCGGCACCGAGTTCTTCGGGCCGCGCCTCGACGACGCCGAGGTGTCCCGCCGGGCCGCCCGGACGCTCCTCGGCCGGATCGGCGAGTCCGGCGAGGTCGCCGCCGCCGTGTGCTTCCTCGCCTCGGCCGAGGCCGGGTTCGTCACCGGCGAGATCCTGCACTGCAACGGCGGCGAGCTGCTCGGCCGCTGACGGCCGCTCAGCGGGTCTTTCAGCGGGCCTTTCAGCGGGCCTTGAAGGTCCGCAGCCGCAGGCTGTTGGTCAGCACGAAGACCGAGGAGAAGGCCATCGCGGCGCCCGCGATCATCGGGTTCAGCAGTCCGGCGGCGGCGAGCGGGATCGCGGCCACGTTGTAGGCGAAGGCCCAGAACAGGTTGCCCTTGATGGTGGCCAGGGTCCGCCGCGACAGCCGGATCGCGTCGGCGGCGGAGCGGAGGTCGCCGCGGACCAGGGTCAGGTCGGCGGCCTCGATCGCGGCGTCGGTGCCGGTGCCGATCGCCAGGCCCAGGTCGGCCCGGGCGAGGGCGGCCGCGTCGTTGACGCCGTCGCCGACCATGGCGACGGTGCGGCCCTCGTCCTGGAGGCGGCGGACGGTGGCGACCTTGTCCTCGGGCAGGACCTCGGCGATCACGTCCTCGGCGGGGATGCCGACCTCGGCTGCCACCGCTTCGGCGACCAGCCGGTTGTCGCCGGTGAGCAGGACGGGGCGCAGGCCGAGTGCCCGCAGGTCGGCGATCGCCTCGGCGCTGGTGGGCTTGACCGCGTCGGCGACCTCCAGCACGGCGCGGGCCGCGCCGTCCCAGCCGACCGCGATCGCGGTCCGTCCGGCCCGCTCGGCCGCGGCCTTGGCGGTGGCGAGGACCGGGGGGAGGGCGGCGTCGGCGAGCAGCGCCTCGCGGCCGGCGACCACCGCGTGCCCGTCGACCGTGCCCCGCACGCCCAGGCCGGGGACGTTGCGGAAGCCGGTGACGGCGGGCAGCGGGCCGAGGCGTTCGGCGGCGGCCGCCGCGACGGCGCGGGCGATCGGGTGCTCGGAGGCGTGTTCCAGGGCGCCGGCCAGGCGCAGTGCCTCGTCCTCGGTGGTGCCGTCGGCGGTGTGCACGCCCAGCAGGGTCATCCGGCCGGTGGTGACGGTGCCGGTCTTGTCGAGCAGGACGGTGTCGGCCCTGCGGGTGTTCTCCAGGACTTCGGGGCCCTTGATCAGGATGCCGAGCTGGGCGCCGCGCCCGGTGCCGACCATCAGCGCGGTCGGGGTGGCCAGGCCGAGGGCGCACGGGCAGGCGATGATCAGCACCGCCACCGCCGCCGTGAACGCCTCGGTGGGGCTGTCGGTGGCCAGCAGCCACCCGACCAGGGTGCCCAGCGCGATCAGGACCACGACGGGCACGAACACGGCGGAGATCCGGTCGGCGAGGCGCTGCGCGGCGGCCTTGCCGTTCTGCGCGTCCTCCACCAGCCGTGCCATCCGGGCCAGTCGGGTGTCGGCGCCGACCCGGGTGGCCTCCACCACCAGCCGCCCGCCCGCGTTGACGGTCGCGCCCGTCACGGCGTCGCCGACCGCGACCTCGACCGGCACCGACTCGCCGGTCAGCATCGAGGCGTCCACGGCCGAGCTGCCCTCGACCACCAGGCCGTCGGTGGCGATCTGCTCGCCCGGCCGGACCACGAACCGGTCCCCGACGGCGAGTTCCGCCACCGGCAGCCGGACCTCGCGGCCGTGCCGGAGCACCGTGACGTCCTTGGCGCCGAGGTCGAGCAGGGCGTGCAGGGCCGCGCCGGCCCGGCGCTTGGAGCGGGCCTCCAGCCGGCGGCCCAGCAGGATCAGCACGGTGACGGCGGCCGCGGTCTCCAGGTACAGCGCGGACGAGGCGTCGGCGGCGTCGGCGGTGAGGCGGAACGAGTGCCGCATGCCGGGCATGCCCGCGTGGCCGAGGAACAGCGCCCAGACCGACCAGCCGAACGCGGCCAGCGTGCCGAGCGAGACCAGGGTGTCCATGGTCGCGGCGCCGTGCCGCGCGTTGGTCCAGGCCGCCCGGTGGAACGGCCACCCGCCGTACACGACGACCGGGCCGGTCAGCGCGAAGGCCAGCCACTGCCAGTTGTCGAACTGCAGGGCCGGGACCATCGAGAGCAGCACCACCGGCAGGGCGAGCGCGGCACCGATCAGCAGCCGCTCGCGCAGCGGGTCCGGGGCGGGGGCCGCCGCGGCGGGGGCTTCGGGCTCGGGCGCGGCCGGCGGGGGCGGGAGCTCGGCGGTGTAGCCGGTCCGCTCCACGGTGGCGATCAGGTCGGCGACGGCGGTGCCCGGGCCGAAGTCCACCCGGGCCCGCTCGGTGGCGAAGTTGACGCTGGCCTCGACGCCGTCCATCCGGTTGAGCTTCTTCTCGATCCGGGCGGCGCAGGACGCGCAGGTCATGCCACCGATCGTCAGCTCGACCCGCTCGCGGGGACCGGCCGGGGCGGCGGGATCGGTGGTGGTGCTCATCGGCTCGTCCGCTCCTGTCGGCGTGCTTCCGGGGGCCTGCGTTTCGGGCGTGGCGGGCGGTTCAGGCGGCGCGGCCGACCAGCTCGTAGCCGGCCTCGTCGACGGCGGCCGCGACCTGCTCGTCGCTGAGCTGCGGGTCGGCGGTCACCGTGACGGTGCCGGCCTTCGCGTCGGCGGCGACCGAGGTGACGCCCGGCAGCGCGGAGACCTCGCCGCTGATCGCCTTCTCGCAGTGGCCGCAGCTCATCCCGCTGACGGTGTAGGTGACGGTGCTGGACATCGGGGACCTCTGGGAACGCGCTCGTGTGGTACCGACTCGTACCAACCCTTGACACCATACCCCCATGGGGTATTTCGGCCGCGGGGTGGGGGCGCTCCGGCGGACCCGCCCCGCCGTCCGGTCCCGAGGGTAGTCCGCGCCGCGCCGCGAACCCCAACCACCGGAAGGGCGATCCGTCCCGGTGCCACCGGGTTTCGCCCGGACGGAGCAGGCCGGTCGAACGTCCGATATGTTCGGAAGGTGCACCTTCCACGCCGGGACCGCGGACCGGTCACCGGGAGCCGCGGGCTCGCACCGGACCGGCGCCGGAACGCACTGCTCGCCGCCGACCTCCAGGACCTCTCCTTCCTGCGCCGCGCCGCCCCCGCGCTGCTCGCCGTCCTCGGCGTCGGCCTCGCCGACTACCTCGCCGGGCAGGACCGCTACCTCGCGCCGCTGATGGTCGTCGTCCCGTCCATCGCCGCCCTCACCCTGCGGCCCCGCGAACTGCTCCTGGTCTGCATGCTCGGGCTCGTCGCCATGCTCGGCCTCAGCTACCACGACGAGGTCGCCGACTTCAACGACAGCCGCTTCCTGTACGGCGCGATGGTCAGCTACGTCGCCGTCACCGCGTTCAGCGCCTGGGTCGCCGAACTGCGGATGCGACGAGCCGCGGCCTTCGCGGCCGTCAGCTCGGTCGCGGAGGCCGCCCAGCGGGCACTGCTCCGCCAGCCCGAACCCGTGGTCGGGCCGCTGCGGCTCGCCGTCCGGTACGTGTCCGCGGCGGACGCCGCCCGGATCGGCGGCGACCTGTACTCCGTGCTCGACACCCCGCACGGCACCCGGGTCCTGGTCGGCGACGTCCGCGGCAAGGGGCTGGGCGCGGTGCAGACCGCCGCGGTGGTGCTCGGCGCGTTCCGGGAGGCCGCCTACGACGAACCCGAACTCACCGCCGTCGCGGCCCGGATCGAGGCCAGCATGCACCGGCACGTCCCCGACGGGGAGTTCACCACCGCGCTGTTCGCCGAGTTCCGCGAACCCGGCCGGGTCGAACTGCTGCACCTCGGACACGTCCCCCCGATCAGGGTCGGGGCCGACGGCCGCACCGAGAACCTGGAGGCCGCCGACCCCTGGCTGCCGCTCGGCCTCGGCCACCTCGCCGCCGGCGAACCCCGCTCGATGACGGTCCCGTTCGGCCCGCGGGACGTGCTGGTGCTGTGCACGGACGGGGTGGTCGAGGCGAAAGGGCTGCCCGACGGCGAGTTCTACCCCCTCGCCGACCGGGCCGGCCCCCTCGCCCACGACGGCTGGCGCTCCCTCACCGACCTCGACACCGCGGTCGGACGGCTGTACGGGGACCTGCTGGCGCACGCGGGCGGCGAGCTGGGGGACGACGCGCTGCTGCTGTTGGTGAGCCGGCCGGAGGGGGAGTGAGCCGCTGCACGGGGTGAAGGGGGGAGGAGAGGGAGGGGGGCGGCTGTGCGGCGACCTGCTGGCGTACGCGGGGGCGAGTGGGGACGACGCGCTGCTGCTGTTGGTGAGCAGGCCGGGAGGGGTGTCGCCGGGCCGGGGGATGGGCCGGTCCGGCGACGGGGGTGAGCCTAGCGGGTGGGTTATTTGGCGTCGGCGTAGCAGTCGACGACGGCGGTGGTGAGGGGGAAGCGGACCGGGGTGGTGCCGAAGACCAGGGCGGTGGCCTCCTCGGCGGCCTCGGCGACGGCGGCCGTCACGGTGTCGGCGAGGTCGGCGGGGGTGTGCACCACCACCTCGTCGTGCTGGAAGAACACCAGGTGGGGGCGGTCCGGGCCGGAGTGCAGGGCGGACAGGCGGCGGCGGAGGGCGGCGAGCAGGGCCAGGGCCCAGTCGGCGCCGCTGCCCTGGATGACGAAGTTGCGGGTGAAGCGGCCGCGGGCGCGGGCCGAGCGGCCGCCGGCCTCGCCGGACTCCGGGGTCTCGGTGAGGTCGAGCCAGTCCGCGGACGGCGGCGGGCAGACCCGGCCGAGCCGGGAGGTGACGACGCCGCCGTCCTCGCCGGTGCGGGCCGCGGCCTCGACGTAGCCCATCGCGGCCGGGTAGCGGCGGCGCAGCGTGTTCAGCAGCGGGCCGATGCCGCCGCCGGTCTGGCCGTACATCGCGCCGAGCAGGCCGAGCTTGGCCTTCTCCCGGTCGCCGTGGAACGCGGAGGCGGCGAGCGCCGCGTACAGGTCGCCGCCGTCGGCGGTGCGGGCCAGCCCGGTGTCGCCGGAGAGGGCGGCCAGCACCCGGGGCTCCAGTTGGGCGGCGTCCGCGACGACCAGCAGCCAGCCCGGGTCGGCGACCACCGCGCCGCGCAGGGTGCGCGGGATCTGCAGGGCGCCGCCGCCGCGGGAGGCCCAGCGGCCCGTGACCACGCCGCCGACCACGTACTCGGGGCGGAACCGGCCGCCGCGCACCCAGGCGGACTGCCAGGCCCAGCCGTGCGCGGCGTGCAGCCGGGACAGTTCCTTGTAACGGATCATCAGGGCCGCCGCCGGGTGGTCGACGGCCTTCAGCTCCCAGGAGCGGGTGGAGGAGAGCTGGATGCCGCGGTCCGCGAACGCCTTGATCACCTGGGTGTGCGAGTCCGGGTTGAACGGCCGGGCGCCGAGCGCCCGCTGGACCTCGACGGCGAGTTCGGCGAGCCGGGCCGGCTGGGTGCCGGCGATGGCCGGGCGCGGGCCGAGGAGTTCGGTGAGCAGCGCGTCGTGCACGTCGGTGCGCCAGGGCAGGCCGTCGTGCGCCATCTCGCAGGCCAGCAGGGCGCCCGCCGACTCGGCCGCGACCAGCAGTCGCAGCCGGGCCCGGGCCGCCGCGTCCTCGATCGCCGCGAGCCGCCGCAGCTGTTCCGCGTGGACGGCCACGGTGGCCTCCAACGCGTCGGTGCCGGGCGGCAGTTGGAGCCGGTCCGGGGCGAAGAGGCCGTCCTCGTCGGGGAGCGCGCCCTCCGGCAGGTCGGCCGGGACGGGGAGCCCGCGCAGCCGGGCCCAGGCCGCGCCGAGCGAGCGCGGCGACCCCAGTCGGCCCTCCCGGCCGAGCAGCAGGGCCTCGGTCAGCCGCAGGTCGTGGCAGCGGGCGAGCCGTTCCGGCAGCCGCTCCAGCAGCGGCCCGTACGCGGTGTCGGCCGTCGGCCAGACCCAGCGCGGGGCGTGCGCGGCCTCCGCCGCGGCGACGGCCTCGGCCAGCCGGGGCGCGGGCTCGGGCGGGCCGAGCGGCGCGCCGTCCTCGCCCAGCGGCTGCAGGCGGCCGCCCGGGCCGTGCGGGTCGGGCACCAGGGCGTAGCGCACGGGCGGCTCCCCTCTCGATCGGTGCGTGCACGGGACGTCCGGCACCTGCACGGGGCGCGGACCCGTCGACGTTAGCCGGTGGCTCCGACAACGGGCCCGGGCGGCGCCGGGCGGGGCGGCGGAAGCAGCCGACCGGCGGATCGGCCTGACGGTGTTCCGCCACGGCCCGGCGGCCCGTAATCTCCCGGTCATGAGCGACAATCCCTTCTTCTCGCCCAGCACCCTGGTGTACGAGCTCCCGCCCTTCGCCGAGATCCGGGAAGAGCACTACCGCCCCGCGTTCGAGCAGGGCATGGCCGAGCAGCTCGCGGAGGTCGCGGCGATCGCCGCCGACCCCGAGCCGCCGACCTTCGACAACACCGTGGTGGCGCTGGAGCGTTCGGGGGCGGTGCTGCGCCGGGTGTCCGTGGCCTTCTTCAACCAGGACGCCTCCGACACCACCCCCGGCGTGCAGGCACTGGACGCGGAGATCAGCCCCCTGCTGGCCGCGCACAGCGACGCCGTCCACCTCGACCCGGCCCTGTTCGCCCGCCTCGACGCCCTGCACGCGCGGCGGCACGAACTCGGCCTGGACGCCGAGTCGCTGCGCCTGCTGGAGCGCCGGCACACCGCGTTCGTCCGGGCCGGCGCCCGGCTCGACGCCGACGGCCAGCGGCGGCTGCGCGAGATCAACACCCGACTGGCCGCCGACGGCGCCGCGTTCCGCAAGAACACCCACGACGCCTCGCTGGCCGGCGCGGTCGCCGTGGACAGCGCCACCGCGCTCGACGGCCTGCCCGCCGCCGCGGTCGCCAACGCCGCCGAGAACGCCCGCGCGCTGGGCCGGGGCGGCCAGTGGGTGCTCAGCCTGAAGAACTTCTCCAACCAGACCGAGCTGGCCCACCTCACCGACCGCGCCCTGCGCGAGCGCCTGCTCACCGCCTCGCTCCGCCGCGGCCTGGACACCAACGGCCCGCTCGCCGCCCGGATGGCCGCGCTGCGTGCCGAACGCGCCGTCCTGCTCGGCCACCCCACGCACGCCTCGTACGTGGTCGCCGACGAGACCGCCGGCACCGTCGAGGCGGTCGGCGCGATGCTGGGCCGCCTGGTCGCCCCCGCCGTCGCCAACGCCGAGCGGGAGGCCGCCGACCTGGCCGCCGCCGCGGCCGCCGACGGGGTGGCCGAACTCGCCGCCCACGACTGGGCGTTCTACGCCGAGAAGGTGCGCGCCGAGCGCTACGACGTGGACACCGCGGCGCTGCGCCCGTACTTCGAGCTGGAGCGGGTGCTGCGGGACGGCGTGTTCTTCGCGGCGAACCTCGCGTACGGGCTGAGCTTCACCGAGCGCCCCGAACTGACGGCGTACCACCCGGACGCCCGGGTGTTCGAGGTGTTCGACGCGGACGGCTCCGCGCTGGGCCTGTTCATCGGCGACTTCTTCGCCCGCGAGTCCAAGCGCGGCGGCGCCTGGATGAACGAACTCGTCCCGCAGTCCCGGCTGTCGGGGACGCGGCCGGTGGTCGTCAACAACCTCAACATCGCGCACCCGGCGGCCGGCGAGCCCGCGCTGCTCAGCTGGGACGAGGTGCGGACGCTGTTCCACGAGTTCGGGCACGCCCTGCACGGGCTGCTCTCGGACGTGCACTACCCGTCGTTCGCGGGCACCGAGGTGCCCCGGGACTTCGTCGAGTTCCCGTCCCAGGTCAACGAGATGTGGATGGTCCGGCCCGAGGTGCTGGCCAACTACGCCCGCCACCACGTCACCGGCGAGCCGCTGGACGCCGGGGTGGTGGAGCGGATGCTCGCCGCCGAGAACTACGGGCAGGGCTTCCGCACCGTCGAGTACCTGGCCGCGGCGCTGCTCGACTGGGCCTGGCACACGCTGCCCGCCGGGGCGGAGGTGGTCGAGGACGCCGAGGCGTTCGAGGCGCGGGTGCTCGCGGAGGCGGGCGTCGCGGTCGCGGCGGTGCCGCCGCGCTACCGCACCGGGTACTTCAACCACGTCTTCTCGAACGGGTACAGCGCCGGGTACTACGCGTACATCTGGTCCGAGGTGCTGGACGCCGAGACGGTGCGCTGGTTCGGCTCGAACGGGCGGCCGGTGCGCGAGAGCGGCGAGCTGTTCCGGGCGGAGCTGCTGTCGCGCGGCGGGAGCCGGGACGCGCTGGAGTGCGTGCGGGCGGTGCTGGGGCGCGGGCCGGAGATCGGGCCGCTGCTCGCCCGGCGCGGCCTCGAGTAGCCCGTGGGCGGGGGCGCCGAGGTGCCCCGGCGCCGGGTTGCCCGCGCGGTTCCCGCACCCCTTCCGGGGGCGGGAACCGCGCGGAACGCGACGGGACGTCAGTTCGTGCCGAAGACGGGCCCGTAGCCGGGGGCCGGGCGGCCGTCCGGGGTGAGGGCGCAGTAGCCGCCGGTGCCGCGGCACCAGTACCACATGGTCCAGGCGGTGGCGAAGGTCCGCATGGCGGCGACCTGGCGGCCGATCAGTTCGGCGTTGCCCGGGGTGGCGGCGGAGGGCGGGCCCCATTCGCCGACCAGGACGGGCAGGCGGTGGGCGCGGGGGTAGGCGGTGACGGCGGCGGTGTACGCCTCGACGAAGCCGCCCGCGGGGTCCCAGTCCCGGCCGGCCTCGACGGCGGTGTCGTAGAAGTGCGGGGCGTAGCCGAGGCGGTCCGGTCCGGGCCGGGGGTCGGTGAAGCCGGGGAGCGCGGTCGGGACGCCCTGGCCGACCAGGACGGTGGGTTCCACGAACAGCCAGGCGTCGCGGTCGGCCTGCCGGACGGCGTCGATCAGGCGGCGGTACATGGCGGCGAGTCGGCCCCGCTCGAGTGCGGCGGAGGCGGCGGCGAGGACCGCTGGGTCGGCGGGGTCGCCGGTGACGGGGCCGAAGGGCTCGTTGAACAGGTCGTAGCCCAGCAGGGCGGGCGCGCCGCGCAGTTCGCGGGCGACGGCGGTGTACAGCGCGGACTGGGCGCGGCGCAGGTCGGGGTCGTCGTACAGGTGGCGGAAGGCGGCCTGCACGGAGGGCTGGAAGTAGCCGGCGAACCAGTCGGCCGGGTCGGGGGTGAAGGGCAGGCCGTCGTCCCGGGTGGCCCAGGCGGGGGCACCGCCGGTGCCGCCGGTGAAGTACTGGCCGTAGACGTCCTGGTGGAAGTCGACGACCGCGTACAGCCGGTACTTCCCGGCCCAGTCGAGGAGTTGACGCAGCCGGGCGAACTGGGCGCGGTCGTAGTGGCCGCGAGTGGGCTCCAGCCGGGCCCAGGAGACCGCGATCCGGACCAGGCCGAAGCCGTGGCCGGCCAGGTCGCGCAGGTCGGCCTCGGTGGTCTCGTCGTACTTGTCGAGGTTGAAGCCGCGCAGGTCGAGGGCCCGGCCGCGGTGGTCGGTGAGGACGGTGCGGCCGTCGGCGAGGGTGCGGGCGGAGACCGCGCGGGCGTCGAAGCGGGCGTCGAACCGGCCGTCGGGGCGGCCGTGTTCGGCGGGTGGCGAGGCGGCGACGGTGCCGAGGGCGGCGGCGACGGCGAGCAGCAGGGCGGCGGCGGAGCGGCGGGCGCGCACGAGCACGGGGCACCTCACGGCGGCGGGTGGGGGCGGGGTGCGCCGATCCTCCCGGAGGCGCACCCGCCGCACAAGAGGTGAGACGGACTCATGTTCGCCGGGACGGTGGGGAGTTCAGGACTCCGGGGCGGTGAGCATCGGCGGGAGGTCGGCGGCCGCGGACAGGCGCCCCCAGAGCAGGTCGGCGAGGGCCTGCACCATCCGGGCGCGCGGGCAGGGGCGGGTCTCCAGCCACCAGTCGCCGGCCGCCAGCACCATGCCGGTGATCGAGCGCCCCCAGGTCTCGGAGAGCAGCGGGCCGTCCTGGCCGAGGTCGATCTGCTGCTGGATGGCGCGGGTGATCTCCTCGGCGATCTGCCGCAGCGCGGGCGCCAGCGCGTTGCCCGCGCCGGTCGGGTCGCCGGGCTCGGGGTGGGTGAGCAGCCGGTACACCTGCGGGCGGGACTCGATCGCGGCCAGGTAGACGTCCAGCACGTGCTCGACCCGGTCGCGGCGCTCCAGCGGCTCGTTGAGCGCGGCCCGGACGGCGGCCAGCAGGCCGCGGGTGTGACGCTCCGTCAGGGCGCCGATCAGGCCGTTCCGGTCCCCGAAGTGCCGGTACAGGATGGGCTTGGTGATGCCCGCCTCGGCGGCGATCGCGTTCATGCTGGCGCCCGGGCCCTCGCGCTGGACGACCCGGTCGGCGGCGTTGAGCAGTTGTTCGCGGCGGGGTTCGGGGCGGGGGTCGGTGGTCATGCGCTGCTCCTGGTGCGGGCGGGGCCGGCGGCTCGGCGGACGTTGACAGCGGTTACCTATCGGTAGCAGACTCGCGCCCATGTTACCGGAGGTAACAGCGCAGTGGCGCGGACCCTCCACCTCGCACCCCCCGTCTCCTGGAGGCCGACATGACCACCTTCTCGCTCGACCCCGGGCCGGACCAGATCGCCGTCCGCGACTGGCTGCACGGCTTCGCCGCCGACGTGATCCGCCCCGCCGCCGCGGAGTGGGACGAGCGCGAGGAGACCCCCTGGCCGATCATCCAGGAGGCCGCGAAGCTCGGCATCTACTCGCTCGACTTCTACGCCCAGCAGTTCTTCGACCCCTCCGGCGTCGGCATCCCGATCGCCATGGAGGAACTGTTCTGGGGCGACGCCGGCATCGCGCTCGCCATCACCGGCACCACGCTGGCCGCCGTCGCCGTCCTCGCCAACGGCACCGACGAGCAGATCGGCACCTGGGCCCCGCAGATGTTCGGCACCCCCGACGACGTCAAGGTCGCCGCGTTCTGCTCCTCCGAGCCCGACGCCGGCTCCGACGTCTCGGCGCTGCGCACCCGCGCCGTCTACGACGAGGCCAAGGACGAGTGGGTGATCAACGGCACCAAGACCTGGGCCACCAACGGCGGCATCGCGCACGTCCACGTCGTGGTCGCCACCGTCGACCCCGAACTCGGCTCCCGCGGCCAGGCGTCGTTCGTCGTCCCGCCCGGCACCGAGGGCCTCAGCCAGGGCCAGAAGTTCAAGAAGCACGGCATCCGCGCCTCGCACACCGCCGAGGTCGTCCTCGACGGCGTCCGGGTCCCCGGCCACTGCCTGCTCGGCGGCAAGGAGAAGCTCGACGCCCGCCTCGCCCGGGCCCGCGAGGGCACCAAGGGCGGCGGCAAGAATGCCGCGATGGCCACCTTCGAAGCCTCCCGCCCCGCCGTCGGCGCGCAGGCCATCGGCATCGCCCGGGCCGCGTACGAGGTCGCCCTCGACTACGCGAAGACCCGCGTCCAGTTCGGGAAGCCGATCATCGAGAACCAGGGCGTCGCGTTCCAGCTCGCCGACATGAAGACCCGGATCGACGCCGCCCGGCTGCTGGTCTGGCGGGCCTCCTGGATGGCCGTCAACAACAAGCCGTTCACCAGCGCCGAGGGCTCGATGTCCAAGCTGTACGCCGGCGAGACCGCCAGGTTCGTCACCGCACAGGCCATGCAGATCCTCGGCGGCAACGGCTTCACCCGCGAGTACCCCGTCGAGCGGATGCACCGCGACAGCGCCATCTACACCGTGTTCGAGGGCACCAGCGAGATCCAGCGGCTGGTGATCGCCCGGGCGATCTCCGGGGCCCCGATCCGCTGACACCGCGTCAGCGGCACCCGAACGGCCCGGCGGCGGCGGTACCCACCAGTGCAGCCGCCGCCGTCGGGCTCCGTCAGAACTCCGGCTCGCGGCGCTCCAGGAACGCGGCCAGGCCCTCGCGGACGTCCGGGGCGGTGCGCGAGGCCCGCTCCCACGGGGCCAGGGCCGCCGCCGCCGTCTCCGCCGGACCGGCCAGGGCGGCCTTGGCCGCGCCCAGGGTCTGCGGCGAGCGGCGGGCCAGCAGCCGGGCGAACTCCCGGGCCCGGTGCGCCAGTTCGGCGGCCGGCAGGACCTCCTCCACCAGGCCGTACCGCTCCGCCCGGTCGGCCGGCAGCAGCTCGCCCGAGAACAGCAGGTACTTGGCCCGGGCCGGACCGACCAGCGCCGCCAGCCGCACCGTCGGCACCGCCGGGTAGACCACCCCGAGCTTCGCCGGGGTGATGCCGAACCGGGCGTCCTCGGCGGCCAGCCGCAGGTCGCAGGCCACCGCCAACTGGCAGCCGCCGCCCACGCAGGCGCCCCGCACCACCGCCACCGTCGGACGCGGGAAGGCCGCCAACGCCTCCTCCGCCGCCACGTTCTGCGCGTGGTACGCGTCCGCCGACGCCGGATCGCCGTACACCCCGGCCAGCTCCGCGATGTCCGCGCCCGCCGAGAACGTCCCCGCCGCGCCCGTCAGCAGCAGCACCCGGACCCCCGGGCGGGCCGCCAGCTCCGCCAGCAGGCCCGGCAGGGCCCGCCACATCGCGCCCGTCACCGCGTTGCGCCGCTCCGGCCGGTCCAGCAGCAGCGTCGCCACCCCGTCCCCGGCCACCCAGCAGCGCAGGCCCGCCGTGCCGACGGGCAGTTCGACGTCCCCCGGGCCGGGGCGGTCGAGGGCGGGAGCAGCAGACATGCGGGGCCTCCGGGCGGACGGCGGACGGGACGTCAGCCTTCCACAGCGCGGGCGGCGGGCACCATGTGAGCAGGATCAAACGGGGACGGGGACGGCGACGGCGACGGGGGCAGGACGAGACGGCGCGGCGCGGCGCGGGGGCGGGGTCAGGCGGTGGCGCGGGCGGCCTTCCACTCCGGGGCGAGCATCGACCAGATCTCCAGGTCCAGCCGCTCGCCCAGGTGCTCGGTGTAGCCGCGCAGGGTGCCGTCGTGCCGCATGCCGACCCGCTGGGCGGTGGCCCGACTGCGCGCGTTCACCGTGGAGTTCCACCACTCGGCGCGGTACAGGCCGCGCTCGACCAGCGCGTAGTCCAGCAGGCGGCGCACCGCGGCGGTGACCAGGCCGCGGCCCTGGCCGGCCGGCTCCGACCAGACGCCGATCTCGCACACCCCGCCCTTGGCGTCGAACTTCACGAACATCACACCGCCGACCAGCGTGCCGTCCAGCCAGATCCCGTACAGCCGGCCGCTGTCGCCGCACTGCTTGTCGGCGAACAACTGCAGGGTGGCGCGGGCCGATTCGAGGTCCGTGGTGCGGGTCGCCCACGGGATGAACGGGTCGATGCCGGCCCGGCCCCGGTCCATGTGCTCCAGGAACTCCTGGGCCTGCCAGGGCTCCAGCGGGCGGAGCTCGGCGTCCTCGGCGAGCGCGACGGCGTACATGGTCATCCCCTCCGACATACATAACAAACGTTTGGTAGGTACTCTAGCGCGCATGACACCACCCGCACGCGGCGATCACGAGGCCCGTCGGCGCGAGGTCTCGGAGGCGGTCTGGCGGGTCCTCGCGGCCCGCGGCTTCGGCGGCCTGACCCTGCGCGCGGTCGCCGCCGAGTTCGGCGCCAGCACCGGACTGCTCACCCACTACTTCCCCAACAAGCGCGCCCTGGTGGTGCACGCGCTGGAGGTCCTCGACCGGCAGACCGCCGACCGGCACCGGCCCGCCACCGAAGCCGCCGCCACCTCCCGCGGCCTCGCCGTGCTGCGGGCCGCGCTGCTCGACAACCTCCCGCTGGACGCCCGGGCCGTCGCCGGGAACCGGATCTGGGTCGGCTCCTGGGGCCCGGCGCTCGCCGACCCCGCACTCGCGGCCGAGCACGCCGAGCGCTACCGCCGCTCGCGGCGGCGGATGACCGAACTCTGCGCCGAGGCCCAGGAACTCGGCGAACTGCCGGCCGGCGGGGCGCCCGCCGACCTGGCCGCCCGGGCCCAGTCCTTCACCCTCGGGCTGACCGTCCAGGTGCTGCTGGCCCCCGAGGAGTTCCCGCCCGAGCGGCAGCGCGCGCTGCTGGACGCCTTCCTGGCGGACCTGGCGACCGGCGACGAGGGGTAGCGGCTGCCGGCTGTCGGCCGTTCGCTGCCGGTTGTTCGCCGTGGGTCGTCCGCCGTGGGTGGTCCGCTGCCGGGGAACGGGGTCGGGCGGCGGTGTGCGGCGGTTTTCGGAAGGCGGCCGGTCCGCGGGCCCGGGGGCGCGCCGGGGAGCGGCGGCACGGTGCGACCGCGCCCGGTCGGCGCCGGTGTGCGCCCCCAGCAGGATTCGAACCTGCGACCTACCGCTTAGAAGGCGGGTGCTCTATCCGCTGAGCTATGGGGGCCGGGGTGGGTGGTGTCCGTCGGCCCGCTTGCCGGGCCTGGGCCGGGACGGGATGTTCCGGGACAGGATACGGGTGTTCAGTTCCGCCCCCCGGACTTCGGAGCCCGGGCCGCGGTGTGTCGAGCCCCGTGGGGCGGTCCGATAATCGCAGGTAGCGTCGCGGTCCGCAGCGGTCTGCGGGGTATCGGAGCCGGACGTTGTGCAGTCGTTACGGGGCTGTCGGCCGACCCGTTATGGATTCGGTACGGGCAATCGCCCGGGCCGCCCCGCGGGTGGGGGCGATTTACGGGGTTCCATCGGTCGGATGACATGGACGGGGCGAACCGTCCACCACCCGTTCGGGGTTTCGGCGGTGCCGCCGAGGCATCCGCGGGGCGCGTCCGCCGGGCAAGTCGGCGGCGGTCGGGCGGGCGTCCGGAGTGGGTGTCCGAACGATCGCCGGGGAGGTCCGCCCGGGTGGCGGCGGGGCTCCGGCCTGGGAGTTTTTGTCGTGGACACGCCGGTCAAATGGTCGGGTCACGACCCGAAATCCACCGTAATTCACTCGGTCGAGTTATCCGGGTTTTCCACAGGGCTGGGTTTTCCACAGGAATCCGGAAGGTGCTGGTCCGGACATTCCGGGGCGGGCAGGATCAATCCGCGGCGGAAATTCCGTCGGCGAATCGAGAACCGCCCGCCAGGCCCTCCGGGAGTGCTCGGAGGGCGTGCGGGGCGGGTTCGGGAGCGGAGGAACGGAAATGGACGAGGCCCTGGTGACGATGGTCGGAAATGCGGCGTCGGACGTGATGTACCGGGAGACCGCGGGCGGGGTGTCGGTGGCGAACTTCCGGCTCGCGGCGAAGGAGCGCCGTTACGACCGGGAGCGCGGCGACTGGTCGGACGGCGAGACCACCTGGGTGACGGTGGTGGCCTGGCGCCGGCTCGCGGTGAACCTGGTCGGCTCGATCAACAAGGGCGACCCGGTGGTGGTGAACGGGCGGCTGCGGGTGCGCGAGTGGGGCGAGGAGGGCGCCCGCCGGGTCGAGGTGGAGGTGGAGGCCCGCTCGGTCGGCCACGACCTGTCCCGCGGCACGACCACCTTCCGGCGCGCGGTGGAGGCCAAGTCCCCTCTGCCGCAAGGCGGTTCGCCCACCGATCGGTCGCCGGTGGCCGGTCGCGCCGGGGAGCGCGCCGGGGCGGGCGGGGCGCGGGCGGTGCGCCTGGTGGAGGAGGCGGTTCCGGAGTGGATCGTGGCGGCGGTGGCCCGGCACCGGGCGGAGTCGGCCGCCGGGCCGGAGGCCGGGGCCGGTGGGGCTCCCGGGTCGGCGGGTTCCGAGGTGGCGGAGGAGGTCCTGAACTGACGGATTCCGAGCACTTCCGGGGTCGACGAGTGCAATCCTGATTGCCGCGGAGCCGTCCCGTGGCTTTATGTCGACACATCAACTTCCCACGGTGGGCCGCTCCTTGATAACAGAACAGCCACAATGTCGTCCTGATTTGCTACGGCCGCCGAGTGGCCGGATCACGTCAATATGATGCATCTGGTCCACACACGTGCAGCGGTGCCGCAGGGAGTGCCGCTTTGCAGAGGGCGGGTCGCCGGTGGTCGCCGGCAGGTCGCCGCCCGGAGGGATCGCACATGTTCCACATACAGGGGCGGGTCGTCTCCCGCATAGCAGCGGTCGTGCTCGCGTCGGGGCTCGCCGTCGGAGCGGGCCTGGCCGGAGCCGGTACGGCGGCCGCGGCGGACCCCTCCTCGGGCGTCACGGCGAAGCTGTCCTACATCGACGCGCACCGTCTGGTCGAGTACGGCGAGAAGTTCGAGCAGCAGTCCACCGCCCGCCCCGGCGACTGGATCCCGGTCACCGCCGGCCAGTTCAAGCTGAAGGTGATCGGCACCGAGACCGTCCTGCAGGTGTACTGCATCGACGTGCTCAACGAAACGCTCAAGGACGCGACCTACCACGAGACCGACTGGGCCTCGACCTCGCTGGGTCAGTCGGCGAAGGTCAAGGCCAAGGCCGGCCCGAAGATCCAGTGGCTGCTGGAGAACTCCTTCCCGCACCTCGACGAGGGTGCGCTCGGCAAGGCCGCCGGCATCGAGGGCCTCACCAAGGACGACGCCGCGGCGGCCACCCAGCTCGCCATCTGGCACTACTCCGACCCGAGCATCGTGCTCCGCCAGGTCGACGACAACGCGCGGACCAAGAAGCTGATCGACTGGCTGATCGCCCAGGCCGACGCCAAGGGCGGCGCCGAGGAGCCCAAGCCCTCGCTGGCCCTCGACCCCGCCTCGGTGGCCGGCAAGAGCGGCGACCTGCTCGGCCCGATCACCGTCACCGCCGGCGGCACCGCCGACAACGTCACCGTCGCCCTGGACAAGAAGGGCACCGACGCGGGTATCACCCTCGTCGACAAGAACGGCGCCGCGGTGAAGAACGCCAAGAGCGGCGACCAGCTGTTCGCCAAGGTCCCGGCCGGTGCGGCCGCCGGCACCGCGAGCGTCACCGCCGACGCCACCGCCACCATCAACCTCGGCCGGGCCTTCGTCGGCGACGACAACGGCAAGCACAGCCAGACCCTGATCCTGGCCGGCACCGACAAGGTCAAGGTCAACGCCCTCGCCACGCTCGCCTGGGCGCCCAAGGGCCCGATCCCGGCCGCCACCGCCAAGGTCGACTGCACCAAGGGCGCGGTCGTGATCACCGCCACCAACAAGGGCGACCAGGACTGGACGTTCAACGTCGGTGGCAAGGACGTCACGATCAAGCCCGGCAGCACCCAGGACATCACCCTGCCGGTCGCCGAGGACACCGCCTACAAGTTCACCGTCACCGGCCCCGGCGGCTTCTCGCAGACCTTCAGCGGCGTGCTGAACTGCAAGACCGACAGCAACACCCTGCCGCCGACCACCCCCGCGCCCACCCCGAGCGGCCCCGAACTGGCCTCCACCGGTGGCGGCATGGGCACCGGCACCACCGCCGCGGTGGCCGGCGCGCTGCTGATCGCCGGTGCGGCCGCGGTCTACCGCCTGCGCCGCCGCGGCCGGCACAGCCGCACCTCCTGACGCGCTGAGCCCTCCCCGGCGCGTGCCGCCGGGGAGGGGCGGCCCCGCTCCCGCTCGCCCGGGGGCGGGGCCGTTCGCGTGCCGGGCCGCCCGCGCCCGGCGGCCCGCGCGGCCGCCGGGCGGACCGAAAGGCGTTCGGGGCGGTCCCGGCCTTACGGCACAATGGAACGCTGCAAGCCGATTACTCACGACGACGCCGGAGCGATCTCACGTGGCGGAATACATCTACACCATGCGCAAGGTGCGCAAGGCACACGGCGACAAGGTCATCCTTGACGACGTGACGCTCAGCTTCCTCCCCGGGGCGAAGATCGGCGTCGTCGGCCCCAACGGCGCCGGCAAGTCGACCGTGCTGCGCATGATGGCGGGCCTCGACCAGCCCTCCAACGGCGACGCCTTCCTCGCGCCGGGCTTCACCGTCGGCATGCTCCAGCAGGAGCCCCCGCTCGACGAGAGCAAGAACGTCCTGGAGAACGTCCAGGACGGCGTCAAGGAGGTCAAGGCCAAGCTCGACCGGTTCAACGAGATCGCCGAGCTGATGGCGACCGACTACTCCGACGAGCTGCTCGCCGAGATGGGCACCCTCCAGGAGGACCTGGACCACGCCAACGCCTGGGACCTCGACGCCCAGCTGGAGCAGGCCATGGAGGCCTTGGGCTGCCCGCCCGGGGACTGGGAGGTCACCAAGCTCTCCGGCGGCGAGAAGCGCCGCGTCGCGCTCTGCAAGCTGCTGCTCGAGCAGCCCGACCTGCTGCTGCTCGACGAGCCCACCAACCACCTGGACGCCGAGTCGGTGAACTGGCTGGAGCAGCACCTCTCGAAGTACCCGGGCGCCGTCATCGCCGTCACCCACGACCGGTACTTCCTGGACAACGTCGCCCAGTGGATCCTGGAGCTCGACCGCGGCCGCGCCTACCCGTACGAGGGCAACTACTCCACCTACCTGGAGACCAAGCAGACCCGTCTCAAGGTCGAGGGCCAGAAGGACGCGAAGCGCGCCAAGCGCCTCAAGGAAGAGCTGGAGTGGGTCCGCTCCAACGCCAAGGGCCGCCAGGCCAAGTCCAAGGCCCGCCTCGCCCGCTACGAGGAGATGGCGGCCGAGGCCGACAAGATGCGGAAGCTGGACTTCGAGGAGATCCAGATCCCGCCGGGCCCGCGCCTGGGCAGCATCGTCATCGAGGTCGACCACCTGAAGAAGGCCTTCGGCGAGAAGCTCCTGATCGACGACCTGAGCTTCACCCTGCCGCGCAACGGCATCGTCGGCGTGATCGGCCCGAACGGCGCCGGCAAGACCACGCTGTTCAAGATGCTCCAGGACATGGAGACCCCGGACAGCGGCACGGTCAAGGTCGGCGAGACCGTCAAGATCAGCTACGTCGACCAGAGCCGGTCCAACATCGACCCGAAGAAGACCCTGTGGGAGGTCGTCTCCGACGGCCTCGACTGGATCAACGTCGGCCAGGTCGAGATGCCGTCCCGCGCCTACGTCTCCGCGTTCGGCTTCAAGGGCCCGGACCAGCAGAAGCCGGCCGGCGTGCTCTCCGGCGGTGAGCGCAACCGCCTCAACCTGGCGCTCACCCTCAAGCAGGGCGGCAACCTGCTGCTCCTCGACGAACCGACCAACGACCTCGACGTCGAGACGCTCTCCTCGCTGGAGAACGCCCTGCTCGAGTTCCCCGGCTGCGCCGTGGTCATCTCCCACGACCGCTGGTTCCTGGACCGGGTGGCCACCCACATCCTCGCCTACGAGGGCGAGAGCAAGTGGTTCTGGTTCGAGGGCAACTTCGAGTCCTACGAGAAGAACAAGATCGAGCGCCTCGGCGCCGACGCGGCCCGCCCGCACCGCGCGAGCTACAAGAAGCTGACCCGCGACTGACACCCGGGCGCAACCCCGGCCCGGCAGGCTGACCCCAGGGGCGGCCCGCCGGGCCACCACCCGCAGGACGCCCTGCGGGAGCATTGAGATTCGAGGAGGAACACCGTGGCACGCCACATCTACGCCTGCCCCCTGCGGTGGTCCGACATGGACGCCTTCGGCCACGTCAACAACGTGGTCTTCCTCCGCTACCTGGAGGAGGCCCGGATCGACTTCATGTTCACCCGGGCCGCCGAGGCCGGCGCCGGGGAGTTCGCGGGCGGGTCGGTGGTCGCGCGCCACGAGATCGACTACAAGCGCCCGCTGGTGCACCGGCCCGAGCCGGTCACCATCGAGACCTGGGTGACGAAGATCGGCGGCGCCTCGCTGACCGTCTCCTACGAGATCAAGGACATCGCCCCGGACGGCACCGAGAAGGTCTACGTCACCGCCTCCACCGTGGTCGTCCCCTACAACCTCGCCGAGGCCCGGCCGCGCCGGATCAGCCCCGTGGAGCGCGAGTTCCTCTCCCGCTTCATGGACGAGCAGCCCGCCGACCGGGACGAGCAGCAGCCCGCGGGCTGCGCCGCCTGACGACGCGTCAGGAAACCCGCACCGCCCACCGCACCCGCCCGCCGCACGGACGAAACGAGCTGAACCCGGTGACCGCGCAGACCCGCCTCGACCTCGCCGACCAGGGGGAGGCCGCCGACCTGGCCGCCTTCCTGGGCCGGCTGCTCCGGTTCGACCGGGCGGCGGCGGTCCGGCTGCAGGCCGTGCCCGGGGCGGGGAGCGGGCCGGTGAACGGGGCAGTGAACGGGTCGGGGAGCGGCGCCGCGGGCGGCGGCGTGCTGGCCGTGTTCGGGCGGCTGCCGCTCGGCGGCTCCGCGGTCCTCGCGGTGCGCACCGTGCGGCTGGCGGCGCTCGCCGGGCCCGCCGATCTGACCGTCTCCGCCGGGCAGTTGCTGGAGTCGGTGGACGAGCCGGGCGCCGCGCTCGGCCTGCCCGCCCCGGTCACCGGCCCGGCCTGGGCCGGCCTGCTGCCCCCGCGCTCCGGCTGGCAGCCGCTCGGCAGCCCCCCGGTCGACGCGGTGGTGCGGGAAGTGCTCGCCGCCGTCGAGGAGTTCAAGGCCCGCACCGCCGAGGTGCCGGACCACCACCGCACCCGGCAGGTGGTCGACGCCCTCGCCGACGAGATCTGGTCCCGGCCGCTGGCCGCCGTCGACGGCCTGCCGCTGCGGGCCGCGCACGCCGCGCACGCGATCGGGTTCCTGCGCCCCGGGCAGCCGGTGAGCGCCCACCGGGCCGGTGCCTGGCTCCGGCTGGACGCCCCGGCCGGCTCGGTCGCGCTGCGCACCGCCGCCGCGCCGGGCGCGGGCCTCGGCCTCAGCCCGCTGCGCTGAAGAACCCCGCTCAGCCCGCGGTGTTGACCATCGAGGCGGCCGCGTACGTCATGTAGTTCCACAGTTCGAGGTCGGCCTCGGCGGGCAGGGCGAGTTCGTCGAGGGCGGCGCGCATGTGCTTCAGCCAGGCGTCGTGGGCGGCCCGGTCGACCCGGAACGGGGCGTGCCGCATCCGCAGGCGCGGGTGGCCGCGGCGCTCGCTGTAGGTGCGCGGGCCGCCCCAGTACTGCATCAGGAACAGGGCGAAGCGCTCCTCGGCGGGGCCGAGGTCGTCCTCCGGGTACATCGGGCGGAGCAGTTCGTCCTGGGCGACACCCCGGTAGAAGAGGTGGACCAGCCTGCGGAAGGTCGCCTCGCCGCCGACCCGGTCGTAGAAGGTCTCCTCGGGTGCGGTGGTGGTGGTCTCTCGCCCGGTGTCAGTCACCCGTCCATGGTCGCAGACGCCGGCGGGGGTCGTACACCGGGACTTTCGGTGTACGACCCCCGCCGGACCGACCACGCGGGGAGGCGCCGCGGTTACGCGTCGTCCCAGTTGAAGAAGCGCCAGGCGATCGCGCAGAGCACGGCGGTGAAGCCCAGCAGGATGCCCATGCCGGGCAGCGCCTCGGCGAGCCCGCCGCCCTGGCTGAGCACCGACTTGGCGGGGACGATCAGGTAGCGCAGCGGCAGCGCCTTGGAGACGTCCTGCAGCCAGCTGGGCGCGAAGTCCAGCGGGATGAACGCGCCGCCGAGGAAGGACATCGGCAGGATGATCAGCTGGTTCATGCCGTTCGCCGACTCCTCGCTCTTGGCGAGCGAACCGGTGAGCAGGCCGATCGACATGAAGGCCAGGGTCGCGCAGACCACCAGCGGGACCACCAGCCACCAGTTGCCGGTGAGCTTCAGCCCGAAGTAGTCGAGCTGGGCGATCCCGAGGAACAGCGCGGTCTGGGCGAGCGCGACCAGCACGCTGACCAGGACCCGGGCGCCGACGATGGTGCCCGCCGAGATGGGCGCCAGCCGCAGGCGGCGCAGCACCCGCTTCTTGCGCCAGGTCACCAGGGTGAAGGAGGCGCCGTAGACCGCGCCCATCGCGATGGCGTAGGCGAGCAGGCCGGGGGTGAGGTACTGGATCGGCTTGGTCGAGTCGTCCTCGACCTTGCTGGCGTCCAGGGTGTACTTCGGCGCGACGTTCGCGGCCTTCTGGTTCGCGCCGTCCACCAGCGCGCCGATGATGCCCTGCACGGTGCCGGACTTGACCTGGTCGGCCTGGCTGAAGCGGAGCACCAGCTTGCCGTCGGCGTCCTGCTTGACCAGGCCGTCCAGGTCGCCCTTCTTGACCTTGGCCAGGGCGTCGTTCTCGTCGGTGACCTTGCTGATCTCCAGCGCGCTCAGCGGGCCGTCGGCCTGCCCCTGGAGCTCGTCCAGCACCTGCACCCGGCCGATCTCGGCGATCTTGATGTGCGAGCTGCCGCCGCCCTTGTAGAGGACGCCGAACAGCAGCAGGAACATCACCGGCAGGGCCAGCGTGAAGAACAGGGTCCCCTTGTCGCGGAGGAAGCCCAGCAGCATCACCCGGGAGAGGCCGACGAAGGCGTTGGCCTTCTCCTTGCCCTCGGCGCCCGGGCCGGGCGCGGGGGCGGAGGTGCGGGCGTTGTCGGTGGCGGTCATGCCCGGTACTCCCGTCCGGTGAGCTGGAGGAAGACGTCCTCCAGGGTGGCGCCGCGGACCTCCAGGCCGCGCAGCGCGTTCTGCTCGGCCAGCATGGACAGGACCGGGGCGGGCGCGGCGGTGGAGAGCGCCAGGGTGACCCCGTCGTCCTCCAGGTTGGTGTACTCGGCGCCGGCCAGCAGTTCGCGGGCCCGGTCGACGGTCAGCAGGCCCGACTCCACCCTGATCCGGACGGTGTCGTCGATCTCGCGGACCAGCGCGGCGGGCGCGCCGGTCTTCAGGACCTTGCCGTGGTCCATCACCGAGACGCGGTCGCAGAGGATCTCCGCCTCGTCCAGGTAGTGGGTGGTCAGCACGACGGTGCGGCCCTCGGCGTTGATGTCGCGCAGCAGGTCCCAGAGGTTGCGGCGGGCCTGCGGGTCGAGGCCGGTGGTCGGCTCGTCGAGGAACACCAGCTCCGGGTCGTGCACCAGGGCGCAGGCGATGGACAGGCGCTGGGCCTGGCCGCCGGACATCTTGTCGGTCAGCACGTTCGCCGACTCGGTCAGGCCGACCCGTTCCAGCATCGCGTCCGCCGCCTTCGGGCCGATGCCGTAGAAGGAGGCGAAGGTGCGGATGGTCTCGCGGGCGCTCAGCTTGGCGAAGAACGCCGAAGCCTGGAACTGGACGCCGATCCGCGGCAGCAGCTTGGCGTTGCGCGGCCAGGGAGCCAGGCCGAGCAGTTCGATGCGGCCCTCGTCGGCCTCCCGGATGCCTTCCAGGATCTCCAAGGTGGTGGTCTTGCCCGCGCCGTTGGGCCCGAGCAGACCGTAGAACTCGCCAGTCGAGACGGAGAGGGACACTCCGTCCACGGCCTGGACATCCCCGTACCGCTTCCGGATTCCGTCGGCGGATATTGCTTCAGTCATGGGGCGAAGCGTAGGGGCTGCAACCCCGGCCCACGAGCACTTTTGTGCGAATTTTGAGCATGAGCTGCCGGAACCGACCGGCGGTGCTACGGCACCGGGCCCGGGGGGGGGGGGGGGGGGCGCCCCCGCCCGCCGCGGGGGGGGGGGGGGGGGGGGGGGGGGGGGGGGGGGGGGGGGGCGGGGCGGGGCCGGGCCGGGGGGGGCCCCCCCGGGCCCCCACGACGGCCGGGCGGGCGGCCGGGTGTCAGACCGGGGTGGGGAGGGTCGCGCCGGAG
>NZ_JBIVNB010000023.1:0-13797 GCF_044753345.1 Kitasatospora sp. NPDC088391
GCGCCGGCACCCCGCTCGCGGCCCCCGCCACGACCCGCATCAAGGTCATCGGCGTCGGCCAGGACAACGGCTGATCCACCGCCGGTACCGGGGGGGGGGGGGGGGGGGGGGGGGCCCCCCCCCCCCCCCCCCCCCCCCCCCCCGCCCCGGCGCGTTCAGCGGCGCACCAGCGCCGTCATGCCCCAGCCCGCCGCCGCGAACGCCGCCGCCAGCAGCGCCCAGCCGAGCAGGCCGTTGGCCAGCACCACCGAGGTCAGCAGCACCGGGCCGAGCATCATCGAGGCCGACATGCCGGTGTTGAAGACGCCCTGGTAGGCGCCGTGCGCGCCGTCCTTCGCCAGGTCGTAGCTGAGCGCCCAGGCGCCCGCCTGGCTGTACACCTCGCCGAGCGCCTGCAGCGCCACGCCCGCGACGACCACCACCGCCGCCACCCAGGGCGGCGCGTCCGCGGCCAGCGCCACCACCAGGCAGGAGGCCGCCACCAGCAGCGCCCCGCGCCGGAACACCCGGGCCGCGGCGGCCGGTTCCTCGGTCCCCCGGGTGGCCCGCACCTGGAGCACGATCACCAGCGCGGTGTTGACCAGCATCCCGCCCGCCGCCATCCAGCGCGGCGCGTCGGTGTGCTCGACCACCCACAGCGGCAGCCCGACCTCGATCATCATGAACTGCAGGCAGACCACCGCGTTCAGGCCGGTCGCCGCCAGGTACACCCGGTCGCGCAGCGCCGGGTTGGGGCCGCTCGCCGCCTCCTCGATCTGCGCGGCCGTCCAGGCCGGCACCGGGACCAGCAGCCCGTACAGCACCGCGACCAGCCCGTACGAGAGGGCGTCGGCCAGCAGCGCCACCGTGTACGCGCCCCGGCTGTCGAACTGCAGGACGGCGGCGGCGCCGACCGTGCCCACCGAGAGGCCGATGTTGGTGACCGAGCGCAGGTAGGCCCGGCCCTTCACCCGCGCGTCCGGGGCCAGCACCTCGGCGAACAGCGCGCCGCGGGCCGCCGAGGCGCCCCGGTCGGCGACCGCCACCAGGCAGGCCAGCACCGCGAACGAGGCCAGCGAGCCGACCAGCACGTACCCGGCCGCGCACACCGCCTGCACCGCCAGCAGCGCCATCATCACCGGCTTGCAGCCGTACCGGTCCGCCAGCCGCCCGGCCGGGACGCCCGCCGCGACGCCGCAGGCGCCGGCCACCGTCAGCACCGCGCCGACCGTGCCGATGCCGAAGCCGAGGATGCGGTGGAAGTACACGGCGGCGAGCGTCATGCCGAGGCCGTTGCCGACGGTGTTGACCAGGGTGATCCAGGTCAGCCGGCGCAGCACCCGGTCCTCGGGGAGCAGCCGGGCGAGCCGGCTCCGGGCAGGGGCGGGTGCGGCGGCCGGAGCGGCCGCGGGTTCTGTGGCGGTCATGCCCCCGATCAGACCGGGTACGGAGCGCCCGTGGTATTGATTTAGCCCCGGCCTGAATCCGGTCGGCCGGAGCGGTGCGAGGGGGGTGCGGCGCCATGCCGGTGCGGTTCCGGCTCGGCCTGGCCGACCTGGCGTCCGCGTACTTCGCCTGCTCGCCGATCCAGGAGACGGTGCTCTCGCTGCGGATGTGGACGCACCCGGGCCGGTACCCGCACACCGTCGCGTTCGAGGCGATGCGCCCGGCCTTCGAGGCGCTGCCGGCCGCGCCGCTGCTGCGCGCCCTGGTGGCGGGCAACAAGTACGTGCCGGACTTCCTGACGCCCCGTCCGGTCGTCCCCTTCCCGGACTTCCACGCCGAGCTGGCCCGGGTCCGCGGCTTCGAACCGGCCCGGCTGGAAGCCGAGTTGACGCAGACCTTCCTGCCGCACGACCGGGCCCTGCCACCGCTGCTGGCCGAGCGCCTGGACCGGCCCGCCGAACTGATCGGCGAGATCGCGGACGCTCTGGAGGCGTACTGGACCCGGGTCCTGGAGCCCTCCTGGTGGCCGCGCGCCCGCTCGGTGCTGCACGCCGACATCGTGCACCGGGCCCGGGTGCTGGCCGAGCGCGGCGCGGCCGGGCTGTTCGGCGACCTCGACCACCGGCTGCGCTGGGCGGACGGCGTCCTGACGCTGGCCTGGGAGTGGGGCTACGAGCAGGAGTCCGAGGTCGAGGTCGACGGGCGCGGCATGGCCTTCCTGCCGACCTGCTTCTCGCGCGGCGCGCTCACCGCGATCGGCCCCGACCTCACCCCGTCCATCACCTACCTGGCCCGCGGCCAGGCCACCCTGGCCGGCCCCGCCGACCCCCCGCCCACCCCGCGCGCCCTGGAACAGCTCCTCGGCACCCCCAAGGCCCGCCTCCTCGCCCTCCTCCACGAGCCCGTCTCCACCACCGAACTCGCCCGCCGCCTCGGCGTCACCCCGGGCGCCGTCAGCCAGCACCTCACCGTCCTGCACGCCACCCGCCTGGTCACCCGCGCCCGCCACGGCCGCCTGGTCCTCTACACCCGCACCCCCCTCGCCGACCGCCTCCTCGCCCCCTGACGGACCGTCGGACCGTCACCAGAAGCCGACGACCGCGCCGGACTCCGTGGACAGCCGGGCCGCCCGCAGCAGGCCCAGGCAGGTGCCGGCGGCGGACAGGTGCCGCTGCCACCCCCGCCGCTCCGCCTCGGGCAGCCGTACGGCCGCGCGCACCTCGGGCCCTTCCGGGTCGAGGTCCGCGGGCAGGCCCAACGCCTCGGCCAGGACGAGCAGTTCGGCGAGCAGCCGGACCGAGGAGCCCAGGAAGCCTCCGAGCAGGTCCTCGTCGTACGGCACCGGCCCGAAGTCCACGGGGACGTAGTAGCCCTCGCAGTCGGAGTGGTGGATCAGGTGGTCGAACGGGCCCGCCGGGTCGCCGGAGCCCCTGCGGTACAGGACGGCCAGCACCGGATCGCGGGAGGCGGCGTACGGGTCGGCCGGCGGCCCGGGCAACCGGCCGGACGCCGCGACGTGCGCGGCGGCCCGGCGCAGCGCGTGCAGGCCCCGGTAGCCCCACATCGGGACCGGGGTGCGCGTCAGGCCGGGCGGCTCCGACCAGGCCGGGGCCCCGGCCCGGGCCAGCACCGCGTTGATCATGGCGCACTCGTCGGCCACCCACTCGGCCGTCTCCGGGTCGCCGGCCTCCGGCAGTCCCACCACCACGTCGAGTCCCATGGCCGCGATGCTGCCACCGGCCGCCGACACCCGGGCCGCCCGGCGGGGGTCAGCAGAAGGCGAGGACGGCGCCCGTGCGGACGGAGTGCTCGGCGGCCCTGGTCAGTTGGAGGCAGACGAAGGACTCGGTGCCGTAGCGCTGCCAGCCCCGGGGGTCGGCGATCTCCTCGTCGAGGACGGCGGTGACTTCGTCGCCGTTCGGGTCGAGGCCGTCGGGCAGGCCCAGGGCCCGGGCGAGGACGCGGAGTTCGGCGAGCAGGCGGACGGAGGAGCCGAGGCAGCCGCCGGAGAGGTCCTCGTCGACCAGGACGGGGGCGAAGTCGACGGGGACGTAGTAGCCCTCGCAGTCGGAGTGGTGGATCAGGTGGTCGAACGGGCCCGCGGGGTCGTCGGGGACGTCGTCGTAGGCGGCGGCGAGCACCGGGTCCTCGGTGGCGCGTTCGCCGTCGGCCAGCGGTTCGGGGAGCGGGCGGCCGGCGGCCAGGTGGGCGGCGAGGCGGCGCAGCGTGTGCAGGCCGGAGTAGCCCCAGATCCGGTCGCCGAACCGGTCGCCCGTCACCGGCTCGTGCCAGGCCGGGCGGCCCGGCACGCCCTCGCGGGCCAGGACGGCGCCGATCGCGTCGCACTCGGCCCGGAACCAGCCGGCCGTCTCCTCGTCGGCGCCGATCAAGGCGCCCACCACCACGTCGAGTCCCATGCCGGAGATCCTGCCGGAGCGCACCGACAGTCGGCCGGGCGCACCACCCGCATGATCGTCAACTCTCTTGCGGTATAGACCTGTTGACGAAATGGTCCAGTCCTTTTAACCTCCTGTTGCCGGCTCCAGGCACCCCTGTACGGAATCCCCCACACCAGACAGGGAGTACCGATGCACGTCCGCTCCAGGCCACGGTTCAGGGCCCGCCTGCTGACCCTGCTCGCCGCCCTCGCACTGCCGATCGCCCTGCTCGCCGCCACCCCGGCGCACGCCGCCGCCAAACTGACCGCCACCTTCACCGGCGACAACTACGGGTCCTGGTGGAAGGGCACCTTCGTCGTCAAGAATCCCAACGCCACCGCCGTCACCGGCTGGACGCTGGAGTTCGACCTGCCGCCGGGCGTCACCATGACCGGCACCTACAACGGCACCGCCACCACCACCGGCAGCCACGTCGTCGCCGCCAACGCCTACTACAACGCGACCGTGCCCGCGAACGGCTCCACCGAGCCGTACAGCTTCTGGTTCATCGGCAACGGCCCGATCACCGCCCCGCTCAACTGCCGCGTCAACGGCGACAAGTGCGACGGCACCCCGGACGTCCCGCCGACCGCGCCGGGCGCCCCGGCCCTGGTCGACGCGACCGCGCACAGCCTCTCGCTGAGCTGGGGCGCGGCGGGCAAGGGCGACTTCCCGGTCGCCTCGTACGACGTGCTGAACGGCTCGGTGCTGCTCGGCTCGGCGACCGGCACCGCCACCACCCTGACCGGCCTGACCCCCGCCACCACGTACAACCTGACGGTGCGGGCCAAGGACACCCGCGGCAACACCGGCCCGGTGAGCGCCGTGCTCACCGCCGCCACCGTCGACCCGGCCACCGACACCGTGCCGCCGACCGCGCCCGGCAACCTGCGCTCCACCGCCGTGACCAGCACCAGCGTCTCGCTGGCCTGGAACGCCGCCACCGACAACAAGCGGGTCGCCGCGTACGACGTCTACCAGGGCGCCACCCTGGTGCAGACCGTCACCGGCACCACCGCCACGGTCGGGCAGCTCTCCCCCGCCACCCCGTACACCTTCACCGTGCTGGCCCGGGACGCGGCGGACAACGCCTCCCCCGCCTCCAACGCCCTCACCGTCACCACCGGCGACCTCGCCGGGCCCGGAAAGTACTCCCGGGTCGGCTACTTCGTGCAGTGGGGCATCTACGGCCGCCAGTACTTCGTGAAGAACCTCGACACCTCGGGCAGCGCCGCCAAGCTCGACGTGGTCAACTACGCCTTCGAGAACATCGACCCGGTCAACCTGACCTGCCTGGCGGGCGTCACCAAGGGCACCACCGCCAACCCGCAGGACCCCGACCAGGGCACCGGCGCCGGTGACGCCGACGCCGACTACGCCCGCCCGATGAGCGCCGCCCAGTCCGTGGACGGCGTCGCCGACGACGGCTGGTCGCCGCTGCGCGGCAACCTCAACCAGCTGAAGAAGCTCAAGGCGAAGTACCCGAACCTCAAGGTCGTGGTCTCGCTGGGCGGTTGGACCTACTCCAAGTACTTCTCGGACGCGGCCGCCACCGACGCCTCCCGCAAGAAGCTGGTCTCCTCCTGCATCGACGTCTGGATCAAGGGCAACCTGCCGTCCTACAACGGCGCGGGCGGCCCCGGCACCGGTGCCGGGATCTTCGACGGCTTCGACATCGACTGGGAGTGGCCCGGCTCGCCCGACGGCCACGCCGGCAACCACTGGTCGGCGAACGACAAGGACAACCTGACCCTGCTGCTCGCCGAGTTCCGCCGCCAGCTCGACGCCCTCGGCGGCTCGCACAAGCTGCTGACCGCCTTCACCCCCGCCGACCCCGCCAAGATCGGCCAGGGCTGGGACCTGTCGAAGATCTTCCAGTCCCTCGACGTCGCCAACGTCCAGGGCTACGACTTCCACGGCTCCGGCAGCGACAACTCGTGGGAGCCGAACCGGACCGGCCACCAGGCCAACCTGCACGCCGACGCCAACGACCCGTACAACGTCCACTTCTCGATCGAGAACGCCGTCAACACCTACCTCACCGCCGGCGTGAACCCGCGCAAGCTGACCATCGGCTTCCCGTTCTACGGCCGGGGCTGGCAGAGCGTCACCGACGGCGGCGCGCACGGCGCCTGGCAGGCCGCGAACGGCGCCGCCCCGGGCCAGTTCGCCGAGGAGGCCGGCACCCGCGGCTACAACAACCTGATCACCTCGGTCCCGAACCTGACCGTCTACCACGACCCGGCCTCGGTCTCGACCTACGGCTACACCGGCAACGGCGGCCAGTGGTGGAGCTTCGACGACGCCTGGTCGATCGCCCAGAAGACCGCCTGGCTGAAGTCCAAGAACCTCCTCGGCGCCATGGTCTGGGAAATGTCCGGCGACACCCCCTCCGGCACCCTCATGAACGCCCTGGACAGCGGCCTCAAGTAACCCGCGGCCCCCAACCCCCGCGCCCCGCCAGGAGCCCGGGGAGCCGCGCGAAGCGAAAGGCCCGCACGGAAAGGTCCGCCCGGCGGAGGGGAACTCCCCTCCGCCGGGCGGACCGACGTGCCGGAAGGGCGTCAGCGCCCCGCGATCGACGCCAGCTTCCGCGCCGCCCGGTGGTCCCGCATCAGCTGCGCGAAGGTGGTGTGGCCCTGGGTGGTCCGGGCGAACGCCCGCCACGCGGGCGTGATCAGCGAGACCGCGGCGTGGAACAGCTCCGGCCGCTTCTCGAACGAGGCCAGCATGATCTTGCCGGCCCGCATCTCCACGCCCAGCCCCGCCTTGATGGCGAACGCGTAGTTGAGCGCCTGCCGCCGCACGTCCGCCGCGCCGGCCGCCTCCGCGACCTGCACCGCCCACTCGCCGGCCAGCCGGCCCGAGCGCAGCGCGTACGAGATGCCCTCCCGGGTCCACGGCTCCAGCAGCCCGGCCGCGTCGCCCGCGACCAGCACCCGGCCGCGGGACAGCGGCGAGTCCTCGGCCCGGCAGCGCGTCAGGTGCCCGGACTCCACCAGCGGTTCGAAACCGGACAGGCCGAGCCGCCGGATGTAGTCCGCCAGGTACTGCTTGGTCCGCTCGCCCTCGCCGCGGGCCGAGATCACGCCGACGGTCAGCGTCCCGGAGTCGGTCTTCGGGAACACCCAGCCGTAACTGCCGGGCAGCGGGCCCCAGTCGAGGTGGATGCGGCCCGCCCACTCCCGCGACACCGCGTCGGGGACGGGGATCTCCGCCTCCAGGCCGAGGTCGATCTGGTCGAAGCTGACGCCGACGTGCCGGCCGATCCGGCCGGCCGAGCCGTCCGCGCCGACCACCGCCCGGGCCTCGACCCGGCCACCGCCCGCGAGCGTCACGAAGACGGTGCGGCTGTCGCCGCCCCGCTGCTCGACGCCGGTCGCCGTGACGCCGGTGACCAGCACCGCCCCGGCCTGCTCGGCCGCCTGCACCAGGCGCAGGTCGAACTCGTCCCGGTTGACGACGCCGAACAACATCCGCTTCGAGCGCCGGGTCCGGGTCCACTTGCCGTCCAGGGCGAAGGTGACGGCCGAGATCCGGTCCTGCAGCGGGAGCTTGAAGTCCGCGGGCAGGGTGTCCCGGGACGGGCCGATGATGCCGCCGCCGCAGGTCTTGTACCGGGGGTGCTCGGCCTTGTCGAGCAGCAGCACCCGGCGGCCCTGCCCGGCCGCGGCGTACGCGGCCGAGGAGCCGGCCGGGCCCGCGCCGACCACCACCACGTCCCAGACGCCGGCGAGCAGCGCGGCCCGCTCGGCGTCCAGCGGGTCGGTGCTCGCGTCCTGCGCCGACGCCTCGTCACCGGCGTCGTCGGCGGGGGCCGCGACCGGCTCGACGGGGTCCAGGTCCTGGGTGCTACCGGTGTCAGTCACGGTCGCCCATCCTAATCTGCCCGCCCCCGCCCCGGGCCAGTACCCGCCGACTCCGCCCGACCGCCGCCGCCCGCCGACCGGGGCCGTCCCACCGCAGGTCAGGGGCTTGCCATCGACGGCCTTTCCGGTTTCAGTAGGCCCATGCCGCACATCGCACTCCCCACCGACCACCCGGGCATCCGGGGCCTGCTCGACGTCAAGCCCGCCTCGGGGCTGGCCCTGAGCCGACTCGCCGAGCAACTCCTGCGCGGCGACTCGCCGTTGTCCGTCGGCGAACGCGAACTCATCGCCGCGTACGTCTCCTCCCGCAACGGCACCCGCTACTGCGCGGGCGCGCACGGCGCCACCGCCGCGCACCGCCTCGACGGCGACTTCGCCCTGGTCGAGGCCGTCCGGACCGACCTCGCCACCGCCCCCGTGTCCGACCTGATGCGCGCCCTGCTCCGACTCGCCGGGAAGGTCGCCGAGAGCGGGCTGGCCGTCACCCCGGAGGACGTCACCGCCGCCCGGGCCGCCGGCGCCGACGACGAGACCGTCCACGACACCGTCCTGATCGCCGCCGCCTTCTGCATGTACAACCGCTACGTCGACGGCCTCGGCGCGATCACCCCGGACGACCCGGCCGTCTACCGCGTGATCGGCTCCCACCTGGCCGAGCACGGCTACCTCGGCTGAGACCGGCCCCCGCGCCGCCCCCCGACCGCGCGGGCCCGACCGCCCCCGGCCGTACGGGACCCCACCCGCCCGGCCGTGCCCAGGACGGCCGCCGCGACGGCGAGGCCCGCGCCCGCGCCGAAGCACACCTCGTCGACGGAGCCGCGCTCACCGCGCCGGACGCGGTGGGCCGCGCCGAGCAGCGCCGCCCCGGCCAGCACCGCGCCGGTGCGGCGGTCGGCGTCCCGCCAGGGGCCCGCGTGGCGGGCCGGCGCGGCCAGACCGAGCAGCGAAGTCCCGTACTGGAGCACGGTGGTGAGCGGAACGCCCCGCACCTCGTGCTCCAGCACCGGCAGCAGGCGGGACCCGGCCCGGCCGTGGTGGGTGAAGGAGTCCCAGACCAGGTGGGTGGCCGCACCGACGGCCACCGCCCCGGCGGCGCAGGCGAGTTCACGCCCCGTCGGCCGCCCGGTCGGCCCGACGCCGACCCACGCCCCGGGCACCGCCCGCCCCACCGGCCCCCGCCACACCCCGTACCACCCGGCCACCAGCCCGGCCCCGACCACCACGTCCACCGTCGGCGCCGCCCACCACCGGTGCGTCAACCCGCCGTGCCGGTACACCCCCCGGACGAGCGACTCCGCGAAGAACGGCACATCGGGCGCCATCGCCCCGGCCACCAGCCCGGCCGCGACCCAGGGCCCCTCCCGCCGGGCCCTCCGCAACCCCGGCAGCACAGCAGCGACATGACTGAGCGTGAACGGCATCCCCCCATCCTGCCACCCCACCCCCCGCACCCCCCGCCGCAGGCACCTCACGCCCCGGATTCCTGACGCCGCAGGCACCTCACGCCTTCGAACCCCAGCGCCGCAGGCAGCGCTCCGCACCCGTCCCACAGCCGGCCGCAGGCCCTCTCACCTCGCCGACGCCGCCCCCGTCGCCGCCGGCAGGCCGCCCTCCAGGTAGCGGAGTTCGCCGTGGGCGCGGGCTTCCAGGGCGGCGGCGAGGCGGCGGGCCCGGGCCGGGGGGAGGAGGCCGGCGGCTTCCCGGGCGGTGGCGAAGTGCCAGTCGCGCAGTTCCCCGGCGGGCAGTCGCAGGCGGAGCACCTCGGAGGGCCCGAGCCGTCCGCCGTCGTAGACCAGCCGGAGGCCGCCGCGGCCGCGGCCCGCGCCGGACTCCCAGTCGACGGCGAGCAGCCGGAGCGCGTCGGGGTGCAGTCGCAGGCCGAGTTCCTCGGCGACCTCGCGGACGGCGGCCGCGGTCGGCGACTCGCCGGACTCGACGACCCCGCCGGGGAACTCCCAGTGCGGTTTGTAGGCGGGGTCGACCAGCAGCACCCGGTCCCGGTCGTCGAAGAGCAGGACGGCGGCGGCCACGGTGTCGCCGTCCCCGCCCTCGGTGCGGACGATCGGGCAGCGGGCGCCGCCGCCGCGGACGAGTTCGGCGATCCGCTCGGCGGTGTGCCGGGGGGTGAGGACGCCGTTGTCGACCATCCGGGCGTCGCCGGCCAGCCAGCCCCGGGCGGTGAGGTAGGCGGGCAGCGCCTCGCGGGCGCGCTGCCGCCGCCGGAGGGTGCCCTCGGGGTCGCCGGGGAGGTCCTCGCGGGTGGCGATCCGGGCCCGCAGGATGGTCTCCACCGGGTCGAGGACCACGTGGTGGACGGGGATGCCGCGGCCGGCCAGCGAGCCGAAGATCTCGTCCCGGTGGTCCTGCCGGAGCAGCGTCTCGGGGATGACCACCGCGCCGTCGACCTCCCCGGCCAGCGCGGCGGCGGTCTCCGCCACCAGCCGCCGCCAGGCGGGCAGTTCGCGCAGGTCG
This sequence comes from Kitasatospora sp. NPDC088391, assembly GCF_044753345.1. NCBI lineage: Bacteria > Bacillati > Actinomycetota > Actinomycetes > Kitasatosporales > Streptomycetaceae > Kitasatospora > Kitasatospora sp. NPDC088391. Next base: position 10,205 of record NZ_JBIVNB010000023.1, read on the forward strand.
GGCAGGTCGAGCCGGTCCGGGGGCAGGGTGGCGCGGAGCACCGGCCCGAGGGTGTCCGGGTCGAACAGCAGGCTTCCGGGCAGCAGCCCGACCAATTCCCGGCAAGTGCTCGCCTTGCCCGCTCCGAATGCCCCATTGACCCAGACGATCACAGCGTCCCCTGCCACTCGGCCGAGGCCCGGTGCGGGCACCGGGCAACGCGGAGCACCGGCCCCCGCGCCACCCCAGTGGTACCCACTCCCCGGCCTCCTGAAAGGGCGGACCGCCCGGGGCGGCCCCGACCCGTCCGGGCCCGCCCGGACCTGCCCGGGGCCGCCCGGGTCCGCTCAGTTCTGCTCGTCCAGCAGCCGCTTCTTGAGCACCTTGCCCATCGCGTTCCGCGGCAGGTCGTCGACCAGCACCACCCGCCGGGGCCGCTTGTGCCCGGACAGCCGCTGCGCGACGAAGTCGATCAGCTGACGGTCCGTCACCGCGCCGTCCCGGGCGACCACGTAGGCGACCACGGCCTGGCCGAGGTCGGCGTCGGGGGCGCCGACCACGGCGGCGTCGGCGACGCCGGGGTGGTCGCGCAGCGCGGCCTCGACCTCGCCCGCGCCGATCCGGTAGCCGCCGCTCTTGATCAGGTCGACGGAGGCGCGGCCGACGATCCGGTGGAAGCCGTCGGGCCCGATCACGGCGACGTCGCCGGTGCGGAACCAGCCGTCCGCGGTCCAGGAGGCGGCGGTGGCCTCGGGGCGGCCGAGGTAGCCGTCGAACAGCGTGGGGCCCCGGAGTTCGAGTTCGCCGACGCTCTCGCCGTCGGACGGCACCGGCCGCCCGTCCTCGCCGGCCAGCCGGGTGCGCACGCCGGGCAGCGGGACGCCGACCGCGCCGGGCCGGCGTTCGCCGTCGGCCCGGGTGGCGACGGTGATCAGCGTCTCGGTCATGCCGTAGCGCTCGGCGGGGGCCCGGCCGGTGAGTTCCCGCAGCCGCTCGAAGACCGGGACGGGCAGCGGGGCGCTGCCGGAGACCAGCAGCCGGGCGGCGGCGAGTTCGCGGGCGGCGGCCGGGTCGGCGGCGATCCGCGACCAGACGGTGGGGACGCCGAAGTACAGGCTGCCGCGGGCGGCGGCGTAGCCGGCGGGGGTGGGGCGGCCGGTGTGGACGAGGCGGCTGCCGGTGCGCAGCGCGCCGAGCACGCCGAGCACCAGGCCGTGCACGTGGAACAGCGGCAGGCCGTGCACCAGGGTGTCCTCGGCGTCCCACTGCCAGGCGTCGGCGAGGCCGTCGAGTCCGGCGGCGACGGCCCGGTGCGGGATCAGCGCGCCCTTGGGGGCGCCGGTGGTGCCGGAGGTGTAGAGCACGAACGCGGTGCGGTCGCCGTCCTCGGCGGCGGGCCGCCAGCCGCCGCCGGGGCGGTCCGCGAGGTCGACCGGCAGGGCGGTCAACCCCTCGGCGTCGTCCGGGAGTCCGGTGCCGGCGAGCAGGGTGGCGCCGCTGTCGCGGAGGATGTGGGCGCGCTCCACCGGCCCGGAGTCGGGCGGCAGCGGCACCACCGGCACCCCGGCGAGCAGGCCGCCGACCACGGCGGCGACGGTCTCGGCGGTGGGGCGGGCCAGCACGGCGAGCGCGGGCGCTCCGGCCGCCCGCTCGGCCACCGCCCCCGCCGCGCCGAGGAGTTGCTCCCGGGAGAGCGCCCGGCCGTCCACCACGAGCGCGTCCGCGCGGTCCCCGTACCCACCGTCAAGTGCTGTCAGCAGTCCCATGCCGACCGACTCTAGCCACCCCGGGCGGCCGCCCCGGATGGCGGTGTTCGGCCACCGGCCCGCCAGGGCCCTTGCCGAGCTGGGACGTTACCGAACCACTCCATTTCCTTTACCGAATCCGGTGGCCGGTCGGAGCCATGCCGACCACCCGTCTCGGACTATGGAACAGCTCCGTCGGGGCCGATGGGATAGGGGCGCCCCGGCCTGTCGGGCCGGGTGAACCGTCTCTTCGAGGAGTCTTCTTGGGCACGTTCCCCGCCACCGCGGGTCCCCGACGCTCCACCCTGCTGCGGGCCGCGGCGCTGCTCGCCGTCGGGGCCACCGCCCTGACCGGCGCGTCCGCGACCGCCCAGACCGCCGGCGTCCGCCTGCCGTCCGTCTTCAAGCTGCGCCCGGCCTCGGCGGGCCACATCGACGCGGTCGGCCGGGTGGCCCCGATATCGACCTCGGACTGCGTGGCGCAGATCGGCATCCACTGCTACTCGCCGCTGCAGTACCGCACCGCGTACAACCTGAACCCGCTGTACCAGCAGGGCATCACCGGCAAGGGCCGGACCATCGTGATCGTGGACTCCTTCGGCTCGCCGACCATCCAGCACGACCTGGAGGTGTTCGACCAGCAGTGGGGCATCCCGAACACCCAGGTCGAGGTGGTCAAGTGGGGCAACGTCCCGCCGTTCGACCCGACCAACGCGGACCACACCGGCTGGGCCGGCGAGTCCACCCTGGACGTGGAGTACGCGCACGCGATCGCCCCCGACGCGCACATCGTGCTGGTGGAGACCGGCGTCGCGGAGACCGAGGGCGTCACCGGCCTGCCGGAGATGATGGACGCCGAGAAGGCGTACATGCAGCACCACAACGTGGACGTCATCTCGCAGAGCTTCGGCGCCACCGAGAACACCTTCCCGGGCTTCGACAAGGGCAACTTCAAGTCCATCGAGGACCTGCGGTACGCCTTCAAGTTCGCCGCCGCCAAGGACGTCACCGTGCTCGCCTCCTCGGGCGACAACGGCGCGACCGACGCGAAGGAGAACGGCAGCGACCTGTACCCGTTCAAGGTCAACTCCTGGCCGTCCTCGGACCCGCTGGTGACCTCGGTCGGCGGCACCCAGCTGACCCTGGACAACAACGGCAACCGCACCGCCCCGGACAAGGTCTGGCACGACGACTACGGCGCGGCCGGCGGCGGCGTCTCCGGCGTCTTCGACCGCCCGTGGTACCAGGTCGGCGTGTCCAACGTGACCGGCAACCACCGCGGCACCCCGGACATCTCGATGAGCGCGGCCGTGGACGGCGCCGCCTGGACGTACGAGTCCTACGACCCGACCCGGGTCGGCTGGCACCTCACCGGCGGCACCAGCGAGGCCGGCCCGATCTTCTCCGGCGTGGTCGCCCTGGCCGCCCAGACGGCCGGCCACCGCCTCGGCCAGATCAACCCGCGCCTGTACGCGCTGGGCATGCTGCCCTCGCAGTGGAGCGGCATCGTCGACGTCACCGCCGGCGACAACTCCTGGGACACCGTCACCGGCTACCAGGCCGCCAAGGGCTACGACCTGGCCTCCGGCCTCGGCACCATCGACGCCGCCCGCTTCGTGCACGCCGTCGCGGGCCGCTGACGCACGCACGGCACGGCACGGCACGGCAACGAGACGGCGCGGCCCCCGGGGAGTTCCCCGGGGGCCGCGCCCCTGTGCGTCCACCGACGGCGGGTCAGCCCTTGCGGGCCTTCACCTCGCCCGTGAGCTGCGGCAGGACCTGGAAGAGGTCGCCGACGATGCCGTAGTCGACGAGGTCGAAGATGGGGGCTTCGGGGTCCTTGTTGACGGCGACGATGGTCTTGCTGGT
>NZ_JBIVNB010000024.1:0-7789 GCF_044753345.1 Kitasatospora sp. NPDC088391
CCCTCCCGGTCGGTGGTCGCATCGTCCGCGAAGCGACGGTCACCGGTCGCGTCGGGCACGTACTTCACACAGACAACGATCCTCAAGCTCACGGCCTGCTCTCCTGTTACTGGTCCGATCCGGCGGCTGCGGCGACGGCCCGGGCGCGGCGAGGGGTCTCGGCGCGCGGACGGGGCCCGCGGCCCGGGCGGCGCACACCGGTGCCGCTCCGGAACTCCCGGGCAGCATACCCACGAGCAGTTCAGCCGTCACTACTCGCCAGTAGCTTACGCTGCCCGCGGGTCCGGCCCGGCACCCGCGCCGCCGCCTGTGGCCCATCCTGCCCCAGGTCGCGCCCCGATGTCCGGCCGCCACCTGACTCGGCGCCGGAAGTCCGGTCGGGCCCGACCCGCGGGCACCGCCCGAACCGCACCGCCCGAACCGCACCGCCCGAACCGCACCACTCAGACCGCCCCGCTCAGACCGCCCCGCCCAGCCCGGCGATCACGTCCGCCTTCCGCGGCTGCCCGGCCGCCCGGCGCACCACCCGGCCCGAGGCGTCCAGCACCAGCACCGTCGGCGTCCGCAGCACCTCCAGCCGCCGCACCAGCTCCAGCCGCGACTCCGCGTCCACCTCGACGTGCGCGACGCCGTCCACCATCCCCGCCACCTCGGCCAGGGTCCGCCGGGTCGCCCGGCACGGCTGGCAGAACGAGGTCGAGAACTGCACCAGCGTGGCCCGGGCGCCCAGCGGCTCCCCCAGCTCCTCGGCGGTCAGCCGCACCGCGTCGTCCGCCCTGCCGCGCACCTTCAGCCTCCCGTCCCGCACCCGGCGCACCGCGCCGAACACGCCGGCCGCCGCCAGCACCCCGAGGCACACGATCAGTCCGGTCATCCGTCCAGTGTGACAAACCCGCCCCTGGGCCCGCGGCCGCGCCCCCGGTAGCATCGCCCCCGTGGACGCCCGCACCCCGCACCCGACTCCCCGGCTGACCTGCCGCCGGGTGATCGACCTGTGCCGGGCCGGCGCCACCCGCTGTCGCTGACCGCTCGCCCCCTCCTCCCCTGACCCCGCGTCAGGTCAGCCGTCAGCACCCTTCACCGGAGCAGCTCCGTGCAGATCGACCCCCGCGGCCCCCGTTTCGCCGCCGCCCTCACCTCCGCCGTCCTCGCCGCCGTCCTGATCACCGGGAGCGGGTGGCTGCTGGCCGCCCAGGCCCTGGTCTTCGCCCTGGGCACCCTCGGGCGCTCCCCGTACGGCCTGCTCTACCGGGTCCTGGTCCGGCCCCGGCTCGGCCCGCCCGCCGCACTCGAGGACGCCCGCCCGCCGCGCTTCGCCCAGTCCGTCGGCCTCGGCTTCGCCCTCGTCGGCACCCTCGGGTACGTCTTCGGCCCGGCCTGGCTCGGCCCCGCCGCCACCGGGCTCACCCTGGCCGCCGCCTTCCTGAACGCCGCCTTCGACCACTGCCTCGGCTGCGAGTTCTACCTGCTGCTGCACCGGGCCCGGGCCCGGGCCTGACCGTCGCGGCCGCAGCGCCCGCCCCCGGAAAGTTCCCCGTGAGATTCAGATCTCCCGCACCGGGGGCGGGCGTGACAGACCGTGCCCGTTCGGGGGATCATCGGGGGGAAACACCCGTGGCCGCCGCGGCGTGCCGCCACCCGTCGGCCCCGCCGTCACGCTCCGGGTACCACTCGACCGGGCGTGAGCCCCGTGGGAAGTAGGGCCGACCGTGGCTGAGTTCGTGTACCCGCCGGTGATCCGCACCGCCCTGGCCGCCTTCAAGGCGCTGGACCTGCGGATCTCCATCGTCGGCGCCGAGCACGTCCCCGCGACCGGCGGCGCCGTCCTGGTCAGCAACCACATCAGCTACCTGGACTTCATCTTCGCGGGCTTCGGCGCGTACCGGGTCGCCCGCCGCAAGACCCGCTTCATGGCCAAGGACGACGTGTTCAAGCACAAGGTGTCCGGCCCGCTGATGCGCGGCATGAAGCACATCCCGGTGGACCGCACCGACGGCCAGCCCGCCTACGAGGCCGCCGTCGAGGCGCTGCGCGAGGGCGAGATCGTCGGCGTGTTCCCCGAGGCGACGATCAGCCGCTCGTTCATGCTGAAGAAGTTCAAGACCGGCGCGGCCCGGATGGCCGCCGACTCCGGCACCCCGCTGCTCCCGGTCATCCTGTGGGGCACCCAGCAGCTCTGGACCAAGGGCCGCCCGAAGGAACTGACCAAGCGTCACGTCCCGGTCACCATCATGATCGGCGAGCCGATCCACCTGGAGCCGACCGACAAGCCGGTCATGGTGACCCGCCGGCTCCGGGCCGCGATGACCGAGATGCTGGAGCGCGCCCAGCGCGAGTACCCGGTCCAGCCGTCCGGCCCCGCCGACTCCTGGTGGCTGCCCGCCCACCTCGGCGGCACCGCCCCCACCCCCGAGCAGGCCGAGGCGCTGGACGAGGCCGAGGCCACCGAGAAGGCCGAGCGCCGCGCCGCCCGCGGCACCGCCTGAACCCCCCGGGAGTGACGGGCCCGCGGATCACGGCGTGGCGCGGGCCCGTCCTGTGCGACGCTCCTGATCATGGCTGACACGGACGGCGACAAGCGCTACGTCTTTCTCGACCCCGACAGCAGCGGCGCGGGCCAGGGGTGGGTGTTCGCCGTCGTGGCGGCGCCCACCGGCGTGGTCTACCAGACCCAGGGCGGCGGCTTCGGCTGCGTGCAGTACCAGCAGGAGGGCTACCTCGTCCCGCTGCCGCCCCGGAACCTGGACGACGACCTGCGGGCCCTGTTCACCGGCGCGCTCGCCGGGCAGGGCGCCCGCGGCCTCGACTGGCCGCCCGACCTGCTCGACCGGCTGCGGACCGCGGTCACCGCCCACCACTACGGCGCCCCCGGCGTCCCGCTCGCCCTCGACGAGTCCCGCCTCCCCGAGGCCGACGAAGCCTGGCTGCCCGTCCTCACCCCCGACGGCCCCGGCACCCTGGTCTGGGAGAACTGCGACTGACCCCCCGTCAGCTCGCCCATCGTCCTCTCATCCGATCCCAAGACGGCGCTCATCCGCCGTTCCTAAGCTGCCCGATCGTCAGGTAAAGGGATCGAAAAGGACCGGGGGCCCATGGCCGCGCAACCGCACGCCGAGCACCACTCCGACCAGCACGCCGCGCGCCACCAGGACGCGGACCACGACGAGGGGCGGCGGGTCAGCCGTCGACGCGCGCTCGCGGGCCTCGGCAGCATCGGCCTCGGCGCGCTGCTCGCGGCCTGCTCCGGCACCGACCAGGGCGGGACGGCGAGCGCCCGGACCACCACCGGCGGCACCGCCACCATCTCCCCGCAGGCCAGCACCTCCGAGGACCTCACCGGCCTGTTCGCCGACGCCAACACCTGCACCCTCACAGCCGGGACCACCCAGGGCCCGTACTACTTCGACGCCGACAAGATCCGCAGCGACATCCGCGAGGACCGCCAGGGCTCCCGGCTCCGACTGGCGATCCGGGTCCAGGACAGCGAGACCTGCAAGGCGGTCCCGAACGCGGTGGTGGAGATCTGGCACTGCGACGCGGCCGGCCTGTACTCGGGCGCCGAACAGCTCTCCGGAGGCGGGGGCGACGCTCCCGGCGGTGCGGGCGGCGGACCCGGCGGCGCCCCGCCCTCGGGCGCTCCGACCGGCGCGCCCCCGTCCGGCGGTCCGGGCGGTGGCCCGGGGGGCACCCCGCCGTCCGGTGGCCCCGGCGGCCCCGGCGGTGGCAGTGGCGGCGGGAACGGCGGCGACCAGGGCGACCTCACCCCGCAGGACGACAAGCGCTACCTGCGCGGGGCCCAGGTCACCAACCAGGACGGCATCGTGCAGTTCACCACCGTCTGGCCGGGCTGGTACTCCGGCCGCACCGTGCACGTCCACGCGATGGTGCACATCGACAACCGGCGCACCCTGACCACCCAGCTGATGATGGACGAGGCCCTCAACAGCGCGGTGTTCGCCGGGGCGCTGTACAGCACGCACACCGGCCGCGACACCTTCAACGACGGCGACAGCATCTACCAGCCGTCCATGCTGCTGAAGGTCACCCAGGACGGCGACGGCCACCTCGGCGTCATCACTCTCGCCGCCGACCCCGACCGGAACGGCAAGTAGCCGCCCCTTCCGCCCTCGCCCGTCCCGCCGCCACCGGCAGGCTCACCGCGCCGGGGGCGGCGGCGTCCCGCCCGGGTCGCCTCAGCCGCCGAACCAGCCCGCCGCGTCCAGCCGGAACCCGGAGGGGCCCGCCAACTGTGCCAACCCGTCCTCCAGTTCGCGCAGCCGCCGCTCCCCGAGCGCCTGCGCCCAGCGGGCCCGGATCGCGTCGAAGCCGGCCGCCGACCGGGCCAGCAGGTCCAGCCCGTGCGGCGTCAGCCGGACCAGCTTGCGGCGCGCGTCGTCCGGGTCGTCGACCCGCTCCGCGTAGCCCAGCGCCTCCAGCCGCTCCACGGTCTTTCCGGCCGCCTGCTTGGACACCCCCAGCCGGCGGCCGATCTCGCTGGCGCTGGCCCCGTCCACCCCGATCGCCTGCATCGCGAAGCCGAACGCGGGCCGGGCGTGCGGGTGCCCCTGCCGGGCGAGTTCGGCGTGCAACTCGTCGATGATCGTGCGGAATCCGGCGAACAGCAGGAGCGGGAGCTCGAAGCCGTTGCGCGGATCGACAACCTGGTTTACGTTTTGGTCAACCACGTTGTCCATTCTAGGATGCGTCGCCGGGCCCTGTCCTCCGGCCGCCCCGGCACGCCCTCCTCCGCCCGAAAGGCACCCCCTTGACGCTCGCCACCACCGCCACCGCTGTTCCCACCGTTCCCACCACCGGCGCGTACTTCCCCGAACTCACCCCCGAGACCGCCCCGCCGACCGCCCGCCGCCAGCTCGACCAGGTCGCCCGCCACCTCGGCTACCTCCCCGCCGCCGTCGGCCGCCTCGCCCACTCCCCGCAACTCCTCGACGGCTTCCTCAAGTTGAGCGCCATGTTCGACAGCACCGACCTCGACCCGCTGGTCCGCGAGACCCTCGTCCTGACCATCGCCACCCGCAACGGCTGCCACCTCTGCGTCGCCATGCATACCGGCGCCCTCACCCGGCTCGCCGCCGCACCCGAACTGATCGCCGCCCTGCGCGCCCAGCAGCCGCTCCCCGACGCCCGCCTGGAGGCCGTCCGCACCTTCGTGCACGCCGTCCTCGACCACACCGGCGCCGTCCCCGAGCCCGAACTCGCCGCCTTCCTCGCCCACGGCTTCACCCCCGCCAACGCCCTGGAGATCGTCCTCGGCATCGGCGCCTACACCCTCTCCACCTTCGCCAACCGCCTCACCGACGCCCCGATCGACCCCCAACTCGCCCCGCACGCCTGACCGTCCGACCCCCCGGCCGGTACGCTCCCCGGATGACCGACCGCGGCATCACCCTCCCCGCCCTGCGCCACCAACTGGTGGCCGCGGTCCTCACCCTCGCCGCCCCCGCCCTCCAGGACCCGGCCCGCGACGACTTCGACCCCGCCGCCCTGCTCAGCACCCTGCTCACCGAAGCCTGCGACGCCACCGACCCCCTCCCCTGGCTCGGCCACACCCTCCGCACCGACGAGGAAGCCGCCCTCACCGCCGACCTCGGCACCGCCCTGCACACCCTCCGGACCGGCCTCCCCGCCGACCCGACCCCCGCCGACCACCTCACCTCCCCGGCCTGGCCCACCGTCACCACCACCGCCGCCCACCTGGCCCGCGCCCTGGTCACCAACGACCACCTCGCACGCTGACCCCCGCCACCGGACGGCCGCCCCCTCCCCCTCAGCACGACGCGGGCCCCGGCCACTCCCCCGGCCGGGGCCCTTCCGCACGTCAGCGCCCGGGGCCCTCGCCCGCCCCCAGCAGTTCCTCCGGCAGCACGAACACCGGATTCTCGATCAGCCCGACCGGGGCCCCCGACGGCTCCACCACCGTCGCCACCCTGATCCCGCCCCCGACCTCCTGAACCGCCGCCCGCACCACCGCCCCCGCCGCGACGAAGTGCGCCACCGCCGCGTCCACGTCCCGCACCCCCCAATACGTCACCGGCCCCACCGCCGGGTCCCCGTCCGGATCGAGCCCCAGCTCGTACCCCGCCACGTTGAACCCCACGTAGAACGGCTCGTCGAAGTACGGCTCCACCCCCAGCACCCCCGCCCACCAACTCCTGGCCGCAGCCAGGTCCGGCGCGGGATAGATCACGGTCCGCAGTCCCAACAGCACGTCAGCTCCCTTTCACCCACAGCACTCGCCGCAGGGAGCGAGCCTAGAACCCCGCACCGACACCACCCCCGTGCTCCGACCGCACGGGTTCGCCCGGGCGGAACCAGCAACCGTCCGGTCGCAGCACCAACGGCTCACCGCCCGGTGGAGTCGGGCTCGGCACGCAGGGACAGGACCGCGACGTCGCCGCCGAAGCCCACCACGAGCAAGCCTTCCCGGGTCACGGTCAGCGCATGGACCGGCGCGGGAAACACCAGCTCCCGGCCGATCTGCCACCCGGCGGCCGGCTCCCACAGGCACACCGTTCCGTCCGAACCACCGGTGACGACCCGGAGTTCTCCACCGATCACCGCAGCCACCACCGCGGACACGGTGCCTTCGTGGCCGACCAGCCGGCCGACTTCCCGTCCCCCCACCAGGTCCCACACCCGCACGGTGGCGTCGTGACCCGCCGTGATCGCGTGGGCTCTGCCGTCGACGACCGCCGCCGCGACCGCCCACGCCTCGCCGTCGTGGCCCGGCAGTGGCTCCCCGACCGGTTGTCCGGTCGTCAGGTCCCACTGCCAGACCTTGCCACCGCTCGTACAGCCCACCGCACGGGGCCTGCCGTCGATCACCAGCGTGTCGACGGCCATCAGGAAATCGTCGTGCCCGGTCAGTTCGCCGACCTGTTCCCCGCCGGCCAGATCCCAGACCCGCACGGACACGTCGTCGTCGCTGGCGAGCACACACGGTCGCCCCTGGACGACAGCCGTGCCCAGACACCACACCTCACCGTTGATCCCCCGCAGCTCGCCCGTCTGCCGGCCGGTGGCCAGGTCCCACGCGAGCACCGCCCAGTCGCCGGCCGTGACGACCCACGGCCGACCGTCGACGACCTCCGTCGCCACCGCCCACACCCTGCCGTTGAGGTCGCTCATGGGCCCGCCGACCGGTTGGCCGGTCTCAAGGTCCCGCACCCGGACCGTCCGGTCCTTGCTCCCGGTGACCACGACGTGGCGGCCGCCCGAGAAGGTCGTCACCACCCCGTCGACACTGCCCGTGTGACCGGACGGGTTCATCCGGAAGCGCGGATCACTCTGCGCGCCCGTGGACCACAGCACCTGCCAAGGCTCGGCGTCGACACCCTCCACCGACACGGCGGCAATCCGTGCCGACAACTCCCGGTCCCCGTACCGAACCGCGTCCAGGGCCAGCAGTTGCCGCCGCACCCACGACGGCACGTCCCGGTGCACGTCCACCGACGCCCGGTACACCGCGGCCATCAGTCGCGCACCGGAATCCGCATCGGAAGCCAGTACCCCCAGTACCCGCTCCGGATCAGCGTTCACCAGCCATGGCAGGTCCGTCCACCACCCGTCCGCCCCCGACAGATCCGACGCCGAAGCGGTCATATGAACGTCGTCACTCATGGCCGAAACTCTAGTGACGCGGCCGGACAGGTCCGCCAGGTCGGATCAAGCCGCGCCCCGGAAACGCGAAGAAGCCCCCTGACTTCCCGTCAGGGGGCTTCTCCACAATGATTGTTCGGCGGCGTCCTACTCTCCCACAGGGTCCCCCCTG
>NZ_JBIVNB010000025.1:0-2669 GCF_044753345.1 Kitasatospora sp. NPDC088391
TCCCAGACCGGGACGCCGTCGCTGCGGCGGTACTCGACCAGGTTGCCGTCGCTCTGCATCTCCAGGACCGAGCTCTGCGACTGGGCCCAGTGTCCGGCGGTGAGCCGGGTGCCGGTGGTGAGCTTGGTGTCGACCTTCATCGTGTCGGCCCCCCACAGGGCGCCGCTGCCGTTGCCGCCGTTGGCCCGGTACAGGACCACGTTGCCGTCGGTCTGGAGCTCCAGGTAGGCGCCGGCGTTGCCCCAGGTCCTGGTGGACCAGAGGGCGCCGGTCCCCGTGTCGGGGTTGCCGTCGGCCTTGTAGATCACGAAGTTGCCGTCGGACTGCACGTACGCCCAGGCGCCGGGGTTGTTGCCGGTCAGGCTGCTCCACAGGACGCCGCCGCCGGCCTGCTTGTGCCGGATGACCAGGTTGCCGTCGTTGTTCATGGTCAGGATCAGGTCCGGACCGGGGTAGGACTGGCCGGCCATGATCCGGGTGCCCGGCGCGAGGATCGCGCCGCCGCCCAGCGCGTAGGCGGTGTTGGGGCCGGCCAGGCTGTAGCCGGGGTCGGCGGTGGTGCCGGTGCGGGTGCCGGTCCAGGTCTGGAGGGTGCCCTGGGGGGTGATGCCCCACAGCGAGGGGGCGCCGTTGCCGGTGAGGTCGCCGTCGGAGCCGATGCGGGGCCAGGCGGCGGCGGTCATGTTGGTGGCGACGGTCTTGGCGGTGCCGAGGCCGGTGATCACCGGGTAGCTGTAGGTGTTGCCGAAGTCGTCGCTCTGGTCGGCGGTGCCGAGGACGAGGGGGTAGGCGGTGAGGGTGCCGGTGGTGCGGTTGCGCGCCCACAGGCCGGGGCGGGTCTGGGTGGTCCAGCTCCCGGGGCTGATCAGGTCGGTGTCCTTCCAGCCGCTCGCGGCCAGCCGGATCGGGGTGGCCAGGGCGTTGTCGCCGACGGCCGGGTAGTACCAGAGCGCCGCGTCGGAGCCGGCGGTCTCGACCGTGAACAGGCCGGTGCGGTTCTTGGCGGTGTTGGAGGTGCTGCGGTCGGTGGAGGCGGGGTCGCCCAGCGCGGCGATCTGCTGGGTGGTGGCCCAGGTGGTGGCGTAGCCCGTGCAGTCCGGGGAGGTGGCGCTCACCACGCAGGCGGGCTTGGCGAGGGCGGTCTTGGTGTCGAAGGTGCCGTTGACGCCGGTGTTGCCGGGGTTCTTGTAGACCCACAGGGTGGCGTCGCCGTCCTTGTGGGCGAGCAGGTCGTCCAGGTCGGGGCCCAGCCGCAGGCTGCCGCGGTGCGTGGTGCGGTAGTTGGCCCAGGAGTCGCCGCCCGGGGACTGGGCGACGGACGAGGCCACGGTGTTCTGCGGACCGGTCGCGGGCGCGGTGTAGGCGCGCAGGTCACCGGCCGGACCGTAGGTCAGGACGTCGGGGGTGCGGGCGCCGTTCTGGTCGCCGTTGACGTCGCCGTACACCGGCTGCGGGCCGTTCGGGTTCCACGGCACGTAGAAGGTGTACGGGGCGACGGGGGAGACGTTGCCGGCGTTGTCCTGGGCCTGCAGGTAGAGCACGTTGGTGCCCCAGCGGCCCGGGGTGACGCTGATCTGGCCGCTCGGCACGGAGCCGCCGCACTGCCAGGTGGCGCCGGTGAACTGCGGGTCGAAGGACCAGCGCAGGCAGACCACGCCGGAGCTGTACAGGCCGCTCGGGTTCGGGTCGGCGGCGGTGAAGGGGATGTTTCCGCTCTGCCCGGACCGCAGCGAGGTGGTCTGCCCGTTGCCGGACTGCGGGAACTGGGTGGCCGGGTCACTGACCGTCGGGGGGAAGGTGAGGGTCGGCGGGGTGGTGTCGACCTTGAAGAAGCAGCTCGGGCTCGGGCCGCCCATCGGGACGCCGTCCAGGCCGTCGTTGGAGAACAGGCTCCAGCCGTAGGAGTGGCCGTCCTTCAGCGTGCCGCCGGGCAGCCAGAACGCGGCCAGGCCGTTGTTGTTCACGTAGTCGGAGTAGCCGCTGGCGACGTCCGGCGAGCCGGGCTGGGTGTAGTCCCAGATGTGGTTCCAGGTGCGGACCTGGGCCTGGGTCGGGCTGGAGACGGTCGCGGTCAGCGCCGCGGCCTGGGCCTGCGAGGCCCCGGCCCCCAGCCAGCCCCAGGCGTTGGCGTCGCCGTTGCCGCAGGACTGCCGGTTCTGGTTGTCGACCGCGGTGTGCGGCGGCGGGTACACGCCGGGGTTCGCGGGCGGGTTCGGGACGCGGTCGTACGTGACGCTCAGGGTCGGGTTGTTGCCGACCCGCTTGAAGCCGTAGGCGTCGCTCTCGTTGCCGTACACGCCGAACGTCAGGTTGTCGTAGGTCGGCCCGTACTGCTTGAGGGTGCCGCTGACGTTGTAGTTGAACCCGACGGCGTTGCTGCAGCCGGACTGGCCGGTGCCGGGGACGTCACGGGTGCCGTCCAGCTTGCCGCCGATCTGCCCGGGCTGGTTGCCCCAGTTGGTGCCGCTGCCGATCCCGCCGGTCAGGTACAGGTCGACGGGGTAGGTCTTGGTGCAGTCGTGGTTGGCCGAGTACACCTCCTGCAGGCCGATCGTCGCGCTGTTGATCACCGTGCCGCGCAGCCCCGTGGTGTCGAACTGGAAGAACGACCGGTTGATGTCGGAGGGGACGCAGCTGCCGCCGTTGGGGTAGGTGCCGCAGACGCCGAC
>NZ_JBIVNB010000026.1:0-1729 GCF_044753345.1 Kitasatospora sp. NPDC088391
CGGTGAATACGTTCCCGGGCCTTGTACACACCGCCCGTCACGTCACGAAAGTCGGTAACACCCGAAGCCGGTGGCCTAACCCGTAAGGGGAGGAGCCGTCGAAGGTGGGACCAGCGATTGGGACGAAGTCGTAACAAGGTAGCCGTACCGGAAGGTGCGGCTGGATCACCTCCTTTCTAAGGAGCACACGGCAGCTTCGGGCGAATGTCCCGGAGTGCTTGCTCATGGGTGGAACGTTGACTATTCGGCACAGGGAGCGAACAGCTCGCCAGTACTGCCTCTTCGGGGGCGTGGAACGCGGTCTGGGGGTTGCCTGTGTCGGGCACGTTGTTGGGTCCTGAGGGAACGGCCATTCGGTCGTTGTCTTCAGGTTGCCGGCCTCATGCCGGGCGTCCCCTGTCGGGGGGTGTCGGGTTTGGGTGTCTGGTCGTTGTTTGAGAACTGCACAGTGGACGCGAGCATCTGTGGCCAAGTTTTTAAGGGCGCACGGTGGATGCCTTGGCACCAGGAACCGATGAAGGACGTGGGAGGCCGCGATAGGCCCCGGGGAGCTGTCAACCGAGCTTTGATCCGGGGGTGTCCGAATGGGGGAACCCGGCAGTCGTCATGGGCTGTCACCCATACCTGAACACATAGGGTATGTGGAGGGAACGCGGGGAAGTGAAACATCTCAGTACCCGCAGGAAGAGAAAACAACCGTGATTCCGGGAGTAGTGGCGAGCGAAACCGGATGAGGCTAAACCGTCATGGTGTGAGACCCGGCAGGGGTTGCCGTGACGGGGTCGTGGGAGTGAGCTTGACCGGTCTGCCGGCCGGTCGGCGAGTCAGAAACCGTATGGATAGTCGAAGGACATGCGAAAGGTCCGGCGTAGAGGGTAAGACCCCCGTAGACGAAATCTGTACGGCTTGCTTGCTCATTTCCCAAGTAGCACGGGGCCCGAGAAATCCCGTGTGAATCCGGCGGGACCACCCGCCAAGCCTAAATATTCCCTGGTGACCGATAGCGGACAGTACCGTGAGGGAATGGTGAAAAGTACCGCGGGAGCGGAGTGAAATAGTACCTGAAACCGTGTGCCTACAAGCCGTGGGGGCAGTCCTTGTGACTGTGACTGCGTGCCTTTTGAAGAATGAGCCTGCGAGTTTGCGGTGTGTAGCGAGGTTAACCCGTGTGGGGTAGCCGTAGCGAAAGCGAGTCCGAACAGGGCGTCTGAGTTGCATGCCCAAGACCCGAAGCGGAGTGATCTAGCCATGGGCAGGTTGAAGCGCGGGTAAGACCGTGTGGAGGACCGAACCCACCAGGGTTGAAAACCTGGGGGATGACCTGTGGTTAGGGGTGAAAGGCCAATCAAACTCCGTGATAGCTGGTTCTCCCCGAAATGCATTTAGGTGCAGCGTCGTGTGTTTCTTGCCGGAGGTAGAGCACTGGATAGGCGATGGGCCTCACCGGGTTACTGACCTTAGCCAAACTCCGAATGCCGGTAAGTGAGAGCACGGCAGTGAGACTGTGGGGGATAAGCTCCATGGTCGAGAGGGAAACAGCCCAGAACACCGACTAAGGTCCCCAAGCGTGTGCTAAGTGGGAAAGGATGTGGAGTCGCAGAGACAACCAGGAGGTTGGCTTAGAAGCAGCCACCCTTGAAAGAGTGCGTAATAGCTCACTGGTCAAGTGATTCCGCGCCGACAATGTAGCGGGGCTCAAGCACACCACCGAAGTCGTGTCATTGCAGCA
>NZ_JBIVNB010000028.1:0-1295 GCF_044753345.1 Kitasatospora sp. NPDC088391
CCTAGGAGCTGTCCGGCCGATCATGTGACTCGCTAGGCTCCCAGTCGCCTGGAAGGGGTGACTGCAGTGGTGATGGCTCGTGAGACTGCCGTTGCAATGGTGCAGAAGATCATGGACGCGGACTACGCCGACGATGCCGAGGCCTCCTACGTGTTGGAGACGTTGGGCAGGGCCCTCGGCTGTCCAACTGGCCATATCGGCGGCCTGATCTTCTGGCCGAAGGGGCCGGAGCCGACAGCCGCTGAAGTGGTCGATCAAGCTTTGGAGTACCAACCCTTCGCGCTGTGAGAAGGCATCAAGATCGCAGCCAGATGACTACGGCTGCCACGGCGACGGTGCCGAAGAAGACGTAGCCGCGCTTGTCATACCGGGTGGCCACCGCTCGGGAGTTCTTGAGTCTGTTGAAGGCCCGCTCCACGGTGTTGCGCTTCTTGTACCGCTCCTCATCGAAGCCCGGAGGCCGTCCGCCTCGTGATCCTTTGCGCAGGCGGGCGGCCCGGCTGTCGGTCTTCTCCGGGATGGTGTGCCGGATGCCTCGCCGCCGCAGGTACTCGCGGCAGGGGCTGTTGCTGTAGCCCTTGTCGGCCGCAACGCTGTCCGGCTTCTTGCGGGGTCTGCCGGCCCCGAGGCGGGGAACCCGGATCTTCTCCAGTACCGGGATGAACTGAGTGCAGTCCGCCCGCTGTCCTGCGGTGACAATCAGGGACAGCGGGCGGCAGCGACCGTCGGCACTCAGATGAATCTTGCTGGTGAAGCCGCCGCGCGAGCGGCCCAGGCCCTCACCTCGCTCACCGCCTCCACCAGCCGGCCGACCAGGCTCTGCCACGGTGTCTCGTCCTGGTGTTCTGCCGCCTCGCCCCCCTTTGACGCGCCCGGTGCCGGTGGCGGGTCGGTTCGGGCACCGGCGGCGTGCTGGTGCGCGCGCACGATGGTGGAGTCCACCGAGACATCCCAGTCGATCTCGCCCGCCGCATCCGCCGCGGCCTGGACCTGCTGCAACAGCCGTTCCCAGGTGCCGTCCGCCGACCACAGCCGATGGCGCTCATAAACCGTCTTCCACGGGCCGAACCGCTTTGGCAGGTCCCGCCACTGCACTCCGGTCCGCACCCGGTGCAGAATCCCGTCGATCACCTGCCGATGATCGCGCCACCGTCCGCACCGGCCGTTGCTCACCGGCAGGAACGGCCGCAGCCGTTCCCACTCCGCGTCCGACAGATCACCACGTTCTCCCCGCCCCATGCCCGGAACAACGAGCAGATCAAGCGACAGTCACATGATCGGCCGGACAGCTCCTA
>NZ_JBIVNB010000029.1:0-1261 GCF_044753345.1 Kitasatospora sp. NPDC088391
ACCGTGTCCCGTTGCTGGCGGGTTCGTTGAGCTCTTCGTGAGCGTTGTCGGGGGTGGGCATCCGTCGGACTTGACGGACGACCAGTGGGCGCTGGTGGAACCGTTGCTCCCGCCCGCGCGGGTGGGACCGAAGGGCGGGCGGAGGGAGAAGCATCCGCGGCGGCGGATCGTGGACGCGATCTTCTACGTGGTCCGGACCGGATGCGCCTGGCGGCAGCTGCCGAAGGACTTCCCGCCCTGGCAGACGACGTACTGGTACTTCACCTGGTGGCACGACGACGGCACCGTCGAGCGCATCCACGACGCCCTGCGCGGCCGGGTCCGTGAGGCGGACGGCCGCGACGCGGAGCCGACCGCCGGCTTGATCGACTCGCAGTCCGTCCGCACCGCCGACACCGTGCCAGCGGCGACCAGGGGCTTCGACGCGGGCAAGAAGGTCAAGGGCCGCAAGCGGTTCCTGGTCACCGACACCCTAGGCCTGCTCGTCGCGGTCCACGTGGTCGCCGCGAGCGTCCAGGACCGCGATGGCGCCCGCCGTCCGCTCCTGTGGGCCCGGCTCGACCACCCGCGGATCGAGAGGTTCTGGGCCGATCAGGGCTTCGCCGGCCGCCTGGTCGAATGGACCGCCCGGATCCTCGGCCGCGAGCTCGACATCGTCCGCAAGGCCCCCGACCAGCGCGGCTTCCAGGTCCAGCCCAAGCGCTGGGCGATCGAGCGGACGTTCTCGTGGCTCACCGCCCACCGCCGCCTCGCCCGCGACTACGAGACCAGCTCCGCCCACTCCGAGACCATGATCCGCTGGGCAATGATCGGCATCATGGTCCGCAGACTCACCCGAGGCCGGCCGGCAACGCGCCAGGGTCCCCGTTCCTTGGTTACGAGTTCTCCCGTGACGTGACAACGGATCGGCATCTCACTGTCCCGCCGAGGCAGGACAACCCACCTGTCAGCCGCCCTGTCTTTGATCGCCAGCAGATCCGCGAAGACGCTGCCGTGCCGCTGCCAGGCGTTCCGCATAGTCAGGCGCGAAGATCCCGGTGAGGCTCTTGTCCAGGGTCCCCGCGATCCTGTGTATCGGCGCCCAGACGGCCTCGTCGTCAACCATCCGACTGAGGTCAGTCATCTGGACGCGCTCCAGCCAGTCCGAAAGCACCAGCGCCTCGTCCGGCGTCAAGCTGATCACGATCTGCTCGGTGTTCACGGGCAGAACCTAGCCGTACCGAGGACAGCACGCGAAGGCAGCACGCTGGCTGACGGCAGC
>NZ_JBIVNB010000030.1:0-1037 GCF_044753345.1 Kitasatospora sp. NPDC088391
GTCGGCCGCGAACGCGACCGGCACCGCCAACCCACCCGCCAGGGCCAACGCCCCGGTCAGACCCACCATCCGTAGCGCGGCAGCGCCGCGATACCTTCTGTCCACAGTCAAAACCCCTATGAACTCGTAACACGATCACTGTGCCTGTCGGTTGAGGCGCCTCCAGCAGATCAGCGCGCAGGCGAGTGAGACGAAGGCGTTGTGGAGCTCGAGGCGTCTCTCCCAGCGGACGGCGAGGCGCTTGAACTGGTGGAGCTGGGCGAAGGTCTGCTCGACGACGTAGCGGAGCTTGCCAAGGTCGATGATGTCGGGTTCCCCGCGGCGGGAGATGACGGGAAGGATTCGGCGCTTGCGCAGTTCGCGGCGGTTGGGGTTGCTGTCGTAGCCCTTGTCGCCGAGCAGGGCCTCCGGGCGTCTGCGGGGCCGGCCGACACGGCCGGCGACCGGCGGGATGCCGTCGACCAGATCAAGGGTCCGGGTGACGTCGTTGACGTTGGCAGCGGTGGTGATCACATGGAACGGGATGCCGCCGCCGTCGCTGATCACGTGGTGCTTGCTGCCGGTCTTGCGACGGTCAACCGGCGACGGGCCGGTGGCCGCGCCCCTTTTTTCGCACGTACGTGGGAGGCGTCCACGCAGGCGCGCGTCCAGTCGATCAGCCCGGCCGCGTTCAACTCGGCCAGAAGCAAACGATGCAGGGACTCGAACACCCCGGCCTCCTGCCAGCGACCGAGCCTGCGCCAGCAGGTCTGCCCGGAGCCGAAGCCCAACTCCGGCGGCAACTGCTGCCAGGCGATCCCGGTGTACAGCACGAACAGGATCCCCTGTAGACACAGCCGGTCGTCCACCGGACGCGGACCCGGCGACCGCTCCGGCCACGTCGGCAGCAGCGGCCCGATCCGCACCCACAGCTCGTCGTCCACGACCCACGGCTTGTTGCTCACTGGGCGTTTCGTCCCTGACTTTGGAGGTCAGGTTCCGCGCCAGGTCGGGGTGGTCTCGCCGGTGAGGCGGCGGGTCATGAGGCCGATCATTGC
>NZ_JBIVNB010000031.1:0-1030 GCF_044753345.1 Kitasatospora sp. NPDC088391
GGCGAAGCTGAGAACTTAAGCGCCAGTAAACGGCGGTGGTAACTATAACCATCCTAAGGTAGCGAAATTCCTTGTCGGGTAAGTTCCGACCTGCACGAATGGCGTAACGACTTCTCGACTGTCTCAACCACAGGCCCGGTGAAATTGCATTACGAGTAAAGATGCTCGTTTCGCGCAGCAGGACGGAAAGACCCCGGGACCTTTACTATAGCTTGATATTGGTGTTCGGTTCGGCTTGTGTAGGATAGGTGGGAGACTGTGAAGCAGCAACGCCAGTTGTTGTGGAGTCGCCGTTGAAATACCACTCTGGTCGTGCTGGATGTCTAACCTGGGTCCGTGATCCGGATCAGGGACAGTGTCTGGTGGGTAGTTTAACTGGGGCGGTTGCCTCCTAAAGAGTAACGGAGGCGCCCAAAGGTTCCCTCAGCCTGGTTGGCAATCAGGTGTTGAGTGTAAGTGCACAAGGGAGCTTGACTGTGAGACTGACGGGTCGAGCAGGTACGAAAGTAGGGACTAGTGATCCGGCGGTGGCTTGTGGAAGCGCCGTCGCTCAACGGATAAAAGGTACCCCGGGGATAACAGGCTGATCTTCCCCAAGAGTCCATATCGACGGGATGGTTTGGCACCTCGATGTCGGCTCGTCGCATCCTGGGGCTGGAGTAGGTCCCAAGGGTTGGGCTGTTCGCCCATTAAAGCGGTACGCGAGCTGGGTTTAGAACGTCGTGAGACAGTTCGGTCCCTATCCGCTGTGCGCGTAGGAGTGTTGAGAAGGGCTGTCCCTAGTACGAGAGGACCGGGACGGACGAACCTCTGGTGTGCCAGTTGTCCTGCCAAGGGCATGGCTGGTTGGCTACGTTCGGGAGGGATAACCGCTGAAAGCATCTAAGCGGGAAGCCTGCTTCGAGATGAGCACTCCCACCTCCTTGAGAGGGTAAGGCTCCCAGTAGACGACTGGGTTGATAGGCCGGATATGGAAGCCTCGTGAGGGGTGGAGTTGACCGGTACTAATAGGCCGAGGGCTTGTCCTCAG